>CAXBBW010000010.1:0-164501 GCA_963974345.1 uncultured Balneolaceae bacterium | reverse complement strand
CTCTTCTTTTTTACCTAAACCCTCTACCGCTTCGCGGTCGAGGGTTTTTTTATTTACATCAATCAGGCACTTTTCCTGACTTAAAATTGTATATTCAATACATATATAGTTATCACAAAAATACATTTGGCATGTTTGATTTTGAATCTTTTCTAAAAGAATACAGAACTCGATTAGCAGAAATATTTGCTTCCACAAATGAAATAAATAAAGAGACTTTAGACAGAGGAATTACCGAAGAATCGCTTAGGAAAATACTAGACTTAAAGCCTTTAGGTGCTTTTATTCCTTCAAGATATGGAGGCTTTGGTGGAAATACAGCAGAAGCTTTATCCATGTTGGAAGCTAGCTCGTATGAGTCTCTTCCTTTATCTCTTATGATGGGGATTAATGGAGCGTTGTTTTTACAACCCATAGCTAATTATGCGGATGAGTCAGTTAAAAAAGAGGTTTACGATCGTGTTTTGAATGCAAACAAAATGGGAGGCTTGATGATTACAGAGCCTGATTTTGGATCGGAAGCACTTAAAATGCAAACATCATATACTATTAATCCGAATACTGGTAGCTACAGCATACAAGGATTAAAACATTGGGCTGGTTTAACAGGGATGGCTGATTATTGGTTAATGACAGCAAGAGAAAAAAATCAAGAAGGCGAATTAGGACGAGATATTTCATTTTTTGTGCATGACACAAGAAATGGAGGAATTGATGTAGAGGAATATTACAATAACCTCGGATTGTATATGCTACCTTATGGTAAAAATCGAGTTAATATTGAAGTTCCTGCACCCTATAAATTAGAGCCAAAAGGAACAGGAATTACTTTAATGCTCGACTTACTTCACAGAAGTAGACTTCAATTTCCTGGAATGGGAATGGGATTCTTAAAAAGAATGATGGAAGAAGCAGTTTCACACTGTAGAGAACGTTTTGTAGGTGGTCAGAACCTAATTGATTACGATCAGGTTAAATCCAGAATTACCAAGCTTCAGTCATATTTTACCGTTTGTTCTGCAATGTGTAATTTTACTAGTAGAAATGTGCCATTAGAGAAAAATACATCTAGAATGGATGTTCAGGCTAATTCAATAAAATCTGTAGTTACAGATTATATGCAAAAAGCATCTCAGTCTTTACTCCAGTTGACAGGAGCAAAAGGATATAGATTGGATCATATTGCAGGTAGATCAACGGTTGATAGTAGACCATTTCAAATTTTTGAAGGATCTAATGATATTCTTTATCAACAAATATCAGAGTCGGTTATTAAAATGATGAGAAAATTTAAGAGAACGAACCTATATGATTTTCTTAAAGAGTATGAACCTACTGTAAGGTCTTCTGATTATTTTAAAGATATTCTCAATTTTGAAATTGATGCAAAAATGCCACAGCGTAAGTTGGTTGAGTTGGGTAAGGCTTTAGGTAGAATGGTTTCACTGGAGTTTACTCTCAAATTAAGTGACCAAGGCTTTAATAAAGAACTTATTCAAAATGCAATTTCTGTACTGCAAGAAGAGATCAATACGATTTTACATAGTTTCCAACACGGTTCAATTAATGAAATTGTTGAAGATTTTCAAATCAATAGTTCATGGTTCAATCTTCAAACGGTAAATGCCAAATAAAAAGATTGTTGTTTTAACAGGCGCTGGAGTAAGTGCTGAAAGTGGACTTTCTACATTTCGAGATTCTGGTGGGCTTTGGGATGGTTTTGATGTAAATGAAGTAGCATCTATTGATGGTTGGCACAAAAAACCTCAAAAAGTTCTAGATTTTTATAATCTAAGAAGAATTCAAGCTGCAAAGGCATTACCAAATTTAGCTCATTTACATTTAAAAAAGCTCGAAGAAAATTTTGAAGTCGTAATTGTAACACAAAATGTAGATGATCTTCATGAAAGAGCTGGATCTAGCAACGTGATCCACTTACATGGTAAGCTTTCGGAAGCGAGAAGCGAAGTTGATCCTTATGAAATTATTGAAATTGGAATAAATAACATTAATATTGGAGATATATCTAAAGATGGGACTCAATTAAGACCTGCGATCGTTTGGTTTGGAGAAATGGTTCCCATGATAGAAATTGCAGCACATGAAGTTAGTACCTCAGATATATTGATTGTAATTGGGACTTCTTTGGCTGTTTATCCAGCTGCTGGTCTTATTCATTATGCAAAAAATGAAATTAGAAAAATAATTATCGACCCCTCAAAACCTGAATTAATAAGTTTGTCTGGATGGGAACATATTCCAAAAAGGGCAACTGAAGGGGTTCCTGAATTAGTAAATGATTTAATTAATACGATTTTAAATGAAAGAACTTAGCCAAGAAGAAAAAAGTGTACTAGAACAATTTATGATCCCTTTTTTTCATGCAGGGAAAAGACATCCTTTGTTCCCAGGAAAGAATGAAGTTGAAGTGGAAGCAGGTTTGCTTGGTGTATCTGCCGAAGAGTTAATAAATTACCGTAAAAATTTTGATGAAAATGCAAAGCAGGGTGCCCTAGAACTTTTGAAAGAAGATGAAATCATAGATTTGATCGATAATCTACCATTTGATGGAGAAGAAACGATAGTCGCATTTGGAGATTCCTCTACTGAAGATCATCAAGGATGGTTTTCTGTTTTAAAGCATTTGCTTGAAATTTCTTATGAAAATGCAGGATTCAACTTTATTAATTCTGGTGTTTCATATAATACTACATCAGAAGCACTTAAAAGATTAGATAGAGATGTGATTTTACACGATCCCGATTGGGTATTTGTATCGTTAGGAACTTTTGATGTACAAAGATTAAATATAGCCCCCCAAAGAACTTTGATCCCTTTGTCAGAAACATGGGAAAATTTGAATACTATTCATGAAATTCTTGAAGTAAAAGTACAAAACCCAACTTTATGGGTAACTCCTACTCCAGTAATAAGTGAGTTACTGAATTCAAATCCTATTTATGAGTTTTCTATTGATGCCGAGGATTTAGAACAAGTTCGTCAGTTAGTATCAGGTAAACGTGGTGGAATAGTAGACCCGAAAGGCACTAGAATGGGTGATGGTGAGCCAAAAGCTTGGAACTATCTTGGAGATGGTTTACATCCATCATTAAGCGGCCATATAAATACTGCGAGAGAAGCTTTAAGAACGTTAGTTGAAGTTCACTCTAAAAGCTAATCTTAACATTTACTAGTTCTACACTTGGTGAGAAAGACCTATTAAAAGATGTAGGTGTTAGTTCAATCGTTTGAAGAATAGAAGGGTTCATAAATCCTAGCGAAGTTCCATTATTTAAATCCAAACCAACTATCCCATTTGCATTATTAGTAGGTTGGTAAAGTTTTGCTAAAGGAGATGTGGCTGTTTTAGCAAGAATAAAAGTATCAAACAGTCCAAAGCCAAAGCCTACCCAGGCTCCTATACCAGCACCATATTGTAACCCATCTATTAGAGGTCTATTAGCAACCAACATTACTGAAGTAACGATTATAGATCCAGCTGCGGCTCCATAAAAAGTATCAAGAAGTACAATAATTGAACTGTTATTCCCATCGTTGAATAATCCAGATACCAAAATCTCTTTTCCACCACCTTTAACAATATCATATCCACCCATTCCGATTCCATATAGAGTGCCTAACCCAAGTCCCACCTGAAGTGGATAGAAGTCATCACTATTATTGGTAATAGCCATGGATGCACCTCCTAAAAGAGTTCCATTCATAGCTCCGTTTAACGTATTACCAGCAAGTAATTGAACAGTTTGAGCTTTCGCTGTAGGTGTTGAATATAAAAGTGTGAAAACTATGAAAATGCTAAAAAAGAATTGCTTCATCGAAAAAGTAAATGATTCTTGTTTTGACGAAGTTAAACAAAAAAAAGGGGCATTACCATGTACTATTCAGGATTATTTAATGCTACTGGTAAAACTTTTCCATTAAAAAAAGAATGTGCAGATAATGCGAAATGTGCTATAAATGCTCCCATTTCATCAGGGCTTGTTGGTGCAGAGTAACCAGGAAAAGCTTCTTCAAGCATTTCGGTTTGTACAGCTCCTAAGCACAGACAATTTACTGCAATATTATCTTTAGAGAATTCGGTACTTAAACATTCACTAAGGATTGTTAAAGCCCCTTTAGATGAACTATATGCTGAAAGGCCTGGAAACTTAGAGCTTCCTTGAAATCCACCCATACTACTTATATTTACAATGTGGCTACAAGGTTTAAGTTTGCTTTTCAATGCTTTTATTAATCTAATGGAAGAAATAACATTCACATTAAATTGATAAAGCCAGTCGTCAATAGTTGTATCTAAAAAAGTCTTATTTATTAAAGCGCCAGCATTATTGATGAGCGCATCAATACTATCAATTTTAGAAAGAGTTAAATTGATTTTTTCTATTCCATCATCAAGAGTTAAATCTGCGGCAATGGGGATGATTTTTCCATTTGAAGCTTTACTGGCTAATAGTTTTAAATTTTTTTCCGATCGTGCAATAGCAAATACTTGATTCCCATCCTCAGCTAACTTTAATGCTGTTGAATATCCTATTCCTTTGCTGGCGCCTGTAACAATTATCTTTTTCATGCTGAAAGGTAAAGATAGAAATGACTTTGTGAAACGATTATTACCAAACAATTATAAAAAGCGATCAAATTGCCGTAATTTTCATGAAAATGGAGTCCAAAAGATTATGAAATTAGCAAAAAAAACATCAATTGTACCTGCAAATATTGAAGAGCTTAAACCTTACGTTGCTGGAAAAACTATAGCTGAAGTAGTAGAGGCGTATCAACCTGAAAAAATTTCAAAACTTGCTTCAAATGAAAACAGACTTGGATATAGCGAAAAGGTAAAAGAAGCCGTAGAACAAGCAGTAAAGATAATTAATGATTACCCAGACCCACTTTCAAAACAACTTAGGAGAGCGATAGCTGATAAAACAAATGTTGAGATTGAGAATGTAATAGTTGGCTCAGGATCAGAAAGCTTATTAGCGATTCTTTGTCGAACATTTTTTCATAACAAACAGAACATTATTACTGCAGATGTCACTTTTATTGGAATGTTTGTTCAGGCTAAAATTAGAGGAGTAAAGCTCAAAAAAATACCCGTTACTAGTGATTATCGTTTTGATGTAAAAGCGATTGTAAATGCAATTGATGAAAACACTAAAATGATTTATATAGCTAATCCGAATAATCCAACTGGGACATATATAAACAGTACAGAGTTTGAATGGTTAATGGAGCAGATTCCAGAGAATATTATTGTGATTATGGATGAGGCATATTACGAATTTGCGAGTCATGTAACCGATTATCCAAATGTATTGGGGTATAAATTTAAGAATGTTATCGTATTACGAACATTTTCGAAAGGATATGGTCTTGCAGGATTCAGAGTTGGGTATGGAATAGGTCCTCAGAATTTGATTGAATATATGTACAAAACAAAAATGACTTTCGAACCTGGTGGTATTGGGCAAGCAGCAGCTCTTGCAGCATTTTATGACTATGAGTTTCTAGAAAAATCAATTAAAATGGTGGAGGAAGGTCGAGAGCTTTTATATCGATTTTTTGAAGAGAATAACATTGAGTATGTGCGGTCAGTTTCAAATTTTGTTTTGATGGTATTGCCTTCTGAGGAGGAAGCAATTTATTTAACCGAAAAAATGCTGGAACAAGGAGTAATTCTAAGAAGAATTAATGCATTCGGGCTTCCAAATTGTATTCGTATTACAGTTGGATTAGCTCATCAAATCGAGCACTTTAAAAATACATATAAGAAGATTTTTGGTCTACGATTATAAGTTAAAGTAATTAATCATGCTCAGTAGTTAATTTAAAATAAGTTAAGAATAAGAATTACAATCGTTTTCTTTAAACTTTTGAGAACGAAATTAAGCTCTTAGAGAGCATTAATGGTAGTTAGTGTTTAAAAATTATCCAAACCTCAAAATGTTACATGAATCTTTTCTAATAAGAGTTTGTAGTGATTACATCTTACAACTAATAACTTGTTTTAAAAGAATACGTTTTGAAATTGGGTAACAAAATCATAGTAAGTTTTGTATGTATTAGCATACTGATTGGTACAGTTGGATTAGTCTCACACTGGTATTCAAACTCTATTCAAAATCAGTTGCTTACTAACAATATAGAAACAACTAAGTTTGTTCAAGTAACTGCGGATATTGAACGAGGACTATATCAAAGTTTAGTTTTTCTAACAGCAATTAAAGAAGCAGATACTAATTTAGAAAATGAAACTACATTAGATGAACCTACAATAGGGATGCTCTCGAAGAGTTTTAAAGAACAAATAAATGAGCTTTCTGGGTTAATTAATCAGGTAAAGGAGTTTAGGGGAAACCCGAACCCCACTCAAACATCCGAGAATATTCAAGATATTCAGCGTTTAGATGAGAGTTTAGTATTCTATATCAGCCTTTCTAGTGATTGGCTAAAGCTTTTGGATGAAGATGTAGATGAAGCCAATGCATTATTTACTACTTCAATTAGCCCTTACTTTAGAAACCGTGTAATACCTGACATTTCTCATCTCAGAAATCATGCTGTTATCCAGCAGAATATAGAAAATGACTTACTTACTGATCAGCTAGAGCAAGCGAACTATATGATCGTAATCGTTTCTGTTATCTGTGTTTTTATTTCAATTCTTATTGCATTTTATATTTACAGGTCTATTGCTAACCCATTAATGAAGTTGAATATAAGTGCCCAAAAGTTAGGAGAAGGAGATTTAGATGAGCGAACAGAGATTACTAATAAGGATGAAATTGGCCAGTTAGCTATATCGTTTAACACGATGGCATCAAACCTTAAAAAAAGAACGATAGCTAGAGATTATCTTGATAATATTATTGAAACTATTAGGGAGACGCTTATTGTAACCGATCCTGAAGGGATTATAGTTGGAATCAATAAAGCTGGGCTGGAAATGCTTCATTATACAAAACATGAAATTGTTGGGATGCCTGTTGCAAGATTCTTCGATTTAGAAAAAATGAGAGATAAGTATGTTGAAAACAGTAAAAAAGGAAATGTTTTTGAATTCTGTCTATTCACAAAAAGAAACAAAAGAATTCCAGTTCTTTTTTCGGAAGCAGAACTAATAAATGGAAATGGAGAAATTGTAGGGACAGTTTGTGTTGCTACAGATATTACAGAACGAAAAGAAGCAGATGAACAAGTAATAAAGTCTTTAAAAGAAAAAGACGTTCTACTTTCAGAAATTCATCATAGAGTCAAGAATAATCTGGCTGTAATTTCTGGAATTTTGCAATTACAGGTTTATGAAACTAAGAACGAAGAAGTAGAAAAAGCATTAACAGAAAGTCAGTCACGTATTCAATCAATTTCTTTAGTACATGAAATGCTTTACCACAGTGACACACTATCCTTTATTGACTACAGAACGTATGTTCATGATTTAGTTCAAGCAATAACAAGTATGCATATCAACGACGATAAAAATATTACAGTAAATTCTAAAGTGGATGAAATCTCGTTAGACATCAACCAAGCCATTCCTTGTTCCTTACTACTGAATGAGATAATAGTAAATTCTTTTAAGCATGCATTCAAAGGAAAAAAAGAAGGGGAGATTTCAATATTTATGACTGAAAAAGGCGGAATATTAAACTTAGTTGTAGAAGATAATGGAGTAGGTGTTGAATCAATTCATGGAGCGAAGCCTCAATCACTAGGAACTACATTGATTCATACATTAACATCTCAGCTAAGAGGAGAATATAATTTGGGGCATGGTTCCAATGGAGTAGGAACCCGAATAGAAGTTACCTTTCCAAAAGCTTAAAATATTTTTCGCCCTTTTTTTATTTAAATGAACTAAAGTGAAAAAACTTTTACGATTAAAAAGGATATTGTAAAGCTCGTTGTTGCATAAGTAAGCCATCCAAATACAGATACAAAAGTAGCTTTTAATAATCTCATGAATAAATTGCCTTCATGAAACCGTACTAATACATATATAGGATATATAATTACTATTAAATAATTAAGTAAGAAGATTTTTGGTAAGACAAAAGTTAATAGAATAATGAATATCGAAAAGAGGATGTATTCTGCGATTATAAAAAAAGAGAGGCTTAAATATTCAACAAGGTAAAA
Source organism: uncultured Balneolaceae bacterium (assembly GCA_963974345.1). Taxonomy (GTDB): domain Bacteria; phylum Bacteroidota; class Rhodothermia; order Balneolales; family Balneolaceae; genus RHLJ01. The sequence continues at coordinate 156,341 of CAXBBW010000010.1, read as the reverse complement.
TCCTGATTTTCTATTAAATAATTTAGCAAAAAATGCTAAAGTAAAAGCATAAATTAGTAGAAAAGTATTTATATGTTCACGTAGAAAATTCGAAGCCCTACTAGAATCTGTATTAGGGTTTGGCAATTCCAGAGCACCTATTGCTTCGCTGAAGGCTTCAATAGAATTAAAGTTCAATAATTGGATAAGAATTATATAAACCGCGAGAACGAGAATAAAGTATCTAAATGGATGTGAATAGGATTTTCTTTTCCCAAAAATATACTCACGAGTTATTATTCCAGGATTGGTAACCATTCCTTTGATCGTTCTAAAGAGTGGAGCATCAAAGTCGAAATAATGCTCTAAAACATCTCTGACTGACTCTTTTAGAATGATTCTGCCGTTATTAGGTCGTTGACCACAATTCGAACAGTAATTCCCATCAAACTCGGTATTACAATTTTTACAGTTTTGCATTACTTGACGGATACCTTTTAGTTAAGCTTATTATTGCAACTCCAGATATAATTATCAAAGCCCCTCCAAACTGGATTAGTGTTAACATTTCTCCCAAAAAAATCATTGAAAGTGTAATTGTTGAAACCGGTCCTAAACTTCCAATGATGGAAACATTAGATGCTCCGATTCTTTGAATTCCTTCATTTATTAAGAATGAAGGAATAACAGTAGCAACAACTGCCATCAAAAAACTCAGCCAATATACCTCTGGTTGATATCCGAATAACATCGAATCGGTTGTAAGAAGATAATGTAGCACAACTACCGTACATGAAACGATCATTGAAAAAGTGGTCAAACGAACTGTACCAACTTTGGCGATTAGAGAATTACTTCCTACCAAATAAATAGCATAAGTAATGGCGCTTATTCCAACAAAAATAGAACCCCAAAGTACATCAACAGAACTACCTGCAGTAATTCCACCTTTGTTTAAAAAGATAATGGCGATACCTAAATAAGTAATAAAAATAGATACAACTTGAGCTTTAGTAATCTTCTTTTTTAAAAAAATAAAACTCAAAATCAATACTACGGTTGGATAGCTAAACAAAATAAGCCTTTCAAGACTTGCAGTAATTAGAGTGAGACCTTTGAAATCAAAGAAGCTAGCTAAGTAATAACCGATTACTCCAAGAAACCCGATGGCAAACTTCTGTTTAGTGGAAAGAGGGTTTCTATGCCACTCTTTTCTCCTTAAAGCCCAAATTATCAAATAGAATGGAAGCGAGAAAAGCATTCGAAAAAGTAGTAAAGTTATTGCATCAACATCATATTGATAAGCTAGTTTAATGATAACTGCTTTAGTTGAAAATAGTATAACTCCCGATGCAGCAATAAAGAAGGCTGCTAGATTATTTTGTTTGATAATGATTGTAATTGAATTAAATAAAAAAGCCATGAAATTTCATGGCTTTAAATTAAGGAGAAAAAGAATATCAAATATTAATGTCTTTGAAAACAAGAACACTGTAAACCGGCTGCTTCAAGTGTTATTGCATGCCAATCGAATTGCTCTCCAAAACCATCTCGTTCCCACCAGAATGGAAGCCGTTCCTTAGTTTGATTTCCTACTTCATTAAGGGTAGCTGCATCAAATAAACGTCCGTTTACCATTGTATATCTAACCGTATTTGTATTATTGATGTCTTCTAAAGGATTAGCATCCAACACAATCAAATCAGCCAATTTCCCAACTTCTAAAGAACCAATATCATCATCTAACCCGAGATAATGAGCACCATTCAATGTGGCAACTCTAAGGGCTTCCATATTCGTCATTCCACCTTGAGACATCATCCAGAGCTCCCAGTGTGCACCAAGTCCTTGAAGTTGACCATGTGCTCCAAGATTCACTTTCACGCCTGCGTCGGTTAGAAGCTTTGACGACACTGCAGTTTTAATATGACCGTTATCGTATTCTTCATCAGGAATCATTGTACGGTGCCTTGATCTAGGATCTATTACAGCGCGAGGGGTAAAGCTGAGTAATTTTTCGTTTTCCCATACATTATATTTTTGATAGAAATAGTATTCTCCACTAATACTACCATAATTAACAATATGTGTTGGTGTATACCCCGATTCACTTGCGCTCCAAAGTTCACGTACATCCTTATAAAGTGGTACTACTGGGATATTGTGTTCTATACCTGTATGGCCGTCCAAAATCATACTCATGTTGTGGAAAAAGAATGATCCACCTTCAGGAACAACCATCATTTCCAGTGCCTTGGCAGCTTTTATAACTTGTTGCCGTTGTTCTCTTCGAGGTTGATTGTAGCTTTTTACTGAGAAAGCACCAAAAGCTTTTGTTCTCTTTAAAGCAAAAAGAGCGTCTTCATAATTGTTAATTGTAGCTTTGAAAGCACCATCAGCACCATAAAGAATTACCCCAGTAGAATAAACTCTTGGACCAATCATGTTTCCGGCTTTAATAGCCTCTGAATGAGAGAAAACCATTTCAGTATTTGATGATGGATCATGAGCGGTGGTAACGCCATAAGCTAAGTTCGCAAAGTACTCCCATTGTTGCTGAGGACTAACTCCAAGCCTGAAATTCCCTAAATGAGCGTGCGCATCCACAATACCTGGCATGATGGTCTTACCAGAAACATCAATAACCTTTGCGCTACGAGGAATTTCAACATTGTCGCCGATAGCCGTAATTCGATTTCCATCAACTAAAATAGTTCCACTCTCAATTACCTTATCACCTTCCATGGTAATAATTCGGGCCTTAGTAAATGCAATTGTTCCTTCTGGGACATAAGTTTCAAGCTCAAGTCCAATATCAAAACCAGACTTTGGTGGTTCAGGTAAACTATCAGGAGCATCATCAACAAAACTGAAAGCATTTTTCAAATCAATTGAAAAGTATTCTTGTCCTAATGTCCACATAAGCTTATCACTATCTTTACTCCAATGCATATGATAGCCCCCTTCGCTTGCAACTTCTTTTACAGGAATTGCTTTAGTTGAAGGGGAAAGACTTATTTTCTTCCCAGTAACCACCATAGGGGCTATATAGACCTTATAAAGGTTAGAAAAAGCAATCCATTTATTATCAGGACTTGGTACGAACTCATGGCCATAACTAGAAGTAAAGTGTGTTTTTTCATCTTCGCCATTCAGGTTAACACTTTGGTACGATTTCTCAATATTACCAAAAATGTATCCCCCACCTTGATAAAAAATTCTATCACCAGTTGCATTGAATCTAGGAAAACTACCCGATTCAGTAATTAGAGTTTCATTCTTACCTTCCACTGAAATAGTATAAATGCCAGGCTCTAAGGTATAAGCAAAACCTTGTTGCCCGTTTCCACTTTCTTTTCTGAAAACTATGGTTTTACCATCAGGAGAAAACGAAGGTTCTCTGTAAATTCCTTTTTTATCAGATAGTTTAGTTGGGCGTTTAAAACGATCACGAGTTCTTAAGTTTACAATGTTAAGAGCGCCCATTTCTGTATCACTCCAACTTACATATGCCAAGGTTTGCCCATCAGGAGCGAAAGTAGGTTCAAATTCAAAGTCTGTTTCTCGGGTTAATCGTTGAGGCGTTCCATCAGGAAGAGTCTTTGTCCATAAATATCCAGCGGCATTAAAAGCTAAAGTTTTTCCATCTGGTGAAGTAACCGTATTTCGGATTGCTTTAGCCGTAAAAGATTTTGGAGCAACATCTTGTTTATAGCGAGCGGCTTCTACAATCTTATGAGTTGATTCTACCTCAAAAGGAATTATGAAAGACTCACCTGTATTAGTATCAATTTTATTGATTTTTCCATTTGCCCAAACAATGATGTTTTTCCCATCAGGGGTCCAATTAAAATTCGTATAAACCCCAAAAATAGCCCATGCTTCTTGTTGATCTTTGCTGAGGTTCTGAAAAAGAGGTTTTTCTAAGCCAGATTCTAAATCTCTTAAATAAAGAACTGATTTGGTCCGAACTCTACGTACGAAAGCTAAAGTTTTCCCATCAGGAGATATCTGTGGGCGAGCCGCGCCACCGTTTCCTCCGGTAACAGTTTCAATTTCTCCATCCTCTCGGTCGTATCTACGAATTACATAAATCTGACTATTTGGGTCTTTATTATACTGAAAGAATCCACCTGGGTAATTATCTTCGCTGTAATAAATATATCTGCCATCAGGAGAAACCGAAGGCTCTCCAATATCTTGTTGTTCATTTTTCTTTTCCACTAATTGAATCCCTGAACCACCAGTTTTATGGAACATCCAAATTTCTCCAGCACCTAAAGATCGGGAAGAAGAGAAGTGTTTTTTAGCGATAATGTATTCACCATCAGGCATCCAAGTAGAGTTGTTTAATAGGCGGAAGCTTTCATCAGTAATTTGTGTTGCTTCCGAGCCGTCAGACTTCATTACCCAAATATTATCACCGCCACCAGCATCACTAGTAAAAGAAATGTGATTTCCGTCAGGGCTAAATCTAGGTTGAACTTCAAAAGCATTACCTCCACGAAGAAGGTTAGCTTTCCCACCGTTTATTGGTATAAGATATATATCACCTAGCAAATCGAATACAATCTGTTTGCCATCTGGACTTACATCAAGATTCATCCATGTACCTTCATCAGTAGAAAAAGATAGAGGTATAGTTTCTCCAAGATCAGGGTTTGTAACATCCCATTTATCTTGTGCAAAAGTAGGAAGTGCTATCAAAAAAGAGAGTAAAAAAAGTAAATTGGCTCGCATAAATCTAAATTGGTTAAACATTAAGTATAATACTATATGATCGGGTAAATATTGAATCTCTATACCTCTTTTTCTTAAAAAGTTATTAACTATTATTAACTGCAAAAGAAGAATAAATTCCACATATTAACAAAATTCTCAAAAATTATTTAAGTTTTCAGGGTTGAGCAATAAGAGATTTAGTTTATTAGTAGGAATCCTTTTTTTGGGTTATACAGGAATTTATGCTCAGAAACATGATTTCAAGACATATTCTGTAAATGATGGTCTGCCATCTAGTTATGTATACGATGTACTTATTGATGACCTAGGATTGGTTTGGTTTGCAACGGCAAATGGACTTGTAAAATATGATGGGAAAACATACACCAACTACACCTCTGATAATGGTCTGAAAGATGAGTTAATCTCAGATATCTACAAAGATTGGGAAAATGAGTTATGGGTAGCGACAGAGTTTGGAGGAGTGGCTAAATTCGTGCAAGATTCCCTTATATATCTACCTGAACTTTCAGAATTAGACACTTTATTAATCCACTTTATTGAAGCAGGACCAAATGGAACAATCTGGTTTGGAACTGACAAAAACGGAATTTATGAATGGGAAAAAGGTAAAAGGTTAAGACAAATACTTTCTACTGAAAATGGGTTGCCTAGTAATCAAATCTGGGATTTTTCGATGGATAAGAAAGGTTGCTTTTGGATTTCTACTTCAAAAGGAGTTGCACTTTTTAAAGAAGATGATGGTATTACATACACCTTAACTCAAGAAAACGGTTTGTCAGGAGAACTTGCATATCAAGTTTTTGAAGATACGAATGGTGATAAGTGGGTTCCAACAAGTAACGGAATTACGATTATAAAACCCGATTTTACAGTAGACGTTATAAAAGAAATAAACGGGCTGAATTTAGGCTATGTATTTAATATATCAGAAGATGATAGAGGGAATATTTGGATTGGAACAGAGCGTAGAGGTTTGTTTTTATATGATGGAAGTAGCTATACTCAAATCAAAAAGAACAATGGCTTAAGTAGTAATTTTGTTTATCGTTTGATTAAAGACGATAATGGAACTATTTGGATTGCTACCGATGGGGATGGGGTAAGCATATTAAGAAATAGAGATTTCTTAATGTTTGATAGTAGTTCGGAATTAAATGCAAATAGTGTATTCAGTACTTTAAAACATTCAGATGGAAGTATTTGGGTAGGTACAGAAAATGGTGTTAGTAGGCTAAATAATGGTCAATTCACTAATTATACAATTCCGAAGAAATATTTTGATGAAGGTGAAATTTGGGATATTGAAGAGCTCCCAAATGGAAATGTGGTTATGCTTGGTCTTGATTATGATATATTTGAGTTCGATGGTACTAATTTTTTCCATCCCGAGTTTTTCGATGCGATTTACGACTATTACGTAAATGATATTTTTGTAGATAAGGAAGATGGATCAATTTGGTTTGCAGCCTCAAAAATGCTTTTAAAGTATAAAGATGGAAAACTAACGAAGTTTCCTCCGCCCAACGACGTTTTTTGGCAAACCGATCTTACCTCAATGTACAAGGATTCGAGAGGATTTTATTGGATCGGAACACATGCTGGTCTTGCTAATTTTGATGGAGAAGCATACAAGTATATAACCTCTGAGGATGGATTAGAGGGAGGTAGTATCTATGATATTAAAGAAGATCAAGATGGTAATCTATGGGTTGGTACGAGTAAAGGAACCCATATTTTATCAGACTTTAACAATAAAGGAATGCCAACTAAAATTATTCCTTTTGAGACCTTAGATTTATACATGCAGGAAACCATTTTTTTGCAATTTGATAAGCAAGGGAATTTATGGCAAGCTACCAATGGAGGAATGAACTTCTATGATTTATCAGATTGGGAGAAAGGTAAAATGGCTTCTCAAAAGCACTATCCTTTTAATGATTTTGGACATGGGATAGAATTTAATGGATTGGCAAGCATATTAGAGGAAGATGGAACACTTTGGTTTGGAAGTAATTCGAAAGGGTTGGTTAAAGTTGAAAATACTCATGCTAATACCGTTAAAAAAGAAGAAACCGCACCAAAAATTTATCTAAGAGAGATTCAGGTAAATAACAAAACAGTATTTAATCAACTCAATCCAGACTTAAATAATGAAAATATTGAATTGGATTATGATGAGAATAATCTCAATATCATGTTTAATGGGATAGATTTTAAAAACCCTAACAGAGTTGTATATATGTATATACTTGAAGGGTTTGATGAGACTTGGGAATACTCAAATGATATTAGCGAGGTTCGATATACTAGCATTCCTCCAGGTACCTATAACTTTATAGTTCAAGCAAAATCTATTAAATCTGGGTGGGGAAATCCTATTACTATTTCTTCCATTGTAATCAATAAACCATATTGGAATTCAATCCAATTCTTCATAGTTGTCGGGTTAACTTTAATTTTATTGATTGTCGTTTTTGTACGAATTATGGCTGAAAGGCTTGAAAAAAAGAATCTAGAAACTATTGTAGATGAAAAAACGAAAGATTTACAATCAGCCCTTGAAGAAAAAGAAGTACTTATCAAAGAAATACACCATAGGGTGAAGAATAATCTAGCAGTTGTTTCTGGCTTACTCGAACTTCAAAGCTGGAATATTCCTGAAGGAGACGCAAAAACAGCTATTCAGGAAAGTAAGATGCGGGTACTAACCATGTCTAAGATTCATGAAAATTTATATCAGAATAAAGACTTGGCTCGAGTAAATTTCAAAAATTTTCTAAAAGATTTAGTAGAAAGTATTTCGGCAACAATGAGGGACCCAAATCATGAAGTCGAAGTTAAATTAGAAGCAGATGATTCTCATATCAATGTTAATATTGGTATACCAATTGGATTAATTGTAAATGAGCTAATAAGTAACTGTTATAAACACGCTTTTTATAAAAGCAAAAAAGGTGAAATTTGTATCATGTTTGAAAACCATGACAAGTTCTATAATTTAATAATTAAAGATAATGGACAAGGTTCAGATCAAGATATTCTTACAATAAAAAAGGATTCATTAGGTATCACTTTGGTAAAATCTTTATGTTCTCAAATTGGAGCTGATATTACTTATTCAGGTAAAAATGGTTCAATATTTGAACTAACTATACCAAAAAGTAAATCGGATGTTATTTCCCAAACTGTGTAATAAATTCTTTCGTAAAAGTACTCTGAGCTAATTTTCCACTAAGCTCGGCGCGTTCGTTCATAAGCCCTTCCAGAGAATCCATTCCTTCCCAAAGTATTCGTTTTAACGCTTTCATTGCTTCAGGACTACTTGTGGAAAGTTGATCAGCAAGCGTAATAATGGCTTCATCAAGTTGGATAGATGAGTCAAAAACATCGTTATAGAGTCCTTTTTTGAAAGCCCAATTCGCATCTCTCCAAACTGAAGCGTTTATACTTAAAGAGGAAAGAGCTGATACTCCAATTTTACGTTCTACAATTGGGGCAATAACGAATGGACCAATACCTAGATTTAGCTCACTAAGTTTGATTGCTGAATCGATATTAGCGAGTACATAGTCAGATGCAGCAATAATGCCTACTCCACCACCAACTGCTTTACCATGAACTCTAGTTAGAATTAACGTAGGACAATTTTTCATTGCTAAAATAACTTTCGCAAAGCCAGAAAAAAAGCGCCTTCCTTTTTCAGGGCTATTAATCTCGGCAAGTTCATCGAAGGAAGCTCCTGCACAAAAAGCTCCATTGCCAGAACTTTTTAAAATAATTATAGTAATATCTTTTCGGTTACCTGCTTCAGTTATTGTCTCGGCAAGTTCGTGTAATAAAGACTTAGGAAGTGAATTTCCTTTAGGATGATGAAACTCGATGGTTCCTATTTGCTTAGATGTAGTAAAAGTTACGCTCCCGTTCATTTAGATAAAATAGACTAAAATTGAAGGATCGGAAAGTACTCTTTTAATACTTTAACTTCTAAACCCTTGCACCACTCACTAAAGCTCATCATATTCACTTTCTTTTAAATTTTATCGTGCTATGAAAAAAATATCATTTCTATTTATTTGTACCCTTATTTCATCGTCAATTTCATTAAATGCTCAAACGATAAATGAGTATAGTATTTCTTTTGAGAATGCAGTACATCATGAAGCTAAAATAACAGCCAAGTTTTCAAATCTAGATACAAAACCTCTTCAAATTCGAATGAGTAGAACTTCTCCGGGTAGGTATGCAATTCATGATTTTGCAAAAAATGTATATGGGGTTAAAGCATATGATAGTATGGGAAATGAGTTAGAGGTTTCTCGCCCAAATCCACAACAATGGGATGTAAGCGGTCATGATGGAACTGTTCGTTTCGAGTATATACTTTTTGCGAATCGTGGGGGTGGTACCTATTCTCAGGTAGACGAAACTCATGCTCATCTTAATATACCAGCGACTTTTGTATTTGCCAGAGAATACCAACAAAGACCAATACTTATAACATTTGATGTTCGAGAAGATTTGAACTGGCAAGTAGCGACTCAGCTCAAAAGGTTAAATGGAAATACTTATTATGCTCCAGATACTTATTACTTTATGGATAGTCCTACAGAAATAGCTGACTACCATTTACGGGAAGAGATGGTAGATGGTCAATTGATTCGTTTGGCATTACATACTCCTGCAAGTGATCGCGAAGTAAATGAATATTTTGGGAAGGTAATTAGCATTGTTAAAGCTCAACGTGATGTGTTTGGTGAGTTGCCAGCATTCGATTACGGAGAATACACTTTTCTTTCTTGCTACATGCCAAACGCAAGTGGAGATGGTATGGAACATAGAAACTCTACCTATGTTGTGAATTCTAAAGATTTAGATGAGCCTCTTGGAGAAACAAGTATAGGAACAATTTCCCATGAGTTTTTTCATGCTTGGAATGTGGAACGGATTCGTCCAGCATCTCTAGAACCTTTCGATTTTGAAGAAGCGAATATGAGTGGTGAACTTTGGTTTGCTGAGGGATTTACCAGTTACTATACAGGTCTGATTTTAGCTAGAGCAGGAGTTTGGACTCAACAAAGATACATTGAAGGTTTGGATGGAACACTTAATTATGTGATTAACTCTCCAGGCCGACAATTTTTTAACCCTATTGAAATGAGTTATAGAGCCCCTTTTGTAGATGCAGCTACTTCAATTGATCCTACTAATAACAACAACATCTTTGTGTCTTATTATTCCTATGGAAGCGTACTTGGTTTGGCTTTAGATATGTCTCTAAGAACGATGGAAAACAATCTAAAATTGGATGATTTCATGAAGTTACTATGGCGAAAGTATGGTAAAACCGAAATTCCTTATACCGTTCGTGATTTGGAATCAGCCTTAGCAGAATATGCAGGTGAAACATTCGCAACGCAGTTTTTTGGAAATCATATTTTTGAAAGTGGAATGCCTGATTATGAGACATTATTTAATCAAATGGGAGTTAATTTTGAACTAGAAGAACCTAGAAAAGTAGATTTGGGTGGGACGATTAAAGAAAAAGACGGCGTTTGGAAACTTACATCAAATGCGATAATAGGAAGCCCGATTTATCTCGCTGGAATTGAAGCTGAAGACGAAATTATTTCCATTGGAGGAATAAGGTTAAGTGAAGTTGAAAACATCGAAGAGATATTAGAACGTCGACGACCAGGCCAAACTATAGAAATAGTTTACTTAAGGTGGGGCAACCAAAAAACCACTCGAGTTACTTTAGGTGCGTCCAATAAATTAAAAACTGAAATCGATAGTAGAGCCAATCGGAAAGCAAGATCACTACGGGAAGCTTGGCTGAAAGGTGATAGTTAAAATAGAATAATTCATCAACTAGATTGAAAAGAATAAAAAACTCATTTAAATAAATTATATATGAAAAGCTTTCTAGCACTAATCACTTTGTCATTTCTAACTTTATCACTGGTTGCTCAAACCTATCCTGAAATTCTTTCAATGAAAGAGCGAGCAGAAGTGATTGATAACCTTCTTTCTGATAAAGTTAAAACAGTACTACCAGATATCATGAGAAGAGAAGGAATTGATATGTGGCTGATAATTTCAAGGGAATACAATGAAGATCCTGTAATTAAAACTATGTTACCTGCAACTTGGTTAGCGGCTCGAAGAAGAACGATTTTGGTAGTCTATGATCTTGGTGAGAAGGAAGGATTAGAAACCTTGGCTGTTGCCAGATACGATGTTGGAGAAACCTTCAAGAAAGCTTGGGATAAAGAAGCTCAACCCGATCAATGGGCACGATTAAAAGAAATTATTGAAGAAAGAAATCCAGAAAAAATAGGAATAAATATTTCGGAGATATGGCAACATGCAGACGGTTTGGTTGTTACTGACTATGAAGAAATGAAAGACGGTATTGGAGAAGAGTATTCGAAGCGATTGGTTTCCGCAGAGAAAGTAGCAGTAGGGTGGCTTGAAACTCGTACTGAAAAAGAAATGACTTTATATCCTCACATTGTAAGAATAGCACACAATATTATAGCGGAAGGATTTTCTGATAAAGTAATTCAACCTGGCGTTACAACAACAGACGATTTAGTATGGTGGTATCGTGAGAAAATTCGTGAGCTCAAGCTCATTACCTGGTTTCATCCAAGTGTTTCTATTCAGAGGGCTGATCCAGAATCTTTTGATCATCTTAGAACGTTCGATAGCCGTCCGGCAGCGGATGTAATTTTACCGGGAGATTTACTACATGTTGATTTTGGAATTACATATCTGCGGCTGAATACAGATACTCAACAACATGCATACATTCTCAGACCAGGAGAAACTGTAGTTCCTGAATATTTAAACAAAGCTTTTGATAATGGTAATCGACTTCAGGATATTTTCACAAACAACTTTAAAGAAGGAAGAACAGGTAATGAAGTTCTTAGAATGTCGAGAGAGCAAGCAATAGCCGAAGGAATTAAACCAAGCATATATACTCATCCAATCGGATATCATGGGCATGCCGCTGGTACAACCTTAGGAATGTGGGATTCACAAGGTGGAGTTCCAGGCGATGGTGATTATCCGCTTCAACTAAATACAGCGTATTCAATCGAGCTTAATGCAGCCACTTATATTAAAGAGTGGGGAAAAGAAATCAGAATTATGCTGGAAGAAGATGCTTTTTTTGATGATTCTGGAGTTTGGTACATTGATGGTCGACAAAAAGAAATCATGATGATTCCAAGAATTCCCGCGAAACAATAAGTTCATTTGTACGCTAAAACCCGCTCGATTACATTAAGAGTTATAAATAGAGTTAGGGTTATGGTCAAAAAAATAGGGCTTTATATTGTTCTGATTTGTACACTGTTCAGCATTAATTCAGAAGGTCGCCAGTTTGGTAACTATACAAGTACCACAGAATTAGAACAACAGATGGAGAAAACAAGCGGACTGGATAGAATTGAGTTTCTATTAAGTCTTTCGTCTCGCTACAACAGAACTGATATTTCTCGTTCTAAAGAATTGGCAGCAGAAGCACACTCAATTTCATTAGCTTTTGATAACGACAGTCTTATTGCAGAAAGTAACCTTCAGTTAGGATATATAAGTTTACTTGAGGAAAAGAGTGCTGAGGCTCTTGATTATTACGTAGCGGCCAGAAATATATTTAGAGATTTTGGAATTGAGCAAAGAGAAGCAATTACGTTAGCTCAAATCGGTCTGCTTTATTCAGAATTGTCACAATATCCTGAGTCGCTTAAGAATTACTATGAAGCGCTGTCAATTTTCCGAGAGATTAAAGCGGGAAAGGGAGAGTTAGATGTTCTGCTTAGAATATCGATGGTAATGGGAGATAGGAAAGAGTATGCTTCAGCCCTAGCTTTTGCAGAACAAACCATTGAGCTAGCTAGCGAACTTGATAATAAACTTGTACTAACAATGTCGCTATCACAAGCCGCAAGTTTATATGAAGATCAAAATAATTTAGATGAAGCTATTAGCTACAACGAGCAAGCAATGTTAGTTTTGCAGGAAATGGGGAGCTCACATGGTGCAGTAGCAGTAATGATGAATTTATCTGAGCTTTATGAAGGTAAAGCTGATTATTCGAAAGCTAGTTCTATGAATAATGAGGTATATGAGTTTGCAAAAGCAAATCAGAATAATGTGTTGTTAATAGAAAGCATGTTTAATGCGGCAAAAATAATGCATGCTCAAAAAGAGTATAAATCTTCAAATGATACCTTGTTTTCTGCATTAGGGTTAATTGACGAGAGTGGTTTGAAAATTATGGCTTTCAAATTCCAACAACTATTAGCTGAGAACTATCTGAATATTGGAAAGTATGATTTAGCTATTATCTATGCAAAACAAGCCATAGAAAGTGCCGATAATTTGGGAGATTTAATTAAAGCAGAAGAGGCGCTTTTAAATCTTATAGATGTCTATACCAAAAAGGAAGATTACTCTAGCGCTTTTAAAGCCCAACAGAAATTAACGAGCATACGTGATTCTCTCTATTCAAAGGAAAATGCTGAGCAGATTGCTAAAATGCAGGCAAGGTATGAAATCAGTGAGAAGGAGAAGGAGATAGAACTACTTCAATCAGAGAACAAGAGGAGAGCTTCTGTTCAGTTATTTCTTGGATTAGGTTTCTTGTTAGTGTTATTAGCAGGCTTTTTTATTGTTCGTAGCCAAATGCTTAAAGTGAAAAGCAGTAAATCAGAACTGGAAGTCTCAAACCTAAAAAGGAAAGAATTACAGAAAGATCTTGAATTCAAGAATAAACAGCTTACCACTCAAAGCCTGAATATGGTGCAGAAAAATGAGATGATGGAAGAGATGAAAGAGAAAGTAGAGAACTTGAAGAAAGAAGGATCATCAAGAGAATTGAATAACCTGAGCCAGCTTGTAGATTACAGTTTCAATCTTGATGAAGATTGGAAGCAGTTTCAGATGCATTTCGAAGAAGTTCATTCTGGTTTCTATCATGTTTTAAAGGATCGATATCCTGATCTTACTCCCAATGAGATGCGCTTATCTGCACTAGTGAAATTGAATTTAACGATTAAGGAAATGGCGGCGATTCTGGGTATATCTCCAGACAGCGTTAAAACTGCCAGATATCGTCTTAGAAAGAAGCTAGATATGAACACAGAAGACAACCTGGCAGAGTTTATGCTCCAATTAGAAAAAGATTCTTTGGAAGTATTATAAACAGGCTTTTCCCGCATTTAAGAACAGAAAAATAGTCTTGCTCACCTAATGTTCACTTAACCCTTAGTGATCGTGTACACCCATTGTTCACGTATGTAACTGCATCACTGAGGGTCTAACCCCGTAATTTTGCATGCATCAGAAATGAAGCGTCAAGATTGGAAAATCTAATCAGTTAAAATTTAATTAAACAAAACGGAATGAAACGAATAATACTGGGTGCGATGATAATCATCGGCTCAACATTAACAGCTTTAGGTCAACCTATGCAGGGTGACAATTTATTTGAGGGCCAACATGCACCTCTTTTTCAAGGTATGGGAGTTCATAATTTTGATATCTCATCAACTGATAAGCTAGTAAACATATATTTTAATCAGGCAATTGCTCTTACTTATGGTTTTAATCATTTGGAAGCTGCACGATCATATGAACAAATAGTGAAAATTGATCCAAATTCTGCTATTTCATATTGGGGTCAGGCACTTGTGCTGGGACCAAATTTAAATGCCACAATGGAATCTGCTTCGGTAAGCTCAGCATTTGATCATATCCAGAAAGCAAAAAGTCTAAAAAATTATGCATCACAAAAAGAAAAAGATCTGATTGATGCTTTGGCAAAAAGGTACTCGGAAGATGAAACGCTAACAGACCGAACAAAGCTGGATCAGGCTTATGCAGATGCAATGAGAAAAGTAGCTGCAAAATATCCAAACGACCCAAATGTTAGAACGTTATTTGCAGAAGCTTTAATGGTTATACATGCTTGGGATTTTTGGCAAGGTAATGGACATCCAAAAGAATGGACCCCAGAAATTCTAGAAGTACTTGAAACTGGGTTAAAAGATTATCCTAAGCATACTGGATTGATACATTACTACATTCATGCCGTGGAGGCATCAAAAACACCAGGAAGAGCTTTAGAATATGCTAAAACAATGGAAGATTTAGTTCCCGGGTCAGGACATTTAGTCCATATGCCAAGCCATATATATATACGTACTGGAAAGTACCAAGAAGGAGTAGCAGCCAATGAGCGTGCAATATTAGTTGATAATAATTATATCGCCCAGTGTAGACAGCAGGGAATATATCCTCTCGCTTATGTACCACACAACAGACACTTTTTATGGGCTATGGCGACACTACAAGGTAACAGCAAGAAAGCGATAATGGCTGCCAAACATATGGCCAATCATATTGATGAAAATAATATGAGGATTCCTGGACTTGGAACTCTGCAACACTATTGGGTAACGCCGGTTTATGCTTATGTAAAGTTTGGAAAATGGGATCAGATTATAAATACTCCAAAACCAATGGAAGATTTAGTATACCCACTAGGAGTTTGGCACTATGCGAGAGGGGTCGCTTTTACATCAAAGGGAGAAATCGAAAAAGCTCAACAAGAACTTAAGGCGCTTAATAAAGTTCGGGAAGATATTCGATTACAGGATGTTACGGTTTGGGAAATCAACAATGCTACAGATGTGTTAACTATCGCGTCGTTAACTCTCGAAGGAGAAATCGAAGCTAAATCCGGAAACTACGAACACGCAATTTCCATTTTAAGAAAAGCTATCGCGTTGGAAGATAATTTGAATTACAACGAACCTTCAGATTGGCATTCTCCTGTACGTCAAACTCTTGGTGCAGTTTTATTGAATGCTGGTAGAGCTTTGGAAGCAGAAAAGGCATATAAAGAAGATTTAGAAACTTTCCCTGATAATGGTTGGTCACTATATGGTTTATATCAAAGTTATAAACAACAGGACAAAGAGGAACTAGCAGTTGAAACTCTGGCTAATTTCAGAGAAGTCTGGAAATGGGCAGATATAGAACTGGAATCCTCTAGAGTGTTATAGCACTGTTTAACTT
Source organism: uncultured Balneolaceae bacterium (assembly GCA_963974345.1). Lineage (GTDB taxonomy): Bacteria > Bacteroidota > Rhodothermia > Balneolales > Balneolaceae > RHLJ01. The sequence continues at coordinate 140,525 of CAXBBW010000010.1, read as the reverse complement.
TATAATTAATTGTACCCTAAGCAGGTCAAGAGAGATAAAAGCCAAGCCGTGGTGGAACCCATCCATCACGGCTTTTTTAAAGACTAAAAATATGAATAGCATCAAAAAAAATGCCCTTATTATATTATTAATGTTCTTACTTGGGTTAAACTCTGCGTGCACAAAACGAGAAGGGATTAATAATGTAGAGCTTCCAGAGAATGAACAACCTGAACCAGGTCTTGATGTAATTACTCTTCCCGTTGTACTACATGTGATTCATAATGGTGAACCAATAGGAGAAGGAACAAACCTATCTGAACAAAGGATTAAAAGACAGATTGAAATCCTAAATGAAGATTTTAGAAGAAAAGAAAATACAAGGGGATTCAACGATCACCCAGATGGGGCTGATACCAAGATTGAATTCGTGCTTGCTAAACTAAATCCAGTTAAAGAATTAACAAATGGAATAAACAGAATAAATGTAAATCAGGATAGCATTAAAAATCTTGGCTACAATCAGAACCATTATGCACAGTATTCATTTTGGGATACAACGTATTTTATAAATATCTGGGTTACTCCATTGCCTATAGAGGCTGAATGTATAGTTCTAGGAATTTCATCAGGCCCAGAAACTGATCTTCCAGGAACAAAATATCTCGGTATCCCAGGCCCAAATGATGCTGAAGGAATATTAATAAATTGGGCTCATTTTGGTGAATCAGAGATTACTTGCCATGCACGCTATGGACGTACATTAACTCATGAAATGGGACATTATCTAGGTTTACTACATACCTGGGGTGATAAAGAATGTAAGACAAACGATTTTGTAGAAGATACTCCGGCTGTAATAAGGCCAGTTTTTGGGAAAAATAGTTTCTTAGGGTGCGATGGTGAAATGGTTCAGGTCCAAAATTATATGAATTATACTGAGGACATAGTAATGAATATGTTCACGAGAGGACAAGCTGAGCGAATGCATTATGTACTTAAAAATCATTCAGGAAGGAATTCTTTGATTTCTAGTTATGCGTTGGGAGAACCACAATGATTATTCACTTTTCAGGCTTTTAACAGGGTTCTGAATAGAGGCTGTTATCGTTTGATAACTAAGTACGGCCCATGCTAAGAGAATGGCAAATACTCCGGATAAAATGAAAACTATTGGATTTATTTCTACTCTGAAAACAAAATTATGAAGCCAATGTTCCATCAGGTACCAGGAAACGGGTATAGATAAAATGATGGAAACCAAAACCAGTTTCAGAGTGTCTTTAGAAAGTAGAACTACTATACTTGAAGAGGATGCACCCATCACTTTTCGAACGCCAATTTCTTTGGTTCTTTTTTCGATAGCAAAAGAAACCAGTCCTAATAATCCTAAAAGAGCAATAAAAATTGCCAATCCTGTAAATATGGTTACTAATGAAGAAACTCGCTGTTCAAATTCGTATTGAGAAGCGAGTTGGTCATCGAGGAAAGTAAAACCAAATGGAAGTCCTCCTGATATCTGAGTCCATTCACTTTCAATAGAATTAATCAATGCCATTAAGTTAGACCCTTGGTTGGTTCGGACACTTAGAAATCTGTTATCTCCTTTCCAGACCGTAGATTCATCATGAAAAATAGCAAGGGGCTGGATGTTGTAATGGAGCGAAGTAAGGTTAAAGTCATTGACAACACCGATTATTTCATACTGAGTGTCCAGTCCACTGAATAAAATAGATTCACCAAGAGGGAAGTCAGGATTATCAGTGGAACCATCAGTCCAGTTAAGATGATCAATTGCCGTTTCATTAAGGACTACATAACGCCGATTTGCAGATGATTCTTTTTCGAATCCTCGACCTTGTACAATCTCTAAATCATAAGTTGAGATAAAATCTGAATCAACACTCAGAGAATTTAAGGGGACACCGTTTCCATCTCCTCCATACACTGTGGCAAAATCCTCGAACCAGATTTGAGGAGGGACCGCATTGGTTTTAGTAACATTTACTACTCCGGATTTCTGCTCAATCAATTGTTTAAAAGTTTCAATTTGATCATTGAGCTTCTCCACATTTTCAATAACCAGTACATTATTTTTATCGAAACCAAGGCTTTTATTTTGTAGGAAGTTAAGCTGTTGGTAGATGATTATACTGCATGATATTAACATAATGGATATGGCAAATTGAAACACCACCAGTGAATTCCTTAATCCATTGAATGAAAACTTATTATCAGTGAGCGAGGAAACTTTCCCCTTAAAAGCTTCAATTGGGTTGAATGAGGTGAGGTATAGTGCCGGATAAATCCCGGCTAATAAACCGGTTGCTAAGGTTAGGCCGATAATTTGTAGCAGACTTATGCCAGTGAAAAGATCCGAAAAGGCTAATTCCTTAGCTGCAATACTATTGAAAAAAGGCATACATAGATAAACAATTCCTAGAGCCAGTAACATTGAAATGGTACTAAAAAGAACAGACTCTGAAAGGAATTGACCAATTAAACTGCCTTTTTGGGATCCCAATGTTTTTCGAATACCAACTTCTTTAGCCCGATGTACCGATCTCGCCGATGACAGATTCATGAAGTTTATAGCCGCTAATAAAATGATTATCAGTGCTATACTGGAAAAAACATAGATATAGAAATAATCACTCACTGAACCAATCCGGTTACCAGCCTGATTTATATCAAGATAAATCTCTTTAAGCGGAGTAATGAAGAGCTCAAACTTTTTTGCTGTTTCAACCTCATCACCAAAGAAAGGAAAAACGTTAGTCTTAGCATAATCCGGAGCTTTCTTACTTAATTTCTCCTGGAAAGCGGTGAGATCGGTGTTTTCATCTAATACCAGGTAGGTAACAAAAACGGTCCAAATCCAGGTAGATTCACGCCGTTTAACCTGAGGGTTTGATGAAAGTGTGGTAAGTAAATCAAAAGTAAAGTGAGAATTAGATGGCATTTCATCAACTACTCCAGTCACCATATAATCGACTTGCTGTCCCGGGTTACCGATAGTTATGGTCTTACCAAGTGCCGGTTCACTGTTTTGGAAATACCGGGATTTCGTTTCTTCAGTAAGAATGATAGAGTAAGGGTTTACCAACGCGTATTCAGGATTTCCTTCAAGAAAATCCATGGTAAATACCTCAAAGAAAGTAGAGTCAGCAGCAAGAATCTGGTGTTCTTCAAAATAACGGATTTCATCTCCGGAGCTTTGAATAGTGATCAACTGATCCGGTAAGTTATTGATTCGAACCGTAGTTTCAATCTCAGGAAAATCAGCTTTTAGTGTTGCTGCAACTCCCGGTCCTGTAGATGAGAATAAGCCATCAAAATCATTCCAAATCAGGGTTTGATCCACACGGAAAATTCGATCAGATTTTTCATGGAAGGTATCATAGCTAAGTTCATGCTGAACGAATAGAAAAATAATCATACAACAGGCCATTCCTATTGCCAAACCAGAAATATTGATGAACGAATATCCAGGTTGTCGCTTAATATTCCTTAGAAATACTTTAACAATATTTGGAAGTAATTCAGGAATCCACCAACTGGAAAACCATTTTAGTGAAGGTTCTTTTGTGACGCTAGTATACTTGAACTCATAAATTACTTCTTCAAATCCTTCATCCATGTTTGAAGAAGCAACTTTAAAAGCTTCTTCTGAACTTTTTCCGTCCATCATAAGATGTTCAATAGCATCTTGTAAGTGACTTTCAAGCTCTTCGATTGAACCTGGTTCCAATTCTTTATTTTTTAGAAGTGCTTTTCGCCAATTTTTAATGGCATTATCAAGATTAAAACTTTCCATACCAAGCACCTAATTGTTTGAGGGTGAAAGTTCCAGCCCACTCCATAAACCTTGAAGGGCATTATGTATGTTCAACCAGTTTTCTTTTTCTGTGAGAAGAGCTTCTCTACCTAAAAGTGTTAATCCGTAATACTTTCTTTTTCTACCGTTATCTTGAACTTCCCATCTTGATTGGATAAGGCCCTCGGAATTGAGGCGATGTAATACGGGGTATAGCATTGCTTCCGACCACTCCCATTTTCCTCCTGAAAGTTCAAGAATATCCTGGAGGATTTGATATCCGTAACTATCACCCTTAGCCAGGATGGACAAAATTACTGGTTTTGATGAAGCCGCTTTTAGTTCTCGTGAAATCATAATTGAAAATAGTTATACCTAATTCTTCTAGGTAAATATGTGGAATGCTCTTACCTAAGTCAATTAGGTAAAGTTTCAAAAAATGAAAAGATTTTTTAGAAAGGTCATCCTGAACTCGTTTCAGGATCTTGAGGAAAAAGGCTTTAAAAAAAAGTTTTACTGTAAGTTCTTTGTAAAAAATTGAGCCTTCAAATAATGTGAAGATGAGCTAATTTTGTTTCCAAAAAGAATTGCAACAGAAAGAATTTCAACCCAATGAAGACTAGTAAGAAAAGTGGTAATTGATACTAGTATCAATACAATTAATGTTGAAATAATAATTTCAATTAAAGTAGCATCATTATCATGAAATTTGCGGTGAGAAATCTTTCCTTCAAAAAATAGGCTGATTGATATAAATGCATAAATTCCATTTAGAAATGGAAAAACGAGAGATACTTCAGAGGTTTCTCTGGCATAATCAAATCCAACGAAGGCAGTTAAGCCTTGAACTGAAATAGCAAAAAAAATCATTAAATACTTATCAACAGCATCTTTTTTTGCTTTTGAAAGTACATGGAACATTGATAAAGCAATTCCAAATCCTGAAATCGAAAAGAAGAAAAAGAGAAATAAGATAGTTCCTGTTTTACTTGCTTCCACTAAATCATTATGCAAGCTTGTGTTGATAATAGCACAAACTAAAAGCGAGATTCCGATCACATAAACTCCAAGTTCATCATACCCTTTTACAAAGAGTTTTTGTACAAAAGACTCAGAGTATTTCTCATTCGCGTCACTAATCATCATAAACTCCTGATCAACCCATTAACCAACCTAGCAAATACCTCTTTCTTAGCATCGGCGGCGTCTTTTACTTCGGCATGATCTAGTTTTTGATCTGTGACACCTGCAGCTGCATTGGTGATTAGCGATATAGCTACAGCTTTGGTTCCCAGTTTGGCTGCTTCAATAAGTTCAGGAGCAGTACTCATTCCAACTGCATCGCCACCTAAAAACCGAAAAGCATGAATTTCTGCTTTAGTTTCGTAATTGGGACCGGTTACATAGAGATAGCTTCCGCTTCTGGCCGGGATGTTTAAAGAATCAGCAATTTCTTTAACAGATTCTGCATTTCGTGACAAAGCATCATTCACCATCGATTCTTGTAAGTCTGTTAATTCCTTAGCAGGACTTAGTATGGAATCTATAATCATTAAATCACCCACTCTAAAATCTAAATTGATTCCACCAGCTGCATTTGAAATGATAAGCTTATCAACGTTAAAAGCATGTGCAAGTTGAACTGGAAGAACCGTTTTATCAAATCCATATCCTTCATAGAAATGAAATCGTCCAGAAAAAGCTAGAACGGTTTTTTTACCAATGGTACCAAATATCAAAGAACCAGAATGACCTTCTACTGTTGATTTAGGAAATAAGGGAATATTGGAATAAGGGATTACTTTGGGATTCTGAATCTCATCCCCAAAACTACCTAAACCTGACCCAAGAATAACTGCTGAGTTAATAGATTTAGGTAATCCTTGCTCAATAAGAAATGATTTTATGGTTTGTATAGACTTAGGTTGGGACATGAGATTTTACTACTTCAGTGTTGTACCCAGTTTTATCATCATGGCCAACAATTTTAATAATCGGTGTTTCGTCATCATGATATGCTAATATGGTGAATTCTTCTTTAAAAGCAAGTTTAGCAAGTCGTTCACGTTGTTTTTGGCTGCTTACTGGATCGAAGTCATACTTAGCGGCGAACTTTCTATTAATCTGACTTCTAGTGGCCATTACATCGCCTGCATGCATTAGCTTAGTAACTCCATCATCAAATAAAAGCACTTGATGGAATTCGGTATGCCCCCCAGTTTTATCAACTTTTATTTCAGGATAAGGATGATCAGTTTCAGCCAAAAAATGTAAATCAGCTCGTGCATCAACGAATGCTAAGAATTCTGTTTTTTCTTCATCATACCATTGTTCTTTAGCAGTGGCTTGTTTCCAATCTTTCTTTGAAGCCCATATTTTAGCACCAGGAAAAGTAAGTTCCCAATATCCATTCTCTTTATTTGCTAACCCTCCAATATGGTCATAGTGCAAATGACTTAGAAAAATGTCGGTAATATCAAATTCGGAAAGGTCATAAGTCTCTAGGTTCTCACGTATAACATGGGGCCCAGTTTCCTCTCCAAATTCTCCAATACCACAATCAAAAAGAATATTCTTATCAGGGGTAACAATTAGAAAAGGGTTTATGGATATCTTCAGAGCACCTTTTGCTGGTTTACCATTTCTAGGAATTCTATTGAATATGCGATCTATTCCAACAGAAAAGGTTCCTTCATAGAGGGCTGCGAAGTAAGTTTTAGGATTTGTAATCACTTTCTTCATTATCAAATCGTTCATAAGCATTAATGATATCTCGAACTAGCTTATGACGAACTACATCTTCTTCGCCTAGATATACAAAGTCAATTCCATTAATATCTTTAAGGATTTTCTGGATGGAGATTAGTCCCGATTGCTGCTTTCTGGGTAAATCTGTTTGTGTAATATCTCCCGTAATAATAGCTCTACTATTGAACCCAATTCTTGTTAAAAACATTTTCATCTGGGTATTAGTAGCATTTTGGGCTTCATCTAAAATTACAAAAGCATTATTTAATGTACGACCACGCATGTAGGCTAGTGGTGCTATCTCAATTACATTTTTAGATAGATGAAGATCTAACTTATCCTTATCAATCATGTCCTCAAGCGAGTCGTAGAGGGGCCGTAAATAGGGATCAATTTTTTCTTTTAAGTCGCCTGGAAGAAATCCTAGATTTTCCCCAGCTTCTACGGCAGGTCTTGCAAGAATTATTTTTTGTACTTTACGTTCTTTCAGAGCTTTTACTGCAAGTGCGACAGAGGTATATGTTTTTCCTGTACCTGCTGGTCCGATAGCAAAAATAATATCATTATTAGCAGATGATTCGGAAATTCTTTTTTGACCAGGTGTTTTGGCCAGAACAGCTTCCCCTTTGTGAGTATATAGAATTAAGTCTCCATTGCCAGTATGTGCAGGATGTTGCTTCCGTTGCCTAGACTGATATTCTCCGCTTTTAAGAGCAATAAGAGTTTTAACATCGTCCTCACTTATCTTATTTTTCCGCTCAACAACTTCAATCATTCCTAGAATTACTTCTTTTACCAAGGCAACTTCTTCACTTGGACCTGTAATCTTAACTCGTTCACCACGTGCGTTAATTTTGGTCTCAGGAAAACTTTGATCTAGTAATCGAATATTATGATCATGAACTCCAAATAGGGTTATCGGATCAATGTTATTAAGTGTAATAACTTGTTCTAAAAGGGTACGAGAGTCTTCTATAATAGTAGATTTTAGAAATTAGAGTTAACCCTTAAAGGTAAGGATTTAAAGGAAGAATTCAGATTGGCTTATTGTTAGGCAATCTTTTCTTGAAGTTCTTTTACTCTTGCAGGAATATCTTTAGCACTGAAAACACTATTACCAGCAACTAACACATCAGCCCCAGCTTTAGCTATTTTGGTTATGTTTTTCAGATTAACACCACCATCAACCTGAATTAGAAAACTATGTTCTCCAGTTTCTCTAAGATCAGCCAATTCTTGTAATCGTGAATAACTACTTTCGATAAAACTCTGTCCACCAAAACCTGGGTTTACACTCATTATAACAACCATATCAACATATTCGAGAACAGGTTCAATATTGTATAATGAGGTAGCCGGATTTACAGCCACACCTGCCATTATTCCATGACTTTTTATTTTTTGAATAGTTCTATGAAGATGGTTGCAAGCTTCAAAATGAACTGAAATCATCTCAGACCCAGCTTCTATAAAAGCATCGATATATTGATCTGGGTTTTCAATCATCAAATGAGTATCGATAAAAGCATCAGGAATAACCTTACTAACTTGTTTTACAACATTAGGTCCAAAACTGATGTTAGGAACAAAATGACCATCCATTATATCGCAATGAATCCAGCTTGCACCACCTTTAATACTTTCTTTGATATCAGCTTCAAGGTTAGTGAAGTTAGCAGCGAGAATTGATGGGGCTAAAACAGGTAAATTAAAATCCATTTAGTATTATTTTTGTGGTTGTGGCGTTGGGGATCTATTTCCAGTAGAGTCGACAATTACGGCACCGCCTTCGTCAACTTCAATAGCTTCAAATCGTTCAGAAATTACTAACGTAAGAGTACCGCCTTCAACAAGTTGTGAAACTTTTGGGGTAAAGTCGAGCACCGTATTCGGTATAACATCTTTTATAGGCTGAAATCGAATTTCACCAACTCTAAGACCTACTTCCCGAAGCTTTAGTTGGGCTTCTGGTAGTCTCAATCCAATAATTTCAGGGATATTTACAATCTTATCGCCAAGTCCATCACTAACAACTAAATCAATTAAACGACCTTTTTCAACAGTAATTCCTTCTGTAATGGATTGGCGAAGAACTGCATTTTTAAATCTGGAAGATTCGTAACTGATAGAACCTACTTCGAGACCGTAGTTTTGCAGTTGAATCTGAGCATTTCTAAGCGATAGATTTACCACATTAGGAACAACGACTTGAGGTTTTACCGCAGCATTTACGGTAAGGTATATTTTTCTGTTAGGCTTAACGATCACAGCGGGTGCAGGAGATTGATCGATAACATAATCAGCGGGAAAGGCAGAGTTTGCTCTTCGATCAGCTACTTCAACTCTAAGTCCATAATTTATGAGCAGTTCTTCTGCTTCTTGAAGAGAAATGCGTGTAACGTCGGGTACAGTAACTCCCTCGTTATAATTGGTATACATTGGCATTATGAATTTATCGAGCGTAAAGAGGGTCCCAGCTCCGATAAGGATCAATGTTCCAAAGCAAATGTATAAATACTTATTTGTGAGTATTTTTTTTAGCATGGTTTAAAATACGGGAAGATGAAGGATGTTAAAAGTGCCAGGTTACAGAAAGTGATTCTGTTCGTAGAAGATTAGCCTGAGTATCAATTCTGCTATTTTTAAGCTTAACGGTGAAGTAAGCATCAAAGGCAGAAACTACATGGTTTACTAACATCAGTTTTAAGATGTTCCCGGCTTGTCGATAATTATTATTAAACTCATCTGCACGATCTCGACCTTCAATAAAATTTAGCGTGAGCATGTTAACATCCCAAGAGTAACGATAATTATGACTAGCACCTTCAGATAACCGATTCTCATGAAAATCTCTCCACCCTGGTTGGAACTGATAGTATTTACTCATTAACTCATAATATTGCTGAGAGCCATAATCTTGAACATGGTGTGAAAAAGTACTTGCTTCAAAGTCCAGATAATAAAAACGGGTAACATCTTCTACGGCTCTAATAGTAGCAAGGTCAATTTCTTTCCAGTCGTTTGGAGTATCACCCCAAGTTGGTGTTTTCCCAAAAACCTGAGATTCTAACCCATCAGGATTATTATATCCGTTTTCAAGTCCATTAGCTCTCGAGTACTCCACTAGCCATTGACCATATGCCAATACACTCCAATTTTTATTAGCATATTGTTCGTAAGCTCGTTCATTTTTTTTAGCGGTGTTATTTCTATCTACATAATAGAGTATACTTGCGACGTCAACTAAGAAATAAGCAGCTGCTCGCCCCCATTTACCATTTGCTGCTTGACCAGATCCCGGAATAATTGCTGAAGAAAGCATTGCAAATGCAGGGCTAGTTCTTTGAATATCAATGATGGATTTTTTTTCAGAGAATTGCCCCATATCATTTCTTTGATATGTGAAATCTTGAATTGAAACTTCTCTTTGGTTCACAACTGAATTTTGATCAAGAGTTATAATACCCGAGAGTGAATTTTGAAGAGGCTGTGCAAAATTTAATGTTGAGAAAATTCCAAAAATAAGAATGGAAAACATCAGATTTTTCATAACAGCTCAAAATCAAAGGTTAAACCAAAGTGGAAAAGTAGTTCTCTACCATAAGTAACGGTATTACTTTGAGAACCAGTAACAAAGTCATCAGGTAGAGTGAGAGTAAATTTATCAAACCCGTAGGATGCACTAACAAAAAATCTAAGAGGAAAGAGATAGTACCCACTACTTGCTAAGCGAAGTTCAGCACCAATACCAGTTTTTAAATTTTTCCCAGAGTCGAGGAGATCAGGATTGTTACTAGTAGCTCCTTTTGGATACCAACCATTTCCAGTTTCAAAGAAGAAGCGAGCATATAATTTATCAAAGGTATAAGGGCCGACTTGTTTATTTAAATCTTTAAAGATGGGAGTGAACCAGCTTAAACTTGTAAATGCTGTTGTATTTCCACCAATAGCAAAAAAAGGATAGCTTCTCATGCCCAAAAATCCACCCACATAATCGGTAAAGAAAGAATCATTTGGTTTGTTGAAATAGGTGAAACCTCTAACTCTAGCTTGAAAAGCTTGATTACCAAACGTTCTAAACCCATATCGAACGTGAAGTTCTGTGGAATGATTCTTTGAAGTTTTGAAAATTGGTATGAGAGATCCGTCTTTAATTTGATACTCTTCTAACAATTTGGAAGGTTGATATTGATATCGCAAATAGCCTTTTAATCCAATTGGAGCTATGTCACCATCAGTGCTATATTCATAATAATCGAAGGTGTAAGCTGCAGATAAGGTAGTACCCTTAAAATATTCTGAAGATGAACCACTAACTAACGCCTTCAATTCTCGAGAATAAAAATTATCAGTTTGAACTCTGTAGGGACTATATCCAAGTCCTAGCTCCAATAAACTTCTTCTGCTCAACTTGCTTCTTAGGAATAGGTTAGCTTCCCAAACTTCATATCCAATATCTACATTCGTAGTATCAGGAGAACAAGAAGTACAAGGAAATTCTTCTATAGAAAGTCCGTCATCTACATTACGATGAAGGTTGTAAATTTCAAGTGCTACCGTTGGAGACCAACTTCTTTTAATAAATGGAAGCCCTCTATATTCTGCAAGAAAAAAGACATCTCTATCTAGTTTAAATAATCTATCGGGCTTAAAGAAACCTCCAATACTTTCAGCTTCTCGTGAAGCAACTCCCATCATTATACCACCAAAAATACTTAGCCTGTCGGTTACATCTCTTGATGCGAAATAAACTCCAGGTTTCATATCTCTTAGAAGATTATTACCTAGCTTTCCTACTTTCCCATTCTTTATGAGACTTCCATTTTGACCATTTTTCTTCGTATAATTATCAAAGCGAAGTACCGGAAAGAACGAGAAACTTGTAAAAGTATCTTCATAGCGGCGATATTCTCTTTCATTAGGCTCATTCCGAGTATTAATATCGAAGTAATAACTTCCAGTATCCGCAACCGCTTTCACTACTGGTGAAAAGGCATTCAGGTCTTTATCATCAAATGTATTTAAGTAACTAGCTTCTGGAATGGAATCTGGATCAAAGGAAAACTCAGATATAATAGGGTAGTACATCCCTGTACCAGGTTTAGTAATCAAATTCGAGATGCTATTCTTTTTGATTTTGTAGCCATCAGCTTCATATTCAGAAAAATAAAGTGTCTCCGAATCTACATCAGGCATGAAAGCACCACCAAGTACATTGGTCATTTTCTCAATAGTATTCCTTGAAATTTCTTTCCTATAAATATTGAAAATACCTTCCATATCAGAAGAAAAGTATAAAAACTCTCCATCAGGACTAACTACAGGGTCACGGTAATCGATGTATTGATCTTCTAAAACAGGGGTAACTTCTTTAGTTGAAATATCAATTGAATATATATTTCTGCCCCAATAATCGGCAAAAGCGAAAAAAGCAGTTTTCCCATTAGGATGCCAAGATGGAGCAAATATAGTTTCTGCATCATTAAATGAAGTAAGTTGTGTTATCTCAGAAGAATTTTCAGTATTCATCAAAACAAGGTTTTGTGTTCCTGCCTTGTACTGTACTGCGATTATATTTTTTCCATCGGGACTAAATGCTGGAGATTCAATTCTGGCGCTTTCAGTTAGTCGTGTAGATTCGGAATTTTTAGTATCAAAAAGAAAAAGATCTCGATAGAACTCACCGTATTTGTTCTTCTTATTTACTGAATATATAATTTTAGAACCATCAGGTGAGAAAGAGAAGGAAGTACTCAATACCAAAATCAATGGCTTTAAAGCATCAGCATGGTTTTGTGGGACATAGAAATTTCGATCATCAACCTGTGCTATTTCAGTTTCCTCTCCATCTTTTTTGATATAAAGTGAAAGGAGGGAGTAGTCTCTTCCTTTATTAGAAAGATAGGCTATAGATTTCCCATCAGGTGAATGTTTAGGGAAAAAGTTAAAGAATCCATCTTTTTCTACATATTCCGATGAACTAGTTTTAAGATTCGAGGTTGCTTCGGTATAAAAAGCTTTACGTTCAATAATCCACTCATCAAAAACCTGATTACCAGGAATACCAGTTGCAATTTCAATTCCATCCTCAACTTTGTAAACACCCTTTTCGCCCATTGCTTCAGAGAGTCTTCGAAGTACATCTTCCCCAAATCGTTGAACGAGATAAATTACAAACGCGTATCCTTGATTGTAAACTGTTTCTCTTTCAAGACTCGTTTTAGATGAAAAAGTCCCCATTTCCGCTAAACTAAAATAAGTGTCGCTTAGAATTCTAGTTCTCAAAATCATATCACGATGGCTATCCCAAGTATCATACAATAAGCCTTCTCGTTGATATTGAGCAGTACCTTCAGCTAACCACGCGGGAACACTTATAGAAGCAAAAGGAAGGGAAATGATACCATTTGGAAAACCATAGAGAACATCGGGTCTTCGAACTTTTTCGTAGGATAGCCATTGCAAATACAAAGCTGGAAACTTTCGTTTTCGTTTAAGACCAGTTTGAATTTGTACGATATGGGTAAACTCATGAGCAATTACATTTCTCATCCAATTGTGAGAGCCACGTAGTGGAGTGTCTAATGATGGAACCCAAATATCGATTTTGTTATCAAAGAAATAAGCGGCTCCATTTGAGTAGTCTTCACGGTCTTTAAGAACAATACTCACTTTCTCTTCTGGTTCGTACATATACAGCGAGGTAATAGGCTCATAAATCTCTTCTGAAATTCTAGAGACTACCTGTGCAGAACGGCTACTACCCTCTTGAAAATGTACGATGAAATGGTCACTCTCAATTGAAAACCATTTTAAGTGATTTTGAGGATAATCATAAAATTGTGGGTCGGTTTGAGCAAATAAATTACTACTGAATCCAATACTTATAAAAAGAAGAATATTTAGGAAGATTTTTCTCATTAATGAGCCACCCCAATTTTTACAACTTTAGATTCGCTTCGATTGCCTACGGTTGCTTTTAATCGTGCAAAATAAGCTCCACTTGACCATTCTTGGGTAGAAATGGAGATTTCTTCAGGAGCCCCTCCTTTAGTCTGAACAGTTCGTTCAAAGATAATTCGACCTGTGTAATCTATTATCGTTACCTCAATAGTTCCACCTGGGGATTCAAGTTCAAATCGTAAATTAGTTGAATTGTTTGCTGGATTAGGCCAATTATAAGTTTCAGCTAAATTTAGAACAGAAAATGAAATTCCTTGAGTTTCACTAATGGTTATATCTGCTGATACTTTGTTATATGGATTTTTTCCATATCGAGCAGGCCATTGGGAAGAAGTAAAATTTTGGAACTCCCAACCTTTTAAATCACCAGTGTGACTTATAGCATAGAGCTTATCTTCAAAGAAAACTGGATGGATAGGTTGAGTATCTTTTCCAACAGAACCACCAACATACAAAGGAAAGCCATCAATAGGATTCCCTGTAGTCTCGTAGGCAAAGATATTCACAGAGTAATTATCCTGTCCAATAACAATGATATCCTGGATATTGTCTCCAGTAATATCCGCTATTAGCGGAGTGCCGATAAACTGAATGCTATCGGGGGCAAAAAGAGGGAAATTAGATAGCATTGCCCCATTTAAATTATAGCCTTCTATGGTATTTTCAGTTTTGTTTACACGATAAATATAACCTTCATCAACAATAGCTGGCCATTCTGCTTTTTCTTCTTCAAAAATTTGGGTGAAAGGTTCTTCTGATTGAGGATTTACGATAGTAAACGTCCCATCTTCAAATAGATAATAAAGGTTTGAACCGTTTGTTTTGATGGTTCCTGCAAAAAGTCGATCACTGGCATCTGACATATAATCATCGATATCTTCGCCTACATAAGACACCGTATTTCCATTAATACCAACGAACTTTCCATTTACAATCTCAGAGCGGAATTCGTAGCCAGAGGTATTTTGGGTTTGAGCGCCATCAGAAGCATTGATTGAGGTGTTACTAAAATCTAGATCGATAGTGACACCATCTTGAGAACTTAAAAACCCATTATAAGTTGTTGTTTGTGTTTCCCAAACATTAGTGCCTGGCAAAGCACGATCTAAATCATAGGCATTAATTCTGGCCGGATTTATTATAACTGGACTACTACCTAGAATAAGCAAATCAGTTGAAAGAGGCTGTCTTCGGTATAATCCCAGATGATAATCGGGTTCTATTGGATTGGAAGTATCAAAGGCATACGTGAGAGATTGGGTTGGAGCCACCACGAAGGTGTCCGTTAAGGTTTCGTGTAGAGTTAGGGATAGAGGGAATAAATCAAAATAAACATCGTTTTCCGTAAAATATCTATCATATCTAGTTTTGTCGGTAGAAAATAGTAGTTCAAACCCAAAGTCTGAAGATTCAGCTGGGCGAACCTTAAAAGAAGCTGTTGGCAGATTATCCGAGAAATCATACAACTCAAAGAATGATTTTGCACCAGAGTTACTGTTATTATTTGGAGTAGAAGCTGGTCCGAATGTGTTGTTGTAAAAAGTCTCGGTGCCAGTTTGAGTTATAACTCTGTAATTATTGCCTGACCACCAAAAATCAAAGGCATAACCAAAACTACTGCTATTATCTAATAACCCAACATCTCGTCCAATATCTTGAGCGCCATCGGCCTCTTCTAGATCAATTCCACGACGAAGTGGATCAACATTTACCCGACCACTTTCTAATTGTCGATTAATAACAGCTTCATCAATATGCCAAATAAGAATTCCACCATTTAGTTCGCGATCATCGGCAGTTCCTTCACGTTCGTCAAGTCCAATATCTAATCCGCCTGGCAAGCTCCAATCAAAATTACTTACATCAATAAAAGTTCCAGAATCAAGAAGAGTATCAAATCCTGCCTCTTGAAAAATAAATACATCATCGTCGTTAGTAAACGTTTTTTGAACGATGGTACCATTGGGTTGTCGGGTTGTAATGACAATACCAGTTCCATCAGGATCACGATGACGGTTTTCAATTAAAAAATACTCTGTTGAAGAAAGTGAGTATTTTACTATTGAGTTTGGTTGGCTTAAAGAAGCTGCGGGCAGTAGAACATCTCCAGCGGTTTCGTCTGTAATTGTAATAGGAGTTTCCCATCCCAAGAATACTTTCTCCCAAGCAGATGGTTCGGGAGGTAGAAGTCCGTTATAAGCAAAGAAGCCGGCGCCATCCATTAAACCAAAGCGCCCAATAGCGGGTTCACCTGTTTCCGTATTGAACAGATCGGGAAGCCCTAAATAACTCCCAATTGAAGCGCACAGTAACCCATTAATAGATAGCGGGAATACAATTTCACTTTCAGTTATATCTTCTCCACGTCTTGATTCTGTTCGAGGTATGATCATTGAGTTTTTCACAAAAAAACTTCCATTATTTATGGTGAATCCATCAAAATCATTACCTAACCATTGTTCAAGGTCTTGTTCTCTCATATATATTGATGGAATATCGAAAGGAGTGATATCCAGACTAGTACCAGTTAGTTCGACATCTCTACCAACGCCTGCATGAAATACTACAAAAGCGGTGTTATCAGGATCAAGTCCAGTTGCATCGAACCCTCCATTTTCTTCTACAGTAGTCCAAACATCCTGAAGAAAAACAGCTAATTTTTCTGTCGTGAATGTTTCGCCAATAGGAGAGTAAGTCTCCATCGGATTATCAAGAGTATAAATTGTAGGGAGTACTTGGTAATCAATCATCAACTGACCGTCCGATGAACGTTCAAAATAGTTTTTTGCGAATTCGAGATGCGCTTCAAAATAATTACGATCATGTGGGAGTGGATCTACAAAAGTATTTTCTTCTCGGGTAAGATATGGAAGACCTTCTGTACCATCTGAACCAAAGACACCAGTTCCTGAAGTGAGTCGGTTTTCATCAGCTTCGAACTCAACCATAATGGCTACCACATTTAATGTTCCAGTAGCAGGCAGAGTATTTAATTGTGCGTGTGGTGTTGAGATGGCATGAGTTCTCCTAACCTCTACATCTTGTGCAACGGTTGATGGTTGGCCAAATAAAAAGAGCATGCCTACAATGGTTAACATGCTCTTCGAAATAAAAGGGTAGGGTTTCATTCCATCTAAAAATTCAGGAGAACGCTAAATCTGAGTGTATTTGCTAACGGGTGTTCAGACTCTAATGTTTTGATATAACTGAAATCTACACCAAATGAATTATATCTTAGACCAGCACCAAATGTAACATACTTACGATCACCATTTTCTGGGTCTTCATAGTAAAAGCCGCCTCTTAAAGCAAAAAGATTGTTGTACCAGTATTCAGCACCAGCACCAATCATAAATTGTTGCATAAGACCTAGAGATACAATTTCTTGGCCATTATTTCTTTCAAATGTCCCCCAAGAATCAAACAAAGCCTCAATTGGACCAGAAGCAACATAGGAGGTATCAGAAACACCTGCTTGAGTTCGAACCACTTCTTTTTTACGAGCCATAACTTTTGTTACATCAGATGCAATTGTGATTCTATTAAATCCATCGGGATCAAGATCTAAATCAAATGCTATCCCAAATCTGAGAAGAGTAGGCAAAGGATCTTTTTGAGCATTATCAGTGTATTGCATTCCAGGACCAATGTTGGAAAGATTAAACCCAGTACTCAAACGAGCATTTTTTCCGCCGAGACTAAAAGGATTTGTTTTATAAAGCAGAGCCAAATCAACTCCAACACTACTTCCGGGATTAACTTTTTGTTGATCAACACTAGTACCATTTGCTAAACTAGAGTAAATAAGCCGTAAACTTGTACCGAGAGCAAGGTTTTTATTTACTTCAAAACCATATGAAAGTCCAAGTGCAAGTTCATAGCTATTAAATTTTGAGATAATGTCTGAACTTGTAGCATTAGTTTGTGCCTGTTCCCCAAGATTTAAGTAGGTTAGATGAGCACCTATGGTACCAATCCCTTCTACATAATACTTACCTACTAAGTAATCGTAAAAGAGGTCACTAACATTGAAGTTAGCCAACCAGTTTGAGTGTGTAATGCTAATTTGGTTATCTCTTTGAAATGCCAGACCTGCTGGGTTCCAAAAAAGGGCAGAAGCGTTATCCGCAATAGCTACTCCGGTGTTACCCATAGCAGCTCCTCTAGAGTCAGGCTCAATTTGTAAAAATGGAACTGCTGTAATAGCTACTTGAGCATTCGAAACAACAGGAAATACGAATAGCACAAGGGCTATTGATAACAAATATGCTTTTTTCATAAATGATAAATAGTTTGAATCCGAAATATAACGGATAAAAGATAAAAATATGTTAGTTAATCTTACCGGATAATTACGAACTTTTCGATTTTTTCGGTTGTTTTTCTTCCTTCGGGGGAATCTGTTGTAACCCGAAGCACATAAATATAAGTACCGTTACCCAGGCGATCATTATCCCTGTCACGGCCATTCCATGGAATACTGGCATAAGAACTTAGTGTATTACTTGGTGGTATGTATTCTTGAATACGTTGTACAGGCTTTCCACTTAACGTGTAAATACGAATATCTACGTCGAGCGGATTTCCCTGTTGATTATGTTCGAATGTAAAGGATGTACGATTATTCATTGGGTTTGGATAATTGTAGATGTTATCTACAACCAAATCTTCCTGATCAGCCACCTCAAAAAAGACCTCTTTTTCAGATGGATTGTTATGTACATCCCAGGCTCGAACTTTAAGTGCGTAGTTACCCTCCGGAATATTTTCCAGCGGGTACTCGATACGACCACTGGTATAATCATTTAATTTGCCCTCGTAAAAATTATTGAGAACAAAGGTTTGTTGTGGTTTGGTATCGATTGTAGCAATTATTTCATGTCCTACTCCTGTTCCTGTAGTATTAATTCCGGAACTGTCTGACAGTTCCACTATGAGTTTTGGAGAGTCGTTAGAAAGACTCCCGTTTATAAAAGTTTGATCATTCAAGTAAACATCCATGCGCGGACCATTTCCATCATTTATTGCATTATTGTTTACGCCATTAAAAATCACATCAGTGTAAGAACCGCCTGCAGTTGTCTCATTGCTTTTAGCGTAAACAACAATTCGTCCTTGATCAGGCGAAAAGCTTATATCTTTCGGGATAATAAAAGTGAGGGAATATTCTCCATTCTCGGCAAGCGTTTTCCCTTTAAAAAGGACATCATTTTCTATTTGATAAGTACACTCTTTAGCTGTGTTCGTATTCAGGTTACATCCTATAGTTTCTACCCAAGGTCTATCTTGAGGAATTCGAACCGTTCTTGGAGCATCAAAGAGTGAAACGGTAACTTCACCATTAAAATCTGAAGACAGTTCACCAGAAGTGTTATGAATTGAACCTTTCAAAGTGACTTGATCCAATGCTTTAATGGTTAAAACAGTATCCTCGTTAGCCAACTCTAATCCATTTAGGCGGTCTACTCGTGCTTTTTTATTAGGAAGCGCGAGTCTCAAGGCAGGATCTCCTAAAAGAATAAACTTTCTGCTGTTATCCTGTGAACCAATACTTGTATTCTTTGTTCGTAGGAAAATTTCCCCGAGAGTCAGAGGTCTTCCATCTTCATCTCTTTCCAACATGTTTTGAGAGAGTTCAATATTTAAACCATAATTAAGTGATCCTGGATTTGAACTGGTATAAACAACCCTTGTAGTTGTAAAACTAGCTATAGCCCCGCCATTATTTGCAAAAACTAGTTTTTCAGCACCAGATTGTGCGTTAATATCATCATATCTTCCAAACTGACAAGTAGCAGTAACGAAAAGAGCTAACCTGTTTCTGTTAGTAAGTAAAGACACGTAATCAGAACTATATAATTCTTCATCGGTTAAATTTTGTGCATTACCATGACCAGAATAATTAAGTATAAGGGTGCCGTTATTTAACGTATTTAAGAAGTCTTTTGTGGCTGATGGGAATTGTCTTCCAGCACCCGTAATCTCTTCAGGGTAATCAAATAAATAAATCTTCTTTGATCGAGCTCCAGCTTCTGATAAATTCATTCTTCTTACAGTGCCATCGGCATTCTCAACATGTAAATCTCGATTTACTTCAGGACTAGGAAAATCATCATCTGCTGCAAAGGTAAAAAGGTTTTGCCAGTCACCGAAATTGGAGGGATCTTCATACCTTTTGATTTTATCGATGGCTATGGATGCTTCACTTCTTGTTTGGGCTGAGATTCGTCCAATTCCAAGGTCAACTCGAGCACTAGTGTTTAATAAACCTTCATCGTCATCCATTAATCCAAAATAATCGTCACTTCCATAAGAGCTAGTTCTGTGTATAGATTCACTTGTTTGATAGGTTAACACATAATTATTAAAGGCATTAGAAATTACATTTTTTGTGTCGTAGGTAGTATCTCCAAATAAAAGAACATATTTAGGAGGAGATTGGTTATCAGCTAATGCAACATCCCAAAGATGTTTAAGGAAATCTCGAATTGCAGTTGGATCTTTTACACCTGAAGAAAATTCGTTAAGAATTTGAGACTGTGTAACTACAATTGGGTTTAATCCACGTTGAGTTCTATAATTAGCAAGTTCTTGAGCATAATCTAGAAAAAATTCAGAAGTAATTATCACGTAATCAGGGTAAGTAGAAGTACCTCTTAAGTTCTGATTTGAAATCTTATATCCTTTGGTAGGTGTAGATAAGTTAGCCTGTACCATGATTTTTGATTCCGAATCGGTATGATACGAAAGTTGATATCCAGAACCTTGCGAATCTACTTCTAAAAGTAATGGTTCCATTGGATTAGTAACATCCATTGCATAAGGTAATGTGGAGAATCCATTCAAAGAATAGTTTGCAAATTCTAAAGACGAACTACTGGAAGGAGGGAAGAAGAATAGCTTATTGTTTTTTGCAGTTAGCTTTCTTCTAACAACAAAGCGAAGATAATCAACGAAACCATTTGCACCTGAATGGGTGGAATTCATCATTAATCCAACAGTTAACACATCATTAATAGTAGGATTATCGGTCTGAACATTGTTAAAAGAAGAAGTTTTTGCTGAAGTATTTTCGTACGAGTTGTACCCATTTGCCCCATCAAGTCGAGAGATAGAAAACTCTCTAAATGGTTGTTCATTTATATTCATTTCAAAAGAAGTAGTCGATGTAGAGCGAAGGTAGAATTTTCCAGAAGCTAAAATTGGAACAGATGTATTGACATCAGGTAAAGTATCCTTAAATATTTCAAGCATTTGATTTTGAGAGCTTGCAGGGATAGTTTTTCCAAGCCAATATCTACCAGACTTTTGCTTGGTCTCGGTTTTTGTAAGTTCCTCCTCTTTCCATATAAAGTCATCAAATTCAGTAATTGTATTCGAAGTTATAATTCCAGAATTAGAAACACTCAAACGCCGTCCACTTGATGTGCCGACGGTTAGAAAAACAAATGAACTATCACTATAGGGATGAATACTATGAGTAAAAGAGGTTCCAGAACGAGATTCTTTATGGGGGCTGTTCCCATAGAACACTATTCTATCATTGTTATCAAAACTTCCATCCGATTCGCCTTCTACAAGAATAGGAAATTGAGAAAGTTCAGGCCGCTCATCACTATTTCTTTCAGGAAGTACATACCCATCGGTCCCCCAAATCTGAATAAACTGAGGATTTAAAGATGGCACATCAATTCCTAAGGAGACTAAATAATCTTGATCAAGTTGATAAATTCCCTTTCTACCAATTGGTATTTTATACCAATTTCCTGTGCTAAAGGGATGATCGCTAGCCAGAATATTCTTTCTAGTTAATGGCTGCTCGGGAAATGTTTCAGTTACTTTTGACACCCGGAATCTAATTTTCGATGTGACAAGAACAGATTCAGAAGAATACCGAGCCAAGTGTATTTTTAGAGAGCCTACTTTCTTTCCACGATAATTACCTTGGGCTAATACTTCGTAAAGAGGAGATCCAGTCGTTGAAAGTGCTAATCCCAAAGCTTTCGATTCAGAAATTCGACCTTCTTTTTCTGCAACAGATTGCTCAATTATAGTAAATTGAGGTTGACCATTTTTGTATGGTACCATAAACTCATAAGGAGGGTGAATACCAAGATCGGTATTAAGAATTTCATACTCTATGAATAGATCAGTTTCAGCAATAGTCTTCAAATCCTGAGCCTTTACTATTGAAGTAGCAAAGCACAATAGCATAAAGATAATATGAAATAGTTTGCTGAGCATAGAATTGGAAACTGAAGAAGACTACTAAATATTGTAGAATTGGAAAATTCTATCAGTATTAAGCCTACTAGAGATTAATCTTTAACTGGAGGTTGGCAGTTGAATCCATACAGTACTAATGTCTTTTTTTGAGTTAAAAAATGAATTTGTAGCTGTTTTTATATAAGAATTCTTATTTAGTTAAAGTGAACTCCAATTATAGCTGTGGAATTAAATAATGTCAACTAAAAAAAGCTTTTTATAGCATTTCTAACACTATTGATGATGCTCCTCCGCCTCCATTACAAATACCAGCACAACCTAGTTTTCCTTGAGTCTTTTTAAGAGCATGAATAAGAGTAACTATAATACGTGCCCCAGAACAACCAATAGGATGTCCTAAACTTACAGCTCCCCCATGAATGTTAACTTTCTTTGGGTCAAGTTCGAGAATTTGATTGTTAGCGAGAGCCACGACTGCAAATGCCTCATTTATTTCAAAAAGATCAATTTCATCTTTTGTAACTCCAGCTTTTTTAAGGGCTAAAGGTATTGCATCAGAAGGTGCGGTTGTAAACCATTCAGGAGCTTTTGCGGTGCTTGCATGGCTGATAATTCTAGCAATTGGTGTGAGACTTAACTCGTTTGCTTTTTCCTCACTCATTAATAGTACAGCTGCTGCACCATCATTTATACTTGATGCATTAGCGGCGGTAACTGTTCCTTCTTTTTCAAAAACGGGACGAAGAGAAGCGATTTTATCAAAATTAACCCGATCTAATTCCTCGTCTTTGGTTACTTCGGTAACATTACCCTTTCGGTCTTTTACGTTTATTTTAATAATTTCATCATTGAAATATCCATTATCATGTGCACTAATTGCGCGTTTATATGAAAGAATAGCATATTCATCTTGTTCTTCTCTACTTATACTGCACTCTTTTGAACACAACTCAGCTGCATTACCCATTGCGTAATTGTTATACACATCCCAAAGACCATCTTTTAAAATCCCATCTTCAGTTTGTACATGTCCATATTTTGATCCAAAACGTTGACTCGGAAGATAGTAGGGGACATTACTCATGCTTTCCATTCCTCCTGCAACAATAATACCAGCATCGCCTAGTCTGATTTGATCCGATGCAATCATTATTGCTTTCATTCCTGATGCACATACTTTATTTACAGTAGTGGATGGTGTTAATTTTGATAATCCTGCTTTTAATGCGGCTTGTCTTGCCGGGGCTTGACCAATTCCAGCTGTAAGCACATTCCCCAAAATTACTTCTTCTACTAAATCGGGAGAGATACCCGCAGAACGCACAACTTCAAGAATAGCTGCTGCACCAAGCTCAGGGGCGGTAAAAGAGGATAGATTACCTCCGAATGATCCAATTGGAGTTCTTTTTGCTTCTACTATAACAACATTACGCATGATGATTGATAGATTTAATATTATAGGATGTAAGCGCTTTTTTAAGTGCCTAAAGATAGTAATTGAAATGAAAAGGAATAGTTAAAATGCTTGATCTAAATCAGAAATTAAATCTTCAACATCTTCAATTCCTACTGAAATTCGGATTAACGAGTCACTAAGCCCTGCCCTTTCTCTTAATTCTTTTGGTATGGAGCCGTGAGTCATTGATGCAGGATTACTTATAAGTGATTCTACGCCTCCAAGGCTTTCTGCTAAGGTAAATATATTAGTGCTACTCATAAACTTCACAGCAGCTTCTATTGAGTCATCCTTGAGTGTAAATGAAAGCATAGCACCAAAGTCATCCATCTGAATTTTTGCTAGCTCATGTTGAGGATGAGATTCTAAACCAGGATAAAGCACTTTCTTAACTTTTGGGTGTGAATCTAAAAAGTGAGCTATTTTTTTTGCGTTTTGAACAGATCGTTCGACTCTAATAGCTAGCGTTTTAATACCCCTTAAGGTTAAGTAACAATCCATTGGTCCAGGAACAGCCCCTGTAGATTTCACTTGAAAACGCAGGTTCTCTATTATTTTTAGATGTGAGCTAGCAACTGCACCATGAATTACATCCGAATGACCGGCTAAATATTTAGTTGCTGAATGAAGAACAGCATCTGCTCCAAATTCTAGAGGTCTCTGCAAATAAGGAGATGCAAATGTGTTATCCACAATTGTAAGGATTGCTTCCTTTTTTGCAATAGCAATTAATTTTTGTAAATCAACAATTCGAAGAAGTGGATTAGTAGGAGTTTCAATCCACATCATTTTAGTGTTTGGCTTTATTGAGTTTTTAACTAACTCTAAATCAGTCATATCAATAAAAGAAAACTCGATTCCATAAGGTTCAAAAACCGAAGTAAAAAGTCTATAAGACCCACCATATAAATCATTAGAAGAAATAATATGATCACCAGGACGAAACATTTTCATCAAAGCGTCCATTGCAGCTACCCCACTTGCAAAACAAGCGCATTCATCAGCACATTCAAGTCCCGCTATTAGTTTCTCAAGAGCTGTTCGGGTTGGATTCCCAACTCTTGCATAATCATATCCTTTATGAACATTAGGGGCAGACTGTTCAAATGTTGAGGTTTGAAAAATAGGGGGCATTACAGCGCCAGATGTCTCTTCAGATTTCTGACCTGCATGAATCGTTTTGGTATTAAATTTCATAAACTAAAGCGCGATTTTTTAAGCATATTTAGAGCTTCTATAGTAGACTTAAGATCAGAATTATCAGATGATTTCTCTGATAAATTTTCATAATATTGAATAGCCAAATTCAAAAGTGTTTCAGTTTTTGCTGTAAGTGAAGCTTTATCGTTTTCAAAGGCTACTTCCAGGACAGAAAAATATTTTCCAGTAAGGTTATTATAGAATACAGCAAGACTTTCAATAAATTCAGTATTTGTAGTATCTCGAGAATAAGCTTGAATAAGTTCTTCTTCTGCTTGTTCTCCAACTCCCTCTGCTTCAAACCTAATTTGTGACACCAATGCAGTATCAGAATCTAAATAAGCGTCTACTAAATCATCCATAATAGTTTCAGTAACTATATAAAGCTGAGTTCCATATACATTTCTTATAGTTGCATCATTAGGGTAAGATTCTACAAGATCATTAAGTAATTGAACTGCTGCTTCAGTATTTGAAGTTGAGATGTATGCATTTACTAATCCAAAAGCTATGTTCTTACTTTGAATTAAGTCCTTATTTGCAAGCTCATAATAGAAAACAGATTGATCGGGATCGCCATTTTGTAAATACAAAAAACCTAAATTTTCATACACTTTCGGTGGTACTTCATCTACTGAATTTTTTGCCTTGTTCAAAGTCAATATAGCATCATCTATTTCGCCAGAAGAAAATTGAGCAGTAGCTAAAGAAATGTAGCTATTAGATTCTTTCGGATTTATTATAATTGCGTTGTTGAAGTGGGCTTGAGTTTCAGAAGCTAAATTTTCATTGTTATACGCCGCTGTACCAGCATTATGTTCTTGAGTCCATATTTTACCTGTAATTAAAGAAATTTTTTCTTGCTGAAGTGAATCAGCTCCAATTGAAATTGCTTGATCAAAAGCAGAAGCTGTCTCTGCATAAAATTGAGACCTTTCTATTGGTTCAAGGGTGGAGGCAATAAGTATATTTATCTCTCCTTTTTGAACAAGTAAACCAGGTTGATTTGGATTATTCTGAAGTTGTTCTTCTATTTGGGCTAATGCAATATCGTATTGCTTACTATCTACCAGTGTATCGATAGAAGGTTTTGAGGATGAGCAAGCGAAAAAAAACCCGATAGCAAGAACTAAGCTTGCCAATCGGGTACTTTGAGAAAATTTCATAGATTTTATTTTGTTGGCAGAGATTACAGTCCAGCTTTATTCATTGCTTCTTCGGCTTTTTCTCTCATATCTAAGAGTAAGTAAACTCGTCCTAAAGAAGCCCAATATGTAGTATTATCAGGATTTAATTCTGTAGCTTTTTCGTAAAAACCCATAGCTTTTTGAACTTCTGCTTTAGCTAGCTTATCATATTCATCTGCTTTAGCATTATCATTAGTCTGATTTCTTAAATCATAAAGAGAAGATGCTTTATTTTGATAAAGGATACCAAGAGTATTAAAGGTCGAAGCTATGGTATCATCATATTTAACTGCATTCAATAATGCTTGCTCGGCTCGATCAGTTAGTGGTTCAATTTGAGCTTGTAATGCAGCGTCTTCTTTTTTAAGTGCTTCTAATTCTTCTTTAGAACCATTGTTTCGTTCAAGATCATAGATTTTATCAGCAATTAATTGTTGCTCATCGCTTAAAGTTAACGCTTGTTGGTATACTCTAGTACCTACAACTAAATAATAACGAGCATTAGTTGGATCCGTGTCTATCAAATTATTCATTATGTCTAATGCCTCTTCAGTTCTATCGATTTGAAAAAGTCCATCAGCTAACTTTTGGATAAGAGCAGTACTATCTGGATACAACTTTAACCCTTCTTGCATTGCAGCAACTGCTTTGTCTGGTTGTTCGCTAAGAAAATAATAAGAACCTAAACGATCATATTCTGAAGCTAAACCTGATCCTTCGAGTTCAATAACATTTGTTAATGCACTAGCAGCATTCTCGAATTCACTATTCATGTAATAAATTTGAGCTAATACATCAAAAGAAAGAGAACTATCAGGATTTATGGTTGTAGCATTCACTAGGTGCGCAATTGAAAGCTCTAAAGGAGCCTCAACAGTAGCCATTGCGCTATCATCAGTTGCATATTTAATAGCTTCATTATGCTCAATACTCCAAGCATTTAAAATAAGGGGAGTAACATTTTCAGCTTCTGCACTTTTCTTTTCCTGAGCATCAAAAAGAAGGTTTGCTTCTTCTAGAGCTGAGCGCATATCATCATAAATAGGCTTGCGCTTTGAAACTACAGGCTCAGCTTCAGCAATTTTACCTAAAACAACACCTTTATAATAATAACCAAGTGGATTAGTTGGTTCTTTAAATATGGCAGTATCAGTAGCGGAAAGAGCTGTTTGATAATCTTTGGAATCAATTCCTGCTTGTATTGGTTTAATGAGCGGATCACCCGTCTCACAGTTTAACATAAATACTGCTACGAGAAGCACTACGAAGAGACTATAGATATGCTTTTTCATTTTTATTTCTTTTTGAAAGTGGATGATTAAATATTCTTTATTAAGTTACATAAAGTAACCATATAATGAACTTTCCGCAATAAAAGTACGGAGTCAGTTTTCATAGAATTTCATAAACAAAGAAAAATGAAAAAAAGAGTTTCAACACCAAAAGCCCCAGCTGCAATTGGTCCTTATAGTCAGGCAATAATCCATAATGGAATGATATACTGTTCA
Source organism: uncultured Balneolaceae bacterium (assembly GCA_963974345.1). Classification (GTDB taxonomy): domain Bacteria; phylum Bacteroidota; class Rhodothermia; order Balneolales; family Balneolaceae; genus RHLJ01. Next base: position 113,441 of record CAXBBW010000010.1, on the reverse strand, counting down.
GGTCAGATTCCGCTCAACCCTGAAACGATGAAAATCGTTGGCGATGATGCCTCTTCTCAAACCCAGCAAGTAATGGAAAACTTATCTGAAGTTTTAAAAGAAGCAGGTAGTGATTTTACTAAAGTGATAAAATGCTCTATTTTTTTAGACGACATGGGTGATTTCGGGAAGGTAAATGAAGTTTATGGCAGTTTTTTTGCTGCTGACCCTCCTGCAAGGGAAACTGTTGCTGTTCAAACTTTACCAAAGGAAGTATTAGTAGAAATAAGCTGTATAGCCTATATATAGATTAAAGTCGGTAAGAGTTCGAATATATGTTCCCTGCATTATCACTTATTCGAACTGTAATAATATTTTCTTTTTTAGGATAAAAGCTTGGATGATAATAGATCAACAGGTCTTTTTCGTTATCAAATTCAACAATACCTTTAATGCCATTTACGAAAACCTGAGACTCTTTAAAGTTAATCCCCGAAAGGGAATCAATAGCAGATATCTCTACAAACCACTTACCAAAATCTGTTTGTACTAATTTCGGTTTGTGCAAAACGGGTGGATCATTATCAGCAATAATCAAAAACTCGCCTAGGTTTGAAGGAGTTGCATGTATAGTTTTTCCAATTAATTTTGAATCTATATATGAAATTGTATTATCGGACCTGTTTAATCTAAAAAGCTGGTAATTTTCTTTTTCCTGAAAGTTATCGTTGAGAAAGAATTCTATTTTAAACTCTTTTCTAGATGGAATCATGCCCGGTTGTAGGTTGATATATGGATAGCCACTGTACTCTGCCGAATAGGAAACTACTGTAAGAGTATCAAAGAAAGTATTCTCTAAGAAACGCACAGATAGGTTTTGATTTGGACTCACAATAGAATAGGGTTCAGTGGGTTTAAAACGTGACCAAAGAACAGGTGTATTAGAATTGAATGTAATTTTTTGATTATTTTCGTTATTCCATTCAAAACCTAAATCAAGATTTTCTAAATCAAGGGTTTTAGTACCAGTAAAAGCCCAATTTTCAGTCCAATACCATTCATTTAAAGGCTTTAACTTAGTTTCTTTAGTGTTAGCTCGATCTATTTTTTTACCTTCAACAACGATATTAGCCATTGTAGTATTTCCATAGTAATCTTTGGCGAAAATTGTGTATTCGGAAACTGAATCTACTAGATTAATAGTTGATCTTGGATCAAGAATCCTATAAAAGGGATTAATAGGTCCATCTTTTTTAAAAAGCGTTTGATAAGATCTTCTAGAAGCTCCAAAAGCAGCGAGGCGGTCAGTAAACATTACATCATCTTCTTCGAATTTAAAGCGGTCAATTCTTTCATAAAACAAAGTGTCTTGTTCATGAAGTAAACCTAATTCATAAACCGCATATTTGTTTGTTACTCCATTTGCTTCATCAAACGTAGAAACAGTTAACCCAATAGGTCCATCTGTCTCGATAGTTCCAAAATCAATTTCCCCAAATTCGTTTTTTGATGGATAGTATAGTTGGGGAAACTTTGAGCCCCGAATAGTTGTCTCGTTTGAAAGTGGAAAAATGAGTAAAGCTGAGAAGGTAGGAGGTATGTTATCCTCTACTTTTAGATTGCTTCTTAAAGCATTAATTGGTTTATCAGTTGAGTCTCTTATCTCAAAGTGGAGGTGGGGTGGTCCAACTCCAGTAGACCCTGTAAAGCCAATTACATCTCCTTGGGAAACACGGAAATTTAAATCTTCTACAAATAATTCTGTTTCAAATGAATGGTCAATCATTCTTACTGAATCTACGTAAGCCTGGAGCTCATCATTCAGTCTTTGTAAGTGAGCATAAACAGTGAAACTGCCATCATTATGTTTTAGATATATAACTTTCCCGTAACCAACTGCCGAAACGCCTAATCTGTGTACTATTCCATCTTTTGAAGCAAAAACTTTATACCCTTCTCTCCCCCAAGTTTTGATATCTAAACCTGAGTGGAAGTGACCAGAGCGTGTTTCTCCAAAGGTTGAAGTCAGATGTTGGCTTGCATCTGTTGGCCAAAGGTAGTCTTTGTATTGTCCATATGACCCAATTGGGATACTTAGAAAAAAAGAAAGAATAAGTAATCTTATAAACACTAAGCAATAGTTACATTTAAAGTAGATTTACCGTTTTCAAGATCGGCATGTAATATATCACCAGCTTTTACAGCCGAAACTCCTTCGGGAGTTCCCGAGAAAATTAAATCGCCTTCTTCAAGTGTGAATATGTTAGAAAGAAAACTAATTAAAGTGGGGACATCAAAAATCATTTTAGAAGTGATCCCTTGTTGTTTTATTTCGCCGTTAATAGAAAGATTGAAATTACATTCAGGAAAACTATTGGAATTAAAAGGGATGAAATTTCCAATAGGAGCAAAATTATCAAAACCTTTAGCTATACTCCAAGGCTCACCATTGTCTTTAGCTTTTTTTTGGATATCCCTTGCTGTAAAATCTATTCCAATGCCAAACCCAGCTAAGTGTTCAAGCGCCGTTTCTTTCGGAATATTTTTTCCAGACTTTCCAATTGCTAAGACCATTTCAACTTCATGATGAATATCTAAACTTTGAATTGGAATATTAATAGTAGAGTTAGTAAGGCAAACAGAGCTTAATGGCTTTAAAAAAACTATGGGCTCATCAGGTGTGTCATGTCCCATTTCTTTTGCATGATTTGCATAGTTTCGTCCAATACAGAAAATAGTATGTACGGGGATTTCTAAATTAGGAATAATTGGATTTTTCATAACTCTAAGATATAAAAAAAGCCATCCGTCTGCTGACGAATGGCTTATAACATAGATGATAAAACCTTAGCTTGCTGGTTCTACATTAACAAATTTTCTTCCACCAGTTGAAACTGAGAAAGAAACATGACCATCAGCAACTGAAAATAAAGTGTCATCTCCACCTCTCATTACATTCAAACCAGGATGAAATTTAGTTCCTCTCTGGCGTACAATAATACCTCCAGAGCGAACAAATTCGCCACCAAACCTTTTTACACCAAGTCTTTTACTTTGTGAATCACGACCGTTTCTTGTAGAACCTTGACCTTTCTTATGTGCCATTTGTGTATACCTTTAATTTTAGCTTAACGCTTCGATTAATTCGGCTTTCTTCATAGTAGAATAGCCTGTAATATTTTGTTCTTTAGCCATTGCTTTAAGTTCAGTTACTGTATTAGAACTTAAGTCAGAAGTGGCTACCTTTGGGGCGGCTTCTTCAGTTTTGGCTTCAGCTTTTTTAGGAGCTGTTTTTTTCTTAGTACCACCAATTGTAATTCCCTCAATTTGAATCTGAGACATTACTTGTCGGTGTCCATTAAGTTTTTGATAACCTTTTCTACGTTTCTTTTTGAAAACGAGAATTTTGTCAGCTTTTACTGTATCAAGGATAGTAGCAGATACTTCTGCGCCTTCAACTACAGGAGTTCCAACTTTTACACCACTTTCATCTTTTACAAGTAGAACTCTATCAAAAGATAGGTCTTTACCTTCAACGTTTTGCTTGTCAACAAACAAAACATCTTTTTCTGCTACTTTATATTGATGTCCGCCAATTTCAACGATCGCGTACATAATGTTATTTAATTTCTTTTTGCGATTTTATCAGAGCTTTCAAAGATAAGGGAATAGAGCTTTAAAAAAAAGCAGATTTATATAAAAATTTATATAAATATTTAAGCAACTTAGTAGCATTGAACTCACTGGCATATGGAATACACATTAGATACTTGGACATCTATTTTTTTAATTGCAGCTGTGCAAGGGTTATTCTTGTCAATTCTTTTATTTAGTTCAAGAAATAGATCAAAAATTTTTCTTGGGATATTAGTGTTTTTGTTTTCTTTTACACTTATTGAGTATGTACTTTTTTGGACTGGGTATAGATTTATATTTCCTCATTTAAATAGAATCAGTGAGCCTCTTTTCTTTTTATATGGTCCGATTATTTATTTTTATAGCCTTTCCCTAAAAAAAAATGAGAGTATTAAAAAGACATCTATTTTAATTCATTTATTTCCGTTTTTAATATCATTTTTTATGATGACGCCTTATTACCTACTGGATGGGGGCGTTAAAATTCAATACATGACACAAAGAGTCCAACTTTCAAATACTACTTGGTTTTTTTATCAATTGAAGCCATGGATTCAAATTGTTTCAATGACTTTGTACACCATATTATCTTTTAAAAAAGTAAAGAGTATTGAATCTGTAAACCATCAAAAAGAAGCTCCTAAAAAGATCCTCATTCTATTTTCAGGATTTATTATTTCATTTGCTTCATATTATGTTATGATTCTTACAGCTGGTTATTTGAGGAACTATGATTATGCAATTTCAATATCTATGAGCGTATTTATTTATGGAATTGGATATTTAGCTTTTAATAATAAGCTTATAACCAAAAAAGAAGAATCATCTAAAAAGTATCAGAATACGTATATAAAAAAAGAGGAAATCGATCTTATTTCAAACCGTTTAATTTATTTAATGGAAAGTGAAAAGTTGTATTTACAGAGAGACCTTAGTCTTAATCAACTTGCATCTGCAACCAATACTTCAAAACATATATTGTCACAGGTATTAAATGATGGATTAAATACCAAGTTTTCAGATTTTATTAATAAGCATCGAATTAATGAAGCAAAAGAGTTAATACTTAAAAAAAATCAAGAGTTGAGTATTAGTGGTATAGCTATCGAGTCTGGGTTTAATAATAAAACTTCATTTAATACTGCTTTTAAAAAATTTACAGGATATACTCCTACTCAATATCTAGATCGTAATTTACATAAAGCTGTTAATTCCGATTAATCCTTACTCCTTTTCTTTTCTACGCTTAGATAAGTTTAGTACAATCAGATGCAATTTTTAATCTAATACTTATCAACAATGAAATATCTGATATTAACAAGCTTAGTTCTATTCTCGTTACCCGTACTTAGTTTTGCTCAGCAAGGGCAACAATCAAGATGTAAAACCCAACCTGAATACAGACAGTTTGATTTTTGGATTGGTGAGTGGGAAGTAAAAAATCCAAACGATGTAGTAGTTGGAAATAGTGAAATTGAACTCGTTGTTGGTGATTGTTTGATTCTTGAAAACTGGATTAGTAGTAGAGGAACAACAGGAAAAAGTATGAACTATTATAATTTGTATGATAAAAAGTGGCATCAACTTTGGATTGGGAGCGGTGGTATTCCAATAGAATTTATCGGTGATTATAATACAGAGAGAAAATCAATGGATTATATTGGAAGAGGAACTGGGCCAAATGGAGAAAGTTTAGATTATAAGTTCACATTTTTTCATATAAGTGATGATCATGTCAGGCAACTTTGGGAACAATCAAGCGACAATGGTGAATCATGGGTAACGATTTTTGATGGTCAATATCACCGCAAAAAATAATTAGGCAACTTTAGAAGTGGCTCTTTGAAATCCTTGACGGTTTACATGTCCGATATATTTACCAATGATTCTAACTTCTTCAAATACATCAGGCGAAACAAGAATATCGTCATATTCTTCATTAGCAGCTTCCAGGCGTAATCCATTGTCATCCCAAAATATTTTTTTAAGAGTTGTTTCTCCATCATAAAGCACAGCTCCGATGTCACCACTTTGCAGTTCGGTATCCATAAGCAGTACAAAGTCGCCATCATAAATATTAGCGTCTTTCATACTAAAACCCGAAACACGGAGAGCAAATAATTTATCTAAATTTGGAAATAAAGTAGACATTGTGATATTTCCTAAATCAGCTTCAACAGCTTCTTGTAAATAACCTGCTGCAATTAACCCTCTAATTGGGATACCTGAAGAGTTAGTATTCTCACTTAGCATACTTTTTTTGTCAGATGGGAGCTCATATTCTTCATCATTTTTCTTAACAAGAAATCCCTTTTTAAGTAGAGCTTGAATATTTTGTGTTACACTATTGGGTGAGCGAAAATCAAAATGCTCAGCTATCTCTCGATAGGTTGGCCATACATCATATTCTTTTTTGTAGTCAACGATGTAGGAAAAAAATTCCTGTTGTTTTCGAGTTAAATGTGCATTATCCATAATGAAATCTACTTAATGTGTGAAACATGTGTAATAAAAGGAGTTTTTGAATGAAGGTCAATAAAAAATGTGTGCAAAGTATGTACATGGTTTTAGCGATTGTTATATTTTTAGTTAGTGGTACAAGCTGTACTAAAACTAATCCAGTAGAAACAGAGCTTTTAAGGGAAGGATACCCTGACTTATATGAGAGTATTTTTGAGCGAAATTCAGATCAGTTGTTAGGTTTTACATCTCTAGAGAATGAACCTAAGCTACAACAACAAGCCTGGAAGGGATTGATAAGTACTGAAGTTGATGATGTTGTTGCTTTAATTGAGAGAGTAACTAAGGCTAATACCTCTGAAGCTTGGGCTTCACTTTGGTTCAAGGGATTTGTTGAAGCCGATTTGGAGTATCTTCATGAATTATGGAAAGGAAACCTCGAAATGAGAAAAGGGATTGCAACTGTTCTAGGGCAAAAAGGTAATTCACAATCATTAGAATTATTACTTAACTCTGAGCTTAATAAAGATTCAGAAACCCAGTTCGAGATAGCTCTTGCAATAGGTAGACTAAGTATGACCGAAGAGCTTACCAAAGCTCAAGAGCTAATAATAATCCAAAAAGCGTTACAGACTAAAGGTGATAAAACCGCACAAGGATATCTGTATGGATTTTATAGAAGTCGTAAGGATTTAAGCGAACAAGCGGAACTAGAGTTAATCAACTTACTAGAAAATTTTTATCCAGAAGACCAAGCTACTGAGCAATACATCCAAAGAATTTTGATGAAAAAGAATTTGGATAAAGCTTTATTTAGATTTGAGCTCAATGAATTTGAGTTTATGGATGTTCAGCTTGCTATTGAAGTAGCTCAAGGAATTAGAAGAAACGAACTTACAAAACATAGTTCTGTTGTACTCAATGCTTTGCTTGATCATATTAATCCTAATGTCAAAATTGAAACACTTAAAACCATTGCTGCAAAACAAGACGAACTTGATGGAAGTTTAGATAAAGCAGTTCTAAATAAAATAGGTTTGATACGAGGAGTTGAACCTACACTTAGATTAGAAGCTTTAAATGCTATTCAAAATCCGGATAAGTATAAAAATTTAGCTTACGACTTAGGAGGCGAGAACCCGTACTTACTTCCAACGAAGTATAGTATTTTATCGAAAGTATTACCTCATGATGAAATTCTTGAGTTGATTGAATCGGATGCAAACTCATTAAATAGACTGATTAGATTTTTTGCCCTTCAGCAATTAGCAAGTTGGTGGGAGAGTTTACCAGATTCTGCTAAAATAATTCACCTTTCTCAGGTTCAGAATTTAGTTAAAAGTAATATGGAAACAGCAGATCGGTCAATGATTTATGTGATGGGGTCAATATTTAGAGATCAGCAAATAATTAACAATATGGACTATATGCTTTTCGAGACAATGCTAACTCGATTTAAACTTCCTGAAGATATCGAAGTATATCAAGCAATAACATCTGTTTTAAAAGAGCGATTTGAAGATGAAGCATTACAGTTGATAGATTCCTTATTTGCACAAGGTAATGGAGCACTTAATCAATTTTTGAGCGATCAGGGCTGGGATATACCTGAAGGAGAAACCCCTAAAACAGAGTTTCGAACACCAGATTGGAAACGCCTTACTTGGTTAGGAGCTCAGCCTGTTTTAGTTGTAGAAACCAATAAAGGGGAATTCAGTATTCAAATGGATGTTATGAATGCACCAGCAACTATTTCTGGAATTCAAAGTTTAGTAAAAGCAAAATCATACAATAGAATTCCTTTCCATAGGGTAGTTCCAAATTTTGTAATTCAAGGCGGAGATGTAGAGACACAAGATGGTTTTGGTGGACCAGATTATTTGGTTCCAACAGAAGCAAATGCAACACATTTTGAGAGAGGAAAAGTCGGTATTGCAAGTGCAGGGACAGATACTGAAGGAAGTCAGTTTTTTGTAATGAACCAATGGCAACCTCACTTAAATGGTCGGTATACTATTATTGGGGAAGTTATTGAAGGCATGGAAGTTGTAGACCGAATCGTACGAGGTGATTATGTACAGAAAGTTTATTGGGAATCAATTTGGTGAATCATTTAAACTAAGTATATCAGTTTCAATTTGCTTTATTATTTCCTTTGAATCATTAGATGAAACTAGTGTGGGATTCCCGAATTTCACTTGTGAATTGAATGGAACTATAATGGTATTTCCTTTTGGAAGATTTTTACCCATTCCACTTAAAAAGACAGGTACATAAGGTATATCGGGTTTTTTAGAAAGAACTAATCCGATTCCTCTTTTAAAAGGCTGGAGTTTTTCGGGATCACCTCTAGTGCCTTCAGGAAATAGAATAAGAGAGTTACCTTTTTCCAGTTCTGAAATCATTTTGGGAATTGGCATTTCTTCAGGTTTAGTTCGAGTTTTACTTCGGTTTATTATTAACGCATTAATGAAGTATGAACTTAACCATTTAGTAAATTTTGTTTTTCCAAAATAATCACCAGCTGCGACAGGTTTTACTTTATGAAGAATGGAGGAAGGAATAGAAGCAAGAAGAGTAATGGTATCTAAATGACTATTATGATTTGCTAGAATCACAAATTGAGTCTGGGTTTTTAAAAAATCAGAATTATCAAACTTAACGCCTACAACTAGTTTTAGAAACCATCTACATATAAAACTATAAATAAATTTAAGTATGAATTTCTGCATTTCTTAATAGGCAAGAAAGTAAACCATATGAAAAAAAACAGGAGCGGTATATGCCAATGAATCAATTCTATCTAATACCCCACCATGTCCTGGAATTGCATTAGAAATATCTTTTACACCGATATCACGTTTTATACTCGACATTACTATATCTCCCGAAAAACCTGCGAAAGCAATTAGAAAGCTTATAAAAGCAGCATCAAACCCTGAAAGCGGGGTTAAAAATCTTAAGAAATAGCCTATAATAGTCGTCATGACTAATCCTCCTAAAAAGCCTTCCCAAGTTTTATTCGGGCTTACTGAAGGTATAATTTTGTGCTTCCCAAATAACTTACCGAAAGTGAACTGAAGCACATCATTTATTTCAGTCAGGAATACTAAGAACAACAAAAGCCCTCTGCCTCCCGAACTAAATCCAGGAAGGGAAGGGAGCGAAAGAAAATATGCCATATGACTTAACCCAAAAACAGTAAGCATAATAATCCAATGAAGTGAGGCTATGGACTTTATAATTCCCGTTGTTTCCCCTCGTAAAACCATTCTTAGGGGTAATAAGAGAAACATTACAACGGGAATAAAAATTATGAAAGCCCCATACCACCCGATATAAGCAAGATAGTATTGAATTGGAATAGCTATATACGCCCATAAAACTGCATATCTGTCAGAATCTCGAAAATTCAAAATAGAATAGAGTTCCCTAAACGCAACGAATGAAAGAAAGGCTATTGCAACATATGAAATCGAGTTGCTAAACATGGTTGCAATCATAAAAATAATTGCCATTACCCACCAAGATTTAGTTCTGGATTTTAGTTCAGATAGATTAGCCTTTGGTTTTATTTTTCCTACTACAAAAAATAGAAGTGATGCGAACGTAAGTATCCCAAAGATTAGAAGTACTACTATTAGCAAATCATTCTCATTTATATAATCTAGCCGAAGATATTTTTCAAGCATCTTTTAAAGCCCCCGATAGTCTTTTATATGTGCTAAGCGTAAGTAATAAATTAATGAAAATGAATACGTAAAGAATAAATCCGCCAAGTGGAATTTTAAAAAACAAAAGTATACCCAAAATACTAATAACAAATGCTCGATCACTTTTTCCCATTGGTCCATCGTATCTTCGTTCACCTGAAATAATTTTTGCCATAAGTCCCGAAAATTCATTAATAATACTTAAGCAAATAAACACAATAACAAGAAATAACTGTTCATTAAAGTATTTTAGAAGAGGGAAAAAAATAAAAAAGTCTGAGACAGTGTCACCTACTTCATTTAAAACCTCACCGAGTTTAGATTGTTGATTGTAGGTTCGTGCCATCATTCCATCTAAGGCATTAAGAGCCATTCTTAATAGTAAGCCAATTGGTAAGGTCAAGAATAAAAGGGTTTGATACTCAGAAAACCAAAAACAAACGCCGATTACTAGAGAAAGTAAAATTGAAGAAATTGTAATTTGATTAGCCGTAACCCCTAAAGCGAAAAGTTTATGTAAAATGGGTTTTAGAATTTTTTGAAACGCAGGTTTTATATTATATATAGATATCATACTTATAAAAGGCTGATTAAAATATGTCTCCGAAAGCTTTAAAAATGAAACAGTCTACTTTAGTTAATTATTTTATATTCTAAAAGAACTAACCAACAAAAATACTTTGATGAAAAAATTTGCTCTAATAATTTTAAGTTTATCTCTTGTTACGTCGCTTTATGCTCAACAACAAGTTCCGGAAGCTACCGAACTGTATACAGATATAGACAAAGTTACACCAGGTGAAGGTACTTCCGCACCATCAGATGCGATTATTCTTTTTGATGGTTCTGATCTTTCGATGTGGCAAAGCCAACAAATTGGATTAGGTTCTAGTATGTTAGAGATGAAGGATGTTATTCCGACACTACATGCAGATGGAAAAGGAGATCCAGCGAAATGGATTAATACTTACGGAGTATTAACAGTAAAACCAGGTTCAGGACCAATAGAAACAAAAAAAGGATTTAGTGATGTTCAACTTCATATCGAATGGTTGGCGCCTAAAACTGAAGGGAGAAGTGGACAAGGATACAGCAATAGCGGAGTTTTCTTTATGGGGATGTATGAAGTTCAGATTTTGAATTCATATGAAAACCCAACTTATAGTAACGGTCAGGCAAGCTCAGTATACAAACAACATATTCCTTTGGTTAATGCATCAAAACCAGTTGGGGAATGGCAGAAGTACGATATTATTTTTATGGCGCCTAAATTCTCGGATAAAGGGACGTTAGTCTCTCCAGCAAAAGTAACAGTGTTACACAATGGTGTTCTTGTTCAAAATAACGTTGAGTTACTTGGTCCTACTTGCTATATAGGAACTCCTTATTATGTGGCACATGCTCCAAAACTGCCTCTTGCATTACAAGATCATGGTGATCCAATGCAATTTAGGAATATTTGGGTTCGTGAGCTCTAAAGGTTACTTAAAACCCAAGATTTAAATACTTGTTGAAAATAGTCTGAGAAAGGTTCGTTGATGGCATCAGCATCAGTTGTACACATTTCAGCAATCCTAAAATCGTGATTTGCACCTGGAATGATTTGCAGATTAAAATTTTCTGGTATTGTTGGATTAAGTGTCTCATTTAATGCACCAATAGCCCAACCAGGGTATACGAAGTAATCGTTTTCGGCAAATACAAAAAGAGAAGGGATGTCTAATTCAAGAAGATGAGGGGCTGGATCAAAATCATTTATCTCTCTTAAATGTCTCCAAGCTTTAGTCACTGGAAACCAAGTCACCCAATTAATATCCGAAATTGCTTTTTTACTTGCCTTATCGAAAGCCTCATTATCTTCTTCACCTTCACATAAAAAGCGGCTATAGTAATCGTTAGTAAGTTGGAGTTTTACGTCAAAAGTAGGAGCTGCTAATGAAGCAATAAACTTTACTTCATCTCTATATCTGTCTCCAACAATTTGGGCAACCCAACCACCTTGGCTATGACCAATAATTCCAATTCTGGATGCGTCAATTCTACCTTGCGTTTTTAGAAAATCAATGGCAGCTTTAACGTCCGATGCTCGTTCATACAAGTCGGTACGTTGCCATCGCCCATCAGATTTTCCAATCCCTCGTTTATCAAAGTACAAAATAGCGACCCCTTGATCTAAGAAAAGGTTCTCAACATTCTCATGAACAAAGTCTTTATATAAAGTTCTATGAGACGAGTTTTCACCTGATCCAACTAAGAAAACTAACACGGGAGCATTATCTGATGTGTCGGGTATTACAAGCTCACCATGCAGCGTAAAACGACCATTATCGAATGTAATATTGGTTCTAGTAACATCTTGAGCAAAAGCACTAACACATATGAGTGAGAAAAGTGAAAGTAAGAATGCAGAAAAGCTTAGAAAAAGATTCTTATTTATGTTCATATGCCTGTTAATTTCGTAAAACAATCGGGTTCGTTAAACCGATTGACCCCTAAAGTAATTCGCGCCTATATCTACGTATGTAGTTCAAGATTTAAATCTGTACTAATGTATAAAACTATTTAACGAATTTATTGAAAAAAAATCGAATTAAAAGAAAAAGGTGCAAGCTTTTACACCTGCACCTTTGGTTTCTTGGGTAAGTTTAATTCAGTTTTCAATAAAAGGGTTTGAAAACTTCTCATCTTCAATAAGTTTATAGTCCGTAAGTGTTTTCATAAATGCGACTAAAGCAGCTTTCTCTTCATTATTCAGGTTCATTCGAACAGGATTTCCATTTCTTGTTGTTAACCTGGTATCAAGATTTGGACTATTCTGAATCCCTGAATTATAATGCTCTACAACTTCTTCAAGAGTTTCAAAACGACCATCATGCATATATGGGGCAGTAATTTCAATATTTCGTAATGAACCAGTTTTGAATTTTCCATCGTCTTGATTTCTACCGGTTACATCACCCAAACCAAAGTCGTTAAGTGTGGCATCTAAGCCATTATTTATTGCTTCATCACCAACAAAAAGATCGGAAGTATGGCAATTTGAGCAATTAGTTTGATTTGAAAAGAACACTCTTTTTCCTAGATTTTCTAGATTGCTGAAATTCGGAAAGTTATCATCAGGTCTGTTTACCTGTGCACGACCTTCGTCATATTTAGATTGATAGGAAACAATCGAGCGAACAAATTGAGAAAGTGCTAAAGCAATCCTATTAGGGGTTACATTTTCATCGCCGTATACTTTAGTAAAAAGTGTAGGATAGTATGGTTGGCTAGCTACTTTGGTTTCTAACTCTTCTAGCGATAGTCCCATTTCAACCGCATCTTGTATTGGCATTAATACTTGGTCTTCTAACGAACTTGCTCTTTCATCCCAAAAGAAATGACCATTCTCATAATACCTTGAATTTGATAATCCCATTGAATTACGACCCGTTTGACCGCCATCAAATCCTAGACTTAATAAATTATTATCTGAGAATCCTAATTCTTGTACATGACAAGACGCACAAGAAATAGTGTTATTTGCGGAAAGATTTACGTCATAGAAGAGTACACGTCCTAAAGTTGCTCCCCAATCTGTTATAGGATTATTGCTTGGTGTGTTATCCTGTTCCGTATTATTTTGAAAATTAAAGAAATCAGGCAGATCTAAATCAGAGTATTGACTTGCTTGCTCGGATAATTTTAAGTATTGATTTAGAACTACCGTTTCTTCAGTCTTTTGTTGCTCAACTTGATCAGTTAAAGGGCTTTCTTCACAAGCATTCAGTAAGATTAAGAGTGGAAGGATTGAAAATAGAATTCGTTTCATAGGAGCCACATAATTACTCTTGTTATGTAAGTAATACACACGGAATAAGATGTACCCCTAATTCGAACCGAATTTTTTTTATGATTCGTTTAATTGTAAACGTGTGTTAGCGTATTCAATGCAGAGTGATTTGTTTCCTATATTGGAAAAACGAATTAAAAATTTTAGCACTTTATCTAACTTAATGAAACGAGTTATCTCTCTTTTTTTCTTAGCAGCATCTTTTATTAGGATAGATACTGTATACGCTCAAACTGTTCTTATTAATCCAAATTCAGGGTTTTATTCTGACTCCACAGTCGTTGAATTAGATTTTAATGTAGATAGTCTTTCTATCTTTTATACAACCGATGGCTCTATTCCTGATACTACAGATAGTTCCTATTTAAATTCAATAACCATTAAAAATACCCAAACTATTCGCTGGGTAGCCTACACTGCTGGATATTTGGATACTACTTATTTTAATAAAATCTATTTTATAGATGAGAATACTGAACTTCCAGTACTTTCACTTACTACTGATCCTGATAATCTTTTCTCAAATAAAAGAGGGATCTACGTAGAGGGCACAAATGGAATACCAGGTTATTGTAGAGACAGTCCAAAAAACTGGAATCAGGATTGGGAGCGTCCAGCTAGATTAGATTTTTTCGAAAAAAATAGAGGTGAAGGATTTACAATAGATGCAGGAATAAAAATTGGGGGTGGCTGTACAAGACTATATGATCAAAAATCATTGGATATATATTTTCGAGGTGATTATGGAGCCTCAAAACTAGAGTATCAAGTGTTCAAAGATAAACCAATTACCTCATTTGATCGACTTGCACTCAGAAGTGGAGGGCAGGACTGGTACAGAGCATTAATTAGAAATGCAGCAACTCAATCAATGGTTCGTGACAGAATGGATCTTGGTTATCAAGCATTTAAGCCCGTAGCCGTATTTATAAATGGGGAATATTGGGGTATTCATATGCTTCGTGAAAAACAGAATGAAGATTTTATAGAATCTAATTATGGATACAATGAAAATGAACTTGATATACTTGCCACAAACGCTAATGTTAAAGAAGGGAGTGCAGATCATTATAATGCAATGATTGACTTCATTAAACAGAATGATATTACTCTTTCTGCTAATTATACTTGGGTTTCTGATCAAATGGATATCGATCAATATATTGATTATCAAATCGCACAAATATATTGGGCAAATGGAGACTGGCCAGCAAATAATATAATTTTTTGGAGACCTCAAGAAGTTGGTGGAAAGTGGAAATGGCTTTTATATGATGTAGATATGTCGATGGGAAGTCATTCAAGAGGGGTTTACAATACCAATATTCTTAAAAAACTTACTACAACTTCTAATACTCCTTATGAAAGTCCAACATGGGCTACTTTTCTATTTAGAAGCCTAATCGAAAACGATAAGTTTAGGAATAAATTTATTCAAAGATACAGTATGCATATTCATACTACTTTTGAGCCATCAAGAATGATGAGTTTTATAGACAGTACAGCTGCATTGGTAGAGTCAGAAATACCAAGACATATGGGAAGATGGAGTAAATCTTTACGACTTGGCTCAAACATGAATTGGGAAAAACATTTGACGGTTATTGAAGATTTTATTTCACTAAGAAAGCAATATGCTAAATCCCATTTAAGTGAACAATTTGATCTAACACGGTTAAATAGCTTAGAAACAATTATTCAACCTGCCGAAGCTGGAAAAGTGTATATCGAGAATGTAAGATCAGATGAATTAGAATATGGACTTATATATAATTCTGTACCCACCAATATTAAAGCAGTATCAAATCCTGGATATACATTTATAGGATGGGGAGGAGCGTTGAGTGGTTCGGAAATTGAAACAGATATTACAATAAATGAGAATACTTCCTTAACTGCCTATTTTAAAAGGAATGAGATTAATAGTACAGGAGTAGTAATCAATGAAATCAATTATAGATCTGAAGATAATTTTAATCCTGAGGATTGGATTGAGTTTTATAATAATTCAGACCAAACAGTAGATATGTCTGGTTGGCTATTTTCTGACTCTGGGGATGGAAATGAATTTATTTTTAAAGATAACACTCAACTTTTCTCTGGTGATTACTTAGTTCTTGCTCGTGACAGTATAAAATTCGAGCAATCTTTTCCTGAAGTAAATAATAAAACTGGATATATGAATTTTGGGTTTTCCGGTGATGGAGAATCACTTCAGCTTTCTGATAACTTAGGAAATATTGTTGATGAGCTTACTTATAATGATAAATATCCTTGGCCTACCGAAGCAGATGGATTAGGGGCAACTCTCTCCCTGACAAATCCAGGTTTTGATAACTCCAAAGGAGAAAATTGGGCAGCTTCATCAGGACATGGTACTCCTGGAAAGATAAACGAATCTGTTTTTGTAAATAACGAAGAGGATAAAGACTCAGAACTTCCTTCAGAAACACGACTCGATCAGAATTACCCCAATCCCTTTAACCCGGTAACAGTAATAAAATACAGTCTTAAGCAATCCGGTCTTGTTAAGTTGAAGGTTTTTGACCTTCAAGGTAGACTCATTTCCGAAATTGAGAATGGTATGAAATCTCCTGGAATCTATGAAGTACGATGGAATGCTTCGGGTTATGCTTCAGGAGTATATTTTTACCGCTTAGAGGTAAATGGAATTGTTTTAACCCGAAAATTAACTCTGATTAAATAACTCAAGATTAAGAATCCAAGTTTTTCAAACTATCAGGATAGATAATAGGGCGAAGTTCTTTGAACCAATCTGTAAGTGCTACTCGTTGAGAATCAGTAAGTCGAGCATCGCCATGAGCCCAAGTGTAAGAGGGAAGCGGCATTTCTTCTTCTTCAACATATTCTATTCCTTCTTCCAATTTATGGTCAGCCCTCCGAGGTGCATAATTCCCAAATTTCGAAAAATTTAGTTCATCCCTACCATGGTCGATATGATCTCCAACCCACCAGCCAAGCGGCTGAGTATAAGTATACCAAGGGTATTCGGTTTGATTGGAGTGACAATCATAACAAGCAGTTTTTAGGATAGTTGCGACTTCCTCAGAAGGTGGATACATATTCATAAAATCCATTGACGGATCGGAAGTTGGGTTTTCCTTATCAATTTGGAAGAATTGAAGGATTAGTATAATAGCTGCAATTATAAATAAGATTTTTTTGACCATAATAATCCAAATCTATGTAGTTAAGTGAGTTGCAGTAATATATTTGATTATTAAACCAAAATGAAAATCAAGGGTTACCTAGTGGGGTAAAAGATTGTATACCCGTAATTTCACGACCTAAAATCAATCCATGAATATCATAAGTGCCTTCATAGGTATTAACTGATTCAAGGTTCATTACATGATGAATCACTCGGTAATCACCAACAATTCCATTTCCACCGTGCATATCTCTCGAAATACGTGCGATGTCTAGAGCTTTACCACAATTGTTTCTTTTCGCGAGGGATGTCATTGAAGGATGATCTCTACCAGCATCTTTTAGCTGCCCAAGGCGAAGAGCCAACATCTGCATAGATGTAATATCGGTTAACATATTCGCGAGTTTAGTTTGAATGAGCTGATTCGCAGCCAGTGGCTTTCCAAACTGCTTACGGTCTAAGGTATACTGACGCGCTTGATGATAACAAAACTCAGCAGCTCCTATGGTTCCCCAAGCTATTCCATATCGAGCAGAATTCAAGCACATAAAGGGACCTTTAAGCCCTTTTATATCTGGGAAAACATTTTCATCAGGAATAAAGACATCATCAAAAACGAGTTCGCCAGTTTCGGAAGCTCTTAGGCTCATTTTATATTTGGTATGAGGAGCAGAAAAGCCTTTCATCCCTTTTTCTACCAAAAATCCACGGATAACTCCCTCATCATCTTTATTCTCTTTGGCTTTTGCCCAAACAACAGCAACATCAGCAATAGGAGAGTTTGTAATCCACATTTTTGCGCCATTCATTTTCCATCCGCCGTCTACTTTTACAGCAGTTGTGACCATAGATCCTGGATCTGAACCATGATCGGGCTCAGTCAATCCAAAACACCCAATCATTTCACCAGAAGCTAATTTGGGTATAAAACGATGCTTTTGTTCTTCAGTTCCGAAAACAGAGATAGGGTACATCACCAAAGAAGACTGTACACTCATAAATGAGCGGTAGCCAGAATCAACTCGTTCAACCTCACGAGCAACTAAACCATACGCCGTATAGCTTGCTCCAGCTCCACCATATTCTTCAGGAATATTGATTCCAAGCAAACCCATTTCGCCCATTTCTTTGGCAATATCTTGATCGAAAAATTCTTCGGTATTTCCTTTGAGTGCGCGAGGTTCAAGATTCCCTTGAGCATAGTCTCTGGCGGTTTCCATAATCAAACGATCTTCTTCATTTAATTCAGATTCAAAGAGTAGGGCGTCGTTTATATTGAATAGGTTGTTAGACATTTTTTTGAGCTTGATAGAAATTTGTATTCAGAATTTAAACAGATATATCTTCTAAAAGTAAGAGAATTATTAATGCTAATTTTTAAAATATGAATGAAAAATGTCACTATTAAAAAATTCATAATTTCCTTTAAGTAAGGCTTTTCTTTAGCTCTCTAGCAATAACTAAGCGCTGTACTTCAGAAGTACCTTCGCCTATTGTCATTAGTTTAGAGTCACGAAGAAATCGTTCTACATGATATTCTTTGGTATATCCATATCCACCATGGATTTGAACAGCTTCTAAAGCTGCTCTGACTGATAATTCCGAAGCGAATAATTTTGCCATTGAAGCTTCTGAAGTGTAAGGTTTACCATGATCTTTTAATGAAGCTGCACGCCATACTAGTAACCTGGCAGCTTCAATTTCAGTAGCCATATCTACTAACTTACCCTCCATATATTGAAAGTTTCCTATGGCTGTTCCAAACTGTTTGCGCTCCATGGAATATTTCAAGGATTCTTCAAAAGCACCGCGTGCAATTCCTACAGAAAGTGCTGCAATCCCAACTCGGCCTCCGTCTAAAACTTTCATGGTATCTATAAAACCCTTGCCCTCTTCACCTAGAAGGTTTTCTGCAGGGACTTTTACGTTTTCGAATACAACTTCTGTAGTATCAGATGAATTCATTCCCAGTTTATGCATACCTGACCCAGGTTGAACCCCTTTCCATTCTCTTTCAACAATAAAAGCACTAATTCCTTTAGTTCCTTTTTCGGGATCGGTTTTAGCTAACACTACATAGATATCACCGACAGAACCTTGAGTAATAAAAATCTTTGAACCATTTAGAATATAGTGGTCGCCTTTTTTAACGGCAACGGTTTTCATCCCAGAAGCATCACTTCCTGAGCCAGGTTCCGTTAAGCACCAAGCACCAAGTTTTTTACCAGAACAAAGTTCTGGCATATATTTCACTTTTTGATCATGATTTCCAGCAATAGCTATATGTCCAGTTCCTAATGAAGTATGAGAAGCAACCGTTAAAGCAAGGGAAGCATCCCAGCGTGCGATTTCCTCAAGTGCTAGACAGAAACTCAAAGTATCAAATCCGGCGCCACCATATTGTTCGGGGTGATAGATACCAAGCATTCCCATTTCTCCAAGTTGCCTTACAATTCCCAATGGGAATTCCTTACTATTATCACGTTCCATAACTGTTGGAGCCACATGGCGTTCCACATAATCCTTAATACTTTCGCGGATCATTTTCTGATCCTCATTCAGTTCAAATGAAAGCCCTGTTTCTAAAATAGTATCCATTAATTTGATGTCCTTAATAATTATTTTTACTTACTGGAATCGCTTCCAAAGATACACCAAGTTCATGATATTTTTAAAAAGAAAAATGTAATAACTCATATTGAGATTACTTATTAGCAAGCCTAGTTATAAAGTTGGGAACTAAACTTCCACGAGTAAGTCAAAGCAGTAACAAGATTAACTCAAATTAAATGCTATGTTAAAAGAAAGAACACTGTTTCCAATATTGTTAGTGATTATTTTCGGATTTTTTTCTATAGCGATGGTAAATATTTCAACTGATATTAGCCCATTAGAAGAATCTTTATCGTTAAAAGCTACTTTAGAAGGTAAGGTAATGGACTACGAAACTGGAGAAATCCTTATTGGTGTAGAAGTAGAAGTGTTAGAACACAAAAAGATTTCTAAAAGTAATGAGAAAGGTGAATTCCAATTTGAAGACCTTGAAAAAGATCACGTTTATTATCTTAAATTTAAACATGATAAATATCTTGATTTCGAAATCCCTGTTATTACAGATGCTTCTGAAGAAGAGTGGTCTATTAGTGTTAGATTAAAACAAGGACAAGACTAGTAATTACCCAAAATTCCAGGTTACTCCGCGACCAATTTCAGGATCTGGATAATTCCAATCCACGGCACCTTGATCGCAAGCATACATGCAAGTTCCGCACTCAATACAGTCCTCAACTTGGAAATGAACGTTATCATTTTCATCCATAGTGTAGCAGTTTGCAGGGCAAACCCAAGTTGTACATTTGTGTGGACATCCTGAGTTGCAGATGTCAGTATCAACAATGATGTGAGGTTTGATTTCTGATTTAGATTGATTTCTATAACTAACTAAGCCAAGTCGTTCGGATAGTTTTAAGAGTTTCATAAAGATTTCCTCGCTTTAAATCCCAGTTTCAGAAGTTCCCAAATTGATGAATACTTTTTGATAGCTCCTAGCAACATTTTTTCAGATTTAGGTGTGGGTTCATTTTTAATAGTGAAGAATTGTCTTCCAAAATCACATACTAAATTAGGGACTTTATTTTGCATTGTATCAGTATGAAGTAAATGAACGGCATCCTGAAAGTTTTTGATATCTTTCATAATATAACTTTCGTCCATAGCTGTTCTATACTCTTTCAAAGTAGAAGAGGTAAAATCATTCTTAGCTTTCGCTTTTACAATCGTTTCAGCTGCTAGAATTCCCGAACGCATAGCATAATCCATTCCTTGAATAGCTTTTCCTGCATTCATTAATAAATTGGCTGCCTCACCAACGATAAGAATTCCATCTTTATACAACTCTTTTGGCATTGCTCTTGAGTCTCCCGATGAAACTACATGAGCAGAGTATTCAACAATTTCACCACCTCTTATTGCGTCGGCTACCGTTGGATGGGTTTTGAAGTGATTCAACAAATCATGTGGACTTTTCTTTTTATCTCTGAGATCTTTTATTCCAAGTACCAAACCGAGAGAGATCGTATCTCTGTTTGTATAAAGGAACCCTCCACCTTCAACACCATCAGTAGCCCAACCAACAAACTCGTTGCTCATTCCACTCAATCCATTTAATTGGAATCGATCTTCAAGCACATTTTGATCAAAGCGAATAATTTCTTTGATACCAGTTAGCATGTGATCGGCAGGAACATATTTATCCTGAAGTCCAACCTGTCGAGTAAGCAAGTTGTTTACACCTTCAGCAATGATTACAGAATCAGCATGAAATTCATCTTCACCCGTTTTGATTCCAACAGCTTTATCATTTTCCATCAGTACTTCATCTACTTTGATGTTGGTCGCAATAAAGGAATCCATAGCATAATCACTAGCATCAATTGCTTCTTGAAGTTTGCTGGAAAGCCAATTATCGAATTTTGAACGAAGAACTACTACTCCTGAATAAGGTGTTTCATTAAAATGCTTGGATTTGAAATCCAGAGAAAAAGTGGATTTCTCATCCATAAAAGTAAGTCGACGTTGATTGATGAAACGTTCCCATCCACCATCTTCATCTTCCCAATAATTAGGAACTAATTTTGCGAGATCACTTCCCCAAAGTACACCTCCTGAAACATTCTTAGCTCCAGCGAATTCACCTCGTTCAATGAGGAGGAATTTCATGTTCTTTCGAGCAAGGGTCATAGCTGCTGAAAGACCTGCAACACCACCGCCAATAACTATACAATCAAATTTATCTTCCATAGAAAAAGTTTTTAATGTTTAGTGCTAAGTGTTTAGTGATCGTTTTTAACTAAGCACTAAATACTCGCAACTAAAAACTAGGATTTGATTTTCTTCAATTCCTCAATAAATGGTGGGAGTACTTTGTACAAATCACCAACAATTCCATAATCAGCAACTTCAAAAATTGGCGCATCAGGGTCTTTATTTATGGCGACAATTACTTTACTATTTGCCATTCCTGCAACGTGTTGAATTGCCCCTGAAATACCAATAGCAATATAAAGCTGAGGAGAAACTACTTTACCAGTTTGTCCAATTTGTAAACTTGGATCGTAAATACCTGCTTCTGTTAATGCCCTTGAAGCACCAATACCAGCATTTAAAACTCTAGCTAATTCTGAAATTAATGATCTTGCTTCATCATCTTTAACTCCCCGACCAGCAGCTACAATTACTTCAGCTTCATTGAGGTCGATAGTATCTCCAGTTGCGGAAATAATTTCTCTGAGTTTGGCTTTTAAATCTCCTTCATTAGAAGAAAAATCAACGGAAACAACTTCAGCATTTATTGGAGATTCGATCAAATCGTATGAACCTGAACGCACCGAAATCAAAATTACATCTCCTGTTACTTCTACATTACCGACAACTTTAGCAGCCATAACAGGGCGTTTAGCTTTAACACCATTTGATGTCAAATCAAAAGAAGAAACATCAGCTACAACACCTGCATTTTGGTTTGCGGATAAAGCTCCTAAAATATCTTTTGTTCCTTCTGTAGATGCGAAAGCAACAACCCTCGGCTTTGAAGTTCCAATTACTTTAGAAAGTGCTGACAACAGCGGAGCATTTCTATGTTGATCAAAGATAGAATCAGTAATTGTGTAGATTTTTGAAGCGCCATATTTTTGAACTCCGTCAATAAATGAAGTGGCTTTTGGGGCAATGATAACGGCTTCACAAGTTAAGCCATTAGCATCGGCTAGTGCTTTACTTCTAGATAATACCTCAAGAGAGGATCGTTTTATTTTGCCATCCGAAATGGCGATATAAGTAAGTATTGAACTCATTGGAAATATTAAATTCTTAATTTTAAATGCTGAATGTGAATTCTATTGGATCTATCATTTAGCATTTCTCATTTAAAATTACAGTACGTTTGCTTCGGTATCCAAAAGTTGTGCCACCTTATGGGCGACTTCTTCTGCATCACCTTCAAATTTTTGGCCAGCTTTTCTTGCAGGTTTATGTTCAAAAGAAATAACCTTTGAGTTTGATGATAATTCATCATCACTTAAACCCAATGAAGATAGTTCAACGACATCAATAGGTTTTCGTTTTGAAGCCATAATTCCTTTTAGATTAGGAATTCGAGGCTCATTCATATCATTAGAACATGTTACAGCGCATGGAGTTGGAAGTTCGATCATTTCTTGGCCAGTATCACCCTGCCGTTTAACAATCAAAGTAGCTCCTTCAACCTCTAATCCTACAGCGTTTGTTGCATAAGGAAGATTGAGAAGTGCCGCGACCATACTTCCGGTTAATCCAGAATCTGTATCTTGAGATTGTTTACCAAGAGACAGTACATCATATTCTTTCTTTTTAAAGAAAGCACTAAGAATCCTTGCATAACTACCAGAATCGAAAGCTTCATCACCTGAAATAGAAATATGGGTTCCTTTATCAGCTCCCATCGCTAAGGCTTTTCGAATAGTTTCAGAAGCTTTGGCGGGGCCAATGCATACTACTTCAACTTCACCTCCGTGCTTTTCTGTTAGCACGAGTGCTTCTTCTACAGCTGAAGCATCATACGCATTTAGAACCATGCGATCGGCATCCATTATTAATACACCGTCTTTAATTTGGAATGGTGCGTATACATCTGGCACCATTTTAATACATACGTAAAATTTCATTCGCTCGGTATTTTCGTCTTGATTTTTATTCTTGTGGAACCGCTTTTTTGAAGTGTTCAATATACAAAAACGATCTCAAAAATAATTGAGAGATTGATGAGAATTTCACTCTAATTCTGTAATTGATCGTATTCACTTAAGTGTCCTTGATCAGTTTCTCGAAGAATATTATAAGCTTCAAGTTTAATTCTACTGTCAGCATCAATAAAGATATTCGTTATTTCCCTCGACTTAGTATCAAAGAAAATATCATAAAGGAAATTACTTGTAGATCTCCGTTTTGCTCCTTGTATTTCTTTAAGTGCAGTTAGTACCTGTTGACGTGCAGACTCTGGACTCTGAGTAAAGGTATCTAAACCCAAACGGTGATAAGTATAAATGGCATTACGAAGAGGTAAGTAATTATTACTCAGTAAATCGGTAATCAGTACAAAACGATTCCGCTGATTGTTGCTATTTCTAGTCCATCCTACTGTTTGCTCGTTCTGAGCCAGATCAACAACATTTTGGGACTTTTCAAAATATGAAGTACCTCCTAATGGAGAAAAGCTGTCAAAATCATACCCTAAAAGTAGATATATGTAGTAGTCAATAAAACCAGTTAATCCTTCAAATTGAAGGTCATCATGAATTAAGCTTTTACCTTGAGGATAAGAAAACTGCCAGGCTTGATCGCCGACAATAAGTGTATTTGTTTCTGTAGTTGTATTATAGATTGGTCTGCGTGCAGAAATAATTGTTTCAGCAGAAAAGTTAAAATCTTGATCTCCGCTAGTTAATACAATATTTATTTGGCAGGTAATTCGTTCTTGTTCAGTAAACTCAATTTCCGTCCAACGAAACTCATTAATATAATTCTCAATATCTGCTTCTAAGGTAGATTTAACGTATTCGAAAGAAGTCCCTTCAAGATTTTTTACATCCACAATTACATCGCATTCAAACTCTTGAGCATACAAAGCTAAGGGTAATAGAAACAATGTTACCAAAATATAAAATTTTAGTGAAAGTACTTTTTTTATTGATCTCAGATATATCATATTGTTGTAAGCAAACTTTAGTCAATGATACGAATACGTTCCATACGATATAAAATTTCTTTTGCCTTCTTTTTTTTGGGGATTTCAACCTTCTCCTACGGCCAAAGTTCGATGGGAGCAAGAGGTCTTGGCCTTGGACATGCTACAAGTGCGATGCAAAATTATACCTGGTCATTATTTTCAAACCCAGCTCTCTTGGGATCGGAGACTCCAGCAATAGGTTTTTATGGGCTGCAAAATTACGGATTTGCTGAAATTACTGATATGGCAGCACTTGGAAGTATGCCCACAATACTTGGTGTAACGGCATTAGGATTTCATCGATATGGAGATTCTATATTTAACGAAACTAGAATTCGCTTAGGTTATAAAAATGAATGGGAAAAACTCCATTTTGGAGTGGCGGTTAACTATAATCATATTTCATTTGGTGGAGTTTATGGCTCTGGTGGAGCTTTAGGACTTGATGTTGGAATTGCATCAATGGTAGTAGAACAACTGTGGATTGGAGCAAAAGCAACCAACATAAACAAACCAGCGTATGAATTTTCGGGTCCAAATGAAGATTTAACTCGTGATCTTAGCATTGGTTTTAGTTACTCATTAGAGAGCCATGCTTTATTTGTAATGGAGGTAGTAAAAGATGTACGATTCCCTGTTTCTTATAGAGGAGGAGTTGAGGTCAACATTATTCAGCAGCTAAAAGGAAGAGTAGGAATTACAACAGAGCCCATTACATATTCTTTTGGATTGGGATATGGTAAAGACTTTTGGGAAATAAATTTTGCGATACAACAGCATCAACTTTTGGGATTAAGTCCAGGGTTAGATTTGATATTTAAACTGTAGCATGAAATGGGTACAATTCATAATATTCTTTGTTTTCTGTGAATTAATATCACCTTTTATTCTTGCGCAAGATTCATCTCAAGTAGAAGTTGAAAAGCAGCTAGAGGAGGCCTTTGAAGAACTTGATACAGAAGAATCGGGGTTGACAGGAGAGCAACTGTCACAATTTCTGGAAGATCTAGCTGCAAATCCAATCAATATAAATTCTGCAGGAATAAGTGAACTCCTTCAAGTTCCTGGATTTAATTTGTTGATAGCAAGAGCTGTTATTGACTACCGTAAATCAAAGCCATTTGAATCTGTTCAAGAACTTAAAGAAGTAAGAGGAGTTGGATCGGTAACTTTTAAAAGGATAAGCCCTTATGTCACCATGGGTGGATCAACAGATCGCTTTCGAAACTTATATACCAGTCCAGCATATTGGCTATCTGGAAACAAGATTGAAGTATTATCTCGGTATCAACAAAATATTGAAGACCAAGAAGGGTACATTAGGCCAGATTCCTTAGGAGGCTATGTTGGAAGCCCTGTTAAATATTACCAAAGGTTTCGAGTTCAAAGTAATCACCTTTCTCTAAATTTAACCCAAGAGAAAGATGCAGGAGAAACACTTAATGGAATTACTGGTTTTGATTATAATTCATGGCATTTAGCGCTCACAAATAATGGGAACCTCAAAAGCTTAGTTATTGGAGATTATAGTTTAAGTTTTGGGCAAGGCTTAGTTATTTGGACTGGCGGTGCTTTTGGGAAAGGGAGAGAAGTAACTGGAACCATAAGCAAAAATGAGCGAGGGCTACGACCGTACGGTTCTGCTCAGGAAACAGATTTTTTTAAAGGTGCGGCAGCAACTTATGGAGAACAAATCCAGCTCACTGCTTTTTATTCAAATAGACCAAGAACAGCATCCGAAATTCAAGGAGATACAACTCGATTTCCATCATCCAGTGGATTTCATCGAACCCAATCAGAAATAGATCGAAGAAATAATATAGATCAACAAACTTTTGGGGGAAGGATTAAAGCGGATACGCCTATTGGCTTGATAGGATTGACTGGTTATAGAACGGAGTTTAGCACGTATATTGGGAAGGGAAATTCTTTAAGTGATCTCTATGCTTTTGAGGGTAATTCAAATTCTGTATTAGGAATAGATTATCGCGGGTTAATTGGGAGTTCACTAGTTTTTGGCGAAGTCGCCCGAAGTGAAAATGGAGGAATCGGTGGAGTAGCTGGCATTGAAGCTCCTATTGGATTTCGAACTGACTTAGCATTGCTATATCGAAATTATCAAAAAGATTTTCAATCATTTCTTGGTACAGGATTCGGCGAAATATCTGGAGACCCTAATAATGAATCGGGATTATATATAGGTCTGAAACACCAATTTGAGAATGGATATTCCATAGGTGGTTATGTTGACCAATATTCTTTTAAAGCTCCAAGATCAGGAACCACACAATCTACAAAAGGGTATGATGTATTAGGTTTAGTAGAAGGAAGTATCACTAGAAATCTCGATGCATATATTCTAATTAGAAACGAGATCAAGGATGATGAATATACGATCCAAAATGAATTAGGAAGAGAAGAACAAGTTCTAGGAAAAGAGAAGAGAGCTAGTGTTAGGCTTCAAACTGAATATCAGGTTAGCAGAAAAGTTAGATTACGTTCAAGGGGTGAATTTGTGAGATATCAAAGCCCAGGAGAAGAATGGGAATCAGGGTTTTTAGTATATCAAGATTTGAGACTCCAACTTTCGAGTAAATTTCAAATAGATACAAGGGTCTCACTTTTTGGTACCGATAGCTTTAGTACAAGAGTGTATCAATTCGAAAATGACCTTCTATATGTGCTTTCAAATGTAGCGCTAAGTGATCGAGGTCAGAGGATGTATGCAGTTGCTAAATATAAAGTTAATGAAGTCCTTCAGATATGGATCAAGTACGCACAAACAGTAATTGAGGACGCTCAAACTCTGAGCAGTGGATTAGGTGAAGTAGTAGGGAATACAAAGAGTTTCATTGGAATTCAAGCCAGAATTTATATTCGATAAATTTTTATTTTTCATAATGATTAAAAAAGTTATAAAAATAGCTAAGGAAGCTGGATGTAAGATTCTAGAATATTATAGTCAGGATATTGAAGTGGATTTTAAAGAGGATAACTCGCCACTAACAAAAGCAGATTTAGCATCACATCATATTATTGTTAATGGAATACAAGAGTTAACTCCAGACATCCCTATCATTTCAGAAGAATCAGGAGTCCCCGAATATTCCATTAGGAAAAATTGGCCTGAATTTTGGATGGTTGATCCACTAGATGGTACTAAAGAGTTTATCAAACGAAATGGTGAGTTTACTGTAAATATTGCTCTTATTAGGAGAGGGGAGCCTATTTTAGGTGTAGTTTATATTCCTGTATTGGATGTTTTGTACTATGCTGAAAAAGGAAAAAATGCTTTTAAAGAGAATGGAAATGAAAACCCAGTTCAGATTTTTTCTGAAAGAGCAGATAAAACAAAACCACTCAGTATGATTGAGAGTAGAACCCATAGTTCACAAGAACTGGAGGATTTTTTACGGAAAGAAAAGCTTAATATAATTGGAAGAGTAAAATCTGGAAGTTCGTTAAAGATATGTTTAGTAGCTGAAGGGGCTGCTGACTTTTATCCTCGATTTACTCCTACAATGGAATGGGATGTTGCAGCTGGCGATTGCATTTACAGGAATTCAGCTAAAGAAGGAACACATCCATCAGAAATTAATTACAACAAAGAAAATTTACTTAATAAACCTTTTATTTTTGGTTTTTAAAGAACTGAAATGTTATTTAAAAACATGTGTTTTAGATTTTCATATAAAAAAATATTTAAACAACAGATTTATCCTCTTCATAATAATAACTATAAGTCCTCTTGTAGTACGCATAATTTGTATAGTAATCAGTACTCTTTTTAGGATCAAATGCATTTAATACAATCCCAAGAACATCTGCATTTAAATGTTTTAGCCCTTCAATTGTGAAATTTAATTCTCTTTTTGTTGTAACATTAAAACGGGAAACAACAACAATCCCGTCAACCAATCTTAGCAGGGAAGCGGAGTCTGAAATAATTCCATAAGGGGCCGTATCTAAAATAACGTGGTCATACCGTTCACCAAGTTTATCAATAAGTTGTTTCAATCGCTTACTATCAAGAACGGTAGCTGGTTCTGGAGTTTTCTTACCAACAGTGATAAGATCAACATTAGGAGCGATAGTTGTGTTGGTGATATCACTAATCTTAATAGTTTCGAATAAAGAATCGGTTAGTCCAGGTTCTCGA
This sequence comes from uncultured Balneolaceae bacterium, assembly GCA_963974345.1. GTDB lineage: Bacteria > Bacteroidota > Rhodothermia > Balneolales > Balneolaceae > RHLJ01. The sequence goes on along the minus strand of CAXBBW010000010.1, from coordinate 84,728 downwards.
TTCTCACCAAAAATTTTGTGTTGAGTAGGTCGACGTAAATCTAAATCAATAATAAGGACACTTTTTTCAGCTTCCGAAAAAGTTACAGCAAGATTGGCAGCTACAGTACTTTTCCCCTCCCCTTTAGTAGCACTGGTCACCATAATTACCTTATAATTTTTATCAGGATTTGCATAAACTACATTTATTCTAAGTCTTCGATATGCCTCTGAAATGGGAGAAATATGATCTAAAAAGGTAATAAGCTGATTAGATACAGATTTATCATCAATATACTGTCTGCCGTTAGAATCCAATCCTTCTAAAATTGAAAAATCTGGAATAGTCCCAAGAATTGGAAGCTTGTATTCTTTAAGCGAATCTGCAGAAAGAATTTTGTCATTAATAAAATCTTTAATAATCACATAACCAACACTTAGCATACCTCCAAAAATAAGACCAATAAGTGTGATAATCTTTTTCTTAGGTTTTACAGGTTTTTTAGGAACCATTGCGTAGTCTAAAGGGCGGCCTAGTCCAAATTGTGTCTTTTCCCATAAACTCATTTCTGCAAACTGACGAGAAACTAATAAATATAATTCTTCATTAATCTTCACATCTCTTTTTAACTTAGCAAGTTCAATAATTTCATTAGGAAGTCTCTCAAATTGAGAGTCTAAATCTGTAAAATAGGATTCAAAAATTTCTTTTTGGGTTTCCAGTTGTGCTTTTTCAACACTCAATTCGATCAATTTTTCAGATATTTCAGATAAACGTCTTGTAATGGTTCCATCGCCTCTACTTGCAAAACTTAAATATAAAGTTGATTCTGATTCTAGTAGTTTGGATGTAAGATTTTTTATTTGAGATTTAATTTGATTTATTTGAGATTGAAGATTTTTAATTTGCGGATGTGAGTCAGTTAAATCTGGGTTTTGAGTAATAATCAATAATTTTTCAGTTTCAAGTTCCGATAATTGATATTGAAATCGTTCAATTACGGGGCCAAGAGAATTTGAATATTGATCAGCTAATCCAGGTTTAATTTCATTTAGTTGTGATTCGTATTGAATAATCGCAGAATTAGCTGCAACTAAGCTAACTTCAATTGTTTTCTTTTGAGTTTCAATTTGTGATATTTTTTTAATCAGCTCATCAGATTGTGGATCAATTGCAATCAGATTAGTACGGTTCATAAAAGTTCTTAAAGAATCTTCTGTGATGTCTAATGCATTTTCAATTTTGGTTCTTTCCCCTCTTAAAAAATTTAAAGCAGACATCGCCATAGTCCTATTTTGATCTGAAGACAAAGCCGAGTAAGTATCCATTGTCATGTTTACTATTGTGGCTGTTTCTGTAGGAAGGGGGCTTTCAAAAGATATGCGTACTAAGTCTGCTTCAGGATCTATTTGTGTAAAAGTAATTGACTCTCGATACCTCATTGCTACTGTATCCATAGCTACCGTTGAAGAGTCCTCTGGATATGCTCGCCAGAGAATAGGGAACTTTTTCCCATTCTCATCAAACTCTATTCTATTTATTCTTTGAGCAAGTTCAAAGCTCAATTTAACAGAACGAAGAATTTGTAATTCATTGGCTATGGTACTTCCAACACCAATACCATAAGTGGAAGTAAGTAAGCTAGACAAATCGGATCCTGCGTAGGAATACCTATTCTGACTTTCACTGATAATAATAGTTCCATCGCTTCTATAAATTGGGGTTAATAAGAGCGATATAGCTGCAGTTAAAATCCCTAAAAATAAAGTAATTGAAATCACTAACCATTTATTTAGGAGTAGTAAGTTTATAAGTTTTAAATAATCGAATTCTTTATCACTTTCAACGTCACCAAAAGGTTGGAAGTTATTGTTACTATTTTGTGTTGACCCATTTGAACCATTAAGGTGCATGTGTAATTACTTTTATTGAATTATTATTAATGAAAGATAACAAAGAAATGATTAAATTTAGCAAAATAGTAGAATACGAACTTTAAGATTTCTTCACAGAACTATACATGCCTAAAATTGCGCTCATTTCTGATGTACATGGCAATCTTCAAGCTCTTCATTCAGTCATGGAAAAACTTGAGAAAGAAAAACCTGATTTCTGGTTATGTTTAGGAGATATTGTTGGGTATGGTCCATACGCTAAAGATTGTATATCACTTATTAGAGAGAAGAAAATGGTTTGTGTTCAAGGTAATCATGATGGAGGGGTAACTGGGACTGTTAGTCTTAACCATTTCAGAAATCCAAATAGAAAACTGATAGAAATAACAAAGGAACTACTTTCAAAAGATGAGATTGATTGGTTAAAATCAATCCCATTTATTGAGGAAGGAAATGGGTGGGTAGCGGCTCATGCCTCACCAATAAATCCTGAAAAATGGAGATATATTGATAGCGCCTATGTAGTTAGGGATATTTTGCAAAAGATCGAACAACCACTTTGTTTTATAGGTCATACACACAAACCCGTTATTGTTTCAGATAGCTTCATCGTTAAAGAATTTAAAAAAGGGCATAAATATTTGATAAACCCGGGGAGTGTAGGTCAATCCCGTGATGGTGATTATAGAGCGTCAGCCTCAATTGTTGATACAGATAATTGGGTTTACAAGAATTATAGAGTTGAGTATGAAACAGAGCCAATGCTAACGGGGCTTATGAAACTTGGCTTTTCAAGAAGTGAAGCGAACCATTTGCTTAAATTATAATAATAAAACTTTTACATAACTATTTAATTAATATCTTTGTCTTTTAGTAAAAAATAGATTTGTGATGTTTTCAAAATTTTGTTTTATCTGTGTTTTTGTATTCGGGTTTTATGTGCAGTCAAGTGCTCAAAATCAGCAATTATTTACTTCTCAACAGTTTCGTTTAGGTGAACGTATTATTAGAATTGCACAGCCTGGACAATTGGCAGATTCAGTAAATGTATGGGGTGATGTAGGTAGTTCAGGAAGATATTTGATTCCAAAAGGAACAAGATTGCCCGAATTAATTACTTATGCCCTCGGACCTAATACATTACGCGATTCTCAGACAAATGTAGATTGGTCGAAAATGAGGGTTGAAATTAATATACATGATTACGACCTAGCAGAGAATAAACCGGTCTTCACAAAGTTGGAGTATAAATTTGAGGAGCCTTTTCCAGATGGTATGAAAGATTTTTTAATAAAAAACGGGCAAACAATTTCAGTTCGAATGAAAAGGAAGCCCAGTTTTAGAGATTATGTAGGAGTAATTGCTCCTGTAATCTCAGCAATAGCTACAACAATTACTACGGCTATACTATTATCAGACTCGAGAAACTAATTTCAAGTTCTAATACAGAATAAATCTTAAAAGAAAATTACAGATTATGATATTTAAAGAAAATGATACAATCATTGGGACTTGGCTAAGTAGTTGTAGTCCCGTAATTGCAGAGCTAATGGCAATGTGTGGGTATGATTTTGTCACGATTGATGTAGAACATGCTCCAGTTGATATAGAAACTACATTTAATTTACTTCAAGCAATTACATCTGGAAATAACGAATGCAAATCAATAGTTAGAGTTTCGGGGAACAGTTATTCTGAAATAAAAAGATATGTTGATGCTGGAGCTGATGGAATTATATGTCCTCTTATTACTACTAAAGAAGAGGCTGAACAGCTTGTTGAAGCCGTTAAGTATTATCCACTAGGAAAAAGAGGAGTTGGGTATTGTAGGGCAAATAATTATGGCATGAATCTTCAAGAGTCAATCCGAACAGCAAACGACGAAACATTTGTTTGTGTGCAAATTGAGCATGTAGACGCTATTACTAATTTAGAAGAAATTCTTTCAGTTAAAGGAATAGATGCTGCTATAATTGGACCATATGATCTTAGCGCTTCAATGGGATTGCAAGGGCAATTAGACCACCCAAAAATGGAAGAAGCTATCCGTTATAACTTAGAAACATGTTTAAAAGCAGGAGTTATACCTGGGATACATGAAGTGGATACGGATCCTGATAAAGTTAGGATGAGAATAGATCAAGGATATAAATTTATTGCCTATTCTGTAGATATTAAAATGATATCAGATTTGTCAATAAGAGCATTGAATAAAATCAAAAGTTAAATAAATGAAAAAAGTATTAACATCACCTTCTTCGATGGGGCAAGTAGGGGAAGAGCCTTTCAATATTTTAAAAGAAAATGGTTTTGAAGTACTTAATAATCCATACGGTAGAAAACTTACTGAGGAAGAGGTTATTGAATTAGCACAAGGATGTGTAGGTATAGTTGCTGGAGTAGAGCCATTAACTCCAAGAGTTATGGACCAACTTCCTGATTTGAAATGTATTAGTAGAGTTGGTGTCGGCATGGATAGTGTAGATATCGAATATGCAAAAAAGAAAGGGATTGTCGTTGTTAATACTCCTAATGGACCAACAAGAGGAGTAGCCGAATTAACGCTGGCGTTGACTTTGTCACTTTTAAGAAAAGTACCACAAGCCCACTCAGCTTTGAAGAATCGAAGATGGGAAAAGCAAATAGGTAACTTAATTCTAAATAAAACGATTGGTATTATCGGTTTAGGAAGAATCGGAAAAATGACAGCTGAATTATTTAGAGGAATTGGCAATCCTGTTATTGGTTTTGATTTATATCCTGATGAAGATTGGGCAAAAAAAGTGGGCGTTAAAGTGCTTTCTTTTGAAGAAACTCTTGCTGAAGCTGATATTATAACACTTCATGTTCCAGGTAATAGCGATAAATCTTCGATGATAGGAGAAGCTGAGATAAATAAAATGAAGGATGGGGCTTTTCTTGTAAATGTATCTAGAGGCGGGGTTGTTAATGAAGAAGATTTATATCAAGCATTAACAAATGGTAAATTAACAGCAGCTGCAATAGATGTTTTTTCAGAAGAACCTTATGCAGGAAAGCTATGTGATTTGGATAATGTAGTTTTAACGCCACACTTAGGGTCATATGCAAAAGAAGGTAAATTGCAGATGGAAATTGATGCTGTACTGAACTTAATCAATGCTTTAAATGAGTAATTTTTAAAAAACTATTTAAATAGCTTTATGGAAAGTGATAAAATAATAGCATTACTCCCTATGAAGGGGCACTCTGAAAGGGTACCTAACAAAAACTTACGGAGTTTCAATGGAAAACCTTTATACCATGCTATTGTAAATAAGCTTCTTAAATCTAAATATATTAGTAATATAGTAATTAATACTGATAGTGAGGCAATTAGAGACGATATACAAAAGTACTTTGGCGATATAATTATTCATGATAGGCCAACTGAGATAATAGGTGATTTTGTTCCAATGAACGAAATTATTAACTATGACATAAATAAAATAGATTCATATTTTTTTATTCAAACTCATAGCACAAATCCTCTTCTCAAAACTGAGACTATAGATAATGCGATAGAATTTTTTCTCAAAAATCGCGAAAAATATGATTCCCTTTTCTCTGTTACTAAATTGCAAACCAGACTATACTGGGAAGATGGAAAGCCCTTAAATCATGACCCCAAAAAATTACTAAGAACACAAGACTTACCTAGTCTTTTAGAGGAGAATTCTAATTTTTATATTTTTTCAAAAGATTCTTTTAAAAATTCAAATGGAACTCGGATAGGAGTGACTCCATGTCTTTATCAAACTAATCAAAAAGAATCTTTAGATATTGATACAATAGAAGATTTTGAAATTGCAGAAGCCATATTTAAAATAAACCAATCAAAAGTATGAAAGTTGCAGTTTTTGGTGGAGGTGGGTTTTTAGGTAAATATTTGGTTAAAGAACTATTAGCAAGGAACTATGAAGTTACTATTCTTGATAAGGCACAAAATTGGGATTTCTTAAGTGCTAATATTGAGTTTCTGAAAACAGATATCATGGATAGAGATTTAGTTAAATCTCAAATCAAGAAAGGTCAATTTGACTTTATTTATAATTTAGCTGGTTTTGCAAACCTTGAGCAAGCAACTGAATCTCCTTATTTAACAATGCAGCTTAATATAATCGGAAATATAAATATCCTTGATGCATGTATTACCGAGAATATTAAAAGATTTATTTATGCGAGCAGTGCTTATGCAATGAGTAATAAAGGTTCTTTTTACGGGATCAGTAAGCTTTCATCTGAAAAAATTACTGAAGAATATCAAAACAAATATAATCTTTCATTCACAATTCTAAGGTATGGAAGTGTTTATTCTGAAGATGATTTTGATAATAATTATATTTATAAGACTGTTGAAAAGGCAATTAAAAGTGGTTTAATTGAGCATGGAGGAGATGGAAATGAAATGCGAGAGTATATTCATGCTTCGGATGCTGCAAAACTTTCGGTTGATGTGATTGAAGATGAAAAGTTTGTTAATGACCATGTTATTTTAACAGGTGCTGAAAAAATGAAACGTATGGATTTGTTCCAAATGATCAATGAAATACATGGTAATGATATTGTAATCAAAATGAATGTTGGTGAGTACAAAAATCATTACAATTATACCCCATATTCCCATACACCAACTTTAAGTAAAAAACTCATTTCAAATCCTCATATAGATATGGGACAAGGTATTTTGGAATGTATCAAAGCAGTTTATAGAAATCATAAGGAACTTGAAGAATCTAGGTAGTTTAGTAGGTGCAGAAAATAACAGTGAGTGGATAGATCTTGCTGTTAATTTTCTTATTACAAGAATTGAAACTGGAACATCCAAAAAGGATAAATTTAATATCGCTCTTTCTGGCGGGAATAGTCCTAAGGCTATTTTTCAGAAAATAAATAGTGACTACTCAAAAAGTATAAATTGGGAGAAAGTAAATTTTTTCTGGATTGATGAAAGATGGGTACCAAAGGAAAGTGAAGAAAGTAATTCTGGTAATGCTATTAGAATTTTAAAGGATATTAGCGCGAATTTTTATCAAATGCAGACTGAATCTGATAATCCCAAGATTTCTGCAAAAAACTATGAATTACTTATTAAAGAAAAGATTGAATCTAAGAATGGTGTTCCAGTTTTTGATTTAGTTTTGTTAGGTATGGGAGAAGATGGGCATATCGCATCTTTATTTCCAGAGACCGATGCAATTCAAGAGACGCAACATCTAGTTGTTTCCAATTATGTTCCTAAGCTTAGCGAAGATAGGCTAACTGTAACCTTTCCTGTACTAAAATCTGCACTAGAAACATTGATCATAATTAAAGGGGAAAAGAAAGTGGATATATTAAAAGGAATTATATCTGAAAATATTGGTCTACCAATAAGTTCTTTTTTCGAAAACAACAATAACAAGAAAACTTGGATTTATATTTAATTTTTAGGTAATGATAAAAGATATTTTTTTTGATTTTGATGGGGTATTGGTTGAGTCTGTAAATGTAAAAACTGAAGCTTTTAGAAATTTGTATTTACCCTATGGTAATGAAATCGCGGATAAAGTAGTTGAGCATCATCAAAATAATGGTGGTGTAAGCAGGTTTGAAAAATTTAAGATTTATCATAAATCATTCCTTAATGAGGAAATTGATGAATTAAAAGTTCAAGAACTAGCTAACCAATTTAGTAATTTAGCACTTGATGGAGTTTTAGAAGCTCCAAATGTTAAAGGCGCGAAAGATTTTCTAGAGAATTACAAAGATGAGTTCAATTATTGGATTATAACTGGAACTCCTACAACAGAAATTAAGATCATTTTGGATCGTAAAGGTTGGACACCTTATTTCAAAGGTGTTTATGGTTCTCCTACTAAAAAATACGAATGGACTGAATCAATTATAGAAAAAGAAAACTTACGACGTGAAGAAATAGTCTTTATTGGTGATGCTACTGCTGATTACGATGCGGCAAATAAATCAGGATTGTCTTTTGTTTTAAGAGAAACAAAAGAGGGTGAAAATTTATTTAAGGAATATAATGGTCCTAGAATTAAAGATATATCTGAACTCTATAATAGAATTAAGGAGCTTAACTAAATGAAGGTCTTACTTACTTCAACTTCATTCCAAGATACGCCGGGCAAGCATCAGGAACTTCTTAAAAATCAGAATTATGAAGTAGATTTTCTTAGAGGGCCATTAACAGAAGATGAGTTATTGCCAATTGTAGGGAATTACGATGCAATTATTTGTGGTGATGATGAATACACAGAAAAAGTTTTAAATATTGCAAAACAAGGTCGATTGAAATATTTGAGTAAATATGGTGTTGGGCTCGATAAAATTGACACCGAATACGCAAAAAAAATAAATATTCCAGTCACAAATTGTCCAGGTGTTAATCAAGTTTCAGTAGCAGAGCATGTTCTTGCTTTATTATTTGCGTATGAAAAAAATGTGCATTTACAATATAATTCTACACAAAAAGGTAGTTGGAAACGGTTAATTGGAAATGAAATCCAAGGGCAGACAATTGGTATTGTTGGATTAGGTGCAGTTGGAAAAGAACTAGCTAAAAAAGCAAGTGCACTCGGCATGAAGGTTATTGGCTTTGATCTATATAAAGACGAAGCTTTTTTTAAAGAATATGATTCAATTAAATTTACCTCAGATTTAAATGTTATATTTAAAGAATCTGAGGTAATCAGTCTTCATGTTCCACATACTCCAGAAACGGAATATCTTATTAACAGTGATGTAATTAAGAATAAGCTCATAAAAAAGCCAATTATAATTAATACAGCTAGAGGTATGCTTGTAGATATAAAAGCACTAATAAAAGGGCTAGAAAACGGATTAATAAAAGGGTACTTAACAGACGTATTAGCTCATGAACCAATGAAGGAAGATGAGTTGTTAAGGGGAGTCGAGAAAGTATTAATCACACCTCATGTAGGTTCCAGAACTTATCAAAGTGTTGAACGGCAGGGAAGCTTGGCTGTTCAGAATTTAATTAACATGATTGAAAAATATTCTTAACAAAAATAGAATCTAAATCTTAAAAAGAAATAGTTATGGATTTTAATATAGGTATAATCGGGTATGGGAAAATGGGACAGACCCGTTTACAAGCAATTGAAGAAGATGGGAGAGGTAAAGTTATTGCTATTTCAGAGCCTAACCTTCAGGTTGCTTTAGACAATATTCCAAATGTATCCCATGATGAAATTATCGATAATCCTGATATTAATGCGGTTATTGTGTCTACTCCTAATTTTTTGAATAAAGAATTAACTATTAAAGCTCTTAAAGCTGGGAAGCATGTTTTTTGCGAAAAACCACCTGCATTTACAGGGCCAGATGTTGAAGAAATTCGAGAAGTAGAGAAGGAGAGTGGGGGTAAAAAACTTATGTATGGTTTTAATCACCGTCATCATGGAAGTGTGATTAGAATGAAAGAACTTGTAGATAGCGGAGAGTTCGGTAAGATTATATGGATGAGAGGCAGGTATGGCAAAAGTGTTACTGAGGATTATTTTGACAATTGGCGAGCTAAAAAGGAATTAGCTGGTGGTGGTATTTTGATTGATCAAGGTATTCATATGCTCGATCTGTTCTTACATTTAGCTGGAGATTTTGATTCAGTAAAAGCCGAAGTTTCTAACTTATATTGGAATCTTGAAGTTGAAGATAATGCATTTGTGATTTTGCGTAATTCTAAAACTGGAATTGATGCGTCTTTACATTCAACTATGAGTCAATGGCGGCATTTATTTTCATTAGAGGTGTTTCTCGAAAAAGGGTACATGGTACTTAATGGATTAATAACTTCTACAATGAGTTATGGTGAAGAAACATTATCTGTTGCAAGAAACAGATCTACAGCACCAGCTGCAACATGGAAAGATGAGGTAAAAACTCAGTATGTTGATGATCATAGCTGGAGGTATGAAATAGAGCATTTTTTCAATGCTATTGAAAATGATACCGATATTAAAATTGGAAATTCGGATGACGCTCTAAAACTCATGAATATCATTGATAAAATTTACGAATCAAAAAATTTCTAAAAAAAAAGACAAATACAATGAGAAAAGAAAACTTAAAGAATCACGTAATCGAATATAAAGGAAAGCTCAACGATCTTTTCGATCAAATTGATTATGATGTTTTAGAGCAAATAACGGCTACTATTGTAAATGCTTACAAAAATGATAATACTATTTATGTAGCTGGTAATGGAGGAAGTGCAGCAACAGCTTCTCATTATCAAGTAGACCTTGGTTTCTTTGTAAGATATTTCAAAAAGAAAAGAATAAAGGTGAGAAGTCTTACTGATCATAGCCCACTAATGACGGCAATTGGTAATGATAACTCATTCGAAGAAGTTTTTACTCAGCAAATGCAGGATCATTTTAACCCAGGCGATGTAATTATTGTAATTTCTGCAAGTGGAAACTCAATGAATGTTGTAAAAGCTGCTGAATATGCAAAAGAATTAGGTGGCACTTCTATTGGATTGGTTGGATTTGAAGGTGGAAAGCTTAAAGATGCTTGTGATATCTGTATGTTTACACCAAATCCTAAAGGTGACTACGGTCCTATAGAAGATCTTCATATGATTCTTTGTCATATGATTGTATCGTACTTAAAAGATGACGAAGAATTCATGAGCCTATACGAATAATTTTATGCTAGATTTTACAGGTCAAACGGTCGTTGTTACTGGATCTACTAGAGGAATTGGTAAAGAAACAGCTAAATTATTTTTGGAAAGGGGTGCAAGTGTTTATATAACAGGTACTTCAGAAAAGCCTGATCCAGAGGTAATGGATGAGTTATCTGCAATTGGCAATGCTAGCTTTCTTACTGCTGATTTTAGCTCAGAAGTTGGTATACAAGATTTCATTAATAAACTTAAAGAGTTCTCCAGAATTGATGTGTTAGTGAATAACGCAGGTATCAATATTCTAAATCCATTAGAATCAATAACAGATGAAGAATACACTAAAGTCCTTTCAGTTAATCTACACGCTCCAGTCAAAATATCAAGATATTTAGCTGGTTTTATGAGTAATCAAGGCTATGGTAGAATAGTAAATGTAGCTTCAATCTGGAGTGTTATAACTCGCCCTAAACGAGGTGCTTATACCATTTCAAAAAATGCCATCATTGGTCTTACTCAAACATTAGGTATCGAATTAGCATCAAGTGGTGTTTTGGTAAATGCAATATCACCTGGATTTACATTAACCGAACTAACAAAAACTACAAATACAAAAGACCAAATCAAGGATATAAGTAATAATATCCCGATTAAAAGATTGGCCGATCCTAAAGAAATGGGACACGTTATTCTTTTCTTAAGTTCAAAAGAAAATTCATATATGACAGGACAAAATTTAGTAGTTGACGGGGGGTTCACCAATGTCTGAATCATTTAAAGTAAAATCTTCGATCCAAGATTATGAAGTTCACTTTGTTTCTTCTCTAGAAGAACAATTACAAAAAGTATATCGTAAAGGTGATTATATAATTGTTGATGAGGTTGTGGAGAATCTACACCCCGAATTAAAGAAAGTCTTAGAAACCGATAAGAATGTGATCTCAATTAATGCAATTGAGAAAACTAAAAGCTATGAAGGCGTTATTCCTTTTATTGAAGAACTTATCAAAAGTGGATTTAAAAGAAATAATAGATTAATTGCAATTGGTGGTGGGATAACACAAGATGTAACTGCCTATATTGCTTCGATGCTTTATAGAGGAGTTGGGTGGATATTTTTCCCAACTACATTATTAGCTCAAGGAGATAGTTGTATTGGAAGTAAAACTTCTATTAATTTCCGTGAATTCAAGAATCAAGTAGGCGGTTTTTATCCTCCAGTATCAATTTATATTGCACCAATGTATCTGAAAACTCTTGGAGAAAGAGATATTAGATCAGGTATAGGTGAAATGGCACATTATTATTTTGTTTCAGGTGAGGAAGATGTAACATTTTTCGAACATGAATTTGAAACAGCTTTAAAAGACCAATCTAATTTGGGTGAAATTATTAGAAAAAGTCTTTCAATTAAAAAAAGCTACATTGAAATTGATGAGTTTGATAAAAACGAAAGAATAGTTTTTAACTATGGCCATACTTTTGGACATGCCATAGAAAGTATTACAAACTACGGTATACCACATGGTGTTGCAGTTTCTTTTGGAATGAATATGGCAAACTTTATTTCGGTAAAAAAAGGCTATTTACAACATGATAATTTTGAAAGAGCACATAAAATTTTTCAGATAATATGGAAAGGTTATTCAATAAATGACTTAGATCTTGATTCATTACTATCAGCTATGGAAAAAGATAAAAAAAATGAGAATGGTAAATTAGGTCTGATTCTTACAAAAGGTTGGGGACATATGTTTAAAGACCTTACTGAGCCTGATGAAACATTTATTTCTTGGATGCAAGAATACTTAGAAACTTACCACTAAATAAATAGCGATGATTGTTGATAGAATTGAAAATATCGATGTTTACAAAAAGTTAAGCCCAGACATTTATGTAGGTTTAGAATACATTAGAGATGTTAAGTCTAATATTGAACTAGGAACTTACCAAATCAATGACAATGTTAAAGCTATTGTGAGCGAGTATGAAACTGTAGAACACTTCGAAAGAGGTTTTGAAGCTCATAAACATGTAATAGATATACAATATCCAATAATTGGTTTAGAGCGAGTAAAGTGGTCTCCGATTATTGGAATGGATGTAAACATACCTTATGAAGTAGAAAAAGATCGAACTTTTTATAAAAATCCACACCAACTATCTACCCATGTAGATATAGGAAATGGTTTTTTTGCAATTATGTTTCCTGGTGATGGTCACGGTCCCCAGCATTTTGTGAATAATTCCGAATTTATAAAAAAAATTACAATCAAAGTTTCCATCTAACTGGATTATGAAGATACCCAAAGTTACAGCTCTAATATTTATGAAGTACCATTCTGAGCGGGTACCTAAGAAAAACGTTCGTAATTTTAATGGAAAACCACTTTTCCACTGGATTTTATCAACTCTTGAAAAATCAAAATATGTCAAGGAAGTCATTATAAATACAGATTCTGAAGAAATAGCAAGTGATGCTAAAAAGCATTTTGATGTAACAATTCATATGAGACCAGATTATTTGCTTACAATTACTTCAAATGAAGCAAACCAAATCTTAGAGTACGATTTATCTAATTCAGATGGTGAATACTTTCTTCAAACTCATAGTACGAATCCTATTTTAACACCAGAAACCGTAGATAAAGCGATTGAAGCTTTTTTTAATACTAAAGAAAATGACAGCTTAATGTCTGTTACTCCATTACAGAAAAGGTTCTATTGGCCAAATGGTGATCCTATAAATCATGATCCTCAGGGAATGATTAAAACACAAAATCTAGAACCGATATATGAGGAAAATTCTTGTATATACATGTTTTCAAAGACAAATTTTTTTAAACGGAAAAGTCGAATTGGATCAAACCCACTTTATTTTGAGATGGACCCCATTGAAGCAATAGATATCGATGAGGAAAGTGATTTTATCATCGCTGAATCAGTTCAGAAGTATCTATCAGAAACGATGGGAAAAACCACACAAAAGAGTGATTAAAGAGAAAAGTGAGAATTGATTGTTTATATCATTTTTTGAAATTACTACGCTTAGTTATTAAGAATAATAAAGATTCTTTTAAATAAACACTTAATATGTGGCGTTACTTTTCTTTTTGCAAATCCAATTATGTATATCTATTGGTTAGGTTTGGCGTTTTATGAAAAATTTTATAATCAAAAAGTTACATTATCTCTGGAATTCCCCTACGCTGAACAGCATGTTCAGTTTTGTGTCTAAGCCTCTAAGCTTTTTAATTGTACTTCCTTTGATTTTGAACAAATTCAGTACTGAAGAAATTGCTCTTTGGTATTTATTTGGTTTGATTGCAAGCTTTCAAAGTATAGCAGATTTTGGATTCGATAATACTTTTGTGAGAGTCATTTCATACACTTTTGGTGGAGCAGATGAAATAAAAGACTATGATAGTATAGATTTAAAAAAAATAAATCCTAAGGAATTCAAACTGAATACAGAATTGCTTAAACGTATCGTAGGTGTCATGAATTATGTGTACCTACGATTAGCAATTATTGTTTTTCTTATACTTTTATTCACTACTTATTTTATACAATCATCGATAGTTGTACTTAATGATCCAATTCAGGGTTGGGTAGGTTGGGCTATGATTGTAATTGTAACTTCTGCAAATTTTTATGGAAGAATCTACAGTAATTTTTTGTTTGGGCTAAACAAAGTAGCACTAGTACGAAGAGTAGAAGGATTTTTTTCTGTGTTAGGTATAATAGCTAGCTTTATAGTTTTATTTTTTGACGGCTCTTTCATGCTACTTGTTATTGTGCATCAAAGTTGGATGTTGAATAATATTATTAGAAACTGGTATTTGGCAAGAAATGCTGATAATGGAATACTTAAGAAACTGACAAATACAAACTTCGATAGAGAAATTTTCTCTAAAATATGGGGCCCATCTTGGAGAGGTGGTATATCATCGTTAGCTTCACAAGGTGTGATAATTTTATCTGGTATTATTTATTCACAATATGCTAAGAATGCTGCACTACTTGCCGAGTATTTAATTACGCTTAGGTTTTATGCAGTTATAAAGGGAGTTAGTCAGGCGCCTTTTTACAGTAAAATCCCGTTGTTGGCCAAATTGAGAGCTCAAGGGGACTTAGAAAAGTGGCTTTCAAAAGCAAAGCGCGGAATGACGATGGGTAACTTCTTAATGGTATCAGGAATAGTTGGTCTCGGAATAACAGGTGATTTACTTTTTGATTTGATTGATAGTTCTATTGATTTTCCTAGTTTAGAATTATGGGGTTTAATGGGATTTGCATATTTGTTACAACGTTATGGAGCTATGCATACTCAACTTTACATGACTACAAACAAAGTAAATAACCATATAAGTGATTCAGTTTCTGGTGCATTATTCTTGTGTATTAGTCTACTATTGTTCAATCAGTTTAGTGTTTTTGCTTTTCCTATTGGTATGATTTTTGGTTATGGACTATTTTATTGTGAATATGCAGCCTACTTTTCATTTAAAGTAATCCCAGAATCATTTTGGAAATTCGAATCTCGATCCAATTTAATTCCATTTATGATTACAATTACTTATTTAATAATAATATTTCTTTAAATATGAAGCATGTATTCGGTAATAGAAACAATCTAAATATCTATTTAAGACAAAAAAATCATAGTCTGTATAAGAAATTCAAGAAATTATATGTCGATAAGAAAAGGATACAATCCAAAATAATATGTTGTTATCCTTCATTCAAAAGTCAGTCAGAAAAAATCAACATTTTAAATAGATTTGCATGGGCTTTCCCTGAAAATTCTGGAGTGAAAATTTTGCATTCAACAGATTATAATGCTTCTGACACTACGATGGAAGAATCTGAAAAAATGCTAGAAAATCAGGAATTCTTTTTAAAATCGTCACATAATATTCAAGAAGTTTCAAATGAAAGTTTAGTTTCTAGTTTTGAAGATTCCCAATCAATTGCTATACATAAAAAATCAAATAAATATGATTTAAAGCTTTGGGATCATCGATTTAAATGTGAAATTATAGACCCAACATATTATTCCATTGAGGAAGGTAATTTTTGGAAATTTGGCTTGTACAATACTTTAGATAGAGAAGAAAAAGAATTTTATAGTGAACTATCCACTAAAAACTTTAATCGCTTTAGGGAACTTAATAGCAACAAAAAAAGAGCCAATATTTTTGTCACGGGACCGTCATTTGGGAGTTATAAAGAGTTTAAATTTTTACCTGAAGAATCTATAAATATAGTTTGTAATACTATTGTAAAAGATACTGAGTTCTTAGATTTTATAGGTGGAGCAGATATTATTACATTTGCTGATCCAGTTTTTCACTTTAGTTCTAATAATTATTCATGTGAATTTAGAAGGTTAGTTATTAATGCTGTAAAGAGATACAATTCGTTTGTAGTTGTTCCACATGCTACTATCCCTTTACTAATTTATAACCATCCAGAATTAAAGGACAATATTATAGGCCTTAAAAGAGCAGATAAAATTACATTCCCCTCAAAGAATGAATTATCAGTAATGCCAGCTAGTAGTATTATAACGTTTATAATGTTACCTCTTGGAATTAGTTTAGCAGATGAGATTTATGTTTTAGGTGCTGATGGAAGAGGGAAAAATGAGAAGTACTTTTGGAAGCATAATGATAAAGTACAACTAACCGATCTAATGGAAAGTGTTTTTAAAACACACCCTTCATTTTTTAGAGACAGAGATTATGCTGACTATTATGAAGAGCATTGTAAGTTTATAGAGAGAATGATTGTTAAAGGCGAAAATGAATTAAATAAAAAAATTTATTCGTTATCAGAAAGCTTTATACCAGCTTTTCAAAATCGATTATTTAAGAGATAATATGATGAATTTTTATATACAAATACCTAAAAGAAAAGGTCACTATAAAGATTATTCTAAGTTTATAACGAATCTATTTTCTGAAGAGAAGGTATTTGAAATAATGAGTTTCAAAGAAAAAGTGAAATTGATTTTTTCTAATACAGCAAATAGATCAATTTACCTTGATCTAGAACATAATGACATACTCTGGATTCTTTTAAGATCATTCTTTTCAAGTTGTAATTATTCGGTTGTTACATCTTTTACTAGTTTTTTAAATAAAAATATTAATTGGAGGTATTTTTATAAAAAAAAAGAAATTGCAAAGCTAAGGAATATTTTAAAATATAAGCTCTTAAATCGATTAGTTAGAAGTAAGAAGTTATTCGTAATCTCGATTCATAAAGGCACAGAATTTGAAAATAAGATTCAGGATATTAGTTCTTTAATAACCTATGATATACAATACTATGATCTTAAGTATTTAGATATTGAATTGAAATTACCCATTGAATTAATGAGTTTTCCATTTGCAAAAAAAAAGCCATTAATTTTAATGTTCAATCATACATCTGGTGAAAAAAGGAACTTAGATGAATTTTCAACTTTTATAAAGAAAACAAATAAATACAATTTTTTGATAGTTGGGAATTCATCTTTTTTGGAAGGATATTCTTCAAATAATATTTGCTTGGTAAACCGATATGTATCAAATGAAGAACTTATTTTTATGATGAATTATGCTGACATTATTTATGCATATTATAATAATAATCGACCTAGTGGCTTTATGGGGAGAGCAATACAATTAGACAAGTATGTTATTGTTCATAAAGAAGGTTACTTAGGTAAATTGAAATATAATAAATCAATAGCTATCGAAGGATTAGACGAGCTTGAAAGACATGACTTAACTTCAACCAAAACCAATGATATTATACAGAAAAGTAATTTGTATGATGAATCCCAAAAAATTAAAGATGCTTTAATAGCTAAGTGTAATTGATGAAAATTAAAGACTTAACTTGGGTTTTAGCACCTGGTATTTTATACCTAATGCGCTATTTGGCTTCGGTAAATATTTTATTGGTAGTAATAGCTGTAATTCCACTTCTGATTGTAATTGGCTTATACCTTCCTAATGTTAGGAGTTTCTTTAAAATTTCGACTTATGGAATGATAAATTTATTCCTTCTCTCATTGATGATTTATTCAGTTTTAAATTCATATACGAGAAGCGTAATCGTATTTTTTTTACTGATGCTCTACCCACACGCAATAATTGGTAATGAAAATGTATCTATTGATAGACTTAATAAACTATCAAAACAATTTGGTATTGGAATACTTTTAATATTTTTAATCGCAATATTTATTCCACTCATTACTAGTTATCCTTATTCAATTGGGGCATGGTATTATATAGCTTCAGATGAGATTTCAACAATTAGCTCTACATTAGATGGACCTATTTTGCTAATAATCATTGTTATATTTACACTAAAAATTCTTATCAATAAGTTTCCTAGAATTCATTATGTCATAGGTTGTTTGATTATACTTTCTTTTTCTTTTTATTCACTTTTAGTATTTAATAGAAGAATTGTAATTTTCGTTTACTTAATTCTTATACCATTAATAGTATTAAAATTTGATAGAAATAGAAGTCTATATACTAGTATATTTATCAGCACATTTCTCGTCCCACTTTTTTTTGGATTAATTCTATCATTTGCAAATGATTTTTTCTCAATTCCATTTATTAAAGATTTTACTCTACGTACAGGAGATTTGGATCAATCTAGAAATCAAAGGTTGATAGGTTGGACTTATGCACTCTCTGAGTTCCAAAATACTTCATTGAAAGATTTTTTTGGCTTTCAGAAGGAATTGATTCGATCAAATATTGATAGATATAATCACTTTCATAACGGTTATATACAAATGTTTTATGAGCAAGGCATATTTGGTATATCTGTTTTAGTTGGATTAATTATTCAATTATTAAAGCGAATTAAATATTATAGTTATATAGATGTAAAAAAGCATATATATGTATTAATACCACCGTTAATTTTTGGAGTTATACTTATCATAAGTATAACTGAGTCGACATTTCAAAGATTATCTGTAGCAAATTTAGTTTTTATATTCATGGGATTTATGATTTTAAAAACTTCTGAATCAATCAAAAATAAAATAAATGAGTAGACTAGATTATATACGAGATATTTCTCTTAATGAATTATCAATTGAAAGGATTAAAACAGCTTTAACTACCAGAATTAAAGACGTTCCTCATAAACTAGCCTGGTTTCTTAATACTAAAGCAGCTAAAAAAAATAAGAAGAAATTAAAGTCATTTCATAATATTCACAAAGGAAAGAGGGGGTTTATAGTAGCAAATGGACCTAGTTTAAAAAATACTGATCTTAGTCTATTAAAAAATGAAATTACCATAGGAATGAATCGAATTTACTTAGCTGCTAATGAGAATAATTTTATGCCAGATTATTTAGTAGTTCATGATATTCCTATTCAATTGTTGCAATTTAGGAAAGATCTAGATGAATTGGAGATCACTAAATTTTTTAACTGGAACGTCAGAGATAAGTTTACAGATAGACCAAATCTTACATTTATTAGATCAGATTATTCTCCACATTTTTCAAAAGATTTAACTAAAAGTTCTTGGGGTGGGCACAGCGTTACAAACATATGTATTCAGCTTGCATATTACATGGGTTTTGAAAAAGTTTATCTTGTTGGGAAAGACCATAGTTATGAAGAAACTGGTACACCAGGAAAATTAGTTTCGGCTACAGGAGAGGAAAAAAATCATTTTACAAAAGGTTACTATAAAAAAGGAATGGGCTGGAGAATACCAGATTATAAAGGTGAAGAATTGGCATATAGATTAGCTAGAAAAGCCTTTCAAGAAGAAGGAAGAGAATTATTAGATGCTACAATTGATGGGAACTTAGATATTTTTCCAAAAGTGAGCTATAAATCATTATTCGAAAATACAAACATCTAAAATAATAGTTTTAAAGTGGTTATAAATGAGACTTAAATCATATATAAAAAAGGTTCTATACATTGTAAAAGAAGAAGGCCCAAAGGTTTTAATTAGTAGAATTGCTAGATATATAGTCTACTCATTAAATCGAAAGTTTGGGAATTTTCAAGAAGATATAGCTAAATGGGAGTCACTTAAAAATCAATATGAAGGAAAGCGGGCGTTTATTATTGGAAATGGGCCATCATTAAACAAGCTGCCTTTACACTTACTTCAAAACGAATATACTATATGTTTTAATCGTTTCGATTTGATGTTAGAAAGACTAAGCTGGACACCATTTGCATATTCAGTTATTGATGACTTAGTTTTAACCGATGTTCCTGAAATTGCAAATAAAATGGCTGCAAAAGTAGACCACGCTTTTTTCCCAGATCTTCATCCCTCAGCCCCAATTGGAAGAAATTTTAAGAAATTAATTAAACCTAGAAAGAATATATATTGGCTTCATCTAGGTGATATTGGTTATTCTGATGATCTTCCAAATTGTGGGATAAATAAAACAGTAGCAAATGTAGCAGTTCAAATTCTTGCATATATGGGTTTTTCTGAGGTTTATTTTATTGGGGTTGACTTGGATTATAAGGTTACGAATAGCACCATAAAGGAGAATAGTAGAGACTTAAAAGGAGGAGAAGATGATGATCCTAATCATTTTGATCCAAGATATTTCGGGAAAGGGCGAAAGTTTCATCATCCAAGGATGGATGAAACTTTCGAAAAATTTGATGAGGCTGCAGAATTTTTGAAAAGGAAAGGGGTTAAAGGCTATAATGCTGGTATAGGTGGGAAGCTTGATTCTTTTGAGAGAGTAGATTTTCGAAGTCTATTTAATTTTTCAAATGAAGAAGAACTCAAGATGTTAATTGGACATATAAAGCCTGAGATTAGCTCTGATAGTTTAAACGATCTTTTCCCAGAAGCTCTTTTTATAAAAGAAGTTGATGAATGGAATGATAGTTATAATGAAATTATATGCCCGTTCTCAATTGGGTCTAAACTAATTCCTAAAAAAGTACTTACTTATACCCCTTATGGACCTTATGATGGACAATATGTATTCCTGAGTAAAAATACATATTCATAGTTCAATTATTACACCTAGTAAAAAAACACAGGTCTTAAGAATGAGGAATTCGATTTATACTTCCGCCGCTGTCTTATTTATAGTGTTTTTATTTATTTTTTTAATGTCGCGTAACGATGTAAAAACAGAACAGATACTATCGTTGAAAACAGTAGATATCACTGCCCAAACAGCACCCAATTTTAAAATTTTGTATGATAATGATCTTGTTAACATAGCCTATGGATCAGGAAGCTGGCTTAAACCTAACCCAGATATTCTTACCAAAGAAGAGATTAAGAAAAGAATAGAGAAATCTGTTGAGGAGGTTTCTAGTTATAAAAATATAGCGCATTTTTTTAGACCTGGTTTTGGTCATATTCCATTTTGGAAAAGTGATGTTTACTCTGCAAAAAAACATTATGAGAGTTGGGAGAGCAAAACAGGAAATACGGCAAGTTCATGGGGTAAATATATGATGGATGACAAAAATTATGGCGATTTGCTGAAAGTTTTTGTCGATGAAGCTCAAAAAAATAATCAATCACCATTCGTCTCTTTGTTACTAAATGATATTCATCATGGATATCAAAATAAAATAAATGAACTAAATATTTCAAAAGAAAAATGGTCGGAAAAAAGCGAATGGATCAGCAATTTCATAATCGAAAATAAATCTTATTTAAATGACTCAACTAATTTTAAAAGTGGTTTAAATTGGTCAAACATAGAGGTTAGAAATTTAAGACTTGAATTTATAAAAGAGATATGTGAAAATTATGAAATAGACGGAATTGAATTGGATTTTATGAGGTATCCTAGATTCTTTACTGATAATGTACCTGTAACTGAACGTATTAGAATAATCAGTGATTTTTTAACTGAAGTAGACTCATTGTTAAACGATCCAGAACTAAGGCCAGATAATTATCCAAAGAATAAAAAGAGGTTTCTTGTTATCAGGATTCCAGCTCAAGAAAAAATGTTTAATGAGTTGGGTTTGGATTACTCTAAATTCAAAAAAAATGGTGTAGATATGGTTATCCTATCAACTTATTTTTTTTCAATGCAACAAGGAATTGACTTTAAATTTCTTAGAAATTCGATTCCGAATTTACCAATATATTATGAACTTCATTATATAACACTTGGTTATTCTATAGATAGTGGACTTCCTTATTATGGAAGAATTCCTGCAACTGAAGCACAGTTATATACAACTGCAAATTTAGTATATAAGAATGGTTTTGATGGTATAAGCCTTTATAATTTTCAATACTATAAAAATACCTTTAATCAAAATGTCCCATTTAGTATTATTGATAGTTTAGCAGATAAATCTTGGGTATCTAATTTTAAACCTCAATGGTATTTTAGATCTGAAGGTTGGCGAGACGAAGTACTTCCAGAAATTTTTAATTCTAAGAAAACAGTAAATTATAAACTGGACACGATTTTTCAAGAAAATCTAAAACCTCAAAGAGGTGAATTTAGATTGTTTTTTGACAGTGATATTGAAGGAGAGAATTGGAGAGTTTTTATAAATACTAAAGAACTTAGTAAAGTTGATTGTATTTTTGACCCGAATCAAAAAACATTCGAACAGTTTACTTATTTTAATTCCAAATTTCTTTGTTATGATATACAAAGAAATTTGATTGAGAATGGAACTAACAATATTAAGCTGAGCTATTTACCAAGTGAAGCAAACGTAGAGAAAAAACTGATATACTATGATTTAATTCTAAAGGAATATTTCTAAATTAAATTACATTAAAAAAAGATATTTATAATAAGTGTTAATGAATAAAAAATTGAAAATATTTGTTGCTGGTCATAAGGGTATGGTAGGTTCTGCAATTATCAAGAACCTAGATCAATATGGATACAACAATCTTATTACTGCAACAAGCCAAGAACTAGATTTAAGAGATCAAGATGCGGTGAATAATTTTATAGCTGACAAAAAGCCAAATTATATTATTATTGCAGCAGCTCGTGTTGGAGGTATATTAGCTAATAATGAATATCCTTGGCAGTTTTTATATGATAACTTGATGATTGAAGCTAATTTGATTAATGCAGCTCACAAAAATGATATCCAAGATGTGATTTTTTTGGGTAGTTCTTGTATTTATCCAAAACTGGCACCGCAGCCACTAAGAGAAGAATATTTACTAACTGGTGCTTTAGAGCCTACCAATGAATGGTATGCCGTTGCTAAGATTACTGGAATTAAAATGTGTCAGGCTTTGAATAAACAATATGGCAGGAATTATATTTCCATAATGCCGACCAATTTGTACGGACCAAGAGATAACTTCGATCTTAAGACATCTCATGTATTACCAGCAATGATCCGTAAATTTCATGAAGCCAAGGAAAATGGGCATCTTCCAGTTCCATTATGGGGAAGTGGGGCACCAAAGCGGGAATTTTTACATGTGGAAGATTTAGCTGAATCGGTTCGGTTCGTAATGGAATATAAAGGAAAGCTGGACTACGATCTTATTAATTCAGGAACAGGAATAGACCTAACCATAAAAAAACTTGCTGAAAAAGTTCAAAAAGCAGTGGGTCATGAAGGTGAAATAAATTGGGACTCTTCAAAACCAGACGGAACACCACGTAAACTTATGAATGTAGATCGACTTAATGAAATGGGCTGGAAAGCCAGTATTGGTTTACAGGATGGAATCCAAGATACTTATAAATGGTTCTTAGATCACTTAAAAGAAATTAGAGAAGTAGAAATTAATTAAAGTATTATGACAGATCAAAAAACAGCACTAATAACGGGTATAACCGGTCAGGATGGGTCATATTTGGCGGAGCTCTTATTAGATAAGGGATATATTGTACATGGTATTAAGCGAAGATCGTCGCTTTTTAATACGGATCGTATAGATCATTTATACCAAGATCCTCATGATTCTGATCAAAGATTAAAATTGCATTATGGAGATTTGACAGACTCCATGAATTTGACTCGTATTATACAAGAATGTCAACCTGATGAGATTTATAATCTAGGAGCGATGTCACATGTTGCTGTTTCTTTTGAAATGCCTGAATATGTAGGAAATGTTGATGCATTGGGAACTTTAAGAATTTTAGAAGCTGTACGGATATTAGGCTTAGAAAATAAAACAAGAATTTACCAAGCATCGACCTCTGAGTTATATGGTGGCATGGCAGAGAATAAGAATGAACGAGGTTTTTATGATGAAAATTCTCAATTTTATCCTCGTTCTCCTTATGGAGTTGCAAAGATATACGGATTCTGGATTACAAAAAACTACCGTGAGGCTTATAATATGTTTGCTTGTAATGGAATTCTATTTAATCATGAATCACCAAGAAGGGGGGAAACTTTTGTAACGAGAAAAATTACCCGTGCAGTAGCTAAAATAGTATTAGGTTTGCAAGAAAAAGTATTTTTAGGAAACCTTGAAGCGAAACGAGATTGGGGACATGCCAAAGATTATGTACGTATGATGTGGATGATTTTACAGGCTGAAAAAGCAGAAGATTGGGTAATTGCAACTGGAGTAACAACGACAGTTAGAGATTTTGTGCGTATGGCATTTGCAGAGGTTGGTATTGAAATAGAATTCAAAGGAGAAGGTGTAGATGAGAAAGGATATGTAACTGCGTGTAAAAATAATGACTTTCAACTAGAGATTGGAAAAGAAGTCTTATCTGTAGATCCATCTTATTTCCGGCCAACGGAAGTGGATTTATTAATTGGAGATCCATCTAAAGCCACGAAAAAATTAGGCTGGGTTCCAGAGCATGACTTGGAATCATTAGTGAAAGATATGATGAAAAGTGATGTTTTATTAATGAAAAAAGATGTTGATCTGCTAAAAGCTGGACATGAAATTTTGAAGCAGGCTGAGTGATTATAACTAATAGCAGATTTATATTTTTAGATTTAATACTTCTAAAAGAGTACTTCAGGCATTATAAGGTTTAACCTAAATATTGAAAATTTCATTCATTCGGCTGGAGAGGGATGATAGACTGATAGTTGTGGGCTATGACAAATATTATAGGTTTTATCATGGTGAAGAGATGAGATGGTTTGAGGGTTTTCTCGTATTATAGAATTGAATCACTTTGAAGTTATTCCTAATGTAGATTGGCTCAGTTGATTGTAGTTCCTAAATAAATTTTCTTACTTCATTTAAAAAAAACAGAATTTAGAATTAATCTTCGAATTACTAACTTCTAAAAAGAACTCTTAACCCTACTTAGAAATGCTTTCTTTGAGTAGTTTGCTTCAATAAAACGGGACAATAAACTTAAATGAATATTTTAATAACTACAATTGTTACACCCAATTCTCCAAATGGATTACTTAGGTATATACAAGGATTGATAGAATATTTACAGCAGTTAGATAGTAGGAATAAGTATTATATACTTATAAATGAAGAACTGAATGAACACATAAACGTAACCCACAAAAATTTCAAGAAAATTAATATAGGTATCCCTTATTACCCAAGAATTTTAATGAGACCTGTTTATTTTTTATGGCAGAATTTTTTTTTAAAAAAAATCATAAAAAAATATAAAATTGATTTATTTCATTCACCCAATCCAATACCATTATTTATTACTGGTGGAAAACCATTCGTAGTTACAATACACGATGTAGCTGAGTTTTCTGAAAAAAGGCATAGTTTTTTTAAACAATGGTTTAGGAGATATTTAGCTACTAGATCAGCACATATTGCTTCTGCAATCATTACTGTATCAGATTTTTCAAAAAGTGAAATCGTCAAATATTTAAAAATTGATTCTGATAAAGTATATGTAACTCCACTTGGGTTATCAATAAACTCTACACAAGCATTAAAAATGAAGTTTGAAAAACCTTTTTTTTTACATGTAAGTGGTACAAAAAAAAATAAAAATATTGATAATATTATTGATGCATTTAATATGCTTAATCAAAATAAGATCCAATTAATTTTTGTAGGAGGAATCAATAATAGAATTAAAGAAAAAAATATATTAATACTAAAAAAGAAAGGGATTTATTTTAAAGGTTATGTTTCTGATGATGAATTAAAAGAATATTATAGGAATGCATATGCACTAGTTTATCCTTCATTATATGAAGGATATGGCTTGCCTATTATTGAAGCAATGAGTTTTGGTGTGCCTGTAATTACATCTAATGTTACATCTATGCCTGAAGTAGCAGGTGATGCGGCTTTATTTGTTGATCCAAGAAACATTGAATCAATTAATGAAGCAATGAAAGTGTTAATAAAAGATGAAGATGTTAAATTAGACTTAATTGGAAAAGGTTTTAGAAGACAAGAGAAATTCATTTGGAGAGACACTGCCACTAAAACAATTAATGTATATGATTTTTTAGGCGATAATTAAATAAATTCTAAGTTTATTAGTATTTATTAAGAAATAGACAACTAGTGAAGGAGCTATTGATAATTCAATTAAAAGTTAGCATATTTAATTTCATAAGTAAAAGTAAAGTATGTTACAAAAAATTGTAGAAAACTCACTTTCTGTTAGGGATTCATTACTAAAATCGGGGATAGAAGCAGACAGGGTAGACCAAGATAAAAATCTAATACAAAATAGTTTATCAATGGTCAAAAAGTCAGAGGAATATAAGCTTAATCGAGGATTTGATCTTTGTATAGGCATTTTGGGGCTTCTAATTCACGCTATTCTTTTCCCGTTCATAGCTTTTGCAATTAAGATTTCTTCAAGTGGACCTGTATTGTATAAACAAAAGCGTACTGGAAAAATGGGTGTCGATTTTTATTGTTATAAATATCGTACAATGCATTTAATTAGCCTGAAATCGGAAGAGGGGAAGCCAATTGTGACAAAAAAAGGTGACTCTAGAATATTTAAATTTGGTCAGGTTTTGCGTAAAACTAATTTAGATGAATTGCCCCAAATAATAAATGTATTAAAAGGGGAGATGAGTTTGGTTGGTCCAAGACCTTATCCTGTTGAGGAATGTAAACATTGGAATAATACATTCGATGATTTTTATTATAGATATTTAGTAAAACCTGGAATTACTGGATATGCACAGGTCACGGGTTATCGTGGTGGTACTTTAGATGAAGAGCATATGAGGAGACGATTGGATAAAGATCTTATTTACGTTCAAAAGCAAAATCTAACGTTTGATATAAAAATTATTTACCTAACGATTAAGCAAATGGTTACGTTTAAAACAAACGCTCATTAATATTTTTTTCCTTATCTTTAAAAAGCGTGAAATTAATCACGCTTTTTTTTTGCAAAAAATTTCCAAATGTTTTCAGATACAATTAACAAAAGAATAGAAGATAGAGACTTTATAATAGGAATAATCGGATTAGGGTACGTTGGGCTTCCATTACTCCACACTTTTCACAAAAGTGGATTTCCTGTTGTCGGATTTGATGTAGATAAATCCAAAATCAGTTCAATTCAAGAAGGTATTAGTTATATAAAACATTTCAGTAAAGAAGATATTCAGTCACTTGCTGATTCTAAAAGATGTAAAGTAACTGTTGACTTTTCTGAATTATTGAATGTTGATGCAATACTCATTTGCGTTCCTACCCCTTTGAATATCTATAGAGAACCTGACATGAGTTATGTTGAGAGTACTACAAATACAATATCTAAGTATTTAAAAAAAAACCAATTAATAGTTTTAGAATCTACTACTTGGCCTGGTACTACAGATCATTTAATGAAAGATATTTTAGAAAAAAATTCAGGCCTAAATGCAGGGGTGGATTTCTATTTGGCCTATAGTCCTGAAAGAGAAGACCCAGGCAATCAAGACTTTAATACACAAAGTATACCGAAGGTTGTTGGTGCCTCCGATCAGAATTCAAGAAAGTTTGCGGTAAGTCTATATAGCAGTGCATTGGATAAAGTTATACCAGTATCATCAGCAAAAGTAGCTGAAGCTTCTAAGTTGCTTGAAAATATTTTCAGATCAGTAAATATTGCATTAGTAAATGAAATGAAGATAATCATGGATGCAATGGGTATTGATATACATGAGGTAATCGAAGCCGCAGCAACAAAGCCTTTTGGATTTATGAAATTTACTCCAGGGCCAGGACTTGGGGGTCATTGTATTCCAATTGACCCTTTTTATTTAAGCTGGAAAGCCAAAGAATATGGTTTGAATACGCGTTTTATAGAACTAGCTGGGGAAGTAAATAATGCTATGCCTCAATATGTAGTTGATAAAACCATACTCGCTTTGAATTCAAATAAAACCGCGTTGAATGGTAGTAACATATTAATAATAGGGATTGCCTACAAGCCAGATGTAGATGACATGAGAGAATCACCATCGTTCACTATTATGGATAGTTTAAGGAATTTAGGAGCTTCGATAGATTTTTATGACCCATGGATACCAAAAATACCTAAGAGTAGACAGCATATGAATTGGTATGGTAAGGAGTCAATAGAATGGAATAAAGAAACTATTTCTGGATATGATGCGATAGTTATTGTGACTGATCATAAAATAGTTAACTATAACGAATTGCTTAATTGGAATAAATGTATTGTTGATTCAAGAAATATTATTTCAAAATTAATCAGTGGCAAACATGACAACGTTTTTAAAGCCTAAATTATATTAATATTCAATTAATATTAATATCTTAATCTATAATTTTATATAAAATATTTTTTAAAAATGAAAATTACAGTTGTAGGCACGGGGTATGTAGGTTTAGTAACTGGAACATGCTTTGCAGAAACAGGAAATTATGTTACTTGCGTTGATATCGATGAAAAAAAAGTAGAAAGGATGAGTAATGGAGTGGTTCCAATTTATGAACCAGGGCTCAAGCCTCTATTTGATAGATCTATTCGGGAAGGTCGTCTTATTTTTACAACTGATTTAGAAAGTGCAGTTCAAGAAGCCCAAATCATTTTTTTATGTCTTCCAACACCTCCTGGTGCTGATGGGCAAGCTGACTTATCGGCTGTCCTATATGTAGCAGAACAACTTGGTAGTTTAATAAAAGAATATAAGGTTATAGTTAATAAAAGTACGGTTCCAGTTGGTACTGCAGATAGGGTAACGGAAAGAATAAAGAAAAATGCCACTGTTGAATTTGATGTAGTATCAAATCCAGAATTTCTTAGAGAGGGAGCGGCGGTAGACGATTTCATGAAACCAGAAAGAGTTGTAGTTGGGACAAGGAGTGAAAAAGCTGCTAATTTAATGAAAGATTTATATGGCCCTTTCGTGAGAAGTGGAAATCCAATTATTATAATGGATGAGAGAAGTTCGGAACTTACCAAATATGCCGCGAACTCATTACTTGCTACAAAAATTACATTTATGAATGAGATTGCGAATCTCTGCGAAATTGTTGGTGCAGATGTTGATCATGTAAGAAGAGGAATTGGAACAGATTCAAGAATTGGCAAAAGGTTTCTTTTTGCTGGAATTGGATATGGAGGGAGTTGTTTTCCAAAAGATGTTCAAGCCATTCATTATACTGCAAAAGAACTTGGGTATAATTTTCAAATTTTAGACGCAGTAATGAAAGTAAATGAAGCTCAAAAGATTTCAATGGTGCCGAAAATTATTGAAGAGTTTGGCGAAGATTTAACTGGTAAAACATTTGGAATTTGGGGTTTAGCTTTTAAACCTGATACTGATGATGTTAGAGAAGCACCAGCATTGTATCTAATGCATGAACTTGTTAAAAGAGGGGCAAAGTTAAAAGCATATGATCCTGAAGCCCTTAAGACTTTTCAAGTGGCTGCTTCTGATCTGGTAAATAAAAATACGGAGTATGTTGACCGACCTTCTATGGCTAAGCAAGATGTAAATGCTCTAATAATTTGTACAGAGTGGAATGAATTTAGAGTCTCTGATTTGGAACATTTTAAGAACTATATGGAGAACCCAATAATTTTTGATGGTCGAAATCTTTATGATTTAAATAAAGCTGAAGAGGCAGGGTGGACATACATTAGTGTTGGTAGACCTAGAATTAATTAAATTTGAAAAGTGAAATTATAAAGTATGAAAAAAGTCTTAATAACGGGCGGTGCTGGTTTTTTAGGTTCACATTTATGTGACCGGTTTATAAAGGAAGGTTGGAAAGTAATAGCAATGGATAACCTTATTACAGGGAACCCAGATAATATTGGTCACCTTTTTGGAAATAAGGATTTTAAATTTATTCAACACGACGTTACCGATTTTATACATGTTGAAGGTAACTTAGACTTAGTTCTTCATTTCGCATCCCCTGCTTCTCCGATAGATTATCTCGAAATGCCGATTCAGACTTTGAAAGTGGGGTCACTTGGTACACACAAAGCTTTGGGATTAGCTAAAGTGAAAGGAGCAAGGTTTCTACTTGCTTCTACAAGTGAGGTTTATGGAGATCCACTTATTCATCCACAAAAAGAAGATTATTGGGGGAATGTAAACCCAATTGGCTTTCGTGGTGTTTACGATGAGGCGAAAAGGTTTGCGGAAGCAATGACTATGGGTTACCACAGATTTCATGGATTAGAAACACGAATCATAAGGATTTTCAATACTTATGGTACAAGGATGAGAATTAATGATGGAAGAGCACTTCCAGCATTTATGTCTCAAGCTTTACGAGGGGAGGATATAACTGTATTCGGTGATGGTTCACAAACAAGATCATTCACTTATGTTGATGATCTTGTTGAAGGTATTTATCGATTAGCTATGTCTGATTACTCTGAACCAGTAAATATCGGGAACCCTCAAGAAATTTCTATACTCGAATTTGCAAAAGAGGTCATTAAATTAACGGGTAGCAAAAGTAAAATTACTTTTAAAGAATTGCCTCATGATGATCCAAAGGTTCGAAAACCGAATATTGATAGAGCAAAAGAAATTCTTGATTGGTCTCCAAAGTACCCAAGAGAAGAAGGTTTAAAGAAAACTCTTGAATATTTTACTAAAGCAGTACTTGGCTAATTTAATCCTGAGAATATTAACTTATATAAAATTACTTTTCTAAAAGAGAAAACCATCAATAATTAAATATTAAGATGTGGTAGCACTAAAATTCTCAGTAATTGGTTTTGGACGCATTGGTCAGCGGCATGCCAAAATAATAAATGAATTCGAATCTTTAGAATTAGTTTCTGTTACTGATACAAATCAAACTCAATTTACTAAAATTGATGAGTTAGAACTTAATACGCTTTCATACTCATCTATAGATCAGTTTTTAAGCGCTGATGAAAATCATTCTGATGTTGTTACAATAGCTACTCCAAATGGATTCCATGCAAGCTATGCTATTAAATTGTTGAATTCAGGCTATCATGTACTAATAGAGAAGCCAATGGCACTTTCAATCAAAGATTGCGAAGAGATTGTACAGGCTGAGAAGAAAAGTGGTAAGCAAGTTTTTGTAGTAAAACAAAATCGGTATAGCCCTCCATCAGAATGGTTGAAGGAAGTTATTAGTAATAAAATAATTGGCGATACTTTAATGGTTCAAGTGAACTGCTATTGGAATCGGGATGATCGTTACTATGCTACAAGTGATTGGAAAGGTACTCGAAAACTTGATGGAGGAGCTTTATTTACCCAGTTTAGTCATTTCATTGACATCATGTATTGGGTATTTGGTGATATTATGAATCCTAAAGCTATTATTAAGAATTTTACTCATCCAAAGCTAAACGAATTTGATGATTCTGGATTTGCTCAGTTTGAGTTTGAAAATGGTGGAATTGGTTCATTAAATTATTCTACTTCTTGTTGGGATAAAAATATGGAGAGTAGTATTACTGTAGTAGGGACAAAAGGTAGTCTTAAAATTGGAGGCCAGTATATGAATGAAATCGAATATTGTCATATTGATGGTTATGAAATGCCCGAATTGGCAGAAACAAATCCTCCAAATGATTATGGCCCATATAAAGGAAGTGCAGCGAACCATCATTACGTTTTTGAAAATATAGTTGAAACCCTTTCTGGTAATGGAAGTCCTACTGCTTCATCACTCGATGGAATGAAAGTTGTTAGTATTATTGAGAGAATTTACAAGGCTTCAAAATTCTTTAATTAAAAATTCAAAATTCAAAATTATTTAACCATCTTAATTCTTGAATTTTAAATCTTGAATTCACTAATAAGTCATTGGAAAACGAGCTTTTTTTTAAACATGACACAGCCATAATAGAAAATGGCGCCCAAATTGGTGCCGGGTCCAAAATTTGGCACTGGGTTCATGTAATGGGGAATGCAGTAATCGGTGAAAACTGCGTACTTGGACAAAATGTATTTGTTGGGAAAGCAATCCTTGGAAATAATGTTCGAATTCAAAATAATGTATCTGTCTACGATGAAGTTATACTAGAAGATGATGTTTTTTGTGGCCCGAGTATGGTATTTACGAATGTTATAAATCCTAGAAGTCATGTTCAGCGTAAAAACGAGTATCAGAAAACGATAGTACAAAAAGGAGCTTCTATTGGAGCAAATGCTACAATAATATGCGGTAATGAAATTGGGAAATATGCATTTATTGGTGCAGGAAGTGTGATTACAAAGCCAGTTCCAAATTTTGCGTTAATGGTCGGAAATCCTGCAAGACAACTCGGGTGGGTTTCAAAAGCTGGGATTAGTCTTCGTTTTGATGAAACAGGTAATGCTATTTGTTCTGAAACTAATGAGCAGTATACATTGAAGGATGGGGTAGTTTCATTAGTATCATAGATGATAAGGATTCTGAATACGGTTAAGGTCATCCCTATAGATCTTAAGTAAGCGCAGGTACTAAATTACTGAGTTGAATCAGATTCTGAAAAGAGTTCAGTTTGACTTTGCTTTTTCTAAAAACTAAATCACTATCTAAAGATATCAAATAAGAGAAATGCTTTGGAAGATTAAATACAAAGAGAGTATGTTAGCTATTGTTTGGCTATCTTTTTTTAGAAGTAAACCAATCAATTAAGAATATAAAAATAGATTCACTTGGAAAACCCTATTTCTCTTTTAGATTTAGAAGCACAATATGAAACCATTAAGGTAGAGATAAAAGAAGCTATTAATCAGGTTCTGGAATCACAAAGCTTCATAATGGGAGATTTTGTTAAACAATTCGAAAAAGAAGTTTCAGATTATTGTAAATCAGAACATACTTTTGGATGTGCTTCAGGATCGGATGCTCTTTTATTAGCATTAATGGCAATAAATATACAACCGGGTGATTATGTAATCACTTCACCATTCACATTTTTTGCTACTGCAGGAGCTGTTTCAAGATTGGGTGCTATTCCTATCTTTATTGATATAGAGGCAGATAGCTTCAACATTGATCCCAATAAAGTTAGGGAGTTTTTAGAAGGTAAAGATCAACTTTCTAAGAGATTAAAAATAGATCAAAAAAAGATAAAGGCTATTATTCCAGTACATTTATATGGTCAGTCTGCTGAAATGAATCCAATTCTTAACTTAGCGGATGAATTCGATTTAAAAGTAATTGAGGATGCTGCTCAATCTATTGGTACTAAATACGATAATAAATTAGTCGGAAATTTAGGGGATTTCGGTTGTTTTAGCTTTTTCCCGAGTAAGAATTTAGGTGCGTATGGAGATGCTGGACTTATAACGGTAAAAAATCCAGAGCTAGCTAAACGTGTAGATATTTTAAGATTACATGGCGCTAGTCCTAAATATCATCATAAGTATGTTGGTATTAATTCTAGATTAGATGCTATTCAGGCAGCTATTCTTTCTGTTAAATTGAAATATCTCGACGAATGGTCAGAGAATAGAAGGACTATTGCTAAATCATATAATACCTTATTCGAGGAAGTGGGATTAGTTCAGGAATCTGCTCCTTCGTGTTTCGATAATTGTTTATGTTTTGGTCAAGATGATTGTGAACTTTTGGATTCAAAAATAATACTCCCAAAAGAGACAACTGGTCAAGAATCAGAAGGCGGTAGACATATTTATCACCAATATACTATCAGAGTTAAAAATAGAGATCGAATTCAAGATCAGCTAAATAAAGAAGGAATCGGTTCTTCTGTTTATTATCCTTTGCCACTACATATTCAAGAATGTTTTAGTAACCTAGGGTATAAAGCTGAAGATTGTCCGAGAGCTGTGTGCGCAAGCAATCAGGCTTTATCGTTACCAATCTATCCAGAGCTTAAAGAAGATCAAATCAAAAAAGTAGTGAATACTATAGCGAAAGCATTAAATTAAGTCATGTTTAAATCTCCCGTAACTCAATTCGTCATAAAAGCGTTAGTTATTTTTGTTGGATGGTATATTATTTATGAACTATGGCTATTACCAGATGGTAGACTTGATGAATGGATCTCATTAAATATAGTTGAGGTTAGCTCTGGAATTATTCAATCACTAGGATATGAGACTTGGTCAGTAAATCGAATTATTGGAATAGGAGAAAATGGAGGAATTGAACTTGTGGATGGTTGTACGGGTATTTCTGCTATAGGTCTTTTTCTGGGTTTTATTTTGGCTTATCCGGGTGATTGGAAAAATCGAATTAGTTTTTGTCTTTTGGGAATTGGTGTTATTTATATAGTTAATATTCTTCGTATTGTAGTACTAGTTATAACTCAGGAAGAGTGGATTGATTTTTTTGACATCACTCATGACTACTCTACAACAACCATTTTTTATATAGTCATTTTTATTCTTTGGATGACTTGGGTAAAATTTAGTGATGGAGATTTTACAACTGCACAAAATAAACCTCATGTCCAGCCTACTTAAAAAAGGATTATTTATTATTGGGTTTGTTCTTATTTACTTTGTTGGAATAAGAGAAGTAAGGAAAGTAATCCATGAGGGTCACTTTGGGACTGTTTTTCCTGAGCAATTAGGCTCTATAAATGATGAGTTAAGGCTTGAAGCTCAATCTTCAGTTTCATTTACTCTGCTTGAAGTAAAAGAGAATAATGGTCATGGATGGCAATATAAAATGCCATTTGGGAGCTTTTTTTTATTTGCGATATTAGGCTTAATCCTATTAGGAGCAAATAGAAAAGATTACACCATACTTTCGTTAATTCACATTATTGGAGGAATAATTTCATTTCTTTTTGTGCTATTGGGAATAAATATAGGGGTTAAGTTTTTGATTATTCCGGATCTTTTGAGCAGGTACTTAATCCCAGTTTCTTCATTGGGTTTCGTTGCGTTAACTTATCTTCAAAAAAACTCAAGAGATTCCGATGAAAAGTGAATTAGAAGCACAATATTTAATACTAAATTCATTAATCAATGACTTATGTAAACCTATAAAACCAGAGTTTACTTTAGACATAAAAAAGAACTCTCATCTTTGGGTTTTAGGTGCAGGTAAAGCCTCTCTTTCAATTGCTCAAAGCATTATAAATACAAGTAATGCCGTTGTTGAAGATGGTATTATAATCTCAAATGAAAAATCATCTTTAGTAAAGGAAATTCAGGTTTTTAAGGGTTCTCATCCATATCCTGATGAAGATTCTGTTTCTGCATCCTATGAATTATTAGAGTTGGCAAGAAATATCCCATCTGGAGAGATAGTTATTTTTTGTTTATCTGGCGGTGCATCTTCTTTATTGTGTATTCCTCCTAAAGGGATTGAGATTGAGGAATTAGCAGAAACTTATCAACTGTTGTTAAATGCTGGAGCTCCAATTCATGAGATTAATATTGTGAGGAAGCATTTGTGTATGCTGAAGGGAGGCCAACTTGCTCAAGCTCTTCATCATACAAATCTAATCACGATAATTTCTTCTGATGTTCCAAATGATGATTTAGAAACAATTGGGAGTGCTCCTACGATTTGTGATTCTTCTACTTTTAAAGATGCATTTCAAGTGCTAAAGAGGTTTGAACTTTGGTATAAAATCCCTCATTCTATTAGGATATACATTACTAAAGGACTGTCTGGTGATATACCAGATACACCAAAACCAGGTGTCAATGATCACCCAAGTCATACCGTAAAAATTATTTCAAAAGCATATTCATTATCGAGTAAAATTGGTGGTCAATTTAAAGAAATGGGGTTTAATGTTTGGGTATCTGATTCAGCATATAATGATGATGTTCGAAAAGTGTCAAAAATGATTTGTAGTAAAGCGATTTCTGTACTAAGTAAGAATGAGCCTGTAAAAAAACCCGCGGCCTTAGTTTATTACGGTGAGAGTACGGTTGAAGTTAACGGTTCAGGAAAAGGGGGAAGGAATCAAGAAATGGCACTTATTTCTGCTCTATCAATTGAAGGGCAACATAGTATTTCAATGTTAAGTATCGGGACAGATGGAGTTGATGGACCAACAGACGCGGCAGGAGCTATAATAAATTCAGAAACCACTTTATTCGCCAGAAAATCGAAATTAAGTCCCGAAGAATATCTTCAGAATAATGACGCGTATCACTTTCACGAGAAAATGGATACGTTAATTAAAACGGGTCCTACAGGAAATAATCTCATGGATTTACAAGTTGTAATTATTGAGTAGTTGATGAGTGGAAGTAGAAGTAGTATTTTCTTTCTCTTTCAAACAATCATAACAAGAAATCTGAAACTAGTTACGAATGATCTGGGAATCACCAATTTTTCTTTGGCTTTTATTAATTATTCCTCTTTTGATTGGACTGATATGGTATAAAAATAAATCAATACGAAAGGCTCAGCAAAAATATTTTGAAGAGAGTCTTTTTAATTCATTAAGGAAGGGTTATTGGTCTACTGGAACTGCCATTAAAACCGTGCTATTTATAATAGGTTTTGGCTTTGTTCTAACAGCATTAGCAGGTCCTAAAGTTGGGACAGAAGTTCGCGAAGTAAAGCGCCGAGGAATTGATATGCTTATAGCCCTCGACCTTTCAGCAAGTATGAATGCAGAAGATGTCCGGCCTAGTAGATTGGAAAAAGCTAAATTTGAGATCAATAGACTTATAGAAAGACTAAAAGGGGATAGGGTAGGATTGATAGTTTTTACTGGAGAGGCTTATCTTCAAAGTCCAATGACATTAGATTATTCGGCATTACGATTGTTTCTGGAAATTGTAGATACCGAACAAATGCCAAGTTCTGCAACCGACTTTAAAGCTGCAATGGGAACTGCGAAAGAAGCATTTGAATCGCTTGAAGAAAATGCTACAGAAGCAGCTCAAGTATTATTGATAATTTCTGATGGTGAGGATCATGGTCAATCCTATGAAGAATCTCTTAATCAACTAATAAACAGTTCAATTTCGGTATATACATTAGGAATCGGTACAACAGAAGGAACTACAATTCCTATATATGAAAGACAATCTGGTCAGTTAATTGGTTATAAGCGAGATAGAGATGGGAAAGTTGTAACTACAAGTCTACAACGGGATATTCTTCGGCAAATAGCTTCAAACGGAAATGGAAATTATTATGAAATTGAACGTGGGAATGATGGAATTGATGCATTTCTAGCAAGAGTTGACGAATTAGAAAAAGGGGAATTTTCAAGCCAAGAATACGCCGACTTTAAAAACCAGTATCAATGGATGGGAGCTTTAGGTCTATTTTGTTTCGTTTGCTCTGTTATGATTCCTGGATATAAGAAAGAAAAAAGATAAATGATTAAGCTATTTATTACAGACTTAGATGGTTGTGTTACCGATCCATTTATAACTCCTGATTGGGATGCCTTTAGTAAGATTCGTGAATTGAATTTGGCTAGCAAAGAGGATAAATCAATTCCCCCGTTAAGCATTTGTACAGGAAGACCGATGCCTTATGCTGAAGCTATGGCTCAAGTTCTTGGTATAAGAATCCCATTCATTTTTGAAAGTGGGGGAGGAATGTATGATGTAGAGAAGAATAAAATTACATGGTCTGAAGCACTTACAAAACAAGCAAAGAAAGAAGTATTAGAGATCAAAGAATGGTCGAAAGAGCATTTAATCAAACCAAATAATGCTGCAATTTCAGAATTTGCAAAATTCACTGATATTGGGATTATTCATCAAGATACTCCTACAATTGATGAAATGTATGAAAAGAGTGTACTTCATATCGCCAAAAATTATCCATTATTTGAAGTACATAAAACTATAGTCTCAGTTAATATTATTCTAAAAAAAGCGAACAAAGGTGAGGGTATTAGCATGCTTTGTTCTCATTTTGGTTACAAACTTGAAGAAGTAGCTTATATTGGTGATTCGAGTGGAGATATACCTGGACTTAAAATAGTAGGGATGCCTTTTGCCCCTTCTAATGCAGCTCAAATAACGAAAGATGTTGCAAAGGTTACTGTCGGTCAATCAACAAATGGTGTTCTTGAAGCCTACAACGAAATAATAGAAAGCAATCGAAAAGAAAGCTATTGAATTTCTCTTTCTTGAATTTGTTTTAAAAGCTCAAAATATTTTTCTATTAACTTTTGATAATCGGAGGAGTACTTAGTGAAATTAGGATCATTAAGCCGGTTTCGAATTTGCTTTTCAAGTTCTTCAAGAGTTAATTCAGGGGGTGTTTGTCTTTTTGGATTTACGCCAGTTGTTCCTTCTCGTTTCTCTTCCTCATCACGCTCCTGAAGAGCCTGTTCAGCTTCTAACATCCTCGAAAGGATATTCTGTTGCCGTTCTATTAGTGTTGGGTCTACAGCCCCACCTCGAAGATCGTTTATGGTGTCTTCCATTTCTTCGATCATGCGTTCAATTTCACTTCCCAATTTATCTCCACCTTCAAGCTCTCCATTTCGTTGAAGGTCTTGAAGTTGTTGACGAATCTTATTTTGTTGTTTCGAGAGTTGATTGAGACGTTCCATTTGATCTTGAGTAAGTCGCTCACCTTGCATGTCGTTTATCATATCTTGCATCTGTTGATTGAGCTGCTGTTGATTTTCTCCCATCTGCTGCATTTGTTGCATCATTTGCTCCATACTCATACCACTTCCTGAACCACTATTACTATTCGAAGAATTTTGTAGTTGTTCAAGCAAATTAGCAATCATAAAAGCAACCTCATTTATTCCTCCCAATGCCTGTCGTGTAGCTACCGATGAGCGACTTTGATTGCGTTCTGCCATTTGTTCTAATGAATTAGATAACTGTTGTTCAACTTCTTGTTTCTTTTTATTTATTTGATTGGAGAACTGGGGAATTTCTTTAGAAAGTTGAAATAGAGAGTCGGAAAGAGAGGCGAAAATATTCACTACATTTTTTTGGTCTCTAGCAAATTCAACATAGGCTTGGCTTCGATTTTCAGTAGCACTAGCATAAGTTACCAAGTCCTCTTGCTCAGTAGATAGATTGAGTAAAGAGTAAAGGATATACTGCAAGCCGGCAACATTGATATTCATTTGTTGTTGCTGCTGTTTCTGCATTTGTTCTCGAGTTAGTTCAGCTAGCTTTTGAAAATCTTGTTTAAGATTTTGCTGTTGCTGTTGCTGTTGCTGTTGCTGTTGCTGTTGCTCACTAGATTCTTTTTTATCTCCTTCTGAGTTTTTCTCAGAATCACTTTGTTCACTTTCTTTTTTGATTTCTTCCAACATCTCTTCAAGTTTCTTTTGTATCTTTTCCAATTCTTCTTGAGACATTTTCTGATACTCTTCTAACGATTTCTCAGTTTTCTTTGTAGCATTTTTTGAAAGCTCGTCTATTTTCTCTTGGAGTTTTTCAGTTTGTTCTAAAGTTGAGTTTCGTTGTTCTTCCTTTTGTGCAGCATCACCTTCAGGTTGGTTTTCTAAAGCTTCTTCTTGACGAGCTAAATCCTCATAGGTCTTAGCAAGCTTTTCCAATTCAGAATTTAACTTGAGTTGTTTGAACAACTCCAATGTTCTTTCTAAACGCTGTTTATAAAGTTCTTCATTAAACTCAGTTTCTTGCAGTGCATCTCGAAGTTGCTCAGGGGTCATTTCACTCATTTGCTCTTGAAGCTTTTTCAATGCGTCACGAAAAGCAGGATCATCAATTTCTTTCATCAACTCTTGGAGTTCCTGATAAGCCTCCATTGTTTCTTCAGAGAGCATATTGTTTTCACTCAATTCATCTTTTATCTCATCAAACTTCTCATTAAGCTCTTCAATACGCTTTTCAATTTCTTCTTGTTGACGTTGAACTTCTTCAAGTTGACGTTTTTGTTCGTAATTCGTTTCCGGATCTTCTTTTAACTGTTCCTTAAAAGTGTCGTATTGATCGCTCATTTCATCAAAAACTTCAGAAATATCTTCTAAATCAGTTTCAACGTCATCCTCTTGATTGGAAATATCATCAAAGTAATCGATAAGAGAAGGTACAGTAAGAGTTATTACTTGAGATCTCGATATTTTAAATCCTGTATAACCATCGTTATCAGCAACCTCAATCCAAAAAGTAAGCTCGTCTTTGGGTTTTAAACCTAAATCAGTTACAGACCATATGAATGTTTGGAGCACCCCGTTTTTTGGTTCATTAAGAGGTATTTTTTTGGTGACTGGCTCATCGACAAAAGCTTTTTTTAATTCATAGTTAAGTGATGCCGATGTAAGAGAGAAGTCATCAGTAGGTCTGAATAGAAGCTCTATTGTTTCTGGGTCTACAGTTTCAAATGATGAATTAGGTTGGAGAAGTTCCACATAGGGATATTCATCTAATAATGATGTAATCGTAAATTGAAAAGGATTTTGATTAGTTAACCCGCTTTCGTCTATAAGTTTAAATGAAAGTGTATCTGATTCCTTAATATCTAATTCATATCGAATTGAAAGTTCATCATCTAACTCAATTGGAGATTCACCTTTTATGTTAGATAAAGTAAGCTCTTCTAACAATTTATTTGATTTCCCTTTAATAATTAATCTAGAACCTTGATAAGCAGTAATTTGTGAAAACGGATACTTATAAAGAGCAGTGTCAAGTTGTGTGTAATTGGGAGAAATAATAGCTAATGAAAGTTCTGAGAATCTGGGAAGGAGCTGAACACTAGCATTGTAAATTTCACTTTTATATCCATCCATCTCGATATAATAACTCACCGCATTATTTAAATTGAGAGGAAGAGAGGAAAAGGAATTTCCGATCTTATCCATTCCTCTTGATCTGTAATTTTTTTCAACAGGAGTTTTAAGTTTCAGAAATACATCTTCAGGAATATCACCTTCAAACTTAATAGAAACAGAAAATGGGCTACCTTGTTCTAAGGTTGTGTTAGCAGGTGTAATTGAGAATGTATATGGGTTTGGTTTTTCATATTGAACCCAGAAAGAAGTTAAGCGTTGTGTTGAATTTTTAAATCCAAATGCTGTGGCAATGAGTAATAAAAGGGATACAAAACTAAGTGCTCTCTTTAAAGAGAGTTGTTTTGAAGTTGGAGAGTTCTCCAGAAAATCATTTAGCTTTGTTTTTAGAACTTCGGGATTAATAAGTTCTAGATTTTTGTAAATCGCAGCCTCAATAAGAACAGGATTAGCATTTGAAGATTTCTCCAAATCTAGGGCATAAGATAATTCAACAAGATTTGTCGACCTTGCAAATGTTCTGTAAAAGTCGATAAATAACTGCGAACTAACTCTCTTGTATCCAACTAAAATAGAAGCGATAGTTCCAATTAGAAGAAGAAGTAAGAGTAATATCTTTGTGGATGGTAATAAATAAGAAACCTGTTCAACAAGGATTAAAACAATAAACCATATCAGTAAAAGAATACCTCCATTAAAAAGTACATTTAATTTCTTTTTCTTTTCAAAGGAGGAATGGGCAATTGCTAAAAGCTGCCTTATTGAAGATGCGTTATGTGAGGGAATTTTGTGTGCCATAGTTAGAATACAAAGAAACAACTTTGTGCATTCAAAAACTATAAATGTTGGTTAAAATTGTGGCTCAAAGATCAGAAAGTGTAAGTTTTTTACTTACAATATATTTACCGTTTTCATTATTTATTTGAATCATTTCCTCTTCCAAATCATGTTGAAGGTAAAGGAACCAGTTTCCCTTAACAGCGTCATTTAAAAATTGTTCTTTCTCGTTAAGCGTTTCAATGGGCCGCATATCATACCCCATTACCCAAGGGAGAGGAAGGTGCACATGAGTTGGAAGTAAGTCCGCTACAAAAAAAATAGTTTTGCCGTCCGCTTCTATTTTTGGGAGTTGTTGCCCAAGAGTATGCCCGTTTACAATAAGTGTGTTTAAACCAGGTTCATATTCGAAGTTATCATCTACAAGATGAACTTTATTTGATGCCTTTAAAGGCTCGATATTTTCCTTTAGAAAACTGGCTTGTTCGCGTGTATTTGGGTTAGTGGCAGTTTCCCAATGTTTTTTTGTTATGTGATAAGTAGCATTTGGAAATGCAAAGACTAAGTCTCCATTTTCATCAAAAAAAGTTGTCCCTCCACAATGATCAAAATGAAGGTGAGTAAAAATAATATCTGTAATGTCTTCAAAACTAAATCCCTGAGCCTCCAGAGAGCGTGACAGCTCCCGGTGGGTAAAATCAATTTGATAGATATTCATCATTTTCTCATTGAATTTATTTCCAACGCCGTTATCTATCAGGTATACTTTTCCGGTTTGATTGGACTTGATAAGTAGGCATCGCATCGTCATTGAAATGCGATTTTTCTCATCTGCAGCAATACCACGGGACCAGAGAGTTTTCGGAACTACTCCAAACATAGCGCCACCATCTAATTTGATATCACCAGTTTCTATAGTGTAAAGTTCAAAATTTCCGAGGATGGTTTTGGAAAGGCTCATTTGCGACTCTTTTTTTGAAAGGTAAGTAACCTATTCGTTAAAGTGCATAAAAAAAGCCTCAAACTTTATCAGAATGAGGCTTTTAAGATATAGCATTTATCTAAAAAGATGGAACTATGTCGTTACGATACATAGTATCTAACAAGGTGACAGTTACCATTAGGATA
This sequence comes from uncultured Balneolaceae bacterium, assembly GCA_963974345.1. GTDB lineage: Bacteria > Bacteroidota > Rhodothermia > Balneolales > Balneolaceae > RHLJ01. The sequence continues at coordinate 42,278 of CAXBBW010000010.1, read as the reverse complement.
AAAAATACTAAAGCTCCAATTAAGAGCATACTATTAAATTTTACATCCCAGTATAACCCCATAAAAAATGCTGCCACTAAAAAAGCTTTCACTAAAGCTATTGATAGAGCTGTTATAATATCAAGAGGTGCAGGAATAGGTAATGATGATACCACTACAGTAAGAATGGTAAGTACTACTAACGCTCCGCCAATTAACCATAATTGGAAGGCAGAAGCTACATGATGTTCGTGTTTGTGTGCAGTTGTGCTCATAATATAATTCCTGTCATTCAATTAAATAGAGTAGTGGGAAAAGGAAAATCCAGATCAAATCGACCAAATGCCAATAAAGTCCTGTTATTTCAACGGGAGTATAGTATTCACTATTAAAGTGACCTTTACCAGCTCTTATATACAACCAAATCATCAAGCCAATACCAACAATAACATGGAGCCCGTGGATACCTGTCATTACATAATATATGCTGAAGAAGATATTTGCTTTAGGATGATCTAAAACAGCAAGTACTTCAGGTGTGGGGTTCCAAAAAGAACCAGGAGCAATGCCCAAATGTAGTTTGTGCTCATACTCAAAATATTTAATAACGAGAAAGACACATGCTAAAAGAATAGTGATCATTAAATTGATACGAAGTCCCTTAATCTCATTTCTTTGAGCAGACCTAATGGCCATTGCTACAGTTAAACTACTACCAATAAGTACGATAGTGTTTATGCCACCCCAAACTTTATTAAGCTCGAGAGCTGCTTGAGAAAATAAATCGGGATACCAAACCCGGAAAATTATATACGCGCAAAAAAGCCCGCCAAAGAAAAGTATTTCGTTTACCAGAAATACCCACATCCCTAATTTTGCAGAATCAAACTGTTGGTCTGAGTCTACAAAATGATGTTGAACATGAGCTGGTTGCGATGCTGAATGATTCGCCATGTTTACGTTAGTTTTATAGTTAATTAAGCTTTTTTAGTTTCTTCAGATACAGCTTCATCCTGATGCTCACCATGCCCATTATGAGAAACGGCTATACCAAGTTGAAACTCTTCCATAGGCTTGTGATAATCGTATGGATGATTAATTACAACAGGAGTATGATCGAAGTTGTGGAAATCAGGAGGTGATGTTGACTGCCATTCTAAACCACGGCTGTTCCAAGGATTCGAAGGAGCTTTTTCTCCACCAAATAATGATTTCACTAGATAGTATAAAATGATTAAGAATGCTACTCCAAGGATATAGGATCCTATCGTAGAAGTTTGGTGGAATGGTTGGAACTGATCGATGTAGTTGTAATATCTTCGAGGCATTCCTTGTGCTCCCATTACAAACTGTGGTAAGAAAGTCATGTTAAAGCCGATGAAAATCAAAACAGCAGAAATCTTTCCAAGAGTTTCATTATACATTTTTCCAGTCATTTTTGGCCACCAATAGTGAAGACCTGCAAGAAGAGCAATGAGTGTTCCACCCATCATAACGTAATGGAAGTGAGCCACAACGTAATAGGTGTCATGAAGGTGGATATCAACAGAAAGAGCACCAAGCATGATGCCTGTAAAACCACCAATTGAGAAAAGGAATAAGAAAATAAAGACATAGATCATTGGGGTCTTCATTTCGATTGAGCCTTTATATAAAGTCGCAACCCAGTTTAGAATCTTAATACCTGTAGGAATTCCTACTAAGAAAGTAAGGAATGAAAATACGGTAGTTGCTACTGCAGACTGACCAGATGTAAACATATGATGTCCCCATACGAGGAATCCGATAAAAGCGATAGCTAAAGAAGAAAGAGCAATTGCCCAGTATCCGAAAACGGTTTTCTTAGAAAATGTAGAAATAACTTCCGAAATAATTCCAAACCCTGGAACAATCATAATGTAAACAGCAGGGTGGGAGTAGAACCAGAAGAAATGTTGGTATAAAACAGGATCTCCACCAAGTGCAGGATCAAAAATTCCAATATCCAAAATATTCTCAAAAGAGAGTAAGAGAATGGTAATTGCAAGAACAGGAGTTGCAAGAACCTGAATTATAGAAGTAGCATATAATGCCCAAACATTTAATGGTAATCTTCCCCAAGTTATACCTGGAGCTCTTAACTTATGAATAGTAGTAATGAAGTTTGTTCCAGTTAATATGGAAGAAAAACCAAGAATAAATACACCTAGTGTTACCCAAATTACTCCGGCAGAGTTTGCATCAGAACTATAAGGAGTATAAAAAGTCCAACCAGTATCGAAACCATTCATATAAAGTGAAATGAAGGTAAAGATCGCTCCAATAACATAAATATAGAAACTAGCTAGGTTTAACCTTGGGAAAGCTACATCTTTTGCTCCGAGCTGCATTGGCATAATAAAATTACCAAGTGCTGCGGGAATACTAGGCACGAGTACAAAGAATACCATCATTGCGCCATGCAAGGTAAATAGCTGATTATAAGTATCAGCTTCAATAAAAGTTTTTGCTGGAGTCCAAAGTTCAGTTCTTAAAGCGAGAGCTAAAAATCCTGCTAGCGCAAAGAAAAAAGCTACTGATGCGAGATACATTAGACCTATTTTCTTATGATCTACTGTAGTCATCCATGCCCAAACACCTTTCTCATCGGTAAGATAAGTATTCGTAGGATTTTCAGAAGGTATAAACCTCTGAACTTGAAGAGTCGTCATTTTTTTTGTTTCCACTTCTGCCATATCACTTAAGTGTTTTTAGATATTCAATAATATTAGTGATCTCATCATCGCTGATACGACCTTCATAAGGTGTCATCACATTTTGGTAGCCTGCTACAATTTTTTCGCCCGGGTATAGAATTGATTCTCTTATATAATTTTCATCAACGGTTATGGTAGAGCCATCTGTCATTTGCTCACTTCTTCCCCAAATACCTTTGAATGAAGGGCCAATTTTGGCGGATCCATCCAAGGAATGACAAGTTTGACAACCCTGAAGATTAACTAGAGCTTCACCTTGTTCAACTGGGGTGCCTGATGGACCTCCACCATTTAACTCTAACCATGTTTCAAATTCCTCTGGCTCATGAACAATTACTTTTGCTAACATGTCTGAGTGACTTGTACCGCAGTATTCTGTACAGAAAATTTGAGATTCACCAGTCTCTTCAGCTTGAAACCAAACATAGGTATATCTACCAGGAACTACATCATGTTTTACGCGGTAGTCTGGGATGAAAAATGAGTGTAGTACATCTCTTGATTGTAGCACTACTTTAACCGGCTTTCCTTTTGGGACATGTAGCTCATTAAGCGTTTGCGCACCGTTTTCGTAGTTAACTGCCCAGTTCCATTTAAAGCCTGTTACATGAATCTCATAAGCATCATTTGGTACAGCTTTAAGATTTAGCCAGCCAGAGTATCCCCATCCAAAAATAACTAAACAAATAAGGAGTGGAACAACAGACCAAGTAATTTCAAGGGCATGGTTGTGATAGATTACAGGAGTTTCATCGTCCTCTGACTTACGCTTATACTTAATTGCGAAGTAAATAAGTGCGATGGTGATTCCTAAAAGAAGTATTAAGCTCACTTCGTTAATGAAGTGAAATAGCCCATCGGTAGAATCTGCCGTAAGCGGAGATTTATTTTCCGGGAGCATGAAATCGAAGAGTCTTCCCATTATTGGTGGTCGATTTTTGAAGTTACGTTTTTACCTTTTTCGCGTAGCCAAAGAAGGCCTAAGAAGATACCAAGAATTATTAGTGTAGCCAAGCCACCAATTTTCATAATATTGATTGCAACTGGCGCATAACTATTGGAATCTGGGTCATATTGATAGCAATACATAAGTAATTTTTCGGCAGTAGAACCTATTTTTCCATCAGCCGATTCATATAGAGCATTGCGTACATCAAATTCATTGTATTGAATGCCATAGAGATAACGGGTAATTTTTCCATTTGGACTAAGCATTATGATTGCAGCACTATGAGCAAACTCGCCAGTTCCTTCCACCTCATTATATTTAAAACCTATTGCATTAATAATTCTATCAATTTCTTTTTTATTTCCAGTTAAGAAATGCCATCCATCTTGAGCGAAGTTTTTCTTCAATTTTGAAGTATATCTCTGTTTGTATTCAGCTGCCAGTAGGTAATCTTCTTTTGGATCTATGCTGAAAGATATGATTTGATATTCTTCACCAAGATTCCATGCTAATTCACCCGCTACATTCAAAACTCCATCAATAACGAGCCCACAAAGCATAGGACATTCGAAATAAAGTGGATTTAGAATAACTGGTTTTCCTTCTTGTAATAAGGAACCAATAGTAACACTATCGCCTTTAGATGTAGCAAACTTGGCATCGAGTGGAATAAATTCCCCAAGATGTTCATCAATACCCACGCCTTGCAGTGCTTCCGGTTGTGATCTATTAAGCTGAGCTTCAGCATTATAGGGAAGAGAAAGCACTGTGAGCAAGTAAAATGCGAACAATGCAATACGTTTCATAGAATTAATCGACAGCTATTTTATTGATAGCTTCTTCAATTGGAATACGGTATACGCCATCTTCAAGATCAACAACACCATAGGAATTCAAGTGTTCAGTTTGATCTGCTTTCAGTTTAGTAATCTCTAAATATGTACTTGAATTAGAAGCGTTCTTTTGAGCGTTCGAATAAGAATATTGTGAGAAAAATATCAATGATACAATGAAAACAATGACCGTAACAACTCCTAAGCCCGACCATAAAAATAATTTATTATAGTCTAGGTTTTCATTTTCAACACCATGATTAACGGACTCGATGAAGATCGAATCGTCAGATTCTATGCTTACATCTTCAATAATAGAAGAAGTATGATGCGCATGACTTTGTGAAGAACCTCCAAAAACAGAAGCAGCATTACTCTTAAGCTCAGAAGTCCAAGCTAACACTTCATCTACTGAAATATCATATTTTTTTGCAAGTTCAGAGTATATTTTATTTTCCTCTGAAACGGCTTCAAGGGCAACTTTTGCTTTAAATTCTGCGCTGTGCTTAGAAGACATATTTATGAATCGATTATTGGTGATACGTTTTTTCGAGGCATTCTTCCAACTTTGGATCGTTTTCAGGAATCATGCTATTTTGTTTAAATCTCCAGAAGAACAATCCAAAGAAAATCCCTCCTAGACCTAAGAAAGTTGTTACATCCATCCAGCTAAAGTGGATTCCATGAGCACTTAATGTTGGCATTGCAATCCAGTAAATTTCAAGGAAATGCATGATTACAACCGTTGTTGCCACGAAAATTAGAACACCTTTTCTGTGTTTTTGTTCTCTATTTAATAGAGTTAGGAAAGGAAGTAAAAATCTAAAAAGAAGTAGTCCAAAGGCAATGTACTTCCAACTTCCTTCAAGTCTATGGTAAAACCAAAGTGTTTCTTCAGGAAGGTTAGCATAATAAATCAATAAGAATTGACTAAAAGCGATATATGCATAAAATATTGAGAAAGCGAATAGCCAAGCCCCAAGATCATAAATATGTACTTGTGTTATGGTGTTTTTTAAATACCCATTTCTATGAAGAAAGAATACCATTAATATCATAACCGCCCAGAAACTCTGGAAAGAAATTGCAAAGAAGTAAACCCCAAACATAGTAGAGAACCAGTGTGGATCCAATGACATCAACCAGTCAAAGCCAGCAAAAGCGATTGTGAAACCAAAAAGTGGTATGGCAGGAGCACTCACTTTTCTCATTAGAGTTGTAATTCCCCAATCACCAGTTTTTTCAAGCTCAACAGATGCTTTATATAATTTATTGCCAACAAATCCCCATATTGCAAAGTATATAACTTGACGAATAATGAAAAACGGACTATTAAGAAATGCTGACTTTGCTTTTAAAATTTTATCAGTTGCTACAGCATCTTCATGAGACCAGTGATACAAACTATGAATACCTAGCAGGACAGGAATAAGTAAAATAGCCCAAATCCAGATATTAGCCCCAAATGTTTCAGGAATACGACGAACTACTACTCCCCACTTAGATTTTGTAATATGATGAAACATCACCATAAACACTGAGGCTAATGAAATACCAGTAAAGAAGGTAAAACTTACCAAATATGAGAAAAAGAATTGCTCATGATTTGTAAAATATCCTAGTGCGCTGGCAAGCAGTCCAACAGCACCCACAGCAAATAAAATTTGAGGCAGCTTGCTATCAGCTGGAAATTGTAAAGAATCGGTTATTGTAGGCTTATGACTCATGTTCGATGTGTTTAAGCAAATCTCTTAGTTATCGCTCAGCGTTTTAATGTATTCTACGATGGATTTTAAATCAGCTTCAGAAAGCGATCCATAGGCATCTGCCATTAAGGGGTCATATCCATCTGTAACTTTTGCATATGGATTTACTATGGATTCGATTATATATTCATCATTTTTGGTAATAGTGATGGATTCCCCATCTTCAGTTACAACTTTTCCTTCACTTCCATAAACGTTCAACCAACTAGGACCGATGAGTGAAGAACCATCCTGAGAGTGACAAGCAGTACATGCATATTGTGTAATTAGTTCTTCGCCACGAGCAGCTGTAGCTACAACTTCGCCTTGGTCTGCTGGGGATCTAGCTTCTTTAAGAGCAGTAAGTCGTTCTTGTTCTGCTTCATACTCAGCTTTTAGGTCATCCAGATTGATATCGTATTCCGTAATTTCGTCTTCAGTAATATTTTGACTTGCTTGAAGTGCTCTAATATATCCAACAATAGCCCAACGGTCTTCCACTTTAATTTGATGAGCATAAGAAGGCATATTTCTTACTCCATTATAAATAGCAGAGTATATTTCTCCATCGGTTGCTTCTCGTAAGCGTTGTTGATGAAAAGAAGGGGCAGGAACATATCCATACTGTCCTGTCATTATGATTCCTTGTCCATCACCAGTAATACCATGGCAAGGTGTGCAATAAATTTCGTAGCGTTCTTTTCCTCTGTAGAGGAATGATTGTGTGAACTCAACAGGAGCGTTCGCAATCCAATCACTGTTAGCATCAACACCTTCGTAGTATGCTAAGTCAGCTTTTCTAAAGCCTCTAGCAACCGTTCCTTTAACAGGTTGGCGCATTGAGCGTCCATCAGAAAAGAAATTATTTTGTTCCTGAGCTTCTTTTCGAAGCTGCTGATCCATGTTCATATTGGGATGAATCGGAGGTTTTTCAGAAATCGTACCTCTACATCCAACCAATAATGCACCAACTGCAAAAATTCCAGCGGCTCTTTTAATTCCTTTAAGATTCATGAACGATGATATTCCGTGATTACTCTTAGTCATATACTTCCTCAATATGAGTAGCACCTGCTTCTTCAAACAACTGGCGAACCAAGTCTGCCTGAAATTTACTGTCTTTTGCTTCAATACAAACAAAGAATCCATCATCAGTAGCTTTTTTAAATCGCTCAACATTAAACAATGGATTATGAAGTTTAGGAAGTCCGTTTAAAAAAAACATTCCAAATACTGCCCCAAATGCAGAAAGAAGTACTGTTAATTCGAAAGTGACTGGAACCCAAGCTGGAGCATTAAAAAATGGTTTACCACTAATATTGAGTGGATAGTCCATTACTGACATAAAATACATCATAGATAGTGCACCTAGGAAACCCATTGTTCCTGTGGTAAGCACAATCCAACCTAATTTAGATTTAGGAAGATTCATTGCTTTATCAATTCCATGAATTGGAAAAGGGGCATAGGTATCAAATTTATCGTAGCCTGCTTCTACAACTATCTTAGATGCATCAATTAAGGCTCTAGGATTCTTAAACTCGGCAAGTATGCCATATAGTTCAGAAGTTTCGATCGTTTGTGTCTTTGCTGTACTCATAGTCTTTAAACCTTCTCAACTTTAGGTTTAGGAACTTCCACTATATGTGGATGATATTCGTGATTCTCATCATAATTATGAGGATCAGCTTGTGGTAAAACTGCTTTTATCTCTGCAATAGCAATCATAGGTAAGAAACGAAGGAAAGCAAGGAACAAAGTAAAGAAGATTCCGAAAGTTCCTACGTATGTTAACACATCCCAAATGGTAGGGGAGAAATATCCCCAAGATGATGGAAGGTAATCGTTTGCAAGTGAAGTTACAGTAATTACAAATCGTTCAAACCACATACCAATATTCACTACAATGGAAATAAAGAAAGTAAAACCAACATGACGTCTTAATTTCTTGAACCAAAATACCTGTGGAGAAATTACATTACAAAGCATCATGGTCCAGTATGCCCACCAGTAAGGACCAGTGGCACGAAGCATGAATATTGCTTTCTCATATTCAACACCACTATACCAAGCGATAAAAAACTCCATTATATATGCAAAACCAACCATTGAACCTGTTACGAGAATAATGATATTCATTTTCTCCATGTGGTCATTGGTCATGATGTCTTCCATGCCATATACTTTTCTGGTAATAAGCATTAAAGTAAGTACCATCGCAAATCCAGAGAAAACGGCTCCTGCAACAAAGTACGGTGGGAATATTGTTGTATGCCAACCTGGAATCATTGAAACGGCGAAATCAAAGGATACGATAGTGTGTACAGAGAGTACAAGTGGGGTGGCCAAACCAGCTAAAATCATATAAGCTTTTTCGTAATTCCACCAAGCGCGGTTACTACCTGTCCAGCCAAGAGCACCAATTCCGTATGCAATTTTTCTGATCTTGTCGGTTGCTTTATCCCGTAATGTAGCAAGATCGGGTACTAGTCCTACATACCAGAAAAGTAATGAAACAGTGAAATACGTGGAAACTGCAAACACATCCCATAGAAGAGGAGAGTTAAAGTTAGGCCACATTGCCATTTGATTTGGAATCGGGAAAACCCAGTAAATAACCCAAATACGACCAACATGGATACCAGGAAACATTAACGCACAAATAACGGCGAAAATGGTCATGGCTTCTGCAAATCGGTTAATGGCAGTACGCCAATCCTGCCTAAAAAGGAAAAGAATGGCTGAAATCAGTGTTCCTGCGTGACCAATACCAACCCACCAAACGAAGTTGATAATCGCCCAACCCCAACCTACAGGGTTCATAAGTCCCCAAACTCCTGTTCCTTCCCAAATTAAATATCCTACTGCAAACAAAAATACCCCTAAAAGAGCATTAGCTATCAGCATAAATAGATACCAAAGCTTAGGAGTAGGGCGTAGGTTTACATCAGTAACTAGTTTAGTAATACTGGCGAAGTCATGATTGCCTTTAACAAGAGCGGGTTCTGGTACGTATTCGTATTTACTCATTAGTGGGCGGGTTCCTGATTAGTCTCGTCTACCAAAACTGGGTTTGGGTTCGTCAATTTAGCGATGTAAGAAGTACGAGGTCGTACATTTAGTTCTTCAAGCATCAAATAATTACGTTCATTGTGTTTCATTTTTGCAACTACACTATTGTTGTCGGTCAAATCTCCGAAGTAAATAGCATCAGCGGGGCATGCTTGTTGGCAAGCTGTTACAACTGATCCATCGGCAGGTTTTGGAGACTTAGTTTTGATTTTAGAATCAATTTTAGCTCTATTAACCCTTTGAACACAGTATGTACATTTTTCCATAACCCCACGGAAACGTACTGTTACCTCAGGATTCATTGCCATTTGAATAATATCTGGATCTTCTCCTGAAGTAAGGTATTCTTTAGGGTAGTTGAAGAAGTTGAAGCGACGAACTTTAAATGGACAGTTGTTTGCACAATATCTTGTACCAATACAACGATTGTAAGTCATTTGGTTCATTCCATCGTCACTATGCGTAGTTGCCGCAACAGGACAAACTTGCTCGCAAGGAGCTAATTCGCAATGCATACAAGGTACTGGCTGGTGAACAGCTTGTGGATTGTGTTCATCACCCATATAATATCGATCATTTCTGATCCAATGCATTTCACGACCACGACTCACTTCCCGTTTTCCAATTACGGGAATGTTATTTTCACTTTGGCAAGCGATTACACAAACACCACAGCCAAAACAGCTGTTTAGATCGATTGCCATTCCCCATTGAGGTTCATCGGCAGAATAAGTTTGTTCATCAAAAAGTGAAATTGGTTGATCTTCACCAAGTTCAGCAGCTTCTTTCATTCCAGGTACAGCATACTTATGTACATAAGCAAAAGAAGCATACTCAGGAGTGTTTTTATATTTTTCTAGCGTAGCTTGGCGATACATATCACGCCCTTCAAGGCTATGATGATCTTGAACACAAGCAATTTTATAAGTTCCTTTTGTTACAGAGACAGCCCCTGAAGCAAAAAGTGAAGTGTGAAGTGGATAAATATTTACTCCACCATAATTCTCAGAAGGATCGAACAGCTGAGAGCTTTCAATTCCTTTATCTGCAACTCGACCGATTCCTTCACGACCATAACCAACATTCAATGTGATTGAATCGTCAGCATGACCTGGTTGAATCCAAGCTGCAATCGTAATTGATTTTCCGTTTACAGCAACATTTACAAGGCCTTCATTTTCAACACCTAAAGAAGTAGCTGTTGCAGGACTCATCAATGCAACGTTATCCCAAGTAATTTTTGTCATAGGATCTGGGAGCTCTTGCAACCATCCTAAATTTGCAAAACGACCATCATATATAGATGCATCTGGTCTAATTACTACTTCAATACCATCTATCGAGGTAGTTTGAGAAGGAGTTACAGTCCTAAGGCTAACAGTAGCTTTTCTATAAACTTCTTTAACATCCACACCATCGTGAAGAATATCCTTCCAACGGTTTTCAAATCCACTACCTGAATAATATCCTTTGAACGTATTCTGTACAAGCTCATAGCCTGAAACTAGATCCTCATTCACAATAGTACTCAGAAGTTCTATTTCGCTTAGAGAATCGTGTAATGGTTGAATTTGAGGCTGAATTACTGAGCGAGCTCCACCAAATGAGAACCCATCACCCCAAGCTTCTAAAAAGTGAGATCGGCTAATGTGCCATGATGCAGATTTTGAACTTTCATCTTTATACGTTCCAAAATGAATTACCTCATCTACATTTTCTAATGCACCAGCGAAATCAAGATCAGCGGAAGTAGTGTACACTGGATTTGTTCCGATCATAACAACAGCGTCAAAGTTTCCAGCTTTCATTCCTGAAACTACATCAGCAAAAGCCTGTTTGTTATTTTGATTATCGAATGAAGGTACTTGAAGATAATTAACTGTACTGCCATTATTATTAAGAGCAGTGTTAATTGCTGCAACTACAGCGTGTGAATTAGAAGAGTGGGCAAAACCTATTGAAACTGCGCTGCTTCCTGCATGTGATGCTAAATCATCAGCAAGAGCTGTAATAAAGTCACTTCCAGTAAAATGATTATTAACACTTCTGAAGGCGTTTAAGCCATTAACTCTTGTAGAAAGAGTAGCTGCAAGTGCGTTTGCGAAAGCTTCAACTTCGCTAGCTTTAACGCGAAGTCTATTATCAGCATATGCACCTGTTAATGTAAATCCATTTTCGATAGAATAAATTCTATTCATGCTGTCGCTATTGCTAGTCACTTTACGCCGACCAGTAACTTGCTTAGCATACTCTACATTATTTGGATGAGTTGGAGATAAAAAATCATCATCCAAAGAAACAACTACATCCGCATTTGTGTAATTATAATGTGTTCTTAACCTGCTTCCAAAAGCAATACGATTACCTTCAATTGCATTATCTTCACCAAAAGGTTCATATGTTACCCATTTAGCATTACTAAACTTACGAAGAGCACTTTGCTTAAGAGTAGTATATGTAGGTGAGGAGTTAGCTTCAGAAATAAATGCTATTCGTTTGTTTCTGTCTGTAAAATAGTTTTTAGCAAATGCTACGAAATCTTGAATAGTAGCTTTTTCCCCATTACGAAGTGGAGAACGTGAACGATCAGGATCATACATCTCAAGAATGGTAGCCTGATGATAAGCATTGGTATTTCCCCAGCTTCCTGGGTGAAGGTCATTACCTTCAACTTTAGTAGGGCGGCCTTCATGATTCTCAACTACCAAACCAGTTAAACTTCCTTGGAAAGGCATTGCCGTTGCATAAAACAAAGGAATACCTGGTACAATATCTTCAGGTTGATTCGAATATGGAAGAATTTTCTGAACCGGTCTACGGCAAGCTGCAAACCCTGCAAGAGCTATAGAAGCTCCCATAACTCTAAGGAATCCTTTTCGTGAAACTCCGTCTGTCAATTCCGTAGCATTCTCAGGGAATTCTCGTTCTACAAAGTTCTTGTACTCTTTATTCTGAGCTAACTCGTTTAAACTTTTCCAGTAGGTATTCTGTGTTACTTCGCTCATCGGGTGATGTATAGGTTCAAATATCCTTCGTTATTAATAATGACAGCCCTGACAATACTGAGGCGGGCTAACATTATTTTTCTTAACTAATTCGCTTCCAAGTAAAACTTGATTTGCAACTTCATAACCCATTGTAGTCACTTCTTCTACTGGGCGTAAAAATTTCTCTGGTTCACGGTGGCAATCTAAACACCAAGCCATATTTAAAGGCTCTGCTTGGTAAACAATTTCCATCTTATCAATTCTACCGTGGCAACTTTCACATCCTACACCAACATTTACATGTGCAGCATGATTGAAATAAGCATAATCAGCTAAGTTATGAACTCTTACCCACTCAACTGCCTTCCCAGTTTCCCAACTTTCACGAATTGGCTCAAGCTTTTCACTTTCCGTTAAAACTTGACTATGACAATTCATACAAGTTTGAGTAGGAGGGATATTGGCTTGTTTAGATTCAAATACTGAAGTGTGACAATACTGGCAATCGATACCAAGTTTATCCACATGAATTTTGTGTGAGTAAGGAACAGGTTGAGTTGGGGCATAGCCAACATCAGTATATTTTGGAGAGAAGAAATACCAAATCCCTAGGATCACCACATTTGCTGTGACAATTATTCCAATAAGTAATTTTCGAGGAACTTGATTTGACCACTTAGGGAAAATCTGCGCCATAAATCGATTGCTGATTAAGTTTGTGGATTCAGTTTATGGATTCAGTTTGTTAACTCAAATTTAGAAGCCGGGCAAAACTATCGAATTTTTAGTTCGATTAGAACTATAAGATGCCAAGAAAGCTTATTTAAATTCGTTCTAAATAATTCTCGAATAATCCACAAAAATGTTAGTTAAATTTTCGTTGTGAAGATAAGAACATTTCTCCAAAAATCTTGGTTTGAAATACAAAAATTGGAAACAATGCTTTGAGATTACCTTAACTTAAAGCCTCTCAACTAAGAAGATAAAGATTAGAATTTCTATAAGATGCAAAAAGACATAGATATACCTGAAAGTTTAAAATTTTTTGAAGAAGTAAATGCAAAGAAAGCGATTAGTATAATAGTAGGTATTAGCCTCGCTGCGCTTTTGTTCTTGGTTTGGTTAATCTATATCAAAGCCCCTGCAGTTTCAGAATTGCCATGGATAAAAAATCTTTCGGCACTTAATGCGACATTTAATTCATTAAGTACTTTATTTTTGTTACTCGGTTTTAGAGAGATTAAAAGACGGAATTTTGTAAAGCATATGAATTATATGATTAGTGCATTTGTAACTTCAGCGTTATTTTTGGTTAGCTACATTATATATCATCACTTTGCAGGCGACACACTTTTTGGTGGTGAAGGAATAATCAGACCAATTTATTTCTTCATATTGATTTCTCACATTGTGCTTTCTGCTTTTGTGGTACCACTTGTACTAACTAGCTTTTTCTTCGCTTTTTCAGGAAAATTTGAAACCCATCGTAAAGTTTCGAAATGGACATTTCCAATCTGGCTGTATGTTTCGGTTACAGGAGTGCTGGTATTTATTCTATTGAAAAGTTTTGGGTGAGATTTAGCCCTTTTTTTACTAAAGTTTGATATAATTAATCATATTCTTATTTTAAGACAAAATACTCTTAAATAGGTTTATGTTATTATCAAAATCTTGTGTGTATGGATTACGTGCCACCTTGTACCTTTCGGCCAAGCAGGATGAGTTTATTTCTATTCGTGAGATTAGCGAAGAACTTGATATCTCCTTTCATTTTCTTACAAAAATATTACAGCAACTCACCGCAAATGGTTTGATGGAGTCTTATAAAGGCCCAAATGGGGGAATAAGGCTTTCGAAATTGGGACGTCAAGCCACGCTATTAAATATGGTGATAGCCATTGATGGTCCAGAATTATTTACTGAGTGTGCATTAGGTTTAACTGGATGCGGATCGGAAACCCCATGTCCTTTACATGAAAGCTGGGTTAGTACACGCGAAGCGATAAGTAGCATGCTTGAAGGAACCACTCTTGAAGAGATAGCTAAGCAAGGTAGAATAAGTAAGTTTAGAATTTCCGAAGAAGGAATTTTTAACTGGAATTAAACAGTATAAAAGATGAAAACCATTTTGAATAAAATTAAAAGATAAAATACTCTTAAAACTTAAATAAATTGATTATGAAAGAAATTAAAAAAATGACGGTAGGTGAAATAGTAGCCGAAGATTATAGGGCATCACAAGTCTTCAGAGCAGCTGGGCTAGATTTTTGTTGCGGAGGAGGAAAGACTTTGGAAGAAGCTTGCCGATTAAAAAAAATAGATTCGAATAAAGTAATAACAGAAATTTTCTTATTAAGAAAAACAGTTTCGGATGAACAAAATTATAACGATTGGAAGTTAGATTTCTTAATAGATTATATAATTCAAAATCATCATAGTTTTGTACGAAGGATGCTTCCTGAAGTAGTCTTTTATGCCGAAAAAGTAGCGAACAGACACGGACAAAATCACCCGGAACTATTTGAGATATTAAGAGTGGTTCGACAGCTTGCTCCTGAATTGCTTGAGCATCTCGAGAAAGAAGAGAATGATACATTTCCATCAATCAAAGAATTGGTCAATAATATTGGAAATGTTAAATCTGAGAAAGCAATGTTCAATCTATTGGAAGAAGAACATGAAAATGCTGGCGAAATGATGGCCATAATTGAGGAACTTAGCAATGGGTTTACCCCACCTGATGGTGCATGTGCTTCATACCAGCTATTATTTAAGAACCTCGAAGCCTTTAAATCCGATTTGCATAAACATGTGCACCTTGAAAATAATATTCTATTTCCCAAAGCATTGTCATTGGTAAATAGAGTTAATTGAAATGTAATGCCCTTAATAACTAGGATATACTTAAAATCAGGGCTGATATTCTTTGTGGGTGCATTATTGCTTGGCATAGCTCTTCAAATTGACGCTTTGGCATTTACAGCTTTAGTACCTTTATTTTGGCATATGTTAATGCTTGGGTGGATCACTCAGATAATAATGGGTGTTTCACTTTGGATGTTTCCCCGTCGCAAAAAAGTAGAGAGTTTTAAAAACCAATGTTGGGCATGGATTGCTTATCTATTTCTTGAAATTGGACTGATTCTTAGAATAATAACTGAACCACTTATTCTAACATCTAGTCTCGTGGTTTGGGAAATATTACTAGCTTTGTCTGCTATATTGCAATTTATGGCTGTTGTCTTTTATACTCTTGAAATATGGCCAAGAGTTTTATCCAAAGAGAAACTGAAACGTGTACGAAAAAAGGAGCGATGAAATGCCCACAGTTTCTAGATGGATGATACGGATATCATTGATTTACTTTGTACTGTCTGCGGCAATCGGTATGTGTTTGCTGCTAAATAAGGCTTATCCCTTTTACCCAGAAATTTGGAAATTTTTGCCTATACATATTGAGTTGATGATATTCGGCTGGCTGATTCAGTTTACTTTGGGTACCGCATACTGGATTTTACCACGTTTTTTGAAAAATAAGGCTAGAGGAAACTTAGGAATGGCAATAACAATACCAATTTTACTGAATGGAGGTATATGGCTCGTTGTCTTATCGAGTTCAATTTTCAATATAAACTCATTAGCCAAAATTGGACGGATTCTAGAATTATTGTCTGTAGTAGTATTCATTACATTGCATTGGAAAAGGATAGTAAGCTACAACGTATCTTGAATAAGAAATTATTTTTTTACAATTCTAGATGTGAATAGAGTCTAATAACAGGACTATTTATATAGTGGAATGTTCATCTAAAATTCACAAATCTAGTTTATTCTACAATAAAGAATGAAAGAAAAACAATTTCATTTAAGACAAAATACTCTTAATACTTATTAAAATGAAAACATCTTACAAAACCATAAAGAAAATCTCAGTTTTAATGTCTCTGATACTACTACTAGGATGCTCTTTCCAGATCAAGGCTCAAGACAGTGCTGACAATTTAAAGCGGGTAAAACAGGAAATGGTTGCGCCTCCTTTATTACCTAGCTATAATCAGGTAGCTTCAGGCGATCCTGTAGTTGTAGAGGTTAAGCTAACTGTTCAGGAAGTAGAAATTGAAATAGCTCCTGGAGTTAAAACATGGGCATTAACATTTAATGGTACCGTTCCAGGTCCTATGATTGTTGTTCATCAAAACGATTATGTTGAACTTACTCTTGAAAATCCAACAAATAGTTCTTTGGCTCATAATATAGATTTCCATGCAGCCACTGGGGCAATGGGAGGCGGTGACATTAGTATTGTAAATCCGGGAGAGACAGTAACATTTCGTTTCAAAGCCACTAAAACGGGAGTATTTGTTTATCACTGTGCACCGGGCGGGATTATGGTTCCTCTCCATGTAACTTCTGGAATGAACGGTGCTATTATGGTTTTACCTCGTGAAGGACTATCAGATGCAAACGGTGATCCTTATCGTTATGACAAAGCTTTCTACGTGGCCGAACAAGATTACTATATTCCAAAAGATGAAAATGGAAATTTCAAAGAGTATGGGAGCCCACCGGAAGCATTTGGTGATATGATGGAAGTGTACAAAACGCTTACACCAAGCCATATTATTTTCAACGGTGTATCAGGATCTCTTACTGGTGATAATGCTCTTACAGCGAATGTTGGGGATAAAGTCTTATTTATCACTTCTCAAGCAAATAGAGATACACGAATTCATTTAATTGGTGGGCATGCTGATCTTCTATGGGCAGGAGGTTCTTTTGATGATAAGCCTGCAACTAACTACGAATCTTGGTCAGTAGTTGGAGGTTCCGCCGTTGCGATTGCCTATGAATTCAAGCAGCCGGGACTCTATGCATATCTTAATCATAATTTGATTGAAGCATTTTCTTTTGGAGCTGCGGCACATGTAATGGTTGAAGGTGAATGGGATAACGATTTGATGAAAGAAATAAGTAAGCCATCATCCATAAAAAACTAACTGTCATGTAGGTACCTAAATCAGTAATACTACTAAAAAAGGGCAATTCTTTTTGCTAGAGTTGCCTTTTTTACTGGAGAACTAAGATGTATGTAAATTGGAATCATTACGTTAGATTTTTAACAATATTAATTTTTTTTGCTTTACCTCTATCTGTATCGGCACAACTAAGTTTGAGTGGGGAATTTAGACCAAGAACGGAATTGAGAAATGGATATAGGATTCTTAATACTATTCAAGATGACCCCGCATTTTTTATTTCTCAACGGACAAGACTTATATTTTTATTTAAAGATGATTTATACACTTTTAAACTATCAGCACAAGACCTTCGAATATGGGGAGATGAGACTCAGCTTCAGGATAATGCAAATATAAATATTCATGAAGCGTGGGCTCAGCTTAATATCTCAAGCTATAACAAGGTTAAATTAGGGAGACAGGAATTGGTGTATGATGACCAAAGGTTGTTGGGCGGCGTAGATTGGTCACTCCCGGGTCGTAGTCATGATGCAATTGTATTAAAGTATGAGAACTCTACTTCTGATTTCAATCTTGATATAGGAGCAGCTTATAATCAGGAAAGAGAGAATGTTTTGGGAAATGTATACACCCTCAATAATTATAAGGTTCTATCTTATTTGTGGATGAAAAAATTTATGGGGGCATTTGATGTGTCTGGTATTTTTTTGACAGATGGTTTTGAGACTCCGATTGGAGATACTAATTATAGATACACATATGGTACTTTTACCACTTATAAGATCAATGATTTATATGCCTCTGGAACTATCTATTTTCAAAAAGGCGATGACAATTTACGTAAAAATATTTCAGCGTATATGGTTGCAGGAAAGGTATCCTATCAATTAAAAGCTACTAAATTAAGTATCGGTATAGAATACTTATCAGGAGGAGATGTAGATGAAACAAATCCTGTTCAACATTCTTTTAACACTTTATATGCCACCAACCACAAATTCTATGGGAATATGGATTATTTTTTGAATATCCCAAATGAAACAAAAGGTGGGGGTCTTCAGGATATATATGTAAATGCCTTGTATAAATCATCCAAAGAAACTACTCTAAACCTGACCTATTACAATTTCTCATTAGCTCAGGAAGTTGTTGATCCCGCCAATAGTTCTGAGACTTTGAACAAAGGTTTAGCGTCCGAAATTGATATCTCTTTTGCCTATGCTTTTTCTAAGGATATCAGTTTACAAGTAGGTTACTCTGTTTTATTTAGTTCAGATTCCTTAGAACGCATTCAGCAAAGATCAGGAAATGGTTTGCAGCAATGGGGTTGGGTGATGTTAGTTTTGACACCCGAGTTTTTCACCATAGAATAAATTTTTTGTTAGGAATGTGGCACTCAATTATCACGAGGCTCCTTCCGCTCACACTTTAAACAATTGAGAGTAGTTCCTAAATACTTGTTACGTCCTGCTTCAGAAATAACCCATGGTCGTAATTTCCAGGGTGGGTTATGGCGTACATGGTAGTTATGACCACATTCTAATTCTGCAATCCAATCATCGTTCTCATCTTTATGAAACCCAATAATAGGGTGCTTCATGAATCTTTGGCCAAGAGTTTTTCTAAATCTAACATTTGAAGTGCGCTAACAGAAGCTTCCATTGCACCTTCAATACACAATCCCTGTATTGATGCATCCAAAAAACCTTCTTTGGCTGCTTTAATACAAGCTTCTCTGATAAGCTCAATTTGTTGATTAGTTAGACTATTTTTAGGCTTATTGTCCATATTAAGAATTATATAAGTTTGAAGATATTTAAGCAATATTGAATTCGAACCAATTATTAAATAGGAGACTATTTTCGAAGTTGTCATAAATAATAGCCTTTTATAACAAATTATTTCAGGACGGATTCTGAAATAAAAAAAGCCCTGCTTGTGAAAGCAGGGCTTTAAATTTTAGAAATGAGTTATTTAATTACTTAATAAGGGTCATTCGTTTTGTTTGAACAAATTTTCCTGCCACTATTCGGTAAATATAAATACCACTTGCTAAGTTACTCGCATCGAAAGTAACCGAATGCTGTCCAGTACTTAATCTATTATCTACTAAAGTAGCCACTAATTGACCAGTAATAGTAAATACATCTAAACGAACTTGACTAGCTTCAGGTAGTGAGAACTGAATGGTAGAAGTTGGGTTAAACGGATTTGGATAGTTTTGCTCAAGCTTGAAAGAACTTGGAAGAACTTCTTCCTCATTCGATACAAGAATTTTTCTTGTAAAGCTTATCACATTGAACCCTTGTGCAAATTTAGTAGAGTCATCAGCATAAGCAACAACTGTCCACTTCAAAGTTATTTCTTCACCTTCAAAAACACCAATATCTGCTAAAGCACTATCAACGCCGGCTTTAGTACCTGCTGAAAATGTTGCTTCTCCATCTTCATCAGAATCGAAAGCAAATACCGGATCTGAGAAGTCTCCATCAAGGGAGTCAATTAGCAACATATAAGTTACATCAGCATTAGATATAGCTTCTTCCCAAGTGAATGAGATTTCGGTATCAGGATCGGTGTCTAAATCGAAACTACTACTATCTGCTGGAGTTAAAAGTGCGAAATCTCCAATAGTAATTTCAATATCGTTGATTAATTCAACATCACCTTCAACAGCTCCTTTATATGGCGCTATTAAACTTCTTACTTCACCATCTATATCTTCTGTGAAGTTTAGTATTGGTGTACCTGCAAGGTTAACATCACCAATAGATGCTCCTGTTAAATGTAAATCTGTAGCAGAGACAAACTCAACTTCAACTTCGGTTGAATTATCATCATTACCGGAAGCTGTTTGCCAGTCTTCTAATGTAGGAGCGTCAGTTGTGTTAAATAACCCTAGATTAGCTGAGCTACCACTTACATAAAAGTTGTTGTAATCAGTATCTAATTGTGTATTGGTATCAATTGGCCAGTAAATTGCATTCGCATTTGCCGCGTCTTGGTCAACTACAAAAATATTGTTAGTTAGATCCCAAGTTTGAGCTGTACTAACTTCTTGATGTGCACCGAATGCAGCATGGACACCCGTTTCGTTACTACTTCCAATACGTACAGAATTATGATAAATCGCATTAAGTGAGTTACCAGCTGCGTTATCGAAAGCTATACCATATACATCATTACCAGTAGCAGCACCTACATTAGCAAAGTTATCAAAAGCAATCATGTTATTAGCTACAAGTACGGTATCCAAAGAAGCGTTAAACAAAATCCCAGCTGCAAAACCTGCAGTAGTTGTACGGTTTATTTGAAGTCCAACAATTTTATTGCCTGTAACGACAGTTTGACCACCGTTTAATGCCAAATAAATTGCAGCATATCTAGATCGATCTGCTCTAGGACTGTCAATAGAAATAGTGTTATTCCTAATGATGTTATTTAAACTCCACCAAGTAGTTACACCTCTATAAGTAGCATGAATTCTATTACCCACTACCGTAGAATTATTTGCCTGAACTGAACTTGTACCCCATAATCCTACTCCATTTTGGAAATCACCATTTTCGGAGCCTATTAAGTTATTGTAAACTAAAAGGTTTTCAGTTCCTTTTGGTCCTGATTCATTAGTTACGATTGCTGAAGCACCAATATCTCCACCAGTATAGGTTAGATTACTATTTGCAATAATTGTATGATTCGTTCCATAAGTGTAGATAAGAGCAGCAAAGGTTGTATCAGAACTAGTGATTGTTAAATCACGAGTTTCACCACCTAGTGTATTTGAGCCGTCAATAGTTACATAGTCTGTATTATTAATCCAGATACCATCACCTCCAGAGCCACCCCAAACTTCAATAGTTGGTGTTTCACCAGCCACAGGCTTAATGGTAAGTTCAGTTGACTCAGATAAATCATCACGATCAATTTTAAGCTCAAAAGAAGTCTCATCTAAATCGTCTGTGATTAATAGGTTTGCACTTGACGATAATCCATCAGTATTTACATAATGAATAGCTTGATGTAAAGAAATAAATCCTTCAGCATCATCGCTACGCTGAGGGATGAAATAATCTCCTGAAAGTGCAACTTGCGCTTCACTTGCTAAGCCGAGGTTATGAAATACATTCTGGCTTTTTATGATCCACTCACTATCATCATAATTAGTTCCGAAAGAACCTAATGAATCAGTATTACCCATAGTAACACTAGTTTTACGAATTAATGAAAACTCTCGGGTTGCATTTTCAATACCAGCAACTGACCAACCACTGCCCGGGTCAAGGTTTGCTTCACCAAATATATCAATCCATGTAGTATCACCAGTCTGTGAATCGATATGAATTAAAGCTCTAGCATCGTCACCGTTGAAATGGATTGGGCTAGGGTAACCTAGCACTTCATCTGCATCATTAGCATCAAAAAGTGTTGTTTCAACCTCATCTGTAATTAAAACATATTGCTCACCTGCAGCAATAGAAGCTTCACTAGCAAATTCATGAAAGTAAATCCAGTCACTACCGTTATTAGTTTGTGCAATTTGATAATTAGAAAGTACTACAGTTGAGTCTGTTAGGTTAGTAATTTCTAGTGCTTTATTATTACCAGAACCTTCAATGTATTCCGAGAAAATTAAATTAGACGGATCATCAACAACTGGAGGAGCTGCATTTGTAAAAGCAGCAAATCCGTTTACACCTTCTAAAGCGTATACATTATAGGTTCCATCTTCATTTAGGGAAACTTTAGCTTCTCCATAAATAGAACTAAAAGTATCTGCATCATCACCCATTAAAGCAGATTCAGCTACTATAGTTGGAGCAGTAGCATCTGACACATCATAGATATAAACTTTTCCAGTTTTATTTCCACCACCAACTCCATCTGGACGATAGGTATAAACTGCTAAATGATCTTTACTATCGTAAGTAAAGGCTTCCATTCCGTTTCTTGAAGCTGATGCAAGCGCGCTATTTTCAACATAAGCGCCAGAACTAGTGTATCGTGCTGGTGCAGAACTGTTTCCACCGATATAGAAATCTGAGGTTCTTCCCAACCCTAATGGGGTAACGTCTACATTGCTTCCTAATGTTACATTAGTTCCTGATAGTGTAATAGTTTCAGTATCCCAAGTAGCTCCTTGATCAGCTGTTGTCAATACATAAACAATTCCAGGATCGCTACTTGCAGCCGGTATCCAAACTTCAACAGTATTATCTGTTACAGACCCTACCACAGTAAATTTATCTCCTAGTCTTTGAGATGTAGCAGTAGTTATAGAAAGTGAATCAGCATAGGTTCCACCTTCACCTGTCCACCAATATAAATGAAATGGACTTGTTGATGCATTAACAGTCAAGTTTCCTAAGAAAGCAACACCATCATCAGATATGGCTATATCATTCATTGGATATGTACCACCAGCTACTCCTGTCAAATCGTAAGGAGTTGTTAAAGTAACGTCTGCTCCAGTTGACGCATTTAATACTCTAATTTCAGAGTTAGCGCGATCCGCTGCATATAGATTTTCGCCATGAAGATCCAGACCTCTAACCCAGCCTATTGTAAACCAACTAGGTAAAGATTCAGCGGCTCCTGTTCGTGAAGTACGTTCCCAAACGTTGTTAAGTTCTTGGGCTTGTAACGTAGAAATACCCCCCAAAGTTAGTAGTAAAACTGCTGTAATATTAAGCAGTAAATATTGTAAATGTTTTTTCATGAATTGTAAATTTAGTTAGTAAATAAAGTGTACAAATAAGAACGGTATTTTTTCTGTAATATCGTAATGCTTATTATCCACTTTTAATATTAGCATAATTAGCTATTTTAATTTTATTAAAATCATAAGTATATAATTAATAATTATATGCATATTTTTTCACTCTTTTTATAAAGTAAAGTTGAACTAGAAATGAATTGAGTTTTATTGGGTAGTTTTAGATGTTATTAATCCTAAAGCTACACTAGTTTGATACCTTAATGTGAATAAAAGCAAACAAAGTCTAGTAGTATTTTAATCTGAAGCAAAATGAAAAGAATATTTATACTCATTGTATTTATATCATTAACAGTTGAATATGTCTCGGCTCAATTCTTCCAGAACCAAAAGTACTTTACACGACAAGATACTCTTCGTGGTTCGATAACTCCTGAGCGAGCTTGGTGGGATTTGACTTATTATCATCTAGATGTGACTATAGATTTAGAGGACAGTACTATTTCAGGTTCAAATACAATTCAGTACCGAGTTGACTCAGCAACTACAAGCATTATGCAGGTTGATCTTCAACAGCCAATGGTTATTGATGAGGTCACTCAGTTAGGAAAAAGCTTAGAGTTTGAACGTGATGGAAATGCTTATTTTATCATTCTTCAACAAGACCAACGTGTTGGAGATATAAATGAACTATTCATCCAGTTTGATGGAAAACCTTTAATTGCTGCTCGTCCGCCTTGGGATGGGGGGCTTACATGGACAAGAGATCAAAACGGGAATCCATTTGTTGCAAATGCCAATCAAAAAATAGGAGCTAGTATTTGGTGGCCGAATAAAGATCACCCGTATGATGAAGTTGATAGCATGCTTATTAGTGTTACAATTCCAGAAGATTTAGTGGATGTTTCTAATGGGCGATTACGAAATGTGGAAGAGAATAATGATGGTACCAAAACCTGGAATTGGTTTGTCTCTAATCCAATCAATAGCTATGGAGTTAATATAAATATCGGTGATTATGTGAATTTTAAAGAAATCTATGAAGGGGAGAAGGGCGAGTTAGATATGGATTATTGGGTACTTTCTTATAACAAGGAGAAAGCGATTGCCCAATTTGCCGATGCTCCACGAACCATCGAAGCATTCGAATATTGGTTTGGCCCTTATCCATTTTATGAAGACAGTTACAAGTTAGTAGAAGCTCCCTATTTAGGAATGGAACATCAAAGTTCGGTAACATATGGTAATGGGTTTGAAAATGGATATTTGGGAACTGATTTAAGTGCTTCTGGTTGGGGATTTAAATTCGATTTTATCATCGTGCATGAAACTGGTCACGAATGGTTTGCCAATAATATCACTTATGCTGACATTGCCGATATGTGGATTCATGAAAGCTTTACTCATTATTCTGAATACTTATTTTTGGAATATCATTTTGGTAAAAAGGCAGCAAGCGAATATCAAAAAGGAGTGAGACTTCGGATTTCAAATGATATTCCAATTATCGGAACATATGGCGTTCATAACGAAGGTTCTGGAGATATGTACTATAAAGGTGGAAACATGCTACATACAATTCGGCAGTTATTTGATGATGATGAGCTTTGGCGGAAAACACTTCGTGGTTTGAATCAAGAATTATACCATCAAACCGTTTCTACCAAACAAATTGAAGAGTATATAAGTGAGCAATTAGGAACAGATTTAACTCCAATTTTCGATCAGTATTTAAGAGATATTCGAATTCCAATTCTGGAGTATTCATTTAAAGAAGGGCTACTGTATTATAGATGGGGAAATACAGTTTTTGATTTCAATATGCCTTTAAATGTTTTTATTGATGGGGATGAAGTCCGAATCTTTCCAACTACTGAATGGCAAGGGATGAAGTCTTTTGGTAAAGATCTAAAAGTTGATCCTGATTTTTATGCGGGTAGCTTAAATGTACTGGGTAATTAGAATTAGGAGAAAAAGGACTCCTATAATTCTTGACCAAAAGCTATATCGTAACCATCCAGATCCTGTATCCCAAACTCTAGACATCCATAATCTTTTTCAGAAAGGTGGTAATCGATAATTGCCCCAGACTCGATGAATTCATCGTACAATTTTTTAGCGTCGTCTACCCAAAAGTACACGTTCCACATTTGATGAACGATTTTATAATGGGGAACGATATCATCTGGATTTTTAACTTGACTCAGCATCAAACTAAATTGATCTCGGTGAAGAATGCAAAATCCAGGAGGGTCTCCCCACAGTCTTTCGTAATTAAAGCCAATCTTATCTCGATAATAATTAGCTGATTCTACAACGTTTTTAACAAGTAGGATAGGAGCACTACCAATGATTTTTGATTTATTCATTTCGTTTATACCAAATTATGGAATACCCGCTGAACGTCTTCATCTTGTTCCAGTTTATCAATAAGACTTAATACTTCCTCTGATTCTTCTTCTCCAAGGGATACTGTCGATTGTGGAATCCAATCTGTTTCAGCACTAAGTGGTTCTATGCCTTTATCTTCAAGAGCATGCTGCATATTTCCAAATTCAGTGAATTCACAACGGATAACAAGAATGCGTTCACCCTCCTCATTTTCAGATTCACCCATTTCAGTAAGACCGAAATCTATTAATTCGAGTTCAAGCTCTTCTTCGTCAAAGTCGCCCGGAGTAATTTTAAAAGAGCCTACCTGAGTAAACTGAAAAGCGACACTCCCTGAGTTCCCGAGATTACCACCATTTTTTGTGAAAATGGGTCGCACATTTCCAACAGTACGTGTGTTGTTATCGGTAGCAGTTTCCACTAATACAGCAACACCATGTGGAGCATAACCTTCAAATAAAACTTCATCGTAGTTGGTAGAGTCTTTACCCAAAGAACGTTTAATCGCACGTTCGATAAGATCTTTGGGCATATTTACTCCACGTCCGTTTTGAATAGCTCGGCGTAGAGCAGGATTTGTATCTGGGTCATCACCCCCCGCTTTTACAGCAATTACTATTTCCTTCCCGATACGCGAAAACTGTTTCGCCATTCGATCCCAACGTGCAAATTTTGCTGCTTTTCTAACTTCAAAAATTCTACCCATTCCTGATCCTGATCTTATGTTTGAATGAAATTGTAGTGAAGAATTTACAAGGATTGTAGCTTAGTTGGGAGAGAGAATTTTTAGAAAAATTTTAAGTGTAATGGCTTAAACAAAACACAAAAACAAAGCCAGTAGCTGTCTCCCCTAGGAGGGACAGCCTAAATACGAACAACACTTCTCAACCCACAAACAACTGACCATTCAATTAAATTCTGATTTTGAATGTTCTTCCTTTACTTGCCAAAACAGACTACCTGATGTTAAAAATAATGTAGCGAATAAACCATTCATGAGAATGATTTCAGTTATAGAAATTTCGTTGCTTTGGTGCACTCCTGTTAATAGGGCAATTATAATAGTAGAAGCTTGAGCGCCAGCTGTAATAAACAAGGCGATAGCCAAGCCCTTGGATTTGAACTGAGAAATTAAAGCTCCAAATACTAATATAAGTAGGACACCAAAATAAAGTAAGTTTATAGGATTATCTTCCGACCCAATAATACCAACAGCTCCATTAGCCCAAACGAGAAATAGCGCTGTAAAAAGTCCAATTCCAAGAGCAAGTCGATACCTAGAATTATCCGAAAGCCTACTTATAAGTACAAAGCTAGAGCCAGTGCCAAATAATAAAGCTCCTGCAAAAATAAAATCGAATAGATTCCAGGTTATATCCTCACTAAATTGCATTCCTATTAATGGAATAAGCAAAATAATAGTTGTATAAATAGCCAATCTTGAAAAAAAAGTTAGGAGATTTGCTTGTGAATTCATGGTTGATGAGGTTAAGTGTTAGTTTAAGAATTGAATGAGAGAATAGGGAGATACAGTACCCACCTTTTTTATTCGATCGTATTTGGTTTTATTTCTGCTTGAAGGTTATACCAATTAATTTCGCGAGTGATATACATGGTAAATGCAAGGATTGCTGTCAAGCCTATGCTTCCAATAAGTAAAGCATATTCTTGTACTTGTAGCGTGATGTACACAAAAGTATAAGTAGCGCAGAGGATCAATATCAAAAAGATAGTTTGCTTGATGTTATTAAGGATCGATTTAGCATAAAGCCCAATCATTGAAATAATTGAAATACTAGATATCAGGTATGCAATATTGAAGTTTGCGTATTCTGAAATTGATACCAACAAAGTGTAAAATAAGACTAATGCTAATCCGATAAGTATATATTGAAATGGGTGAACTTCTTTTTTATTAAATATCTCAATCAAAAAGAAAGTCAAAAAAGTCAACGAAATAGCCAATAACGCATACTTAGCAGAGCGCATAGCTTTTTGGTAGTCATTCATAGGTAAAAGTAAATCTACTCCGAACGAGCTTTTTTCTACATTTTCAATATTTCTATTTCCTATCCAGAATTGTGGGTAATTTCTATTCAATTCTAGAATTTTATAATCAGCTGTAAATCCATTTTCATTTATGGAACGTTCATCTGGCAGGAATGAACCCGTAAAACTAGGATGAGCCCAATTTGAGCTTAATTTTATATTCGTCTCTCTTCCCAGTGGTACAAAACCTATATACTGGCTCCCATGAAGCTGAAGATCAAATGAAAAATCGAATGATTCATCAACAGGCTTTTTTTCTAAAATATTATATACAGTAATACCCGATTTTATTAACGGTGATATTCCTGATCCAGGATCTACAATTTTCTCTTTTCCATTCCAAGTGATTACCACTTTTTCTTTTATTCCTCTTAAATCAGAAATATTTATGGTAAGAAAGGCTTCATCCCAATTTACTTCGTAGTCTTTTAACTCATTTACATACTTAGAAAGGTTGTTGAAACTGCCATTAAATGATATTTCTGCATCATATACTACAACTTCGTAAATCCCTCTGTGAAGGGATTGTGGTTCAACGTTTCCGTTAACAACTACTTTGGATGGAAGAATATGAGCCTCAGTACGAATCTCTTTTACAATTCCGTCACTTAACACCTGCTTTATAAATGGAATGGTAAGCACAGGACCATATAGATGCTGTTCTTTTGCCCATTTATCAGTTACTTCATTTATTGCGGATTCACGCATTGAATCTCTTTCGTCTATTAATGATCGTACAAAACTCATAGGTATTAGTAGAAGCAGCATCATTATAAAAACAGAAAATAATTTGATAGTAACAGATCTTCTGATTATTAGAGCAGCGTTTTCAATTATTGATTTTTCTTGATTTGATTCCATGTGCATTGGTTTAATTAAAAGTACTTTGAATTACAAAGTGTATAGCTAAAAAAATATGGGAAGTTCCCTAGATATTTATCCTTTACTATTTTGTGAGTTAATAATTTGCTCCATTACATTAAGGTGATCAGTAAATGCTTTTTTACCTTTAGGAGTAATGAAATACTTAGTGTTGGGCTTGTTATCTATAAATGATTTTTCAAACCCAATAAAATCTTCTTTTTCTAATTTTTTGATGTGAGTTGCTAGGTTCCCATCGGTCACATCTAGATATTCTTTTAGTGTACTAAAATCGAGTGTATCGTTAACAGCCAAAGCTGACATAATTCCGAGTCTTATTCGACTTTCAAATGCTTTATGTAAATCATCAAATGACACATTCATAGATGATCACCGCTCATACTTGAAATGCATATAGATACCATAAATAAGATGAACTACTCCAAAACCTATAGCCCAGAATAGAAGACCGAATTCAATAAACCAGGCATTTGCTAATCCTAAAGCTATTTGGGTAATACCTAAGATTTTAACTTCCTTAAGGGTGAAATTTCCAGCGACGAATAATGACAAACCGTAAAAAATCAACATAACCGGCGCAACAAAACCTATTAGTCCTTTTAAAACTAAGATCAAGATTAGAACACCACCCGAAAAAAATGGAATCATCATATTACTAAGAAGTCTTTTTGAAGTAGGATTCCATAATGTATCCCCATTGTTTCCTGCCTTTTTTTGAGAGAAAAAGATAGCCGTAATGAGAGAAAGTATTAATACTCCAACGGCTAATAAAATAACTTCTGGTAAAGAATTAGAAGAATAAAAGACCTCGTCAGGATTAAACCTTAACATAGAATAAGAAAGCCAAGCTCCAATCAGTGCATATAATCCAGCTAAGATTCCTGCCCAACCAGATAGGCTTATAAATTTAGAAGAACGCTCCATCATTGAGCGTATCTCAGCTATGTCTTGTATATAATCTTGTTGGTCTTTCATGAAAAGTACTTTTTTTTAAAAAGTAAACTTATTAAGCAAATATTGCAAGTTGAAAGATACTTTTACCTAAGGTGTAATAATTGATTACTGAATTCTATAGAATCAAATCACTCTGAGAAGAAAGCGATACAAGTTGGAGTACCTACAGATAATTTACTTCCCGTAAAAGTTAGTACGCCGGAATCAGGATTTAATCCAAAAGAAGTAATATTTCCCGAATTTTGATTAGCAGCATACAAAGCAGTTCCGTCAGGAGAAACAGCAAAATTTCTTGGAATTTGACCTTCGGTTGAAGTATGAGTTAATGCAGTAAGTTGCCCAGTTGATTCGTCAATAGAAAAACTTGCAATGCTATTATGTCCACGGTTAGAACCAAATAAGAACTTTCCATTTGGATGAACATGAATATCAGCAGTTGAATTGGAGCCACTAAACCCAGCAGGAAGGGTTGTAATAGTTTGAATTTCAGTAAGTGCACCGTTATCAGGGTTGAAATCAAAAACGGTGATCGTGCTATTAAGTTCGTTAATCACGTAAGCAATATTTTTAGTTGGATGGAAATCCATATGCCGTGGTCCGGCGCCAGAAGCAGTACTTCCAAATTCCTGACTTGTTTTAGTAACACTGTTACTGCCATGATTAATTTTAAAGCTCCAGATTTTATCATTCCCCAAATCAGGGATAAAGAGGTAATTATTATCAGGACTTACTTTTACCATATGGGTATGTGGGTTATTACCCGGAAAATCCAATTGTTGAACGGTATTAAGACTTCCATCATCTTTACGTTCATAAACCATGGCAACTCCACCTTGATAATTTGCCGCGAATACAAATTTCCCAGTTTGGTCTACGCTTATATGCGCAGGAGATTTAGCATTAGTTGGATATTTATCAATAAAGGTGAGGCTTAAGTCTTCATTGACGGTAAAAGCATGTACATAACCTGTTGGCTCGCTACTTCTGCCAATTTCACTAACAGCATATAGGTTTTTTTGATCAGGAGAAACAGCTACAAAAGAAGGGTTGGTCACATCCGCTGCTGTTTCGTCGATACTAAGAACTCCATCCGCTCCTATACTCACTCTGTAAATTCCATTTCCTGTACCATTTACCCAACCTTCATCTCGGGTATAACCACCAATAAACATATGAGTTGGAGAAGAAGGAACAACAATACCACCATCATCAATAGGTGTTCCTTCCTGGGTTGATTGAGACTCACATGCTATAATTGATACCATAAAAAATAAAAGAAAAAGTAAAAGAAAAGATTTCATGAGAAGATGTTGATGATTGATTGAACTCAAAATATAGGGTGACTTATTCAGAAATCATTGTGAGAAGATTTTTCATTGTGGTAAATACACCACGAGTCTAGGGAATACTGCGCTTACTGGGAGCATAAATCAACTAAATATTGACTTTTTCTTAAGGGTAATGCTTGTTATAGAGCACCCACACACTTTTTCGCTACTCGATGCCATTTTTTAATTGAGGAATGAGTCAATAGTTTTGGGTTTTGATCAACACGCATTTGAAACCATTCCGTAAGGCCATCCCAATCATTTAGATTTCCAGCTTTTTTAACTTCCCAGCCTAATTCGTTAATTGTCCAATGTAATTTTGCTTGATTTGTTAGCATTGAGGTTGTTACCCAATTTACTTCGGAATCCGCCCCACCTCTTGCAACAGGGATAATATGATCCACTGTAGGGAATAGCTCCCAGTGTACGATGTGAGATTCACTTAGCTTACCATGCGGGTGGGAGGGGAAGTGTTCTGGTAGTTCTTGACTCAAAACATAAAGAGTACCGGGAAATACAAGTTTTGATCCAGTATATCTATCAACGAATCCATCTCTGAGAAATAATCTCATTGAATCATAAGCCGAAAATTTTCTTGGTGTCGGTGATTCGACATTAAAAGGGTATTTTTCAGCTTCCAGTTTAGCAGATATTGCATCCCCTTTAGAAAGCAACCCACAAATATCTCGAATAAGTTTGTATTTATCATTCTGCATCAATGTACTATATAACGACCTGCGGTTTAACCGGCTTGGCCTTTTTGCCAAGTAATGTAATTAAAACTGGTATTTTTTTAGAGAACAAAGATTGAACTATAAAACCCCTAAAGAATGCTATGAAAAAATTTAATAATTGTTGCACTTCAAACTTGAACCTAGGCAGCTCCTTTTCTAATTAAAACTTTCTTTGTCGATATAAGTAAAGCAATCAAACTTAGAGCTTTAAGACTATTAATTTTTGAATCGTATTTTTTTGCAATACCATGAAGAACTTCATGCCTATTTAGAGTTTCAACATCTTCACCTTTTTCAAATATTTTAGTTTTCTTGAAGTCATAATGCAAAGAACTTTCTTCGTGGAGTTGCTTCATAAATAGATATGAAAAAGAAGCTACTGTAACTTTATGGCCATTTTGATTTAGTTTGAACAGAATTCTTTTAGCAATGTCGTTTCTCTCTGATTCCTTATCTGTATAAAATTGTTTACCAAACATTTCACGAAAGATACCGTCAGCTTGGGATAGTAAAGTGGGAATGCTTAGAGCATATCTTTCTTCATGATGAGCTTTATATGCTTCGTTTAATATTTTGAATCTATCACTAAAATATTTTTCTGAATCTTCAATAATCTTAGGGATCAGGTCAGTTACATATTCCTGTAAATAAGCATCAATCTCATCAATATTTTTGTCTTCCTTTGAACATTCTGCAATCCACTTAATTCTCGCCATTGGAAAATTTCTAAATGGAATGAACCAGCCCCTTTTTGCTAAGAATTCTTGTGTGATATTGGTATTCTCAGGTAGATCTCTAGTTACTTCAGCAAGACCTTTCAACCCTTCATCAACAAATTTTTTCATATTTAACATAGCTTCCCCAAGCTGTTTTTGAAACTGGGCTATATCAAATAAAGGTTGCTTCATTGGTTTTGATTAGAGCTGTATAACGACCCTGCGTTTAAGCGGCGAGTCTGGGGATTAAAATTAACGACCCGAACCGCGACCGAGTCAGCCTTAAAACGCTTGTTAGTTGGTATTTTAAGGAAAAAAGTACTTTACAGCTAATTTATTTCCAGACAATTCAATATGGACAGTATCAGATGAAGATTTATCATGGACAACAAATTCTCTGATAAATTTCATTTCATTTTTAATAAATCTGTATTCGTAGTCCATTGTATTTTTTTCACCATAGAATTTCCTTATCGCTGGAAAAGTCCATTGATTTTCGTGTACCCAGTGAGAAATGCTATTTAATATCATTGTGGAATCATTTAGAAATGAGATAGTTTCTTCAAGGACTTCTATACCATGATTTGGTTCAATTATGGTCCGATGCCAGTGATATTCAGTGAAATTTTTATTGTTAATTTCTTTTTTTGCATTAACAACTTTAAAATTATAGGTGGGTAGCTCAGTATTTCTCCAATAGCTATGATTGTCATAGAAATTATTCCAAAAATACTCAACGTAAAACCAGTATGAAGGAACAACAATGACAAGGATCAAAATGAGTATGTTGATTTTTTTAGCCATAGTCAAAGCCAACTAACATATTATTAAGCGAACGGGGGTTTTTGGATAACGTTCGGATAACATCCAAAATAATTTTGTAAGGAATTCCTCGTTCGGCGGTTTAATAAAGTACTAAAACTAGTTTATAAACCAAATACTAATGGGTAAATGTAGGCTATTCAAATTACTATGAGTAGAACTCATTCACCCTCAGCCAAAAATCTCGTCATGCTATGTTCCACGGGTTCGAGCGTTTGTAAATAGGCAAATATGGCACCCAGATCTTCTTCACTCATTTTACTATAATAGCGCCAAGGCATTTCGGTATTAAAAGTACCAGGCTCTACAAGGGCGGAATTTATGATATTTGTAGAATCCTGAAATTGTTTGAAGCGAGCGATGAACATTTCTTCTGTCCATGCACCAATTCCAGTAGTTTCATGTGGAGTAATATTCGCAGAAAACACGGTTCCTCCAGTAGGAATATTAAAATCCATACCTCCAGCGAAATCCATACCTGGTAGTGGTGTACCCTGACCATCAATTGGCGTATGGCAATCGGCACAACTTCCAGCAATAGTAAGATATTTTCCATAAGCTATACGATCGCTTATATCAGGCTTTTCAATAAACTCGGGTTCACTTGGAATGGTATTAATAATAAAATTCATTGGGAAAGCGGAAGAGGAAGCAGGAACATCATGCTCAATGGATTCTAATGTCCTTAAGTAAGCAATAATATCATAGATATCTTCTTTATCCACTCTACGATAATTGGTATATGGCATGATCGGGAAAAGAGCATGACCATCTTTACTTACTCCTGTAGTTACAGCTCTAAATATCTCACCATCTGTCCATTCTCCTAAATGATACGGGGTTAGATTTTTTGCATAATAATCACCAGGAAAACCATTCTCACGACCAAATAAATTTCCACCTTTTCCTAAAGTAGCCTCATCAACAACTAGCCCAAATCTGCTATAATCTCTATCGGTGTGACAGTCCATACACACGTATACATTGTTAGCTAGAAATTCGCCCCGTTCAATTCGTTCTGGAGTGAGTTCTATTGTTAGGTTTGGAGCTGGTTCTACATTTGGAAGAACATTGGAAACATAGATTAGTGTTCCTCCAACGATTAGAATTAAAAGTAGAATTATTCCACCAAATACCTTTGCTATTTTTTTCATAACCCGAAATTTTGTGAAGGAGCAACTTTTTTTAGCTCCGATTTCGGGTTAATTTGTATAATTCAGAGGTAAATATCTAGGGGATAAGAGTTTGTGGTTTTCTAAGAGCTTTTATAACGTTTTGTTTACTTCATCGGAGTAGCATAGTCCCCAAAAAAGTCATCCTGAAGATACCTCCGAAGGATCTTACAGAATATCCGTTTAGATCCTTCGCTTTCGCTCAGGAAGACAAAAGATAGAAAGACTCATTCCACCTCTGGCATGTACCTCATCATTATAAGTTCAAAGGACTCAATTAAAGCAACAAGAATAAATAGGTTGTCATGCTGAATTCAGTTCAGCATCTGTAGGGAGTGATACTTTGTTGAAGTAAAAAATATAGATCAACGCTCAAATCATCGCAGATCTTGAAACGAGTTCAGGATGACGTCAAGAATAGTCGTTCTGATCCCGATACTTGGGAGAAGTATTTTGCTGCTCCAACGCTGAGCATTGGAGCAAGGGTAAGTTAGTCACTTCCAAGAGTACGATAATCTAAATCGTTTATAATGTCAGTTCCTTATATCAAACTCTAGATCTCTGCCTTCGCAGAGATGACTTATGTGTTATTAAGAAAGTTGTGGCAAGGTTAAAAAATTAATTTACCCTAAAGTTAGTCATTCCCACGAAGGTGGGAATCTAGATACTGAACAACGCCCGTTGCCTTTAAAATATTTTATATATCTGTAATCGAATTAATAACTTATAATAGGATGACGTTAATAAAAATTATCCTGAGTGAAAGCGAAGGATTTTGCCTAATACCTCCCTAGATCCTTCGGAGGTATCCTCAGAATGACTAAGAAATTTTTTAACGAGTAAGATTAGTTACTGTACCAATCTTTCAATCTGATTTCAGTATCAATATCAGCTAAATCAACAATAGCTTTAAACTTCTCGATATCCTGTCCGCGGTGGTGATATGGATACATTACAACTGGCTTGAATTCAACTACAGCACTTGCTGCCTGAAAAACATCCATGGTATATGGTAAATTCATGCATACAAAAGCGATATCGATATTTTCAAGATTTCTCATTTCTGGAACATCTTCTGTATCACCTGACAGATAGACATGCTTTCCACCAAAATTGATTACATATCCATTTCCACGACCCTTTTTATGGCGAGAAGATTCATCATCAGGAAGATTATACATGGCAACGCCTATAACATCCATTCCGAGAACCTTTTTAGTTTCTTCATTGGCAATAACAACCATATTCGTTTTGTAATCTTCATCCATTACATCAGCAACAGCCTGAGGAACTACAAAAGTTGTGCTCTCGGTATCAAGTCCTGCAAGAGTTTCAGGGTTATGGTGATCACCATGTATATCGGTAATGAAAATTATATCTGGCGCTCCAAAATCTGCAAACAATTCAGCTCCACCAAAAGGATCAACAAAAATGGTTTTTCCGTCAATTGTAAAAGCAACCGATCCATGATTGATTGGAAATACCATTAATTCGCCCATATCAGTTTCGAACGTATCAGGAGCGTTAGAAAGTTGAGCAATTGTTGGAAAAGAGAATAAAGAAAAAAGTAAAAGTGTAAATAAAGAGCGTTTCATAATCATTTTGTTAGTTTTTTTGTCAGTACTAAAACCACGAAATATGCTACATCATTCAATCAAAAATCAGTTTTTTCAATGGTTGCCTTTTAAATTGGTTTCATGCACTTTCAATCAAAATTATTCACAAAGTACAGCGTAGAGTGAAAGAACACGTTACTGAAGAATCAGGGCATAACAAAAATTGGTTGCAACGAGTAGCAGAACAAAGTTGGGAGCCGGAATTATTGATTTCAGGTTTGGCGATTTATGCTACCATTCAGATTCCTGATTATATTCGCGATTTTTATCAGTTCTACCGATATAACCTTCAACTAGATACAGGTTTTATTGATGAGTTGATGCCAATGTTGGTGGTTGGAGTTATACTTACAGCCCTGAAAGTGCTTAGCTTTGCTTTTATTTTTCACTTTATTGTACGTGCTTTCTGGGTGGGCTTAATGGGATTAAGGTCGGTTTTTAGTGAGGGCATTCAATACGAAAAGCTAGAGTATAGCGAGTTGTATAGATCGGAAATGAAAAATAGACTCGGAACACAGGACTCGTTTTTGCTTGCTACTGATCGGCTTGCTAGTGTTATATTTTCGATTGCTTTCCTTTTTGTACTGTATATGTTTGGGATTGGTCTTTTATACTCGGTATTTTTTCTATTGATGAATGGGGTAAAGTTGGTGGTTTCAGAAGAAGTATTCGATCTTTATTCCAACATAATTTTGATTATTACCGGTGTAATTTTATTAGGTGTATCCGTCTTGTCTCTGGTTTTAAACATGAAAAAATATAGGGAACAAGAGAAGTTTGCCAGATACCATTTTAATCTAAGCTGGTATGCAAGCATGATATTCTATCCGTTTATTTATAAACCTATTCAGTTTTTAATGTTGAGTTTTATGTCGAATCTACCGAAAAAGAAAAACCAGTTATATGGAATAATTTTCTTTTCAGTATTCATGGCAATTTTTATGGGTTCCATTTTTGATTTGATGAATGTGAACCTTATTCAAGCTCGCGATTTTTATTCTAGCCGATCTATTGCCTCCACAATTATTCCTGAGAATTATGATTCTGAATTTGATGGGAAGTTTTTCGAAAAAGCATCAATTAGTTCTCCTTACTTAAAGAAGGGAGAGTATTTTTCCTTGTTTATACCTTACAATAAAATGCTAGACCGAAAATTGGGTAAATATTGTGAGGAGGCAACTTTATCTGATTCTTTAAATAGGTACGAAAAGCGTAAAGTGACCAATCAGCAAAACATTGAATGTGCAAACGAGTTTTTTACGATAACAATTAACCAGAAGGATACACTGGAATCTGATTTTCTTTTTTATGATCATAATAGAACTGGTCAGGCAGGCTTTAGAAGTATGTTTATGCTTTCGGATACAATGAATACTGGGCGATATGAATTGGGAGTATATCGCCCAAAACTAGATGAAGTAGATGCTGAAAGAGATTCCTTAGGAAGATTACTATTCTACGAAGAAGAAATACCTTTCTGGATTCAGTAAAAGACCTTTTATTCTTAATCTGGTTTATAATTATAAAATTTGTTTCTCAAATAAAGTATCAAACCCCCTAAAAAAGAGATTATTAAAAAATTCTTTAAACTAAAATAGTATGGAACAAGGGTTATTGTATTTGTAAAAGTACTATCAAGCTTTTCTATTTCCGAGATAAACAAAGAATCAGACTCTAGATTCTTTGTTCCTAAAGTTCTAAAGGATGATCCAGATACAATTCTATAACCAGGTATGTCAAAATTCTTGTAATTCCTATTTGTAGATCTGTAAACTAATTCTTGTACCCTACTAGCATCATGTGTAGCGTAGATGATGTATTGGTAGTTAAAAAATTCTTCTTTATTTGAACCGAATCCTAACCAAAACCAATTAGGCTCTTGACTATTTTCTAAAAAATAAGGCGGGCATAATGCATCAATGAATACACTTACTCTGTTATATTTCCCCCCTTTCCATTTCTTTACTACTTCAAATATTAGTTCATAATCGTACCAACCAGACTCCAAAACCGAAGGTGGCCCACTTTTATTATCTAAATATCTAACATCTTTGATCTTTATTAATCTACCCATAAAAATCTCTTCCGATTCTCGTATTGCATCTTCGAATTTCATTGAAATTGAGCAATCGGTAGCCATTATTTTTTGAGAAACGAAGATAAGAACAGAAAGGAGTAAGAGCTTTTTAGTTGTATTGACGTTCATTTTATAATGATTTCTATCAATTTATAAATAACTAGAAATGAGCTAAAAACATATTAAATTTAAGAATGCAAAAAGAACTACAACTCAGAGTTTTACCGGAGATAGCCGGTCAACCTGAACAGCTTCATCAATTTATTTCGAAAAAAGAAGGAATCCCTCAAGACGAGATAAAGCACATAGAAATAATAAAGCGTTCTATTGATGCCCGCCAAAAACAGGTGATTATAAATCTTAACGTTCAAGTATATGTGAACGAAGATTTTGAAGAGGCTCAGATTCGACTTCCCGATTATCCTGACGTTTCTAATGCAGAGGAAGTACTAATTGTTGGACTTGGTCCTGCTGGATTATTTGCAGCACTTCGTTTAATAGAAGCAGGTAAAAAACCAGTTGTGCTTGAACGAGGAAAAGACGTAAAAGCAAGAATCAAAGACCTCAAAGGAATTAATGTAGATCACATTGTAAACGAAGATTCCAATTACTGTTTTGGGGAAGGTGGAGCTGGAACCTACTCAGATGGCAAGTTATATACTCGTTCAAAAAAGAGGGGAGATGTACACCGAATTCTAGAGCTTTTGGTTGGATTTGGAGCCGTTAAAGAAATTATGGTGGAAGCTCATCCACATATTGGTACGAATAAACTTCCGAAGATTATCGAACGAATGCGTGAATGCATCTTAGAACATGGAGGTGAAATCCACTTTAATACCCGCGTTACCGATTTTATATTGGAAGGAAACTCTATTCAAGGAGTGAAAACTCAAGCTGGAGAATCGTTCAAAGCCAAGAATGTAATTCTAGCGACGGGGCATTCTGCCAGAGACATTTTTGAACTTCTTCATCAAAAGGGAATCGAGATTGAACTCAAACCGTTGGCAATGGGGGTTCGTGTTGAGCATTCCCAAAATTTGATTGATCAAATTCAATATAATTGTGAGGATAGAGGTGAGTATCTGCCTCCTTCACCTTACAGCATTGTAAAGCAAATCGGTGGAAGGGGAGTGTATTCTTTTTGTATGTGTCCTGGAGGTGTGATCGCGCCTTGTGCCACAAGTCCGGGCGAGATTGTGACAAACGGATGGTCTTCATCGCGAAGAGCTCGTTCAACAGCTAATTCAGGAATTGTAGTAGAACTTCGGGAAGAAGATTTCAAGCCTTACTCTAAATTTGGTCCATTGGCAGCGATGGAATTCCAAAAAACGATTGAACAAAAAGCTTGGGAAGTAGGCGGAAAAACTCAAACCGCTCCGGCGCAGAGATTAGAAGATTTTGTACATGGAAAAGTTTCTGCTAATTTGCCAGATACTTCGTATTCACCAGGAATCACTTCCGTAGAATTAGGAAATGTACTTCCAGATTTCATTCATAAAACATTGAAAGAGGGATTCAAAGCTTTTGGAAAATCCATGAAAGGGTATATGACGAACGAAGCTGTAGTTCACGCCCCAGAAACCAGAACTTCATCACCCGTTCGAATTCCACGAGATTATAGAACACTGGAACATATTCGAATAAAAGGCTTATTTCCCTGTGGCGAAGGCGCGGGTTATGCAGGTGGAATTATTTCGGCTGCTATTGATGGGGAGAAAGTTGCTGCGGCAGTAGCCGCAATTAAGAATTAGGAATGGTTCAATTAGGAATAGGGAATAAAGGCAATATTCAATATCCAACAAGGAATGATCAATGAAGAATATTAGCGATGATGGATAATTATAAACAATATCTGAAATCGATAAAGAAGGAACATAGGTTCGGTTTTTTGAATAATCCGAGCTTTGAAGAATTTATTGAGCAGCCCATTAAAAAACATTTGTTTTTTCCTTTAGCAGAAAGAGTGATTGATTTATTAGAATGGGAAATTGCATTAAAGGAAAATGACACGATACATGCCCGTTCGAAAGAGAATTGGGGGATACAAGGAAAAATTAGCGTTACTTATTTAGAATACTCCAAAATTAGAATATTCAGTGAATCAGCTTTAGATCAAAGATGGGATAATGGGAAAAACTCGGTACGTGTAAAGTTATTTATAAAAGTATTTCATGAAGAATTAGAGAAACTTTCAAAAGAAGAGAAAGAAGAAATTGAGGTTGAATTCGAGAAGGAATACAATTGGGATGACTATGAAATTCCAGAAGACTTACCTAAGCCTCTTGGTAAGAAAAAAAGAGTATTAGTACCTATTATTGGATCTTTTACTACTATAGTTCTGCTCGGAATCTTTGCTGGATTTATTGATTACAGAGTTATTGAAGGAAATAATGTATTTATACTACTTAATATTCCTTTAATCTCGGAGGCTGTATCAGCCATTATTTTTTGGTTCATTTTGACCAGATTATGTCGATTAGGAAATTTTACAGAAATAAAAAAAATAACATGGTTGTCTCTAGTATCACTAATACTCTTTTTCTTAAGTACGGAGATTATATTTTATATGTTTTTA
Source organism: uncultured Balneolaceae bacterium (assembly GCA_963974345.1). Classification (GTDB taxonomy): domain Bacteria; phylum Bacteroidota; class Rhodothermia; order Balneolales; family Balneolaceae; genus RHLJ01. Next base: position 1,967 of record CAXBBW010000010.1, on the reverse strand, counting down.
AAATTTCCTTGGGTTGGTCCTGTTGACTTTTTAATCTTTGTAATCAACTATTACGAACCATTTTTTACTCAGCAGGATTTAATTCCTTTAGTGTTAAATCTAGCTACTATTCTAATAGTTATAATTACGATCAGCATAGTTTTTTGGCTGCGAATAGTAAGTTATATTTCCCTTCTTCAAGTAAAAAGAATTCCAGATGAGGTATTTGAATTTGTTGAATATTTAATCGTTAAAAATAAGTCTGAAGCTGAAATAAGAAATGAACTATCAAAAAGAGGCTGGAAATCTGAACAAGCTCAAGATGAAGTTTTTGAAGCTTTGGGCGGATATACTCAGGCTATAGAGTTTTTAAAAATATAACAATGAAAATCACCCAGGCTACCTTAAAAGACCTCGATGTACTCAATGATTTATTTGATGGATATCGGGTGTTTTATGAAAAGAAATCGGATAAGAAAGAAAGTAAAGCATTTCTAAAAGCGCGGATTGAAAACAAAGAATCGGTCATTTTTATTTCCAGAGATGTAGCAGGAATAACTACAGGATTCACACAATTATATCCATTATTCTCATCCACAAGATTAAAGCGGGTTTGGCTGTTGAACGATTTATTTGTTGAGTCTAAATATCGGGGAAAAGGGTTTTCAAAAGCACTGATCGAAGTAGCTAAAGAATTATGCAGAAAAACGGGTGCAGCTGGGATGACTTTAGAAACGGCTAAAGACAATCATATTGGAAATCAGCTTTATCCAACCACAGGCTGGACATTAGACGAAGATCATAACTTTTATTATTGGGAAGTAGAGTGAGTTATAAAATCCTTCTTCTTGAACCGTTTTTTTCTGGTTCCCATAAACAATGGGCTGAGGGATTTCAGAAATATTCATCTCACCAGATAGAAATTCTTAGTCTACCAGGTAGACATTGGAAATGGCGAATGCATGGAGGAGCAGTTTCTCTTGCAAAACAATTCAATGAGTTGGCGTATTCCCCAGATCTTATTCTAGCGACCTCAATGCTAGATTTAACAACCTTTCTAGCTTTAACTCGAAAGAAATCTTCAGGTATTCCCGTAAGTATATATTTCCATGAAAATCAGATCACCTATCCATGGTCGCCACAAGATAGAGATGTAAAGAATAAGAGGAATAATCATTACGGGTTTATCAATTATACCTCAGCATTGGCTGCGGATAGAATATTATTCAACTCAGAGTATCACAGAGATTCATTTTTAGAAGCACTTCCTGCTTTCCTAAATCAGTTCCCTGATAAAAAGGGAAAAGAGAATATTGATTTGGTAAAGAAGAAAAGTGTAGTACTGTATTTAGGAATAGATTTAAATCGATTCGATGAGTTTCATGATTCAGAGGAAGAGAAAGAATCGGAACCAATTATTCTATGGAATCATAGATGGGAATATGATAAACGGCCGAAGCCTTTCTTCTCAACACTTTTTAAGCTCAAACAAAAAGGAATAAAGTTCAAACTTGTTGTCTTAGGCGAACGAAATGAAATGATTCCCAAAAGTTTCGAAGAGGCAAAAGAGAAGCTATCAGATGAGATTATCCATTGGGGATACGCCAAGAATTTTGAGGAATATGCAAAATGGCTTTGGAAAGCAGATATTTTACCTGTTACATCAAAACAGGATTTTTTTGGAGGGAGTGTGGTAGAAGCAATGTATTGTAATTGTTTTCCAATACTTCCTAATCGATTAGCCTATCCAGAGCATTTTCCGGAAGAAATCCGTCGCGATTATGTTTATGAAGAAGGAGAGTTAGAATTCCGCTTGGAAACTGCCATCGAACACTTTATGAATCTAAGACAAGTTGATCACCAATCACTGGTTAAAAAATATGATTGGAGAGAGATGATTGGGAACTATGACGAAGAAATATCAACTTAATTGAACATTGAACATTGAACATTGAACATTGAACATTGAACATTGAACATTGAACATT
>CAXBBW010000009.1:0-168284 GCA_963974345.1 uncultured Balneolaceae bacterium | reverse complement strand
CTGTCTTTAAAAAAAACAGTATTAACTGCTGGTTGCCAGAGAGCATGTATAAGAAATAATAATATTGCAACCCCAGCATGTATTAATAAGTTTGAGTAAGAAAACGAAGTAAATAGGCTCGACCATTTTTTTCCTACCCACATTACTAAAAACATCCCAATGGCTATTGGAGCAAACGCAATTATTTCAATAATAAAAATAAATGCAAAGCTAAAATCTACATTATCAAATCTTGATATTACGATACTTGTTAGAATAGCATGATAAAAAGTGAAGATAAAAGCGGTAGCCGCTATAATTATGTATTCTAAATGTTTTGTCAATTTAACCGTTTTAAGAGAGTTAAAATCGTAAGAAAGTTGATAAAACGCCTTTTTTTGTGATATTATGTTTAATTATTGATGTAAGGCGCTTTATTAGGGGCTGAAATGTAAAAATTATGCTTATTACATTTTCTTTTATACAGAAACGATAATCTCATTTTGTGTACATTTAACCTATGAAAAAAATCACCCTATTTATCGCTGCGTTATTCCTTCAACCCGTACTGGGGTATAGCCAATCAGCTACAGACTGGCTTTTTGATGATACTTCTCTTGCAGAAGTTTTCATCCAAATTGAACAAGATTCTCTTGATCTAATTTTGGCACCTGAAAACAGTAATAGCAATTATGAATTTCCTGCTACTTTCATTTTTAAAAAAGAAGAAAAAGCTGATACTGTATTTAATATAGGCTTTAGGTTAAGAGGAAATACCTCACGTGATTCGCAAAAAAAATCATTCAAAGTCTCTTTTAATACCTTTGAAAAAGGAAGAGAGTATAAAGGTCTGGACAAGATGAATTTAAATGGTGAGCATAACGATCCAACCATTTTGCGAGCTAAACTAAGTTGGGATATTTTTCAGGAAATTAATCTCCCGGCTCCACGTGCAAATCACGTTAAATTATTTATAAATAATGATTATTACGGACTCTATTTAAATGTTGAACATATTGATGATGAGTTTCTAAAGGATCGATTTGGTAGCGATGACGGCAATCTTTATAAATCTCTTTACCCAGCTGATCTCTCGTATATAAGTGAGAACCCAGAGGATTATAAATGGAGTCCTAATTGGGCCGACCGAAGGGTGTACGAATTAAAAACTAATACTGAAGAAGACGATTACTCAGATCTAGCTTCTTTGATCAGTTTTTTCGAAAACTCGAATACACAAGATTTTATAAATGAAATTGAAGATTACATAAATGTTGATGGGGTACTTCGTTGGATGGCGGTTGATATTTTAACAGGAAATTGGGATAACTATTGGTACAATCAAAATAACTTTTACCTCTATTTTAATGTGGAAGAAAATCGCTTTGAGTTTATTCCTTACGATTATGACAATACCTTTGGCATTGATTTTATTGGACCAGATTGGGGAACTCGTGATATTAATAATTGGGGACCAGATGGAGCAAACCGACCTCTTACCTATCGGATATTAGAAGTAGAAGAATATCGAAATCGACTTAATTTTTATATAAATAAAATTATTGAAGATTTCTTTAATGTAGACATCTTATTTCCAGAAATTGATCGTATTAAAGCTTTAACGGAAGATGCCGCAGAAGAGGATATTTATCGCACCTTGGATTATGAATATGATATTGAAGAATATCACAATTCCTTCAATTCGGCTTTAGGTGGACATGTTAAATATGGACTAAAACCTTATATCACTACTCGAATTAATTCAGCACTAGAGCAATTGCAGTTAGAGAATATTACTCCAATAATTCGTTCCGTACATTTAGAACTTGTGCGAGATTCTGCTCTTAATTTTTATGTGGATGTTTTAGATGAAGAATTAGCTTCTGTTAAAGTAATAATTCCAAAGATTGAAGGGATGGATTTTATAACCCCTTTAGAAATAATCCTTTCAGATGATGGCTTAAATATTGATAAAAAAGCAAATGATGGAGTTTATTCGGGTTCATTAACTGAATTTCTTGATAGAGAATGGCTTACATATTGGATTAAAGCAACAGATATAGCAGACAATGTTAATTCTTCTGAAATAGATACCTTTGAATTTAAAACCTTGCAAAGTCTTTTGGTAATCAATGAGCTTATGGCAAGTAACAGTTCTACGATTCAGGATGAAGGTGGGGCTTTTTCTGATTGGCTGGAAATTTATAATCCAAGTGACTCTTTAATTTCCCTGAATGGTTATTTTCTTTCAGATAATTTGACGATTAAGAATAAATGGGCTTTTCCTGATACAACAATTCAGCCCAAAGGCTTTTTAGTAGTTTGGGTTGATGATGATGAAAAAGAAGGTCCACTTCATACTTCATTTAATCTTAGTAAAGAAGGAGAAGATATTGGACTCTTTTTCCAGTCTGGAGATACTTATTTAACGGTTGATGCCTTTCCGTTTGGCGAACAAACTACAGATTACTCTTATGGACGTATAAGCGATGGACATTCGAAATTCGTTTTCTTTGAATCCCCTACTCCAGGAGCTAGTAATGACGGATTAATTAATTCAATTCAACTCGAAACTGATCTACCTGCTGAAATCCAGCTTTTTCAAAACTATCCAAATCCATTTAACCCAGAAACTACGATCTCTTTTCAACTGAATACTTCTTCAGATATTAAGCTAGAAGTCTTTAGCATTGAAGGCAGGCTAATTCAAACACTTATCAATGCACGCTATCTATCGGGAGTTCATTCCATTAGGTTTGATGCGTCTTCCCTTTCGAGTGGGATGTATTTCTATCGACTAAAAACAGAAAACCAATCCCTGACGAAGAGATTGGTTTTGATTAAATAAGAACATACCTAAATCCGTTCTTAACAGATCAATAAAATTATAGATTTTCTAGAATTCCCACTTCACTTGGAAAAGGAAATTTCTTCCAGCTTGTGGGTAATAATAATTAAAGCGCTGCTCCCCTCCTGCAACATAGCCGAAGGTATATCCATTGGCTTCATATTCAGAATCAAGAATGTTATTAATTAATAGTGTTCCTGTTATTCCTTTTAAGAAACCCAAGCTCATGAGTGCATAACTTAATCGGATATCATTTACCAAATAAGCATCAATTGAACGCACTTCATCTTGAGTATTATCGAGGTACTGTTTTGAAACAAATTTGGTTGTTAATTCACCTATAAATCCTTTTTCTTCGAAACTAAAAATAGAGTTCGCTATTACGTTTGGTGAAAATGCGATATCGGTATCAGTGAAAGTTCTTTCGATTTGCCCACCATTGTCGTAATCATCAATAAATTCAGAAATCTCATTTATTTTGTTTTTACTGATGGTTCCATTTAAAGCCCATTGAAGTTGATCTGTTAACTGAAAACCACCTTCTAATTCAAGCCCTACACGATAACTTTGCTCAGCATTGTCTCTGATATAAGCACCAACATCATTAATTTGTCCAGTAAGCACTAATTGGTCGTTATAAAACATTCCATAAGCATTTACACCTGCAAAAAAATGATCGAGTTCTTTGTGATATCCCGCTTCAATATTATAAAGTGTTTCGTGATTTGGCCGACTTTCTACCGTTGAGTTTACATACTCATCTCGAGTTGGTTCTTTACTTGCCACTCCAAATGAGATAAAAGCTCTATCACCTTTTCCGCTTCTGTACACCATTCCTGCTTTTGGATTGAAGAAGCTCAGGTTATCGGTTAGTAATAAATTTGTGAATCCCCCAGAACCATCATTTGCTAATCCTAGAAAGTCGTAAGAGATAGCTCGTACCTGAGCATCTAAGTATCCGTTGATTTTATCAGAGAATTCGTAATTGAACTTTGTATAGAAATTGGCATCAAATTTATTCCCATCGTTATCATAATAGCGCTGTTCGTTTTCGCTATCACCGGCATTTCGTGCCCAAATTACTTCACCAAAATGGGCTCCATCATATTGATGAATTCCACCACCAACAGTTACCTCCCAATATTCGCCTTCATATTTAGAAGAAAATACTCCGCCATAATAATCATTGTCTAGCCAACGGCGACGAACTAAATCCGAATTTGTACTTATTGTCGAGTTAATACCATATTCTGCTAGCTCTTCATCCGCTTTATATTCTTCGTAATATCCAATTCCTTTTGTATAGTGAAGAGATGCGTTCGCCGTCCAATTATTTGCTAATTGATAAGAGTAATGCAGTTGGTAATAATCTTGGCGATAGTTGTCTACTTGATTGTCATATGGAGTTCCAGATTTTTCTGTTCCTGCTTCGTTAAAGGTTCTATTTCCACTTTCCAAAACACTTTGCTCCACTCCGTACCAAGCTTGGTATGTAATTTCTTTCCCTGAAAAAACATCTGCTTTTAACAGGCTTCGTTCTCCTCTTTTTGAACCCGACAAATAAAAAGAATTCAGGTTAGCGCTAGCACGATCGATGTATCCATCTGATAAAATTTTGGACAGACGACCTTCAAACATCCAACCATTTTCCATCAAGCCAGAACCCAAAAGAATGTTCGCTTTTTGAGTATTAAAGGAGCCGATCCCTGTATTTATTTCTGCAGAAGGATCTATTCTTGATGTACTGGTTTGTAAATTGATGGAAGCTCCAAAAGCTGATGCTCCATTCGTTGAAGTCCCCACACCTCGTTGGATTTGAATGTTCTCAACTGAAGAAGCGATATCTGGTAAATCAACCCAAAATGTTCCATGTGATTCTGCATCATTAACTGGAATTCCATTAATGGTTACATTTATTCGTGCTGGATCAACTCCACGAATTCGAATGCCAGTATATCCAATTCCTGCACCAGCATCAGAAGTTGTAACTACCGACGGTGTATTTCTGAGTAGATATGGCACATCTTGTCCAAGGTTTTTTTCGTCAAGCTGAGCTTTATCAATATTGGTGTATGAGAATGGTGTTGTATCGTCTACACGAGTTGCTTTTACGAATACATCATCACTTACATACGTTTCTGGCTCAAGATAGATTATGATGTTTTTTTCTCCTGTGGAAACATCTACGAATTTATCTTTAAAACCCACAAAAGTAACTTGGATTTGTTTACTCTCGTTTTCATTTAGTTTGAATTCAAAGCTTCCATCAATGTTAGATACTACTCCTCGAGAAGTTCCCACTTGTCGAATTGCAGATCCCGCAAGTGGTTCTCTGGTTTGAATTTCATACACATAACCTGAAATGGTTTGTGCATAGCTTTGAGTAATAAATAATAATGAAAAAATTGCCGCCCAAAGCGACTTAGAATAGAATGTTTTTGTAAACATCTTTCCTCCAATTAAAAGTGATTAATTAATGGGAGGAGGTCAACATTAATGCGAAGTGCACTGGTTTTCCTCCGCCGGTATTATCCGGATCAGGTAGCAGGGTATGTTCTCAGCCTCAACACTTTGTTAAAGCACCCCTAACCGTTGGTACAAAGTTAATGAGTTTGAGGGTTAATTGACAGTATCGAATCAATCATATCGTTTGCTTTTAATGCGTAACAAGTCTCTCCTCGAGGGACACGATTAAATCGGTCGTTCCCGATTTAATCTGAGGGGTGTTGTTAAGTTTAGTAACTCTAAATCCTCACAACACCCTCCGTCCCTTCGGGACACCTCCCTCAAGGGAGGATTTTCTTATTTTACCAACCTTTTTCACATTTAATTCAAAAAAGCCTGTTAAATTCTAGCTTCCAATAAATTTATGTTTATTCAATGAATACAATCTCTATAAAAACTTCAGCGTTACTTTTAATCGCTATCTCTATTGCTTGTGCTACATCACAAAAAGAAAACGAACCCAACCTTTCTATTGATATTACAGCCGCCGATGTTGAAACTCACATCACTTATTTGGCATCAGATGAATTAAAGGGACGTGAAGCAGGCACCGCTGATGAAGCTAAAGCTGCAAATTATATTGCCGATTATTTCAGAGATTTTGGATTAGAACCAGCCGGAAATGAGCGCACTTATTTTCAGGAATATACCATAAATACTTCTGTTCTTAGAAATCCGCATTCAACTGATACAACTGGGGAGAAGCGACTTTCAAAAAATGTAGTAGCCATGCTAAAAGGTACTGGTGATTCTGATGAGTTTATTATTATCGGAGCCCATTACGATCACCTTGGATATGGAGAGTTTGGTTCGCTATACAGAGGTGAAGTTGAGCGCATACATAATGGCGCTGACGATAATGCTTCTGGGACTACAGGATTGCTTGAATTAGCTCAATATTTTTCTGAAAACCGTCCAGCTACAGATATTTTATTTCTGGCTTTCTCAGGTGAAGAAATGGGGTTACTCGGCTCAGCTCATTACGCGAACGAACCTACTGTTGATCTTAGTAACGCTCTTGCGATGATTAATATGGATATGATTGGAAGAATGAATGCTGAAAAAAAACTCCTCATTTTTGGTAATGGAACAGCTGACAAATGGGAATCCATCAATAATACAGCGAATACAGATTCTTTAAACTTAAGTCTTGTAGCTGATGGAACTGGAGCGAGTGATCACACTAGTTTCTATTATAAAAACATTCCCGTGCTTCACTATTTCACGGATACACACTCTGATTATCACCGACCAAGTGATGACACTGAATACATTAATTCAGAAGGAGAAGTATTAGTTCTTAAACACTTGGTAAGAGTGGTAGAGCAGTTGGATGATCTAGATCAACAAGACTTGGAATTTATTGAGGCGCCAGGTGAGCAAAGACAAAGTATGCGACTTGAAGGACCCACTTTAGGCGTACTTCCAGATTATGGGTATGATGGAAAAGGAATGAAAATTACTGGTACCAATCCAGGGCAATCGGCTGCTAATGCAGGCCTTAAAGGTGGAGATATTATTGTTGGACTTGGGGGCGAAACTCTTGAGGATATTTACGGTTATATGAGTGCTTTAAATACGCTCAAAAAAGGACAGTTAACAACTATCACTATTTTGAGAGATGGAGAAGAATTAACATTGGATTTACAACTATAGAGGGTTACTCTTAATTTAAAAGCAAAAATTTATGAGTAGCTTCATTGGGGTTTATGGAAAAAATGATGCTCTGAAGTCGGAAATTAAAGATATAGTTTCAACTCCTGATTTCACATTCGAGAATAATTCACTATTTATTTGTTCTGAAGGAAACCCCTTAAATACTCATTATTATTGCAATTCTGATTCTACCAAAGGCTGGATTTCCTGTGGAATAGGCATCACATCAGAACATTCTCCGAGAGTTCTTAAACAAGAAGATTGGGAGAAGGCTTTTGATGAAGACGTTGATCTTCATCAAGATTTAAATGGTCACTTTGCCATCATAAAATGGTCAGATATTGAGGTAGAGTTTTTTACTGATCGATTGGGAATGAGGAATATTTTCCTGCATCAGAATAAAGACTATGTCCTTTTTTCAACTAGATTGGATTGGATGCTTAAGCTTGTTGAAGAGACTGACATCAACTGGAAGCTATTTGGGAGTAACTGGCTTTCAATAAATCCCTTTTCATCTTCTTGTTTTATTAACAGAATAGACAGATTGGCTCAAGGTGGATATGCACATATTACTGAATCAAATCTTAGTTTCAATAATAAAAGATGGATTCCCAAATCATTTAAATCTTCTCCTAATGAAGTTATAGATTCTCTGCAAGGTTTCTCTTCTTCCGCAATGAACAGTTTTTCTAAAACATCTCTTGGTCTTTCTGGGGGACTAGATTCAAGAGTTTTATTAGCGTTATTAGCCTCCAAAGAAAGTTTTGATTTAAGCTTGTATACGTTTGATTTAAATGGTCACCCTGATGTTACTTATGCAACACAGATTAATAAACATTATGTGTTTAAACACGAAATCATTCCTATTCATACCCCAGAGTCTGATGTTGTACATAAACTTCTTTCAGAGATCACTTCTAGAACCATGCTCTCTTCTTCAATATTTCATATTGAGCCTTTATTGGGATATAGAAAGTTAGGAGATCAAAATACTATTTCTGTTGACGGAGGGTTTGGAGAAATTGCAAGAAGAAGATATCTAAAGGGTATTGAGTTAAAAGCTCGACAAGCAGTATTCGAAAAGTCGATCGATGGATTACTTCCATATCTTTCTACAAATAAAGCAGATATTTTTTCCTCTGAAATAGTTCATGAAATGAAAACTGGACTTTTCGAAGAGCTTAGTATTGAACTTGAATCGATGCCATCCGCAAAAGAAATTGGAGTTGGAAACTGGCTCGATATTTTTAGTATTCGTTCGAGATGTCAAAATCTTTCGGGATTAAATCAAGAACTTATTGATGAAACTTTATTCCACATTATGCCTTTTGTTCAACCAGATTTCTTAGATAAACTACTACGTATTCCTGAAAAGGAACGGGTAAATGCTGGTCTTTATAGAACGATTATTCAAGACATGGCGCCTTCTCTTTCTAAGATTCCACTAGTAAAAGGTGATGATGTTTATCCATATTGGATGAAAGATATATCATCGATGATGTGGATGAAAACAAAGCGAAAATTTGAAATTGGATTCAAAAATACCCAAAATATTACCCTCATGTTATCGCTAGAAGAATATATTCGAGATATATTTTCTTCTCAAGAAGTGAGAGAGCAATCTTTCTACGATCTAAAGAAAATTGACTATTTAATTACTGAGTTTTATAAGAACCGAAAAGTTGAATTAGTAATCCAGGTTGGGTTTATGCTAAGTTTTGAAGCTTTTAGAAAAGAGGTTTATTAAATAAAAAAAGGCATGAGTTTCACCCACACCTTTTCAAAAAATCAGCCTTAAATCTGTTTTTAGTTTCCTACAAAGAATATTGCATTTCCAACTAGCAATTTCCCATTGTGCCAGAAACCTCTGTAAAGAGGGTTGTCAATCATGTAAACGACCGACCCTCTACCCAAATCCTGAACACCAAAAGAAAGCGATTGTTCTAGATTTTTCTGAGCACCAGCTCCTACGAATCCACTTCTTGGTTCTCCAGTTTTTGAAACACCAACATTCCAACCACTGTCAAGGTATTCATAGGCAGTTGAACCAAGCTTTAAAGACATATATGTATCATCATATCCAAATGCGAGTGGATGAGTTGTATCCATAGAAAGCTCGTAGATAGAACCTGCATTATTGTAGGTTGCAAAACTTCGTCGAGCATTAGCATACGCTCTAAGTTTTGATTCAGGATCATCATTCTCTTCACGATCTGCTCGTTTAACCTTTAGGCTAAATCCATCTTTTCCCGCTAGAAAACGGTTCCCGCCCTCAAGTGCGATAAGTGTTCCACCATCTCGAATCCAGCTTTTTAAATCATTCAATCCGTCCTCATTAAATACATCATTGTATGAGCCGGTTGGGAGAAACATTACATCATAATTGTCCCAATTTATACTTCCAGCGTCGTCTAAATCAATTAAAGTAATTGGATAATCAAGTTGTTGTTCAAAGAAATGCCAAACCTGACCAACAGGAGATGAACTTGTTCCTTCACCAGCAATCATCCCTATATTCGGAGCATCAACAAAACGCACATTTGAAGAACCGAAGTCACTACCTGTAGTAACAAATCCAGTTGATACTGGAGTTAACGTACGATTGAATAAACTTGCAGCGTCTTTAACGATTTCATCAAATTTATCCCCCATATTTTCATTTCCTTGTCTAGTAATAATAAGTGTTCCTGCAGCATAGGTTACTCCATTCATTGAGAACTCTTCTTCAGCAAAACGCGCAGTAACATCATGCTTAAGAATATGCGCCAAGAACTTCATGTCATCCATTGAATTCCATTTCGTTAGGTATGCGTAAGGTTTTGCGACGGTAGTTGAACTTACAGGAAGTGTTTCTAAAGTTACGCCCTTAGTTTCCACATTACCCTTTAAAGCAAATCCTTCTACACCATATGCATAGTGGGTTTCCCATGCTGTTAGGTCATAAGTAAGAGAATCTTCAAGCTCGGGTTTAGGTTCAAAAAGTACTCGAACCATATTTCCTAAGGGCTGAGTAGTACTTATCACAAAATCACCTTCAGAAACTGAAACACGTTCAACTTTACCATTTTCATAGTTATATCCGGTTGCACTACTAGCCTTTGAAGCAGCTTGAACCTGAATTTTTTGCTCTAATAAATAACGCATTAATTGAGCTACTTTATCTGGATTACTACTTTTCTTAACAATAAATGTCTTGTACTCACCAGAACCATTTTCACGAACATTCTTAAAGAAATTCGAAAATTCATTGATCACTTTATCTTTATTCAAAGCAGTAATTTCTACAGTAGAAAGTCCGGTTGTACCGTGATGAATGTATCGATCAAAAAGTGTTAGTGTGTCGCCATCAGTAGTTTCTAATGCTAAACTAGCTCCACCACCACCTGCTTGTTCGTAAGTCATACCAACTGAGCCATTAAATATTGGCCATGAATCTCCATAACTAGGGTAAAATAGATCGAACACTTCGCGTGTAAAATAAAGCCAGCTATTTTCATCAAAATATTTAGCGTGATTTTTACCTATCGTTGTTTGAAAATCTCTCTGCCATTGTGTAATCGCAGTGTGGTACGGTTTTGCAGCAGGTGCAAAGTAATAGGGTGAATTTGGTGATTGCTCATGAAAATCTACGTGTATATGTGGCATCCAAGTTAAGTATGCTTGAATTCTTTCCTGACTTTCTTTCTGTACTTGCCAAGCCCAATCACGGTTCAAATCAAACATATAATGATTGGTACGTCCACCTGGCCAAGGCTCATTATGCTCTCGAGCATCACCGTTTGGATTGGGAGTTTTTCCAAGTTGGGTACGATTCCAGTTCACATAACGATCACGTCCATCTGGGTTGATCATTGGATCCATAATTACAACTACATCATTTAACCATGCTGTTTTGCTAGTTACAAGCTCATATATAGTATAAAGTGCAGCTTCACTCGAAGAAGTTTCGTTACCATGCACATTATAGCTAAGCCATACGATTGGCTTTTGATTTTCAGTAGGTGCACCCTCTTCCAACCCAACCAACTTTAAGTTATTTGTTCGGATTTCATCAAGGTTTACATGATTTTCTTCTGAAGTTACAACAACATAAACTAGTTCTCTCCCCTCATAAGTTGAGCCATATTGCTGAAACGTGACTAAATCTGAGCTTTCAGAAACATATTTAAAATAATCGTGCACTTTGTAGTGAGGGGTCCATTGCTCCCCTAATTCGTAGCCTAAAAATTCAGCTGGGCTTTGAAGTTGAGCGTATGATGGTATATTAATAAGAACCATCAACAAAAATAAATAAATAGTTTTTTTCATTGGATTTGAATGTAGTTTTCAAGAAAAGGGGGCTGTTATAAATTCACCAAATTTATAAAAATCCCTTTCCCGTGTTAGTTTCCTGTAATTGTACTGCATAGAAATGGAATGAACAACCATTTTATTGAAGTTTTACTATTATAATTTTCCTTCTTTAAAATCTATGAATACCCTTAATTATGCGTCTTATCATTTCTCTTATCCCTGCTTACTTATTCATTACTAGTTTTTTTAATTATATCGTAATGAGGCACGATGTTCATGGTTCTGAATATATAGAGTTAGCTGATAAATATGCTGGGTCTGTAGTCCAACTTAAGGCTGGGTGTGGAACATTAATTCGAGAGAATGTAATAATAACCGCCGCTCATGTAGTTTCATTTTCAGAAATAGAAACTAACGTAACTATTGATGGAGTTGCGTATGAGATTGAAAAAAGTATTATTCATCCAAGATTTAATATGCGACAAAGTTTAGAAAATGATATTGCCATTCTAATATTGAAAGAAAATGTTCCTGACATAGAAATAGCTAAGCTATACCCTAAATCTGATGAACTGGGCAAAGAGATCATTTTTGCAGGAACGGGCTGGGCTGGCACTGGCGATAAAGGAATGATTGATGAAGCCATTAATAAAGATGGAGTAATGCGTGCTGCTCAAAATAGAATAGATGATATTACTGAAAATGGTTTCTTACGATTTACATTTGACGAACCTGGTTCAGGGAACGCTTTACCATTAGAGGGAATCAGCGGACCTGGTGATAGTGGTGGACCTGCTTTATGGTTTGATGGAGACCAAGCATATTTAATGGGGGTTAGTTCTCATCAAAACGGAAGAGGACTGGATAACCCAGAAGGTGTATATGGTGTATTTGAATATTATACACGTATATCTGAATTCTCAAAGTGGATTGAACAAGAACTAGGAAAAGTGAATTAATTTATTCTTCAAATTCAGTTTCTATACTAGTACTTTCAATACATAAAGCATCACTTTAAAACACACACAAATGCCAACCAACCAAGACGTTGCCGACCAACTCAATCTTGTATTCCAATTAATGCAGCTAGCAGGAGAAAACCGGTTCAAAGCCATTGCTTTTGATAAAGCTTCACAAACTATATCAGGCTTAGATGATGACATCAACGATTACATCAACAACAAAACACTTACTGATATTAAAGGTATTGGTAAGTCAATTGCTCAAGATATTTATCTTTATGCTGAAACAGGAACCATGCCTGTTTTGGATGCTCTCCAAGAAAAAGTACCTGTTGGATTGATAAAATGGTTGGATATTTCAGGACTTGGACCAAAGAATATTCTAAAAATACACGAGCAGTTTGGCATTACTGAAATTGATGAGTTAAAGGAATTAATTGAGAATGGAGAGCTTGCAAAACTTCCTGGTCTTGGCGGAAAATCTGCTGAAAAAATTTCAAAATCTATTGAGTGGATGGAGAAGTTTGATGAACGTTGTCGATTAGATGAAGCCACAGACATTGCAGAAGCTATTTTTGAAAGTTTGAAGGGTTTAGAAGGTGTTCAGAAGATAGAAATTGCTGGATCGCTACGCAGAGCCAAAGAAACAATCGGAGACATCGATATTTTAATTGCGGCTGATGAAGAGATTATACCAAGTTTGTTTGAAGTATTTACAACACATGAACGAGTTACAGAAGTTCTTGGAAAAGGCGATACTAAAAGTTCTGTTCGTACTAAAGAAGGTCGGCAAGTAGATCTGCGAATTGTAAAGCCCGAACATTTTGCAGCCGCTTTGATGTACTTTACTGGGAGTAAAGAACATAATGTTGTCATGAGATCACGAGCCAGAGATATGGGAATGAGCCTCAATGAATATGGTTTATATGATCTATTTGAAAATGGAGAAACTAACTGGGAGGCTCCACATCCTTTTGAAAGTGAATCGGATATTTACAAATTGCTTGGACTGAATTGGGTTCCACCAGAGCTCCGAGAGGATCGTGGTGAATTTGAGATTTATGAAGAACAGGGAGAACTTCCACTTGTTCAAGACTCTGATATTCGGGGAGTAATTCATGCGCATAGTACCTGGAGCGACGGAAAGTTTTCGATCAAAGAAATGGCTGAAGCTTGTATTGAACGTGGTTACGAATATTTAGGGATTTCTGATCATTCAAAAACGGCTGCGTATGCTGGCGGGCTTTCTGTAGAGGAAGTAAAGCAGCAATGGGAAGAAATTGATCAACTAAACGAGGAGTTTAAAAGCGCCGGAACTAATTTTGTGATTTTTAAAGGGATTGAATCCGATATTTTAGCAGACGGAAGTTTGGATTATGATGATGAAATTCTGGAGGGTTTTGATTTTATAGTTTCAAGCGTTCATCAAACTCTAGATATGCCTAGAGAAAAAATGATGGAGCGATTCCGAAACGCTATTAAAAATCCATACACACGAATTTTGGGACATCCAACCGGACGGCTTCTACTAAAGCGAAATGGTAGTGATATCGACCTAAATGAATTGGTAGCCTTAGCGGCTGAGCACAACACCGCTATCGAGATTAATGCGAGTCCTTGGAGACTGGATTTGGATTGGACTTTTGGAAATAAAGCAAAGTCGGTTGGGCTTATGACTTCCATAAATCCAGATGCCCACAGTATTGACGGGATTGACGTGATGAAGTATGGTGTACGAATTGCCCGAAAAGGGAAATATGAAAAAGAGCGAGTAATTAATACTAAAAGCGCCGAAGAAGTGATGGAGTTTTTTAAGGCGAGATAGTTATCCCAACAAATTAATGCCATTCAACTTTGAGGCTTTTTTGTCGAACCTTAGAGGAATTGACATCAAATAAATATTCTTTGAGTTTTGTTTAGAATATGATATAATAAATTTCTATCTAAATATATATTAACTAAAATATTAGGTGTAAATATGTCTCTTGCAAACACAACATGGAACTTAAATGACGGATCTGGAACTAGCGCAACTATCAATTTTGGAGCTAGCGTAACTACATCGGGTAACCCTGCTGGATATGGTACTGTCACTCATAATTATTCTACTGGAGCTCAGGTGGTAGATATAACTTGGATTGAAGATGGCAATGGGCGTTTCATGTATCAAACTAAAGGTCCTACAGAAAATTCAGAATTACCAACAATTACTGGTACATATAATGAAACTACTGCAATGGGATGGGGCTCTAACTTTGATGCAATCTGGGGTACATGGAGTGTAAGTATGAGCAAACAATAGCCGTTGGAAATCAATCTAAACTGCTTTATAAGTCGTGCTTAGGCACGACTTTTTTTTGACTATATCGTAAACTTTACATACAAATAGACTAAAATTGATCCAGTTATACTAAAAAAATTTCTTAATAAAGATTAGGAAACTTAGTTTCAAAAGAGAGATTTGACTCCGTACTTACAAAAGTAGCCACTGTTGAACCCGCAGATTGTGATCTACTATAATTAATGTATTTTTAAGTCGAGATAGTTATCCCAACAAATTCATGGCAGTCAACTTTGAGGCTTCTTTAGCGTTTCTTTTATCCATTTTTATTGAAGCTTTTTGACTAGATTCTACCACAAAGTTTATTACATCTCCTGACTTTAGATGCAGTTGATCTCTTACTTTTTTGGGGATCGTAACCTGTCCTTTAGAGGTAATAGTTGCAGAGGGCATATTCCTTACATTTCTTACTGGATGTAAGGAATATGCTTTTATAATCGCTTATACTCAATCCTTAATAGCTTTTACTTCATCAACAACATCTTCTGAGTTTTGGAAAAATCTCCAGATTTTAGCACATAAAAATATACTCCGGAGGAAAGACCAGAAGCATCAAAGGTTTGAGCATGGGTTCCTTTTGATTTTATGCCATCAATCAAAGTAGCAACTTCTCTTCCAAGTGCATCAAACACTTTAAGTGAAGTATACCCTGTTATTGGTAATTCAAACCTAATACTTGTGCTTGGATTAAATGGATTTGGATAATTTTGATCTAATCTAAAATTTCTTACTCTATCTGTTTGGCTCTCATTTGAAGTGGATACTCCTGCTCCTTGAATTCGGATATTATCAAACCATAGTTCAGAATCAGTAAGCGCTCCTTCTTCTGATACAATTTGTAGAATATCAACTGCGGTCCAATCAAAAGCCCCAATAGGATCAAACCACGTTTCTTCGTCCCAACTACCCATATCCCAAAAGCTAGAAAGTGGAATTACAATTTCTTCCCATTGACCATCCCAAAATGCATTTGACTCATCAAGTCTATAATTCATTCTCCAAGGTCTATCACCCTCTTCATCAGTTTTTGTATCTAAAAACCGTAAATCAATAGAAGCCGGATTATATCCTATAAAATCAAATGCTAATTCATAATCGTTTTCTACCAATAAAGAAAGATCTTTGTTTGGTCTAAAATCGAATCCTATATGATTGTACTGTGCAGCTCCTGTCCAGTAAATACTAAATTCTCCATCGCTCACAGATTCTTTGTTAAAGAAATCGAGTTCTCCAGTATTTGCATTATGCGAACCCGTTACTCCTGATGCTGTATAATCAAAGTAAAGTCCAATATTTCCGGTATCAGGTTTTGTTATAAATTCTGATTGCGGTGGAACATTAAAACCAAGGGCTTCAACTAAAGGTTCATTTATATCGTAATCAAACAATTCGTTTGAACCGGGGTCAAAAATTCCAAATCCACCTTGGTAATCCCAAATCGTCCAGCTTAGCCCTTTCTCGGTTAAATAATCTGAAACCACGCCATACCATGCCACTCGTGAATCGTTGTCACTATTCGGTGCATAAATACCAAATTCGCCACAAAAAACTTTTACACCTCTAGTTTCTGCAAAGTCTACTGCTATATCTAAATACTCGCGCACTTTTTCTGCAGTACCTTCATTCGCATAATTATTAAATGCCCCTTGCATCCAAGTACCATTTAAAGAGCTTGGAAAGCTAGGCATTTCTGCAGCGTTATAAGGAAAAGGAACACCTGAAACAGCCTCCATTGATGGGTCTGTCCAATTTGCACCCTGATGGGTTAAAATAAATGGATCATAAAAATGAAAAGTATAAATCAAATTATCGTCTTCATACTCTGGTAAATATTGAAGGCTTCTTAATCCGTTGTAATCCGAAGGTCCAACAATAATTGTATGAGTAGAGTCTACTGTTCTTATTGCGTTGATAACATCTAACTGAATAGCATTCCAGGCTTCATTAGATATACCATGAGGTTCATTTAAAACTTCAAAAAGAATGAGCTCTGAACGAGACTCGTAATGAGATGCAACTTGAGTCCAAACAGGAACCAGAATATCCCCGATATTTGGATCTGTAGCTTCATTTGGGTCAAACGTGTGATTGTCTAGAATTAAATTTAACTCTAGCTCTTCTGCCCAATCAACAGCTTGATCTAAGAAGAAATAGAATAAAGAATCTACTTTGTATTCAGGTGCAGGTCCAACCATAGCATGAAGATTAATTGGAAGCCTAATTACATTTGCTCCAAGGCTTTGGATATTCTCAAAATCTTTCTTAGAATATTTCGAGAAATCAATCTGTTTAGGTGATGAAGCTTGAAACCAATTTGTAAGGTTTACCCCATTCGAAAATGGAACTTCGTGCAGGTTTATTTTCTCATTTATTTGTGCATTAGCACTAATTGTGAAAACTGCGATTACACTGAGTAGCAATATCTTTCTTTTCATAGCCTTTCTTATTCATTTATAAATAGTTGTATTAAGATATTTGATTTCAAGCTATTTAAAAAAGTGGTTTCATTGATTAAGTTTTTCCACACTCTCATAATCAATTCTATTCCCAAGTAAGTATCCATAAGGCTTCAATTCTTCAATTTCTTCGAAGATTACACGCAGAATACCAATCAATGGCACAAAAAGAATCATTCCAGAAATTCCCCAAACCTCACCACCAATAATTAATGCCAGCATTGCCATAAATGGATTAATAGAAACTTTCGACCCTACAATTCTTGGCGTAATGAAATTCCCCTCTAGAAATTGAACTGTTCCAAAAACAATAATTACCAAAATCGGGGTTAGAATTGAATCCCCTAAAAGAAAAGCAAACAATAGTGGCGGAAGAGCTCCAATAATTATTCCGATATAGGGAATCACCGCGAGCAATGAGGCGAAAACCCCGAAGAAAATGGCGTGTTCCATTCCTATAATGAGTAGACCTGTAGTGTTTAACACTGCCAGAATTCCAATGACGGTTAACATCCCTATCAGATAGTTTTGAGTAACATCTTGTACATCAGTTAGCACTTCGTCAATTGTTGATTCTCCATCCTTTTGCTCAAACAATTTTTGGAAAAAAATCTGATACATATCTTTGTAGTACAACATAAAAAAGATAAAAATAGGTAGAAGCGACATTAACGTGAATGCACTTGTTGTTGCGCCGACAATAGAACTTATATACGCACCGCTTCGATCAATTAAATTACTTAAGCCTTGTTCTAGATAATTGGTACGCTGCTCTTGAGAGAGCCCCACTGTTTCTTCTAAAAACTGAATCCCATCAGCTGTAACGGTTTTAAGACGTTCTGTGACTTCTGGAATTCTTTCTGCAAATTGAACAAACTGTGCCGATATCAGAGAGATTATTCCAATTAAAACAATGAGTACTAATAAAACTGTGAGAATAATGCTGAATGCACGTCCCAGTTTCCAGCTTTCCAGTTTATTTACGATGGGGTTTAAAAGCATGGATAGAAAACCAGCAAATGCCAATGGCATGAGGATGAACTTTCCATAACTCATAATTACAAATAGTAATGATAATCCGATCAATGTAACGGATGCTTTCAACCAAAAAGGATAGACGCGTTCTGTTTTTATGGGATGATGATTCATTATTTAATTTTTATAAGAATATCAGATGTTATGTTCGTTAATGTAATTTCATTTCTATTTGACCCAGAAATTCTATTCACATAAAGCCGAACCATAATTTCTTCATTTTCGAAATCGAATTGTAGTTTGGACATTGGAATGGAATAATTATTCTCCAAATTATATGTCTTTTCTAGCATTTGATTAATAATTGGATTGATTTCAATATTAATATTTTTATTAGAAATTCGTTCTTCAATTTTAAAAATATTGCTTCCTTCATCAATTGAAATCTTCCATTCTGCTTCTCCTGATTTAATTACAATTTCAGAATCTGCTGAAGGATTCAAAATGATATTATTTAAATACTCATCAAACCCAGATACATCACCAGCCCAAGTATTTTCTGCTGAGAAGTAGAATGAGACTATTTCATTATTTTCATTTACCCATCTAGCCACATAGTCAATATCCATCAAATCAAAAACATCTGTAGCTCTATCAATTGAATCTGAAAAATTTTCAACGTATGAGCTAAAAGTTTTTACAGAATGATTATCAACAATATAATCCACTACCGAACTCAATTCTTTTCGGTCTTCAAATGAAATCTCATCTGTGGCTTTCTGAATCATTCCTGATTCTTGAAGCATATTATTTTGTGAAAGAATGGTTTCAAATTTTCCCAACTGACTTCTCTCTGAAACTGCAAAAGCTCCCAGCGGACCAATTGAAATCGCCAATGAAATTAAACAAAGGGAGGTGGGAATCACTTTGATACTTTTGGTTTTACTTAGAATAAAGTAAATCACAATACCTGTTAACCAAACCCCAAGTGTAGCTACAAAATATCGGTTTATAGTAACTCCATACTCCGAAATTCGAACCCATATTGAAAGCATTAATAATCCAATTAGGGGAATCAGAGCCAGGTAGTAGAACTTTGAATAAAAGCTAACCCATTTATATTCATTGCTATTTCGAATTGGATAAAGAAGCAGTAACGACAAAATTCCCGCAATTGAAAAACTTAGTACTAAATTTGAGACCCATCCATTTGGCAATTCCCATTCTATTAAAATCTTTCCTACATAGAGGTATAAAATGAAAATATAGACTGAAACTAATGGAATTAGAACATACTGAACAAATATTCTTAACCCAGTTGGGAACTTGAGATTTTGTTTTTGGGAAACTTCATCTTCAGGAACCCCAGCTAAGAAAAACCAAGTATTGAAAATTCCACCTAAAAAAAGAAAAAGTTGAAAATAGGTTTCTCCATCAATATCTAAGCCTAGCAAATTATCTATTGCTAATAGGGCAATAGAAAGCCCAATAAATAGAACACCAGAATATAAAACTGAAAGAAGTATTCTTAGAAAAAGTGTTTTATTGTACTCCCAAAACTGATCTAGGTTATTTGACCCAACAAACGGGGAAAAGGAAACCAGTAGATGTGAACTAAGCGCAAATAAGAAAAGCCGATAATAAATTTCGTATGGACCATTTATAAAATTCTGTTTTAGAAGAAAATAATACCCTATTAGGAGAACCAACCCCAACGCTTTAATAATGCCTTTGGAAGCTATGCTCCACGTTTTTTGTTCAAGAAAAGTGGCTACTGCAAACAGGAATGAAATCCCTAATCCAGAAACAAAACATATTGTTAAAAGTCTTGGATATTCTTCTTGGGAAGCAAACGATACATCAACCAGCCAAATCGCAGAGACAGTTCCTATTAATGAAACCAAAACTACAAGTGGAAACCTAGTTATCACACGGAATATAGCTTTGATAATTTGGTGTAAAGAGGGAAATGAAAGTTTCATAGTGCAAGCAAGGAAAAGGTTAGCATTAAGTCAATGCTGGCTTCATTTTTTTGATAAATGTTTCTGAATTAAGCACAGCTGAATTATTTATATGCGTCTTCTATTAAGATTGAAATTGAATTTCTAAGAAGCCAACTTCATTATAAAACTAAAACTTGTAGCTCCAGGTCTAGAGTTCATAATCAACTCTGCATGTAATTGCCTTGCAAGAGTTTTGATAATAGTCATTCCCAAGCTTTTGCTCTTTCTTTTTTCCTGATCTTTTATTTTAAACCCAACTCCGTTATCTGTAACTCTAAGTTCCAAATCGCTCCCATTCTGAAAAAGGTGAACCCGAATATCACCCTCTGATCGATCTATGAATGCATGCTTGTAAGAGTTCACTAACAGTTCATTTAACAGTAAACCTAAAGGAATGGCTTTGTCCATCTCCATTTTATGCCCGCTTGTATCTAAATGAATATTTATCTGTTTTCCAGTTGTATTAAAAGTCGTATTTATTGATTTGCATAAACGGTCGAGATATTCTTGCAGATTTACCCTCGAAAAGTTCTCCGTCTGATATAATGTTTCATGAATGTAGGCCATAGATTTTACTCTCGACTTCGAATCACTTAGAATATTTTTGACCTTAGCTTCTTCAGTGTTCATAAATTGTAAATCCAATAATGCCGTAACTACAGCTAAATTATTCTTTACTCTATGATGAATCTCCTTCAGTAGTACTTCTTTTTCTGATAAAGATTGAATGAGTTCTTCTTCAATCTTTTTAAGTGAAAGTGTTTTTTCATCTACTTTGCTTTTTAATTCTTTATTCCAGCTACCAATTAGAAAAACAGCACCCAAACCCACACAAAGTATAACCCAAATAGATACCCACGTTATTATTTCAAATGATTCAAGAGAACTAAGTATTAGATCTATCGATTTACCCTCCATTGTAAGAATCTCTTCTGTTACTCTTTTTTTACCTAAGTATTCACCAGAGTATATAAAAATTGAAATAGCAACTGTAACTAACATTACAGTACTATATACCCATTTAGTTGATACTTCTTCTCTAGGAGGTATCTCAAACCACTTATCTTTAAATCGTTCAATAGTAGGAGAACCGAGATATAAGATGGGTCCGATTATTATTATGGACTGAAGAAACGAGCCGGTCCACCAACCATTCCATAGCGTAGCTGTTTCTAAAGCAGATAATTCATGTGACATACTCCAAATAAATGCCCCTAAAGAGCTTGAAGTTGCTGAAACGAAGGAAGTAATTACAAAGACTACAACACTTATTATGCTTCTCAAATTGTAATCAACCGAAAGGCTGTGATATACAATCGCATATATCGAAAGTCCAAAAACAAAAGAAAGGGCAAATAAAATTGCCCAATAATATTCTAAATGACTAAATACTCCAATAATAAATATCGAAAGGAATATGGGTATAAATGACCATTCGAAGCCAAACCAAAAAAGAAGAATAATACTTAAAAGTAGAGGTGGATTAAGCAAAAATAGCTTTATCAATTCGCTCTTGTTAGAACTTGTGCTTATCCAATCATTAGGTAGGTTTGCCAGCGAAATCCAAATAGATCCTGCGATAAATAAAATCCAGATTATTAATGAGCTAACCACTCTAAAACTTAGAGGGTCATATTTCCCCAAAATATAATCCAAATGTAGTGGTTTCCACATAATAACTTCTTCGTGGTATTTAACTCTAATTATGTGGATTTAATCCCATAGATCAAAATAAATATTAGAGAGTTTTAATATTCAACTCTATCTACTTCTTTCCCAAGTGAATCATACTCGATCCAAATGCCAAATTCTTCTCCATCTAAGTATCTAC
Source organism: uncultured Balneolaceae bacterium (assembly GCA_963974345.1). Classification (GTDB taxonomy): domain Bacteria; phylum Bacteroidota; class Rhodothermia; order Balneolales; family Balneolaceae; genus RHLJ01. The sequence continues at coordinate 146,435 of CAXBBW010000009.1, read as the reverse complement.
CAGTAACTTGGATTTCCCCGTTCGGGTGCCAACGTCTTACAAGCCCAGTTCTGAGTCCTTTATTCCAAATCGGGAGCATGAATCGAGGACTTCCATCAGCATAAAATTGTACGTAAGAAGTATCATTTATTGTGGTGTAATATTTCAACTCACCATCAAAATCAAAATAATAGGTCAGACTATCATTCTTGATCTGTTTAATTTTATTAGTAGTTATATTTCGATATTGAATTTCTTTTCCTTCCCAAGTTATGGCAAGCGCACCTGTAGAAGTCCAGGCACTTCCAATTCCAGTTTGGTAATCCATATCCATTGCGAGTTGTCGATTTGGATGCCAATACCTCAGCCTTTCTATTTTTCCTTCCTCAAAAATAGCTTCAATATTATATACTCCCCAATGATACGTGCGAATAAATCCAGAGTAGGGTTCTTGTGATCTTCTATATCTAAGAGTTAAAGAGTGATCTTGAATTATATATGTAGACATCCCATTCTGGGACATATGGGAAATGTAAAATCGGGTGGGAATTGGATTATATTGCTCATCTGTAAAAACAAGTTCAGGGTATTCCGCTAGAAAAAAATAATCGTTTCTGCTATTTGAATTACACCCCATCCATATTAAACATAACAATGTCGAAATATGGATAAAGCGAATTCTCATTTCATTTTAGTTATAAGAATAACCTAGTTCAGAGCTAATTTTTTCTTTTTCCATTTCTTCAACTCTAACAGTCATTATAATACTTTCAACTGGTCTATCTGCCGCTCCTGTTTGTTGAATTGCAATAGAATCAACAATAGCAAGACCTTTAATCACTTCACCAAAAACAGTATAATTTCCATCCAAAAATGGTGTCCCACCTAGTGTAGCATAAGTTTCTCTTTGTTCCTGAGTATAAATTCGAGGAGAAAACCCTTTAGTGGCTATTGGCTCAATTCGATCTATAATAGCTTGAACACTATCCATTCTTCCAGCCGCTTGGTTCTCTTGTAAAGATGTTAAAAGTGCTTTATTCTGTGGAGCTTGAACATATTCCCTAATCAAGTTTTGCTTTTCGGTATTATTAATTTTTCCTAGAATTTGGTCTAATTGTAGGCTTTCAACTGGTTGCCCATGAACTATATAAAATTGTGATCCACTAGATTTCCTTTCTGGGTTTTGTTGATCACCTAAACGGGCAGCAGAAAGTGCTCCTTTTTTATGATAAAATTTAGAATTGAATTCTGCATTAATAGTATATCCTGGACCACCTTGTCCATCATTAAATGGAATTTCATCTTTTGAGTTGGGGTCACCACCTTGAATCATAAATCCTTCTATTATTCTGTGGAATGTAGTACTGTCGTAAAAACCTTCCTTCGCAAGTTTTAAAAAATTGGCTTTATGAAGAGGAGTTTCATCGTAAAGAACTACATACATCTCTCCAAAATCAGTATCAATAATTGCGATTTCATCAGTTTCAGGTTTTGTAGTGGTTTCTTCATTCTTATTACAAGAAGAAATTGTAGTAGCTAAAAAAAATAGTATTAGAAGGTTCTTCATGATGGAAATACGGTTCATTAAATTAAGTCAGTTTTTTTGTTCGTTTGAGGATGTAAAATACAATACTTTTAATTGTCATTAAAAAGGAAAACTATGCATATCGATCATATTGGAATAGCGGTTAAAGATTTAGAGTCTGCAATCAAAACTTACGAAATCCTACTTAATAGCCTATGTAGCAAAAGAGAATTAGTTGAATCAGAAAAGGTAGAAACGGCGTTTTTTCAGACAGGGGAATCTAAAGTAGAATTACTTGGTGCTGCTTCTGGTGATTCAGTAATTGCAAAATATATTGAAAAGAAAGGCGAGGGACTTCATCATGTAGCCTTTGAAGTTGAAGATATACATTCGGAAATAAATCGACTTAGAGCAGAAGGGTTTACCATTTTGAATGACCAACCAAAATTAGGTGCTGATAATAAAATGGTAATTTTTATTCATCCAAAGGATAATAATGGAGTACTCATCGAACTTTGTCAAACTATCGAATAACCCAATTGAACCTTTAAGTTTCTTACCATTATTCCAGCGAAGCTTTCATTTCATTAAAATCTCTAGTATTAATTTCTCCTTTTAAAAGCTTTAACCTATTAAGAGACTGTAAGGCAATTTGTCTTCTTTTAGCTATTGGAATCCCGCTCCATTCTTGAGCTCTTTCCACATTATTTTCTCGATCAATTTTTTGCAAGAAGTTTAATACCTGAAACTGATCCCTACCTACGAGATAAGCATATACAATGCCCCAATAATCTGCTTCTAGTTCATATTCTTCCAACCGCTCTTTATTTACATAATCGTAGAGTTCATCGGCTAAAGTATTCAGCTCGTCTGATAATTCTTTATTATTGTTTTCACTGTCCTTAAAAATGTCTTCTAACTCAGCTAAAGCATCCGCTGCTTTAATTTTTATCTTTCTTTTTTCATACTCTTGTACGCCATGTCCAAAAATAATATGAGCTACTTCATGGGCTAGAAAATGTACTAGCTCAGACTCACTTTCCATTATTTCAATAGCCCCTTTAGAAATAAAAATATAGTTACCTGGAAGTGCATAGCCAGAAACTTTATCAGAATCTAAAATATATCCGTTTACTTTTAGCTCTGGTCTGTGGCTGTAATCCACAATCAGAGCAAGTAACATATCTATATACTTTTGAGCTTCGTAATTTTTTACCAAACCTTCTTGTGCTAGTACGGTTGCAACGGCGTATCCCACTCGATCCATTGAAGGATCATTATATTTAAAGTCTGGAGTACTTCTACTAAGTAAGCTTCTCCTGTTGCTTAGTTTTTCTCCATCAATTCTTGCTCTTCTAAATCTTCTATACTCTCTTACTGAAAAGGGTGGAATCTGAAATTTCTCGAAATCGACATTCATAACGATATTTTTATCGGCTCTATACTTTTCAGCAAAACCCTTTACCGCTGCAGCTACTTGAGCAGGGGACGCAGATAAATCTTTACTATCTGCTTCAGAAGCTCGACCGAGTTGAGAAAACATTAAATTCATTCGGTTCTCAACGGAGTCACTCCTTAATTCTTCACTATTAATAATCGCATCAGTTAATGCATAGCTAGGAACCCATCCGAGTTTATTTTTATATTCAATTTTGTTCCAATACCCCTGGTTGGAATCTAGTCTTACTTCATTATTTAAATATAAGCGAAGTAGCATTTCATAATAACCTGCTGGACCAACTCTCATATCAACCGTTTGGTTAGTATATCTAGTTTGGGCACTTAATTCAGTACATATCAAAATGATTACACTTAATCCCAAAGTAATTTTTTTACTTAATCTCATTGCCTTATTTTGATATTTGTTCATGTATCCCTGTCCATTTTTCTGGTGGAAATGCTTGATAATATGCGATTTTAGATAAATATATATCTGATAAAGGGTCCTCACCATAGTTTTTTGTAAACTCCATAAATACAGAGGCTGCTTCATCAAGCTTATTGGAATAATAAAGGATAAGCGCCTTTTCAAAATCGGTAATAAATTTTCTCTTTTCTGCTTCGCCTTCCTCACCAGCTTCACCTAAAAGCTCAAATACTTTAATGGCCTCATCTCTTCCTTTAACTTTAATTAAACCCGCTTCTCGAACCAAAAATTTATCTCCAATTAAAGCTCTTGTAAATTCTGAAATAAGCGTATGGGTCCCAAAGTCTTTATTTGCAGGCTCAAGTCTTGCCGCTAAATTTACATGGTCACCTAGTACTGTATAGTTAAATCGTTCGAGCGATCCCATATTGCCCACTACTACTTCCCCCGTATTTATACCAAATCGAACTCCAGGTGTAGGCTTACCTTCTGCTTTCCATTTCTTTTGAAGAATTTTCAAACTTTTTTGCATTTCAAGAACACATTTACAAGCTAGAAAGGCATGATTTTCATGAGAAACAGGCGCCCCCCAAAATGCCATTACCGCATCACCTATATATTTATCGAGCGTCCCTTTATGTTCAAATATGATTCTTGTCATTTCTGAAAGATATTCGTTCAAAAACGCTACCAGTTCTTCTGGTGTGTACTGCTCAGAGATTGAAGTAAATCCTTCTAAATCTGAAAAAATAATGGTAAGATTTTTTCTTTGCCCACCAAGTTTTAATTCTTCTGGCGATTCGCTTATTTCATCGACGAGTTCTTTTTGAATATACATCCCAAAAGCGCCTCTAATTTTTCTTTTCTCATTATCTTCTCCAACATATTTAACTATGTAACCTACCACTATGGTTAGTGCAATTGTAAATGTTCCTTCTACCGTTGGAAACCATACTCTTTGGCTATAAAAGAGTGCAATACCTGAAATCAGAATCCCAAATAATATCAATAAGGAAAGTGAAATATTTACTTGGTAGCTTTTAAAGAAAACGCCGTAGTAGAGTAGAAAAATTATAATGAGTATGCCTATTCTAAAGTAGATATTCGTGTTATCTATAATGGTAATGTAGTCTTGATCTAGCAAATTCTGAAGAACAGTTGCATGAATTTCAACCCCAGGAAAGGGCTCATAAGGGCTCATTGGAGTTGATTTTATATCTGCTAAGCCTGCTGCATTCGCCCCAAGAAAAACAACTTTGTCTTTTACATCTATAAGAGAGTCGTTAGGTGTAGTTCCCGTTTGTGCAAACTGGATCGCATTTCTTAAGATGGAAGCAAAGGAGTAGTTATCAAAGCTTCCTTCATCTAACCCACCCCCACCTTTTGAATACCAATTAATTAAGTACTCATTAGTTTCTGTTAAAGGAATTTTATTCGCTTTAGTTAATAATGAATTGTTTGAGTATTTAATATTTTGAGCACTGCCATCAGTTGCAGATAAGTAGGTACTCATAGCTAGAGATGGTATAAATTGATTGGACTGTAAATGAAAGAATAGAGGTACTTTTCTAATTAGTGACTCATTTTTAACATTTACATTTACTGAGCCTAATGAATTTGCAACTTGACCAAACTGTGTTATCGGAAGGTTGTTTAACCCATATACACTTGTATCTATTAAGCCCTCTACTTGGTATGAAAACTTGGACGTGATTTGGTCTTCATTTGGCCTAAGTGAATACGTGTATGCTGCGAGTACTCCATTCCCATATGTTCCCAATGATATTTCAAGGTTCTTATCACTTTCTGTTCCTCTAAATCCTGGTCTATCAAAATCTGGTTGGTCTAGAATTATATCATAGACAATTCTAGTAGCTCCTTTTGCAGAGAGATAGTTATGTAAGTAACTGTATAGTTCCCTTGGCCATGGCCAATAAATCCCCATTTTCGAACTGAGTTCTTTCAGACTTTGATCATCTATAAGAACTAAAACCACTTTTGGCTCTTCTATATCTCGTTGAAAAGACTGAAACTGGATATCTAGAAGCGTTTCTTCTAGCGGCTCGAATATTGAATAAACATTTAGAAAAAAAAATAACGCTACTGTTATTCCATATACCATTAAAAGCGTCTTTCTTTTCTTGTAGCCCAAAAGAGTTAAATTAATTGATTATTGTTATTTCAAAAGCATATAGAATAAATTGATAACCTACTTAACCTGCAATAGCTAATCTAATTATTTAGAATCTAATGCTAGGCATTTTTAAAAATCATTTTTTTGATTTGTAAATACTAGTTTTAAAAACTCAATATTGAGATTGCAGCCAGTCTTAAACAAGCTTATTTTGCTTATAACAAACGGGGCGTGGCGTAGCTCGGTAGCGCGCTCGGCTGGGGGCCGAGAGGTCGCAGGTTCAAATCCTGTCGCCCCGACTATTAAACATTATTGGTATTTTTAGTAAATATCTAAAATTTGAAACCATAGGATACGTTAGTTCTATTTCAATTTAATGCAGACCATATTTAAGTGAGAATGTCTAAAATCAGTATTTTTTTCTTTATAGTTATTTTTTTCTGTTTTGGCTATTTAAAGGCTCAGGTAATTCACCCAGATCAAGTTGGGGGCGAGTATTACGATGTTTTGGAAATGATGAACCCAGATATTGATCAACGCTTATATGAACACCCAGCGATTCTTAGTAAGTTTAAAAAAGATAGTTTAACATGGAACCCTTGGGAATTAGACTTTAGAAATCCAGAAGAAAATTATTTTTCGATCCTTCCTATTCAATTTGGTTTAAACTATAATTCCGAATATCCAAGAACGATTAATGATGGAGCAGTCTGGAAAGGGAAAGGATTAAATAGTTCTGTTTACTTTGGTATTCAAGGTAAGAAGGGAATTTTAGAATATAGCTTAGCCCCCTTAATTTATTATTCACAAAATCAAAACTACCAATTAGCCACGCAAAGAGGATCTACAAATCCTTTAAACTATCAGTTTTCGAATGGGAGAATAGATTATCCGCAAAGGTTCGGGAAAAGCTCTTTTACAGAATATGATTGGGCGCAATCTGAAGTTAGATTGGTTTACTCTGGTTTTACTTTTGGTGCTTCAACAAGTAATACCGTTTGGGGTCCAGCAAAATATAATCCTATTCTAAGAAGTAATAATGCTGCTGGTTTTCCTCATATTGAAATTGGTACTAATAAACCTTATGAAACTTCAATTGTAGATTTTGAATTCAAATTACTTTGGGGATCACTTGAGGAGTCGGATTATTTTGATGCTGATAAGGAGAATAATTATCGATATCTCGCAGGCGGGTTTTTGGCTTTCCAGCCTCGTTTTATTAAAGGACTTAAACTTGGATTTGGAAGAATGATGTACAAACGATTTAATGAGTTTGAAGCAATAGATTTATTAGTAATGGCTTACCGGTATGATGATGCCGACAGAAATCCTGACAATCCTAATACAGGAAATGATGACTTTGATCAGCTTGCAGCACTTTCAATGGAATGGACATTTCCAGAGCAAGGTTTTGAAGCCTATATGGAATTTGGGAAAAATGATTTTGGAGGAGTCTTAGGAGGGCAAGAACCAGAACATTCTAGAGCGTATACTTTAGGTTTTTCTAAGCTACTTCTACTTAAAGATGATAAAATTATAAAACTTGCATACGAGCGTGCCGTATTAGATCGTTCAAAGGCTGCATTTTTATATAGAAGACATAATATTTGGTACCAGCACTCTTATATTCGACAAGGTTACACTCACAAGGGACAAGTAATTGGAGCAGGAATTGGACCCGGTTCAAGCTCTGATGTATTCGACTTTGATTTATTTACTAAGAATGGAAAGCTTCAGTTATTTGCCCAGAGAATAAGGTTTAATGATGATTATTATTTTGATACTTTTAATGATCAGTTTCATCATGATCATGAGTGGTTTTTAGAAGCTATGTATTCTAGAACCATCGATTCTTGGTTAATTAGCACTTCTTTTGGGCTTACCTCTCGAAAAAATATGAACTATATACAGGGAAATGATTCTAATAACTTTATACTTGGACTAAGTTTTAAAAAGTTTTTTGATCGTGTTAAGAAATAGATTAATTATCAATTTATACAATACTCATTTCATCTAAATGTCAAAAAAAGAACCCCTAAAATTTATTAATGACTTTATTGTAAAACTTGAAGAAAAAGAGTGGATCAAAAGAACTCCTGCATTTCTTCACGATTATGAAAAAGATTATCCCTATTTCAAGGAACTAGAGGATAACTATGAAATAGTCCAAAAAGAATGCATGGCTTTACTCAACTACAAAGAGGAGTTAAAAGATGTAGATGGTTTTGCTGGAGAACAATCTAAAGGTGGTATACATGCTATTAAATGGAAATCTTTCATGTTTCTCTCTGGTAGTTTTGTTGAAGAAAACTGTGAATTGTGCCCTAAAACAGCACGCTTACTAAAACAAATCCCCAATATTAAACAAGCTTTTTTCTCCATTCTCGACCCTCAACAATATATAAAGCCACATAGGGGGTACTTTCAAGGTTTTCTTCGCTATCACCTAGGTGTAATTATTCCTAATAATAACAAAGAAAAACAATGTTGGATTAGAATAAATGATGATCCAATTGATAATAAAAAATACGATAAGAATAGTATTGAAAAGGGTGAAAAATACTACTGGAAAAATGGAGAAGGAATAATTTTTAATGATAACTATCTACATGATGCTGCTAATTATACTGATGATATTAGAGTAGTATTATTTATAGATGTTGACCGAAAATTTCCTAAACCAATTGAATGGTTATTTAAGTTTTTACTGTATTTACTCTATAAAACTAAACCTGTAAAAGCTATTGCCGAAAAAGCAAAAGTTTCGTTATCTAATAATCCAAATAAATAGTCTGTTTAATCTCTAGAAGGCATAGTCACTAATATTCTTTCCCAAATGCCTTTTCCGAATATTTATAATAATACAATCAGTTTTCCTCCACCTTTGTCAAATCTTTGAACCCTTGGATTTGTTCTACTTGAATCTCCGTCAATATCATATGCTCCAAATAATTCAAATTTTAATTTTTTGTGGGTATTAATTGTAAGATGAAATGCCATACGATGATCTTTAGTTCTTACAAAAAACCATTCTCTAGTCCAATTTCTTGTTAGATAGTCTGAAGTTTTATGAGAATCTATATCTCTTTTTTGCTTCATATATCTAACTGTCAGTTTTACTTTCTTACTAAATATTAAACCTAAACCAATATCTGTTAACCATCTATATTCACCATAGTTAAATTCTTTATTAATGATGGAATTTTCGAAATTGTTTCCAGCTTGTACGTCTGTATATCTTTCTCTGGAAATCCTAAGTTTAGGTTCTAATCTCCATATTCGACCGTATAAAAATCCACCTCCTTTTAGAGATGACTGTTTAGCCTTATAACCTGTAGTTACACTCTCATCATTGTTGTATCTCCGTAAGGCATTGAAATCTTTATAGCCATATACCCCTACAATAAATGTTTTAACTCTTGCACTTATTGCTCCATTCATTAAATACAGATTTTCTGTTTCTTTATATCCAAAGTCTAGAACAGTCTTGTCTATTATATTTGATTTTACTTTTGGTTGATAGATATACGATATATCCCAGTGATACCATTTTGTTTTATTAGAATACCATCTTCCTGAAAAAAGAAAATTCGTGGTATTATACTCTTTCTGTATTTGACGAGATTGTGGATTTAGTGGATTTGAGTCATTTCCTGCCCCATTTACTATATTATTCAAATAATCTTGGTAGGTAATATCAAGCTGAAAATTTCCAACTTTAGTTTTATTAAATTCATAAGAAACAGTAAAATCTATGTCTTTTTTAAACTCTGAAAGTGTGTTTTGTATTGAAATTTTTTGGTTTTTTTTGATATCCAATTGGTATTGCAATTCGAACAATGCCCTATTTGCTCTTGCATGTTGTTGTAGGTAAGTATGTAAATTTATTCTTGATTTTCCCGTTAAAGATGAAGTTGCATGAAGTTCAGAATAGACGGCCCATGTTGTTTTTGAATAACTCGCAAACCTACTCCTGAATCCATTTCTACCTCCATCATACCACTCAAACTGATCTCCAAAGGAAAACTCCTGTTCCATCATGTCAAGCTCATATTCACGCTTAACCTTTGGCGCTAGCACTCTAGAAAAGCCTCGATCATACGAAAAATCTCCATCCGCATGTGACTTATCCAAGATTTGAAGCCGATGGTTTACTGTCCAATCATACGTAGAAGCAAACTCTGGATTTGAATAAAGATATTGAGCTTGTACTTGGATAGGAAACAACCCAACTAAGACAATTGCGAGCAAAAAATGCTTTACAAAATATTTAATCATCTCCTGATAAATTTTTAATGAACTAAATCGTATTCTTTAATATAGTATTAAAAGCAGAAAAGAACATTATTTGGTATAAGAAGTAGTTGCTAAAATCTTATTCCTATGGAATATTTTAATAGTAAATCAGGTAGAGCAAGTACGGTTACCCCAACATCTACATTTTCAAAAATAGTATATTGTCGCCCCATCGAAAAAGTTTGAGGAAGAGGTCCTCCTAATGTAGATCTTAGCTTTTCATTATCACTAGTAACAATACCTTCACCTAGAAGTACATTTCCACCTATTCTATAGTGTGAATTTTTATACCCTGTAATTCCACCAAAAGTTTGAAATAATAGACCATCTATGTCTAGAAAAAGAAGCCTGATTGGAAAGCTTGCAATTTGGATAAGGCTTTCAAAACGATCTCTCATCCTAAAATCTAATCCTAATCCTATTCCCGCATTTAAGTCTTTGCCAATTACTTGATCTCCATTCTCGATGGAAAGCTCACCATAGTATTTGCTAAAATTTAAAACCAACGTATGTTTTCTAATGGGTAGGTCTAATCCAATTGTGAAAGATGATGGCAAATTCAATCTACTGTTTTTTACTAAAGAGGAAAGGTCCCTTTCTGTGGTTAAGTTTGGTTTATTAGCCCGTAAACTGTCAAGTGCTACTTCGATATTTCCTGCAAGGATATCCTCTCCTGTACCAACTAAAAATATTGGGAGATAAGCACTAGCCGAATTATTTTCACTTACTAAGTTAAATGTTGGCACATAGTCGTACACAACCGATAATCGTAGATGATTGTTGAGTTGGTAGTAAACACCCATTTTCATTCCATATTCAGTTGCTTGGAATTTTCCATCTGCATTCATAAAAAAAGCATTCGACTCACCTGCATCAGTATTCAGATTTGGGTCATTAGGATTATTAAAATAACGCTCATCTGCACTTCCTACTACAACCAAACCCGAAAGATCTGCTTGTAATCTTCTGGTATTATCAACCTGATATCTGTTAATTGTTCCACCTATTGCTAGCTTTTTATTTCTCTTATCAATCAATTTAGCACCCATTCCCAGTGAAAGCGTGTTCATTTTAAACCGCATTTGAGTCAGAAAAGAAATATTCATTAGCACATCAAATCGAATTGCTACTTCATCGCTACCTTGTTCTTGTGCTAGCTTTGCTGTCAGTCCTGTTATGCCCAAATCAAAATCGATAGCAGCTGGAGAAGAATATGCACCTGCTAATACAAATTTGTTTGTAATTGGGGCTGCAAATGCGATTGAAGATACATTCCCAGTAAAACCAATATCAAAATCCCGAACCACCGTAGGAGTAATATATGTTTCAGGAAACTGAGTCCAATTGGCTTCATTCGAGAACTCGTCATTTACAGCTGAGGCTATTTCGTCGTTTAAGGTACTTGTTATATTTGAATTCAGACCAGAAGTCATTGCTGTCCCAACGCCAGCTCTACTATCAAATAGGACCTGACCTTGACTCATAAACCCTAAGAGCGCTGGATTCAAATGAATATTTAATGCTCCATTATCGACCCTTGAACTTATTAATCCCCCCATTGAACCTGACCCCAGACTACTACCTAATGTATTTAGGTTCATTCCAAATTTCACATCCATAAACCCGCCTCTGAATAAATGAATCTCGTTGGCATTTGAATCTTCTTCTTGTGCAAAAGCCAGAGTTTGACAATTCACCGCTAATAAGGTGATGAGTATATAAAAAAACTTTTTATCCATTTTCATATTCCTTAAAAGCTAATTGAAAAGCTAATTCGCTGTGAACTCTGTATTGGATCAATCACATAAGCAAAATCCGATTGTATTCTTAGTTTACCACCAAGACTAATATCTAATCCGGTTCCTAGGGTTATTTTATCATCATCCAGATCGTTTACTCCTTGTTCCGTTCCCGCTCTTAACATTAATATTTTCATTAACCTTCCTTCGATTCCAACCCTTACCCAATTGGTACGTTCATCAGTCATTGCAGGTTGAAAATCACTAACCAAAAGTACATTGTCATTTACCTTAAAAGAAGATCCAAAAATAATCTCCATTGGAAGACCCTCTTCATAAGATCCTCTTGCATTATATTCTGCTCCCCGAGCCCCGCTATTCCAATTTAATGGAGCTATCAAGTCTCTTACCATAACTCCAAACTGAGTTTTTTCAGATGGGTACACCATTAAACCAATATCTACTCCATAACCGTTTGCATCTCCATATACTTGCTGGTTTAAACCTCGTGAAATTTCAGCGGCATCAAAAACTTGATAGTTATTAGGATTCAATGTGTTATTTCCAAAACTTACATTTCGATACTTGATACCTATCCCAAGGCTTACAATATTAAATTTAAAACCATAACCAGCATGTACAGAAAGCTCTTGCATAGCTTCATCACCTGATGATATAACCGAAATCCCTACAGAATGGCCTGAAATTGGAATAGGGATTAGAAGAGTTCCATAATTATAAGTCACCAATCCAAGTTGGTCGATTTGTGAAAATCCAGCTTTATATTCATTTACTTGTGCTAAACCTGCAGGATTCCAATAGGTACTGTTTTCATCATCAGCAAGTCCAACAAATGCAAACCCCATTCCTACAGGTCGTGTTCCGAATCCTATATCCACAAAAGACCCGGGTATATTTGATAGTTCTTGAGCTTTTAGCTGATATGTTAATATCAACATGAAGAATAAAAATAAGAGTGAATTTCTTGTTTTCATATGACCCTACTTGATTAAAACCACTTGTAGCAATTTCACAACTTCATCTTGTTGATCTTTTGCCTTGATTTGGATTACATATCTACCATTTCGAGCCATTTTACCATTATCAGTTAAACCATCCCACGTTATTTCTTTAGTACTTGATGATGAACCATATCTTCCTGGTTGCTGAAGATCGTCTTCTAAAATTGTTCGAACTAACTCTCCTCTAATATTATAGATGTGTATATTTACTTTCGCAGGAGGAAATGCAGTATTCAGCCAATAACCAATTTTAACTGGGGCTATATCAGGAGAAAATGGACTTGGTAAAACAGCACCATATTTAATACCTAGTGGTTCATTTTCTGCCAATATTGCAAATTGACCAAGCTTCTCAATGATAACTGCATCAGGTGCTCTTTGGCTTACAGTTTTAGTTGTATTGCTTAATATTTCCCATTGAAGCGTAGTATAATTAAAGCGACCAATTTTTTTAGAACCTTCATTTAAAGCTAATGAAGAATCTTCTGGTAAAATCAATTCCGCAGCCTTTTTTAAATCGCTACCGTTAAAGGTAAGTACATAAATCTTATCTGAAACTGTGTAGCTAACGTCTGTTCCTTGACCAAAAACAAACTTTTTTGTACTTGGTGGAGTAGTTTCACCCAATGAAAGTTGAGAAGGAATATCAACAGACCCTTCTGATACTAAAAACTGAAGACCATTACCATCAGTAAAAGAATATGCTTCATCAGGCTCAATGCGAGCTACTAGTTCTACAACTTCAGAAACACCTCTAATCTTTGAAACAGCGTCACTTACTACAATTTTAAATGAACCTATTGTGGATGAATTTAAAGCTTCGAATACTCCTCGTTCATCAATTGTTCCAGAAGTTGGAGGAATTACCGACCAAGAAAGTGCTTCTCCTAAAACTACACTACCTCCTGAAGTATCTACAGCAGAATAACTAAATAGTATTTCTGATGTGTTAGACACTTTTTTTGAAGGAATCCCCACCGAAATAGATTCTAACGGCGTGTTTGTTATATCTACCGTTAATGAGCGATTTAATATAGTCCCATCAAGGTTAACTGATACTTGTACCTGATAAGTACCTTCAGAGATTGCTTCAAGAGTTATTGATGTTTCCTTTTGATTAGACAATAAAACACCACCCTCTTCACCTACTACCAACCACTCTATACTTCCCTCGGGTGTTTCCCCTTCAAAACGCTCTCTTAAAGATTTATTGATTCCATCCCTTACAAAAAGGTCTAGTTTGTAGGAATCTCCAGCTCTTAATTTTTGTCCACTAATTGTAGGTGTAACTCTTATATCACTAAGAATACCACTAGCCAATGGAATAATGTCACTTTCTAAACTTAGATAATTATTGTTTCTATTTTCATCGTCTATTGAAGTATAAAATGTTATTTCTTCTACTGAGCCAAATGCAGGGATATTTGCTCTTAAAGTGTCTCCAATTCTACTCATTGGAGTTTGTGTGAATATACTTTCAGATTCTCTTTTATAAAATAAGATTCCAGAAGCACTAGAATTATCATAACCAACTTGATTAACGACATCAACTTGCGTTTCCTGATCTGCTAAAATTTCTTCCACTTCCAGTTGTGTATATGGAAGATATACAGCACGTGTCAGTACCGTTGTATCAGTAGGAAGTTCTACGCGAATGGTATTTTGTGGATATAGTAAACCTTCTTTAGAAGCGCTTACTGTATACAATGCTTTTCTAAGGTTTTCTGAAGATTCAAACAAACCATCATTTCCGGTAATATCACTTGAAGACTCACCTCCTGATATTCCAAAAGTAATTTTCGCCCCAGGGATAGGTTCAACCCCATCCGTAACTAAGAGTTCAATTTTTCCACTAGGTAAATTTGTAACAGGTAAGTTAATACGGCTACCAACTTGATTGGGAGTTATACTAACTAAATAACTTTTACTAAATATGCCTTCAGTAACTTTAATTTGGTAAACAGTTGTATCGGAAACGCCTGTTTTCACTGGAAGCGAAGCAAACCTAAAAGATCCTGATGTATTTGTTGTAGTATTTAAAGTATTTGCTGAAAGTGCCGTCACCTGAACTCCTTCTACTCCAATTCCTTTCAACCGAACAGTTCCTCTAAGGTCAACTGATGATTTATTTAAAATAATTTCTTCTGCAACAATAGAGTCTCCAATATTAACCATCACCGAAATTGTATCCGATATAAAACCTGATTTTGAAGCAATTACTGAATAAGTTCCGCCCGGTAATCCATTAAAACTATATACTCCGGAGTTATTAGTTACCGTTTCAAAAGACTGCCCAGTTGTATCAAGTATAGCTGTTATAGTTGTCGCATTTAAATTACTTGTATTTCCTCCTACTACTGATTTTACATTTCCTGTAAGTGCTGAACTATTGGCTGTTATTATAAATGTGGAAGAAACTGAATCTCTTGAATTCAAAGTCACATTTATTGACTCTGGATTTATACTAAAACCTTGTTTTGCTGGTCGAACTAAATAATTAGTTGCCTTAATATTTCTAAATTTTGCAATACCAGTAGAGTTTGTTTTTTCGGATAGAATAATCGTGGTATCAGCTGAAATTATTGTAACCTCTACATTTGGTACTCTAGATCCACTTGAGTTATTAACTATTACTTCTAGTGTCGCAATATTTGCTTGTGCTGCAAATGAAACCGAACTAGATGTTTCACTATCTAAATCAATTGTATTTGATACTGTGGGAGTAAATAAATAACCAAATTTTTTTGGAATTACTTTATAGCTTCCTTGTCCTAAAAAATTGAACGAGAAATTTCCATCTAAATCGGAACTTGTTAAATCAATAACTTCATTATTATTTGCATTCAAAAGGCTTAAAGTTACTTCTCCAATTTCTGTGTTTCCCGAAATCGAGGATTTCTTGGTAATAACTTTTAAATCATCCTCTAATATTGTAGTAGAACTCCCAGGGGGCACTTCAATAAGTGTTTCTACATTCTCATATCCATCCCTATAAATATCTGTACTTATCTTATAATCTAATCCCGTCTCAATACCTTCAAACGTAAATTTTCCCGTTAAATCGGCTTGTGTAATCAACGATTTAGTTTCAGAAACTGCATTCACTGTCACTTTGAACGGTAATGGCTCATTGTTAACATCTCTAATAACCCCTGTGATTTTCCCATTATTTGGTACAAGAAAAAAATTGATTATTCCTGATGTACCCCCACTTACTACTGTAATCTCACTAGAACTCGTTTTAAATCCATCCTTACTACTTTTTACTGAATAGGTCCCTGCTGAAAGATTTGAAACTGAAAATGCACCTTCAGAATTACTAAGGGCAAAACCTGATCCTCCAGAGCCTGTAATAGAAACCTGAGCATCTTTAATAAAACTGGAGGAGGAGCTATTAGTAACTATACCCGAAATTACCACATTATTTGGGATTAAGTCGCTCAAGTTAATCGATGTCCTTATTAAATTTCCCTCTGTTAATTCTGCTGAAACGGTATTATTAGAAGTATAGCCTGTTTTTGATGCATTTATAGTATACTCTCCTAGTTCTAATGAATTGAATGAATAGGCTCCACTTGTATTTGTTACTGCGGTATATTCTTCTCCATTTTCATTTACAGCTATTACTGTAGCAGATGAAATGAATGCTCCATTTTCATCTAAAATTTGACCTTCGATTACCCCATTTTTGGGGGTAAGAACTTGATCAAGTATTACAAAATCGCCATCCATTACCACTCTTGATAGTCTTCTGTCAATAAAACCCGCTTTTGTTATTTGGACTGAATATCTACCTTCGGTTAACCCAGACAAAGTAAAGGCTCCTTCTTGATCAGTTACTGCGCTTGCACCTCCCCCTCCTTCCCGAGATATATTTATAAAAACCTGATCTAAAATATTGCCTTCAGAATCTGTAATTTTACCACTAAAAACTGCAAAATTTTCATTCACTGTAAAATCAATCCCTGTTAGATTCTGCCCAATACTAAGCGATGTAGATTTTATTGACGTTGTGTATCCAGCCTTTGTAATAGAAAGCGTATAGCTTCCAGGGGATAACCCCAGTAAATATGAACCATCTGTTCTTGTTGTGGTACTATCTACTCGCACACCGTTATTATTTATTGCTACTACTTTTGCATTTGATAAAACTGATTTTGTTGACACAAAAACTTTTCCAGCTACCGAACTTGGATTTGCAGTTAAAGTGAAGTTTCTGATCACCGTCTGCTCTGGTACAAGTTGATCTGTCGTCTGTAACAATGTTTTATAGCCATCCTTTGATGTTCTAATTTGATAGCTTGCGCCAGCAGGTATACTAAATGCATATGTACCGTTTACTTGGGAAATTGTTGTTTGATTAAAAGCTTCACCAAATATATTTGTAACTAAAATTGACGCGTTTTTTAAAGGATTTATACCATCAGTAATTGTTCCTCGTACTGTAGTCAGGTTTTTTATTAACGAAAAGTTTTGATCTACAAGTTTTTGACCTGGTCCAATTGTTATTATTGATGTGGAATCCATCAAAAACCCAGCTTTAACAGCTTTTATGTACCAATTTCCTGATTGTAAATTAAAGCTAAAAGTTCCATCCAAATTGTTAACTATCTGGACCTTCTTTCCATTCGAAGTATTTATTGCTGTAAGTGATGTATTTAATAGGGCTTCTCCTCCAGAACTTACTTGACCCGAAATCGAACCTGCATTTGGGATCATAATAAAATTTAGCCCATTTAAACTTTGCCCTGTTTTTACGGTTATTGATTTAGGGTCAGGTGACACTAAACCAGACTTCGAAACTAAAACGTTATGGCTTCCTGAAGGCACACTAATCTTATAATAGCCACTATTTGTTGTAGTTGTTGTTCCTACGTTGGGTACAGTAACTTGAACGTCTGCTACTCCATTTCCATTTGATAAAGTAACTGTGCCTGAAATTGAACTTGGATTTGGAATTAACTCAAAATCCATATTAGAAATTGTTTCTCCGATGGCAATACCAATTACTAATTCTCTATCTTGATTTGAAGTGTAATTTTGTCTTTTTGCTTTGATGGTATATGAACCACTTTTTAAACTTAAAGTATATTGACCATTTTTTTCGCTAACCGTAGTTATCACAGACCCTACATTGGGTATCGCTTCAACAGTAATTCCTTCGAATGGGGCAACACCAATCAATCCGTTGTTATTGGTAATACGTTCTCTAATAAATCCAGTAACTTGATTGGCATTTCCTGTTAGAATAAAATTCTGGTTTTGAAGTACATCACCTGTTGATAACGTAATTATTTTATCTTTTGGTTTTACGAAACCAATTTTTTGAATGCTTAATGTCCATTTGCCACTAGATACTATAAATTGATATAGCCCTGAACCATTCGTTTTAGTTTCGAATGTTTTTGAACCGTTTTTTATAGTAACATTTGCCTGCTGTACTGGTAGGCCATCTTCATTATTAATTACACCAGTAATAGTAGCTTGATCATTTTTTATAATGAAAGGGTTGGTTTCTTCTTTTTGAACATTTAAACCTAGTGTAATTGACCGAGTAGTTGAGCTAATATACCCAGTTTTTGAAACTTGGATTGAATAGCTTCCTTTTTTTAAGGAAGCTGAAAAACCTCCGTTTACATCTGAAATAGCATTTTTGATTTCCCCTGAAGACAGATTAGTTATATTGACCGTCGCATTTGCAACATTGCTACCATTATTATCTTTAACGGAACCCTGAATTGAAGATGGAAGTGGGTTCATTTTTAAAGTGAAGTTGCTTCGCCTTGCGTCTCTAATTCTGATTTGAGTACTTACATTTTCGAAACCTGTTTTCACCGCTTTAAATTCATAAATTCCAGCAACTAAACTATCACTGTATGATTCATTTTGAATTGCATATGCAACAGAAGGAGTTACACCTCCAGAAATAGCGGTTGCCGTTAATTCTACCCCTACTAAACTAGAATTATCAGTACTAGATTGAATTCTAGCATTAAATTCCCCCGTTTCAACTTTGTAAGTAAATAGATTACTATTACTAGTGGTTCCGCCACCAGTGGAATTATTTGTTACCACATTCCATTTGAAACGACCATTTTTTAAGTTTTCAATCGCTGGATAATCAATTGAATTATTGGTCGTAGTGCTTTTCCATATCGGAATCGTAACATCAACACCTTGTTGTTTTACAACTTGAAGCAAGTTTATTGTATAATTGCTTGACTCTGGTATTTTTTTCCAACTAAATGTTATCGTTTTTTCTGAGAAAAATACTTCATCGTTAATCGGTTCATTAAGTGTGGTCTTTGGTAAAGCATTTGGATCAGAAAATATAAAAGGAACAATACCACCAAAAACGGGACTAGTATATACTGGGTTATTATCCTCGTACACATTTAATATTGTAAAACTATACTCCTGATTCGCATTTAATGGCGGTGCTTCATCTTTAAAGGGAGATTCTTTATTTACTGCTCCATATTCTGCTGTATTATTCTTTGTTATATACTGCCAAACAATTGTTGCACCTTCTATACTAATATTACCATCTTTATCTTCTACAATATCAAAAGGAGAACTTGAAACTATAATCCAATATGATGGAACACCTGAAACTGAAGTCCACTGAAAGGTTGGTGTTGGGTTGGAAGTTTTACCCCTGGGAGATATAATTGCTGGCGCTTCAGTAGCTTCAATTAATAGTAAAATTTCATTCGAATAAATAATCGAACTCGGATTGGTTTGTTGATCATCCTGTATATCTGTTGTCGTTCTACCATTAGAATTTGTTACTCTAGCATAATACCTACCAGCACCTAAACCAATAGAACTAGGTATAAAGTCTCCCTTTGTGCTTGTCGTATTTACTTCTAAAACGTTATAGTTATTAGAAGATCTACCAATAATTAGTTTAGCATCTTTCCCTGTGAGATTTAAATCAGTCCCATCTAACGATGTCCAACTAACTCGAAAAACTTGATCCTTCTTTAAAAAAAGTTTTGTTTCGAAGTCTCCATCTTTATTTGCTAAGGCAGCCGGCTTTAGAATAAATGTTTGCCCACTGACATTTACCGACAGAACAAAAAATAGTAGCCCCCAAAGACCCCATCTAATAAATATATTTTTCATGTAACCTTCTTTAAGCATATTAAAGGAATTAGAGACTTCCTTTGTACCCATCTCAATATTTGTGTTTAAGACATTTTAATCAACATTTAAGTTTTATCCCGCACTTTCTTTTTCGAAGGCCATATTTTTTTTGTGCAAGAAGAAATTTTTAATTTTAAAATTGAGGTTCAATTTTAATAATAACAATAACTAACAGCTTTAATAAGTAAATTTATTAGAAAAAAGTAATATTAATATTTTCTAATGTTAGAAAATATTAATATATTTGGAGCAGATTAAATTAATGCCCCATGAAACACCTAATAACCATACTAATACTCTTTTCCTTTTTCCAAATAGAGACTTTAGCTCAAGGTGTGGCTACTGCAACAATGAGGGTAAGTGCAACAATCATCAGTGGGGCTACTCTTACAAATGTTCGAGTAAATGAATTATCTCTTAATGATAGTAATGAGTCTATTGGAGGTTTTGATTTTAAAGCTCCAAAAAATGTTGATACTTATGTAAGTCTTGAAAACTCTGTAATAGCAGTAAATGAATTTGGAGATGAGTTAATACTTTCAATGAGCAGTATTCTTGAAAACGAAAATGGAAATCACACTATTGACCTAAACACTCAAATTGATGATTCTGACGAGAAAATTTTAAGGGGAAATTATAAGGGTAGCATTACTACCAGTATTAATTATCTCTAGTTTTTTATTCTGTACCCCAAGCCTCAACTGGTTGACCCCATTGAGGCTTTTTTTATTTCATCTTTTAAAGCCTAACTAAATTTATCTAAATTATCACTTTATAAACTTACCCAAAAGTTATGCTCCAAGGATTACGAACAGTAGTATATGTAGCCCAAGATATCAAAAAAGCCAAAAATTGGTACACTAAAATAACAGGTGAAAAACCATATTTTGATGAACCCTTTTATGTAGGATTTGATATTGGTGGGTATGAATTAGGGCTACAACCAGATAGAGAACCTGGGAAAAGTGGTAGCGCTGTATATTGGGGAGTGGAGAATATACAAAAAGCATGGAAACTTTTAATTGATGAAGGGGCTCTTCCAGATGAAGAGATCATGCATGTTGGAGGAGATATATATGTGGCTACCGTGATTGACCCTTTTGGAAACTTATTGGGAATTATACAAAACCCAAATTTTAAAGCCCGCTAATTTTCTTTTCTAAATAAAAAAAGCCACGCTTTCGGGCGCGGCTTTAAAACTTAAACTTTATACTTATTGAAGTCTATAAACTTCAACTGCACTTAAGCCTTTAGGAGTTTCAGAAATAGTAAATTCTACTTCTTCACCATCTTTTAGACTTTCTTCAAATCCAAGATTTTCAATATTATTTCGGTGAACAAAAACGTCTTTGCCACCATTATCTGGTTGAATGAAACCGAAACCTTTTTCAGCATCAAACCATTTAATTTTACCGTATTCCATTATATAAAAATATGTGTATTGGGCCCCTCAGGTACAGTCTAAAGCAAATAATAAACTTTGCTTTGTATTCAATTCGGCTGTGGGGTTTAAAATTTAGTTAAACAAACTAGAGAAGGGAAAACTTGTACTGTACTGTGAAATTACCGATTCCTGACCTATAACTTGCATTACAAAGGTCTCCTTTATTATGACCAATACCAAATCTAAAACAGCTTATTTATACTCCATTTGGCTTTTTTAGCTTATTAAAAGATTATTTCAAATATTAACGTTCAATCAAAAAAAGTTCCGATATTCGAAATATATGCGTACTCCTTGTCTCAAACTAAATAGTATTTTATGAATGAAATCGTTAAAAGTTTCGAAAATTTTTATAATTCGATAAAGCAAGCTGCCCCCGAGATATTAGTTGGACTATTCGTTCTAGTAGTATTCATATTTTTAGGGTTAACAGCAGGTCGCACTTTAAAGAAGGTCTTAGAACGAACAAATACTTCAGAAAAAAGAATTCAACTGATACGACGGATTACTCGATGGTTTTTCTATAGTTTAGGTATTATTATTTCGCTTAATATTATGGGCTTAACGAAGGCCGCTTCAAGTATTTTAGCCGCTGGTGGAGTACTAACCGTGATTCTTGGTTTTGCATTCAGAGAAATTGGAGAAAACCTTCTTGCTGGATTTTTTATGTCTTTTAGCCGTTCGTTTGATGTGGGTGATTTAATAGAAAGCAATGGCATTACTGGCGTTGTAAAGGCTATTAACATTAGAGATATACATGTTCGGGCTGGTGATGGAATTGATATTTTTATACCCAGTGCTATGATTTTTAAAAATCCCTTACAAAATTACACTAGAGATGGTTTACGTAGAGGAAAGTTTCCTATTGGTATTGATTTTAGAAATGATTCAAAAAAAGCTCGATTATTAATCTTAGAAGGTATAAATAAAATTGAAGGCATTTTAGATGATCCATCTGCAGATGTAGTTATTTCTACTTTTGCTGATAATTATATCCAACTTGAAGTTTTATTCTGGATAAATACCTTTTCAGAATTTTCTAACCTAGGAAGAATTAAAACCGAGGTAATGGAGAACACAAAAGAAATTCTCATCGAAAACGGATTTACCGTAAGTTCTGAGGTAAGTACTGCTATAGAAATTTTAAAGAAATAACTTCTTCAGAGTAGAACAAGTATTAGATTATAGAAAAATTTGACAATGAATACACTCATTAGAATATCTTCCTTTTTACTTTTTTTTCTCTGTTTTTTTTATTCTGAAAACAGTTCGGCACAAACAATTTCAATTGATGAAGATTTCTCTGACTGGGAAAGTATTCCTGCGTTTTATGAAGATGCCTCGGGCGACAATCTTGGAACTTCGATAGATTTTAAAACACTTAAAATCACTAATGATGACCTATACATTTATATCTACTTAGAGGTTGGAGACGAGATCAACTTACAACAAGATAATTCAATCTCGCTTTTAATTGATTCAGATAGTAATGCTGAAACAGGTGAATCTTTTTTAGGAATAGGATATGAGCTGATTTTCAATTTTGGGCAACGAAATGGTCAGTTTTATAACCCAACTCATAAATCATTTAATTCCTATGATATTGGACTAGTTACCGCCCCAACAGTTACCTCAAAAGTCTTTGAAATGAAAATTAATCGGACTGCAAAAGTAAATGGTCAAGAAATTTTTAATGAGAGCTCATTTGATTTTTTGATTCGTTCAGCCACTTCCAATGGTGATTTACTGCCTGATAATGGTTCGAGTACGCTAACCTATACCTTCGACAGCGAGATTACGTATAACCCCGAAACCTATTCTTTAAAACGAGACTCGCAAAGTGATCTTCGGGTTCTCTCCTACAATGTCGAACGCGATAATTTGTT
Organism: uncultured Balneolaceae bacterium; assembly: GCA_963974345.1. Taxonomy (GTDB): domain Bacteria; phylum Bacteroidota; class Rhodothermia; order Balneolales; family Balneolaceae; genus RHLJ01. The sequence goes on along the minus strand of CAXBBW010000009.1, from coordinate 123,394 downwards.
TAACCCTTCTACCAAAGAGAACTTTCGTAGAATCTTCCAAGCTATTGAACCGGATATTATAGGTCTTGAAGAGGTATATGATAATAGCGGTCAACAGGCTGGTGCTTTGATTGAAGAGTTTCTGCCTTCTCACGAAAATCAACAATGGTATAGTGGTGATACTGGAAATGATAACCTGATTGTAAGTCGATTTCCTATTCTAAAACAAACCAGTATTGCTGGTAACGCGGCTTATCTACTTGATTTAGGAGATCGTGAATTATTGTCAATTGTTGCGCACCCGCCTTGTTGTTCTAACGAAGAAAGTAGACAAAGAGAGATTGATGAGTTTATGGGATTTATCCGGGATTCAAAATCCGGTTTAGAATTTGATATTGCAGAAGAAACCCCGATCGTAATTATGGGAGATATGAATTTAGTAGGACTTGTCCAGCAGCAAACCACGTTAATCACCGGAGATATTGTAAATGAAGCGAGCTTTGGATCAGACTTTGATCCTGACTGGGATGGCACTGCTTTAGAGGATTTAAAACCACAAAATCCGGGATTGCCAACTACCTTTACTTGGTATTCTGCCAGTTCGTCTTTTAGCGCCGGTCGCTTAGATTATATCGTTTATTCAGGATCTGTTTTAGAAGCAAAGAATAGTTTTTCTCTGCATACACTGGAAATGCATTCAGATTCTTTAGCCATTTATGGATTAGAAAAAGAAGATGCTATACTGGCTTCTGATCATCTTCCCTTAGTTGGAGATTTTGAGTTCAAAACTTTGACAAATTCAGAGAATTTACCAGACACACCACAAGAATTCCAGCTTCATCAAAACTACCCAAACCCTTTCAATCCTTCAACAATTATCAGTTTTCAACTAGAAAAACCCTCTTTGGTTAAACTTGAAGTTTATGATGCATTGGGGCGAAAAATTGAAAGTCTTTTTGAAGGAAATAAAAGTACTGGAAATCACTCAATTACCTTTGATGCTAAATCTCTTCCGAGCGGTTTATACTATTACTCACTATCTGTTGATGAATTCACCACTTCACGACAAATGATTCTTCTAAAGTGATTTTTATAATGAATAGATTTTTTCTTTATCTCTCCATTCTTCTTTTTACTTCTAACTTGACAAACGCTCAAGAAAAAGAGCCTTTCTTTCAAAAAGTGGAATCTTCTTTTACTTATTCAGCTGATATTTACGCAAATATATATGGTGGTATTAACACGGGTACCCGCTATATGGATAACATTGATGTAGAAGTTAGTTTTGATGCCAAGAGCTTTTCTTTTTACTTCTATGGATTGGGAAATCAAGGTAGTAGTATTTCAGAAATCGTGGGTGATATACAAACAATTTCTAATATTGATTCTGAGAATTCATGGCGTTTCTATGAAGCTTGGATTCTCAAAACCTTGCCAAAAATCAAAAGCTCGTTATTAGTTGGATTATATGATCTAAACTCAGAATTTGATGTAACTAATACAGGGGGATTATTTCTGAATAGTTCACATGGCATTGGTCCTGACTTCTCTTCAAGTGGAATTACAGGTCCATCAATATTTCCACTCACTTCGATAGCTGCGAGACTAAAAATTCATCCCATTCCTTTAGTTTCACTAAAAATTGCTGTCTTAGATGCTGTTCCTTCTAATCCAAATAATACCATTGGTACATCAGTGTATCTTCGAGAAAGTGAAGGTGCTCTTTTGGTTTCAGAGCTGACGTTTACGAATGCAGAAGAACATCCTGTCTCACGGTTAAAAAGAGGGGTTAATGAAATCTCTCCTTTTCGGCTAGTTTTAGGCGGCTGGAAGTATACTGAAGAAAGAGAGGGCTGGCTTGGTGAAATGGAATCCGACCATGGAGTGTATGCTATTGGAGAGCTTTCCTTCGCGAATGGATTTTCAGTTTTTGGAAGAGTAGGCGCTGCTAACCGAGATATTAATCGGTTTAACTATTACTTAGGTACAGGGCTAAATTACTCTGGTTTATTTAAAAATCGCCCAGATGATGTGTTTGGATTTGCCATTTCTGCACCTTTAAACAGCGATGATTTTGTATTTATTGAAGAGAGAAGTGGTAATGATTTCACCCAAAATGAAACGAATATTGAACTCACTTATCTCTTAGTGGCTTCTGAAAACGTTAGCTTCCAATTTGATGCTCAATACATTCAGAATCCAAACCAAGCACCTGATATTGAGGATGCTTTTGTGATTGGAATACGAAGTGTGTTTGGGTTTTGAATGATTTTTTAAAGCCTATATTTCTTGTTTGTTATTTCGAACCTTAAGAAATCTACGGGTTTTAAATTAGCAACAACTATATTGGTTTCGTAGTCTTTACTCTTCTTCGAAATGATTGAATTTTTTTATAGAATTAATTCTGTAATAATTTGTGCGATTTTGTCACTAATACAGTATTGTTGAATCAGATTTTCATCTAGATAAAAAACACACTTATGAAGCTATCACTATCCAATATTTCAAAAACCTACAAGAACGGTGTTAAAGCACTCGATAATGTTACTATAGAAATCGAGTCTGGCATGTTCGGACTATTAGGACCTAATGGTGCGGGAAAATCAACTTTGATGAGAACCATTGCTACTTTACAGGCTCCAGATAGTGGATCTGCTTTTCTAGATGACTTGGATATTCTGAACAATCAGATTTCTCTTCGAAAGACATTGGGTTACCTACCTCAATCTTTTGGTGTATATCCAAAAATGAGTGCCGAAGATTTATTGGATTATTTTGCGAAGCTTAAAGGAATTTCTGATAAAACAGATCGTACTAAAATTGTTACTGCAGCTTTGGAGGTTACCAATTTATACGAGGTTAGAAAAAAACATGTAGCAGGATATTCTGGTGGAATGAAACAGCGTTTTGGAATAGCTCAACTTCTCTTGAATGATCCAAAATTAATCATTGTGGATGAACCTACAGCAGGACTTGACCCAGCCGAACGACAACGATTTTTGAATGTTCTTCGTGAAATTGGCACGAATAATATTGTGATTTTCTCTACCCATATTGTTGATGATGTGAAAGAGCTTTGTACCGATATGGCCATTTTGAATGGCGGGAAAATATTGACTCATCAAACACCAAAAGAAGCTACCCAAAAACTTATTGGTCATATTTGGACTAAAAATATTCCTAGAGAAGAACTCGAACAATATGAAGCCAAGTTTAATGTGATCTCATCAAACTTTAATCAGGACAACAGTCTTAATATCCGAGTACACAGCCTCACCAAGCCCGATGAAAGCTTTGCTGAAAAAACGCCTGAATTGGAAGATGTTTATTTCGTTTCCCTCAACGAAAATCAAACTGTAACTACCGTTGAGGCTTGAATATGTTTTTGAATATTTTTCTTTACGAGGTAAAAGCCTGGTTTAAACGACCACTTTTCTATGTATATGGTGGCATTATTTTCTTACTCGCCACCTTTAGCATGGCGGCGGCAGCTGGTATTTTTGAAAGCATAACGGTAGCTATCAATTCTGTTACCATTGTAAATTCAGCTACATCTATAAATGGGTTACTGAATGAGATGACGGTGTTCATTTTCTTCCTCTTACCTTCCATAGTAGGTGGTACAATTTATAAGGACTTTAAATATGAAATGCACTCTATTACCTTCTCCTATCCTTTTCGAAAGTGGGAGTATTTGCTTGCGAAGTTTTTTAGTGGGTTAGTTATTTCAATCATTATTGTTGTGTTTGCTGCTGTTGGGATTATGCTTGGTAGCATTTTACCGGGTACTAACCCTGATTTATTAGGCCCTTTTGTATTGATGAATTATATACAGTCATTTATTATCTACATCATTCCGAATCTCTTTTTCTATGGAGCGATTGTTTTTGCGGTTGTTACATTTACTAGAAGTGTAAGTGTAGGTTTTATTACCGTATTAGCATTAATATTACTCCAAGGAGTCGCCAGCTCTCTCACTGCAGATTTAGATAATGAAATTCTATCTGCAATGCTCGATCCATTTGGATCTACTGCAAATCAATATTATACAGAATACTGGTCGGTGTATGAACAGAATGAAAACCCACTTCCCTTTGGAAAAATTATTTTCTACAACCGCCTTTTATGGTCTGGAATTGGGCTCCTTATTTTCGGATTTGTTTACCGAACGTTCAGCTTTAGTCAGCAGGCGTTTTCGTTCAACTTCTTTCGTAAAGAGGGTGAATCGATCACAAAAAAGAATTTTGGAAGTATCCTTTCAGTAAAACTACCAAAAGTGAGTTTTGATCACTCTTTTCTTCAACACTTGAAGCTTTCATGGAGTATTTCGAATACTGATCTACTTTATATTATTAAGGGTTGGCCATTTATAATTATTACCATTATTGGCGTATTAATCTCACTAGTTACAATAACAGTAAGTGGAGAAATTTTTGGCACAAGTACACTTCCAGTTACTTGGCAAATGCTAGCTCTTCCTGGTACATTTTTTGGCCTTTTTGCCAACTTACTTACTTTTTTATATGCTGGGATTGTACTTCACCGTAGCCAGACCTATAACGTAGATCAACTGCTTCATGTAACTCCCATACCAAACTGGGCGCTATTACTATCAAGTTTCTTTGCGGTATTGAAAATGCAAGCAATACTTCTTAGTACCATCATTCTAGTTGGAGTTGGAATACAACTTTATAACGGATACTACAACCTTGAACTCGGACTTTATCTTTTTGATTTATACGGAATTCAATTCATTCATTTAATTATTTGGGCACTCCTTGCCATCTTTGTTCACACTTGGTTTAAAAATTACTATCTCGGTTTTTTCTTACTCCTACTTATATCTATTGGGATTTCCTTTTTAGATGGTGTTGGAATTGAGCAAGCTATTTTCAAATACAATCAAGCACCGGGCACACCTTATTCTGATATGAATGGATATGGGAGTTCATTGGGTCTTTACTACATCTACAAGATTTATTGGTTGATGCTTGGTATCGCCCTCTATATTATTTCTATAGTATTTTTTAGAAGAGGTTTACCTGAACGCTTTAAGCAACGTTGGGAAAGTGCCAAAAAGGAATTCACACCACTTTTGTCGTTATTGTTAATGTTTTCACTTGGGTCGTTTCTATTTATCGGTGGCTACATTTATTATGTAAACAATATTGAGAACGAGTATGTCTCATCTAAAGAGCAAGAAGCTCAACGGGCTCAATGGGAAATTAATTACGGAAAGTATGAACACATTCCCCAGCCACGAATTGTTAGCTCGAAAATTGATCTGGATATCTTTCCTGAAACTCGAGACTTCAAAGCCAAAGGAACATATATACTGAAAAATAAAACTCTTTTTGCAATCGATTCCATTCATATTGATCATAGTAGCGATGAGTCTACTTTTGATTTTGAAGCTGCACACAAAATTGTACTGGAAGATGATTCCATGAACTATGACATCTATAAACTAACAGAAGCTCTGCAACCGGGAGACTCCGTGGTTTTCAATTTCGAGATATGGAATAAGCCGAATACCATGCTTCGCAATAATTCACCTATTCTTGAAAACGGCACATTCATTAACAATGGACTATTCCCAAGAATAGGATATAATTCGCAGAGCGAATTGATTGGAGAAGAATCTAGGGAAAGATTTGGGCTTCCTCCTAAAGATAGAATGCCACCACAGACTGATAGCGCAGCCCTTCAAAATAACTACATTTCATACGATGCAGATTGGATTGATTTCGAAACTACTATCAGTACTTCTCCTGATCAAATAGCAGTTGCTCCTGGATATCTTCAAGATGAGTGGGAAGAAGATGGTCGCAAGTATTTCCATTACAAAATGGATAGCAAAATGTTGAATTTTTACTCCTTCATTTCTGCCCGGTTTGAAGTAGCCAAAGATGACTGGAATGGAATTCCGATTGAAGTGTACTACCACAAAGATCACGATTACAATATCGAACGAATGGTTAAAGGGGTGAAACGTGGATTGGATTATTACACAAAAGAGTTTAGTGAATATCAACATAAGCAGGTTCGAATTTTGGAATTTCCAAGAACTGGTGGTGGCTTTGCACAATCTTTTGCCAATACAATTCCTTATTCAGAGGCTATTGGATTTATTGCTAAGGTAGATGACGAAAACGATGACGGAGTAGATTACCCATTCAGTGTTTCTGCTCATGAAGTAGCTCATCAATGGTGGGCACATCAAGTTATTGGTGCCAATGTTCAGGGTGCAACGGTAATGTCAGAAAGTATGTCGGAGTACAGCTCTCTGAAAGTTCTTGAAAAGGAAAAAGGCGAAGACCAAATGCGGACATTCTTGAAAGATGCACTTGATCGTTACTTACTTGGAAGAGCTTCAGAAGGAATTAAAGAACGACCACTAATGTATAACGAAAATCAACAATACATTCATTACAATAAAGGTTCTTTAGTGCTTTATGCGTTGAGCGATTACATTGGTGAGGAAAATATGAATGCCGCCCTCAGTCGATATATTGACGCTGTCGCTTTTCAAAATCCACCTTATACCACCTCCACCGAGTTCGTGAGCTATTTGGATGAAGCCACTCCTGATTCTCTAAAATATCTGATTCATGATATGTTTGAGACTATAACACTTTATGATAATCAAGTTAAGGAATCGACTTTTTCTGAAACTGAGGATGGGAAATTTGAAGTGACTCTAAAAGTTCAAACGTCAAAATATGCGAATAGTGAGCAGGGAAGAAGAATCTACAAAGATGCCAATGGCGACAGCTTAAGTTTAGAAGTTGAAGGACTTTCGAAACCAATTCAATCACTTCCGCTTCAAGACTGGATTGATGTAGGAGTTTTCGGTGTGGATGAAGATGGCAAGGAAACAGTGCTGTATCTTCAGAAACATAAATTCGAAGCAATAGAAAATACCATTACAATTATTGTAGATGAAGAGCCTAAATCTGCAGGAATTGACCCCTATAACAAGCTCATTGATACCGTTTCGGGTGATAACAGAAGACCATTGAAAAAAGTGGATTAGATTCCATTTTTTTCAATCTCAATTCACTTCAGTATCTGCAAGTAGTAGAACTATAGTCAATTAAGGGTTTTCCTTCTAGCCCTTGTCCTACATTTACTAACCGGATAAAACTATGATCTATTTAATTCAACAAAAATTATCGATTGGGTTACTATTTATAATGCTAACCTTCCTCAATCTTTCTCCAATATATGCCCAAGATGTTGTAGGCGAGCCTTTAACTAAGTGGACTCCCGGAACTCTTGATATCCACGAAATTGCTACTGGTAGAGGGGCTTCTACTTTTTTTATGCTCCCCGATGGAACTACGATGCTTTTTGATGCAGGCGAATTTACTGAAACCGATCAAGCATGGAGAATTCCAAGATATGTAGAGCCAAAACCTAACGATAGCAGAACATCCAGTGAGTGGATGACTAGGTATATAAGTCGAATACTTGAATATGGCGTAAAAAAGCAGATTGATTATGCGATGCCTTCTCACTTCCATTGGGATCATATGGGACAGGCTACGGATAACTCTCCAAAATCAAAAAATGGGGATTATGTGCTTACGGGTTTTACTATGATTGGAGAACAAATACCTATCAAAACCATGCTGGATCGCGGCTGGCCGGATTACGATTATCTTACCAACCCTAGTGATCGATCGTTGATAAATTATAGAACGTTTATTGATTGGCAAGTTGAACATAATTCTATGAAAGTAGAGCGATTTACCCCAGGTAGAAGTGATCAAATTGTATTGAAATATGAACCCCAGAAATACTCCAATTTCTCAATACAGAATGTCGCGGCAAATGGAGAGGTTTGGACTGGAGTTTCTACAAATACTAGAAAGTACTTTCCTCCTTTAGAAGATTTGGATCCATCCGATTATCCCAATGAAAATATAAGTAGCCTTGCTTTACGTATGAGTTATGGCTCGTTCGATTATTTTACAGGTGGTGATATTGCAGGTATTGCTTTAGAGGGTAAGCCTGATTTTTATGACATCGAAACTCCAATTGCTCAAGCTGTTGGCCCCGTGGAGGTAAGTGTATTAAATCATCATGGATATATTGATTCCCAGAATGCTTTTTTTGTTAGGTCTTTAAGACCCCAAGTTTGGATTATTCCTGTTTGGGATTCTGCTCACCCAAGTCCAATGGTATATAAAAGACTCTTAACTGATTTTCTCTATCCTGGGAAACGAGATATTTTTGCTACTGCAATGCATGAAGCAAATAAACTTGTAGTTGTAGGTCTTGATCAACTTGCAAGTGATAATGGGCATATAGTTGTGAGAGTTTCTCCCGGAGGAGAAACTTTTCATGTTGTTGTCATAGATAATTCAAATGAAGAAATGACTGTAAAGTCCATTCACGGCCCTTATACTTCTAGATAGCTTAACTAGAATAAGTATTAGCGTACTAACTTTGTTTATTTTGTTAAACAACTATCCATTTAATAAGCTTTTAGTTAGTACAAACCATTTGAAAGTAATTTTTTTGATTAATCTATCCCCAAAATCTTTCGATTTGTTTCTTCATCTACTGCTCCACCAGCAAAATCATCAAAAGCTTTTTCTGTTACCTTGATGATATGAGCATCAATAAATGGAGCGCCTTCTTCGGCACCTTGTTGAGGTGATTTAATACAGCATTCCCATTCTAATACTGCCCATCCATCATAACCATACTGACTTAATTTCGAGAAAATAGCAGCGAAATCAACCTGACCATCACCTAAAGACCGGAATCTTCCAGGACGTTCCGCCCAACCCTGATAACCACCGTAAACACCCGATTTTCCGGTAGGATTGAACTCAGCGTCTTTAACATGGAACATTCGAATGTACTCGTGATAAAAATCGATGTTTTGTAAATAATCCAATTGTTGCAGTACATAGTGACTCGGGTCATATAGCATTTTTACCGATTCGTGATTACCTGTTGCTTCCAAGAATCGTTCAAAAGTTACACCATCATGTAGATCTTCACCGGGATGAATTTCGTAGCAAACTTCAACGCCCTCGTTTTTGCAATGGTCGAGTATTGGAGTCCATCGTTTGGCTAATTCCTCAAAAGCATTTTCCACTAAGCCAGCTGGACGTTGTGGCCATGGATACACAAAAGGCCATGCAAGAGCTCCTGAAAAACTTGCCATTACATCAATGCCCAAGTGCTTACTTGCTGTTGCTGCATACTTAACTTGTTGCTTAGCCCATTCTGTTCGTTCCTTAGGTTTTCCATGAAGATGTTCTGGTGCAAAGGCATCAAACATTGTGTCGAACGCAGGATGAACAGCTACTAATTGTCCCTGTAAGTGTGTCGAAAGCTCCGATATTTCGAGCCCTGCTTCATTTACAATTCCTTTAATTTCATCACAGTAATCTTTACTGGTTCCCGCTTTTTCGAGATCGATAGCTCGTCCATCCCAACTTGGAATTTGAACTGCTTTATATCCTAAATCTGCTGCCCATGCACAAATATTTTTAAGATTATTGAATGGCTCAACATCATCCATAAATTGAGCTAAAAATATTGCTGGTCCTTTTATTGTCTTCATTTTCTTACTTCCTGTTTGATTATTTTTCTAAACTCTGATTCACTTCATCTAATTAAAATTAAAGATGAAAAATTGAATGTATTGAATACCCTATTTTTCATTTTGAATCTATAATTTTGAATTCTGTTGACTTAATGCTCAACTGAAACCCAAACATTTCCTTTTTCAGTGGATTCTACCATAGCATCTACCATACTCATTCCATGAACACCATCCTCTATTTCAGGATAATCATAAATGTCCATATTATGTTCTTTTCCTTCTGAGTGAGCTCGTAAATGCTTCGCAAAATTCCGATATATATTTGCAAAGGCTTCAAGATATCCTTCTGGATGTCCAGCTGGGGTTCTTGAATTGGCTTGCGCAGCTTCAGATACATAACCTGTACCTGTTCTAAGAGTTTCGTGAGGTTTATCACCCCAAGTTAGTACTAACGAGTTTGGATCTCTTTGGGTCCAAATTAGCCCTCCAGATTCTCCATATACTCGTACTTTGATGCCATTCTCTTCACCAGCAGAAATCTGGGAAACCGTAAGTACTCCAGGAACACCTCCTTCAAATTCTAGCAAAGCTGATGCATCATCATCTAATAAACGCCCCTTTACGACTTTCGATAATTGTGAAAGCACTTTGGTTACATTCAACCCAGATACATACTCCGCCATGTTTGCAGCATGAGTTCCGATATCGCCATACGCCCCACTTTTTCCTGATCTTTTTGGGTCTGTTCGCCAAGCAGCTTGTTTATTATCCCCATCTTCTTCTTTCTGAGCAAGCCATCCTTGAGGATACTCCACCATAATCTTGCGAACTGAACCAAGCTTTCCAGACTTCACAATTTGTCTTGCTTCCTTTACCATCGGATATCCCGTATAAGTATGAGTAAGCGCAAAAGGCAATCCAGTTTCTTCTACTTTCTTTTTGATCGCAAAAGCTTCTTCCATATTAAAACATAGAGGTTTATCGATAATCACTGGAAAACCATGCTCTAAGGATAGAAGCGCCGGTTCTGCATGTACATGATTCGGAGTAACAATAGAAACAAAATCCATACGGACATCTTCCGGAAGTCCAGCTTCAGTCTCAATCATTTCTTTAAATGAGCCATACACCCGGGAAGGGTCAAGGTATAATTCTTCCCCCGTTTTTTTTGACTTTTCGGGATTACTGCTAAAAGCGCCACATACCAGTTCAATTTGTCCGTCAAGATTAGCTGCAAGACGATGAACTGCTCCAATAAAAGCGCCAACACCTCCGCCTACCATTCCCATTCTTAGTTTTCTATTCTTCATAACTCCATTATTAAATTTGATCTGTTTTGGCTAGAAAGCAGTTCTTAAACCGATGCTTAATAAATGAAGAAACAGTTAAAATTGAAAGGCAATAAGAAGAAGTTTAAACAATCTTTTTAGTATATAATGATTTTCAAATAAATTACATTGCTGAACATATAATATAGTATTTCAACTATGGAAAACCCTCTCCTCAAAAAATTTCAATTAAAGGAAGAATACTCTGTTCTTCTTATGAATTCTAATCCATCTGTTCACCCCTTATTTGAAGGGGTTAGACTTGAACTTTCATCTATCAAAGACAAAGAATATGATTCTGTAATTTTATTTATGAAAAATGAAGAAGAGCTTAATAAATGGGTTCCAGAAGCTTCAAAAAAACATAAAAAAGATGGGAAATTATGGCTTAGCTATCCTAAAAGATCAGACGAAATCAATACCGATTTAAACCGAGATACAGTTTGGAAAGCTCTAAAAGGTTATGGATTTGAACCTGTGAGCCTCATTTCTATTAATGAAAATTGGTCAAGTATGCGATTAATAAAAAAGAAGGACAGAAAGACAAAATCGAAATTTGGTCAGGATCCACCAGGAGTTAATCGTTCTACAAAAACGGTTTCTCCACCCAAGGATTTGATCCGCGCTTTTGAAAGTAATCCTAAGGCAAAAGCTTTCTTTGACAAACTAGCCTTCAGCCACAAACGAGAATATGTAGGTTGGATACATGATGCGAAAAAAAAGAAACTCGAAATCGTCGAGTTAAGAAAACGATCGAACTTCTAAATCAAGAAAAGAAAACTAAATGAGCAACATATTACCAAACACTTTTGCTTTTCTACACGACCTTAATGAAAATAATAACCGAGATTGGTTCACGGATCATAAACCCATTTATCAAAAAGCTCATGCTAATGTAGCTGAATTCATGGATAGCTTGATTACAGAAATGAAAAAGGTTGATCAGATTGAAAATGAATCAGGTAAGAAATCTATGTTTAGAATATATAATGATGTTCGGTTTGCTAAAGGGAAACCACCCTATAAAACTCATTTCGGTGCTCATTTGTCACGAGCTACATGCTGGCTTCGAGGTGGATATTATATCCATTTTGAGCCTGGAAATACTTTTCTTGGTTGTGGGTTTTGGAGTCCAAACAAAGATGACTTAAAGTTGATTCGTGATGAATTAGCCCATAATGCAAAACCTTTAAGAAGTATCCTTTCTGATCCCGATTTCAAAAAAATGTTTGGGGAATTAAAAGGGGAGGCCGTTAAAACCGCTCCTAGAGGATTTGATAAAGATCATCCAAATATTGATCTGATTCGATTCAAGTCTTTTTACTTTGAACATCATTTTTTTGATTCGGAAGTTTTGGATGAAAACTTCGTATTTGAAGTCACAAAAACATTCCTACATATTCGACCTTTCTTCGATTACATGAGCGAAATACTTACTCGCCATTTAGAGTAGTAATTACTTAATCAACGTCAGCTTCTTCGTGAACACCTCTCCATTTACTTGAAGTCGGTAAATATAAATACCGCTTGATAAATCGGAGGCATCAAACTGAACGGAGTGTTTCCCCGCTGTATAGTTTTGGCCAAAAACTAAAGAACGAACTTCTCTTCCGGTGATATCAAAAACTGTTAGGTTTACAGGAACCGATTTCGAAAGACTAAATTCAATATTGGTGGACGGATTAAAGGGATTGGGATAATTTTGGGATAGAGAGTATTCACCCGGAGTTTCAGCTATTTCTTCATTTGAAATAGGTAGCGTAAGAAACCCACTCTGACCATAATCGCTTTCATAAATGGCTCTTGTTCGGGCAATTTTAACTACCAATGAATCTGAAGTCTCAGCGAAGACGATTGCTGTGCTAAAATAAGAACTTGTTCCAGCCTTAAGACTAAATACGCTTGTTCCAGCTAATAAAAAGGGTTCCTCACTTCCTAAACCATCATACCTATCTTGCATTCTATCAAGCTCAAAAGGTCCATCATTAATTTTATCGAAAAGCCATGTATCATCTCTAAGATTATCTCCCGATTCAAATACTGGTCTAGAACTTAATTCATAATTACCAAGACCACGATTTTCGGCTTCCAACATATCTTGTTCCCCGAAATTTGGTTCTCCCTGAGTTGGTTTTCCATCTCCTTCTCCCTCGTCAGGGCCGGGATAGTTATCGTGATCAGGTCCAAGCCCATCTCTTCCAAGATCATCTATGATTGGTTCATCATCATCTTGTTGGCCATTTTGGTTTAAGTCATCGTATGCAATCCAATCTAAGTCCTCGTCTCCTGTCCACCAGCGCTCATTTTGATAGGCAGGAAAGTTCTCCAGATCAATATAATTCTGTCGGAAAAGCTCCATGTTGTAGTTAGCTTCTAAATACGCATCAATAGCCGCTTTTCCTTCGATTAGCTCACCCGGACCATTGAACTTCGATTCATCAATTATTCCATCCTCGTCTTCATCGATTCCATTGTCTTCCATGATAGAATGTTCTAGAACTATAAATGCGAATGAAGCCTTAGCTCCACTGCTACCACCATACATATTCTCAAAAACTAATGCTTCAAGATTTTCATTATAGCTTAACCCACCACCTAGGCTTTCTCCTGATAGACCTCCGTCAATAATTATTGATGTCCAAGTTTCATCAATATCTTTTTCGCTCACATTGGTTGTGCGATACTGAGTGAATAAAACATCCTGAGCAAGAGTGTCATTAAATTGAAAGGTTCGCACTTCCGTTTGTAAGCCTAATCCTCCAATCGAAGAATCAGAAGGGCTGGGATAATATATACCTAGCGGAAATGGACTATGAGGTTGATCAGTTTCATCATCAAATAAATACTCTTTATCCGAAAAATCATCCATCACATAGAAAGTTTCCTGGTCTCCTGTTAATAAGCCTTTCCCTTTAAACCCATTCCAGGAACCTGACCATCCTGCATCTGTTGTTTCGACTAATTTATCTGGCCAGGCTTCCGGCCAACTTGTTTCATCAGTACTTATTGCTGGTACTGGATTTGTAATGAATAGATCAGGGTCTTGTCTTAATTCGTTATTGAAGCCATTCAAAGGAAGCCAACCCCAGACTTCGCCCGTAAAAGGACTCACTCTTCTCCCCGCTTCTCTATAGTTAATAATCACCGGGTTTAATGTGGTATCACTTTTAGCTAAATCCCACTTAACTCTTTCACCAACAACTTTACCCGCTACTATAAATCCTATTCCATCAATAAATGAACCTGGTATATCTCTACAGTTTTCGCCAAATCTGTCACATACGTTTGTATACCATGTTCCCCAAGGAAGATCTGCCCATCTGGCTTGCTCCCCATGGTTTCTGAAGTTGGTTTCTATATTATTTCCATCAACAACTCCTCGAGCTACTGCATCTTCAGTTCCACGGTATTCTTTAGGGATGGAGGATTGGGCATTGGCTTGAATGCTGGCTAAAATCAAAAACGAAATCGTTAGGAGTGTATACTTCATGTTTTAATTAGTGAATTAGATTATTTTATTAACGTCAATTTTTTAGTGAACACCTCTCCATTTACTTGAAGTCTGTAAATATAAATACCGCTTGATAAATCGGAGGCATCAAACTGAACGGAGTGTTTCCCTGCTGCATAGGTTTGATTGGAAACTAAAGAACGAACTTCTCTTCCGGTGATGTCAAACACAGTAAGGGTTACAGGCACTGACTTCGATAAACTAAATTCAATATTCGTGGTTGGGTTAAATGGATTGGGATAATTTTGGGAAAGTGAAAACCATTCTGGAATGGATTCAATTTTTTCTTCTTCATTTGCAGTGATAAGAGCACTTTGCCCAAAGTCGCTTTCGTAGATAAGCTGAGCCTGTTTTGCTTTCTTCATTAAATCGGCTTCGTCTTCTCCAAAAATTAATGCTGTCGTAAAATAGGTGGACGTATTAACTTTTAAGGTGTATTTAGATGAGCCAAATAAAACTATTGGTTCGTCATTTAATAAACTATTTTGTTCGATATAGTCTGGATTTGCAAATTGATTCTCTTCAATGAATTTAAAAAGCCAAGTATCATCTCTAATTGCAAACGTGCCATAGGATAAAACACTTGCAAAAGAAAAAAATACTCCTAATCCCTTGTCTTCAGCTTCCATCATGTCATGTTCCCCAAAATTGGGTTCTCCTTGCGTAGGGATTCCATCGCCTTCTCCTTCATCAGGTCCTGGGTAATTTTCGTGATTTGGGCCAAGGCCATCTCTTCCGAGATCATCTATTAATTCTTCCCCATCATCTTGAATCCCATTTAAATTAAAATCTTCATGAGAAACCCAGTCTAAATCTTCATCTCCTGTCCACCAAAGCTCGTTTTGATAGGCTGGAAATAAACTTAGTTCTTGAAAGTTCTGCTCAAAGAGTTCCATGTTATAGAACTCATTTAAATAAGCGTCAATGGCTGCCTTTCCCTTAATCAATTCTCCTGGACCATTGAATTTTGATTCATCAATCATTCCATCTTGATCTTCGTCTATTCCATTGTCCTCCACCATCGAATGTTCTAATAATAAAAGGCTAACATATCCTAATTCGTTCGATTCCTCACCCTGAAATATAGAATCACCTATTCCATCTGAGTCCCAAAAGATTACTAAGTTTTCCTCTTGAATAAGTTTGGCATTATCATCCCACTCTTCTGCCCCCAACCCCAAATCTATTAGTAGTGTTGTCCAAGTCTCTGGAATATCTTTCTCACTTACATTGGTAGTTCGGTATTGTGTAAAGAGCATGTCTTTTCCAATTGGATCATTAAACTGAAACGTTCGAACTTCCGTTTGTAAGCCTAGACCTCCAATACTTGAATCTGATGGGCTTGGATAGTACACTCCGAGTTCACTATGTGGACCTTCGGTATCAATATTTGCAGCATACTCGTAGTCGGATAAATCATCCATTATATAAAAGGTTTCCTGATCTCCAGTTACCAAACCTTTCCCTCTAAACCCATTCCATGATCCTTCCCAACCCGAGTCTGTACTTTCACCTAATTTGTCCGGCCAAAATTCCGGCCAGCTCGTTTCATCTGTACTTATTGCTGGTAGAAGCTCTTTCTCTCCCAAGTTATTTGTTCGGTTAGCATTATTAAAGCCATTAAGAGGAAGCCAACCCCAGGTAGCTCCAGAATAGGGACTTTGTCTTAATCCCGATTGTCTATAATTCATACTTATCGGATTTAGCAAGGTATCTTGAGAACCATATCCAAGCCATTGCTCTTTTTCGGCGACTACTCGCCCTGCCATTGCAAAGCCAATCCCATCAATATATCTAGCTCCTGATCCCTTTGGCCAAACTCCCCAGGGAATATCATTCCATCGAGACATCTCCCCGTGATTCCTAAAATTGGTTTCTATTTTATTTCCATCCAAAATTCCTCGAGCTATGGCGTCTTCGGTTCCACGGTATTCTTTAGGGATGGAGGATTGGGCGAATAACGAGTTTACACTTAATAGTAGAAATATCGTTAACAAACTGGAGGTAAGAGTTTTCATATTGAGTGATTGGTTGGTAAAAGTATCACATACTTTATTTTAAGTAATTAAATGATGTACTTCAAATTTTATACTACCTCTAATTCAATATAATACAAAGTGTTAAATACATTATTGATTAACTTTTGAAACAAAAAGTTCTAACCTGAATTAAACTTATAACTACAATTAACCAATTATATATTTATGAAAAAGACAATCGGTGGACTATTAACAGGCGGTGGATTATTAGGAGTAATTTATTTTGGATTCCAATATTTCCAAGACTCAGAATCTTTTGAAGCATTTGGTGCAGATGTTGCCATAAGTACAGGTGATTATGTACCTATTCTAATTTCTGCAGCAATAATGCTAGTTGGAATTGTAATTTCAAGAACTAAATAATAGAGGAGCTTAATATGTTACGTTGGAGTATTACTTTTTTTATAGTTGCTTTAATTGCTGCCATTTTAGGCTTTGGAGGAATTGCAGGGGCAGCAGTGGGTATTGCAAAAATTTTCTTTTTTGTATTTCTGGTTCTTTTTGTTGTTTCACTTATTATGGGACGTAAACCAAAAGCCTAAACTAATACATATTGGAAAGCAGGAAAGTTCTGGAGCAAACTATAGGTATACCCTTCACTGAGGGGAATACCATAGAAATTCTTAAAAATGGAGATGAAATTTTTCCTACAATGCTAGACGCTATTGATGAGTCTAGTAAAAGTATCGACTTTTTAACTTTTGTGTATTGGAAAGGAAATATTGCTTCAACCTTCGCTAAATCACTTGCAAAAAAAGCTGAAGAGGGTGTTACTGTTAGGGTTTTATTAGATGCCTATGGAGCCCTTCCTATGGATCAAAACTTGGTTGAATTAATGACAAATTCAGGAGTTAATGTCATTTGGTTCAGACCTCTCGTACGTTGGAAAGTCTGGAAGACTGATAACCGAACACATCGAAAAATTCTTATTTGTGACAATTCTATTGCTTTTACTGGTGGGGTTGGTATCGCGGAAGAGTGGGAAGGTAATGCCCAAAATCCCTCCCAATGGAGAGATACGCATTTCAAAATTGAAGGCCCCGCTATTCAAGGTATAAAATCTGCCTTTATTGAAAATTGGATAGAAGCAAATGAAACCCTTAGTCTGGATTTAGTAGAAATAGGAACTCAAATTAAAAAAGGGAACACTTTAGTTCAATCGGTTCGCACTTCTTCTTCAGTACGTTGGAGTGATATTGTACTTCTGTATCATTCACTTATTAATCTAGCAGAACAACGAGTCTGGATTTGCACGGCTTATTTCAATCCTGATCAGGCAATGGTTGATTTACTTTGTGAACGGGCTAAAGTTGGGATTGATATCAAAATTATGATTCCCGGCAATCACACCGATCAACAGATAACGAAAATTATTGCCGAAGATTCTTTTGAAGATTTATTGAAGGCAGGTATCGAAATTTATTATTACACCAAAACTATGCTCCATGCCAAAGTTGTGCTGATCGATGATGAGATATCCTGTGTGGGTTCGGCTAATTTTAATCAACGCTCTATGCTGAAAGATGATGAAATTAATCTGGTGTTTATTGATGCATCTGTAAACCAACAACTTTCCGGTCATTTTAAAGATGATTTAAAAGACACTGACCAAGTGGATCCTACCCGTTGGAAAAAGAGAAGCATCGCCCGGCGTGCCGTTGAAAAAATAACAAATCTGGTCAAACAGGAACTTTAATTAAGTCCGCAAAGCTCTTCACTTTTCTCCCAAAGTTGTTCAGCAGCTTTTTTGTCGAAGGCTTGATTGGATGGAGCTACAACTTTAGAATTTTTAAAGTATGCTCCATTTACTTCTTCAACTTCATCTGAAGTGGCCAAATAAATGGTAGTTTCAGCACCATCTCTACTCGACTTCATAAAAGGACTAGCTATCTTCCAGAATATCTTCACCAAGGTGGTACTGCTTTTCCCAAAATTAGAAGCAATTACACCTGGATGTAATGAGTTTGATGTTACCTTAGCATCCTTTAAACGGTCTGCTAATTCGACGGTAAAGAGTATGTTATAGAGTTTTGAATTTGCATACGCTCTCCAAGTGCTGTAATTATTTTTTAGTTGTAGATTTTCGGGATCGAACTTAGTGGCAGATCGATGTGCATCAGAAGCCACATTTATAATTCTAGCTTTACCGGCTGCTTTAATACGATCGAGCAGTAAATTGGTAAATAAAAAATATCCAATATGATTTACTCCAAATGTTTCTTCTAGTCCTTCTACGGTTTCGTTATAACTTCCGGCTACAAAACCATGATTGTTTATCAATACATCAATTTTTTTATAGTTAGATTTTATTTCCTCCGCTGCTTTTCTTATCTCATTTTGACTTGAAAAATCGCAAAGCACGACTTCAACACCGCTTCCTGTAGTCTCTCTTAGAATCTCCTGTTTCGCTACCTCTGCTTTATCTTCATTCCGGCAAACCATCACAATAAATGCACCTTGATGAGCTAGTTCTTTTGCCGTTTCAAAACCAATACCTGAGTTTGCACCTGTTATTACACAAAGTTTGTTATTCATTTTCATATCGAAAGCTTAATTAGATTTTATCAATTAACACGGAATGCTACACAAAAGGTTCGTTATTCATATCTTTAAACTAAAAATAGTGCAATGATTCAGGAATACCTTAATTCAATTGAAAAATTTGTTGTTGTTGGAGACCGAGTGTTGGTTAAGCCACGTGATATGGATACCCATACTCGGAGTGGTTTGGTTTTACCAGCATCCGTTAAAGAAAAAGAAGAAATACAAAGTGGATATATATTAAAAACTGGCCCAGGCTACCCAATCCCTAATAATGATATTGAAGAATCGTGGAAGGGAGCTCAAGACACAAAATATATAGGCATGCAAGCTGCTGAAGGTGATCTTGCAATTTTCTTAAAAAGCAGAGCCTTCCAAATTGAGTTTGAGAACGAGAAGTATTTAATAGTTCCTCATGGTGCAATTCTACTGTTAATTAGAGATGAGAACGAGGCTTAAGTTTAAAAAAGCCATTCAGAGTACCTTGCTTGCATTTCGAAATTAGCCTTCTAACAGCGGGGACTGGCTAGAGCAAGTTTGTGCAGATTCATCACCTCGCTTTACTCTCGCTGAGGCTAGTTCTGAATGACTTTTTGAGGGGTAACGTAAAATCCTAATTCTAATTCGCACCTAGTTACGATGCTCTGCGTCGTCACTTCCAGTTTTAAATCACTTTTTAGTCATTTTTACTTTCCGTAAACTTTTTTGCTTTTGTTCTGGTTGATTTGTTGATTTCAAGTCACTTTTAAACTTTAGCCTTCCGTTATGAATCGCAAAAACTTCCTCCTTAATACTGCCCTTGCAACTGTTGGAACATTCCTTCCTTTTAATGCTTTATCAAAGGCCTTTTTTAGAAGAGACTTTTCAACCATCCGAAGAAATGTAGGAGTATTTACCGAACGCGGCGGAACCATTGGTTGGTTAATTAACGACAATGCATTAGTTGCTGTAGATTCTCAATTCCCTGATTCTGCAACAAATTGTATTTCTGGTTTAAAAGAGCGTACGTCTCGAAAGATGGATTATTTGATAAATACCCATCATCATGGAGATCATACTGCTGGAAATTCTGCATTCAAAGAGTATACTGAACATATTGTCGCTCATGAAAATGTACCCGGCTATCAACTAAAAGCTGCTGAAGGTCGCGGCCAAGAAGTAGTTGATGCCCAAGTTACTGCAGACTTAACTTTTACAGAAAGTTGGAAACAAGATGTAGGAGACGAAGTTGTCCATGCAACTCACTATGGACCTGCCCATACTGGCGGTGATTCTGTAATCTATTTCGAAAAAGCGAATGTAGCTCATATGGGAGATTTAGTTTTCAATCGTGTTTATCCTTATATCGATCCAGGGGCTGGAGCTAGCATCAATAATTGGGTTTCAGTTTTACGAAAAACGGTAGAGGATTTGCCTAAGGATACTATTTATATTTGTGGACATGGAAACACAAATTATGGCGTTACAGGCTCCAAAGGTGATGTACTTCGAAAAAGTGATTTCCTAGAAGAACTACTCACTTTTACCGAAAATGGTATAACAGCTGGTAAAACCAAAGAAGAAATTGCTACCGCCCCATTACTACCTGGTTTTGAAGATTTCCAAGCTCCAGGGTGGGGAATTTCATTAGAGTTTAATATTAACACAGCTTATGATGAGCTCATTAAAGGATAATTCACAAAAAAAGGACTCAAACCCTCAAGTACACCAAGCCCGAAGATGTCTTTACTGCGGGCAATATGCAGAGCTAGTTTGGGTTCATGGTCATGGGCAATGTTCGGCGTGTGGAATTAATACACAGGAATGTTGCCAAGGTGAGAACTGTGCTTTCAATCAAAATCAGTAATCGAACTGATACCTGAAATCAATACCCCGGCGAGTATCACCACCTTGGGTAACAATTAAATCCCAGTTTTCAGAAAGAATATATTCGAGCATAAATAAAGTCTTTGGTGTTGAACCTGTTAGCTCGTTAACAATCGCAAAAAATGTGCGTTGATTGATGTACCAACCAGTTTTTATTGAGGTTCCACCGCTAGTGCCTGTATTATCGATTTGTACGACATCAACTCCAAGTTCTCGAGTTGCTAAAGCCTCCACTTCATCCAAAAGCACATCGGTTAACACATCGGTCGCTGAAGGACTTCCTCCACTTGTAAATACACTTTGCCATGATTCTAGAGAATAACATGGCTTCCCAAAAAGAGTATAGCAAACAATATCAGATTGCTCCATGGGCGGGTTACTATCAAAGCTAAACTCAGGTGCTTGCGCAGTTCCTTCAATTAGATAGTATAACTCTACCGACTCTCCTTTTTGTCGGGTTGGAGGAGTATATTTACTTTTTATACTCAAATCTGGGTTATCAATTGGTCCACTAAAAGTAAAGTTCGCATTTTCCATCTTAAATGTTTTACCAAGAGGACGAACATACCCTTCTATACCGTTCAGGTTTCCAAATAAGGATAGCTCTCCTTTTGTGTCCTTCTGTGCATCTAAAGAACCAACAAGCTCGATTTCCATATCCAAATACGTTCGGTTTCGTACATAGAAATCTCTTTGAATTTCAAATACCATATCTATCTCTAATGAATCATATGGACTAAAAGAAGATAATTCTTCTCCATCTAATTGAACCTCTTCAATCGTATTCTCTCCGAATTCATTTAAGTAAACAAATCCATTCCTCACTGTAAGCTTACCGGTAACTTTTGGGGTTAGTGCATTACCTGAAAGCTTTCCATTTAAATCAATTACAATATTCTGGTCATCAGTGTTAGCTAATCTAAATTGATTAGCTCTAGCTGTTAGATTTATTGTTTTAGGTGTTATACCTTCTAACTGTACGGCTCCACTTGCATTAAAACTACCACGACCACTTTTCGCTGTTATTTCTTTTACGTTCAATCCATTCTGTGTGAATTCAACATCAGATTTTATTCCATCAAGAGTAATGCCTGCAACGGGAACTGAAACTCTTGCATCTGAAAGCCTAAGATATCCTTTCGGAACCATATTATCGGATGGTCCTTGAAGAGATAGATCAGCATTTAGCGTGCCTCTTAAATCGGTTAAATACTCTTTATCTAAGAAATCGTTAAATACTGCAATGTTGAAATTCTCAGTTTTTGCAGTAACTCGAATTATTTCTTCCTCGTCTGGTAAAATTACTCTATACGTTTTAAAATCATATTCGAATGGATAAATAAGTTCAACTTCAGCTGCTTTTTGTTTAGCCGCAATAATCTGAGTTTGAACCAACAAACCATTCCTGGTATTGTCATATCTAAAATTAGCTGATACAGTATCTACCCTAATGCCAGATAGAACGGGCTCATTAATTAAAAACTCACCTGCAAAAACAGGACTTCCAGCTGTTCCAGACATAGTGCCGTTAAAACTTAAAATCCCATCAGTATCACTTATACCAAATTCATCTAATAATGCTTTAAAACGAGTTATTTGTGATGGGTTAATTCTAAGCGAACCTTCTACCTGTTGGTCAAAAAAATCATCTCCAAGTTCTGATGCATCTTTTATTATAAATGGAACACTTATATTTCCAACTACTTTCTCTTTCTGGTCCCAGTTAATTGAGGTTTTAGCAAAAAGACGTTCATTCCTAACATCGAAGGTAAGGTCTAATGAATCCGCTTCGATTTCTCCATATTTAATTCTTGTTAAACTAAACGCTCCGCTTCCTGTTACATCTTCAGCAGAACGATTGAAAAACGTTTCCCCAGAAAGTACACCATCAATAAACCGTTCCCCAAAAACTACCTCTTGTATTATTCCAAAATCGAAATTATCTCCGCTAAACCATCCATATTGTTCTACACTATCAGCATATGGGATAGACAGTTTAAGAAATGCACCTAGGTTTGATTGAAGGTCTAACGTGTCTGTAGAAATGCTTTCTTTTTGAATTCTAACGTTAAATGGATGTTGAAGGGCCAATTCAGATTCAAGAGTAACAAAGTTGAATCGATTAAATTTGATATCAACTAGCTCATCTAAAAAGTTGATTCTTAATGAACCTTCTTGTATTAGTTTTCCACGATCACTACCAATTATATCGAGATCAAAATTACTATGTAATGTATCCGCGTTTGCATACCCTTCAGAAACCAACTCAATATCCTGAAATGTTATCCCTGAAATTATCGGTGATTCAATACTGAGATTCAGATTAAAATGCCGAAGCTCGTTCATTGTTACTTCTGTTTTTCCACTAATCCTTGACGCAATAAACATGGTGTCTACAACAATATCTTCAAAATCTAACTGCATATTCCCACGTAAAATTTTACTCGTATCCTGTGTAACACGCCCCTTGATTTCCCCAGTTGCGCTTAGCCGCTCTACATTTACCAATGGGGCTAGTGGCTGAATATTTTTGACCAACATGTCTACTATCAGCCAGTTCTCTGGATCGGTTTGATCAGTAATATTTTTTCGACCGCTAAAATTACCTTCAATAATATCGCTTCTTAAAATACCATTAGAAATCGATAGTACGCCATTGCTAAAAGTAATCGCAGCATCTAAGTTTTCGAATTCTGATCCATTTACAATACTTGAATCAATATTTAAAGTGGCAAATATAAAGCTGTCTTCTGGATTTATACCACGACCTTCTCCATAAATATCCATATTAAGTGCAGTAGGAAAATCTGCTGTTTGACTGATTTCACTTAAGTCAAAGTTATCAGCGGTGATGAAGTAATCGTATTTAGGAATTTCCTCGAATATATCTTCCGCATCGAATTCAAAATCAATTCGGCTATCATCAAAAGTGATATACCCTTCTGACTTAAAAACATCTTCACTTACATCACCCTTTAATTCAAAAGCATTAAAATACTGACCTGATATTTGAGTTCTTTTGTTCTCTTGTGATTGTTGACTTGGATAACTATAAACTAAGTACTTCCAAGGCTTTTGTCCTAAGGAGAAACTCTGTCCTTCTACATATCCCAATAAACTAATTTTGGACTCCATATCTCCAACATCCGCCCAATTAGAAGCATCAAACTCATCAACATTAAAATTAACTCTCCAATTTGGTTCATTTGATGAAACGCCTTGAATAGTCACCTTTGAGCTTATCTGTTCTCGAAGATGAGGATTAACTTTAATCAATCCAGAAAAATTATCTTCTTTTAAAGTGCCATTTCCTACTAGGCGATCAATAGCATATTCCTCAAAACGAATACCACTAAACATAAACTCCCAAATAATGTTAGCGGAGGGAATATCATTGTTCAAACTTCCTGAAAGTGTACCGTTGAAATTCCCTAATTGAGCATCAACTGAATCGTTTGTGAAATGAGCAATATCTAATCCATCTCCATATATCTCGAACTGAGTTAATGTTGGTACATCTTGAAAATCAAATCCTGCAGTCAATTCAATATTTGAAGCATACTGATGATCAAGATTCACCTTGATAGTTATTTTATTTAAAGACCCTGAAACCGAGACTTCCAAATTCAAATTATCTGCAGGGAGTTCAGCTTCTAAATAGGGTTGAATGTCAGCTAAAGAAAATGGTAAAGTTGAGACTTCCGCAGATAATACAGAATCTTGTAGGCTTGCTTGCGCTCTAGCTTTCAGCATTGATCTACCAGTTTCAAGAACCATTTCTTCTAGCGTAATTTGCTGCTCTAATAGTTTTCCAGATGTTTTAACTTTAATCGCTGCTGGTAGTCTTCCCTCTTCAATCGAAAAGCTTAATGATGAAAGAACTGCTTCTAAAGTATTGGTTTTCTGAAATGATGCATTTGCCCAAAGTCCTTTAATTTTCAAGACAGAATCTGGCAAATAGGACGGAGAAAAAATTGTTGTATTTACATTTTCAAGCTGAAACTGACTTATTTTTATTTTAAAAGGCTCGCTTTCTTCTTCAATATCAGAACTAAGAGTATCGGCTTTGACTACTTGCTGAATATTAAATATTGAATCTTTTTCTTCATTTATAAATGAATGTACACCTACTAGTTTAATTGTGTTGATCTCATACGGACCTTTTAAGAAGCTCCATATATTATAATTTGAGTACAAAGTATCGGCAAGAAAAATGGGGTTTTCGCCTTTAACTGAAATATTGGTTAATAGTATTTCTTCCCATAAATCGCCTTCAAGTTTTTCAATTTCTAGTTTGGCATTAAGACCTTCATTTGCAAGCGAAATGATTTTGCCTTTCACAAAATTATGAACAACTGTAGTAGTTAACATAAACCTGCCTAAAAGCTGTGCCCCTACCAGTATTGTAAGAACAATTAGAAATACTTTTAAGAATTTTAGATTTTTATTTGATTTCTGATTACCCATTAAAATGCCTGACCTATACTAAAATGCAATCCCCAACGATCTTGCCAGCTTCCATTATCAATTCCACCTTCAAATTGTTGTAAATCTTGTGCTGTCGGATTTACCTTATAACCAAGATCCACACGAATAGGGCCTATTGGTGATTCATATCGTATTCCTCCACCTATCCCAAATTGTATATTTGTTGGGTCTATTGTAGACAAACCTCGCCAAACTTGTCCACCATCCAGAAAAGCGGCGATTCCAAAGCCTTTTATTAACCCATTTAAATCTTGCCTTAACTCAATATTAAAATTAAATAAAGCTCGCCCACCAACAGGCACATAATTAAGGCTAGTTGTTTGTTCTGTTCCTGTTGTATCGACAGTAGTAATTGCCCTTTTTGGTCCAAGACTTTGAGAGCCCCACCCTCTTACTGAGTTAGTTCCTCCAGAATAAAATCTAACATCTGAAGGTAACGAATCTTGTTTTGCGTAGTAAATTGCGCCCCCTCTTACTCTGGTAGCTAGTACTAAATTCCGATTGATTTCAGTGTACTTTCTTATATCTAATGAAGCTTTTTGAAAACTAAATGTTGATTCTCCAAATAAACCTGAAAACTCAACGAATGGTTGCACAATTATTCCTCTCCTACCTCTTCTCAAATTTTTTGTGTAATACGCATTAAATGTAAAAGAAGAAATATTGTACGATAATATACTATCGGGAAGTACTTCAGCTGCGGTTACTAATTCAGTACTACGAACATTTGATTCATCATTAATTCCAAATTCGTATGAAAAAGTCCCCGTCAGGTTTCGACTATATTCGTATCCAAAAGTATTTACAAGACCTATCGTAGTAATATCATAACTCCGTTCATCTCTGTATTGGTAAAAGGGATTAATTGTGATACTACTTTTTGTATTATACACATATGGGAATAGGTATTCGGCACTCAATTTTCTATCATAAAATGAATACCTAGCAGAGGTACTAAACTGTTCTCCTCTCCCCCTAACATTTCGATATACCCAAGTTGTTTGTGCTCTAAAAAGTTTATAGAAATTATATACTGATATACCCTCTTCAAGTCTATCGAACTCGCCTGCACCTAAACGTAATTGAAAAGATCTTAACGGCAGTTCTTTTACTCTTAGTAAAACATTGATTGTAGAGTCTTTTGGTTGATCTGGGATTGAAACCAAGGCCAACCTAAATAAATGATGTTTAAAAACTTCACGTTGAGCTTCTCTCATTGATCGTTCACTAAAGTAATCTCCTTCTTTAATTCCTGTTTCTCTTATAATAAAATTTTCTGCGAGTGTAGTCTGTCCTTGTACTCTAATGGTATCAAACCGAGCTCTTGGTCCAGATTCTGTTTCTATTACTAACTTGGCTTGTTTAGCAACCGAATCAACAGAGGCTTGAATTTTTGTCGATACATATGGGTACCCATCTTGTCTTAAAGATTGATCTAACCTTGCAATAGCCTCCGTTTCCTCAATGGGTTCAAATACTCTCCCTTTTCGATATGGCAACCGGCGTAAAGCATTTG
This sequence comes from uncultured Balneolaceae bacterium, assembly GCA_963974345.1. Lineage (GTDB taxonomy): Bacteria > Bacteroidota > Rhodothermia > Balneolales > Balneolaceae > RHLJ01. The sequence continues at coordinate 96,558 of CAXBBW010000009.1, read as the reverse complement.
CAAAATCTCCCTCATCCCTAATAAACAAACTATCTTGTTTTGTTGCTGCAGATAATTGTACTTCAACAGAATCAATTCGGATTGGTGCACCTTCAATTACTGTAAAAATGAGGTTTTTTTTCCACTCTCTATTCAATGTCTCTAAATTAGACGAAACTTGAACATCATTATATCCTCGACGTAAGTAAAAGCGTTCTATTCTAATTACATCTTTTCTAATTTCAAGTTCAGATACTTGATAGCCACTTCTGTTAAAAAAAGTAAGCTTCTTCCACAAAGAAGGTTGTTCATTAGCTATGTGCTTTTTTATCACCAGATCTTCATATCGGTTATTCCCTTCTATGCTTATTTTCCAAATACGATCTGGCTTACCTTCTTCCGTTTCCTGAGCAATAATACTGCTCGAAAAAAATAAGAACCCCGTAAGAATTAGAATAAGTTTTATGATATGTTCTTCTCTAAAAATGATAAATCCTTTAAACATGTTAAGAACAAAGCATAAGATGAAATTTTATTATATAAAATGAGCAAAAAAGTTTATCACTATTCATTAATTTTACGTCAAATTTAACAGTGTACCTTATATGTTTAAAACTATCTTACCGCTGATTGTTCCAATATTATTAATTTCTTGTAAATCTACATCGGAATTTTCTGGGTTTTCTTACGACCCTCCGGGTGCGACTAATACCATAGATAAAACCACAACACCTCAAAAACATCGAGTAATAGGAGCCGGAGAACCGAAAATTTGGGTTAGTAATGAGTTTGAAAGTGCTCGATTAAACGATTTTTATCAAATAGATGAATCTACTTTTGAAGTGGTAATTGCTCCAGAAAACGCCCCAATCAATAACAGTCCATGGTACGCTTTTAAAGTTTGGACTGAAGTACCTCGCGCTATTAACCTACAATTTATATACAAAGACGCAAAACACCGCTACAAACCCAAAATATGGAATGAAACTGGAACTATGTCTTCCTCACATATAATTGAGTCTGTTACCTACGATTCTACTAATAGTAGCGTAAGTTTTCCCATTTATATTACAGAAAACCCCCAAGTAATTTCAGCTCAGTTTTTGGAAAAAATCCGGTATTCAGATTTAATTCAAAAGTCAAAGCATCAACTACCTTCTTTCGTTTCAGTTGATACTGTTGGGTTATCTTCTCAGGAAAGGCCAATTTTAGAGTTTACAGCAGATGAAACTCGGTCAGGTAGTAATACAGGTGTACTCATCTTATTAAGTAGACAACATCCACCTGAAATATCTGGCTATCGTACATATCAAGCTTTTTGGGATGAACTTACCTCCAATTCTGAATTGGCTTATTCATTCAGAAAGCATTTTATAATTAAGGCTTATCCAATTATCAATCCAGATGGAGTAGTAAATGGACATTGGCGGCACAACCTAAATGGTATTGATTTAAATCGTGATTGGGAAAACTTCAATCAGCCAGAAACAAAAGCTATTCGTAATGCGCTACTGACCATCAAAAATGATCCCTCTAAAAAAGTATACTACGGGATCGATTTCCACTCAACAAATGAGAATATTCTCTATCCAATTGATGAAGAAGTGAAGACCTTTCCAGATAATTTAACTCAAGAATGGGCTGAATATATAAAGGAAGAAAATCCAGAACTTCTATTTGTTAGTGAAGAGTTCGATACAAGTTCTCCTATTTCAAAAAACTGGATCTACCATACATTTGGCTCAGATGCTGTTACTTTTGAAGTAAATGATGAGTTGGATAGTTCCGAATCAACGCTACTTGGTAGAAATGCTGCTCAATCGCTGATGAAGCTTTTGATTGAAGAATGGAGTATGCTTAATAATAAATGAAACTTTTTAGCTGGAAAATCATCATTATATCAAACTGTATTAAAATGGTATGAAATGAATTTACTTACACAAGGGCTTAGAAATTGGAAATTAAGGCTCATTTTAAGTGCTTTGCTCTGTATTATGGGTTTGGGGGCTATGATAAGTATGATTCTAGGTTTGTTTATTGAATTAAGCGTTTATGATAAATCTATAGTTTCAATAGCCATTTTTATGGTAGGGATTCCTACCTATTTGATTTTAAGTGGATTAGCAAAAATTGATGAGTATACAATAGTGCGTTTTCTTAACGATCAAGTTCCAGAACTCTCCGATAATCCTGAAGTTCTTATGAAACTAGAAAGTGAATTAAATGACACTGAAAAAACAATGAAAGAGCACCTCATTCAAATTTTCAAAGAAAAACCTGTGTATTCCTTTTTGCCAGACAAACCAGTAAAACAAGCCTATTTTTTACTTCTTGCCTCTATGGTAATCAGCTTTTTCATTTGGTTTCTAGGTTGAGGAAGGGCTAAATCTAGACTAACTTTAAACTATGGCACATAAACATTCACATCACCACCATCATCCTGATATTGATGATTCTTCGTTTGGTAAACTCTGGATATCAATAGTCCTTAATCTTGTTATCACGTTAGCAGAATTTGTTGGTGGACTTTTATCAAATAGTCTGGCACTACTTTCAGACGCCGTTCACAATCTAAACGATACAATTTCCCTCATCATCAGTTTAGTAGCTCGTAAAATTTCTAAGAAAGGGGTAAATCAGAGTAAGACATTTGGATACAAACGCGCCGAAATAATTGGGGCATTTATAAACCTTATCACTCTTGTAATTGTTGCGCTATTTTTAATTAAAGAAGGCGCCGAGCGATTTTTTGATCCTCAACCAATCGATGGTTTTACTATGTTTTGGGTAGCTATTGTTGGGCTATTTGGAAACTTAATTACAGCGGCACTTCTATTTAAAGAATCGAAAGAGAATTTGAATATGCGCAGCGCATACATACACATTCTATCTGATGGACTTTCTTCAGTTGGTGTGATAATTGGAGGCTGGCTAATTTATAAGTATGAATGGTTTATCATTGATACAATACTAACGGTAGGAATCGGAGCTTACATCCTTTACCACTCCTATCATATGCTACGCGAAACAATCGATATTTTGATGGAGACCAAGCCCGAGGAATTAGATTTAAAAGAGCTCAAAACCAAAATGGAAAGGATTGATGAAGTTTGTGGAGTTCACCATGTACATGCTTGGCGTTTAGATGAAAGTCAGGTTTTGATGGAATGTCATGTGGTTATCAAAGAAGAAGACCTTCACAAAATGGAAGAAGTAAAGTCCCGATTAAAGAAACTCCTACATGATGAATTCGGTATTTTTCATTCTACTCTTGAATTTGAATTTGAACCTTGTAATGATGTCCATCACGAGATGGCCCATCATGATCATTAATTTCTGTAAATCTACCTGATGTATACCTAATTGGTTGTGCATTTAGGTATTGAACGCTTTAACTTTGCTTTATGAAAAAAGCAGGTTCCATACTACTTTTATTGCTTTATTTGTTCTCAATGGTTCAAACACTGGTTCCAGTAATCAGCTTTGAGATGAATCATGATTATATCAAAAAGCACTTATGCAGATCACTTACTCAGCCCGAGTTCGGTGATTGTGATGGATTCTGTTATCTAAAAAAGAAAATTGAGGATCATCAAGATCACGATATGGATTCTCATGGAACTACCGCTACTGTTCCTAAGGTACCCTTTGTTTATTTAGTTAAAATTCAATCCAAAAAACTTTTTTCAGGACTCTTTTCTAGCGATGAACTTCGGTTCAAGTACGATGAAACATACCTAAATGATTTTTTCTTAGATATTTCTTCCCCACCTCCCCAGAGTTAGTTTTACAGATGCGGATTTAAGACTTGAACTTCTTCCCGAACTTTTTTCGAGATTAATTCAAACTTATTAAATAGGTGAAATTATTTGCCTATTCACTCCTTCGCGTCTTTCCATTTTTCTAAACGAATTTCTAACTCAACTTTTACAACAATGAAAAGATTACCTCTTTGCGTCTTAGCAATACTTGCATTCGCTACAACAATAAATGCTCAATGGACTTCAGGTCGCCCTGATGGACATGCCTCAATTCAAGTAATGGGAGATCACACCCATACAAAAGGTGAAATTATGCTCTCTTATCGATATATGTATATGAACATGGACGGTAACGGTGATGGCACCGACGAACTTACGAACACAAATCTACTACGTCCAAACGGAGGCGCTTACATGGTTGCACCAGAAACAATGCCTATGCAAATGCATATGCTGGGTGCAATGTACGCGGTATCAAACGACTTGACGTTAATGTTGATGCTTCCATATAAATCAAGTGAAATGGATCATATAACTGCTATGGGCGGTACTTTTACTACCGAGTCTTCCGGCCTTGGTGATATCAAATTATCTGGGATGTATAATGTTTTTTCTGGTGCTAGATCGAAATCTCATATTCAACTAGGTGTTAGCGTACCAACTGGATCTATCGAAGAAAAAGATGTAAACCCAATGAGTAATGGAAATGAAGTAACACTTCCTTACCCGATGCAAATTGGTTCTGGTACTTTCGATTTACTTCCCGGTATCACTTATCTAGCCCAAACAGATCAGCTATCTTTTGGTTCTCAATTAAAGGGAACTATTAGAATGGGTGAAAACGATCAAGATTATACTTTTGGGAATCGCTTAGGTTTCACAAACTGGTTAGGATATAAACTATCCGATGTTTTTAGCCCTCAGTTAAGTTTAACCTTTTCTTCTTGGGGAGATATTAGTGGTGAAAGTCCTGATTTAGCAATGGGGAATGCTAATGATGTAGTTCACACCGTAGACCCAAATCTAAAATCGGGTTCGCGATTAGATCTTGGATTGGGACTAAATATTCAAGGACCTGACGGACCACTCCACGACCTTCGTTTTGGATTGAATTTTGATCTTCCGATTTATCAAAATCTTGATGGACCACAAATGTTGAACAAAGGAATTCTTACCTTTGGTTTGCAATACACGATTCATTAAACTCGATTTAACCTATGTCATTCTGAGTGAGATCGAAGAATCCTCAGGATGACGTTTATACCTTATGAAAAAGAAACAACTTTTAGTATTTGTCCTTTGTACTCTCGTTTCATATTTGGGCTGCCAATCTGGTCCCGAAATAATTGATGATCTTAGTGACACTTCTTTTGAACTTGTAAATCAAGATAGTGTATCAGTTACATTTCCAGATGATTATCAAGGTAAATATGTAGTCATGGGCTTTATTTATACAAATTGCCCCGATATTTGTCCACTCATTACCCAAAACCTGATTAAAATTCAGCGTGAAATGGGTTATCCTGATGATGTACAATTTCTGGGTGTTACTTTCGATCCAGAGCGTGATACCCCATCTGTGCTAGCTAACTATAAACAAGTATTCAAGCTGAACGAAAATTTTGATTTTTTGACCGGAGATCCTTCTACCATTAATGCCTTTATGGATAGCGTAAGAGTTCGGAGTCAAGTTTCTTTTACTACCACAACTGATGATGGCAGGGAGCTCTATTTCATGAACCATTCTGATAAAATTATGGTGCTTGATAAAAAGTCTCGAATCATTATTGAATACGGTGGAAGTATGCCTCAAGTACCAACTTTAATAATTGAAGATTTTCAAAAACTACGATGAATAAAATCACCCTATTTTTCTTTGTTTCTACTCTTTTTATTTCTTGTTCACAACCAGAAAAAGAATTACCTAAATCAAACGAAATTATGTTAATAGATGGTTGGGCTAGACCTGGTAAAGCAGGGATGATGAGTGCCGCATATTTTAAGCTAAAAAATAATACTGGATCACCAGATACCGTATTAAATATTCTAAGTGATGCTTCTAAAAATACTCAAATGCATCTTTCTTTTAAAACTGATGATGGATTAATGAGTATGAAACAACAACAATTTGTCGCTATTCCATCTAAATCTGAAATTGAGTTTAAGCAAGGTGGACTTCATGTAATGATCATTCAACCAGACCGAGATTTAGTTGAAGGTGATAGTATTTCATTAAGGCTTTTTCTTAGCTCGTCAAAAGAATTGGTTGCTAAAGTGCCCGTAAAAAGTGTTAACTAGTTTTCAAATAAAAACCCGGACTGTTCAGGTCTGGGTTTTTGTCGGTTTGAGTTATTCGGGTTACGAATAGAAACACATATCATGTGTTTAACTATCGTACGGATTTCTTTTAGTAATGGATTGGTTTAGTGAGAAGCGTATACACTTGTACTTCCATCTTTTGCAATCAAAAGTACATCAAACTTATCTGCTGCACGTCCTGGCATTTCCATTCCTGGTGAGCCTACAGGCATACCGGGAACTGAAAGACCTATTGCTTCTGGACGTTCTTTTAACAAGCGCTGTACGTCTTCTACAGGTACATGACCTTCTACAACATACCCATCAACTAGCGCAGTATGGCAAGAAGCCAACTCTCTAGTAATCCCTTTTTCTGCTTTTACTTCATACAAGTTCGGAATCGGCTTTTCTATTACTGCAAACTCTTCCTCATTCATATGATCTGCCCATTTAGTACAACATTGGCAGCCTTCATTTTTGTACATAATCACTTCCAATTTGTCTCCAACAATTTGCTGAACCGGCTCTGCTTCATTCTTTGGCCAAAATAGTACTGCTGAAAATCCAATGGTAAAAAGAATGCCTAGAATTAAAATCTTTGTATTAGTCATCGCTACTTAGTTACTTAATATTTCAAGCTTAAAGGTACTACTGAAACTTGATAAAAGTATATTTCATTCAAAAAAATATAAACTCATTACATTTGTAGTTAGTTTTTTTCTAATCAAAACTGTTTTATACTTTTGAAACTGACTTAATATTATTTATTCATTTATCGAAACTACTATTATGGAATCAAAAATTTATACCTATTCATCAAATGAAGTTGAAGTAACGTGGGATCAAAAAAGATGTATTCACGCAAAAGAATGTGTTCATGGTTCACCTGATGTCTTCGACATTACTAAAAAGCCGTGGATTAACCCCGAAAATTTGAGCAGCTTAACCAATCTAAAAAAAGTAATAATGGCTTGCCCATCTGGTGCATTGCACTATAAATTAATTGATGATTCAGAATTAGAATCTCCAGAAAGTAAAAACTCAATAACTATTCAGGAAAATGGTCCTCTTTACGTTCGTGGCAATATCTCAGTTATTGATGCTGAGGATAACGAACTGATAAATGATACCCGAATTGCTTTCTGCCGATGTGGAGCATCAAAAAATAAACCGTTTTGTGATAACTCTCATATTGAAGCAAACTTCGAGAGTGGTACTGATTATAATCCAGAACGACTAGAGATGGAACCTTCTGAAACCGATGGCGGAGACTTAAAAGTAAAACTAATTCCTAACGGCCCGTTTGTTGTGGAAGGTAATTATGAGATAAGTGGCGAAACTCAAAACACAAAGACAGCAAAAAAGATGAGTTTTTGTAGATGCGGAGCTTCTTCTAATAAACCTTTTTGTGATGGAACACATAGAAAAGTAGAATTCACTTCATGACCTCACCAAATAAAATAGCAGGAATTGCAGCTTTTTTGATGGCGATAGCAATTGGTCTTGGAGCTTTTGGTGCACACACTCTTAAAGATATTCTTAGTGCAGAACGTCTTGAAACTTGGGCAACAGCGGTTCAATATCAGGCATGGAATTCTTTAGGAGTAATTATCATGGTATTGATTGGCAAAAGCTTTTCAATAGATGTTAAACCTGCAACCATTCTCCTTTTATCAGGTATTTTTGTTTTTTCCGGAAGTCTATATGTACTTTGCTTAACCGACACTGGGTGGTTTGGTGCCATTACTCCAATTGGTGGGATACTTTTTATTACTGGATGGAGTTTATTTGGTTGGAAACTATTTACTAAAAGAGATTGATGTGAAATACTTATCACTTGGATTACTCTTACTACTTCCAACATGCTCTGTTCTTGATAACGAACAGAACCTTGAAAATGCAACGGTAATTGGTACAGCAAATAATCCAATTTTTTCTGTTATAAATAAGTCCGAGAAATCAATTTTCTACTTTATTCTCGAAAGTAATGATGCTGCACTTTTTGACCCTGAGGCAGGATTTCCATGTAATAATTATCAGCCCAACCTAGACTCAAAACAAAGTGTGCAAATTAACTATTCAAATATTCCTGGGTGGGCAGAAGGCGAGGATTCAGTCTGGTTTATGTGGACTGATTGTAATGGTTCTGGCGACTCAAAAACTATTAAGCTCTAATCAACTTTATTAATATGAAAGCAATTTGGAACGGCAAAGTAATTGCCGAAAGTGACGAAACAGTAATTGTAGAGAATAATCATTATTTCCCTTCCAACTCACTTAAGAAAGAGTTTTTTGTAGACTCTGACCATCATACAAGATGCCCATGGAAGGGGCTTGCTAGTTATTATTCTATTAGCGTTGATGGCGAAACCAATACAAATGCAGCTTGGTATTATCCAGATCCTTCCTCAGCAGCTAAACAAATTGAGGGAAAAGTGGCATTTTGGAAAGGTGTTAAAGTCACCGAATAGCTTATTTCAATTACCCCTTCATAAAACATTCACAAAACTATTTTACTCTTAAAAGGTAAAACTTGGCTTTCTTCACAAAATCTTCATAAAACTCTTGTTTATTTGGAACGAATCTAAACAACATAAGTTTTACTTTTGAATTTTTTAAAGCACTTCCTTCTTGGAAGTATTTTTTTTGCCCTTAGTTCAACTTTATTTGCACAAACAGGTGCAGTAAAAGGATCCGTTTTCTCTGAAGATAAAACTGCTATAACTGATGCCCACATTTATTTATCTAAAAATAAATGGGCAATTACTGATCTTTCTGGTGACTTCACTATTAACGAAATACCAACTGGAAGTTATTTCATAAAGATTTCTTCTATAGGTTATCAAAATCAGGTTCTCGAAATAACCATTATTGAAAATGAAGTCATTGAAATTAATTCTGTTTTAACAAAAAAAATCTACCAAGACGAAATCTTAGTAGTTACAGCTTCTAGAACAGAAAAAAAGCTTGAAGACACAAGTGTGCCCATATCAGTAATTCATGAGAAAGAAATAGAGTTATCTGGTAGCATACGACTTAATGATATACTCGGTGAACAGATTGGTATGAATATTGTTTCTGATCATGGCACGGGAATACAGGTTCAAGGCTTTGATCCGGAATACACTCTTATCATGATTGACAATCAACCTATCATAGGTCGCTCCGCAGGTACTTTAGACTTAACAAGGCTTGCTATTGGTAATGTTCAACAAATTGAAATTGTTAAAGGCCCTTCTTCTGCACTATGGGGTAGTGATGCACTTGCTGGAGTTATTAATATCATTACTGATAAAGGAAGCAATCCATTTCAATGGGATATTAATTCGCGCTACGGATCAAATAATAGCTTCGATGGTAGTTCGAATATTACGTTTAAACAAAACAGGCTCAATGGCCGTTTCTTTGTTAATATAAATGGTTCCGAAGGTTATGATCTTGATGAAGAAACTTTAGCACCAACTGCTCCTGAATTTCAAAATTATACATTTTCTGGCGGTCTTAATTATCGACCTTCTGATCGCTTAATAATCAAATTAAATGGTAGATACTTTCAGGAAGACATCAGTTATTTAGCTGAAGCAATAGTTAACCAAAATGATATCACTATTAGTGGAGATCAATTCCAGAATGATTACAGCTTCAGCCCCGAAATTGCTTACACATTAGGCGATAAACAATTATTTGAGTTAATAGGCTTTACCAGTAATTTTTTAAGTGATAGCAAAGAAGTTAATAGAGAGACAGAAGAAAATTTTTTTTCAAGTAAATTTGATCAAACCTTAAATAGATTAGAATTTAAAAGCTCAACTTTTTGGTCTGATGAACACACCGTTGTTAGTGGTATAGGCTTAAGTAAAGAAGATTTGATTTCTGATATTTATTCTGATATTCCCTCCTTTACAAGTTATTTTTTATTTGGGCAGCACGAATGGAGATTATCTGAAAAACTATCCATTACAAGTGGCTTTCGATTTGACAATCATAGTGAATACAAGTCACAGTTCAGTCCTAAATTTTCTACACTTTTCAAACCTAATAATATAATTCACTTCCGAGCGTCAGCTGGTAGTGGTTTTAAAGCACCTGCTTTTAATCAATTATTCCTGAATTTTACTAATGCAACCGTTGGTTACAGTGTTTTTGGTACTTCTACTGTAGTAGAAGGAATGGATCAACTTCAGGAAAGTGGACAGATTGATTCAGTATTTGTATCTACTGCTAGCGTTGGTGACATCAATGCAGAAAGTTCCTTTTCCTATAATGCTGGCTTTGATCTATTTCCCACTAATTCATTTCAGTTTAAAATAAATTTCTTCCGAAATAGTGTACAGGATATGATTGATAGTCAGCAAATTGCTTTAAAGACTAACAATCAATCAGTATTCTCATATTTTAACCTAAATCAGGTATATACTCAAGGTTTTGAATCAGAGCTTCAATTTTCACCTGAAAAAATTCCTGGTCTCAAAGTTGGTCTAGGATATCAGTTTTTAGATGCTAGACAAGAATTAAAAATTACTTTCGATGATGTAATAAATGGAGAGGTAGTTTCTAGTATAAGAACTGAATACGGAGTTCTCCCAAACAGGTCTAAGCACAATGCTAACCTAAAGCTATTTTATTTTATAGAAAAAATAGATCTAGAAGCCAGTTTCAGAGCTCTTTTTCGAGGAAGATTTGGTATAGACTTTAATGGAAACAAGCGTGTAGACAGTGATGAATATGTTTTTGCTGCTAATACCATTGAAGAAGCTCTAAATAAAACAATCCTAAATTTTTCAGTAGCTAAGACGTTTGGCGACAAAATTAGGTGGATGCTTGGAGTCGATAATATTTCAAACTATCAGGATGCACAGTTTCTACCCTCTAATCCTGGAATAACCTTTTATACACAATTAAACATCAACCTTTACTAATAAGAATTCACTCAAGAATGAAAAAACTATTACAAAAAAACCTTTTATTAATTCTCCTACTTACTGTAGCATTTAGTGCATGTAAAAGCACCGGATCTGATGATCCTGCACTTGTAGAAACTGTAGTTGCCTCAGATATCGCTGCTAATGTAAATACAACCTTTACCCCACCTGCGCCAGATGAGGATGTTCAAGGAGATACAGAGTCTTCACCTGGATATACTTTCTATGATCTTGAAACTGGATCTACTATTTCTGATTCACTCTCCCCAGATTGGGATATTGCTTTTGGAGGCACTACAATTTTAGCCAATTCTGGAAATGGTGGAGGGATCATTTTAATGGACCAAGCTTTTGCAAATGTTGAAACAGCTCCAGATAATGGATTTGAAGCGAGCAATGATTCATGGTATACATACACAGGAGAAGCTCCATCTGGTCCTAAACATGCAATTCTTGCAAATCAAGATCAAACACTTATCATTAGAACTTCTGATGATAAATATGCAAAAATTCAGATAATAAGCTATTACGAAGGAAATCCGGATACTGATTCCGAAGAATTTGCTAACTTTATGACCCGTCCGGCTTCAAATTATTTTACTTTTAATTATACTATTCAGAATGATGGTAGTACTAATTTGTTTCACCAAGATAGTTATACCTTTTTTGATTTGGATACAGGAGAACTTGTAGTAGATTCGCTTTCATCACAATGGGATTTGGGCTTCAACGGTACTACTATTATTGCGAACACTGGTCAAAATGGTGGTGTTCAATCACTTAATATTTCATTTAGTGAGTTAGATGAAGCTCCTATAGCTGGATACATTGAAAGCAATACTTCATGGTATACTTACACAGGAGAAGCTCCATCTGGTCCTAAACATGCAGTTCTTGCAAATGAAGGGCAATCACTTGTAGTTCTTACCCCTGATGGAAAATACGCAAAAGTAAGAATCATAAGTTATTACCAAGGAAATCCAGATGTTACTTCTGATGCTTTTATAAGCATTTTTACTAGACCTGAAGAACGATATTATACTTTTGAGTATGCAGTTCAAACTGACGGCTCTCGATTCTTTGAGTAGTTTATTTGTTTGGTTTCCAGTCTAAACACTACATCCTATTTATTAAAAAAAGTTCTTTTCAAAATGGGGGCTTTTTTTTTGAATAAAAGTTCTTAATTTAGAAACAGTCTAAATTAAAATAACATATATACTCATTCATTTATGTCCTTTAAAAGCTCCCTCAGGCAACAATGGCAAAAGCTAAAAGAAGAATCCCCAAAAGTAAGAATTAAAGATGCCGCACTTAGGCTTGGAGTTAGTGAAGTAGAACTCCTGTCTACTCAAGAAGATGTTACAAGGCTAACAGATGATTGGCCTGGAATATTTAAAGCTGTAGAATCTCTCGGATATGTTATGGCACTCACCAGAAATGAATCGGTAGTACATGAGAGAAAAGGAGAATATCACAATATCAGTTTTGAAGGGCATGTGGGATTAGTACTAGACCCAAATATCGATTTAAGAATTTTTCAAAACCGTTTTGGGTTTTCATATGCAGTTCCTGTAGAAAACCCTAGAGGGAAGCTATTGAGTATCCAATTTTTTGATAAACATGGAACTGCTGCTCATAAAGTTTATTTGATGAATGATGATCATATCGAAGATTATCATGCATTAGTCGAAACCTTCAAACACGAAGATCAAACTTCTGAACTCGAAGTTGCTCCCAAAAAAGAATCTTCACCGCAACCTAGTATTGAACTTATTAATAAAGATGCTTTGCTTTCAGATTGGGCTGAGTTAAAGGATACTCATGATTTTTATCCTTTATTGATGAAACACAAAGTTGAACGAACCCAAGCTCTTACATTGGCAGAAGGCACTTTTACTCAAAAAGTAGCCAATACATCTACTGAAAAAATGCTTTTAAAAGCTACAGAGCAAAAAGTATCTATCATGGTTTTTGTAAGTAGTGGACCTGTTATACAAATTCATACTGGGGAGATTGAACATGTAAAAAAAATGGATACATGGCTAAATGTTCTTGATCCAGAGTTTAACCTTCATCTAAAAGAAGATCATATAGCTCACTCCTGGATTGTCGAAAAACCAACCGAAGATGGTACTGTTACCTCCTTAGAAATTTTCGATAGCAATTTAAATAATATTGCCACTTTTTTTGGCGCTCGCAAACCAGGAATCCCTGAATTGGAAAGCTGGAAAAATCTTGTTTCAGAGCTTAAGGTTGAATCGGTTTTATCATGATAAGAATAGTATTAACTAGCTTATTCTTTCTTGGATCTCTAGAATATGTAAACGCTCAAACCATCATTGAAAGTGCAGATGGTGTTTCTGTTTCTATTGAAAATACAAATCGTATAATTACTATTGGAGGTTCGATTTCTGAAACTGTCTTTGCATTAGGGCATGGAAAGCTAGTCGTTGCTACAGATCAATCAACAACCTATCCAAGTCAGGTATTTCAACTACCAAGAGTCCCTTATGTAAGAAACCTTACCTCTGAAGGTATTCTATCTCTTAACCCAACCTTAATTCTTGCCAGTGATGATGCCAGCCCAGTTTCAGCAATTCAGCAAATCAGAGATGCCGAAGTTGATTTAGTGCTACTTAAAAAGAATGAGTCATTAGAAGGTGTAATTCAAAATATAAAAACAGTTGGTGCCATTTTAAATGAAGAAGAAAAAGCCTCTGAATTAATTCAACTGAATACAGAACAATTTAAAAAGGCAGAAGAATTACGCTCCTCTTTTATCAATCGACCAACGGTTATGTTTATACTCTCTGTTCGTGGAGAAAACTCGTTTATGATTGCTGGAAATAATACTGCGGCAGCTTCAATGATTACGCTTGCTGGTGGTAAAAATGCTTTTGATTCTTTTGAAGGTTATAAGAATGCCAGCATGGAATCTATACTTACTGCAAATCCTGATTTTATACTAGTTTTTCAATCCCGTTATGAAGAAATAGCCCGAAGCGTGAAAAATTCTCCGGGAGTTAACATAACTACTGCTGCACAAAAAGATCAAGTTATTGGTATGGATGGGAATTTACTCCTTGGTTTTGGACCTCGTTTTGGTTCTGCTATTCTGGAATTGATGCAAAGAATTCATCCTGAGGAAAAAGTAACTCCATAGTGTTTTTATCAACGGTTTCAATTACTGAATCAAACTGGATTATAAAGAACAGAAAGCAAGTAATTACGTTGCTCGTTCTTTTTATCGTTCTTCTATTTTTTTCTGTCTTGTCTATTGGTACGGGTCCCGTTTCTATTGCACCTTCAGTAGTTCTAAAAATACTTGTGAGTAAGCTTGGTTTAATAGAGCTTAATGATACTTTTTCACAATTTTCAGCTATTGTATTTAGTATTCGGCTTCCCAGAATTATCATGGCTATTTTAGTAGGAGCAACACTCGCAATATCAGGCGCAGCTCTACAGGGTTTATTCAGAAATCCATTGGCAGATCCCACTCTTATCGGCGTTTCAAGTGGTTCTGCCTTAGCAGCGGCGGCTGTTATTATTTTAGGGGGTAGCTTAACTGCTTTGCTTCCCAGTTTTATTGCTTCAAAGCTCCTTCCAATCTCTGCTTTTTTAGGTGGATTAATAGCAACCTGGTTGGTTTATATCATTTCAACGCAGTTAGGTAGAACCAGTGTTGCCACTATGCTTTTAGCTGGAATAGCTATTAATGCTCTTGCTGCCGCTGGTATTGGATATTTGATATTTACTGCCAACGATATTCAAATAAGAGATATCACTTTCTGGACTCTAGGAAGTATCGGAGGATCCGTTTGGAACACAGTATTTAATACTGCTCCTTTTTTATCCCTTTCCATTATAGGTCTGTCTTTATTGTCACGGCAAATGAATTTGATGTTACTTGGAGAAACAGCAGCTAAACATCTTGGAATGAATACCGAACGAATCAAAAAACTAGTCATTTTATTAGCTGCTTTAGGAATTGGTTCTGCAGTTTCTGTAAGTGGAATTATTGGCTTTGTAGGATTAGTAGTTCCTCATTTACTTCGCTTATTTATAGGTCCTGATCACAGGTTTTTAATGCCTGGTTCAATATTACTTGGGGCACTTTTGTTACTGTCAGCAGATTTTTTTGCAAGAATGGTCGCAATTCCTGCAGAACTTCCAATTGGAATAGTAACTGCAACAATTGGGGCACCTTTCTTCCTGTGGTTACTAATTAGAAATCGTTCTACCGCCAAATATTTATGATAAAAGTAGATGACATATCTGTGACATTACCATCAAAAAAGGTGTTGGTTGACGGTGTTTCTCTTATTGTTAAACCTGGAACCGTTACAGCTATTGTTGGCAAAAATGGAGCAGGGAAATCAAGTCTATTAAAAGCAATTTGTGGGGATATTAAAAAGACGAATGGGGAAATTTATTTCGAAGATCAACCTATTTCCAATATCGATATCAATGATCTCGCCAAAAGAAGAGCCGTTATGTCTCAAAAAACTACCCTTGATTTTTCCTTTACTGCGCAGGAAATAGTAGCTCTTGGTAGAAACCCGTTTTGGGGGACTGTTTCTTCAACAGAAGATGAAAGAATTGTTCTCAAATGCATGGAAAAAGCTGATGTAATACATCTGAAAAATCAAACTTTTACCACACTTTCTGGAGGAGAACAGCAAAGGATACACTTTGCCAGAGCTTTAGCCCAAATATGGACTTCTGTTGAAAAAAAAGAGCCATCATATCTCCTCTTAGATGAACCTCTTGCAAGTTTAGATGTTACTCACCAACATGAAATGATGCAGGTACTTAGATACTTAAGTGCACATCAAGTTGGAATACTTATTGTTGTTCATGAGCTCAACTTAGCGGCTCAATATTCGGATCAGGTGTACATTCTAAAAGATGGAAAAACAGTTGTATTTGGCTCTCCGTTTGAGGTATTCACAGAAAAAATAATAGCACAAGCTTTTGACTACCATGTAAGTATTATACCTCATCCAAAAATAAGATGTCCATTGATTATTGCTTCCGGAAGTCCAACTTAATTTGACGTAACCAAAAAAAAGAACGTTATTTATTTGTTTAACTCTCTTATATGAAACTGATATTTACCCTTTTCATACTTTTTTATACTTCTCAACTATCATTTGCACAAAATGAAATAGCTAGAGAGCGAAGTTCATTGAAAGGCATTCTAGAGTTAGGAATTGTTGTGAATATCGAACAACCTTTTGGGTTAAAGCACGAAGCTTTAAATACACGAGCCATCAGAAAAGCTATTGAAGAAAATTTCTCCGATTTACCAATTACTATACTACCTGATAAAATACTTCAATCCTCTGACGAGTTCCCAATTCTTCATGTGCATATAAATATTATGCGGGCGTCAAATCAAACCTACCCATTTTCTATCGAGTTGAATTTCTATCAACCTGTAAAACTAATTTTGAATCGAGATTTACAGTCAATGGCTTCTACTTGGAATAAAGGTCAGATTGGGGTGGTTTCTGAAAATATGCTTCACATTATTTCAGAAGAAGCTGTACACGTTTCAAATCTTTTTAAAGATGAATTTACTGAGGTAAACTAATGAATGTTGAAGAATGCCGTGACTTTTGCCTTTCTTTTCCGGGAGTAACTGAGGGATTTCCGTTTGGTATCGAAACACTAGTTTTTAAAGTAATGGGTAAGATGTTTGCCCTTACTGGTATTGATACTTTTGAATTTATAAACCTTAAATGTGATCCTGAAAGAGCAATTACACTAAGAGAACAGTTCGAAGAAGTAAAACCAGGCTGGCATATGAATAAAGTTCACTGGAACTCGGTATTCACGAATGGCGATCTAGAAGATGAATTAATTAAAGAACTAATTACACATTCTTATGAGCTTATTGTTGCAAGTCTCCCCAAAAAAGATAAAGAAGCACTTAACTTTCTGAAGTAGTTTGTTTTGTTTTTAGAGGTAGAAATCTCCCAAATGTTTTCTTTAGGAACCAGGTGAAAAACTTCCTTTGACCAAATAAAGTGCCATAAATGAACAATAATACATTATAAAGTGGAAGTATTGTTACTATCCAAATGATGATGCGAAGCCAAAAAGGCAACTCTGGAGTAACTCCTAATAAATTAAACACAAATTCTTTAGCATACATCGCAGTTGTACCTGTACACGCAAAGACTATTAAAATAATAATCACCTGCAAATTACTTTCAATTTGCCAACGGTTTTTAAGCTTATCGATCAAATTCATCCAATGTTAAATTTAAAACTTTGAAAATAGTGTATTAATAGCTTTAATGAAGTCAAATATTTACGACACTATGATTATTCTTTTGCATCAAACAATAAGAATTATGTTGCAATTCCCCTATGTGGCGAGTAGTTTCTTGCGAATAAAGAAGGAATTGAGTTACTTAAAAAGATTGCGGGTTGAGAATGCGTAAATACGTTATGGAAGCCATTGGTACGTTCTTTTTGACTATTGCTATTGGGCTTACTGGAAATGCCCTGGGAATAGGCTTAATGCTTGCGGCTATGATTTACACTGGAATGCACATATCAGGTGCACATTATAACCCTGCTGTTTCATTTGCTTATTTTGTAAAACGTAAAATTACGCTTAATACTTTTATCTCATATTTTTTAAGTCAATGCTTAGGAGCCTTTGCCGCAGCTGGTGTTATTCTTTTTCTCGCGAATGACGTGTTTTATATTGAGCCTCCAGTTGCAACCGATATCTACCAACAAGGAATTGTTGAACTACTTTTAACGATGGTACTTGTGCTTGCCTATTTGAATATTGCCTCTAATAAAGTGCTGGCCTCTGGTAAATCGTATGGATTAGCTATTGGACTTGTACTATCCGGTATAATTTATCTCGGTGATAATGTTTCTGGAGCAATATTTAACCCTGCAATTTCGATAGGTGTTTCTATCGTTGATTTTCTAGCCATCCAAGGTTCTTCCTTTGAATATATCCCTCTTTACACTCTTGCACCATTTGCTGGAGCTACACTAGCAGCTCTGTTTTATCAATATTTAAACGACTAAGCGTTTATCAAATCCAAGGAAAAGTAAAAAGTTGAACCTTTACCTGGTTTACTTTTTACATGAATATCTTTTTGGTGAGCATTCAATATCCCTTTCACAACAGCTAATCCTAAGCCTGTTCCTCCTTTATCTCTGGAACGGGCTTTATCTGTTCTGTAAAATCGATCAAATAGTCTTTCCAAATGTTCTTCACCAATTCCAATCCCTGTATCAACCACAGATATGTTAACCTGAGATTTGTCATGAACACAACTGACTTTAATTTCACCTTTCGTAGTATATTTTACAGCGTTCGAAATTAAGTTGTCTAACACTTGTTCAATCTTATCACGGTCGGCCTCGACTGTACTGATTTTTGATTTATCTAAATATAGATTGATATTTTTTTCTGAAGCAAGTGGCTTGTAGGTATCAACAACTTCCCTCGCAATGTTCGTAATATCGAATTTAGACTTATTGATAAAACTTTCATCATAATCATACCGTTGCAAAGATTTTATATCTTCAAACAATCGAACAACCCGTTCTACTTGTTTTTGAGCAGTTGCCATATACTGTGCTTTCTTTTTTTGATCAAGGTTTGGTACCTGAATCATTTCTAAAGCACCTGAAATAGTGTGTAAAGGATTTCGTACTTCATGAGCGATATCAGCAAAAAATTCATTCTGCTTCTCGTTTAAACTCTTTAACTTTTCATTGTCCGTTTTTAGTGTAACTGCCATCTTATTTAGGGATTCACCTAACATCCCAAATTCATCATTCCTGCTTACATTAATTTCCCTGTCCAGATTTCCATCAGCAATATCTAGCGCTGCTTCATTTAGCTGTTTTATTGGTTTCGCTAAATACCGAGCAAAGAAAAAGCTTACAATCAAAACAACTAAAATTGACCCAACCATTGCGCCATAAATCATATGTCGAATGCTTGCTTCCGCTCCATATAAATCAACTTTATACTGACTTATTCTAAGGTATCGAGCATCGGATTGATTTTTCTCAATCTTTCTAAAAGAGATTAATTTATCTAACCCTTCTTCATTAATAATGACTTGCCGTTCCGAACCATCCAGTTGAGACTGTAACTCATTATTCAAAAACTCCCGGGAATCTAATAACTCTGACGCACTCATTGGAGCCGTTACTAAAACTTGACCTACAGAATCAAACAAGGCTACGTTATAGTTTGTGAGTTCAGCTATAAAAGAAACTTTCTCAATCAGATTCTCATTCGTTGATTCTTCTTCAAGTGATATTGAAATTGTTTGAGCATCAATTTCAAAATTTTGAATAGCTTCGTTCAACAAAAATGAACGAATCGTTAAAATTGCATACGAGCTGATTACAACCACTCCAATTGATAGAAGTGTTATATATACAAAAGCTAGTTTAGCTTGAATATTCATAAATGAAGATAGTCGCGATTAAAGCCATAGCCAACGCCTCTATAGGTTTTGATTAGCTTCCCTTCGTCTTTCATTTTAATGCGCAGGTTCTTGATATGGACATCAACTGTACGATCGAAAATATATTTCTCTTCATCTGTTATATGCTCTAAAATCTCATGCCTTCCGTAGACTAACTTAGGATGCTTAAAAAATAATTCTGCTATTATATACTCAGTATGTGTCAGGTCAATTTTTTCTTCGTGGATATACATCTCTTTCGTATCCACATCTAAATACACATGATCGTACTGCAACCAATTACTCTTCTCAGGATTTTGCCGTCTAAGTTGACTTTCAACATGAGCCTTAATCAAATTTAAACTTGCAGGCTTTTTGATGTAATCATCGCCCCCTAATTCAAGCCCTTCAATTTCATCCTTCTCTTCGTCTCGAGCTGTTAAAAATAATACCGGAATCTCATTAACTACTGGGTGTTGACGAATATGTGAGCATATTTCTTTTCCATCATGGTGTGGAACCATTATATCCAAAATAGCTAATTCAAGTTCATTGGCATGATCGTCAATAATCCTATATGCTTCCTTCCCATCTTTTGCCCAATAAACTTTATAGTCATTTAGTTCTAGGAAGTTTGCGAGCATCTCACCTGAGTCGACCTCATCCTCAACCAGCAATAGTGTATGTTTGTAATTCATTTTTACTTGAAGTTTCGAAATTGATTAAGTTCAGAATAAAATACACAGAATGAATTACAAAAATAACATTGTCTGGATAACAGGAGCTTCTTCAGGAATTGGTGAAGCTTTTGCTAAAAAATTCTTCGAAGAAGGAGCAAAATTGATTCTTTCTTCCCGTAGAATTGAGGCACTTGAAGAAGTTCGAAATTCACTTGGTGGCGATAATAGCAACTGCTATATTCTTCCTCTCGATTTAGCAGATCCCACATCCCTTCCCAAAAAAGCAGAAGAAGCATTAGCCGCTTTTGGTACCATTGATGTTCTAGTAAATAACGGTGGAATTAGTCAGCGCTCGGTATTCGCTGAAACAGATATGGAAACTATTCGCCGATTAATGGAAGTGAATTTTTTTGGTTCAGCTGAATTAGCTAGAGTTGTTCTTCCAACTATGATGCAAAAGAAAAATGGACATATTATTGTAACCAGCAGCGTTGCAGGGAAATTTGGGACTAAATTCAGATCTGGTTATGCAGCAAGCAAGCATGCTCTACACGGGTTGTTCGATTGTATTCGACAAGAAATGTATGAGTATAATGTAGCTGTAACTATGGTTTGTCCTGGTCCTATTAAAACCAATATTACCCAAAACTCGTTAACTGCCGATGGAAGCAATTTTGGGAAAATGGGAGATTTACATAAAACTGCTATGGATGCTGATGAAATGGTGGATCGAATCTGGACTAAAATCAAAAAAAGAAAAGAAGAGATTTACGTTTCGAGTCCTAAAGAAAATTTAGCCCTGTTGGTAAAACGAATTTCTCCACGATTGCTGAATATTATTTTGAAGAATAGTAAGGTTACCTAGGCAACCAACTTAACCTCGCTCCGATGCTCCGTGTCTGAGTGCTAAGATCAAGACTCGAAACATCGTAATGTGAATGTATTTTTTTGAATTTTACCCCAACTTCTTTCTCTTATTCAAATAAGCCAACAGGGCTTGATCAAATTCTCCTTCGGTATCTATTTCTTCGAAGTCGATTTCGAATTCGCTACACGCCATTTTAAACCTATGGGTGTACTCGGCTACTTTGGCTTTATAATCTTCGCGAACTTGCGCTGGAATTACTTCAATTTCAGCATCCGATTCCATGTCTTCAAAGACAAATCGGTTCTCGGAAAAGTCTAACTCTCGTTCACTTCGCTTTTCAAGAACATTGAATAAAAGAACCTCATGTTTTCTATGCCGAAGATGTTTTAAAGACGAAATCATAGCTTCGTGTTCTTCTACATTCTCAAATAAATCAGTAATTATTACCACCAAGCTTCGATGATTAAGTCGATCTGCAACTTCATGAATTACTTTAGCGGAAGCTGTTTTTCGTTTTTCTTCTTCGGCGTTGTCTTCCCGAACTAGTTGTTTTTCCAACTCCAGATAAATCTGCCGAAGATGAGCGTACGTTCCTTTTGCGGGGATGATTGTTTCGATTCCAGTATTGAATGGTATCAATCCACTCGCATCTCTTTGGCGATGCATTAAATACATTAATGATGCGGCAAAATGAGCCCCATATCTGAGTTTACTCCACTCCCCAAAATGTTTGAAATGCATTGATGAACTTGTATCCAGCAATACATAGCAACGAAGGTTTGTCTCTTCCTCATATTGCTTCACATAAAAACGTTCTTTCTTTCCATATTGCTTCCAATCAATATGCTTGAAATCATCTCCAGGATTATATGGACGGTGTTCCGCAAATTCTACACTAAAGCCGTGATAGGGACTTCGATGTAATCCAGAAATAAATCCCTCTACAATTTTCTTTGCTCGAAGTTCTATCGAGGAGAGCTTTGAAAGTATGCTTGGTTTTAAAATCATAGTTAATGTTAGTACTATTTCCAGAGAATGTGAATTTTCTTTTGAAATGGAAGCGTTTCCAATTGTTTTAATTGCACTTCCTTCACATAAAGTTCTTAATGTAGGCCTAATCTGTATTTAGAAAATAACAGAGGCTTTAAATAATTACTCACAAATTCATGAAACGCTTTCTTTCAACCTCAACAACTTTCTTAGTTCTCCTTTTGTTGTTCGTTTCTTTACCAATTTTTGCACAAAATATCGCCTCTCCTGTTGTAGCTTTAAGCCCTGAAAAGGGACTTTTGATTGAAAGTCAGGACGGGTTTATGGGATTAAAGCTGGGTTTTAGACTTCAACAGCAACTTATTTTTACGGCTCCTTTCGAAGAAAATGAAGCCGCTCAAACAGATTTTTTGATTCGAAGAGGGCGGATACTTTTAAGTGGGTATCTCTTTGAAAAAAAACTAGATTATCTCATCCAATTAGGGATGGATAGAGGACAGGTAACGCTCCTTAATGCAGAGTACAGATGGAAACTAGATTCTAAAACAAAAATCTCTGTTGGTCAATTTTTTCCGCCCGTAGGTCGACAGTTTCAAACCGTTTCGAAGAATTTACAGTTGGTTGACCGTTCTGATGTAACTCGGTTCTTTTTTACTGATTATGATCTTGGTTTTGCTTTTCGAAGAACAATTTCTATAAATAGAAATTTTGGAATTAAAACAGCTTTTGCTGTTACTCATGGCGAGGGCAAAAACGTTTCTACTGCGCCAGGAGGTTGGGCTTATACGGGGCGCTTTGAGATTCTTCCATTTGGGATGTTCCATGTTGGCGGCGACTATTCTGAAAGTGACTTGTATAGGGAATCTAAACCAAAACTATCACTTGGGACTGCCTACTACTTAAATCAAGACGCATATACAAAATTTGGTAATAGTGCTTGGGATGGGTTAGAGGACAACTACTCTGAATACTATTTTGATGCTGTTTTTAAGTATAACGGACTTTCATTTTTGGGAGAATACATTCATCGGTCGGTTGACAATGAACGACTTAAAATTACTCCAACTTCAGAGATTTTCTCTAACAAAACTAGTGGAGAAGGTTTTTATGTACAGGGCGGTAAGTTTATCACTAAAAACATTGAGCCAACACTAAGATTCAGTATTCTAAATCCAAATGATGAGGCTCAGACTTTTAATGGAAAATTTATTTCGCAGAATAAATATGAAATCGGTATCAACAATTTTTATAAAGAACATAGCATCAAAATCCAAAGTCAGATTGCATTAGTAAAACAAGATTTTCAAAATCAAAACTCAAGAACTTATATTGAAGTTCTTACTCAATTCAGCATAAGCTTTTAAGATCGGGGGAGAAATATGAATCTAAATAAAAAACAACTCACGGGATTGCTCATTGGAATTGTTGGATTAATAATCCCATTCTTTCTAAATATTGCGGGTTTATCCTATGCTGGCCATGTAGCTTTAGGAATCTTTCTTCTCGCTGCGGCATTCTGGATGCTTGAACCTGTTCCTATTTATGCGACTTCTATTCTAGTAATTCTACTTCAAATCCTTCTTTTGAGTAAAGAGGGATTCATATTTACTGCTTCTAGTGTCGAATACTCTCCAGATGCTTACACCGCATTTATCGGTACGCTAGCAAACCCGATTATCATTCTATTTCTCGGTGGATTTGTTCTTGCTGATGCTGCCGTTAAATACAATATGGATAAAAATCTAACCAGAATTCTTCTACGCCCTTTTGGAAGTAAGCCAAAGTTTATAGTTCTCGGATTAATGATTGTTACAGGTTTACTTTCTGCTTTTATGAGCAATACTGCTACCACCGCTATGATGATGACCGTAATCTTACCCATTATAGCTCAACTAAAAAATAGCGATCCACTTAAAACAGGACTTGCCCTTTGTATCCCCTTTGCAGCAAATATTGGGGGAATAGCTACTCCAATTGGTACTCCTCCAAATGCGGTAGTTATTGGGGCATTATCTCAACAAGGTATAAATATCCCTTTTGGCGAATGGATGGCGCTGGCAGTTCCTTTGGTAATTGTAGCTATGGTATTTGTTTGGTTACTTCTTATTCGAATGTTTAAACCAGACACAGATTCAATAGAAATTAATACGAGTGGAAAGTTCAACACTTCAAAGAAAGCAATTCTTCTGTATTTAGCTTTTGGGTTAACTGTTTTATTTTGGGTAACGGAAAGTTTTCATGGGGTAAAAAGTGCAATTATTGCTCTTGTACCTGTTGTGTTTTTAACGCTCACAGGAGTAGTTACTAAAGAAGATATCAGAAAACTTCCTTGGGAAGTTCTTTGGTTGGTTGCGGGTGGTATTTCTCTGGGTATTTCTATGAAAAGTACTGGCCTTGCCGAATGGATTGTAGGAAGCATTGAATGGAGTGCTTTTGGTGCCGTTACTTTATTGGTAGTATTCAGTGCTGTTGCTGTTTTGATGTCTAACTTTCTATCTAATACCGTGACAGCTACACTACTTATTCCACTTGCCGTTAGCCTTGCTACTTCTGGAGTAGCGGGAGAAGGTTTCAATTTGATTATTGTAAGTCTTGTTATTGGCGTTAGTGCTAGTATGGCAATGATGCTTCCAATTTCGACTCCACCCAATGCAATAGCCATGAGTACAGGAACCATTGAAACAGGAAGTATGGCTAAAGCTGGGATTACGGTAGGACTTTTTGGAATACTTCTTGTAGTTCTTTATGCCATCTTTTACTGGCCATTAATGTTAAATTGAGAGGAAATCATGGATCACGAAATATATATTCTTGTTGTTGAAGATGAACTCGAAGTTATGGATGCTTTGGTAAGCGACCTTGAAGATTTCGAGGAAAAATTCCCCATTGAAACCGCTAATTCTTCAGAAGAAGCAAAGAAAGTTATCGATCACATTTACGATTCAGGAAATGAAATAGGCCTAATCTTATGTGATCATGTGTTGCCCGGGGAAAATGGCGTTGATCTGTTAATAGAACTTCAATCCCATGAACTTTCTAAAACAAGTAGAAAGGTTTTGGTTACAGGACAAGCTGGACTTGAAGATACCATTCAGGCAATCAATAAAGCAGATTTAGACCACTACATTGCTAAGCCGTGGACCAAAGACGAGCTTATTAAAACTGTTATCGATCAGCTGACTGGATTTGTTATCGAAAGAAAGTTGAATCCTTTGAAATTTATGGCGGTACTCGATGCGACTCTCCTTGCTGAAGTATTGCGCAATAACCAGTTAACGGATAGTTAAACATGCAAAGGGGAATCCTAAATAAGCGGGAAACTATTCTATCTTTTATAAAACATGTGATCTCTGATTCGGAAGAACTTCAAGATCACCTTGTGACTTTTAAAAAAGACGACCTTATCTTTAAACAAGGTCAAAATCTTGATCATTTATATCTGTTACTTGAAGGTAAGGTGAAGTTAACTAGACGATATGATGATGGGCTTTCTCAAGAGTTAATTAGTCTAGAACCAGGGCATTTTGTTGGATTAATGGCTTTTAGTACTGGCAATGATTCTGTGACTTCCGCAATTGTAGTTGAAGATTCATCAGTGCTAAGTATTGCACAAAATGAGTTTGAGAATTATATAAATGATCATCCCCGCTTAAGGCACCCACTTCAACAATTAATGATGAGTAATATGACAGATCGCTTCATGAAAAACATGGAGCTTGAGTCTAAAATGCATTTACTTAATCAAAAACTGGAAGAGGAAGGGGAGCAACTTAAACAAGCATATACACAACTCGAAGAATCCCATCAGAAATTGGTGCATCAAGAAAAGATGGCTACTCTTGGTGAGCTGGTAGCAGGATTTGCTCACGAAGTAAATAACCCAGCGGCGGCATTAATGCGTTCTTCAGATATGTTGATGGAGAACTTTCAAAATAATCCTACAAGTAATGCTAAATCGCAAATGTTTACTATTGGATTAACTTCAAATCCTTGGAGTAGCAATGAGATAAGGGACAGAATGCTAGTTGTGCAGAAAAAATTTCCATGGGTTCACGAGCGATCTACTGTTCGTAAACTAGCCCAAATGCCTGACTCAGGCTATGAAATCATTGCATCAACAAAAAAGAAAGTGCCGATTGAGGAACTTGTACAACAATTTGAAGCTGGTAAATTCATTCATAACATTCAACTTTCGAGCACCCGCATTGCTAATCTAGTAAAGAGTTTAAAAAGTTATAGCAGACAGGATAGCAACGAAGCTGAAATTGTAGACATCAGAGATGGAATAAACGACACCATTTTAGTATTAAGCAATCGTCTTAAATATTTGAATTTAGAACTCGATTTAAAAGAGATTCCAAAAATTCAGGTAAAGCTTGGGGAGCTAAATCAGGTATGGACAAATATTATTGTAAATGCATGCGATGTTTTGCCTAACGGTGGCGCATTGAAAATAGCTACTAAAATTGAAGGAGATCACGCTATTAAAATTGAAATTTCGGATAATGGTCCTGGAATTCCTGAATCGCTTCTAAGTCGAATTTTTGAACCCAATTTTACAACTAAAAATCAGGGCGCTAAATTTGGATTGGGATTAGGTCTAGCGATTTCTAATGAGATCATTCGTCAACATGGGGGATTTATTAAAGTATCTAATAAAAAAGAAGGCGGAGCTAAATTCGAAATACTATTACCCGTTAAAAATAGTTAGTCGTGCATGAGAAGACTACTGCTATACCTTTCTTTTTTATTTATCAGTGTTGCTGCATATAGCCAAACTTCTATTGGGATAGAAACCCGGGCTTATCCTGCAGGTATTGTTCCCGGTATTCATTTTGATCTTGGAATTACTGAGCATCTGAATCTTAATTCCCAAGTTGGCTACAATTTTACAGACCGCAGAGATTGGGGAAAACATGATAGTGAAAATGGTGGCGGATTCGGTTTTGGATTGGGGCTGGAACGAAGCGGATTTTTGACTGAGCGCCTTTCCGTAATTTTACGCACGGACCTTTGGTTTATGGATATTGATTGGAGAGATACGGAATTCATTTGTCCTTTTGTTCCACCTTGTGGAAATATCGATTTTACGGGTTCTTCTGAAATAACCGTCCTTCACCCTACCTTCGGTTTTGCTTACCTGATTCCAATTACGGATCGGGTTTATCTGAAACCATCTTTTACTTTTGGATATGAAATCAATATAAAAACAGAAGGCGAAGACGTGGGAGAAGGTGCAATTTTATTGGTTGGATTTCAATTTGGTAGATATTTAAAATAACAACTAGTACTGGCAGATAGCTATCTGCCTCTAACAGATACATTCGAATATTATTCAAGTATTTTAATCAATTCAAGATTGTTATTGCCAAGTCTAATTCAAAAAACCACCATTTAGCAAGTTATATGATTGGGAGCTTGATACTTTGGAGTTAGTCATCCAGAGGCTACCGCCGAAGGATCTGCAAAGTTTTGCTCTATATTTCCAACTTACTACAAATAATAAATTGAGAACTGAATAGAATAATTTGTAAAAACTAGAATAAACTACCTCCAAGTCATCTCTGTGAAGGCAGATATCTAGGTTTTTGTAACAATTACGGGCTTTATTCAAAATCTGGATTCCCACCTTCGTGGGAATGATGGCGATGTTGATTGGATTGATAAATAGGTTTCAGCAACTTAAATCATAAAATTACTTCCTTACTCTAGCAAATAGGTGCTACTTCTTACTCGCCAAATAAAATAGCTGCATGATTCTTAGTTCATCATAGCCAATCTGCTTTTTTAGTAAATCATACACTGGGCGTAGCATCAACGGGCTTTTCTCGTCCATTGCCTTTATTACCTGATCTCGTTGTCGATCTGAAAGGCTTGAAGCCTCAAGAAGACCGTCTAGTCTTAACTCTTTTCCTTCATCTAAAAACTTTTTAAGATGCGTTAGAATAGTAACCTCTTTCACTCCATGTTCTTCAGCTAAGAGCTTAATAGACTGACCATTATTGAAGGCTTCTCCCACCAATTCATGCTTTTCTGTAGCCACTCTTTTCTTAACCCGTTGTTGAAGGGATTTCTGTCGCTCCATTATATCATGCTCGGCTGTAAAGTTCTTAATAATGCCGATAAAGGAATCGCCAAACTTTTGCTTCTTTATAGTTCCAACACCATATAAAGCTTCTAATGCATTCTTGTTTTGAGGGAAATAATATGCCATCTCAATAAGCGTAGTGTCAGGGAAAACAGCATATGGAGGGACATCGTCGGCATCAGCCAATTCCTTTCGCTTAATGCGTAGCAATTCGAATAGCTCCACGTTGTAATCATTTTCAACATCGCTGGATGTTCGAACTACCGTGTCACCGTCAATGGCTGTACTTGAGCGATCAAGCGTTCCAAATACATTTTCGGAACCACTTAACACATTATGTCCTCGCTCTTCCATAATTAAACTACCAAACTCGCCTTTCGCGATGTAGTTTTGGCGCATTAGTAATCTCGAAAGTTGTGTCCATTGATCTTTTGACCACTCCATTCCAATACCATAGGTTGAAATCTTATCATGTTCACTCTCAAGTACTTTCTGATTTTTTGAGCCTCGAAGAATATCAATGACATGCCCAGCCCCAAACTGTTCGCCACTTTTAATCATGCAACTCATAAATTTCTGAGCCTGAATGGTCATGTCCTCTACATCATCATCAATAGAAAGGCAATTATCGCACATGCCGCACTCATCATTAGTATACTCTTCGCCGAAATACCCAAGCAGTGGTTTTCTCCGACAATCTAGTGATTCCAGATATTTCACCAATTTGTTCAGGTGATCTTCCGCAACCTGTTTCTCGTTTCCTTCCTTCTGATTGATGAAGTACTTAATCTTTTGAGTATCAGCATATCCAAATAGTAAAATACAATCCGAGCGAAGTCCATCACGACCGGCACGACCAATTTGCTGATAATACGATTCAATATTTTGTGGCATATCAAAATGAACTACAAAGCGCACATTCGGTTTATTTATCCCCATACCAAATGCGATAGTAGCAACAATAATCCGTACATCATCTCTAATAAATTCGCGCTGATTGATGGATCGATCTCGTGAATTCAATCCTGCATGGTAAGGCTTCACCGAATAGCCTTCTTGCTCTAATAAATAATAAATTTCGTCTACTTGTCGACGAGAAAAACAGTATATAATCCCAGATTGATTCTTTCGAGTGTATAAGAAATCCAGTAGCTGATTTTCAGGGTCTTTTTTATCAGCAATTTTCAGGAATAGGTTCGAGCGATCGAAACTTGAAATAAAGGCTTCAGAATCTGTCAGATTTAAACTCTGCTTAATATCTTCCTGAACGCGCGGTGTTGCAGTTGCCGTAAGCGCAATACAAACTGCCTCGGGGAAATCTTTTCGAACTTCGGCCATTTGTCGATATTCAGGACGGAAGTCATGACCCCATTCCGAAATACAGTGCGCCTCATCAATCGTAAAACAATCTATAGTATGACCTTTAAGTAGGTCTCTAGTTTTCTCCATCATCAAGGTTTCAGGAGCAAGATAGAGGAGTTTAATCTCACCAGACTGCACGCGCTTTACGTTATAGTCATATTCTTCTGGTCGAAGAGAGCTGTTCAAATACACCGCCGGAATATCATACTCTCGAAGTTGCTCAACTTGATCTTTCATCAAAGAAATAAGTGGAGAAACTACAATGGTCATGCCATTGAAGATTAACGCAGGAATTTGATAAACAATCGACTTACCCCCACCTGTTGGCATAATAACCAATGCATCTTTTTTATTTAAAATCTGAGTAATCGCCGCTTCTTGTTGAAGGCGAAAATTATCATACCCGAACGTATCTTTAAGAATACTCTTTGCTTGATGAATCATGTAATAATTAGGACTGTAACACTTTTTAACTGAGTATTTAAAATACCTAAGAAAACAGTAAAAAGAGAGGATTTATTATCAAAGTATTAGGAAAGTAATTTAATTTTGATGTTTAAATCTCGTTAACTATAATAGTTACAGCTAAAGAATTAGGTTAATAGAATTAAGGGACATAGTCGGTTAAGGGTTTTCGCTTCTCATGCTTCCCAGCAGTTTCGGGATAATTGTTAATTAATAGGGAAAGCTATGTTCGGTATTGAAGCATTAGATGTAGTCATCGGGATGATCTTTATCTACCTGCTCTTCAGTTTGTTTGTGAGTATTGTGAATGAGATGATTAATTCTGCTTTAAATATCAGGGGTAGGGAGCAGGCAATAATTATTCGAGAGTTATTAGACAATGACGATAAAAAAACAGCCAGCTTCTTCAACCATGAAAAAATGAAAGCTTTAGTTGAGCCTGCCGGTTGGTTTTTACAATCGAAGAATCTTCTTTCACCCCAATACTTTGCCTGGGATATTGATAGACTAAGGTTGCCAGACTCTATTACCTCAGAAAAGTTTGCTAATGTCTATTCAGATATGACTAATACAAAGCTAAATCGAACTGAACTGATTGATCTTTTCGATGATGCCATTTATTTGTCAAGAACAAGATTTAAAAGAAAGTTGAGAAGAACTCTCTTTGGTTTAGGATTATTGGTCTCTGCATTATTCAATATAAATAGTATCCATATTTTTTCGGTTTTAAAGGATAACCCCGAAATCAGGAATGCATTAGTACAACAAGCGACGGAGTATGCTGAAAAAAATAGTAGTCTACCTAAAGAGATGCATTTAGATCCTTCTGATTTGAAAAAGTTAAAAGATCAGCTTGATACACTACGAAGTTCACAAATTGAAATGCTTGATGCTGGCTTAGGAATTGGTTGGGACTTTAAAAAAATAGAAAAGAAAAAAGATGCCAAAACTGAAGATTATGTAGAGGTTATTTTCGAACATATTACTATAACTGTTTTCTTTGGATGGATTATTACAGCATTAGCCATAAGTATGGGAGCCCCTTTTTGGTTTGATTTACTAAGAAAAGTAGTGAACATAAAGAATGAGTTGAAGAGGAAAGGTCAGAAGGGGGATGGTGCATTAGGATGAGCAGAAAAGTCAAAGATATTAGTCTGAAATTAAAAGCACCGCAGAATGTGAGGATTCGAGCGGGAGTTCCTGAAGCAAATTCAAACAATCTAAAAGGTTATCTACATAAAGATTTTACAGTTGATTTAGTAGAAGAATGGGTAGGGGAAAATCATACGGAAGGTGGGTTTACTTCTGATAAATGGTATAAAGATAAGAATGAAGATTTTTATTGGAGTGGGGGGTTTGAAAAAACTATTGAACCAATAACAGTAGACAAAAACACAAATACTGCAACTAACAAGGATTGGTGGTTTGATGATTATTCAATTGAAAAAATTTGGCTAAAATTAGGGAATAAAGGGGATGGAGTTAAAGTCTGCATCCTAGATACTGGCTATAAAGTTAAACATCAGAGCTTTAATGGGGTCAATATCGACCTTAAAAATTCCAATGATTTCACTGGTTACAATAGTATAGATGATTTAGATAAATATGGTCATGGAACAGCATGTTTTGGAATCTTAGCTGCTAATGGCTACAAAAGCATATCAGGTATTGCTCCAAATGCGATATTCATGATTGGAAGAATTAATGCTACAAAATCAGGTGGCATTCGCTTTCAAAGGTTACTCGATGCACTAAGATTCTATAAATCTAAAGCAAATATCATATCTATATCTGGAGGTATAAAAAAATCCCGTTTATCAAATGATGAAATTGCTCAACTTAAGAATGAAATTGATAATTGCCTTTCGAATAATTGCATTGTTGTTGCCGCAATAGGCAATTCTAAAGATCGGACTGATGGAGATTTACCAGCAGATTTTGAGAATGTTATCTCTGTTGGAGCTATTGATAAAGAATCTAAACTGTGTCCTAAAACTATAAAATCAAAAAACCTTGATATATGTGCCCCTGGAGTAGATATGTATTCAACAAGTACACAAAATGAATTCGATTATTTCAATGGCACTAGTTTTGCAACTCCTTTCATAACCGGTTTGTGTACGCTTATGATAAGCAATAAAAAAACTATACGAATTGATCAAATAAATGAAAAGCTTGTTTCTTTTTGCGACCCATTTAAACCACATGAAATAGAATACCGTCGGTTAAACAAAGAAAAATTAATTAATAATATATAATGAAATTATTTTTAATCAGCTTCCTTACTTCAATAATTATAATAAACTGCGTTCAAGCTCAAAATACTTTTAAAGATGCTATAAAATTAAATGACTATGTAGTTGGCCAAAAGTTTGATGTACTTCAAGCTAATGGAATTAGTGATGATCAGTACTTAAATATTTTAATAAAATATTTAGATGAAGAAGCAAGAGATACAGTTAAGACCAGTGGAGATTTTTATGATTACTTCAACTCTAATGGAAATAAATTTTTATTGCCACTAATGCCAAGAGGAGTAAGTTCAGGTTCAGACACACCTAAACTAGTGCCTGTATCTGTATTCAAAGATCAAATTGGCGGATTAAACGTATCAACTATTGCCGATGGAGCAGCTCAATTTCTAATAGAAAGAGCTAATCAGGAATTAACTATTGCTTATTTTTCGAAATTAAAAGATAAAGTTAAGCCCGGTACTGATTTAGGAATACTTTTACCTACTACTTCAGAATATTTGAGACAGTTTGAACCTCTGGAATTTGCTTCCATGCTAAGTACAATCAGGGAAGCATTTATTGAAGATTTAAATAATCTGCCTGAAAATATTCCCAATCTTGAGAAAAACCATGCCACAGAGTTTGCTAAAGATGAAGTAAAAATTTTATTAGCAAGTCTGGAGTTGGTCAAACCATTAAAAGCAGGAAATGATCTGGCAACAATTTTAAACCTTGCAGCATCGAGTAAGCATTTGAATAGTACTCAAAGTCCTGAACTGCAGACTCTTCGGGAATCATTAAAGCTTTTAGATTTAATTTCACAAAGTTTACTTGCGGAAGAAACTACAAAAAATAAGGTTTGGGTATCTTACACAGAGATAGAAGGATTATTAAAAGATGATATAACCGCACAAATTTATTTTGGTCTTCTCTATCAGCAATTACTAGAAAAAGACTTAGAATTAAGTGGTAAAAAAGTAGCAAACTTATTTAGTAATAAGGTCACACAATTAAACGATCTAAAAACAATTGTTCGGGACTTTAACTCTAAAATACAGACACTTAGCGTATCATTAAAAACTATCCAAAAAATTACTGAGAGCGGTGATAAGCTAACAATTGAACAGTTCTACACTTATAGTAATGAGATAATAGAGATATTAGATGTAATTGAAAGTTTCAAAAAAATTGATCCGAATCTTCCAACTCAAAGTCTTAATGAAT
The DNA here is from genome assembly GCA_963974345.1 of uncultured Balneolaceae bacterium. Lineage (GTDB taxonomy): Bacteria > Bacteroidota > Rhodothermia > Balneolales > Balneolaceae > RHLJ01. Next base: position 63,225 of record CAXBBW010000009.1, on the reverse strand, counting down.
TGCTCTACTTTGCTGATAAGGCAAATAGCATAATTAATAACCTTTCAGCTAAAAATTATGCGTCTTTGGTAATGGATGTTACTATCGTACTTGACAGCTTAAACATCCCTTTGAATGATCAATTCTTAAAATATGGAACCTTTATTGCTAACGTCGCTGAAGCAGAGTCTTCTGAACAAGTAAAAGCGGCTATTGAAACAGCCGTTCTTCCTGTTGGTAGTTCACAAATCAAAAGAAATGCAAAATTTTCAATTTCGATAAATTCTTATGTTGGGTTAAGTATGTTCAATCAAAGCTATGTAATTGATTCCATTGCTAGCGATTCCGCTTCAAAACTCGCAAGTCTTGAGTATGATAATTTCCTGACTTTTGACAGTTTTGGGTTACATGCTCCGATAGGAATAGAATTTGCTTGGGGTATAGATAAAAATTTCTGGCCCTTAAAAAGAGTTCAATCTTTTAGTCTTTTCTTTCCATTGATAGATTTAGGCTCAATAGTGAGTTTTAGAGTAGATGATAAAAACGAAAAATTAGATGTTCCTACAATAACTTTAGACAATGTATTTGTTCTTGGTTGCTATGCAGTTTTTGGATTCAAAAATATACCTCTCTCTATGGGAGTTGGATTTCAAAAGGGACCTCAATTAAGGGAAGTAGCAATTGAAAATAAATCTAGTTTACCTGTTCTTGCAGAAAGAGATTGGGGTTTAGGGATATTTATTTCTGCTGATATCCCTTTATTTAACTTAAAAGTAAATCCGCGCTAACCCTACTTACTCAAATAAAGACTCTTAAACTCGAACGGTTTTCTGAAGTGTTCATCGTTGAAGTCATCGGCAAAGTAAATGCTTTCGCCGGTGGATTTCATTTCAGGTCCCAGCTCTTTTTTAACTCCAGGGAATTTATCGAACGGGAATACCGGCTCTTTAATCGCCCAGTTTTTGAGCTTTGACTTGAGATCGAAGTCTTTGAGTTTTGCGCCCAACATCACTTTTACGCCAATTGCGGCTTCAGGAATTTGATTCGCTTTAGCTAAAAATGGCACGGTTCGTGTAGTCCGGGGATTAGCTTCCAATACATATACATTTCCATCTTTAACAGCGTACTGTACATTGAGAAACCCTAAAATTTCCATCGCTTCTGCTATTTTTAACTGATACTCTGCAATGGTATCCTGAATTTCTTGACTTAGAGAGTACGGAGGAAGTACAGCTGTAGAATCACCAGAGTGAACTCCTGCTGGTTCAATGTGTTGCATCATTCCAGAAATATGAAGTTGACCTCCGTCATACACAGAATCTACATCTACCTCAATGGCATGTTCTAAATATCGATCAATCAAGAAGGCGTTTTCTGGGTGAGATTTCAGAATGTTGGCAACATATCGTCGAAGTTCTGATTCTTTTACCGCAATTCGCATTCCTTGACCTCCAAGCACATAACTTGGACGGATTAAAACTGGATAACCGATACGATTTGCAACTTCAAGTGCTCCTTCAACTTCTGTAGCCATTCCATATTCAGGGAAAGGAATGTCCAATCTTTTGAGTAGATCCGAAAATTCCCCTCGATCCTCAGCGAAGTCGATCATCTCGAAAGCAGTTCCGAAAATTTTGATTCCTGCTTCAACAAATCTCTTTCCTAACTTCAGAGCAGTTTGACCTCCAACCTGAATTATTACTCCTTCTGGTTTTTCATGATCGATGATATCCATCACGCGCTCCCAGTATACGGGCTCAAAATAAAGCTTATCAGCAAAATCGAAATCTGTGGAGACGGTCTCTGGGTTACAATTAATCATGATAGCTTCGTAACCCATATCTTTGGCTGCAAGAACTGCGTGAACACAAGAATAATCGAACTCAATTCCTTGCCCAATTCTATTCGGTCCGCTCCCTAAGATCACTACTTTTTTGCGATCGCTAACTATGCTTTCATTCTCGCCTTCATAAGCAGAATAATAGTAAGGAGTTTGGGCTGGAAATTCTGCCGCACAAGTATCCACTAGTTTAAAACTTGGCTTTAATCCCATTTCAATGCGTTTATCACGAACTTGATTGTCGCTTACGGCTTCTCCACTTCTACTCAATAGCCACGCGATTTGTGTATCTGAGAATCCTGCCTGTTTCATTTCAAACATCTCGTCTTTTGTGATTTCCTCGAGAGATGTCCCTTCTGTTCTATTTTCTAGTGATACCATATATCGAATTTGCTGAAGAAACCAAGGATCTACTTTGGTGATATCGGCAATTTCTTCTACTGATGCTCCTAGTTTGAATGCATTTCGTATCTGAAGTGAACGATCCCAATATGGTTTCATCAATCGCTCCCGGACCTGATTTCTTTCTATTTCCTCATAACCATCAGCGCCTAATCCATCGCGACCAACTTCCATACTTTGCCAAGCTTTATTCAAAGCTTCTGGGAAATTTCGCCCAATACTCATCACTTCGCCTACCGCTTTCATTTGCGTTGAAAGCTCTTCATCTACACCTGGGAATTTGTCGAAATTGAATCTAGGAACTTTACAAACTACATAGTCAATGGAAGGCTCGAAACAAGCGGAAGTAGTTCCGGTAATCTGATTCTTGAGTTCGTCCAGATTATATCCTACAGCAAGTTTAGTTGCTACTTTTGCAATCGGATATCCAGTAGCTTTAGATGCTAGTGCCGAAGAACGACTTACTCTTGGGTTGATTTCAATGGCTACAAAACGATCGCTTCCAGGTTCCATCGCAAACTGCACATTACAGCCTCCTGCAAAGGTCCCAATCGAGCGCATCATTTTAATGGCTGCGTTTCTCAAAATCTGAAGTTGTTTATCCGTCAACGTTTGAGTTGGAGCAACCGTAACTGAATCCCCTGTATGAACGCCCATAGGATCCATATTCTCAATCGAGCAGATAATTACAACGTTGTCGTTAGAATCCCTAAGAAGCTCGAGTTCATACTCTTTCCAACCAAATATACATTCTTCGATAAGCACTGAATGAACAGGACTCATCTCTAATCCGCGAAGTACCATTTTATCAAAATCTTCTTCCTTCCAAACAATACCGCCACCAGCTCCACCCATGGTGAATGAAGGACGAATTACAATCGGAAGTCCACCAAGCTCTTCTTTGATTTCTTTCGCATCAAGAAGTGATTCTGCTTGTCGACTTTTACATTGCTCAATCCCAATTTCTTCCATCTTATCACGAAATAACTGGCGATCTTCGGTCAATTCAACAGCAGCAATATCTACTCCAATGATCTTCATTCCTTGTTCTTCCCAGAAACCCATTTTTTCTAAATCTCGGCAAAGATTCAATCCCGTTTGTCCACCCATTGTTGGGAGCACAGCATCAGGTTTTTCTTTGGCTACTATTTCCCTGATAGAATCTGTGGTCATTGGCAGCATATAAATTGCATCTGCCATAATCGGATCCGTCATTATAGTAGCAGGATTCGAATTGATGAGCACAATTTCGTATCCCTCTTCTTGGAGTGATCTACAAGCTTGAGATCCGGAATAATCAAATTCGCAGGCTTGACCAATTACAATTGGACCTGATCCGATAATGAGAATTTTGTGTATATCGTCGCGTCTTGGCATTTTTTTATTTTTTTTAAGGGCTTAACCCTATGCTTGTTTAAAATCAATTTCAGGTTTTCAAACTCCCCCTTCGAAGGGGGATCATAATCATCGTTCAGATGATTTTGTGGGGGATTTTTGGTCAATTTCCAAGTTTTGCATCTAAACCAACATCCTCCGTCTCGATTTGCTATCGCAAATCAATCCACCTTCTTCAAAGGAGGAATTTACTTTTTCCTCACCTCGAGGGGACTTTAATTCGTTCGTCATTAATCACACGTCCACTGTCTTACTTTCTTTCATCATGTCAATAAATTGGTCGAATAAGTACGCTGAATCATGGGGTCCAGGTGATGCTTCAGGATGATACTGAACTGAAAATCCTGGGAAGTTTTTGAACCGCAACCCTTCTACTGTTTGGTCATTAAGGTTGATGTGGGTGATTTCAGCAACTTCTGGTTTTACACTGCTTTCTGTCACACCAAACCCATGATTTTGTGTTGAAATTTCAACCAATCCTGTTTCCAAATTCTTTACTGGGTGATTAGCTCCACGATGCCCTACAAACATCTTCCCAACTTCGATTCCTTCACTCATTGCAATTAGTTGATGTCCTAAACAAATCCCGAACAAAGGCTTTCCTGTTGATTTCGCATAATTCACAATATCTAAAGCGTATTCTCCAGTTGGGTTTGGATCGCCTGGACCATTTGAGAAAAAGAATCCATCGGCTTCCCATTCTTTTACTTCTTCCAGAGAAGTTTTAGCGGGAAAAACCCTAAGTGTACATCCGCGAGCAACAAGACTATTTATGATATTCTGTTTAATTCCATAATCGAATGCGGCTACTCTAAACTCGGATTCTCCTGTAGATTCATACGTCTGAGCTTCTTCTCTTGTCACTTTTGATGCAAGCTCCAAGCCGTCCATATCTTCCCAATCTTTGGCCATTTGAACGAGTTTTGCCTCATCTAATTCGGAAGATGAAATTACCGCATTCATTACTCCTTTTTCGCGGATATGACGAACTATCGCTCGGGTATCAACACCTGAAATCCCAACAATTTCGTTGTCTTCCAAATATTCTTGCAGACTTCTATCTGCCATTGGGTTACTGAATTCCCATGAAAATGCACGAGTTATAATTCCAGATACCATTACTTTTCTATGCTCATCATCGCGAGACATAGTTCCATAATTACCAATATGCGGATACGTCATCATCATCAATTGACCGTAATAACTTGGATCTGTAAAAATTTCTTGATAACCGGTCATACTGGTGTTAAAGCACAATTCGCCACCGGTAATCCCTTCGTGGCCGACCGCCCAGCCGTGCGCTATCGTTCCATCACTTAATGCAAGGATGGCTTTATTTCTTGGTTGGAGTGACATGTTTAGATTTTTGTGAGTGTGAATAGGGGATCAAAAAAAATCCGACTACGAATATCGCGTCGGATTTTTGAAATAATATGATTCAATAAAAAAATCATTAGCTGGACATCCTTTTTTGTGGCTGACTAACTAATGATTTTGAACTATGCGTTGCTAACTGATCGATTTTATCGAATCCTTAAATTGAAGTTTCAGCAAGATACACACTGAAGAGATTGGATTCAATTTGAATCAGATTTTCTTTTCCACATTTAATGAACATTATTCATTCAAGTGAAGTGATTGAGATATTAAAGCCAATAAATGGTTGTAAAGAATTCCAAATATATCCGAACTCGAAAGCTCCTGTTAGTACTAATCCGGGACTGCGAGGATCTCGAATTAAATATCTAGTTCTTAAACCAGTATTAAACAAAAACGCAGATCTATTTGGCCAAAATTCACATACACTGCCAACAACACAGTTGCTATTGTATATCTTAGAATCCAGTCCTGAAAAGATTCCACTTGATAGCCCCGTCCAACGTCTATTTACTAAAACCCTATGTATGGTAATTTTAGCAGAATATGGAGCTGAGAGCGCTAATGTACCATAGTAGTTTGTCCTTAAATTCTTCGTCCAATCAATCCCAAGTCCTCGACCAAAAGAAAGTGATCTACCACTTCTATCATTTTTTAATGTGAATGTATGAATTGTAAAGCTAGGTAATTCAGTATCAGAATAAGAAGCGTAATCTCCTGCTTCATTCTCTTCAAATTCCTTTAAATTTATTCCAGGTTTTAGATAAGAAAGAGAACCAGATCTGATATTGTTCGAGCTATCAGCAATTGTAGCCTTATTAAACATCACCATCTCGCTCATTGGGGCGTGAGTAGCGCAGGCTCCTAAAAGTGGAATAATTAGAATGAATACATACTTCATTTAATGACACACCCCTAAATCCCCTCTCAAGAGGGAACTTTCTTATTAAATAAAGCTCCAGTCAATGTAGCCACTCCACTTACTAATCCTCCCAAAACTCCTGTTATCAATATTACAAAATACGGAGAGCCAACACCGAGCATGGTTGCAATTCGGGTTGATAAAATTCCATCATTGGCAAAGTGAATGTACAATGCTTGCCCACCCCAGAGCAGAAATACGGCTAAAAATCCCCAACCAAAAGAGGGAAGTCCTTTCTTTTTGAACGTATAGCCAAATAGTAATCCTGGAAGTACAATGCTCCACCAGGGGAGGAATAGGTTTAGGAGAAAGGCGGATATGAGGATTAGTAGAGTAAGTAGCATATTTATTCAATTTTGAGCTTCTTCAGATGCTGAATCGAGTTCAGCATGACAACAATTTTAGTTTTAATTCTCCCTTTGAAGGGAGATGATTAGATCGGCTGTTCCCGATTTAATCTGAGGGATGTTGCCAAATTTTCAATCCTGCAACATCCTCCGTTTTGATTTGCTATCGCAAATCAATCCACCTTACTGAATCAAGTTTAGCACAGGCTCTTCAAAGGAGGACTTTCAATTCTTTTTAAAAGTTAGTTCATACAAATATTCAGTTGGTTTTTCTTTCAAAAATTTGAGCTCGTACAACTCTCCCGTTCGCCAGCTTTCGAGCATAGAATCATAATTTGGAGAGCCTGGATTACCAGAAGCTCCGCCAGGGTAAACTCCCCAAGCCTTTACTTCCGGACCGAGTTCTACCACCATTCGCCACGAAGGACCCCAGCTATCACGGGTTGCATTTATAGATTCTGATCCACCACTTGAATACACATTTTGAGCTCCAAACCCTGGAATAAAAGCAATGTGATCGAAGTCATTATTAATTACCACTCCCCAATTCCATTTATCTCCAAATTCACCATAAGCATTTGTTAGTTCTTCAATCGTTTCTTTAAATGTTTGAGTGACTATTACTTCTCTCGTTTCTATTTCTTCAGTATCGATATTATCAAAAAACTCAAAATCAGGTTCTGATTTAATTACTTCAATTAGTCGATCTCTAGGCGGATATCGGAGGGAAGATTTTGTCGAACTATATTCATCATTTAAAATTCCTGAATAAAAATTACTCCACCACCATCTGAAGATTCCTGGGGCTTTTAATTCTGAGTTATTGAAAAACCCCCAGCCTTCTACTTCCCTTAAAATCGCACGTTCCGCTTCATTTAGTTCCTCTCGTTGAATCCATTCGAGCATCTCTGGCAAAATTGTAGCCGCGTGATAGCTGTACGAATCCATCTGCATCTTACGCATATCTTCTTTGGTAATATCTTCCATCCCAGCCAGTAACTCATTGATTCTCCGACCCCGTTCAAATGGAGCATAATCATCTTCCAAATAATAGGGATAGTCAGGTGCAGCTGATTCCTGATTTGCTGAACTCACAAATCCACGTTCTGGATTCTTGACATTGGGATTATGCTCGGTGGGAATCCAGCCCTGCCAATCATATAAAGGATTGGTTCCATCACTAACTGTCTGTCCCTGAAATTTCCACTTATTCGGGAATTTTCCACTCACGTATAACCCTATATCTCCTTCATTTGTAGCAAATACAAAGTTCTGTGCTGGGGCTTCCCAATAGTTAACCGATTCTTCAAAATCGGAATATGTTTTAGCTCGGTTGAATCCATAGAAATTTCTTAAATCATTCGAATACTCATGAGCTATCCAGCGCAGTGCATGATATACGGGCTCACGAGTTTCATCTATATCAGATTCCACTTTTGTAACGGGACCGTGATGTGTGTAAATAACTGTATCTAGTATGGTTTCTTGTCCTCGGACTTTAATTTCTTCGACACGCATTGTCGTTGGCTTCCATTGTCCATCATGCCAATATTCTTTCTTCTGATCGTCTTTGAATTTGATTTCATACCAATCCATTACATCAGCGCCAGTATTTGTTGTTCCCCAAGCTGCACTCTCATTAAATCCGATTATAATCCCTGGAGCACCTTGTAAAGAAACCCCATACGTATTCAAACTTGGTGCGTAAAGTTGAACCTCGTACCAAATAGATGGAAGCGTGAGCCCAAGATGTGGATCATTCGCTAAAATGGGATATCCAGATTTGGTTTTCGAACCATCAACTACCCAATTATTGCTACCAATTCCTTCAGGGCGTTCAAAACTTTCCAATTCGATAGTAGATGCTGGTTTAAATATTGAATCGGGAGCTTGAACTGGAATAGGATCAAAATCCCAAATTTTAGTAACTGGAATTATTGGGTCATTCAGCTTTGGTTTAACGCTGAAAAACTTTTCTAGAAAATCCTCGCCAAAGTAAGCCAGCGTGTTACTTGTTCTATCATCTTGACTCCCACCCGCTAACATTCTGGTCATATTCTTCAACAAATGTGCCGTTTTGATAGGTGCCCATTCTTCTGGTTCAAAATCTAGAATCTTGTATTCTATAGGATAATCAGAAGGAGAAAGTGATGATATGTAGGCATTAACTCCGTCTGAATATGCATTTGTTATTGCCCAAGAAACGGAGTCATTTTGTATTTCTTCCAAAGCTCTCTCTGCTCCATAAGGCATACCTAATCTCCTAGTACTTTTGTCACGAGCTAAGGTGCGATCTCCTAACCGTTCCGAAAGTCGACCTGCGGCGTCATAGGTTTGCATCTCCATTTGAAAAAGACGATCTCTAGCGGTGATATAACCTTGCACGAAATAAAGATCATATTCATTTTCGGCAAAGATGTGCGGAACTCTTCTCTCATCATAAAAAACGGATACTTCATTTTGAACTCCATCAAAAGTAAACTCATCTGAATCTGGAATGGAAGTTTCTGCATTTGCCCAAAATCCAGCATCAGGATCAAAAAACTTACCCAAAGGTGGAATTGAACCGAATTTGGTGTTAAGAGAGATTGTAAGAACAATCAATAGTACTAACGAAATAAGAGGCTTGAAGAAGCTCATCTTGTATTTTGAATAATTTATATTGAGTTATGATGATTTAACATTCATAATTCAATATTCATAATTTATCCTCACCAAAGCAACATTTTCATACAGAAAACACTTCCACCACTTTTGAGGTATTCGTCAGTACTGAATTCGTGCACGATAAATCCCGCTTCTTCCATTGCCTGATTTGCTTCAACACATCCTTTTTGGATAAATACATTTTTACCATCAGCACAGGTCGCGTTACACGCGAAAAGTTCTGCCGCTTCATGATCATTGGTTTCGATCACTTTTGGAAAAATTGTTCTTATTAACTTCAATCCTTCATTGGTAAACGCTTTTGCATAAATCATCACTGTTTTTTCATTCAGAACACAGAAGCAAGTATCAAGGTGATAGAATCGCTCATCAACAAGTTCTAAAGCAATGACCGGTGTTTTAAAAGTATCTGAAATATGCCGATAAACATCCGATGTTGATCTGAATCCATATCCACCCCAAATCAATCTTTTTTTATGATGCCAAATTGCATCGCCCATTCCTTCGAAATCTGTAAACTTACTCTCGTCAAGATGCATGATCTCGTAGCTACTTTCTTCATATACTTCTTGTATGTGAGGAACCTCACCTTTTCTTTGAGGTGCGTGCATTACACTCATAACCACTTGTTTGGTTCCGTCTGCAGTAATGTTTGGCAAACTTTGATTCGCACAAAAAACCATATCCGGGTAACCTTCAGCACCTACTACTTCATGTACATAAAGTCCTAAACCTTCATACGCTTCTTTTAACGTAGTCCATTCCTCTAACGCCACTCCTTTATCAACATCACCAATATGACCAGCCATATGAGGATTAATGACATATTTTACATCAAACTGAGACGGATTTACTAGTAACACTTTTTCGGGTACAGGCATAGATTCTAAATCGGTTAGTGTAAAATCTAGTTCAGATAAAGAGGTAACTACTTTTGTCATATAACTTTTTTTAAAGTGATCGGATTTAGTAAAGATCGAAAGTTCTGAAATTGGGAACAAGACTTAGAAATGTAAATATGTTAACATAGAGCAAAACTCTAATTAGAATAAATGAATCATTCTTAATTCTTAATTGAAAAATCTTTCTCCCTATATTTACGCTAAATAAATAATGTTTAACTAAGTCAATGTCTCAAAAAAATTTAGTTGTCGCTTTCGGCGGTGTATCTCCTGAACACGAAGTTTCGGTATTAAGTGCCATTCAGGTTATATCCTCTCTTGAAGAAAGTTCTTACCACATCGTTCCTTTATATATCACCAAGTCTGGTCGTTGGTTAACAGGAGAAATTCTAAAAGACTTATCACAATACAAGGATTTACCAAAGTTAGAGCAAGCTGCCGCTTCGTGCGCATTTGTGAAAGATGAAATTGGACGTACTCTTTTAAAAGAACAGGATAAAGGTGGGCTTTTTTCAAAGCCCCAAGCATTTCCTGTTTATGCTGTAGTTTGTGCCTTTCATGGTAGCGAAGGTGAAAATGGTTCGTTTCAAGGGGTCTGCGAAATGTTTAATGTTCCCTATACAGGTAGTGGTGTTCTTGGTTCTTCTGTTGGGATGGATAAAGTGAAGGCAAAACAATTATGCGAAGCGAATAACATTCCAGTTACTGCTAGCTTGGATTTTTATGAAAGTGATTGGGAAGTTCATCAAAAAACAATTCTTGAAGAGGCTGAGCATTTAGGTTTTCCGTTAGTAGTAAAACCTGCAAATCTGGGAAGTAGTATCGGTGTTAAGAAAGTTGACACTGAAGACGATCTTATTGAGGCTATAGAAACTGCTTTCCGTTACGACGCTCATTTACTCGTTGAAATAGCCATTCAGCCTTTAATGGAAATAAATTGCTCGGTATTAGGAACTGCTGAAAACTGTAGAGCTAGTGTCTGCGAACGTCCTCTAGGAAATACAGAAACGCTTTCGTTTGAGGATAAATATCAAAGTGGTGGAAGTGCGGAAAAAGGGATGGCTTCGGCTGATCGAATTATTCCAGCGGATATATCCGCTGAACTCACCGACCAAATTAGATCTCTCTCTGTACATATCTTTAAAACCTTTGATGCTGGTGGTGTCGCTAGACTCGATTTCCTTGTAAATGCTGACACCGAAGAAGTATATTTCAATGAAATCAATACTATTCCTGGTTCCTTCTCATTTTATTTATGGGATAAATCTGATATCAACTTTACGCAACTAATGGAAGAATTAATTTCTATTGGTATTCAAAAGCATCAAGCCAAAAATGGACGAATTAGAAGCTATGAAACCAATCTGCTAAGCGAAAAAGCCGCGAAAGGAATCAAAGGCTTAAAGGGAATTAAGGGTTAAGATTGTTACCTTTGTGTATGAAGAAATTCGCAGTTATAGCTAACCCCAAAAAGTACGAGGTAAAAGATGTCATCCGTGCAGCTCTTCGCTGGGCTGAAAAAAGTGCTGCTCATCTACTTTTATGCAGAGACGTTTGCGAAATATTAGGTATTGAATCTTCTAATTTTTTAACTATTACCGAGTCGGACCAAGATTCTATTACTGAATGTGATATAGTAGTTGTAATGGGCGGTGATGGAACTATTCTTTATACCGCTCGAATTTCTACTCAATTTCAAAAACCAATTTTAGGAGTAAATAGCGGTCGACTTGGCTTTATGGCAAACACCCAGAATGAGGAACTTGAAGACGCCTTAAATGATGTTCTGGTTGGTAAATATTCACTCGACAAACGCCATTACCTAAAGGCTACCGATAAAAAGGGAACTGTATTTTATGCGCTAAATGAGTTTCTTTTTACTAGAGAAGATTCTACCTCTATGGTGAATATTAGTGCTGAGTATGATGGAAACTTTATTAATACCTATTGGGCAGATGGTTTAATCGTTGCCTCCTCAACAGGATCGACTGCATATAATTTATCTTCTGGCGGTCCTATTGTCGTCCCTGGCTCAGATGTTTTGTTAGTTACTCCAATCAATCCGCACACTCTAACAACCAGGCCTTTAGTTCTTAGAGCAGATAAGCCACTTAAAATCATAGCTGGGAAGCAGCAAACAGGTGTTCTATTTTCTTATGATGGTGTCATTTGCGAAGAAAATGAATACCCATTAGAAATTGAAATTGTAAAATCGAACCTCTCTTTTAATTTGATCCAGCTTGAAGGTCAAAACTATTTCGAGACGCTGAGAAACAAATTGATGTGGGGACAAGACTCTAGACGAATTAAATAATTTTGAATTATACACTTTTATTTCGAAGGAGCTTGCCAACTGAGACATCTAACTTCATTCGAAATGACAACAAGGTTTTTCAAAAACCATCATCTAAAATTCATAATTTAGAGAGACATTAATAAAAAAGCTTAAATCAGATAAATCAATAAAAAGACCATGAAAGTAACAGTAGTAGGAGCAGGTGGAAACGTAGGATCAACTGTAGCATTGAGTGTTGCCCAACGTGATTTCGCTAAAGAAGTAATTGCCGTAGATCTTGAACGTAAAGACGGTGACAAAACATTTTATCCATCAAAAGGTAGAGGACTTGATCAGTGGCAAGTTTCTCCAATTTCGCTTTTTGATACCCGTGTTAAAGGGACAACCGATTATGCTGATACTGCGAACTCTGATGTATGTGTGATTACAGCTGGTGTTCCACGTCGTCCGGGAATGAGTCGCGATGACTTACTTTCTATCAACGCTAATATTGTAAAAAGCGTAACCGAACAGCTGGTTAAATATTCACCGGATACCATCATCATCGTGGTTTCAAATCCGTTGGATGTAATGGTTCAAGTTGCTAAAGATGCTTCCGGATTACCATATGAAAAAGTGATGGGAATGGCAGGAATTCTGGATACCGCTCGTTATCGAGCATTTATAGCTGAAGAATTAGATGTATCTCCAAAAGATATTCAAGCATTATTAATGGGTGGTCATGGCGATACTATGGTTCCACTTCCACGCTTTACTACGCTAGCAGGAATGCCTATTACTCACTTCATCAAAGAAGAGCGATTAAATGAAATCGTTGATCGAGCAAAAAAAGGCGGTGGGGAATTAGTTGGTTTGATGGGTACTTCAGCTTGGTATGCTCCTGGCGCTGCTGCCGCTCAAATGGTAGAAGCTATTCTTCTTGATCAAAACCGAATTTTCCCAGTTTGCGCACATATTGATGGTCAATACGGTATTGACGATCTATATATTGGGGTTCCTGTAAAACTTGGAAAAGGTGGTATCAAAGAAGTAATTGAGGTTGAATTAACCGATTCAGAAAGCGATCTTATGAAATCATCTGCGAAAGCAGTAAGAGGTACTTTGGAAGAATTCAAAGCACTTCAAAACAAATAAGTAAAACAAACGAGGACTAAGGTCTTCACTACTTGCACTTTAAATCCCGCTCATGATTCAGTTCGTGAACGGGATTTTTTTTACCACCCTTCACATATCTTTCCAATAATTTTCATAGAACCATCTCGGGTCACCCTGAACTTGATTTAGGATCTTTTGTAAGGATTGGTAGTTTTGCTGGTCTTAAATAAATTAATGTCATTCAAGATACTATTCAGGACAAGGATTTTCCTCTTTCATCACCCAAGTAATAAGTAGTATACTTAACAGCTATCTAAACAAACTTTCAACACTCGGTTTTTCATACCCATAATATTAATCACCTGTATTTGAACTTTTACAAACCTTGTCCTTCTTCCCTAATAGTTAGTTAATCATTTTTGGTTATTTTTACTGTAGTCATCCTGAATTCGTTTCAGGATCTTACGGAATGGCTTTGATTTCAATATCTGGGAAAACCTTTCTTCCTCTCGCCACCAAGATTCCGGAATAAATTCGAAATGACTCATTAATTTTTACCTATTTCTATGAACATGAAATCGTCCTTTTTTCTTATTCCTTTATTTCTGCTCGCCGCTTGCTCTACCACCAAGCCAGTGCACCCAACGTTACAAGCAACGCTTTGGGTTCAAAATGCGGTGGAGTATGACGCGCTAACTTCCATGGCGTACCAAACAGCATCAACCAAAATTGAAGGCGCGTTGGCGGATAAATCATGGACTGCGGAGTTAACTCAAGCTGGTAAAGATATCAAACAACTTCCTCCTGCTATTGTACTAGATATTGACGAAACCGTGTTGGATAATTCTCCTTTTCAAGCCCGAATGATTGGCAAGAATTCTGGCTACGATCCTGTTGAATGGGAAAAATGGGTGCTCGAAGGAAATGCCGATGCTATTGCTGGTGCTGTTGAGCTTACCAAAAAAGCCGCTGACGCAGGAATCACTGTAATCTACCTCAGTAACCGAGAAGCAAATACTGAAGAAGCAACCCGTAAAAACTTGGAAGAGAGTGGCTTTCCAATCTCAAAAGAAACAGATGTTGTCTTATTGAAGGGAGAACAAGAAAACTGGACTTCTTCTAAAATCGAGCGACGCTTGTGGGTAGCTTCTAGGTATCGAATTTTGATGTTATTTGGGGATGATTTTAACGACTTCCTTCCTGCTAAAAACATAACCGAAGTTGATCGGGATGCTCTTTTGGAGAAACACCGATCTAATTTTGGAGAAAAATGGTTTATAATACCTAATCCAATTTACGGTTCGTGGAATGATGCCATGTTTAACTTTGATCGCGGTTTAAACGAAGAGGAAAAACAAACATTGATAAAAGAACATCTTAATTTAAAAAACTAGCTATGAAGGAAATCCATTGGGGAATTATCGGCTGTGGAGATGTTTGTGAGGTTAAAAGTGGTCCAGCATTTCAAAAAATTGAGCATTCAAATCTGGTGGCTGTTATGCGACGGAATGCTATAAAAGCTGAAGATTATGCAACTCGACATGGCGTTCCAACTTGGTACTCTGATGCAGATGAACTTATCAACAGCCCAAAAGTTACTGCCATTTATATAGCCACTCCTCCCAATTCACATTTAGAATTTGCTTTAAAAGCAGCGAAAGCGGGGAAACCCATTTATGTTGAAAAACCGATGGCTCGAACTTTTGCTGAATGTGAGCAAATGGTAAAAGCGTGTCGAAAAGCAGACGTTCCATTATTTGTAGCCTATTATCGCCGCCGACTTCCTTATTTCCTGAAAGTAAAAGAGCTGATTGATTCTGGAATAATTGGAACCATTACTATGGTAAATTTAACGCTAATAAAATTCCCAAAGTCTGATGATACTGATCCCAATTCTAATTGGCGAGTTGATCCAGACGTTTCTGGTGGGGGGTATTTTCATGATTTAGCTTCTCATCAATTAGATTTACTCGCATATTTTTTTGGGGATATAGCTGATGCTTCAGGAATGAAAAGTAATGCTATAAATCAAAACAAAGCCGAGGATACCGTCTCAGCTAGTTTTAAATTTGAATCCGGCTTGGTTGGAAATGGCGTATGGACTTTTACTTCGCTTCCTAAACATTGGAGAGATGAGATAAGTATTATCGGAAGTAAAGGAAAAATTTCATTTGGTTGTTTTAGTGATTCCATACCAATTGTCTTGGAAACAGATTCATCAAAAGAAGAGTTTTCAATTCCTTATCCAAAGCATGTTCAACAGCCCCTTATACAAACTATTGTTGATGAACTTCGTGGATTGGGTCAATCGCCGAGTACCGGAGTATCAGGTGCAAAAACAAATTGGGTAATGGATAAAATTTTGGGTTGATTTAATGCCCACTCACCAAAACAATATTCTCGGCAACGTACCCTTTGTCATTTTGACTTAGATCAAATTCAAAAATTAAATCCCGACTAGGAATATGATTTGAATCGAGGTCTTCTTCAAACTGAGAAATATGAGCGAATACGGTTTTGTATGGCGAGTCACAATCTCTGGAATCTGTAACCCAAAGGTTATCACTGTATTTTGCAAGAAAGCGCATAAACCCATATCCGTCTTGATGAGAAAAATCATAGCAAACGCCCCGAACTCTTGAATCAGCTTCTCCCCATTGATACGGAGATTCAATCGGTAGCATTTTTGGAATTAAATATCCTGAGATGGCTGAGTCTACAGCTTTTTTAAGTCCAGAAGAAACGTTATCAAAACCGATAAGCTCTACTTTACAGCCTTTATTCTGAATTGCATTAACTACACTGCAATAACTTCCATTGCTACTTAAAAGCACAATTTTATCCAAATAGTCGGCTTGTACCAACATATCTACTGCCATATCCATATCAATAGAAGATTTTGATGTCTTTTCGCCGGTTTCGTTATTTGTATATACCTGAATTGGTTTTTCTATTACTTTGTATTCAAAATCACGAAGCATTTCACAGAACCGTTTATTACGAGCTTTATACTCCGGATCTGTTTTAAGGCGCTCTTCATCGTAGCAAAGGTATACATTCAATCTTGCTGCTTGCCCTCCGTCTCTACATGCAAATTTTCTTAAAATATCGTATCTCAACCCATAACCACCATTCATGGTTACATTTACGGCATCAACATAGATGCCAACTTTGTGCTCACTACTCATTTTATGATCCTGATTTTAAACCGACAACTTTTTCAAGAAAAAGAATTAACTGTCCTTTTTAGATGCTAATAGATTCCCGAAACTCAAAATAATTATTAAACCTATTGCTGCAATAAATGTCAGCATAGAAGCGGCAATGTCTGAAAAAAACTGATCAGATAAAAAGGACTTTCCAAAAATAGCTAACGCCGCAACTCCAACTACTGCAAAACCTTGCCATAATTTATACGGCACATTAAATGATTGAGTAGAGTATCTGTAGATAAGCATTGCCATTATTAAATAACTAGCTACGGTTGCCATTGCAGAACCCATCATTCCATATATTGGAATTAAGATCAAGTTTGCTGAAATAGTTACTGCTGCACCGATTAAAGTAATTTGAGCAAGTTTTTTAGTTTTTTCAGCAATAAAAATCCCAGCGGAAAAATTTACGTACCATCCTTGAAACCAGTAAGCCATTAATAAAATCGGAACGATGGAAAGTCCCATCCAGTACTCTTCTCCAATAAGGTAGGCATTCAAAAATGGAATCTTAATAGATACTATTTGTTGAAGGAACAGTGAAACCATTAAAAAAAGAAATGCAGCCGCTACATTGAAATACGTAAATGTTTGTGCGAAAAGCTTGGGAGCATCTTCCTGATCAGATTGACGCATAAAAAACGGTTGCCATGCCATTCTAAACATCTGAACAAGTAATAGCATAAATACTGCCAATTTATAGCAGGCATTGTAAATCCCAACTATATAATCTGAAGAAAAGGTTTCTCCATAAATTGATAAAATGGATGCTTCAGACATTCCTTTTAAAAAGAATCGATCTAAGCCTTCGTTAATAACATGCCCAATTCCTGCTGGGATAAAAGGAAGTCCGAATACTAACGCTTTTTGTAGGATTTCTTTATTTAGCTTTCCTTTTAGCATCGGCAAAGTAGCTACCCAAACTATTAACGCAGTAATAATTGATGTAGCTAGATTGCTAATGAATATTGCTTCAATACCATAATTGAGAACCAAAATTAAATAGAAGTTCAGACCAATATTGATTAACACATTTATGGTTTTCAGTGCTGCGAATAACCACGCTTTTTGAGAAAGTCGAAGTTCAGCAAATGGAACTATGGAAAGGGTATCAAAAAATAGAATTCCTAACATCATTAAGAAAATTACATCCCCACCCAATTCTAAACCTAACAGAGGAGAAAGAATAGGCTCCATCAACCATAGAAGAAGTATCAACGCCCCAGACGAACTCAAAAGAAAAACTTGAAGTGTTTTAAAAAAACTCCCTGCTTGCTCTCGATCTTTCCCATAGCGGATATAGGAAGATTCCATTCCCATAGTAAAAACAACGTTCAAAAACCCAATTGCTGCATACACTAAGCCTACAATTCCATATGCATCAGGATCAAATACTCCAGTATAAAGTGGAACTAAAAGATAGTTTATAAAGCGAGCGAATACGCTACTTATACCGTAGACAAGAGTATCAGAAAAAAGTTCTTTGAGTTTTCTCACTCGTTGGATGATAGATGTTCAATTGCCTGAATTCCTAACACATAACTGTGCTTACCAAAACCAGTAATTATTCCATTCATAACCTCTCCAGTTAAGGATTTTTCTCGAAATTCTTCTCTGGCATGAATATTTGAAATATGAACTTCTACTTTTGGAAAAGTGATAGGTTCCAAAGCGTCGCGTAAAGCAATTGATGTATGAGTATAAGCACCTAAATTCGTCAACAAACCTTCAGTACCATCCTTCATAGCTTGTTGAAGCTTATTTATAATTTCTCCTTCCACGTTACTTTGAAAGAACTTCAATTCATGATTTTGGAATTTGTTCGACAAAAAAGTATTCAACTCATCGAGAGTACCTGTGCCATATACATTTGTATCTCGTGTACCCAGTAAATTTAAATTTGGCCCATTTATTATTAAAATTTTCATGCTTTTATTGCCTTGCTGATAAGTTTAGCTAATTCTTGCATTCTTGATTTCGAAACTTCTGTTTTTCTTCCCAAACTAACGGGTTGACCTTCAAAATATATTGGCACCAAATGAATATGAGCATGTGGGACTTCTAGTCCTTCTATAATTACACCTGTTCGAATAGTACCAAGGGCATCATCAATTGCAAGAGCCACTCTTTTGGTAAAAATATTTAGCTCAGCAAGAATTTCATCTTCAAGCTCAAAAATATAATCTACTTCCTTTTTAGGAACTACCAAGGTATGCCCTTCTGCTATGGGATTGATATCCAAAAAGGCAAAATGATGCTCATCTTCTGCAATTTTATAACAGGGAATTTCCCCATTTATGATTTTGGTAAAAATACTAGCCATCGTACCTTAAGTTTGAATGCTTTTCTTGAAGATACTATCTGAAACTCATAATTGCTTATGTACAAATTAACTAAGAATTCCCTGCTTCTATTCTTTTTCTCTTTTTTTCTGATAATCTCGACTTCAACAAGTGTTGCTCAAAAATCTGATATCGTTGGAATAACAACCGCGGAAGAAGTACGTGCTCAACATCGTATTTTTGATATTTATACTAAACGGTATACTCCAAAAGTAGAATCCGTTCAATATTTAAAAGAAATTCAAGATTCGGTTAAAATTCATGTGTTATTCGGCACTTGGTGCCACGATAGTAAGAAACAGATTCCTGCGTTTATGAAAACAATGGAAGAGGTTAAAAACCCATTCATTGAAGTTGAATATATTGCGGTTACAAAAAAGAAAACCGACCCTAATATGCTCTCAGAACGATGGAATTTAAAGTATACTCCAACTTTTATTATCTTCAGAAAAGGACAGGAATTTGGAAGGATTATTGAAGAACCAATCCAGCATTTAGAAGAAGATTTAGTGTCTATTTTAAAATCTGAAGCTATTTCAGAACATTAATAAATTTTTAATGAGGTTTTTGCAATTTTAGATTGAAAAAATGCATCTAAAAGCCTTATCTTTGGAGTCTGTGGATGATTCGGTAGCTCAGTTGGTAGAGCAACTGCCTTTTAAGCCGTGGGTCGTGGGTTCGAGTCCCACCCGAATCACATTTTATATCCCCAAAAGAGTTTCATATTGACTCTCTCTTGACCAACCCCGTTCGATTGATCTCGCACGGGGTTTTTTATTTTATAAAGTTACAACTGGTCTAAGTCGTTGAAGCCTTTTTTCGCCTATTCCGCGAATTTCCATCAATTCATCTATTGCTGAAAATCCTCCATTTTGTAATCGATACTCAATAATTCTTTTTGCATACGCCTCACCAATTCCAGGTAATAACTGTAAAGTGGCTTGATCTGCGGTATTTATATTGATTGGATATACAACTTCAATAGCGTCTCCTTTTGAAGCTTCTTTTGCACGTGCTACTATACTTCCTACTTTAGAAGGTGACTTCCACATACCTTCATCTTTCTCTTTCGCCTCACTCTCATAGGTCATAAATGCTTCTACAGAGTCTGGATGTTGGGCAAAATAATTTGAAAAAGAACCATATCCTTTTTTTATCATTGTTTGATTTAGTGGCAAACCATTATCGCCATAGTCAACTTCTACATACGCCCTAAATGCACCGTATCTGGCTTCTGGAATTTTGTATCCTACACCTCTCAATTTTACTTTCCTACC
Source organism: uncultured Balneolaceae bacterium (assembly GCA_963974345.1). GTDB lineage: Bacteria > Bacteroidota > Rhodothermia > Balneolales > Balneolaceae > RHLJ01. Next base: position 43,172 of record CAXBBW010000009.1, on the reverse strand, counting down.
CGTAATTAAGTTTCTTAAATAATCGGCTGAAGGTCCTGAGAAATAATCCGAAGAATCTACTCCTGCATAAATAGAAGGGACGTTTACTCCTAGCAGTCTAACTGGATAGCCAAAACCTGGAAGTATTTCAATCTCAAAAAACCCTCCATCTCGAATTGAGTAAATAGAGTACCAAGTATCTCTTTCGAGAGGTGGTGCAGGTGCTTCAGCTTTTTCTTTAGCTCTTGCCATTGCCCCTGCAAAATCGGCAGCATATTGCTCAGCAATCTCATCCGAAAAAATAATCAAGGTATTCTCATCATTATTAACTTCTGCATTATTGGAAAAATTATAGGACCCAGTAACTACAACTCCTACATCAGTGCTGTCAGGGTTTTCGGAATCTAATAACAAGATTTTATGATGAAGCTTTCTAGTTTCTTTGGCTGGTAAAATCATTCTATTGTTAGTTACAGCCTCTGGAGACCCCCAAATATCTCCTGTATTTTTGTATCTACTGTAAAAGCTTGGATCTATTACGCCTTCTAGTTTAATTTTGGTAGAATTACTTGTCTCCCAAATTATTTTACTTAATGGAATATTTGGTGTAATTGAGAATGCCTGAAATTTTATATCGCTTTGAGTTTCGTTTTTTACTAATTCAACTAATCGATCACTTACACTGGGTTTACTTCGATCTCTATTAATCGGTGCAAAGTATATTTCAACTTTTGTTCCACCTACATCAAATATATGCTGACTCACATCTCGCTTATCTTTATGAAAAACAGATCGACTTGGATTAGGTAAATCTTCATCACCTCCCCACATTTGTTTAAACTCTTCGGTATACACTTTTGCAACTTCTGAATCTTTAAGTACAACGACATTATTTGTGTTGAAAGCACCTGTATAGGTTAGATTTGTAGAACCAGTCCAAACAATGTCATCCTCTATTTCAGGGCTCAAGTAATCTATAACTGCAAATTTATTGTGCATGTCCGCGCCGGCATTTACGAGACTATTATCTTCAATTTTATTTCCAGGCCTATATATGTCTCCATCATCATCTAAAGAAATAATCCCAGCGGTTCCGAGAAGTCGCCACATTTCTTCGTCAATTTCTCCGCTATCAGTACGGTTATGATTATCCGTTACTATCCTAATTCGTACTCCTCTCTCTTTTGCTCGAATTAAAGCATGAGCAATTCTCGGGTTTTCTAGGTCGTATATACACAAGTCTATGCTCGTACTAGAAGAATCGATGAGAGATTCTAGTGTTCCAATAAGGTCCCAACTGAAATTTCCTTCAACACTCAAATTACCGGAAGGCATGTTAAAATACACTTTAATCCATTCCTGAGATTGGTTCTGAGCAGGTGATTCCATGATAGCAAGTATCAGAATCAGCCATAAAAGAAATAATCTCTTAATATGCATGGATTAATAAGCTTTGAATTGTTATTAGATATCAAATTAATGTATTTTTCTAAACCTCAAAGTTAATTCTATATAAATCATTCATGAAGTCAGATTTACTGAACCCACTTAGATGGAATAAACAGTTCCTAATTGCACTACTTGCAGCTTTTGTGATTATTTGGTTTTCTTTTATTGATGTATATAGCATAAAAACCCGATGGGATCTTAACGATCGAAAAAAAGATTTAGAAACAAGAACGGAAGAACTTGCTGAGCGGTCTGAACTTTTGAAAGAAAAAACTACGTTGTTGGAAAATGATCCTGCATTGCTTGAAAAAATAGCCCGGGAAGAATATGGTATGAGAAAGCCAGGGGAAACGGTATATAAGGTTAAGCCTTCGAAATGAATGTGAATAAATTTTAGCCTTTAAAGGAAACTCTACTAACTATTTTTGAATGAAAGCGATTGCGATAGATTTAGGCGGTACCAACATAAAAACTGCTGTTGTTGATCAAAAAAAAGGAATTATAGAACAGACCTCTACTCCAACACATGCTGATTTAGGCAGAGACCATCTTCTAGACCGAATTTCTGGTACTGTAGCTGAACTTACCCAAAAAGAGGGAGCAATAGGTATTGGCATGGGATTGCCTGGCATGATCAATATTGAACAAACTACTGTTTTTCAAGCCCCAAATTTAGCTGGTTGGGAAAATGTTAATGCAGCAGATGAAATTACAAAGCGAACAGGACTACCTTGCAGAATTGAGAATGATGCAAATATTGGAGCGCTTGGGTCTCTTCATTTTGGAGTAGGAAGAAAATATAATAGCTTTATAATGATTACTCTAGGAACTGGGGTAGGTGGAGGAATTATTTTTGAGAAGAAACTTTTTAAAGGGTCTCATGGAATGGCCGCCGAACTTGGTCATGTAATCATCGATTACCATGGACCTCTCTCGAATAGTGTTACTAGAGGAACTATTGAAGCATATATTGGACAACGATTTTTAAGTCGCTTTGCTTCTGATATGATTAGTCAAAACCCAGATAACGATCTTTATTTAAAATTTAATCGTAATTTTGATAAACTTGAACCCGTCGATTTAACACAAGAAGCTAATCTAGGAAACAAACTTGCTATCGAAATTCTCGAGAAAACAGGACAACGTTTGGGTTATGCAATCATTAACTATACCCATATGATGGATATAAGAAAATATGTACTTAGTGGAGGCGTTGCCAAAGCTGGTAAATGGTTATTTGATCCAGCTCGTGAAATCATAAAAAAACATATGATGACACCTTTTCAAAAAGACTTTGAGCTGGTGTATGAAGACTTAGGAAACGATAGTTCTTTACTTGGCGCAGCCGGATTGGTTTTTGATTCCTTCTCATAATTAAACAACACATGCTGGATGGATTTTTGTCACATACAGGTAGATATGTTTTCAGTATTTGCCTGATAAGTGCACTTTTTACTTCCATTTCCTATGCACAGCAAGCAAATCCAGACTCCTCTAACATTAGGAAAACTCCACCAAAAACGGAGCGTACTATTCCTCCTGATGCAGTTCAATTTCAATCCAATGATTCTTTAATTGTAGATTTCAGATCGGGAAGGCTAGCCACTCTTTTCGGCTTATCAAAGGTTTCCCATCCGTCAGGAGAGTTAGCATCTGGTGAAATTAAAATGGATTTGGAGATAAATACCGTTGAAGCAATTGCTTCTGCACCAGAAGACACCCTTTCCATGCCTGTTCTTACTCGAGATGGAGAAGAAATCCGAAGTAATAGAATTCTCTTTAACTACAAAACAAAGAAAGGAAAATTTGAAGCTGCTCGGGTTAATGTTGGTGAAGGGCACTTAATTGGCTCGAAAGTTAAAAATGTGAGCGAAACGGAAGTATTTATTGAAGATGGAATTTATTCTACGTGTCCACCTGACTATTTATACTACTATATAAAAGCTAAAAAAATGAAAGTTGTTGATCAGGATGAAATCTTCTTTACCAATGCTCGAGTTTATATACTGGATATTCCTTACCCTCTCGTTTTTCCATTTGGATATGTTCCCTCAGGCATTGATCAAAAGCAGTCTGGATTACTAACTCCTACTTATGTTTTTGATGCGCAGGCATCTCGAGGAATTGGATTAAATAACGTCGGCTGGTTTCAGTATGTAAACGACTATTTTACAACTGAATTAAGTGCTGATGTATTCACCTCAGGAACATTTGCACTTCGAAGTAATAACAGATATAGCAAAATAGATCGGTTTAGCGGGTCTATTAATCTTGGATATTCTTTGGATCAAGGGCTTGAATCAACCGACCTCGATTATACTCGGCAAGTAAATAAGTCTTTGGGAATAAGTCATCGCCAAACGATTTCACCCTATGCATCTACAACAGCTCAAATAAATTTAAGAACAGCTAATTATTATCGTTTGAACTCTTTTGATATTGAAGATCGAGCTCAACAAACTTCTGATTCTAAAGCCAGCTATAACTACAAACACCCTGAAGGGTTCTTTAATTTTGGTGCTAGTGCTCAATTAAATCAAAACTTTTTTAACAAAACAACTACCCTGAGAGGGCCTGGAGCGAACTTTAGTATAAAAACATTATCACCTTTCAAAAATGCCAACTCAGGAAATGATCCAATGTGGTATGAAAATGTCACTTTAAAATATAATAACTCACTTCAGTCAAGATTTACTTATTCACCAATAGATGCCGATTCAGCTGAAACTACTTTTTTAGAAGCTCTTTTTGATCCTGATGAATATCGCCAATCAACAGGAGATAATGACCATTTTCGGCTTGGTTTACAACAAACCGCTGCTATTGGATTAGGGCAGTTGTTTCCGAGTCAGTTTATAAACTCATCGGCGAGTTTAAATTATAACGAGTATTGGTTTCCAACTTCTATCCGTAAATATTTTAATGCTGATTCTAACGAGGTAATCACTGATAAGGAAATAGGCTTTGTATCTGGAAGAGATTTTAGCTCATCAGTTTCATTTTCAACAAGAGTCTATGGGCTCTCAAATCGGAAGATTGGAAACTTTGAGGGGTTCAGGCACACATTAACTCCCGCTATAAGTCTCACTTATCGTCCTGATTTTAGTGATGAAAAATGGGGTTTTTATCGCTCAGTACAGAGTGATACTTTGGGCAACACACAACGTTATAGTATTTTTGCCAATGAAGTTTTTTCTGGACCAGGATCTGGAGAACAGCGCTCTATTTCGTTTAGTCTTCAAAATATATTTGAGACTAAAGTTGTAAATAGAGATACGACAGGAGAAGTAACTGAGAAGAATCTGCGCCTTATTGATAATCTTTCACTCAGTTCTTCTTATAATTTTGCTGCAGACAGCTTAAACCTTAGCCAACTTACTACCTCTTTAAGCTCAAATGCTATCGATAGAATCAATATAACAGCGGGAGCTAACTTCTCTTTTTATCAGCGGGATTCTACAGGGCGAAGACTAAATCGGTTTTTACTTAAAGAAGAAAATAGACTTGTACAGATTGAGAGTTTTAATATTTCAGCGGGAACTTCATTTAGAGGTGGTGCAGGAAAAATTAGCACATATACACCTATTTATAGAAGAGCTTATGACCCTTTTAATCAATCCATCTTCAATACGGTTGATCCCGGTTTCGGATACGAACCAGTAACGCCACTGAATTCTCCTTGGAGTGTTACTCTCAGCTTTCGATATAGTTGGAGGTATGTTTTTAATTCGGACCCAGTAAAAAGTGCTACGCTTAATGCAAGTAACATCTCTTTTAATCTAACCCCAAAGTGGCGTTTTAGTACTAGTCTTGGTTATGATTTTATTGATGAAAAGCTTACTCCCACTCAGTTTAATCTTAATAGAAACCTCGAGTGTTGGGACCTCTCATTTAGAATAAGCCCCTTTGGAGATAATCAATTTTACTTCTTTCGGTTAACTGTAAATAGCTCACAAATTCAAACCCTCTTCCAAAAACTTCCTATTCTTAAGAATCTGGAAAGAGGGTCATCAAGACCAGGATTTAATTAAAGACTATCTCGACCTATACTCGCTAAATATTTTACTACATATTTACCAATTATATCAAACTCAAGATTTACTTTATCGCCTACTTTTTTGTTTTTCAGATTAGTATGCTCCCAAGTGTATGGTATAATTGCAATAGTAAATTCAGTGCCTTCTTCTCGAGCGATAGTTAGACTAATTCCTTCTACAGTGATACTACCCCGACCAACAATCATATTCTCAAATTCTTTTGAGAATTGAATAGTTATTAACCAGCCAGTTTCTTCTTTTTCCATTACAGATATTTCCCCAACTGTATCCACATGCCCTTGAACCATATGTCCTTCAATTCCAGTTTGAAGAGTTAGTGAACGTTCTAAGTTAACTTCATCACCTACCATCAATGAACCAAGTGTTGTTTTCCTTAGCGTTTCTTCGATACTTTGAACCGTAAATGTTTCATTATCGAAAGCAGTAACCGTATGACAAGCGCCATTAATTGCAATACTTTCATCAATATGGCAAGTACTTGCAAAAGAGCAGGTAATCTTAGTTTCTAATCCACCACCATTTAAACTTTTCGACTCTTTTATAATTCCTGTTTCTTTAACTATTCCTGTAAACATAATTTTAGTGATTTATAAATATCCGGTTAGTAACATATCATCCCCAACTTTCTTCCAGCTAATTTCTTTGAGCTCACAAATATCTCTCATTTTGTTAATTCCAAGATTTAGGAAAGATCGAGTTCCTCCACCTAACAATTTTGGAGCTATGAAAAGTTCTAGTTTATCAACCAAACCTTCTCTTATTAATGCAGATGAAAGCTGTTGACCACCTTCAACTAGCACAGACGTAATCCCACGTTGGCCAAGTTCTTTAACTGCTTGTTGAAGATGAACGTGCCCATCTTTCTTAGGTACTTGAATTACTTCTCCTCTAAAGTAATTATGTTGCATTAATTTTAGCATAGGATCTGCATCAGTTGCTGACGCTTTTTTATTCCATGTTAATATGATCGTCTTTTCTTCAAACTTATCTGAAAATAGATTCAATTCTTTAGGCAATTCATATGGTCCATCAATCACTATTCGTTTTGGCTGCCTTCCAGAAACGTGACGAACTGTCAACGAAGGATTATCAGTCATTGCTGTAGTTCTTCCGACCAATACTGCATCATATATCCTACGCCATTCATGTACCAGCTTTCTTGAAGCCTTACTTGAAATCCATTGAGAATCCCCATCGGGCGCTGAAAGATATCCATCGGCTGTTTGGGCTACTTTTAATGTAATAAATGGCCGGCCAAAAGTTTGATGGTGTATGAAAAATTCATTTAGTGCTTCTGCCTCCTTCTTCAAAACTCCCACATCAACTTTAATTCCTGCGTTTCTAAGTTCTGAAAGTCCGGCTCCATTCACTTTCGAATTGGGATCTTGATGGGCTACTACAACTCTCGAAATTGGAAGTTTACTTAACATCGTTGAACATGGAGGAGTTTTCCCAAAGTGTGAGCACGGTTCCAGGGTCACATATACAGTAGCATTTTTTAGTGATTTCTTATCTTCAACTGATTGAACGGCATTAACCTCAGCATGGGCTTCTCCAAATTTTTCGTGAAATCCAGAACCTATAAGTTCACCAGATTCAGAAATGATCACACTACCTACCATTGGGTTAGGTGAAACATAACCTACTCCTTTCTTAGCAAGATCTAATGCCTTGCGCATCCAGAATTCGTCGTTATTATTTTTTGAGAAGTTTTGCATAGCTCTAAATTACCAACCTTATCACTCCCGAAAAACTCTATCCAATAAAAAAGGGCGAAAACATTGTTTTCGCCCTTAAAATCATATTAAAACTTTCAGCTTATCTAAGTGCTCGGTCTCTATTATCTGTAATGTCTGCTTCTGCCTTAAGTTCTTCGAGCCAAATTGCTAAATATCGCTGGCTTTCTTGTTGCTCTAGCTCATTTCTTAGAGTTCCAGCTGTTCCTTGATCTAATGTCGAAGAATCTGGTTTTGTGATGTTGTTTACGGTAACAACATACGCAGCATTTAGCCCCGCAATAGCTCCAGAAGTTTGACCTTGACTCATTGTAAAGATTGCTCCAATTACGCCAGGCTCTCTGCCTGCTCCTGTGATAACGGTGCTACTTGCAGCAAGATTATCCATGGATAGTATTTCTTTTGAAGAGTTACTACTTAAAGCTTCAAGAGATGGGTTTCCAGAAAGCATTTCTTTTACTTTAACTAAAGTAACTGCTTTTCTTTTTTCGTTTTTGACCTGTACTTCAATTTGAGCTCGAACATCCTCAAAAGAACGGAAGCCCTCAGGAGTTTTTTCTACCAACATTATAACTACATACTGAGAACCAAGTTCTATTGGTGTAGAAATATCACCTTCATCAGCTCCACGGAAAAAGTTTAAAGCTTGTTGGCTTGATCCTAATCCCGAAATAAATGAATTCCCTTTGGTTGCAAAAACTTCTTGAACCGTCAAGCCACCTTGCTCTGCTTCTTCTTCAAAATTTCCACCATCACTTGCAAAATATTCGAAATCATCCGCTTGCTTTCCTACACTATTAAGGGTAGAAGGTAGTGCTTCAAAAACTTTCGACATTACGGCGAATTTGATTTCATTTCTGTTCTCATTCACTTTCTTAATGATAGCTGCGCTTGTCCCAAGGTTAATTACCTCTGTAACTTCTCCAACCTCTATATCAAGTACTGGGGCATAATCTTCACGAAGATCTTCTTTCGCTACAAATACATTATTATATGGAGTTGTTGATTGTTGGCGAAGTAAAAATAATGAATCGTCTTCTGCGATTGCAAAATCCTCTGCTAGATCACTTACTTCTTTAACAATTTGAGCAGTGTCTTCGCTAGTAGGAAGCGTACTAAAACCAACATATTTTGCCCTATAAGATTCTTCTCTTTTGTATCGATCTTTGTTCTTGTTGTAATAATCCCGAAGATCAGAATCAGAAACTGTTATTTCAGCTTCTTCAACCTCATTGTATGGGAATCGTACAAAAGAAAACTCTGCGAAACTATTTCTCTTTATATATTCACTCATTACATCTTGATCCGTAACCTGAAGACCAGCAGTAATGAAGTTTCTGAGTTTTTCTTGACGTCTTTTTTGGCGCAACTGCAGTTCAATCGCAATAGCTTCCTGACTATATTGTTCATCCTGAAGTACATTTTGAACCATAAAGCGATCAATTGTACCATCTTCTCGAGCAAAGTATTGTCGAATTAATGGATCAGGATTATCACCATAAGCCATATCTAACAATTCTTGATCCGTAACAGTAATGCCAAGATCATTCATTTTTTGTTCCAGCAATTGAGCGCTTACCAAGTCATCCCAAACTTGATTTTCGTATACAGCGCGTGTTTCAGCTGTCATAGAAGCTCCAGTTTGCTGTGAATATGCATTAGAATAGTATTGGATTCTGCTATTGTATTCGTCAAAACTAATTGGCGAGCCATTCACAGATCCTAAAGATCTAGGGCCTGCAGAAAGAGCATTAGGATCAAAAACATCCATGATTACCCACAATAGTCCAAAAGAACCAATTAAAATCCACAAGATAACACCAGTGTTATCTCTAAATTTTCCCATTACACCCATAATAGGTATCCTCTAAATCGTACTTAAATATTTGTATTTCAATTTCTTTGTCGAGGCAACAACAACCCCAATCAATTAGCTTGGAAATATAAGTCAATAGCTAGGTAATTGAAAGCCTAGGTTGTGCGATATGTGTTAAAATATCTCTACAAGACGCATATGCTTTAAATAACGGCGGGGATCGTCCTGTATTCCCTTGATAAGTTCATTTAAATTTACAGTCAGACTATCTAGGTTATTGTATAGAGATGGGTCATTAACCATCTTTCCTAGCGTTCCTTCACCGATATCAATTTTAGAAAGAATACTGTTCATTGATTGCGAACTCATTTGTAGTTCATTGCCTAATGCTTCCAATTTTGAGCTGAATTCTTCCATATTTGCAATCATTTGTTGGACATCTTCAGAGCTTGAATCGCTAAGGTTACTTAGATTAGCCATCGAATTTTGAGCGTCCACAATCATTTCGTCTATATCTCCTTGTCTTTTGGCTATTAACTCTTGTAGAAGTTTACTTGTTTCTTTGAAGCTGCTAATTGTAGCATTGATATCGTCTTCTTTTAACGTTTCAACCTTAGATAAAATGCCATTTAACTTATTAATAGAAATGGCTACAGAATCAGCTATTGAAGTTCCTTTCTTTGTAATAGAATCGAGCAAGCCCTCCTCTCTAACTCCCTTTAAAAAACCCTCCCACTCAATTCTCCCTGTTCTATTCGACCTCATTATTTCTATTGAAGAAGAACCGATTGCTACTGGGGTAACAAGCCACGCTTTAGATCCTACAGGGATTAAAATATCTTCGGTTATACTTAGCGCAACAAGTATACTATCTTCTTCAGGAAGGAATCGTATTTCCCTTACTGTGCCAAGCTTTATTCCCTTCATGGTTACAGGACCACCTTTTAACAATCCATTTACTGAGTCATATTTAGTGTATAAAATTTTGGCACTACTAAAAAAGGGTTCATTCTTCATTACTCGAAAACCTAAGAACGCGACAGTTATTGATACCAGAACTATCAAACCGATTTTTAATTCATTACTTAGCTTATTCACTTCATTTCCTTTAATGCGGTTATTTCTTTATTTGATATTCACTTGCAGTGATAAATTCTACAAGAGCTTCACAATCACTTTCCTGCATTTCATCTACTGTTCCAAACCAACTTAGTTTCTGATGATCTAAAAAAGCAACTTTTTCAGCAATTGATAATACACTGTGCATATCATGAGTAATTACAATAGACGTAATATCCAAACTATCTGCCATGTGCACAATTAGTTCATTTATTTCTTCAGAAGTTTGAGGATCTAACCCAGAAGTAGGCTCATCATATAACAAATATTGGGGTTTTAGAATAATTGCTCTTGCAACTCCTACTCGTTTTCTCATTCCTCCAGAAAGAGAAGAAGTTGCCTTTTCTCCAGCTCCAACTAAATTCACCATTTCAAGTGCTTCTTCAACATTTGCGCGGATTTCATCTTCCGTTTGTTTCGTAAAATATCGAAGAGGAAATGCGATATTTTCAAAGGTACTGATCGAATCAAACAAAGCCGCCCCTTGAAAAAGGATACCAAAACGTTGCCTAATTTTTCGAAGTTCTGAATATGTTAAGCAATATAAATCTTTCCCATCAATAATAACTTTCCCAGAATCTGGATAGAGTAACGCATTTAGATGCTTGAGCATTACCGATTTTCCACATCCAGACTTACCAATTATTGCAAGAGTTTCTCCATCTTCAATGTTAAAGGAAACATCATTCCAAATAAGATTTTCGCCGAAGCTTTTAGTAAGGTTTTTTATTTCAATCATAACTTATAAAAGGATTGCAGCTAGTAAAAAATCAGTTAAAATTACAAAAACACATCCCATTACTGTCGCTTGAGTTGTTGCATTTCCAACACCTTCGGCTCCTCCAAAAGCGAAATACCCTTTATAACATGAGATGGATGTTATTACAAACCCAAATACAACCGTTTTTATAATTCCAAAAATGACATCTTCAGGGTAAAAAAAGCTTCTTGCTCCAACCATAAATTCAGCAGCAGGCAAAATACCATCCAAGGCTCCTGCAATTATCCCTCCAACTATTCCCATTACTGCTGTAAAAATATATAGTACAGGGAACATACAAATGCCGGCAAGTACTCTTGGAACCACTAAAAAAGTAACGGAATTAAATCCCATTGATTCTAAGGCATCAATCTGTTCACTGACCCTCATTGTGCCAAGTTCTGTAGAAATTCTAGCTCCAACTTTTCCGGCTAACACTAATCCGCCAATTACTGCAGCTAATTCAATAACTATTGATTGACCTACGATAGATCCGACAATAGATGCTGGATATAAGTCGGTATCCAATTGATATGCTGTTTGTAGAGTTAACACTGCTCCTGTAAAAAACCCAGTAAGAACCATAATCGGAATAGACTCATATCCAATCTTAACAAATTCACTGAAAAGATTTTTCCGATAAGTACTAAACTCCGTTACCGAACGTAACGCCTGATACAGTAGTAGAGTGTATTGACCAAACTGTTTAATTGACTGCATTTAGTTAAGGTAGTTAGTTCTCTCTATTATTAGTAATAATAATGTTAAATAGTTGCCTTTTCATTTAATTATATTGTAACTCATTTATTTCAACAGCAAGTTCTCGATTCATGATTAAAATACGCATCCTGATTTGTTTATTGACATTTTTTTTGAGCTATTCTTCGGTATTTGCTCAAACAAATAATTCTTCCATATTTCGATTCTTGGAAATCACACCTTCAGCGAAAGCTGCTGCACTTGGTGGAAACCATGTTGGCATGTTTGACGCCAACTCGACCTTATTATATTTAAACCCTGCATATTTAACTCCAAAATCTTCTACGCTTGTTTCTGCTTCCTTTGTAAATTATTTATCTGATTCTAGAATCGGGTTTGCAAACGGAGCATACGATATCAAAAATATTGGCACACTAGGAATTGGAATTCGTTACGCAGGGTATGGAGAATTAAATCAACTGGACGAAGACGGTAATGACCTTGGGAGTTTTAACGCGAGTGATCTTTCATTAACAACTGCACTTAGTACCATGCTTTCTGAAAAATTATCCGCAGGTGCTGGAGTAGATTTGATTCATTCATCCTACCATATTTACAACTCAAGCGCTATTACTGCATCAGGTGGTATTTATTATTTGGACGAAGAAACTGATTTTAGTGCTGGTATTTCTTTCCGAAACCTTGGTGATCAATTGGATTATTATGATGGTTTTCGAGAAGAAATTCCATTTGATATATCAGCTGGGTTTTCAAAAAAACCAGAGAATTTCCCTTTTCAACTGAACCTAACTTTCCGCCAACTTAATAATTGGGATATGAAAGTGGTTGGAGAAACTGAGGAACCTTCATTTTTTGATAATGCTTTTCGGCATGTAATTTTTGGAGGTGAAGCTGCATTCAGTGAAAACTTCTTATTTCGTTTCGGATATAATCGGTTGCTCCATGAGCAAGCTAAAACTGATCAATCTTTTGATTTAGCTGGGGTAAGTGTAGGAGTTGGGCTAAAAGTAAAAGGCTTAGATATTGATTTAAGTAGAAGCTCTTACAGTAAAATTGGTGGTATTGTTCAGATAAGTGTACGCTCTCAGTTAAAATAGAATGAAGAATCGGTTGTATTCGGATGTAGTCGAAAATCCAGCACTATTCAGAATTGGAATAGCTTCTACGTTAATGATAGTAATCTTCATTATTGGAACCATTGGCTATCATTATATAGAGGATATGGAATTTTTTGATAGTTTTTATATGACTTTCATTACTATATCAACTATTGGATTTCGAGAGGTAAAATCACTTACTATAGAAGGGCGAATTTTCACCATGGCAATCTTTATATTTGGTATTGGAGTGATTTCCTACATCGCCTCACAAACAACTCAGCTTCTTTTTGAAAGCGAACTATTTTTACAAAGAGCAATGCGTAAAAAACTCGAGAACATGAACAATCACTATATTATTTGTGGCTACGGTCGTATTGGGCATCGTATAGCTAATGTACTTGATGACGCGAATCTTCCGATTGTAATTGTTGAGAATCGTGAATCAAGTATTCAAAGAATTCAAAGTGATAAATATGTGTACGTTCAAGGAGATGCCCAAGACGAAAATGTTCTTAAAGAAGCAGGTATCGATAAAGCAAAAGCTCTAATTTGTACGCTCTCTAGTGATAAAGATAATGTATTTACCACGCTTCTTGCTAGAGAAATGAATTCAGACCTTTTCGTTCTAGTTAGGGCAAATGAGAATAAGAACAAACTTAGAATATCACGCGCAGGCGCCAATAAAGTAATTTCTCCATACGATATTGGTGCCGACAGAATGGCTAATGTAATTTTGAGACCTAATGTAGAGCAATTCATTGAAACAATGACTCGAGACAATAGTCAAGACCATACTTTTGATGAGGTCTTAATTTCTGAAGGTTCAAAACTATCAAATAAAACTCTTGCTGAAATTAATGTTCGTAGTACATACGAAGTATTAATAATCGCTATTATTGCTGAAGGAGAACGTATTAAATTTAACCCAAAAGGTACCGACGTAATTCTCACAGGGAACTCATTGATTTTACTTGGAGATCTCAAGAAAATTCAGGCCTTTAGATCAGAAATGTGTAATGATACACGTAGCCTTGCAGAACGCGCAGAACAAATAGAAAATATAGAAACAAACGGATGATTAGATATTTTACAGCCGGTGAGTCTCACGGACCCGGAATGACAGGAATTGTTGAGGGAGTGCCGGCAGGACTACCCATAACAGAAGACGAAATTGCAGAACATTTAGCTCGTCGCCAACAAGGCTATGGTCGGGGTGGACGAATGGCATTTGAGAAAGATAGAGCCATTATTAGTTCTGGTGTTAGGTTTGGGAAAACAATGGGCGGTCCAATCGCTATGTTTATGGAAAACCGAGCTTTCAAAAAGGACAAAGATGGCTGGCCTGTTGTAATGAATAAAGAAACAGAAGCCGAGGGAATTGAGAAAATCACACTTCCACGTCCAGGTCATGCAGATTTAGTGGGCGCTCAAAAATTTCGCTTTGATGACATTCGCCCTGTGATTGAACGCTCTAGTGCTCGAGAAACTGGGATGCGTGTTGCTTGTACAGGTATAGCCCGTACGTTTTTGAAGCATTTTGGAATTGAAATTGGTGGACATGTTTTAAGAATAGGGGAAGCCGGTTATAATACTTGGGATCAAGTTCGAGAAATAGCCGACCCCCTTGTTGAACATGGAGGAGAGCATGTATATAAAACAGCCGATGAATCTGAAGTTCGTTGTTTAGATTCTAATCTCTCAGAAAAAATGATCGATGAGATTAAAAAATATCGTAAGGCTGGCTCTTCTCTTGGTGGTGTGTATGAAATCATAATTACCGGTGTCCCTGTCGGTTTAGGAAGTTTTACTCAATGGGATCGTAAACTTGATGGAATGATTGCTCAAGCAATTATGGGTACACAGGCAATGAAAGGTGTAGAAATAGGGCTTGGCTTTGAATCTGGAGCTAGACCGGGTCACCATGTACATGATGAAATCACCCACAATGGCACAACTTTTAAAAGAAGAACGAATCGGTCTGGTGGGATTGAAGGCGGAATGAGTACCGGAATGCCAATTATTGTTCGAGGTGTAATGAAACCCATTCCAACAATGTTGAACCCTTTAAGCACGGTAGACATGCATACTCTTAAAGAAACTGAAACTCGTTATGAGCGTTCTGACGTTTGTGCTTTGCCACGTGCTGTAGTAGTAGCCGAATGTGCATTAGCCCCAGTAATTGCTAATGCATTTCTAGAAAAATTTGGTGGAGACTCTATTAGTGAAATTGAAGAGCGCTTTAATAGTTACAGACCTTAATGAGTTCAAAAATTCCAATATTAGTGGGGCGAATTAAAGACAATCCTAATGATTCGTTTTCTAAATTTGCGCTAGCATTGGAATTGATAAATATGGGTCAACAATCGAAGGCATTGTCGCTTTTTGAAAACATAGTTGATAATGATCCTAAATATGTTGGCGTTTATTATCACCTTGCAAAACTTTATACTGAAAATAACGAGAACAAAAAAGCGTTTAGGACCTATAAGTCAGGAATTGAAATTGCTGATCAAGTAAATAATCAGCATGCAAAATCAGAATTGAAAAGTGCTTTACTTTTTCTCGAACTAGAATTGGAAGATTAATTATGAAGTTGTTCTTATCACTTTTTAGCCTTTTACTAGTACTTTCTATAAGTATTCTTGCACAAGAGAAAAACACTTATACTGTGCAACAAGGAGAAACTCTTTATGCTATTTCTAGAACTCTAAATGTTTCCGTTACAGAGCTAAAACAATGGAATGAACTCTCTGATAACAGTCTTTCAGTAGGACAAGAGCTTTTTTATTTTGTTCAAGAGCAAGGGGATTCTCTGTTAACTGAAAAACCAGCGGGATCTCTTGTTACAAATTCTACTCCTCAAGAGAATGTTTTTTATACAGTAAAAAGTGGTGATAACCTTACTGTAATCGCTAACAACCATAGTATGACGGTAAATGAACTCAAAGAGCTGAATAATCTATCCAATGATTTGTTGAGTATTGGTCAGCGATTAAGTGTTAGAAAAATGGTTGATAGTGTTGCCCCATCTGCCTCTGAGTTTTCGAAAGAATCATCACCCCAAGGAACTTTTGCGGTCTATACTGTATCGAGTGGAGAAACGTCAAAAGATATTCTAAACAAATTCAAAATGACTCAACGAGAGCTTCAGGAATTAAATCCTGAAGTTAATATTGCAGCGCTAGATCGGCAGAAAAAAATTACTGTTCTACTTCCTCCTTCACGTTCTTTCGATAATCCATTTGAAAATAAGGCGCCTCTTCAGGATTTAGGATCGGTTGGTGTTTCTTCATATACGAGAGAAGAACTTGGCAATACTACTACGAGTGGAGAGCTATATAACCCCGAAGAACTAACTGCAGCACATTCCAATATTGCCCTTGGCGCCATTATTTTTATTGAAAACCCCGTTAATAATAGTGGTGTTTATGTTCGAATCACTGATAGAATAACTGGTTCTGGTCTGAAACTTTCTGATCGGGCTTTTCGAATATTACAGCTCGAAAACTCCGCAAATCCAATCGTTTCTATTTATTCTGAAAGCTAATGGCAAATTCCATAAAGCAATACTTCTCTAACACTCACACCCTGCTTTATAGCTTTTTACTCAGTTTGCCACTTTTTTTGATTTATGAAGCATTGATTCTGATCTCCCAACCCAATGCAGATCACATTGTTCGAATTAGTGTAGATGTTTGGATGAAATCGCTTTTCACTTATTTTGGTGTAAATGCTATTTCATCTTCTCTTTTAGTGATGATGCTTTTAGGCTTCTTCATCTTATATAAAGAACGAGAAAGGCTTAAGGAACTCCGATTCTCATATTTCCCAATAATGCTGCTGGAGTGTATAATATATGCGATTTTCGTTGCTTTCGTGAGTAATACTCTTATTTCACTAATCTTCAATATTGCCGCAACGGATCCTATTCAGTCTCTTTCATACTTACAGAAGCTTGCACTTTCTTTAGGCGCAGGCCTATACGAAGAGCTTTTCTTCAGAGTAATTCTAGTCTCCTTATTGATACTTCTATTCAATAAACTATTTGGAAAAAAATGGGCGGCGGTAATTGCTGCAGTTACTTTATCCGCTTTACTCTTTAGTGCTGTACATTATATGGGTTCAATGGGGGATTTATTTACATTTAGTTCGTTTTTATATCGTTTCCTGTTTGGTTTAATATTAAACGGAATATATATTTGGAGAGGCTTTGGAGTCGCCGCTTGGACTCACGCGCTTTATGACGTATTAGTAATTAGTTTTTTAGGTGCTTAGTAAAAAACTAACTACCTGATCAAAAGTATCTATTTATCTATTGGGGCAGAGTTAGTTAAACTATAGCGTAATTATTGTTAAATTTTAAATTACCGCTTACATAAGTATTCAAAATTGACGTACTTAATAAAGCACTATAATTAAAGAATCACTTTGAGTAAGAATCACCAAAAAAAGCAGCAAGAGTTCAACGATGAGGTAATACCTCATTTGGATGCTCTATATAATTTTGGTTTGCGATTAACAACCGACCCAAGTGATGCGGAAGATTTAGTTCAAGATACTATTGTTAAAGCTTTTCGTTTTTTTGATAGTTATGAAAAAGGAACTAATGCTAAAGCTTGGCTTTTTCGAATTCTAAAAAATTCTTTCATTAATAATTACAGAAAGAACCTTAAAAAGCCTCAGGAAGTTGATTACGATGAGGTGTCTTCATTTTACGAGAATATTCGAGCGGAAAGAACAGATACATCTGATCTAGAGCATCTTATTTTCCGTGATTTAATGGACGATAATTTCTCTAAGGCTTTATCTAAATTACCTGAAGATTTTAGAACGGTTGTTCTTTTATGTGATGTTGATGGATTTACCTATGAAGAAATTTCTAATATGCTGGATGTTCCAATTGGTACCATTCGGTCAAGATTACACAGGGGTAGAAATCTGCTAAAAACCGAGTTGTACGAATATGCTAAAAAGCGTGGTTATACCGACGATTAATCAATCCCCTAGGCAACAATATTAAGAACTATTCGCATTGTTGTGCCAACCCCAAGTTCAGATTTTAGTACAAATACTTTTCCTGAGTGATATTCTTCTATTATTCTTTTGGTAAGACTTAAACCAAGTCCCCAGCCTCTCTTTTTGCTACTAAACCCAGGTCTAAAAACTGTTTTAAATTGATTTGCTTCAATCCCTGAACCAGAATCTTCGATATCAATAATTACCTCATTTCCTTTTACTTTCGACCTTATTGAGACAAAGGCATTCTTATCGGTATTGTTCAAAGCATCCATCGCGTTCTTAACAAGGTTTTCAATAGCCCATTGAAATAATTCTGGATTAATATTTACTTCAGCCTCTGCAAGTAACGATTTCCGCACTTCTACTGCTTTACCTAATTTAGGGAGCCTGCGCTCCATATAACTTACTACTTCATCAAGATTTGGTTTTATGTTCATTGACGTGAGTTCTGGAGAAGAACCGATCTTACCAAAACGTTCTGCAACACCGCTTAAGCGTTGAACGTCATTCTCTATTTCCCGAATAATATTATTCGCCTCTACATTATCTTCGAATTCATCTTTGAAGAGATGAATCCATCCATACAAACTTGAGATTGGAGTTCCAAGTTGATGAGCCGCTTCTTTCGCCATTCCAACCCAAAGATTTGATTGCTCAGTTCTAGTAATACTTTTGTAGGTAGTATAACCAATACCAAGTAAAAGACTTAAGATTACAATTTGTATATATGGAAAGTATCTTAGTAACCGGACAGTAGGACTTTCTCCATAGTATACTAATTGCGCAATGCGTGTATTTTCATCACCAATAATAATTTTTATTGGTGGATTTGTAGCCTTTAATCGTGCTACAAGTCTTTCTCTTTTCAGAGGGGTGTCGATGTCGTTTGCAGGAACATTTTTAAACCCATATTCAATTTCATAATTTACTGAATCTGGGTTTTCTGGATTAAAAATTTGATACACATACTCAAGGGGTACATCTCCAGAATCGACTAAAACTGCTGGTACTTTAAATCGCTCCCCATCATCTAAAATAAACTCATCGGTCACAAAATCTTGAGAACTTCTAAGGCTTTCTACCTCTAGCACTTTATCTACCAAACTGTCTGGAATGAAGTCCATTTGCTCTAAAGCAATTGCTATTTCAAGTAGCTTTGAACTAGCTTGTTCATGAACAGGTAATGAATTAAACTCTAGTGCTTTTGCCCAAAGCTCTACACTTACTCGTTCTTGCTCTAAGATTTTGCTTACCAAGTAATTATTGTATACCAATGATGCTGCACCTAGCAAAAGCAAAAAGGTGATAAGCATCAATTTTATCCAGCCTGATTGTGCAAAAAGATTCATAGATAAACTTTTTTATTGGATGGAATATAGGAATGTGTGGGGAATCACCTAAACAAAAAACCCTACTTCAAAAAAATGCGCAGGGTTTAGTAAAATTATGCTGAAGCTTTTTGCTTTTCGTACACAGGAGGAGCTTTTTTCTCGATGGTATCTTTAGTGATTACACATCGGGCAACATTCTTCATTGAAGGGAGTGTAAACATGATGTCTAACATTGCGGCTTCCATAATTGAGCGTAATCCTCGAGCTCCAGTTTTACGAGCCTTTGCTTTTTTCACAATTGATGTGAGCGCTTCATCTTCAAAATCTAGCTCTACGCCTTCCATTTTAAACAGCTTTTTGTACTGCTTTACAATAGCATTTTTTGGAGTTTGGAGTATGTCTAAGAGCGCTTCATCCGAAAGCTCATGAAGTCCGCAAATAACTGGTAATCGACCAATTAATTCTGGGATTAATCCAAAGCGCTGTAAATCTTCTGGCTCTATATAGGTAAAAATTTCAGGATCTTCCTTATTGAATTTCACTTGCTCATTCGTTGTAAACCCCATAGAACTTGTAGAAAGTCTTCTAGAAATAATTTCTTCTAATCCAGCAAATGCTCCTCCACAAATAAATAAGATGTTCGCCGTATCAAGTTGAATAAAGCTTTGTTCGGGATGTTTTCTTCCTCCTTTTGGGGGAATATTGGCAACGGTGCCTTCTAAAATTTTAAGTAGTGCCTGCTGAACTCCTTCACCACTTACATCTCTAGTGATTGATGGATTATCACTTTTACGAGCCACCTTATCAACTTCATCAATGTAAACAATCCCTCGTTTTGCACGTTCAACATCGTAATCTGCGGCTTGAAGGAGATTGCTTAAAATACTTTCGACATCTTCCCCAACATAACCTGCTTCTGTAAGTACCGTTGCATCAGCTATGGTAAAAGGGACGTCTATAACCTTTGCAAGTGTGCGAGCGAGTAGGGTTTTTCCACTACCAGTAGGTCCTAGTAAAGCAATATTACTTTTTTCGATAACAGTATCGTCAATTTCTAAACTTTCGTTACTTATTCGCTTGTAGTGATTGTACACCGCAACTGAAAGTGTCTTCTTAGCTTGCTCTTGGCCAATTACATATTCATCAAGCTTTACCTTGATTTCTACGGGCTTTAACATTGGCTTATATGATTTCTCACGACGACGAGCAAGTGAAGCTAAATCACTTTTGATAATACTGGATGCATCCTCCACACAACGATCACAAACATATACACCTGGACCGGCTACCATACTGTTCACTTCGAGGCTTGAGCGCCCACAAAAGGAACAGTTTACGATGTCATTATTTTTTTCGTTGTCGTTCATCCCTTATAAATCTACTAAAATTCTTACTTCTTCGCAGTATCTGCTCTTGAAATCACATTATCAACCAAGCCGTATTTTTTGGCTTCTTCTGCAGTCATCCAATTGTTACGATCAGAATCATTTACAATGTCTTCTAACGTTTTACCAGCGTGATCTGCAATAATCTGACTTAATTGCTTTTTGGTGCGAAGAATCTCCCGAGCTTCAATTTCTATATCGCTAGCTTGCCCCTGAACACCACCAAGTGGTTGATGAATCATAACACGTGCATTTGGTAAGCAGCTTCTCTTACCCGCTGTTCCTGCCGTTAATAAAACTGCTCCCATACTTGCAGCCATCCCCATACATGTAGTTGCTACATCACATTTTATGTGTTGCATGGTATCATAAATTGCTAAACCTGAAGAAACAACTCCACCAGGACTATTAATATAAAGGTTGATATCTTTTTCTGGATCTTCAGATTCAAGAAACAATAATTGAGCTACAATTGTACTAGCAACAACATCATTAATTCCGCTTCCTAAAATGATAATTCGGTCTTTAAGAAGACGAGAATAAATATCATAGGCACGCTCACCTCGACTCGTTGTTTCAATAACCATTGGCACAAGATTACTCTCAATGGATTGTGTGCTTGATTCAAATAAAGGCTGTTCGAAAATGGGTTGCTTAATCATGGCTGTAGTATAAATTATTTCTTTTTATCTGACTTCTTTTCCTGATACTTACGATACGCATCTTTATCCAACTCTGAAATCTTAACCTCATCCTGAAGTTTGTCAAAAACTTTGTTCTCTCTGATACTTCCTCTGAGTGACTCTAACATGTTCGGGTTCTGAGCATAATATCCTTTAAGTTGATCTACAGTAGCACCATAACGTGCTGCTTCAACAGAAATGAAATCATCAATATCTTCGGGTTTTATTTCGATATCTTCAAATGTTTCTTGAAGTTTTTGACTAATAAAATACCATTTAGCTTCTCTCTTTGCCTGCTCGGTCATTTCTTCTCTATAAGCAAGCTCGTCAAAGGTTTCTGGAAGTTTATCAGCATATTGTTGCTTTACCTGATCTACATAAGAACTCTTCACTTGCTCAACAAAAGCATCAGGCACTTCAAATTCGTGCGCGTCAACCAACGAATCAACTACTTCGCTTTTGAACAGGTCATCAGCAGATTGATCATAGTACTGTTGCATTCTACTTTTTATGAAGCTCTTGAACTCATCCTCATTTGAAGCTTCGCCATTACTATTCTTTTTTATGAACTCTTCATTTAGTTCAACTTGTACTGGCTTTTGGATTTTCTTGATGGTGATTTTCACATCATCATTGTGATCGCCATGAGGGATACTCATTTCTACAACGTCGCCGACTTTATTTCCTTTTAACGCTTTTAGGAAATCAGCGCTTCCTTCTTCTCTTAAATCAAGTGTTTGATCTTCATCAACATCACCATGATTTACAGACTCAACGTCAACAATAACTCTTACATCTTTTGAGACTTTTACATCAACGTCTTCCCAGTCTCCTTGGCGCTCGAGAGTTCTCTGTATCTCTTCTTTAACTTCTTTGTCGTTAACATCGTGAACCATTTTGTTCACTTTAATTTTCTTAAGATCAGAAAGCTCAACTTCGGGTTTTGCTCCGATTTTAAATACCACTTCTAGTTCATCATTTTCCCATTGAAAATCAATCATTTGGGTTTCGCCAACAGGATTATGTTCTTCAACAATATCCTTTTCAAAAACCTCTTGAATGTGCTTGTTAATTTCTTCGATCTCAATATCGTTGCCAAATCTCTTTTTAACTAGAGAAAGAGGAACTCGACCTGGACGAAAACCAGGCATAGTAATCTGACCTTGATACTTTTTTAATGCTTTATCGAATTTAGGTTGTAGCTCTTCTCGGTTAGCTTTTAGGGTTACTTCTTTATCAACAGAAGTAATTTCTTTAACAGAAATGTTCACGAATGCTCCGCTATGTTTTGTGGATTCAGTAAATAAAAAGAATAGTTTGGATAGGAAAGTACGAGAGGGGGGACTCGAACCCCCACATCGGTTAAGATACTAGATCCTAAATCTAGCGCGTCTACCAATTCCGCCACTCTCGCAAATTTCAGAGCTTGCAAATTTAAGGCTTATTGAATTTAAAATCCATATTTTTCAATCAAAATATTCTACATTCTATTCAGAAGAAGTTTAGTATTTTTATTTCATCTTTTCACTCTCTACAAAAACATGTACTATAATCTCAGATATATTTATATCACAACTTCTAGTAAAGAAGAAGCACGAAAAATTGGCTTTGCTTTAGTGGAAGAAAAGCTCGCAGCTTGTGTAAATATTATAGATAAAATGGAAAGTATTTATCGATGGGATGGTGAGATAAAAGAGGCAAATGAGTGTGTTCTAATTGCGAAAACGCATTATTCTAAGGTAAAAAAGTTAACAAACCGTGTTAAGAAATTACACAGTTATAATTGCCCTTGTATTGTTTCTCTTACTATCACAGAAGATGAGGGAAATAAAGAATATTTAGATTGGCTTATTAAAGAATCGAAATAATCTAGGCGTGAATACCGCAATCCGTATTTATCTGTTCTGCTCCACGTACGTCTCGTCCATCTGTATTTTTAGTGCGGTATATAGATCCACCAGAGAGAACCCTAGAGATTCTAGTGGGTGCATCTAAAGGATTCCATTCTAAACGTACTTAATCAGTAGTATGATTATAAAATTAATGAAGAAAGCCTTCCTGTACCTTTTTGAAGGTACAGGAAGGCTTTCTTCATCTTAAAATAATTTTGACGTCAATTAATTAGTATAGGCGTAGATTCCAATAACTGTACCAACAAAACCTCCAGCTTTGTTAGTACTAAGTACGGTTCCGTCCGCTCCTTTCTTAAGGTATTTCCAATCCCCTTCTGTTAATGCGTAAGAGAAATCATATTCTGCTTCTCTAGCTTCAATTTGAAGGAAAAACTCATCGGAACTATTTGGGATAATTTTTTCTGAAGCAATTCTTGTAACAACGCCGCCTTCTGATTTATCTACAAAAATTTCTTTCTCATCCATTTCGTTTAACGTAATGCCAATCAGGTAATAGAATCTTTCGCCTTGGAAAGCTACTAAACCAGCGACATCACCTTCCTTTTCTGGATTATAGATCATTTTTGTTGACGCAGACGCATAACCATGTTGCTGTCGTCTACCTAAGAAAGAGGGATTTCCAAGTCCACTGATTTCATGGTTTCTTGCATTGAGCTTTAAGAATCCATCCTCAGTAAATGAATACCAATCTTCTCGAGGAGTTCTTAGCATAATCCATTTATCGTCTAATGTATTAGTATTAAATTCATCTATATCAGTAAAATTACCATGAGTAGGCGTTTTTGGCTTTTCTGCATACGGTAAGTTTGGTCGTTTCAATTTAACAGGCACTTCTTCGTCGCCTTCTAAAATTGTAGGCCAACCATCTTTCCATGTAACAGGTAATAAAAATGTTTCTCGTCCTATATTAAAGTGGTTATCGCCATACAATCTTACCCCTAGAAAAATAGTCCACCACTCTCCATTTTCAGTTTCTACCATGTCTGCATGACCCGTATATTCTACTGGGAAATCTCTATCGACCGGAATATGTCGCTGTGTCAAAATTGGGTTGTTTGGACCTGGAGTAAACGGACCTAATGGATTATCTCCTTTCAATACTACCTGTGAATGATTTGTGCTAGTTCCACCTTCAGCAGCATGTAAGATATATTCACCATTCACTTTAATAAGATGAGGCCCTTCAATCCAAATTGGTTTTGTTGAAAGGTCAACACCACCATTAATTATTACTTTAGGCTCGCTGATACTCTTATTTGTTGCCAAATCGTATTCCCTAATCCAAACTGCTCTATGCCCTTGATATAATGGTCTCCCTTCGGGTGCATCGTTGTTAATCACATACACCTTTCCATCATCATCAAAAAATATAGAAGGATCAATTCCACCAACTCGATCTAACCAAATAGGATCTGACCATGGACCAGCAGGATCTGTTGCTGTAACCATAAAGTTTCCACCTGCATCTACTAATGTATTCAATACATAAAACGTGCCATCATTATATTCTATAGTCGGAGCAAAAACGCCTCTCGAAACTCCAAGACTATCTACTGCTAACTGTGAGGGACGATCTAGTACATGCCCAATCTGATTCCAATTAACTAAATCAGTACTATGAAAAATTGGAATTCCAGGGAAATAGCTAAATGAAGAGTGTACCATATAATAATCTTTTCCAACCCGAACGATACTCGGGTCTGGATAAAATCCAGCTAAAATAGGGTTTACATACTCATCTTCAGCTACTTCTAATCCTTCATATATGGGATCATTTCCTTGGTATTTAAACCAATCAAATTTTGGATTTTTATCTGCTTTTGGAGTTGTACAACTTAATATAGAAATACATCCTATTATTGTTACTAGACTTATAAGTGGAAGCTTTCTCAACTTTTTAATACGAATTATTATCATGACTATAAGTTTTTAGTGTTTTGCTCAAGAGCTAGGTTTGGGCATTTATTATTTTCGAAAATTAGTAGTGTTGAATTCTTTATCTAATTCCTTTTACTGCACCGTAATACATTTCATTTGTACGAATTTCAGTCTTGAAAGAACGAATCTCGGTTTTATTATCAATTACAAGGCACTCTATTCCTAACATTTCTGCTAAGTCTACAATATGATCAAGTGTTAGCGCCTGGCTGAATGAAGTATGATGAGACCCACCAGCAAGTATCCAAGATGAGGCAGCTGTTTTTAAATCTGGCATAGGATTCCATAGAACTCTTGCCACTGGTAAGCTTGGAAGCTCTGGGTTTTCTACGGCTTCTACAGTATTTACGAGCATCCTGTAACGATTGCCCATATCCATTAATGCAACATTTAAACCCTTACCGGGTGTTCCGTTAAATACTAGCCGTGCCGGATCTGCTTTCCCACCAATGCCTAGAGGATGAACTTCTAAGGAAGGTTTATCACCTGCAATTGATGGACAAATTTCGAGCATATGCGCACCTAGAACTTGCATTTTTGTTGGATCAAAATGATATGTGTAGTCTTCCATAAATGAAGTTCCGCCTTCAAGTCCTTCTGCCATTACTTTTGTGACTCTGACTAAAGCTGCTGTTTTCCAGTCTCCTTCACCTGCAAAACCATATCCTTGAGCCATCAACCTTTGAACCCCTAAACCTGGTAATTGCACCAAGCCATGAAGGTCTTCAAAAGTAGTTGTAAATGCTTTAAAGCCACCTTCATCAAGAAATGACTTGATTCCTAGCTCGATACGACCCGCTTCTTTGATTGAGTTATTATAGTCTTCGTCATTCATATCGCTATCTGCTATCGTATACTCTTCTTTATAAATTGATAAAAGATTAGCGAGGTCAGCATCTGTAACAGCATTAACATGCTCAACCAAATCACCTACACCAAACCCTCTTACATCAACCCCAAAGAAAATTTCTGCAGTCACTTTATTGCCTTCCGTTACGGCAACATTTCTCATATTATCGCCAAAACGTGCTACTTTTAGGTGCTGAAGTTCATTTTTTCCAAGAGCTGCACGAATCCAATTATCCAAGTCACCAATTACTTCAGGATCTTGCCAATGACCAGCAATAACTTTGCGATCAATTCCCATCAAAGCATTGATAAAGCCAAACTCTCGTCCCCCATGTGCCGATTGATTTAGATTCATGAAATCCATATCAATTTCGTTCCAGGGAATATCACGGTTAAATTGAGTATGTAGGTGAACGAATGGCTTTTGAAGAACCTTCAATCCAGCAATCCACATTTTTGAAGGAGAAAAAGTATGCATCCAGGTAATTAAGCCAATACAATTATCTGAGCTATTTGCATCTAGACATATTCTTCGGATTGCATCTGGAGTAGTAAGAACAGATTTGAATACAATTTTAACTGGAGCTTTTACTTCCTTCGCTAGCCCAGAGGCAACCTCTTTAGAATTAACTTCGACTTGTTTTAAGGTTTCCTCACCGTATAAATGCTGACTACCTGTTAAGAACCAAATTTCTTTTAAAGAATCCATTTTAATGATTTTCTATACATGTTAGTTTTCAAATTCGTTTTACCAGAAGTAAATATAAAATGCTACGGTAAAGCCTAGAATAATTACGGTATGTATCAAATCCCATTTACTCCAACTAGCTCGAGTAGCCGCGTTTTGCTCACTTGTGGCAGAAGCATAGGTTAATCCTACGAGTTGTGAGTCTGGCGCAGCTTTTGTAAATCTACTTACAATCATAATTACTAGCATACTTACCACCAACATTCCTCCACTAAAGAAAAGCCAATTCACTTCGTAAAACAGTTGATAAAATATATTTGATACACCAGTATCGGCTGCCCATTGATATACATCTGAATATCCATCGCTTTTGGCAAGCTGAGTATAAAGAACCTTAGCTCCCAACCTCATGATTCCAATAATAAAACCCACAATCATACCCCACATACCGCCTTTTGGAGTTGGTTTTTTGGACAGAATTCCAAGTAAGAAAGCGGCTGCAATTCCAGGTGCTAGAACCGATTGAACATCTTGTAAATAAGTGTAGAGAACATCCCCAATACTTCTCATTATTGGAATCCAAAGAATCCCAAGTATTACTACAACTACAGTAGCGATTCTACCTACATATAAGAGCTTCTTCTCAGTAGCATCTGGTCGATATTTCTTGTAAAAATCGATGGTAAATAACATTGCTGATGAGTTAAACAAAGAAGCCAATGAACTCATTAACGCTGCCAGAATTCCACATACAACTAATCCTTTAACACCTGCCGGTAACAATGTAGCAACCAACGTTGGAAAAGCAGCATCTGGGGTAGAAAGCGTGAAAACCTGTCCATTAATAACAATCCCTTTTTGAGCTAATGCAAAAGCAATCATTCCAGGAATCATAAAAAGAAATACTGGAGTTAATTTCAGATATGCTCCAAAAATAGTTCCTCTTCTTGCTTCGGTTTCGTTTTTACCTGAAAGCACACGTTGTACTATAAACTGATCGGTACACCAATACCAAAATCCAATAACGGATGATCCAATTAATACTCCAAGCCAAGGGAAATCGAGATCTCTGTTACTCCTGATTAAATTCCCCATCGAATCTCCGTATTCATTTACTGGAGTTGCATTCACAATTAACATTAACTCATCCCAACCACCTAAGGCACGTAATCCTAAAACAAGAATAATTAGAGAACCAACTAATAAAATTGGAGTTTGGAGCACTGATGTATAGAGTACTGATTTCATCCCTCCAATAACCGTATAAATTGCAGTAATGAGTACCAAGCCAATCGCTGAAATCCAGAAAAAATCGATTCCCCAGATGGCTTCAATACCAAATACTTCTTTGAAAACAAGACCCCCAGCATAAACAGTAACTGCCACTTTTGTAAGTACGTAACTTATCAATGAAATCATGGACAAAATGGTTCTAGACTCCGAATTGTATCTTCTCTCTAGAAACTCAGGCATTGTAAATACCATACTTCGACTATAAAAAGGAACGAATACCCATCCTAAAATCAGGATCATCCACGCTTGAATTTCCCAATGTGCCATGGCCATTCCACTTGAAGCACCCGCACCTGCAAGTCCAATCAAATGTTCAGAGCCAATATTGGATGCAAATATGGAAGCACCAATAGCAATCCAACTTGCATCACGACCAGCGAGAAAATAGTCGCCAGAACTTTGTTGCTTTTGTTTGAATACCCAAACGATAATCCCAACAAGTGCCAGAAAAAATATTCCGATTACAATCCAATCTAATACTGCCATATTAGTTAATTTTTATAGTTAGTTATTCCTGTCCATAGTAAGAGTCGGAGCCATGCTTCCGCTCAAAATGTTTTTTTATAAGGCTCTCTTTTAAGCGCGGTGATTTTGGATTAATTTGAAGAGTTATGTAAGCCATTTTTGCCACCTCTTCTAACACCGCACTATTATATACTGCCTTATCTATCGTTTTCCCCCAAGTAAATGGGGCATGATTTCCAACTAATATCATTTCCACTTCCTCGTATGTGAACTTTCTTGCTTTAAGTGCATCTATGATTTGGAAACCCGTTTCATATTCATATTCCCCTTTTATCATCTCATCGCTCATTGGTGGTGCACAAGGTATATCATATGTTAAATGATCGGCATGAGTGGTACCTAATATTGGTATCTCCAACTGACTTTGAGCCCATGCTGTAGCATAAGTAGAATGTGTATGTACAATACCTCCAACATTCTCCCAATGCTTGTATAAAACTGCATGTGTTTTTGTATCGGAAGAAGGGCGCATTTCACCTTCAATGATATTATTCTCAAAATCTAGAACGACAATATCCTCAGGTTTTAACTCAGCATATGGAACACCACTAGGTTTTATTGCAAACACTCCTTTCTCTCTATCAGCTGCACTGGCATTTCCAAAAGTAAAAAGTACAAGTCCTAATTCTGGAAGCCTGAGATTGGCTTCATAAACTTTTTCCTTTAGATTTTTGAATGAACTCATTTTGAAGCCTCCATATGAACTTTCATAATACGATCCTCAACAACATTACCTAAGGATTTATACTTTTCATACAGCTTTTGATAGACTTTCATTTTTTCTAATTCGGGCTGGTATACTTTCTCGAAGCCTGAAGCCATTTTAACTTTTGCTTCTTCCACATTCGGATAAATCCCTGCTGCTGTTGCTGCAAAAATAGACGCTCCAATTGCACATGTTTGTAATGAACTTGAAATACTAATTGGCATATTTAACACATTTGCTAATGTCTGCATGATGAAAGGGGACTTTTTAGCAACACCGCCCATTCCAATAATACCTTCAATTTTTATTCCTTCATCAACAAACCGGTCGACTATTAATTTTGAACCAAAACACGTTGCCTCTACAAACGCTTTAAACATTGCAGGAGCATCAGTACTTAAATCTAATCCTTCCATACCTGCTTTTAGTAATTGATTGGCGTCGGGCGTTCTCCTTCCATTTAACCAATCCAATGCAATAATATCTTTTTCAGTAGCATTTATTTTAGAAGCGGCATCTGATAGTTTTATAAGTATTGAATCATGTGCTTCTTCAATAAGTGCTTCTTTTTGTGAATCATTAAGCAAATTACTTGCATTAATACTCACTTCAACTGGCCACATCATAACATTTCTAAACCAAGCAAATACATCACCGAAAGCAGATTGACCTGCCTCTAATCCTACTAAACCTGGAATTATTGAGCCATCAACTTGACCACAAATACCTTGAACAAGATTATCACCAACATCTGCATTTGGTGCAATTAACATATCACATGTAGAAGTTCCCATCACTCTGCATAAGTGATAAGGCTTGATATTCCCTCCAACAGCCCCCATATGCGCATCAAACGCGCCGACACCAATTATTACTTCTTCAGAAAGTCCTAATTTTTCAGCCCATTCTTTAGAAAGGTTTCCAGCTGGAATATCGGCAGTATAAGTATCTTCATATAACCGTTCTCTTATACCTGAAAAAAGGGGGTCCAGTTGTACTAAAAAATCTTCGCTTGGTAGTCCATCAAAATCTTCGTGCCACATTGCTTTATGTCCAGCAGCACATCGGCTTCTTTTCATTTGATGAATATCTTTAACGCCCGTTAAGTTGTAAGGAACCCAATCGCAAAGCTCTACCCAAGAATATCCTGCTTTCCTAACTTCTTTATCCTCTCTAATAACGTGAAGCATTTTTGCCCAAAACCATTCTGAAGAATAAATTCCGCCTACATACTTTGTATAATCGACTCCACCCCAGGTTCTTGCCAACTTATTAATTTCATCTGCTTCTTTAATTGCTGTATGATCTTTCCAAAGAACGAACATGGCATTTGGATTTTCTTCAAATCCAGATTTTAAAGCTAACGGCTTTCCTTCTCTATCTACTGCCACAGGCGTTGAACCCGTTGAATCTACCGAAATAGCTTTTATATTTTTTCGCTCTTTCTTGGAAAGTGATTCAATTACCTCTTTTAGTGTGGCTTCCAACCCTTCAAGATAATCTAAGGGATGATGACGAAACCTATTCTCTGTTGGCGAGCAGTATAACCCATTCTTCCAACGTGCATAAAAATGTACCGCTTCTGCAACCTCTTCTCCTTGCTCGCTAACAAGTACTGACCGTACTGAATCGGTTCCGTAATCAACTCCAATTACATAATTCATTCAAAATTTTATTTAGATTCATGTTTGAATAGAATCAAAAACAACTTCTATTTACATAAAAAGCGGTTTCATTTAAAGTGTAACATTAACACTATAAATTTTTGATTACAACAATTTTGAATGATTATTTTTGTAAACCTAGCTAGAGAGGCTTAAATACTAGGCTATCTCCATTTGTTACCTTCTCTTTGTACTTTTTTTGATCGAATTTGTACAAAAAGGCACCTTTTTTGGAATACTTCTTTTCTTTTTCTTCCGTCTTAATTAGAACATCCATCGCAAGTATTCTACGCCTGAAGTTTCTTTTATCAAGACTAGTGCTGTAAATACCCTCATACAATTTTTGTAATTCTGGAAGGGTAAATTTCTCGGGTAATAACTCGAACCCTACTGGTTGATGTGATGCTTTAGAGCGTAACATTTTAAGAGCTGAATTAACCATTTTTTCATGATCAAAAATCAAATCTGGAATTTCATTTAATGAAAACCAAGAAGCTGAATTCTGTTTAACTAATTCTTTATCATGAGAATGAATATCGATTAATGAATAATATGCTACCGATATTGTTCTTTCAACTGGATCGCGATTAACCTCACCAAAGCTATGAAGCTGCTCTAGGTAAATATTTTTAAGTCCTGTAAGGTTGTTAAGGATTCTACCAGCTCCTTCATCTAAACTCTCATTAGATTGTAAGAACCCACCCATCAAAGACCATTTACCCATTTCAGGTTCGAAATCTCTCTTAATTAAAAGTAATTTTAATTCGTTTTTATCAAACCCGAAAATGATACAATCTAGCGCAACAAGTACATGTTTGTGATTCTTGTAGTAATCTAATCCCATAAATATTTAAACTGTAATAAGCCTCAAAAGGTAAATGTTCTATTCTCTAACCGAAAACCTGTAAACGGTCGAGCTAATATACGTATTTTCAGGTCTTAATATGGTATTAGGAAAATTGGCTTGATTTGGTGAATCTGGATAGTGCTGGGTTTCGAGACAAAGAGCGCTATGTTTTAAAAATTTTGCTCCATCAGAACCAATAATTGTTCCATCTAAAAAATTTCCTGAATAAAACTGAAGCCCAGGTTCTGTAGTTAGTATTTCCATTTTCCGGCCTGTTTTTTCATCATATAATGTAGCAACAACTGGCATTTCTTCTTCATTACGATCCAACACAAAGTTATGATCGTAACCACCTTCAACATCATTTAATCTTGCCCCTATTTCGAATGAAGTTGTAAAATCAAATGGGGTACCTTCAACGCTAACAATCTCTCCTGTTGGAATCAATTCCCTATTAACTGGTGTAAATTTTGATGCTGCTATCTGAAGTTTATGATCTAGAACTAGTGATTCAGGATTACCAGATAAGTTAAAATAGCTATGGTTGGTTAAGTTTACTGGAGTTGCTTTATCTGTTGTCGCTTTATAGTCAATCTTTAATTCATCTTGATTTGTAAGGCTATAAATAACGGTTATCTCAAGGTTTCCAGGGTACCCTTCTTCTCCATCTTTGCTTAAATAACTTAGTTCTATTGCATTTTCACCTTTTGGTTTAGCATTCCATAGAACTTTATCATATCCAAAAACTCCTCCATGCAAGTGATTATTTCCATTGTTTTTTGCCAAAGAATAATGCTCTCCATCTAAAGTGAATTCGCCTTTTGCAATTCTGTTTCCGTACCTGCCGATAATGGCACCGAAATAGGGCGTTCCTTCTAGATATTTATCAAGGTTATCAAATCCAAGTACAACATTTTCAAAGTTACCATCCTTATCTGGAGTTTTTATAGAAGTAACAATACCTCCAAAATTTGTGATTTTTACCTCCATACCATTCGAATTTGTTAGCGTATATAGCTGAACATTAGACCCATTAGAAAGTACCCCAAACTCCTCTGATGTTATTCCCTGAGAATTCTTTTTAGTACAATCGCTGTTTAGTATTCCGACTACTATAAGTAAAATTATTACGCTTTTATTCATTGCATTTGTTGTTGGTTAGGTCCATTTATTTTAAAAAGGCGAAGCTATGAAGTGTAGGACTCACACTTCAACGTTCTAATATAATTGAAAAAATATATTATACAATCACTGTATTCTATTACTCAAAGACCTGTTTTCAGTCTAGAAATATTTTTAAGTGTTAAAATAACATTTAATTATTACATTAATGGAACCGCTTTTATATTTACCGGCTTGAAGCAGGTGGCTTTATCGATACCAAAAAGATGCTATTAATAAAATAAGATTGCACATAAAAACAATTATGAACAGAACAACTACTCAATTTCTATTACCAATACTACTTGTTCTGATTCTAACAGGGTGCAATAAAAAGCAATTGGGCTTAACGAGTCCAGCAGGCGAGTTAACTGTAAACGTTTTCGTGGTAGATGGAAACCCTGCATATAGCATATTAAAAGACAACATCGTTGTTCTTGATACTTCAAAACTGGGACTTACTTTCGATGGAGTTGACCTTTCTAAAGATCTAACTATAACATCTATTTCATCCATTGTCGCGGTTAATGACGAATATGAAATGCTTCATGGTAAGCAACGAGTTATTTCCTATCAGGCGAATGAGCAAGTTTTTTCATTTCAGCATAAAAGTGGATTAGAATATACTGTCACTTTTCGGGTTTCTGATGATGGCGTTGGATTCCGATATACCATTCAAGGAGAAGACGACGATATTCATCATATAACTGAAGAATTTACTTCCTTTAATTTTTTGGATAATTCGCGTGCTTGGCTGCAATATATGGCGAATGCCAAAACTGGCTTTGCTCGAACCAATCCTTCATACGAAGAAAACTACAGTATCGACATCGAAGTAGGAACTCCTGCTCCTGATACTGCAGGTTGGGTTTTCCCGGCTCTATTCAAAACTGGAGAGAATTGGGTTCTTATCTCAGAATCTGGACTTGATGGAAGTTATCCTGGAACCAAACTTCACCAATATTCGAACGGAGGAAATTACAAAATAGATTTTCCTCAATGGGGAGAACAGTTTCCGGGAGGAGCTTTGAATCCTGAGTCTACATTGCCATGGTCAACACCTTGGAGAATTATAGCTATTGGAGATTTAGAAACCATTACAGAATCTACGCTCGGAACAGATTTAGCAGAACCAGCAGTAGAGATGGATACAGACTGGATTAAACCTGGTCGCTCTTCTTGGAGCTGGGTTAAATTAGGTGATAATGCTACCGTCTATGACGTTCAGGTACGATTTATTGATTATGCCGCTGATATGGGCTGGGAATATGTATTGGTTGATGCATACTGGGATCGAAACATCGGCTATGATAAAATGCAAGAACTGATCGATTACGCAGCTATAAAAGAGGTTGGAATTTTATTATGGTACAACTCTTCTGGAAGCTGGAATGATACCGAGATGACTCCAAAAAGTGCCTTATTAACACATGAAGGTCGAGTAAAAGAATTCTCCAGAATTCATACAATGGGTGTAAAAGGAATTAAGGTGGATTTCTTTGCTGGCGATGGTCAGTCTATGATTCAATACTATTTGGATATATTTAAGGATGCAGCTGATCATAAGCTTTTAATGAACACCCATGGAACTACTTTACCGCGGGGTTGGCACCGAACCTATCCTAACCTGATGACCATGGAATCCATTAAGGGGTTTGAGTTTATTACATTCTTTCAAGGAAATGCTGATCAAGCCGCAAAGCATAGCACAATGCTTCCGTTTACCAGAAACGTATTCAGCCCAATGGATTTCACACCAATGAGTCCAACTTCTATAAGAACGGTTGAACGTAAAACAACCCCCGCATTTGAAATCGCTACACCAGTACTCTTTACTTCAGGGATTCAGCATTACGCAGAAACAGATGAAGGCATGGAACAGATTCCTGATTACGTTCAAAATTTCATTAAAAAAATACCAGTGGATTGGGATGAAATGGAATTTATTGACGGGTATCCAGGTAAGTTTGTTGTAATCGCTCGAAGAGACGGTAATACATGGTTTGTAGCTGGGATCAATGGAGAAAATGAATCTAAAAAATTGACTCTTGATCTATCCTTCATCCCAAAAACACTTTCCGGAACATTTATTACTGATGGCACTGGTTCTGAAATGTTTGCCCAACGACCGATAAATCCTTCTGGGAATATTTCAATTATACTGGAAGCAAATGGAGGATTTGTAATGCTTTTTGAAGAATGATCCTTCACAAATCAACAATTAACGTTTCGCTTTTTAACTAAAGCTCCAATTTCTCAAAAAAAAATAGAATCCTAACTAACCCAAATACTCATGAAGTTAAAAAAAACATTACTCTTTTTTTCATTGCTTGTATTTGCCGTCCCGGTTTTGGCACAAGACGGCACTATTTACCCACTTGAAACTCCAGATGAACCGAATGCTATTTTACTTGGAACCGGTGGGGTAGATAATCAACCCGCTACTGAATCTTGGTTCCGCCAATGGGGAGATCCCATGGCACGAAATATTACCACAGCAACCCTAACTCCTTTCCTGCCTGATCCTGACAAAGCGAATGGCACTGCTGTTATCGTTACACCAGGTGGTGGTTATATGTGGCTTTCGATGGGAAATGAAGGATGGGAAGTAGCTGAAGCTCTTGCAGAACAAGGAATCGCTGCATTTGTACTAAAATATAGACTTCGCCCCACAGCAGAATCACTCGATGATTTCTCCGCCTTTATGAATGGTCCTCGACCAGCACCCCCAGCAGCATCTGAAGAATCGGATGATAACCCACCACCACCACCGCCTCGTCCAAGTTGGAATTTAGATAATCAACTTGAAGACGCTGAAGCAGCGTATGCATTGATTGTTAACAGAGCTGATGAATGGGGCATTGATACTGACCGAATAGGCATGATAGGCTTTTCTGCAGGAGCAGGACTTACCATGCACTCAACCCTTAATTCTGAAACTATGAAGCTGGCTTTCATTGGTCCGATATATGGAGGAATGGGACCCGTAGAAGTTCCGGATAATGCCCCACCTATGTTCAATGTGATTGCTACGGATGATTTTCTCTTTAATGGCCAAAATGGGATAATTGAATCCTGGTATAAAGCAGGTATTCCGGTCGAGTTTCACCTTTACCAGAATGGGGGACATGGTTTTGGACTTGGAAATCCAGATCGTACCAGTAACCGCTGGTTTGATGCATTCATATATTGGCTGGATGTAAATAAATTTCTTTCAGCCAATTAAAGAACAATTAATAGCCAATACTGACTTGATTTGAAGACTCAACTCGGTATTGGACTAAAATGATTATATCTGGAAAGCCAAAACAATGAAAAAATACTTTTTTAGGTTAACAGCTTTAGCTGTTTTATCAATAATAGCTACAGCTTTTATATCAGGCCAACAGGTTTCAGAAAAGCCAATCTATTTAAACACGTCGTATTCCTTTGAGGAACGAGCGGCTGATCTTGTTTCTCGAATGACCCTTGAAGAAAAGCAAAGTCAGCTTGGAAATACAATGCCTCCCATTCCTCGATTAGGTGTAAATAAATACGATGTCTGGGGAGAAGCACTTCACGGAGTAATGGGCAGAAATAACAATGCAGGTATGACAGCCACCTCCTTCCCCAACAGCGTGGCAATGGGCTCAACCTGGGACCCTGACTTAGTAAAAAAAGAAACCAAAGTGATTTCTGATGAAGCCCGAGGTTTTAATCATGATTTGATTTTCACCCTAACTTACTGGTCGCCGGTGGTAGAACCAACCCGCGATCCACGCTGGGGCCGCACTGCGGAAACTTTTGCCGAAGACCCCTTTCTGGTTTCCAAAATCTCAAGTGGTTTTATTAAAGGATTGATGGGGAACGATCCAACATATCTAAAAACCGTACCCACTGGAAAGCATTTTATTGCCAACAATACCGAGTTTAACCGCCACACAGGTAGCTCCGACATGGACGACCGTGATATGCGCGAATACTACCTTAAGCCGTATCGCGCGCTGATTACCAAAGATGCTTTACCTTCGATTATGACTGCTTATGGTGCTGTAAATGGTACTCCCGTTTCAAATAACGGGCTTCTAGTTGATGAAATCGCTCGCCGAACTTATGGTATGGATGGCTATGTAACTGGAGACTGCGGAGCCATAGGAGACATGTACAATGGGCATAATTATGCTAAAGATGGGGTGGAAGCTACCGCTATGGGCTTAAAGACCGGTGTAGATTCCGATTGTGGTGGCGAATACCAACGCCATGCAATAACCGCACTAGAACAAGGCCTTATTACAGAATCCGATATAAATCGCGCACTCATCAATATGTTCACTATTCGTATGCGTTTGGGTGAGTTTGATCCTCCAAGCATTGTACCGTATGCCGGCATCAAACCTAGTATTGTAAACGATCCTTCGCATAATGATCTGGCAATTTTAACCGCGGTTATGTCTCCAGTGCTGCTGAAAAACGAACTCAGCAAAACCACCAATACTAAAGCACTGCCTTTCGATCCTTTAATAATTAAGAAGATTGCTATCCTCGGTCCTCAAGCTGATAAAATAGAGCTGGGCGATTACTCGGGGCCTGTTGAGGATTCCATCAAAACCACACCACAGGAAGGATTAAAGCAATATATTGCAGAAAATAATCTGGATCTAGAAGTAGTGTTGGCAGGAAGTGGCAATACAGAGCGTCGCAATGACTTCTTCACCCCAACCCGATTTACTACCATCAGTTCCGATGGCGATGATCAGGAATACGATGCCACCGATTATATGGAATCCGCTCCTGGATTAATTATAGCTAATCGTTTTGGTCGTACTTCTATTCGAGGTATTAAAGATGGAGATTGGACTGCATACGGTAATATTGATGTGACCAAACTAGATTCAATCCGTTTCAACTTTACCGTTGCCACCAATGGCGGTTCTGTGGATGTACGCGTGGGTTCGTCAACTGGAAACATAATTGCTTCCAGCAAAGTGGAAAGTACCCAGCAGGGCGGTGGGTTTTTTGGTCGCCAGGCAACTATTACAGCCAAAGTGAACACTTTGGGGATTACCGGGGCTCAGGATTTATACTTTGTTTACCGCGAGCCTGAAACTCCCGCCACCGACAAAGCCACGCTCGACATTGCCCAATCTGCAGATGTCGCCATCATATTTGTAGGTACCGATCAAAACACAGGGCGGGAAGAATCCGACCGTTTTTCTCTGAAACTACCCGGCAATCAGGAAGAACTGATAAATGCTGTAGCTAAAGTAAATCCCAATACTATCGTAGTAATGCAAACCATGGGTATGGTGGAAGTAGAAGGTTTTAAAAACAACCCCAATATTCCGGGTATTATTTTCACTGGGTACAACGGACAGGCTCAGGGCTATGCTATGGCTAAAATTTTGTTTGGGGATGTGAATCCAGGAGGTAAAACACCTCTCACTTGGTACAAATCTGTTGAAGATCTTCCCGATTTCAACGATTACAGCTTGCGTAAAAGTCCCGAAAACGACGGTCGTACTTACTGGTATTTTGATGGAGATGTTTCCTATGAATTCGGATTTGGACTCTCTTATACTACCTTCGATTACAGCAACTTTGCTATCAACAAGAAAAGCATAACCCCCAACGGAACAGTAACCGTTTCTGTAGATGTATCTAACACCGGAGAAGTTGACGGTGATGAAGTTGTTCAGGTATATGTAAAAACCCCTGAAAGCCCCGCCACGTTACAACGCCCCATTAAAAGATTGAAAGGGTTCCAACGAGTTACCATTCCTGCAGGACAAACCAAAACCGTGGATATCGAAATCGACGGTTCTGATCTGTGGTTCTGGGATTCCGAAAACGACAAAATCACCTTCGATCAGGGAAAATACATATTCGAAATCGGCGCTTCATCTCGAGACATTAAAGGAGAGGTAACGGCCACTATGAGCGGCGAATACCAATCCGTTCTGCGCACTGTGGTTGCCGAAGCCGAAACCATTGTTATGGAACCAGGATACAAAACTTCCACTAGTTTAACAGCCAGCTTAACCGACGACAGTTTTATTGATCTCGCTAAAGCTCAGGTTACCTACAAAAGCAACGATCAACGGGTAGCCACTGTGGATAGTGACGGCCAAGTAACCGCTCACAATCCTGGTGTGGCAAACATTATTGCCACGGTTTCTTACAATGGAAGCACAGCAAAAGGAAGTTATCCCATTAAAGTGATGCCAAATTTGACCCCAAAAACCATTGAGGTAAGTGGCAAAACTATCCAAGGTTTCAATGCCGATAACCGTTCCTACAGCTACTTGCTAGACAAATCCGGAAAAGCTCCTCAGGTTACAGCCACTGCCGTTGACAAAAACATAGCTGTGGATATTGAGCAAGCCCAAGGCGTACCCGGCACCGCAGTTATACACTTTGTGGATTACAATACCTTCGAGAAAAACACCTATTACGTTCATTTTGATGAAAAGTCGAAAAGTGATGAATTCAATGGCTCGCTGGGTTCACAATGGAGCTGGGTTCGTGAAAACTCCGCCAAGCATTCCATGTCTAAAAATTCAGGTGCCTTAACCATTACCAGCGAAGTAGGCGATATTTCTGAAGGCAGCAACAACGCCAAAAACTTGTTGCTTCAAAGTGCCAACAACGACTGGGCCATCGAAACCAAACTGGTGGCTTCAAGAACTCCAACTCAGCCTGAAAATGCGGGTATTCTCGCTTATCAGGATGACGCAAATTTTGTGAAACTTATGTTCCGCGCTGTTATCAAAACCACACGACAGCAAGGGATACAACCTGGAACCATTGATCTATTGGTAGAAGAAAATGACATCGCAAGATCCGCTGCCAGATTTGAACTTTCTGAAGAAGTCATCGGTACTAACGATCTTGAACTAAAACTCGAGAAAAAAGGAAGTATCTACACCGCCTATTATTCTACTGACGGTAAGGAATTTAAGCAACTTGGCTCCGCTGATATCTTGCTAAAAGACATAAAAGCCGGATTGATTGTGAATGATGGGATTATCACTCAAAGTATGACCAGCACTTTCTGGTTCGATTCGTCTACCAACAAACCTGATGCCCCTTTCAATGTTTCCTTCGATTACTTTCGAATCGAAAATTATGGACTGAAGTAACTTAACTATTAAAAAACATTATGATACCAATAAAAAAACTTACTCAAAGCTATTTACATGCCTTCTTTTTTTTGATCTGCGTATGGATACTATCTTATTCATCTGTATCAGCTCAAATCACATCTAAACTGGTAGAAGATGGTGGAACAGGCTCTTATAAAGCACTCATGATTTCAGAAGGTTCGCTTCCTACCCACACTATTTTCAGACCTTCAGACCTAACACTTTTCGGAGATGATCTAAAGCTTCCCATAATTTCATGGGGTAATGGTGCTTGTGCAAATTCCCCATGGGAACATGTTAATTTTTTGAACGAGGTTTCTTCTTACGGATTTCTAGTGATCGCCATTGGTCCGATGCCTAAGGAAGGAGAGCAAAGTCAGGGCGGATCAACATCTTCACAACTTACCGATGCCATTGATTGGGCTATTGCTCAAAATAAAGATGAAAAAAGCCCCTATTTTCAAAAAATAGACACAGATAAGATTGCCGTAAGCGGAATGTCCTGTGGAGGACTTCAGGCCCTAGAAGCAGCACCTGACACAAGGGTTACGACTCTGGGTGTATTTAACAGTGGCATACTTCCTCAACCCGGTGGATTTCCTGGCATGCCGGCACTTACTAAAGATCATCTTAAAAAACTCCATTCACCAACAATTTACATGCTTGGGGGCGAGTCAGATATTGCCTACAATAACGGGATGGATGATTATAAAAGGATTGATCATGTTCCTGTATTTGTAGCAAATATGGATGTTGGTCATGGGGGAACCTATCGTCAGCCTCAAGGTGGAGAATTTGCAAAAGTTGCCACTGCATGGTATCAATGGCAGCTGAAAGGAGATGAAAAAGCCGGAAAGATGTTTACCGGAAATCCCCCGGGATTAGCTGCATCAGAATACTGGACTACAGACAAAAAAAACTTTAAGTGATAACTGTTAAGACTATTAAAAACTTTAGGATGTAAAATTTTTTGGATGAAAACACTTTTATATACCTTAATTCTACTCTTCAGTTACTCAAACAGTTTTTCGCAAGAGCAATGGCTTGATGTCAACTATGCTAATGATGGAAATGAATATCACAATATGGATATTTACCTTCCAGACAATGGCGAAGCCACACATAAAGCAATTGTTATCATTTATGGTAGTGCTTGGTTCGCCAATAATTTGAAAGGAATGGCATATCAGATGATGGGAAAACCCTTACTTGAAAATGGATTTGCTGTTATTTCTATTAATCATCGCTCAAGTATGGATTCCGCTTACCCCGCTCAGATTCACGATGTAAAAGCTGCAATTAGGTATATTAGGGCAAATGCTGATCTATACACTATTGATAATTCATTTATTGGAATAACCGGCTTTTCTTCGGGTGGGCATTTGGCTTCATTAGCAGGAGTTACCAACAATCTCTCCGAGTATACGGTTGCTGATACAACAATGAATTTGGTAGGCAATTTGGGAAATTTTACTTCTATAAGCAGCTCTGTTGATGCAGTAGTGGACTGGTTTGGACCAGTGGATCTGGCTAATATGGACAACAACTGTACAGAATATAAAGACGCTAAATCTCCTGAGGCTGCTATTATAAAAGGCAACCCGGCTGACCATCCTGGGGCAATTGCATTACTAAGTCCGGTAACATTTGTGGATGAAACAGATCCACCTTTTTTAGTGATTCATGGAGATGCGGACAACGTAGTTCCACATTGCCAAAGCGAGTTATTCTCGGGTTTATTGAATAAGGTAGGAATACTAACTGATTTTATTACCGTTGAAGGAGGAGGACACGGACCTGTAACCTTTAACGAAAATACATTTACTGCTATGGTTGAGTTCTTTTTAACTGAATCTAAGTAGTATAAACTGGTACTATGATATAAAAAGATTCTGAATCTGAACATATAATCTAAAGAATGCGAACTACTTTTTTTAAACATTCGCTTATTCTGGTTTTTTCTTTTTTTTGTACAATATCTCTGGTATTTGGTTCGCTGGGTTCACAGTGGAGCTGGGTTCGTGAAAATGATACTAATCATAGTTTAACTGCAAAATCAGGAGCACTTACAATTACAAGTGAGCCGGGCGATGTTTCTGAAAATAGTAATAGTGCTAAATCAGCAGGATCTTTTAATCTACCGGAAGAGATTATTAATGATAATGTTCTTCTACTAAAACTCGAAAAAGAAGGAAACACTTATACAGCTTCCTATTCTTTGAATGGTAATAACTGGGAAGAACTCGGTTCAGATTATATTCTACTTAAAGACATTAAAGCCGGATTGATTGTAAGTGATGGCGTCATCACACAAAGTATGACCAGTACCTATTGGTTCGATTCATCAACTAACAAACCTGATGCTCCATTTGATGTTTCCTTTGATTACTTCCGCATAACCAGTCGTGGGATCATATAACTACGAAAAGCTTTTGATGATATGAAAAGAAAATGCTAATGAAGCTCAGGGCTGAGATTCAGGGTATTTTATGCCTTTACGAAGGTGGCCTCTTTGAGCTTCTTTTTAATTTTCTTGTCGGGCAGGAACGTCATTTTTAGTTTCGTGATATCCCGGGCAGTTACTTTTTCTGGTCGGTCTTTCCCCTGTCCCGAGGCATGAATGCTGAAGATACCGAATCCAGCCGGTCGTTCTTGCCATCCAGTAATAGTTCCGGCAGCAGATCAATCAAGGACTGCACTACCCCAACTACATCTGCCCTGCTGAAGGTAGAACGTTCCGCAATCCGTTCACACACTTCGCTAAGGCTCGCCATTTCCCTGCTTGTTACCATCGGGTAATACTTAGGGGTATTCTACCCAGCCATTCCGCCCGGTTTTTTTGAAACTACTCTATATAAAACTGACATTGTACGTACATTTAGTTAGTTAGATACGTATCTAAATTTATTTACATACCTATCTAAATATATTTAGATAACTATCATTTATCTAAATTCTACTAATAGTTTCTGAAATCTGTTGTTAGAACATAACCAACGTGCAATGATTGGTACAAAATCCTTTGAAGAAGTATTTCTTTAACAGACCTTAGCTATGCTATTGATTCTTTGGTTAATACCAATATCTTATACCTCAGAAAAATGATATTCCTGTCAGAGACTTTGGGATGTTATTGGGACAAGAAATTTGAAAAGTGTTCTGATAATATCCTAAAACCTTTGATTTTGAATACATTTAACCCGTTCCCAGGATGTTATCAGTACAAGAACCCATTATCCTCGTTCGGATAATATTATGTTAGGCGTTTTAAACCAGTATGATCAAGAAAACATTAATCGGGTTCGCTTCAAT
>CAXBBW010000008.1:0-179303 GCA_963974345.1 uncultured Balneolaceae bacterium | reverse complement strand
AAAAAGTCCTTTCCATAACATACGTTGATAAGAAACACCAATTCCTGTTTCTCTTAAGTATCCATCGTAATATTCAGTGCCAGACTCAATTTTATCGACAACACCATCCGACCAGGTGATTCCCATGGGTTGAAACAAACGCCAGGTGGCAAACTTCACACCTACAATGTTTTTGTTGTCCAGGTTACGTTTTACATGCAATTCTACCATTTGAATACTTGTACGCTTGCCATAACCAAAGATAATCTCATCTGGAACGATATAAGGTATACTTACCCTCCATTTATGTGTGACTTCAGTTTCTTTATCCACTGGTGAATTAGTTTGAGCAAAAGCACTTAGTGTGCTAAAAAGTAAAAGAATTGTTAATAGATTTTTCATGGGAGTGTTTATTTTAGGTTTTGATTATTGCAACATCATGGCAATGACAGGACGTGTTTTTTTCAGCTCTTCCAAATCCAGCTGTAAGCCAAATGGGGCTAATTGTTCTTGCATCATAGCATAGATGGGCTGAACTGGTTCAAAAGGTCCCATGACAGATTCACGTGCAGTAGCTCCGAAATTGTTGCGGATACTTTTGTCGACTTCGGCATCAATCAGCATTTGTACTATCTCAATGCGGCAGAAAAAAGCAGCAGAATGTAGAGCGGTAGATCCGTCGCTATTTTTTAAAGAGAGATCAGCGCCACCATTTATTAATGCTTCAGCAATTTCTATTTTATTAAACGTTGCAGCAGTTATTAAGGCGGTGGAACCACTCATTGGATCTTTTTTATTGAGGTCGGTTCCGGCTTCAATATGCTGTTTTACAACCGCAAGATTTCCAGAGATTACTGCAGTCTGAATATCTATTTCCGGTATAGTAGCTTCAGAACTGCGTTGTTGTTTGCTATCTGATTGAGCGCACGCGGGGAGAATCACCGCAACAAGAATTAAAGTGATTAAGGTTCTCAGGATGATTGAATTTTGAGTTTTCATAATTCGGGTGTTTAAGTGTTTAAAAGTGAATTTTAAGTTCTTAAAAAGGTAAAAAAGAGTGCTGAGCAACACCTATGAGCTATGAAGCCAAATACATAAAGTTTTGGGAAAGGCGTGAAAACTATGACGCATGAGTATAAATTATGACGCAAAACGCAAAAAATCTTAGCTTTCAGGAGTACGAGTATTCGGACTTTGGGAAGTCGTAAAAATTCCTAACTTGAACCAAATAAGTTTACCAAGAAAAGACTTTTCACTCATGCAAGAAGACTTTATTAGTAGAGCCACAAGTATTATCGAGGAAAACCTTGATAATCAACAATTCGGGGTATCCGAATTAGCTGGCGCTATGAATATGAGCCGCTCTAATCTACTCCGAAAAGTAAAAAAGCATACCAATCTTTCAGCCAGCCAGTTTATTCGCCAGGTTCGTCTTGAAATAGCCATGGACTTGTTGAAGGAAGAGTCTTTCACGGTTTCTGAGATTTCGTATAAAGTTGGCTTTGGAAGTAATTCTTATTTTATCAAATGTTTCAGAGAATATTATGGATATCCTCCTGGTGAGGTTGGGAAGAGGAAAGTTACAGATTTAGATGAAGGAGCTTCTTTAGCAAGTCAGCGTCGTTTAGTCGCAATAATGTTTACTGATATTGAAGGATATACCTCACTCATGCAGTCAGATGAGAAAAAAGGAATAGTTTATAGAGAGAGGCACAGAGAAGTTTTTAACTCCATCACTAAAAAATATAATGGACGTATTCTGCAGTATTATGGTGATGGCACTTTAAGTACTTTCT
Organism: uncultured Balneolaceae bacterium; assembly: GCA_963974345.1. Classification (GTDB taxonomy): domain Bacteria; phylum Bacteroidota; class Rhodothermia; order Balneolales; family Balneolaceae; genus RHLJ01. The sequence goes on along the minus strand of CAXBBW010000008.1, from coordinate 177,528 downwards.
CAAGTGCAATCGACGCCGTTCAGTGTGGAATTGAAATGCAGCTTGCTTTCAAAGAAGAACCTAAGGTTCCGATTAGGCTTGGTATTCATACCGGCGACATAATTGCAACAGATGAGGAAATTATCGGGGATGGGGTGAATGTAGCTGCCCGTATAGAATCGATGTCCAAACCAGGAACTGTATACATATCCGATAAAGTCTACGATGAGGTTAAGAATCAACCTGATTTGATAACGACTTCTCTGGGGGTTCATAAACTGAAAAATGTTTCCAAACCCATGGAGGTTTACTCGGTATCCAATCATCAGCTTGGTGGTTTTGAGACAATGGATACAAATGGAACCGGAGGGAATCAGAATCTTAAATGGTATGCAGTAGGTGCGGTTGTAATTGTATTGGGAATTTTTGCGTATTTCTCAGGGATGTTCAATGGAACAACGAAATCTGATCTTGATTTAGACCTGCTTGAAAAGTCCATTGCAGTATTGCCATTCAAAAATGAAAGTAGTGATTCTGGGAATGTGTATTTCATCAACGGACTCATGGAATCGACACTAAGTAATTTACAGAAGATTGAAGATTTGCGAGTTATTAGCCGTACTTCGGTCGAGAAGTATAGAAACTCGAGTAAAGCAATTCCTGAAATAGCAGAAGAACTCGATGTAAATTATTTTGTAGAGGGAAGTGGTCAGAAAGTTGGAGATCAGGTTCTACTCAATATCCAATTGATCGAAGCTTCGAGCGATAAACATATTTGGGCCGAGCAATACACCCGTGAAATTGGGGATATTTTCTCTTTACAAAATGAAGTGGCAATGAAAATTGCAAATGCGATCGAAGCAATTGTAACACCAGCAGAACTTGAACAGATAGAGAAAAAGCCAACAGAAAACTTGAAAGCTTATGATTTATACCTGCAATCCCGCGAACCACTTTTTACAAGAAGTACAGAAGGGTTAGAAAAAGCAATTTCGTTATTAAATCAGGCGATTGAGTATGATCCTGAATTTTCTTCAGCCTATGCTGATATAGCTATTTCATACTACTTTCTGGATTTATATCAAGCTGAAAAGCAGTACACCGAAGAGATCAATAATTATGCTGATAAAGCACTGTTATACGATTCAAAGTCGGACCTTAGTCTTTTAGCTAAGGCATTATACTACATGCATACCGAAGAGTATAGGTTAGCGCTACCACATCTTGAGAAAGCGCTAGAGTATAATCCGAACTCATTTGCCGTACTACAAACACTTTCGGAGTTTTATGCTGGAGTTATTCCTAATACGGCTAAATATCTTGAGTATGCTTTGATGAGCCTTAAAATCAATAGCGCGGCTATTGACTCTACCTCAAAAAGCTATCAATATTTGACTCTAAGTAATGCTTTCGTTCAATCTGGCTTTGTTGATGAGGCTCTGATTTATATCAACAAATCGTTGGAATATGATTCCAATAATTATTATGCGCCTTATCTGAAAGCGTATGTCCTTTATGCACGGGACCGGGATATCAAACAAACAAAAAAATTACTTTTACGAGAATTGAATAAGGATATAACACGATTAGATATTTTACAGGAAGTGGCTAAGCTCTATTATTTTGAAGAAGACTACGACAGTGCTTATTTCTACTTCGATAAATTTACTACTGCCAGAGAAGCTGGAGGGCTAGATATGTATCCTCAAGAAGATATTAAGATTGGAGTAACATACGAAAAGGTGGGCAGGGAAGACGAGGCTACAAAATATTTCGAATCCTATGCAGCATATTGTGAACGTGACCAATCAATTTACAAAGCAGCTAGTACTGCGGTAATATATGCTTATGAAAGGGAATATGATCTGGCTATAGAGCAACTTCAAATTTTTTCCACTCAGGATAATTTCCAGTACTGGATGCTACTATTTATGGATAAAGATCCGATCATGAAACCACTCAGCAAGCATCCGGGATTTGATGAGGTTATGAAAAAGATTGAGGACCAGTTTTGGGAGAATCATGCAGCACTTAGAAAGTCGCTGGAAGAGAAAGGATTAATTTAATAGTCTCTTGATTATACCCAAGACTGTTAATTTGATAATTAAATAAAAAAAGCCCGATCAAATAATCGGGCTTTAAAAATTCTAATAAGAAAAGTGAATTATCTTTCTTCTAAAGGTGTCCAGTCTAAATTCTTTTCACCAACATAAAGTGCACGAGGTCTAATTAGTCGGTTATTAGCTGCTTGTTCCATAAAATGACCTGTCCAACCTGAAACACGACTCATCGTAAAGATGCAGGTGAATAAATCTGGTTGAATACCAATTGAATAATAAACGGTAGCAGAAAAGAAATCTACATTAGGATCGATATTTTTTTCAGATTTCATGGTATTTAGCATATCCATAGACCAGCGATATAATTCTTCATGACCAGTTTCTTCAGATAAAGCTTTAGCCATTTTTTGAAGATGGCGTCCACGAGGGTCAAAAGTTTTATACACTCTATGACCAAAGCCCATGATTTTTTCTTTATTCGCCAATTTCTTTTTCGTGAAAGCAACGGCATCAGCATTTTTACCTTCTTTACTTAGCTCAAGAAGAGTATTCATCACTCCTGTATTAGCACCTCCATGCAAAGGACCTTTAAGTGCGCCAATAGCAGCAGTTGTTGAGGAATAAATATCAGACATAGTAGCACAAACAGTTCGCGCAGTAAATGTGGATGCATTCATACCATGCTCAGCATGAATAATTAAACAAATATCCATGGTTTTTTCTGCCTGTTTCCCCGGTTCTTCACCATTCAACATATAAAGGAAATTGAAGGCAGTACTTCCGGAAGAAAGAGGAGCTACAAAATCTTTATCTTTTCTTGCTCTGTCGAAAGCAGCAATTATAGTAGGAATTTTAGCAGTTATGGATATTGCTTGATCCATGAATAGGCTTTCATCAAACTTACCTTTTGTTGCATCAGAATCAGCTAACATAGACACTGCTGTTCTTAAAACAGACATTGGTTCTGCATCTTTATCTGTAGATTTAATATAGCTAAGAACAGGTTCAGGAAGCGATCTTTGTTCGATCAGTGATTTGTTTAAAGCTTCTAATTCATCAGATTTTGGAAGTCTGTCGTTCCAAAGTAGAAAGCAAACTTCTTCAAATGTTGCGTTCTCTGCTAATGTATCAATGTTGTAGCCAGAATAAATGAGTTCACCAACAGCTCCATCAATAAAACTTTTAGTAGTTGAGAAGGCTACAATTCCTTCTAATCCCTTGTTTATGTAAGGGTATTGGTTTTCATCAAAGCCTGTATGTAGGTCTGTCGACATTAGTACTTCCTTATTTTAAATCTGGTTCTTTGTTAGTGATCTATTGATGACCATTTCTAAGTATCGTACACTAACAATTATCTTTAATCGAAAATTTCCCCTCAAACAAAAATTTAGAGAAGGGCTATAAAGGTAATGAAACAGAAGGAATTAATTAAATACAAATAGATTGAATTATCGAATTATTCTTTTTGATTCTATTGATCAAATAAATCAAAAAATGTGAAGAATTCATGAAGATAATTGGGATTTAGATAGCTCCCATAAAGCGTCCATTTCTTCAAGAGTTGAATCTTTAAGTGCCTTTCCTTTCTCTTTTAACTTTTGTTCTACAAATCTAAATCTTTGTTCAAACTTTCGGTTAGTCTTTCTAAGACTGTCTTCAGCCACTAAATTAAAAAATCGAGCTACATTTACCATTGAGAACAAAATATCTCCAAATTCATCCGCAGATTTATCGAGGTCATTCTGATTTAGTGTCTCTTTAAATTCTTCAATTTCTTCTTCAAGTTTACCCCAAGCTTGTCTCCATTCTGGCCAGTCGAAGCCAACATTAGCTGCTTTTTCTTGCATTCTTTGGGCTCTTATTAACGCGGGAAGATGGGCTGGTAAACCATCAAGAGTAGATTTTTTACCTTCTTTTAGCTTGATATTTTCCCAATTTTCTGCAACCTGATTTTCTCCATCAACAACGGTTTCTCCAAAAACGTGTGGATGCCGACGAATCAATTTATCCATCAACGTATAGATTACATCTCCAATCTCAAATGTGTCAGTCTCACTTGCCATGTTACTGTGAAAAACTACATGTAGAAGTAAATCGCCAAGTTCTTTTTTAAACTCATTAAAGTTGCCATCATCTAGGGCTTCAATTGCTTCATAAGCTTCTTCTATCAAATTGTCTTTAATAGAAAGATGAGTTTGCTTTCTATCCCACGGACATTCTTTTCTTAGTATTGCAACAAGTTTTACAAGGTCTTCAAACTTTCGAGTGGGCTTCATAGTAAAATTCAGAATTTCTTAAGTTTTTCTCTTTTTCTTTTTGGCTGCAGGGAATAGGATGTTATTTAAAATAAGACGATATCCAGGGCTGTTGGGATGTAAGGCGAGATCAGTTGGGGGATCATTTACTCTATGTGTATAATCTTCAGGATCGTGACCAGCGTAATAGGTGAAGGTCCCTTGTCCATAATTTCCATGTAAATATTTAACTTGATTTCTACCTGGAGATTCAGCTAAAACCACAACGGAAGATTTTACTTTATCACTTCTAAAGGCTGTGGTTTGGCCATAAAATCCACGAACACTGCTAACATGATTTTGTGTAAGCATGGTTGGAACAGGATCCCATTTTGCTGAAAAATCGAACAGGGTAAAGAAATCCAGACTTTGATCAACTTCTCTTATTGCTACAGGAACATCAATATCGGCATGTTCATATTCATAAGGGTTTTGACTAATCTGGAAATTCTCAAAAGCGAAAGTATTGCTAAAATTTAGCTGTTCTTGAGCATTGGGATCAACAGGATCACCATCAAATTGTGAAGAAGCAATGTCAATTCCCTGAGCAGCAAGAGCGATATCAAAAGTATCGGTACCAGAACACATAGCAAATAGAAAACCGCCATTTCCAACATAGTTTTTTATTTCTAGTGCAACTTGCTTTTTCTGGTCACTTACTTTAGAAAATCCAAGCTCTTTTGCCATAGCCTCCATTTGCCGAACTTGCGTGATATACCAAGGTGTGCTTTTATAGGTAGCCCAAAATTTTCCGTATTGACCAGTAAAATCCTCATGATGGAGATGTAGCCAATCATAATCATTAAGTTTTCCTTCTAACACTTCAACGTCCCAAATTTTGTCATATTCAACTTCAGCATAAGTAAGAGCGAGTGTTACCGCATCATCCCACGGAAGTGCTTGGTCGGGTGTATAAACAGCTATTTTGGGCGCTTTTTCTAAATTGACAACAGAGGTATTCGAACTTGGTGATTCAACTACAGCGATAATAGAAGCCGCTTCACTATTTCCAATTACTTGTAATTGAACATTTCGAAGTCTAGCTTTTCTGATAATATCATTTTCAACAACCGCCATAAATGCACCACCTTGATAGTTGAGTAACCATTTTGCTGGGTAACCATCAGTTATATGGTTGAATATTACGCCATATGCTTTTAAGTGATCTGTTTGAGAAGCATCCATAGGGATGAGCACCTGCTGTTGGGCAGAAACTCCAACCAACAAAAAAAGAGAAATAAGAAAAGAGGCTAATACTGTCTTCATGAGTAGTTAGGAATTTGGATTCGGAAGTTCTGAGAGACGTTTTCGTGCGTAAGGTGCGTAAAAACCTTGAGGATATTCAAGGATCAATTGTTCATAGTGGTTTATTACGACTTCTATTGTAACGCTTAAAGTGAGGGGTTCATCTCCATCTTCATCAAGTAAATTGGAGTGATTTAAGATTGTATTATAAGCTTCATCAGATGCTTTGGCCCGTTCCCAAAGCAGACGTTCTTTTAATGATAAGGAAGACGAGCTTTCCAAAAAGGTTGAAATACTCGATAAATATTCGGTAGAGTTAATATCTGCTACTTTTGTAAGCATGATATAAGCGTCATCCTTAAAAGGTGTGGGAGATTCTGAGTTTGCAATCGCCAGCAAATGCTCTTTTGCTTTTTTATTTTCACCAACACTAAGTTGAAAATGTGCATTGGCAAAATCTTTAAGTGATTCACCAGTAGTATCAGCAGAAAGACCTTCCTGAACCCAAAGCCGAAGTTCAAGGGCATCATTGGCATAAAAAGAAGTGTTTTGCCTTCCAAGTGTTTTAAGCTGTATTTTAGCGAACTCAAAATCTCCAGCATAGAAATCCGTGAGTGCTAAAAAGTATCTAGTTTTTTCTGCTATTTCCCCAACCCCGGCTTTTTTATTACTTCTTGTAAAAGCGATTCTTGCAGAAGTGTATTCTTGTTGAGCCAAATAAATCCTCCCATCAAGATAACCTGCCTCAGGCGATTCATACATATTGGGTTGACTTTTGAGACGCTTGGTTGCTTCTTTGGCTGCCGCTAAATCAAATACAAAATCTAGTGCCAGTTCTGCTTTCTTAAGATATACTTGTTCAATTCTACTGTAAGTCTGAGTTTGTTCAGTAAGTTCGTTGAGTAAGGTTACTGCAGCACTAAAAAGAGTATCTTTTTTTCCTGAAAAATCAAGGCTGTAGTCACCCAGATATTTAGCCCATTTGGTATAGACCGAAGCTTTTTCTTCTTCAGCACGCCATTTTATTTCGCCAAATGAACTTTCTGAATAATAGCTGAATGCAGAAAGAGCGAGTTCAAATTCATTATTCTCAGCTAATTTCCTACCAACATTAAAAAGGGAGAAGTTAAAATTTGATGTGCGGTTTTCATACTCTCGAGCTGTAGAAAATGCTCTTCTAAATAATTTATTTTCAAGGAGCAACCATATCTGAAGTTCATAAAAAGAGGTGTAAGATGGATCATTTAAAGCCATATTAGCAATCTGATCTTCTAGCTCTAAAATAGTAATATCATAAAGTAAAGGGTCATTATATCTAAGCAACATGCGCTGAATTCCAGAACTTTGCTGTGGATTTGATCTAATTATATTTAACCATTCAGCAATAGCGTTTTCATATTCTCCAGCCTGCATATATGCGTTAGGAATATCAGACATAAAAAGTTGCTGGTTATTAAAAACGTTTCGGCCCTTTTTATAGATTTGAATAGCTTTAGTATAAGCTCGACGATCCATCATAGCTGTTGCAGTATTCAAATATAACTGTAGCTGATTGGGATATTGTTCAAGATTTTTTTCCCAAACTGAATAGGCTATTGTAGTATCGCCTTGAAGATGATAAAGTTCACCGAGCAGAATATTTGACTGTCCAACATCTCTTCCTTTTCGGATATTACTTTCAATTAGATTTATTGCTGTATCGTATTGCTTTAATTGTGTATAGCATTCAATTAGACGATCAAAAAAGAGAAAAACTTCTGGTTCTTGATTGGTTATTTGTTCTAAAATTGGAAGTGCGTCTTCATAGCGTTGTTGCTGAATTAAGCGATTTGCAATTTGAAACTGGCTATTTACTTGCGCCAGTATAGATTGACCTAAACCAATCAAAAAAATAAAAGAAAATAAAAATACGTTTTTTTTCATGAGCTAACGTTCGGAATTTTTACCGATTTCAATAAAGTAGGGTCAATATTTTTCAATTCCTGATAAAATCTGTTAAGAGGGAATCCAACGACATTATAATAGTCACCTTCAATACGCTCTACATATAAAGAGCCCCAATCATCTTGTATTCCATAAGCTCCTGCTTTATCCATAGGACTGCCTGAAGCTACATAAAATTTGATCTCTTCTTGTGATAACGAACTAAAACGAACTTTGGTTTCTTCGTAGAAACTATGTGTTGAGGATATTTTTTTATCAGAATTGGTAAGTACAAAACTCACCCCAGTAAACACAGAATGCTCATTCCCACTTAGCTCTGAAAGCATTGTAATAGCTTCTTTTTGATTCTTGGGTTTCCCCAAAATTTTCCCCTTAAGTACTACTATGGTATCAGCTCCAATTATTAGAGCCTTTGAAACCGAGTTTGCTACATTCTTGGCTTTTTGCAAAGAAAGTTCTGAAACAATATCTATTGGGTTGTTTGATGTAATAATTTCTTCTTTAAAACTAGGAATAATTTCAAAAATAAAACCTAATTGACTTAATAATTTTTTACGTCGTGGGCTTTGAGAAGCCAGAACAATTTTTAGCATAATTGAAAGTACTCATCTTTTGGAGTTACTAGATAATTAAATAACTTAATACTCCGTTTCAAACTCAAATTACGTTAAGTATTTTAAAACTTTAGTATGGCAAAAGGCAATCAAAGAAAAGTGGATGATCAACCAATGTTTTTTTCAGCATTCAATTATCGGTTAATTGGAGTAGCTATTCTATTAATCGTTTCGGGATTCTCAGCTATGTATGTTGAAAATGAAGTCGATGGATTCATTTCATTATATATTTCACCTATAGTAATTTTAGCAGGCTTTATTGTGGTAGTGTTTGCGATTATGAAGCACGATAGAGATGAGCCCAAAAAAAATGATAAAGAAGTAGCATCTTAACAAGTGCTAGACCGCCTTATAAATATCTTTTTTCTATTTTCATTGGTCTTCATCTTTATTCTATTTGCGAATGCTGAGGATCATTTACGAATTACAATAGCGCTAGCTTTGTCAATAACTTTTGCATTTGTAGCGTTTATATTGAATTGGCTTACACTTGATGGAATGACATCAGCCATTCTTTTTGGCTTGATCGCTTTTGGTTTGGGATCATGTACGGGTGCTGCAATTGTGCTAGCGTTTTTTATATCAAGCTCATTGCTTTCCAAAGATTTAATAAGTGAGGAGTCTTTTCTAGAAACGAAATTCAGAAGAGATGGAATTCAGGTTTGGTCTAATGGTTTTTGGTTTACTTTATGGATTATAATCTGGTTTATAACAAAAAATGAGATTTTCTTGATCGCTGGGGTGGCAAGTATGGCTGCTGCAACTGCAGATACTTGGGCTTCTGAAATAGGAGGGCACAGAGTGAAGGGCAAAACTTGGTCTTTTCCTTCTTTTAAAATAGTGAAGCCTGGCACAGATGGCGGAATAAGCATATTTGGAACATTCGCATCACTTTTAGGAGCTATATTTATCGGGATTATTTTCTGGCTTATAAATGATGAGTCACATCTAATTCTAATTCTTATTATTTCTATTTCAGGTGTAATTGGAAGTCTGATAGATTCTTTTCTAGGATCGAAACTTCAGGGTACGGAGTTACAAAAAAATATTAAGAAGCTTTTTTTAAAACACTCAACTAAGGTTGGAAACAATACAGTAAACTGGATTGCTTCTGGAAGTGCTTCCATTGTAGCTTTAATTACAGTATTATTTGTATAAAAGAATATTCGAATCCCAAGGATTAACAAAAAGAGGAAAATATGTGGTATAAAAAATTACACTGGCAAATTGTTATAGGGTTAATTCTTGGTTTATTGTGGGGACTGATTTCTGCTTTAGTAGGTTTTAATGAATTTACTCTTGACTTCATCAAACCATTCGGCACAATTTTTATCACCCTTCTGAAACTAATTGCAGTACCGCTAGTTCTGGTTTCTTTGGTAGCTGGAGTTACCAGTTTAAATGATACAGCTTCACTTTCTAGGATGGGGGGGAAAACTGTACTGATTTACTTAATTACTACTGTATTTGCAATTTCAATAGGGTTGGTGGCAGTAAATGTAATCAAACCTGGAAAAGCATTACCTGAAGCTACAAAAATTGAGCTTCAAGAAACCTATAAAGACAATATCGGGGATAAAGAAGAAGGCGCCGCTAAAATTAAGGAGCGCAGGCCGTTAGATTTTCTGGTTGAGATTGTACCAGATAATTTTTTTGCTTCGGCTAGTAAAAATGCAAATATGCTTCAAGTAGTGTTTGTTGCAATCCTATTAGGTATTGGAATTATAAAAGTGGGGGGTAAAGCAGGTGAAACACTAATTAGCGTATTTGATGCATTTAATGACGTCATCATTAAAATTGTGGACATAATTATGCAATTAGCTCCATATGGTGTGTTTGCACTTATGGCTTCCTTAATTGTCGATTTAGCTGGGGATGATTTAGGAAAAGCCTGGGGTTTACTGCAAGCATTAGGTTGGTATTGTTTAACAGTTGTTATCGCATTACTTCTGCACGTTTTCTTAGTATATAGCTCAATGTTTAAGATTTTTAGTGACATGAAATTGAGAGAATTTTTTAGTGCAATTCAACCGGCGATGTTACTTGGTTTTAGTACAAGCTCAAGCTCGGCAACATTACCTGTTACTATGGAAAGAGTTGAAAAGAATTTAGGGGTAGATGAAGAGGTTGCGAGTTTTGTACTACCAATTGGTGCTACCATTAATATGGATGGAACAAGTTTATACCAAGCAGTTGCTGCTGTTTTCATTGCACAGGCATTAGGTATGGATTTAACCATAGCTCAACAACTTACTATTGTGCTAACAGCAACATTGGCATCGATTGGTGCAGCAGGAGTTCCAGGTGCGGGAATTGTGATGTTGGTCGTAGTTCTTCAAGCTATTCAAGTACCAGTAGCAGGTATTGCGCTAATTCTTGGAGTGGATCGTATTTTGGATATGTGTAGAACTACTGTAAATATTACAGGAGATGCAGCAGTTTCGTATACTGTAGCAGCACTTGAGGGTAAATTACACAAGCCTGAACTGGAAGATTAAATTTCTATGAAAACTAAAGTTTAATGTGTCTTTTAGGTACGAAATCAGTTTATTGAGTAGTTGTTTTAACACAAAATCGCTTATGGTTCTAGAGCTACTATCAAGAGTATTATATAGCAATCGACATATCGCCTTTTTTCTGCTCATTTTTTTTAGTAGTAGCTCTGCATTTTCTCAATCAGTGTTATTGCCTGCAGATATTGTAGTGGTTTCGGTAAATTCTTCTGGAGACTCTTTTGATTTCATACCCTTGGTACCTCTTAAGGTTGGAACAACGGTCTGGTTTTCTAATGGAGTTTGGAATTCTGATTCACTACAAATAAAAGGGAATGAGGTTGAATTAGTAATATTAGAGGAAATTGAAGCTGGAACCAATATTCATGTAAATAAAATAAAAGATCCTAGAGTTCAAGTTAACGGGAATTTGGATTTTGTTGGAAATGGTGATCGGCTTTTTGTCTTCCAGAAAGATGAGGGAGCAACTCGGGTTATTTTTGGTATTGGTTGGGGTAACCCTGATATCTGGAATCCTCAAACTTCGAATGGATCAGAAGTTCCTAGAAGTATTTCCAAAAAGAATAATTCGCTAATTCAACTTGGAATACAAGAAAACTATCAATACTACTTAAGAAATGGAGCAAGTGGAACTCCCTCGATGTTAGCAGACTTTGTTGCAGACCCGGCAAAATGGAAAGGAAAAAATGACGTTGCTTTTCAAAGTTTTGGAACCACATTTAGAATTTTAAGACCACCAGTAGTTCTTTTTAATGAAAGCATTTCAACTACTCTTGAAGGTGAAGGTATTCTATTAAATGTTGCTATTTATGAACATGATGGATCTCGTTTAACTGTAGATGCTGTCTTTAATACGTTTAATAGTCTTGCAGATACAAATGACATTAAAAATTTTAATAAGCATACTTTTAATTTCACTGGATTAATTGGAGATGCGGTTTATGCGATTGAGATTCCAATTGAAGAAGACAAGACTTTTGAGGGTACGGAAAATGCTTTTTTTGAACTTCAAAATCTATCGAAAGGTTCATATGGGGATTTTGTTAACCACGTTTCTTTCATTCAAGACAACGAATTGCCATCGGTATTAATCTCATCAATCGAATATTCTGGAGACCCAAATGCAGACTATATAGAAATTCAAAACAATGAACGGATTGATGTAGATATTTCTGGTTGGCAATTAGTAAGTAGAAATTTAATACACGAGTTTAAGTATGGAACTAATATCCCTGCTTTTCAATCATTAAGAGTGTTACATCCTAAAGTGAGAACTGAAGTATTTGAAAAGGAATCTTGGTTAACCAGAAATACTGGAACACTAGATTTGAAAGCTCCAACTGGAGAGAAGGTTTCAAATTTAAAATATCGTCTTCAAATTGATAGAGATGATGAGGTTAATAAAAGAGAAGTAAGCTCTACTGAATTATCCGAATCAACAATGATACCCCCCGAGACTTCCGTTAGTACAACTACTAGTAGAAATGAAGTTAAAACGGAAAATATTGCTCATCGAGATGGTTGGTATGTAATTACAGAAGATATCAATGAAGAAAATTTAGTAGATAAAGAAACTTTTCAATGGAATGAAAAAGCAAAATCTTTTCAGAAATTTGATGAGCTATCAGAAATAGCACCAAGCGATAAGCCAAGAGTTGTATACTTAACAAAAGAACAATTAACCCAGATTTATAATACTGAGGATAGCACCTCAAACACCTCCATAGAATTAAATGAGTTTGTAGAAGAAGAGTTTACATTTTCTATTTCAGCAACCGATATAGATGAGAATGGGGTAATTAATGGTTCTGAAGGATTTAATTTCCTAAGAAATACAACCAACAACCCAATTGTTGTAGACGAGTTTTTGAATGCTATTAATTCAAACCTTTTTGAAGGAGCTATTTATCCATATGTGTATTTATGGAATAATGACGGAAATGGTTGGATGACATCCTCAATATTATCAGAAAAAGACCTAATACCAGCCAATAGCTCTTTTTGGGTTCGAGCAGATTCAATATTTGACTCTGCTGATTTAAGCATACCTATATCTCCATACTTCGATTTAGAGATTGAGGAAACAAAAGAAGAATTAAGTGAAGCCGAATCTAGTATTGGGATATCAATTAGTTCCAAAGAATTGACTAGAAATATATCATTCGATTTTTATAGTAACGACGAAGAGCTAAATAGAGATATAATTTCTCCTGAATTAGAAGATGAGTTAAGGATAATCTCCTCTAAATATCTTTTCTTTGGAGCAGGTACTGGTTTAAATTGGAATTCGAAAATTAATCTCGAAATCATTGAAGACCAAAAAATGATATTCCCTTTAGCATTTAAATCATCAGAGCTGGGATCAATGACTTTAGAGATTTCAAAATGGGCAAATATTCCAGCAGATTGGAAGATTTTTATAGAAGATTTGGAGCTTGAAAAAAAGTATGAAATCAGCCAAAACTGGACTTTTAAATTTGAATATTTAGTTATAGAAAATAAGGATAGTGAGACAGAACAAGTTTTCTCAGTATCCATGAATGAGTCGGTTGAATTGGGAAATCATCGATTTAACTTAATAATTATTCCACCAGGAGTTGAAGAACTAGAATTAATAGCACCAGAAGAAATTTCATTGGGGCAAAATTATCCGAATCCATTTAATCCAACTACAACCATTGCTTTTTATTTACCAGAAGCCGTGCCAGTTAAACTCTCTGTATTCAATGTGGTTGGGCAACCTGTAGCAGTTTTAACAGAAGGTACACTTAGTCCTGGAGATCATGAATTTGAATGGGATGCTTCTGGCTTACCAAGTGGAATGTATATTTACCAACTTGAAGTTGGGAATAAGATTTTGACTCAAAAAATGACATTAGTTAAATAATATTTAAACTCTAATAATTAATAAAAGGCTTCACTTTTACACTATGCAATCAAAAAAAATTCAAGGGATAGATGTTCCTGAAATAGGTCTGGGTACTTATGGACTAATTGGGAGAACAGGAGAACAAGTAATCAAAATGGCGTTAAATATGGGCTATCGCCATATCGACACCGCACAAGATTATAAGAATGAACGAGAAGTAGGTAATGCTATCAAGCAATCTCATATTAAAAGGGATGAACTCTTCATTACAACTAAAATTGATCGCACCCACCTTGAACCTGAAAAACTCTTAAAAACGGCAGAACAATCGTTATTGGATTTGGATATTCCTTACGTCGATTTACTATTAATCCATTGGCCAAATCCTGAAGTAGAAATTGAAAAGACAATTGAAGCAATGCTTTCTTTCAGAGATCAAGGAAAAGCATTGAACATTGGAGTAAGCAATTTTCCAATGAAGTTATTGAAGGAAGTTAACGAAGAACTTGCCGCCCCAATATTTTGTAATCAGGTAGAATATCACCCATTATTGGGTCAATTTGATTTATTGGATTATGCAGCTGATCAGGATTTAATGGTTACTGCCTACAGTCCGCTAGGTCAGGGTAAATTAATTACCAATCCTCTACTTACTGAAATTGGTGAGAAATATGGGAAAACAGCTGCTCAGATTTCACTTCGTTGGTTAATAGAGCAAGAGCAAGTTGTAACGATACCAAAGGCATCGTCTAAAGAACATTTAGAATCTAATATGGATATTTATGATTTCGAGCTTGAAGACGAGGACTTTTATGCGATTGATGATCTTGATAAATCATATAGAATCATAAACCCAGATTTTGCCCCTGAATGGGACTAATTTAATTCACGACTAACTTCTGCTAGGGCTACAGTTTTACCATCTTGGTTAGATAGTTGAAGCTTTAGTGAACCAGCAGTTCCAATCTCTTTACAAGAAGAAATTACATCTCCTTCAAGACCTTCGTGTAGATAAACGATATCAAAGGATGTTATCGATGTTGTTTCTTCCAGAGGAAGACTTTCTAACATCCAGTCGATATAGGTAGCATTATTCACATGTAAATTCATGTCTAAGTCAGATCTTCGAACTGTAAAGGAAATATCATTTTCTACATTGGAAATAGCTGACATTCTATTCGATTTGACTTCGAGTACATGTTCCCTTTTCGAAAGTCGTGTATTGAGTATTTCTTGAGTCATTCGGATTGGTCGACGTGTTTTTAAATTCAGCATCATCCAATAACTAAGGCAGCATCCAAGTTCAATTCCTTGTTTGTCTAATATTCTGTAATTGCGGTAAGCTCGAAGTGCATCTCCAGCGGCAGGCCAAGTTTCAATGGTAATAGTATCGCGCCATTTTGGGAATGAATCTATTTTGATATCCATCCTGTGTAGAACCCATGTTCTATCATTTTCGTGAAGATCGGTAATATCGAAATTCAAATCTTTAGCGTTGTTACCAGCTACTTCTTGGAAGAAAGAGCAAATAGATTTTAGTGTTACCTTACCGTTAATATCTACTTCGCTTGCCCTAATAATAAATTTCTCTGAATGGAAAGTATTTGTTTCTGACATTAATGATTTTTTGATCGAATATAGAGGTTCAACAAGAGGTATGAAACTGGGTATAAATATTTGTTAATTCAGTTATGGGTGAAAAGCTCAAAAATAAATACCGGATTAAATCAAATAGAGCCGATTGGTGGGATTATCGAAATGCGGGAGGCTATTTTATTACGATTTGTACGAAAAACCGATTCTATTATTTTGGGGAGATAAAGAACGGTGAGATGAATCTGTCTGAGGTTGGTAAAGTTGTTGAGGAAGAATGGCAAAAAACACTTATCGTAAGAAAAGACATGAATTTATTGTTGGAAGAATTCATTGTTATGCCCAACCATTTTCATGGGATAATAGTCATTGGCGAAAATGCTTTCAACCAAAAAAATAGTTAAGAGGCGATGCATCGCGTCTCAACTGAAGCTAAAAATTCATTCGAATCACAAGCAAAAAACTTAGCATCTATTATTAGAGGCTTTAAGTCATCTGTAACCATGAAGGCAAGAAAAATTGATCCTAAATTTGCTTGGCAAGCTAATTACCATGACCGTATAATTAGGGATTATGCTGAATATGAAAGGATTGCCAAATATATCATCAACAATCCTTTAAAATGGAGTTTAGACAGTTTCTGCAAAAGTTGAAAAATTTAAACTCTAGACATAATCCCAATTCGACCTGCCCAGATTTTTATATCGTCTAAAATGATATAAATGGATGGAAGAACAACAAGAGTTACAACGGTTGAGAAAGTTAACCCCCCAACAATTGCACGTGCCATTGGAAAGTAGGGAGGACCATCTCCACCGATTTGGGTAGTTCCTATACAAAGAGGAATCAAACCAAGAACAGTAGTTCCAGCAGTCATTAGAATTGGTCGCATTCGATCTTTACCACCTTGAATAACAGCTTCTCTTCGACTATAACCTTCACCACGCAAGTGAAGAATATGATCGATTAAAACAATTCCGTTGTTAACTACAATTCCCATCAGAATAAGAATTCCGATAATTGCCATGAGGTCAAATGTTGTTCCTGTAATAAAGAAGAACCAAAAAATTCCTACGATTCCGTAAAGAATACAAGTAAGAATACTTGTTGGGTAAATCAGAGATTCGAATAAAGCAGCCATTACTAGGTAGATCAAGAAGAAAGCGATGGCTAGGTTAAAAAGCATAACGTTCATAGCTTCCGAGTCATTATCAAAACTGCGACCATAACTCCATTGATATCCAGCAGGATAAATGATTTGATCCATCACCTTTGATATCATAGGTCTTGCGTCATCCATTGTAATTCCATCTAAATTAACGCTAATTCCTAAAGAGGTTTTTCTATTCTCTCTAAAAATTCTACCTGGACCTTGAGATTGTTCATAGTTTGCGAGAGTAGCCAGCTTTACAGTTTGATTTGGACTTACTGCTATCGGTAATTCCATTAAATCATTAATCGATTGACGATCAGAATTTTGTAAAGCAAGAACTACATCGATTTCTGATTGAGTACCTCTAATTCTTCGTAACGTCTGTCCACGAACGGTACTAGAAACGGCTCTTGCAACGTCGGAAGATGTAAGCCCAAAACTTCGTGCTCGCTCATGGTCTATAGTAAGTTGAACTTCATCTTTTCCTATTTCTGCATCTGATTTGACATCTGATAATCCGTCAATTTGGTTCATTCTCCATTCAACTTGTTCGGCTAAGCCTTCTAAAACATCCATAGACTCGCCTTGAACATAAACTCTAAGTCGTTCTCCATTATCTCTGCTTCTAAATTCGAAAGCAGGATCGCCAATAGCTACGACAGGAAGATTTTCTTCAATTTCTTTTTTAATGAGTTCAACGGACTTAACCGCTTCATCATCGCCAACTAGAATTATTGTTGAGTTTGCAAATTCTGCTTGGTAGTAAGTATAGACTGATTCTATTTCAAATTTTTCTTTATTGTCATATAAATAGTCTTCTATCCTATCCACATCTTGTTTAATTCGATCGAGTGTGTATGACCCATTAAGATTATATGTAAGTCCCAATTCTCGTTGTTCTGTTCGGGGAAACATATCAACGTTTACAGATGTAATTGGGATAATGACACTAAAGAAAAGAGCTATAATTCCGATTGTAGAAACCCATCTTCGGTCTATAAACCATCCCAAAAAAGCAGCATATTTTTCAGATAAAGAGTCAATAATGGTTCTTTTTCGTTTCTCTGGAGCTTTAATTTTTGAAGTTAGAAGAGGTATTACGGTTAATGAAATAAGGAGGGACGCTATCAAGGAAATAATGATAGGCATTCCTATGTAATACATATAAGGTTTGATGAAGCTTTCATTCACAATATTTGGTAGGAAAACTACAATAGATGTTAAAGTACCAGCAGTTACCGCAATACCTACTTCCCGCGCTCCAATTACAGCCGCCTTCGAAGCTTCAACACCTTTACGTTGATACCTGTGAATATTTTCTGTTACAACAACCGCATTATCAACGAGCATTCCTACCGCTAACATTAAGCCCATCATGGAAAGAATATTTAAAGAAATATCGAGGAAATAGAAGAAACCGAGAGTCACAATCAATGAGAAAGGAACCGCAGTTGCAACAATCATAGTAGTTCCAAATTGACGAAGAAAGAAAAAAAGCATAAAGATTGATAAGCCAGCTCCAAGTATTCCTGATTTAAATAATTCGCTTAAAGAACTTAATATTCCTTCAGCTTGATTATTCATTTCATAAATCGTGATACCTTGCATTTCTGGTAGCTTATTTATCTCTTGAATTTCTTCTAATACCAAATCTACCATGGCAACTGTATTAGCAGTAGATTCTTTAACTACGTCTAATCCAACAGCAAATTTTTTATCTAGATGTCGAGCTTCGGTAAGTTTAGGTTCTATATATTTTACTTCAGCTATGTCGCGTACACGTAGGTTATTTTCGCCGATAATCAGTTCTTCAATATCTTCAACACCTGTAAGCTCTCCCATTGGTCGAACATTATATCGAAGTCCATTATCGGTGATTTTACCTGCACTAGTAGAGAAATTAGCTCTACTTAATGTTGCCGTAAGTTGATTTAAGTCTACATTGTAGCTAAGAATACGATCTGTAATAAGTTCTATACGTATTTCTTTTTTTTGAACACCATAAAGGGTTACTTGACCAACACCTTCTATTCGTTCAATTCGTTGTTTTAAATTTCGGTTCAATAAATCATAAGCATCTTTTAGATCACGATTACTCGAAATTCGAAGTTGTAGAGTGTTACCTCCGCCATCCTGAAATTTGAAAATATTGTAATACTCAAAATCATCTGGGAGCTGACTTCGGACACTTTCGATTTTTTCTTTTATTTCAATAGCTTTTAGGTTTATATCAGCACCTTGTTTAAAGATCACCTGAATTCCACCGTTATTCTCTCCTGCATTAGAATTTAGCCTCTCAAGTCCACTTATTGTAGCGAGAGCTTCCTCCATAGGGCGTATTACTTGTTCCTCAATTTCTTCAGGAGAAGCATTGGGATAAGGTACTTGTACAAAAGCTCCTGGAAAACTGATATCAGGAAAATACTCAAGGGGTACTAATTTTGTAGCAATAAAACCAACAACTACCAAGCTTACGAAAACCATCATAGTAGTAATGGGTCGTTTTACAGAGAGTTCAGTTAAGCTCATATCAACCCTCTGTAGTTTCTGGTTCTAAATTATACACTTTATGGTCTAAAATGGAATACATAACCGGAATTACAACTAATGTCAGTAGAGTTGAGACCAATAATCCCCCTATTACTGTTACTCCCATGGGAGCTCGTAATTCGGCTCCATCTCCAAAACCAATTGCTAAAGGTAATAAGCCAAGTGTTGTAGTAAGGGTGGTCATCAAAATTGGACGAAGTCTAGATTTGGCTCCTTCCATAATTGCTTCCAGTTTGTCCATACCTTTTTCGCGTAGTTGATTTATCAAATCAATAAGCACGATTGCGTTATTTACTACAATCCCAGCCAATAAAATCAACCCAATAAAAACTACAACGCTTATAGTTGTTCCTGTAAGAAAAAGAGCGAGCACAGCACCAATCAATGCCAGAGGAATTGTAAAGAGGATTATAAATGGATGAAGTAAAGACTCAAACTGAGAAGCCATTACTAAATACACTAAGAAAATAGCTAAGGAAAGTGCAAACAATAAAGATTGGAATGAATTAGACATTTCCTCGTTTTGCCCTGCAACTCGTGCATAAATTCCTATTGGAGCAGTTGTATTATCAATAATAGTTTGAACTGCAGTAGCTGCCTCACCAAGATCGCCATAATTTAAATTTGCCGAAATTACAGCTACCCGTTGTTGAGATGATCTTCGAATCTCGCTCGGACCATTTGCTATTTTAATTTCAGCAATTGCGCTAAGAGGAATAGGACGGTCACTTCCTGGATTTATAATAATTTGTTGAATTTCTTCTGCAGAAGATCGGTCTTGTTGGCGAGCTCGAACCAGTACATCAATTTTACGATCTCTCCAAGAATAACGAGTAGCTACATCTCCACGTACATTACTTACAACACGATCAGCGACTTCATGAACTTGAAGTCCAAGTGCAGCTGCTCGATCGCGATCAAATAGAATTTGTATTTCAGGACTACCGATTTCCATTGAATTTTTGATGTCGGCAAAACGATTATTCGCGTCCATCTTTCTAGTAATTTCATCACTCAAAGATTTGAGCTTATCTAAATCAAAGCCACTAATTTCAACTTCAACTGGAGTAGAAAAACTAAACAGAGATGGGCGAGAGAATTTATACTGTAAACCAGGTATTTGAGATAAAGAACTACGCATTGCGTTCATGGTATTCTCCTCATTATTAGCACTAGTTCCAGATGCGAGAAGAACATTAAGTTCCCCCCAGTTTTCTCCACCTTCATCTGGGTTAGCGTCAATTTTGTTGCCAGTCCCAGCAACTGCAAAAGTAGAACGAACGCCACTTCTATCACGAGTAGCATCTTGTACTTTTCTTAGTGCATTATCAGTTTCTTCAATAGGAGTACCGGGTGGAAGTTTAAACTCAACGGCAAACTCACCTTGTGATAGTTGAGGTATAAGTTCAATTCCGATTTTTGGGATCAAAGCTAGTGACCCACCAAAAGTTCCGAAAGCAATTAAAAGTACAATAGTACGATGATTTAAAGCACTAGTAAGTAAGAGTTTGTATACATTTTCAACAGCTGTATAGAACTTATCAAACAAGTATAAAGGGATGAAAAACAGTTTGCTAAAGACCCAAGCAATTCCGGCAATGATGAACCGAATACCTTTAGTGATAAGAGAAGGGATAGTGTAAAATAAGAAAAGACGTAATGCTCGAAGCATTCTACCAAAGCCCGTTCGTGGTTCTTTTAAGCTAAGCGGAGCATGCTCTTTTTTAGTTGAGCTTATCGAGGACATCATAGGTATTAAAGTAACCGCTACAACCAATGAAGCTAATAAAGAAAAAGTAACCGTTAATGCTTGGTCTCTAAAAAGTTGACCAGCAATTCCATCCACAAAAACGAGAGGGAAGAAAACTGCAACGGTAGTAAGAGTAGAAGCTATAACGGCAGTTCCTACTTCTCCAGCACCATCTTGAGCCGCTTGAAGTACTCCTTTTCCCATGGCTTTATGTCGTGCTATATTTTCAAGAACAACAATGGAATTATCCACAAGCATACCTATACCTAACGCAATTCCCCCCAAACTCATAATGTTTAGAGTGATGTCATTTCCATACATTAAATTGAAAGTTGCGATAATGGAAACCGGAATTGAAATTGAAATAATAACTGTACTCCAGAAATCACGAAGGAAGAAAAAGAGGACAAGAACGGCCAAAATACCTCCTATGATGCCGGCATTCTTAACCTCATTTACTGCTGAAGAAATAAAGATTGATTGATCGTATACTTTTTCAAGTTTCATTCCCTCAGGAAGCGTTCCTCGAATTCTGTTAATACGTTCTTCAACCACCTCTGCAACAGCCACGGTATTTCCATCACCTTCTTTATAAACGGCAATTTCTACGGCTTCCATGCCATCAAGCCTAGTTATGGCTTCTCGTTCTTTATAAGCTTGAACAACTTCGGCAACATCTTTTAAATAAATAGTATTGTCATTTGCCGTAGATACAATCACATTTCGAATTTGATCTATATCTTTAAACTCATTCAGTGTTCTTACTAAATATTGTTGAGTTCCTTCTTCGAGTCGCCCACCAGATAGGTTTACATTTTCAGCACTTAAAATAGAAGTTACGGTTTGAATAGGAATTTTTAGATAAGCTAGGCGCTGTTGATCGATATTAACCTGGATCTCTTCCTCTAGTCCGCCGCTTATTTTTACAGAAGCTACTCCATCAGATGATTCGAGATTTTTTTTCAGGAGCTCTTCGCCAATAATTCGAAGTTGCTTTAGCCGAACAATTGCATCCTGATCGTCTGTACTTTCTACTGATGCATAATCTACTTTAACATCATCTTCTTCCGTTTTTGGGTTAGAAGTATCAAAGTAGAGTGCGTACCTCATTACAGGGTCTAACGTGGGATCAAACCTTAGCGTAACAGGCTTT
Source organism: uncultured Balneolaceae bacterium (assembly GCA_963974345.1). Taxonomy (GTDB): domain Bacteria; phylum Bacteroidota; class Rhodothermia; order Balneolales; family Balneolaceae; genus RHLJ01. Next base: position 155,811 of record CAXBBW010000008.1, on the reverse strand, counting down.
TTAGCTTGAAGTGGAAGCTGAATAGCATCAAGTTTAGAAATTACATCTAAATTAGCGAAATCCATTTCTGTTCCCCATGCAAATTCAAGAACTACGTCAGACTGTCCAGTTCGGGAAATCGATCTTACTTTTTTTACCCCTTTAACAACACCAACTGCTTCTTCTATTGGTTTAGTGATAAGGTTTTCGATCTCGATAGGAGCTGCACCTTCAAATGAAGTTCTAACTGTAAGAGTTGGATAGCTTAAATCTGGGAGAAGATTTACGTTTAACCTTCCTAAGGAAACAATTCCGAAGAGAAGAATAGCAACCGTAAACATACTTATAGTTACTTTCCTTTTGATGGAGAAATCGATCAGTTTCATAGTTGATTCTCCTTGTTGTTAAAGTCTAATAACATTTACACGTGTACTATCAGTTAAACTTCCTTGCCCTGTAGTTACTACAATTTCACCGTCTTCTAGACCATCAATAATTTCAATATTCGTTCCATTCACATATCCGGTTTTAATGATTTTTTTGAATGCCAAGGAATCTTTAATCACAAAAACAGATTGAGTCTCATCTTCAGAAATAACAGCCATTTTTGGAATCATCTTAGTATTCAATCTGGTATCGTAAACGATTTTAACACGTCCGAACATCCCTGGTCTGAGTAAGTCTTGTTCATCATCTAAATACACAGTTACCTTAAAAGTCCCTGTCAATGGATCTATGGTTGGGCTGATACGTTCAATTTTACCTGTAAATATTTTTCCGGGAATAGCGTCAGCAACTAATTCCGTTTTTTGTCCCTTTTTCATCTTAAATCGTTCGTGCTCAGGTATATACAAATTAGCTTGTATGGGATCGAAATCGGTTACTTTGAATACTTGTTGGTCTGTGCCAATCATATTTCCAACTTTAATAAAACGTTCAGAGATTACTCCACTTATTGGACTTTTAATAGAAGTATAATTGTAATTTAATTGTGCCAATTCATGCGCTGATTTCTGAGATTCATATTCATAGCGGGAATTCTCGTAAACCTCAGCACTAATTAATTTTTTATCAAAAAGCTCTTTATTTCTCTGGTACTCATTATACAAACGATCCATTGTAGCTTTGGCACGTTCACTTTCAATTCTATATTGATCATCTTCAATTTTAGCGAGGATTTGGCCTATTTTGACATAATCACCTTCTTCAACTTGAAGATTTTGAACGATGCCTCGTACTTTTGAAACAATGGTAGCTTCTTGTACAGCTTCCAGGGTTGCAGTGTTTGAGTAATATGCTGAAATATCCCCACGACTTACATCATTTACTTCAACAGGTATTATAAGTGTTGAATCTTTGTCGTCTAAGTTGTTTTTTTGATCATCTCCGTTTCCACAGGCTTGAAGAGTAAAGATGGATAAAGTGGCTGCAACTATAAAATAACCGAGTCGTTTGGTTTTCATTCCGATAATGTAGGTTGGTTTTTAAATAACGGACAGCCGTTACGTTGCCAGGGTTACAATGTTTCGGAGATGAAAATGTTTTCAGTTTTTAATCTTAGGTGTTTTTCTAAAAATAATATCCCCGTAATAGGCCTCAGTTTTACTTTTTGTGTCATCAGAGTCAGTCATAATGGCTACTCCAGTTATTGGCGGAGGATCTTCCCCAAACGCTTTTTTATAATCTTCGTAAATATTTTGAATCTCGATTTTCCACTCTCCAGAGGTATTATTTCCTGTTTCAACAGCTATCATATATACCCAATCTGTATAGGCATTTGGTGCAACAGTTCCTTTTTCAGCTTTATTTGCCCATATATAATTTATAGCCCTCAAAGGAATTTTATAGCTAGTAAAAGTCCTTATTGCTTCATGTTTAATTCGGTCTATAATTCCTAAATTCTTTTTGTCGTAATCAAAGGTGATATAAATCCTAGCGGAATAGTCATCTCCCTTTTTTAATTTATAATTACCCTTTTCGAGTATTTCATCAACTTTCCAGCTCCATTCTATAATCGGGTATTTTATTGGATCGATATCAATTTTATATACTAAGCCTGAGGCGCTATTCATGCCTTCAGCTTTTATAGCGATTCTATCATCCACTTGTACCAATCGGTAGTTCGTGTTATCCCTTTTTGGGAGTTCGAGTTTACTCCAACGTGGATTTTTATAATCAACACTGTCTAAGTTTTCTGGGTTAAAGTCGGTGACAGGAATTAGGATCGCTTCTTGCGCAAAAAGTAGCGGGTTGGTTAATATGATTAATACGATGAACCCTAACGTGTATGAAAAATTCATGCAACTTTATTATCTATAATTTAGATAACCCGAAAGATAATATGTTAGTTTCTAAATCTAGGAATTAGAGAGCATTATTTTAATGCTGTTGCTGAATTTAGAATATTTACTTCTTTAACCCAGAAATTTCGGTTCTTAAATTCAATTTCTCCAGAGTTAACGCCATTTTTTAAAAGGCTCTTATATAGTATGTTAGCTTCAGAAATTTGTAGAACTCCTTTTTCTCTTGAATCTAATTCTCCATTTGCATTGGTATCAATAAACATAGATTCTGTATTCAGAATACTATTGGAAATCAAAAATAAATTATTAGCAATCTCTTTATCAATGATATATGTTTTGATTGTATAAGTAGTTTGTCCATCTATGTATTCAAACGTCCTTAAAGAAGATCGTTCATTATAACTACCCATTAATCTTGCTTTTTCGATACCTATTTTATAGACCTTGTTTGCATCTGAAAGTGTGAATTCATTATGTAGAATTTGGTCAATACTTCCATCTTGGTCTAAATCTCTAGCTAATGAAAGTTGATACCCTTGATCATTTATATGAGCTAAATAGTTTGTTCCTTCTCCGCTTTCTGTATTGATACAAATAATTTGGTATTGTAATCCATTAGCAGAAAAAGAGAAGATACTTTTTTTGGCAAACTCTTTATTTGTTGCACAGCTGATTATGAAACAAAGAAAGCTAATAGTAAAGAACAAAAAAGAAGTTTTCATAGCTTTCAAAATAGTTTAGGTTCAATTATATATAGTCAAACTACCCGATAAAGTAAATTTAAAAAAAAGCAATCTTTTCTTGGGATCTGATTCAATATTATCTAATGCCAAATTGAATTTACTGAATAGCAAGAATTTAGCAAGAGTGCTTCAGTTTGGATGTGAGTATTAAGAATGTCTTGATTACATATTCTAACTTCCATAAGAAAGCCAAAAAAATAAGGCCATTTAATAATAAATTTCTATATGATATAAAGTATTTAATTATATTTAATCTGTTAATAATAATATTATATTTATATGTTTTTATTATTATATATTAAAAATACATTTTCAAATATTGTGGATAACTTTCAATGCTAGGTTAAAGTGCTAATAGCCAAAAAATGAAGCCTATTTGTACTATTAAGTAACTTTAGTTTTAATTTATAAAAAATTATTTGGTCAATATTATTTTAATAATCAATAAAAATTATAATTAATACTTTGTTAACTGGAGTTTACCAAATCCAGATTTTAACTAATGTGGATAAGTAATTATAATTGTGGAAAAGAAAGCAAGATTTAATTTGTGAGCATTGTTGAGTGCTTCTATATTTGATAGCACTTCTTTAGGAGGATCGGCTCGAATTTTCGAGAGGTTAAACGGTATCTCATCTACGAAGACTAACACGAATTATTTAAGAAGTAGGCTATGAAATTTACTCGCTTTTACACAAAGACAGACTGGAAAACACCTTACGACGGTATAAAATTTGTATCCAGGACATCAGAAATTAAAAACCCAGACGGTTCTCAAGTTTTCCATATGGAAAATGTTGAAGTACCTGAATCTTGGTCGCAGGTTGCGACTGATGTAATTGCGCAAAAATATTTTAGAAAAGCTGGAGTACCTGTCGCTCTCAAAAAGGTTTCTGAGAAAGGAGTTCCAACCTGGCTTCAACGTTCTGCTGCAAATGATGCTGAATTAAAAAAGATTTCAGAAGAAAAGCGTTTTTCACATGAAGTAGATAGCCGCCAAGTTTTTAGCCGCTTGGCAGGTTGTTGGACATATTGGGGATGGAAACACGATTATTTTGATAGCGAGCAAGATGCAAAAGTGTTTTATGATGAGTTATGCTATATGTTGGCGACTCAAATGGCGGCTCCAAATAGTCCGCAGTGGTTCAATACAGGTCTTAATTGGGCATACGGGATCAATGGCCCTGCTCAAGGTCATCATTATGTAGATGCGAAAACTGGAAAACTAACTCGATCAAAAGATTCTTACACTCATCCACAACCTCATGCATGTTTTATTCAGAGTGTTGATGATGACTTAGTAAACGAAGGCGGTATCATGGATCTATGGGTTCGTGAGGCTAGACTATTCAAATATGGATCTGGAACAGGAAGTAATTTTTCGTCTATTAGAGGTGCTGATGAGCCATTAAGTGGTGGTGGAAAGTCTTCAGGTTTGATGAGTTTCCTTAAAATTGGTGATAGAGCAGCAGGTGCAATAAAGTCTGGTGGAACAACCCGGCGCGCTGCAAAAATGGTTACGCTTGATCTTGATCATCCTGATATCGAAGAGTACATCAGCTGGAAAGTTAAAGAAGAGCAAAAAGTTGCCGCTTTAGTCTCTGGTTCGAAAATCACCCATAAGCATTTAAAAGATATTATTCGTCTTTGCCATACACCCGTAGAAATTGAAGGACGAACATTCAACGGCGCAATGAGCCGTGACCCGCTTAAAAATAAAGAGCTTGGAAAAGTTATTCGTCAAGCGAAAAGAGATCAAGTTCCTTTGAATTATATAGAAAGAGTAATTCAGCTTGCAAGCCAAGGTTATAAAGATCTAGAATTTGAGACGTATGATACCGATTGGAATTCTGAAGCATATGCGACGGTAGCTGGTCAGAATTCAAACAACTCTGTTCGTGTTCCTAACGCTTTCATGAAAGCGGTAAAAGACAACTCTGAATGGAACTTATATTGGAGAGTTGAAAAAGAGAATGCAGAGAAAGAAGGTCGTGAACCCAAACCATGTAAGACCATGGAAGCTCATGAAATGTGGGATCAAATTGCATATGCAGCATGGGCTTCAGCCGATCCAGGAACTCAATATCATGATACTATCAACGAATGGCATACTTGCCCCGAAGACGGCCAAATTCGTGCAAGTAATCCTTGCTCGGAATATATGTTCCTTGATAACACAGCATGTAATCTCGCATCATTAAACTTGATGAAGTTCTTCACTGATGAAGACAAAACAACTTTTGATGTTGAGTCTCTTCGTTATGCTTCTCGTATTTGGACAACCGTTCTGGAGATTTCGGTATTGATGGCTCAATTCCCATCTAAAGAAATCGCAGAACTCTCGTATGTATTTAGAACTCTTGGCTTAGGCTACGCAAATATTGGTGCAGCATTAATGGTTCAAGGAATACCTTATGATAGCGCTGATGGCGTTGCAACAGCAGGTGCATTAACGGCAATTATGCACATGAAAGCTTATGAAACTAGTGCAGAGCTTGCTGGTGAACTAGGAACTTTTAAAGGCTATGAGAAGAATAAAGAGCATATGCTTCGTGTACTTCGTAATCACAAAAGAGCAGCTTATAATGCCGCACCTGATGAATATGAAGGATTAACCGTTAAGCCACTTGGTATTGATGCTAGTATCTGCCCAGACTATTTACTAAAAGCTGCACAAGAAACTTCTGATGCTGCGGTTGCTTTGGGTGAAAAGAATGGATATAGAAATGCACAAGTAACTGTACTTGCACCAACTGGAACTATCGGTTTGGTGATGGATTGTGATACTACAGGTGTTGAGCCAGATTTTGCATTGGTAAAATTTAAAAAACTTGCTGGCGGTGGATATTTCAAAATTATTAACCAGAGTGTACCCGCAGCACTAAAAAAATTAGGCTACAGTAAAAAAGAAGCCGACGCTATTATTGCATATGCAAAGGGGCATGGTGCTCTGGATGGTTGTCCGCATATTAATCCTGAATCTTTAAAAGAGAAAGGATTTACCGACGAAAAACTTAAAGCTATTGAAGCAGCACTTCCTAGTAGTTTTGATATTAAGTTTGCATTCAACCAGTTTACACTTGGAGAAGATTTCTGCAAAAATGTTCTTGGAATTACGGAAGAACAACTTTCAGATTTTAGCTTTGATATGCTTCGTCATTTAGGATTTAGCAAAGACCAAGTTCAAGATGCCAACGATTATGTGTGTGGAACTATGACTGTTGAAGGCGCTCCATTGCTTAAAGATGAACATCTTGCAGTATTCGATTGTGCCAATAAATGCGGTAGAACTGGAACCCGGTATATTTCTGCGGAAGGTCATATTAGAATGATGGCTGCTGCACAACCATTCCTTTCAGGTGCAATTTCAAAAACCATCAACCTGCCAAATGAAGCAACTGTTGAGGATATGAAAGATGCCTACATGCTTTCTTGGGAAATGATGTTGAAAGCGAATGCCTTGTATCGTGATGGTTCTAAATTGAGCCAGCCATTAAATAGTATGGCCGATGTTCTTGAGGAACTTGATGAGGAAGAAGAAATTAACGATCCAGCTGTAGCAGTAGCCCAAGATAAAGTGGTAGAAATTGCAGAGCGTATTATACATAAATATGTTGCTCGTCGTCAACGACTTCCATTCCGTCGTGAAGGTTACACCCAAAAAGTGAAAATTGGTGGACAAAGTGTTTACTTAAGAACTGGAGAATATGAAAACGGTCAGCTTGGCGAAATCTTTATTGATATGCACCGAGAAGGTGCTGCTTTCAGAAGCTTACTAAACTGTTTTGCAATTTCGATTTCACTTGGTTTACAGCATGGCGTGCCGCTCGAAGAATTTGTGGATGCCTTTGTATTCACTAAGTTTGAGCCAAGTGGTATGGTTGCAGGAAATCCGCATGTAAAAATGACTACCTCAGTAATCGATTATATTTTCCGTGAGTTAGCAGTAGCATACTTAGGAAGAGAAGACTTAGCCCATGTTCCAGCTGATCAAATTCAGGCTAGAGATTTACGTCCAACGGAAGATGATGCATTTACGAAAACAACAACCGTTACAGCTAAAGCTCCCGTTGCAAAGCCTACAGTACCAACTCCTGAGGCCGTTGCAGTTGCCGTGGAAAAAGCTATCACAAAAACAAAGGCTTCAACCAGTACAGACACGGATTACAAAAAGGCTAAAGAATTAGGCTATACAGGTGATGCTTGCCCAGAATGTGGAAGTATGACAATGGTCCGTAATGGAACATGTATGAAATGTATAACCTGCGGTTCTACCACAGGATGTAGTTAATAATACTGTAAGGGCGGATTGAATCCGCCTAGCTGGAAAAGAATTTCTTTCATGGAGAAACAGGATAAACCCCGATTAGTGGAAAGCTGGTCGGGGTTTTTTATTGTAACCATCGTTCATTTTATTCGTTGTAGTTCTGGTGGGTAGCAAATCTAACTTAAGGGAACTATGTTTAAAAATTATCTAAAGGTTGCTTTTCGGAATATCCTGAATAAAAAATTCTATTCCTTTCTCAATATTCTTGGCCTTTCAATTGGGATCACATCTGCAGTACTTATTATTATATATGTTCAAGACGAACTGAATTATGATACATTTCAACCGAATGTTGAAAACAAGTATGTAATTGGTCTTGAAGGGAAGATTGGGAACCAAGAAATTAAAGGGATTTTTACTCCTCCTATTTTAGCAAGTACTATTATGGAAGAGATTCCGGGTATTGTTAGTACTACAAGAACTAATGGTGTTGGGGATATTGTTTTCAGATATAATGACAATGTATTCACTGAAAAAAGTGTTTTTTGGGCAGATTCAAACTTCTATGATTTTTTTGGATATAAACTCATTGAGGGTGATCCAGAAAATGTTTTAAAAGGGCCTAATAAAGCAGTGTTAACAGAGTCGATTGCTAAGAAGTACTTTGGAAATGAAAATCCAATTGGGAAAACAATTCTGGTTGGAAATGCACAAACGTCATATGAGGTGACTGGAATAAATGCTAACACTCCAACAAATTCCCATTTTCGATTCGATATACTGCTTTCCTTTTCTAGTACGCAATTCAGCAGATCAACACAATGGTCTAATAATAGCATTAATACGTATGTAGAAATTCATCCTACAGCAAATCCCGAGCAAGTGGAAACCTCGTTTGATAAATTAGTTCTAAAGTATGCGAGCCCAGAACTTGAGCAATTTATGGGCGCTAGTATTGAGCAAATGAGGGAACAAGGGAATCAATACAAATATTTTCAAGTAGCGATAAAGGATTTACATCTTAATGCATCTGATTTACAAATGTCTTTCGAGCCACCGGGGGATATTACGTATGTCTATATTTTTTCAATTATAGGTGTTTTTCTAATCGTAATTGCGTGTGTTAATTTTATGAATTTATCAACAGCAAGCGCTGCAGGAAGAGCCAAAGAAGTTGGGCTGAGGAAAACAATGGGTGGCGAAAGAAGTGGTATGATTATACAGTTTTTGGTTGAATCTGTAGCATATGTAGTTATCGCGACATTATTTTCCTTCCTATTGATTTACATTACATTGCCATTCTTTAATAGCCTTTCTGGAAAAGAACTCACGCTTTCGATAATAACCGAACCTTGGTTTATAGGAACATTATTTAGCTTGGTTATCTTAATTGGTTTCGTTGCTGGAAGCTACCCCGCGCTATATTTAACAGCATTCAATCCTGTGGATGTTTTAAAAGGAAAAATTAAGAGAGGAGCAAAAAGTGGGAAACTTAGACAGTCTCTGGTAGTTGGTCAATTCTTCATCTCAATTGGATTGATTTCATGCACTATTTTAGTAAACGAGCAGCTTCAATACATGCAAAACAGAAATCTAGGGATTAGTAAAGAGCAATCTATTGTATTAACAAATACAAGTCGACTAGATAATAATCAGGAAGCTTTTCAAGACGATTTATTGCAAGACACAAGAGTAGTATCAGCTAGTTATAGCAATTTTACAATTCCGGGAACAAATAATATTACGATTTTCCAGCGACCTACAACAGATATCGATTATGTGATGGCAATGTATTATGCTGATCATAATCACCAAGAAGCTCTTGGTTTCGAGATGTCGGAAGGGCGCTTTTTTAGTAAAGATTTCCCTACAGACACGCTAGCAATGGTATTAAATGAAGCTGCAGTAAAGGAACTTGGTTTTCAAGAAGTAATTGGGGAAGAAGTTCTTTTCTCAAATGATGGGCGTACATACAAAATTATTGGTGTCATGAAAGATTTTAACTTTCAATCATTACGGGAAGAAATAATGCCTTTGGCAATTCTTTTAACAGATACAGCTAACGAGATGATTGTACGTTTTAAGACAGAAAATCCTCAAGAATCCATAGCGATGATAGAATCAAAATGGGACGATTTTTCCGGAGGAGAACCAATAGACTATACCTTTCTTGATGAAGACTTCGATCGGTTATTTAGACAGGAACAACGCCTTGGTAGTGTATTTACGGCATTTACTATTATTGCGATAATCATTGCTTGTCTTGGATTGTTTGGTCTTTCTGCATATATGGCGGAGCAACGCACAAAGGAAATAGGGGTACGAAAAGTACTTGGTGCGTCCGTAGGCTCGATTTTAGGACTATTGTCTAAAGAGTTCATCAAATTAATATCAATTGCTTTTATCTTAGCCGTTCCACTATCATGGTATTTTATTCAAAATTGGCTACAAAACTTTGCCTATAAAGTAGAAATGAGTCCTCTAATTTTTGTTTATACAGGAATAGTTACACTAGGTATTGTAATTCTTACAATAAGTTGGCAGTCATTAAAAGCCGCGAATATGAATCCAGTTGATAGCATTCAAAATGATTAATAAAAAACTCCGATTAGTAAAATGCTAGTCGGAGTTTTTGATCACTTTAGAATTCGGCCTTTAACGGCATACTTTTTACTCAACTCATTAATTTTTTATAAAAAGCATCTTAATAATATTGAGGCATTTGATCAGAGTTGGAGGATAACTCTTAGAAGCACATTTCCTCCAATAGTTTTATACACTTCAAAACCATTACAAAATTGGAGTTGTTCAGCTTCAGGTAGAAGATTAAAGATCTCGTTTGCACTATATTCGAGGAGTGGAAACTTAATCTTAGCAGAAAGAATAGTACTAGCTATCGCCTTGATGAATATTTCTAACCCATTCTTTCTATATGAAGAAAAGCTGGTTTCTAGAAGTGATTTAAGCTCAGATTTACGGGTTACAATTTTCAATGCAATTGTAGTTCAAATAAGTAGCGGGTGTTTTTGTGATGGAAATAAGCTCTCTATCGGTGTATTAATTACGCTGCTTTTAATTCATCTATAATTTCATCAAGCTTAGACTGGTCAATGGGCTTAATGACATAGTTTTTTACTGCAGATATTGTTTTGGCTCTTTCAAAGTCATCACGATCTAATGAAGAGCTAACTATGTAGATAACAATTTCTTTAGGTAATTCTGATTTTAGAGGAAGGTATTCTTCTAAAAAATCCCAACCATCCATAATGGGCATATTTATATCAAGCAAAATAATATCAGGGAGTTCTTCAGCTACTTTTTTATGCTCAAATAAGTAATCAATAGCTTCTTTCCCATTATGAAAAAGAAAAACTCTTTTATGAATCTTTCTTCTTTCAATAAAAGTTTGAGTTGTCAGATGAAAGATTAGGTCATCGTCAACTATAGCCCAATTCTTTTTTTCCATTATGATTCAGCCTAATTATAAATTCAGTGTACTTCCCTTCTTCACTATTTACATCAATGGTATCACCTAAGCGAGATAATTGATTTTTAACAATAAAAAGACCCATACCTGTTGAGTAAGAAAAATTATGATAAGATTTACCAAACTTAAAGATATTTTTTTTGAAATAAGTTAAATCCATCCCAATACCATTATCTTTATATGTAAATTCAATTCCTTTGTTCCCTAAATCTTTTGTCGTTAAAGTAATTTTAAGCGGTTCTGTTTTTTTTCGATACTTAAAAGAGTTTGAAACAAGATTATAGAATAAGTTTTTTAAATAGATATCAGGATATTCAATGGTCTTTGAGAAAAGATTCAGTTCATAAGAGAAATCTGATGTTTCAAAATCAAAGTTATGTTTACTGTCTGTATACGCTTCTTGAAAAGTTGCTTCAATATCACAAGTTTGGTATTCAATCTCCCCAGTTTTGATCATATTATAAAAATCGGCCAAGCTATCGATAGTTGTCACTAAGGATGGTAGCTTTTCTTTCATAAGCTCAAAACTTCGAGTTCTAACATCCTCAGAAAGATCATCATCAGCTATTAATTTTGCTAAATTAGATAAACCTATTATCGGTCCTCTTAAGTTATGAGATGTAATTTGAGCAAATTCCTGAAGTAATTCATTGTGGTAATGAACATCCTGATCCCTTAGAAAGAGTTTTTTATTTTTATTATAAATTCGATAACTCCAACTAACGGTTTCTCTATAGATTATATAAGTGATTGGAAAAGGTAGCAGGCAAACGAAAAATAATCCTAAAGCCATCCCAATATTTGTGGAGAAAACACCGAAAAAATGAAGAAGACTAATAACTAATATGATAAAAACTGGAAAGAAGAAGCTTATTTTGAACCAGAAATCTACGAATTGTCTATTAATTAAAGAAAAGTCATCTGGTAAGGCTGATTTTTTGAGCAAAATTCCATAATAGCTAGAAAGCAAAGTACTCGAATAGAGTAAGAATCCAACCGCAGTATTCCAACTTACAGATTCAAATCCTGAAGTTGAATAAAGTACATCAGGTGCTAAAAAATAAACGATAAGTACTAAAATACTTGTTGTATAAACGATGAATTTTAAAACAAATCGTAGAAAAACTTTGATCTCTCTCTCAAAAAAATAACCGTGGATACTTAAAATAAGGAACAAAATGCTCGTAGCTAGTGAGCTTAAATAGGTTCTATCGTCAAATTGTAGACCTAATAAAAATACTAAGATTGATAAGATTGCTAAAACAACGAAAAGAATTTCATTTGTTTTAGGTCTAGATATTAAACGAGTAGAAAATAGAATAATAAAAAGAGAGCTGGTAATGATAGTCATTGATGCCCACTCTTCTTTTATAAAGCTTAATCCTAGAATATCCCCTAAAAACTGATCTATAATAGCTGAAAGACACCATACTATAGAAATTGTGGGTATTATATTTTTTAATAATGTATTCAATCGCCTCTATTAATTATATCATCTCTTGATCGAATGTAGTTACCAATAGTCTTAATTGAAAGACTTAATAGTTCATTTAGAGCTAAATAATAGAAATTTAAACTCATCTATTCCAAATTTGAGCATCAAATCTAAAACCTTATCCAGCAAAAATATGTGTGAGATAACTGAATTGTACTTATTACTAATACGTATGTTAGAGTAAGAAACTATATATGGAAGAAAAGAAGACGAATTATTTTTACTCAGAATTACCAGTCTATAAAGACGGGCTGATTTCCCACCTTTCAAATCCAGATCGTTTTGAAAAAGTACCTGAAGATTGGCATGTGATTGTTACAGATATTAAAGGTTCAACTCAGGCAATTTTAACTGGACTTCATCAACAAGTGAATCTTGTTGCAACTGCTACAATTATTAGTGCCTTAAATATTGCAAATTCGAAGAAGATTAAGTTCCCGTTTTTCTTTGGTGGTGACGGTGCTACTTTAATAGTCCCTGATTCTATTATTGACGAAGTTATGGATGCTCTTTCTGTTCATCAGGAGAACGTAAATACTAATTTATTCTTAGATTTAAGGGTGGATGAGCTTCCTGTATCTACATTGTATAAAGAGGGAGCGGAACTAAATATATCGAAGACAAGGTTATCGGATAGATTTACTATCCCTGTTGTGTTAGGAGATGGACTTTTACTAGCTGATGATTTAATTAAGGCGAGAAGATTTAGTCTTAAAGGAGAGGTTTCTAATAAAGAAGCGTTGAACCTAGAGGGAATGGAATGTAGATGGGATGCTGTAAAACCTTCTGAAGAAACCAAACAGATTATCTGTTTAATCATAAAAATAGCTAAGACTGAAAATCAGGCAGATATCTTCAAACAGATTTTTAAGGAAATTGAACGAATATATGGTTCTTATGAAGACCGAAGACCTATTTCGGTAAAGGGATTAAAGCTTGTGGCAAGCTTAAAAAGATTTGAAACTGAGAATACATTAAAGTATCAAGAATCGACACTCAAAAGAACTTTTAAAAGCATTGTTGGGTATATATTTGGGAAAGTTTATCTAAAACGAGAATCAGGCAAAGATTACTTAAAAAGTCTTGTAGAACTTTCTGATACGTTAGTGTTAAATGGAATGCTTAATACCGTTATTTCTGGATTTGATTCCCAACGGATTCAACTTGAAGAAGCTTTAAAAAAGCTAGAGAATGAAAGAAAACTGATTTATGGGATCAGTGTTTGTAGGCAAAGTATTATGTCTTGTTACGTACAGGATAGGGTAGATAACCATATTCATTTTATAGATGGATCGGAAGGTGGTTACACGAAGGCAGCTCTTGTATTAAAACAAAAAATTGCAAGGGAAACTAGCTTACCAAGCTAGTGTTATTCCCCCTCCTAAAGTTGAATAATTTATTCTCGGAGAGATGCTGATTTTTAATTGAGATGTTTTTGGTGCAATTCCGTTGTTATAAATCTCTACCGCTCTTACTACATGTTTTGTTGCTCCATTACCACTTACACCGGTGATTACAATTCCAGTTAGCATAACTCCAATTCCAAAAATTCCTCCAGGCTTAATTTTTTGTTTTTCAATTTGCTCTCCAGTTTGAAAGTCTCTGGTAAATTTTCCAGTTCCCTCATTTACTCCTATAACTGCGGTAAGAACACCGCCTAGAGCGAAAACTCCCAAACCTGCAACAATCCCATTTTTTTTCTTTTTAAAACGATCGAGTTCTGCGAGAGCCTCTAGGTTCCCTATTAAATGGGGGCGCAATTTTGAACCCGTAAAACCTATGTTGGTACTTTTTCCATCTTCACCAATCCTAAAAAAATAAGATGGAAAACTTCCACCTGAATAAGAATTAATTGCAGGGTTATAAAACCCAGAAGTAGCATTGTTAACTTTTAGAAAAATATTTTTCTTTGTAGAATCAGAGGCTTGTGCAAAAGAGAGAATCGGAAGTGTTAAAAAAATAATAAATGATAAAAGTGATTTCATAATCCTGAGATGAGAGATGCAAAATTTATAGTAATATTATCTTTGGCTAAAATAATATAAACAAAGCTAAAAATTGATATTAATCAGAGCAGAATCAAATAAGTAAGTTTCACTATTGCTACTTGATTTCGCATAACTAGATCTCTCCTCGGATCAAAAACATCTTCATTTTTCTCTACTAAATGATGGGCAGTATTATACACCAGAAAAAGATCGCTACCTGGGGAATGAATCCAGTCTACTCTAATATTTGCTCGAAGATCTCTTGAGAAGTTATCATATTGAATTAAAGTTCGAGTAAATAGTTTTTTACTAAATGCACCAAGTATCGATACTGATGCTGTTGTTGCTTCAAAATCGCCATTTGTAATTGGTAGGTCAATAATTGAGTGATTTATACTTGTTTCAATCGTTAAGTGTTGAGATTGTCTAAATCCTAGCCCAGCGGAAATATCAGTACGATTTCCATTAAAAAACTCACCAAATCTTGTTAGAGCGTTTCCAAAAAGCCTTCTACTCGAATCAGTCTCACCATAGATATCAAATGTTGAAAAAGTATAATCACCTTCTGGAATAACGGCGTCTGGTCTAATTGAAAACGGGAACTCTAATCGTTCAAATTGGCGATCAAATTCAAAAGAAATTCGGTCTCTTCTACTAAACTCAATTGCTGTTTCCAGTTCTAAACTTGTTGATTGCTTATTTCCATCCTGACCTTCAATATAGTCGTATAGTCCAGAAAAATTAAGTCGATTTATTGAAGGTAATGCATCAAAATTTACTTTTGGAGTATATCCCATTTGGGTATAATATTCTCTCATATCTTTTCTTCGAACAAAACCTAGCGCAGGGCTATAATACTCTCCTACATTGGTATAAGAAAAGCGAGCATTGTAAGTATCGTTTCTAAGATTTAATGTAGCATTTCCTGCAACATCATTAAGTGCTTTGTTTTTATCCCAAACATTGGTAATCCATCCAGTAGCTGAGCTTGAACTGCCAAATCTATATTGAGAGTCAATTCCGAATGTTCGGTTATAGCTTTCAGCTGTTTCAAGGTTTGTAAAAATAGCACCTGCAGTAGCTCTTGGGAAAATATTTGAACGAACTCGAAGAACTGAATTATTTTGTGA
Organism: uncultured Balneolaceae bacterium; assembly: GCA_963974345.1. Lineage (GTDB taxonomy): Bacteria > Bacteroidota > Rhodothermia > Balneolales > Balneolaceae > RHLJ01. The sequence goes on along the minus strand of CAXBBW010000008.1, from coordinate 140,419 downwards.
ATTACTTCCTAAAAAATCTCCCGTTTCTTCACCAGTTTCAATATTTAATGCGCCAATGGAAACTTTTCCAACTTGCCCAGTCATTCTGGCCCCAGCTAAAATATCGTTTTGCAAACCTATTTTCCTTGAAAAGAAAGTTTGTGTAGATCGAAGATTTCCATGCTCAAAAAGTCCCGATCGTTCTAAGAAGAATTCTCGCTTTTCGGGAAAGAACAAGTTAAACCGAGTTAGGTTTAATTGAACGTTGTCAGCTTCTACCTGAGCAAAATCAGTATTTACAGTTATATCCAAAGTAAGATTAGATGAAAGTCCATATTTAACATCTATCCCAGCATCAAATTCTTCCTTTACATCAGTAGCTTCAATAGCTAAATCATTACGAATTTCCTGAACTCCAGTTATGATATATGGCTTGATTTCAAGGTTCTTGCCACGGCTAATATTTTTTATTCCTTTTAATGTTCCGTATTGAGATACTGCTGCCATTGCGGAAAAATTTCCATATTCAAGTCCAATTGCAGGCCAGATAACGCGTTCATTTTTTCGATTGATAACTCTAGAAATCATCAGACCAAATTCAAGTTCATCACTTTCAGGAAAACGAAGTTGCCGAAAGGGAATAGAAACTTCCATAGACCAGCCTTCATCATCAATCACTGTTTCACTTCTAAAAACTGCATCCCATGAAAAACTCGTTATCGTAATAGTTTCATCAGTAATAGTAGCATCATCTTGAGTTCCCAAGGCGTTCATCTCGAAGAGGTAAGCATTTCGCCCATCCATATAAGTATCTAAAGCAATAACTGCATGATCATCCCTGTCATTTCTGCCACCACGTTCCAAGTTTTTTGCCCTTATCAACTCTGGATTTTTATCAAAAAACTTTAGAGCGAAATATAGGTTGTCTTGGTCGTACGCTATGCGGACTTCGGAGTCTTCTGTAGGAGGAGAGCCGTCACTTGGCCAAACTTGTGTAAACTGAGTAATAGGTTCAATGAGTTTCCAGATATCGTCGTCTAAATTCCCATCTATGCGAGGTGCATTAGCAGTAAATACGGCGGTGAATTCATTTGCTGTTGGCGATCCTGCCTGCCCGAATGATTTTGAGTTTAGAAAAAGAGTAATTCCAATTAATAAAGCTATTCGTGATAATGATCGCATCTGAATAATGGTTAGTTAAACAGAGTTTGATATGCTTGCTTGACCAAAACACGCTACCTGAACTCTAAATTTTTTGAATATAGGAAAATCAATAAAAGAAGAGATATCCTTTACAACTTCTTGCAATTCAATAAAATATAATATTTTTAATTCCCTGAGAATATAGTTCTTGGAGTTTTATAAAAAACTGTTCCTCAAATTCTAGCGCTATTTACTGTTGATAATATTTTGTACTCTTTTGGTTTGCACCAGTCATTCAAAAGTCAGATACTCATTGATTAAATAAATGGAGGATTGATGTCGGAACAACGTGATTTAAAAGGGTATTGGAAAAAGAATCTTAGATACTTGGGGATGTTACTCATTATTTGGTTTATCGTTTCTTATGGATTTGGGATTTTACTTGTCCCAACGTTAAATGAGATTCGGTTCGCTGGGTTTAAACTGGGTTTCTGGTTTGCTCAACAAGGTTCTATTTATTCTTTTGTAGTTCTGATATTTGTGTATGTCTATTTGATGAATAAGCTTGATAAGGAATTTGGCGTTAGTGAGGAGGATGCATAATGGATGTACAAACGTGGACATATATATTAGTTGGAATCACATTTTCTATTTATATAGGCATTGCAATTTGGTCGAGAGCAGGAACAACAAGTGAATTTTATGTAGCAGAAGGTGCGGTAAATCCTTTCCTAAATGGAATGGCAACTGCTGCTGATTGGATGTCTGCCGCAAGTTTTCTATCCATGGCGGGCTTAATTTCATTTATGGGTTACGATGGTGCAGTTTATTTAATGGGATGGACGGGAGGTTATGTCCTTTTGGCTCTTTTATTAGCTCCATATCTAAGAAAGTTTGGCAAGTTTACCGTTCCGGATTTTATTGGTGATCGATATTATTCTGATATTGCAAGAACAGTGGCGGTTATTTGTGCGCTTATTGTATCCTTTACTTACGTAGCAGGACAAATGCGGGGAGTTGGGCTAGTATTCTCTAAATTCCTAGAAGTTGATATTTTTTGGGGCGTAATAATTGGGATGGCCATTGTTTTCTTTTATGCTGTTTTAGGTGGCATGAAGGGAATCACATATACTCAAGTCGCTCAGTATTGTGTTCTTATTTTCGCGTTTATGGTACCCGCATTCTTCATCTCGCTGCAACTTACTGGAAGTCCAATTCCACAAATAGGGTTTGGATCGACATTAAATGATGGCTCAGGTATGTTTTTACTTGATAAGCTCGATCAACTTCATACCGAACTTGGCTTTGCTGAATATACTTCTGGCACTAAAAGTATGCAGGACGTCTTTTTTATTACCGTTGCCTTGATGGTTGGTACAGCAGGCTTACCTCATGTAATCGTTAGATTCTTCACTGTTCCAAAAGTAAAAGATGCTCGAATATCGGTAGGCTATGCGTTAGTATTTATCGCGATTCTTTATACAACAGCACCAGCAATAGCAGTGTTTTCAAGAGTTAATCTTATTGATACGGTGAGCGAACAACCTTATGAAGAAATGCCAGGTTGGTTTAGTACATGGGAAGAAACAGCTCTTTTGAATTGGGTAGATAAGAACGAAGATGGAATCATCAACTACGCCCCAGGAGCAGCCATTGTTGGGGCTCCAAATATTTCTTACGATGGACTTCTTGATATAAATCGTGGAGCAAATAATCAGGTACTTTTGTTAAATGAACCGACTGCAAATCGAAATGAATTGTATGTAGATCGAGATATTATGGTATTGGCAAATCCTGAGATTGCTGGGCTCCCAAATTGGGTTGCGGCTTTGGTAGCAGCTGGAGGATTAGCAGCAGCACTTTCAACAGCAGCAGGATTGTTGTTAGTGATTTCGACTTCGGTTTCCCACGATTTGATAAAAAAACAAATCAATCCAAATATCTCAGATAAAGCCGAATTAATGTATGCACGTATTGCAGCAGGTGTTGCAGTAGTGGTTGCTGGATATTTTGGAATTAACCCCCCAGGTTTTGTAGCTCAAGTAGTAGCAATTGCATTTGGCTTAGCTGCGGCCTCATTTTTTCCAGCCATTATTTTGGGGATTTTCTATAAAAAAATGAATAGGGAAGGAGCAGTAGCAGGTATGGTAGCTGGACTGCTATTTACGCTTGGATATATCATCTTCTTCAAGATTCTATTTCCGGAACTCAATACTCCTGAAAACTGGTGGTTTGGGATTTCTCCTGAAGGAATTGGAACTTTAGGTATGATTCTAAACTTGGTTGTTTCTTTAGCTATTGGAATGATTTATCCTGAACCTCCGCAAGAAGTTCAGGAAATGGTAGAAAGTATCAGATATCCTAAATGAAAGAAGGCATTGAATGGGCGGATATCCATCCGCCCGTACTGGTTGCTTTAAAACAGATGCAAGCTTAAATACGGATATCTATTCTCATCAGTTAAACCAGCGAAGGGATTCATTCCTTCGTAAATCGTGAACCAGCTTTTCAATTCCTAAAAGCTACCGGCTACTGCATTCCGTTGTGAGATATATGATTTAAGAGAACTGACGCTGTTGCTAAACCCTGAAGATTCTTGGGAAGCATACTCACTAAGTAAACTTTCATAAGAAGATAAAAGGGTGTTCATTTTTGAGGTTTCGAAAGCTCCTTCAGAGAATTCTTTCACATAACTGATGTAGATGGTTTCATAATCATCTACATCCATAATATAGCGGATGATAGGCCAGTCTGAACCTACTTCATTCATCCCTAAACTTAATGCTCCCCCTTGTTTGCCATCCTGAAAAGCTTCGTTATTGTCCCAGGGAATCCAAGTTAGTTTGCCTTCGTCATTGTACAGGAAATAGTTATGAGTCATAATTCCATAGGTATCCCAGTTTTGAATTACATTATTAGCCGCAAGGTATTTTAAATAAGTATCCACATTAAATATTGCTTCTAAATCAGATTTCCACTGGCTTTCATTACTTGTTCTTAGGTCGCTGTTTAATAAGTCAAAGAAAGCTTTTACATCGCTAAAATTTGCTTCATCTTCATTGGTTTTCAAATCGAATTCTGACTCGTCATAAGTACCTAATGCAAAAGAAGCAGCGTCACCATCAGGTTTATATAAATTTCCATCATTGTCAGGAAACTGGGAATCAGGAACAGAATCATCCACTTCTTCAATTAAACTATATATTCCAATGAAATTAGAGCCATTACCTCTGTCAAGATAAACTGCGTAGAATGCTACTCTTGGTGCTGCAACTCCAAATTCCCGGAATAGATCAGCTGCAATTTTTTCCCTCATAAAGGAACCATCAGAATCATTATTGCTTAAGTTTAATTGTTTGAAGCCATAAAAACGTTGATTATCTATTTGTGGGAATTCATCTTCAAACTCATCAAAATCTAGTTTAAAAGGATATTTATCTCCATTACTTCGTGAGGCGTTTAGCAGAGTAGAATTACCTTTATAACGGACACCTACTTTATACCAATCTTTACCTTCAAAGCTTAACGTTGAAGGAACCCAAACAGGAGTGAAGTCAATATCAGCTACTGAACCAGTAAGATTTTCGTCTAGATCTGTTTGCATAGCTGACCAATTTGATTCACTTATAGTAATATCGATTCTTTTAATGGAGTTTTCTTCAAAAACTATACCATAGTTTGGGTCAACATCATTACTATGAGTTTCAGTAGACCAGTCTGAAATTTCCAACTCAGTATCTTTTCCAAGATCAATTGTAGAGTCAGTAGATGTATTATCACTAGTTGGATTTTCACAAAAAGTTAAAAAAAGGGAGGTAAAGAGTAGTAGTAAGAATTGCTTATTCATTGTTTTGTATCAAGAAAGTGGTTCAAATTATTGATGATCAACTTTAATACACGCTAAAACCTTATTACCCCTAAGAATATTAATTATATCCCATTGGTTAGTAACATTCCATTGTATTGCTCGTCTTCCTGAATAAGTATTTACAAAACTTACATTACTTTTTTTTCTACATTCAATAGTTAAACCTAATAAACTAACTCTATTTTTATGAAATCTATTTTTTCTTTATGCCTGATGTTTATGGTGGGGAGCATAGCAACAGCACAAGTGACAAATCCACAATGGATTCGTTATCAATCAATATCGCCAGATGGCAGTCAAATCGTTTTTACATATATGGGAGACTTATACAAAGTCCCAACAGCTGGAGGTGCAGCTACACAGCTCACTTTTCATGAAGCTCACGATTATGAAGCTATTTGGAGTAAAGATGGAAAAACAATAGCCTTCGCTTCCGATCGATACGGTAATTTCGATGTTTATACTATGAGTATAAATGGAGGAGTAGCAAAACGAATTACTTTCCATTCAAACGACGAGACACCGTATACTTTTTCGAATGACGGTAAAAATGTAATTTTTGGAGCTCTAAGAATGGATATAGCAGAGCATAGAGGCTTTCCAACGGGATCACAAACCGAGTTATATACCGTTCCAGTTACAGGTGGTCGAGTAGATCAATTATTTACTTTTCCTGCAGAATATATTCAGATAAGTAAGAACGGAAAGCAAATGGTGTATCACGATAGACCAGGTGGAGAAAATGAATGGAGAAAGCATCATACTTCATCAGTAACAAGAGATCTATGGAAATACGATGTAGATCCTAACAAACACACTATGATTACTTCATTTGCTGGGGAAGACAGAAAACCTGTATATAGCCCAGATGAGAAATCATTGTATTATTTAAGCGAAGAAAGCGGAAATTTTAATATCCATAAGATTTCAATGGCTTCACCTAGTTCAAATGAACAATTAACCGATTTTAAAACCTTTCCTGTTCGTTTCTTAAGTATTGGAAATGGTACTCTAGCTTTTGGATATGACGGTGAGTTATATACGATGAAAGAAGGTGAATCACCAAAGAAGGTAAACGTAACTATTACAACACAAGAGAAAAGCAATTCTGATAGCTTTATAACCATCAATGGGGGAGTGAATGAAATGGCAATTTCTCCAAATGGAAAAGAGATTGCATTCGTAGCTCGTGGAGAAGTATTTGTAACAAACATAGATGGTTCTTTAACCAAACGTATAACCAATACACCAGAACAAGAACGCTTCGTTACCTTTGCACCAGATGGCAAAGGCGTAGTTTATGCTAGTGAACGTGATGGAAAATGGAGCATCTTTAAAACAGAAAAAGTTAGAGATGGAGAGCCTTTTGTTTTTGCTTCTACACTGTTGAAAGAAAGTGTTTTAATTAGCGACGATATTGATAATTACCTTCCAGAGTTCTCTCCAGATGGTAAGAAGCTAGCCTATATTGCAGGAAGAAGAACACTTCGAGTTAAAGATATGGATTCAGGTGATACGGTAGATTTGCTTACCCCTGAAGACCTATTTCATATGCGTGATGGTGATAAATACTTTACCTGGAGCCCTGATAGCAAATGGTTGTTGGTTGACTGGAGTAAACTTCTAAATGATAGCGAAGTACTCTTGATGTCAGCTGATGGGAAAGAGCGTATCAATTTAACGGAATCTGGTTATTACGATTCAAGCCCAAAATGGGTAAACGAAGGCAAGCAAATGCTGTGGTTTAGCAATCGTCATGGCTTAAAGAGCTATGCAACAAGTGGTAGATCTCAAGCTGATGTATACTCAATGTTTTTTACACAAGATGCGTGGGATAAGTACAACATGAGTGAAGATGATTATAAGCTCATGAAAGAAATCGAAAAGGCGAATAAGTCTGAAGATAAAGACAAAAAAGATGATGACAAGAAAGATGAAAAAGCTGAAGAAGAAACAGAAGCTTTAACTTTTGATTGGGACGGGATGAAAGATCGTAAAGATCGATTAACCATTCATTCCAGTTATCTATCTGATGCTATCCTTTCAAAAGATGGCGAGAAATTGTATTACTTGGCTCAATTCGAAGACCGTTATAACCTGTGGGAAACTGAGTTAAGAACAGGTGATACCAAGATGACCATCAAGCTAAATACGGGTGGTGGAAGTTTGATGTGGGACAAGGATATGGAAAACCTCTATCTACTAAGTGGGGGACGAATATCTTCAGTTGATCTTGGGAAGGGCAGTACCAAAGGAATCAGTATCTCCGGAGAAATGGAATATGACGCACAGGCTGAAAGAGAAGCTTCATTCGAGCATGTGTACATTCGAACTAAAAATATTTTTTATGAGCCAACTTTCCATGGAATTGATTGGGAGATGATGCATACCGAGTACAAAAAATATTTACCACACATTGGTAATAATTACGAATTCGCAGAATTGCTTTCTGAAATGCTTGGTGAGTTGAATGTTTCTCATTCTGGTGCTCGATATGGTGATAATATTGAAAACGGTGATGCCACAGCTTCATTTGGTATTTTTTACGACTATGACCACTCAGGAAATGGAATTAAGATTACCGAAGTAATTAAAGGTGGTCCTCTCGATAAAGCAGCTTTTAATGTTGAAGCTGGAATGATTATCCAGAAAATTGATGGAGAAACTATTACTCCTGATAAAGACATCGCTAGTTACTTGAACAGAAAGGCAGGTAAATTCACTTTAATCGAAGTGACTGATTCCAGAGGTAGAAATCCTCAAATGCTTACTGTTAAACCAATTTCACTTGGACAGGAGAGAGGCTTACTGTATGACCGATTTGTTCGAATGAACGAAGAAGAAGTGGCTGAGAAAAGTAATGGCGAACTTGGATATGTTCATATTCCTGGAATGGGAGACGGACCTTATCGAAGTATTTACGAAGATATGATGGGTAAGTACTTTGATACGAAAGCTGTAATCGTAGATACTCGGAATAATGGTGGCGGTGATTTAGTTGCAGACCTTGCAATGTTCTTCACTGGTAAGCGATTTATTACTTACGAAACAGAAGCTAAAGTAGTAGGTGGCGAGCCAACTTCTAGGTGGACAAAGCCAACACTTACCATGTTCAATGAAAGTAACTACTCAGATGGTCATTGCTACGCTGAAGCCTATGATGAACTTGAGATTGGTACTACATTAGGTATGCCAGTTCCAGGTACATGTAGCTTTGCCGGATGGGAGCGATTACCAAATGGAATGGTTTGGGGAGTTGTTCCTGTAAGTTCTAAAAACATGGCTGGCGAATGGCAAGAAAACAATCAAACAGAGCCAGATATAAAGATTAAAAATATGCCTGGTGTGGTTGATAAAGGCCGCGATCAACAGTTGGAAAGAGCAATAGAAGAATTGCTCAAAGAAGTTGAATAGATAGAAATCCTATCTAAACAAGGTGCCCCGAAGAATAATCTTTGGGGCTTTTTTTATGCTCATCTTCTATTTAATCAATAGCATTTTATTAATCAGCATCTGATCATCACTTATAAGCCGGTAAAAGTAAATACCTGACGACAATGTTGAAGCATCAAATGAAATATTATATTCACCGCTTGTGTGAACACCATCAACTAAAGTTGCTACTTTTTGCCCAAGCATATCAAATACTTCAAGACGTACAATGCCTGGGTTTGATGTACGATATTGAATAGTAGTAGTAGGGTTAAAGGGATTTGGATAATTTTGAGACAAGCCGATTCCAGATGGAAGATTCTTTTTTCCTGTTTCTTCTGTATTTACCAAGATAGAGTTTGACGAGCCAGGAGTTCCTTTACCATTAGAACTTCCCCAACTTGAAGAGAGATCATTATCAAGATCATAACTCTTTAGTTCAAGAGTTGAACCATTGCCATCAGGCTCAGTTGGCCAATCATCGTCATCACTATATTCAACTTGATCGATAAGAGAACTATCAGAAGCATAAAGTCGAATCAATTCTCCTCCATTACTAAAATTGAAATCAATAGGTCCCAATATATTCGAAACAGTTGAATAAACAGACTGAAAGGCATCAGCATCATTATAGACAACCAAGAATTCGTTAGGCTGAAGTACTGTATTTAACGGGAAAGAAAATACATTTTCAGGATTACTGTCGGTAAGTTTCCAGTCTGAAAGATCTACAACGGAACTACTTCTATTATAAAGCTCAATCCAATCGCCTGAATCATAGTCATCAGAAGAATTATAGTTTATTTCGTTAATTAAAATAATTGGACCATCTAGCTGAGTTTGTGTTACGAATACAGCGTTGAGGTCTGTGCTATCATTAAGGGTTAAATTGAGTTCAGAAGTCTCTACTACATTTTCTTCTCCTGCAACAGATATAATCCAATGAGAGAATTCAAATCCAATTTTTGGAAGCGCAGTAAATGTTATGGGCACTTCTTTAAAGAATTCCCCTGAAAAGGGAGTATTTCCTAGGTTTATAGTATTAAAGAGTAAAATTTTTCCAGATTCCGATGAATTATTATTCACATTCAAAGTAGCCATACCGTCAAGGCCAAAATGATTTTCTAAGTTTGAAATTGCAAATTCTGGTCGTTTTACTGCAAAAGTTTGTATAGAGTCAATATTGTCACTCCATTTTTCATAGCTATCAAACGTAGGAGATATATTCCAACCTTCATTAAAATCTGGGTCAATCTGACCGCCCCAGCGTCCGATATGGCGTGGAATTTCTGGAGCAATACGCATTTTAAATTCATTGGCTATATCGATTAATCGATTAGGTTCAAAAGTAGTTGTCAAATGATATGCATAAGTTTGTATAAACTGATTATTGAATGCTTGACTCGTTTGAAGTCTACTAAATAAAACGGTTGACCATTTCGGGTTGGGCCATCCAAAAGACGGATTCGTTGCAAGATCTAATGCGTTTACAGGAATACGATAAGTTTGAAATGTTTGATCACGATCGAACACTAACCAACGCCATAGTTTTTTCCCAGGCGTATTTGCTTTCCAGTATTTAATATTATTACCAGGCCAGTCAACTTCTGCCATATATATATTGGCTATTTGATAGTCTATATACTGATCAATATCCATCATTTCTCTAACCTGGGCATAAGCGTTAGAATTAGACAGATTGGTACTTTCTACAAAGTTTAAAAGATTAGTGTAGTCGTTTCGGTCATTCCCTATAATTACAGATGCATTTCTATCAAGAATGGTAATTTTATCTTTTTCTATTCCATGATTGTCAGCAATAAAATGCTCATTTAACTTTTCTCTTAAATTATGGATCCCCCAATATTCACCATTTAAAAAGACAACTACTGGTCGATAAGCCATGTAGTCAATATCCATTTGACCAATCTGAACATACTGAGAATATGCATCTTTAATCATTGTACTTACCTGATCATCAGCAGAACTTCTGAGTATAAGTGATTCAAAAGAATCAATTTCTTTATCTTCAAAAAACTGATAATCAAAATCACCATCTTCATATTCACTACGGGCAAATAAAGCCAATGATTTTTGAGGGTATCGGGTTCTGGAACAACCCCCAAATATCTTAACTCCCGCTTCTTGATTGATTCTAGGAATCCCATCCATTTCGTAAAACTCTAAATTAATCGGTCGTTCCCAATCCCGATTTAGGTTACGTATAGTGCCATCACAATCTCCACGAACTCCATTTGTTCCTGTAACATAAATTCCTGTTTCTGAGCTAAAGAAATTATCGGGATCGGTTACAATAGAGATAAAAGGAAGGTTAACTTCTTCATCAATAAAAAAGGTATGAGTAACAACAGCACTAGATACTTTTGATGCATTATAAGTAAATGCCCGAATTGCTGTAGTAGAACTCAACTCGATAGGTATTTCATTAAAAAGAGATGAATTTTGGGTAGGAGTTGTCCCATCTAAGGTATAGTAAATTAAATCCTCAGGATCATAGGTTGATAAGTAAACACTTTGAGTATTTTCATAAAATCCTCCAGATTTTGAAAACATTGGAGAATCAGCATAACGTCTTCCATCATTTTGATTTTCTGTATCAGGAGTAGGATTAGGGAAGAATAACCAGTCGGAGGTTTGTTCAGGATTTCTTCCATATGAGATATTAGAAAACTGTGACTCAAACCTGATTGAGTCAATATAAGCCCCGCTTTCATTATAGAGTGCTAAAAATTCACCATCTTTCGATAGTTTAAAATTTGTATGGAGCTCATTCTCGATTCTGTTATTCCCAGAAGCAAACACAATAAGAAACCCATTAGGTTGAATTTCTATATCAGGAAAAGCCCATTGTTCAGAATCTTGAATATCATCAGAAAGGAAATATCCTTCAAGATTAACTACAGAGTTCGTACCATTATAGATTTCAATCCAATCTGAATATTCATCATTCACATCTTGAAGTGTAGATATATTATCAGCCATAAATTCGTTTATGACCAAGCTGTTAGTTTGAGAAAACCCAATGGAACTGCCTAAAAAGGTGATCAGAATCATCACCCTGAGGAGAAAGTTCATAAGCCTAAAGTGAGTAAAGGTTAGGTGTTGGTTACTTATTAGTAGGTTAATATAACAATCCTAAGCAAAGTAGAAAGGTTTCTGGGCTAATTAATCAATTTAATTGATTATTCTTGGTAGAATAAAAATATTCAGTTAATTACAAATTAAGTGAGCAGTAAAAATTGGGGAGGGTTATTTAATGAGTGTCATTCTTCGAGTTAAGGTCTGTCCGCTTTGAGTAATCCTATAAATATAGATTCCCGAAGTTAAATTGGTTGCATCAAAGTCAACATTATATTGACCTACAGAATGAACCTGGTTTATAAGTGTTGCTACTTTTTGACCTAATAGATCAAAGACCTCTAGTTTTGCATTCCCTGGTTTAGAAATACTGTAAGAAATGCTAGTAGATGGGTTAAAAGGATTAGGATAATTCTGGTCTAATTTGAAAGTAGTTCGAGAAGAGTTTTCATCTTCATTCGAAACGCTTACCGAGTTAGCAAATCCAGGAGTTCCAAATCCTACAGAAGCTCCCCAACTCGAAGCTAAACTATTATCTAGAGTTGGGCTTTTTAATTCAAGTGTTGAACCATTTCCATCTGGCTCTGTTGGCCATGGACTTTCATCGTCGTACTCAACTTGGTCTATAAGAGTTTCTGAGCTGTTATACAATCGAACTTGTTCCCCACCATTACTAAAGTTAAAGTCTATATTTCCAACTCTATTTGTTGTATTTGGGAAAATGACATCAAATTTATCAATATCGTTTACTGCAACAAGGTATGCGCCAGCAGCCAGAGAAGTATTTGCTGGAAAGCTAAAAATATTATCATCATTACTATCTTTAATAACCCAACCAGAGATATTTATAATAGATGTTCCATAGTTATAGATTTCTATCCAGTCATTCGAATCCATATTACTAGGTGAGTTAAAATTTATCTCATTAATAACAACAGATTGAGCTGAAACGGAAGAAATTATCACAAAAGAAAACAGAAGAAATAAGGTAGTTTTTTTAAAGGTATTAGTGAGGCTCATTAAGTAAAACGATTTTAGGAAATGATTAGTTAACATTCGCTTAATATAAAAAAAGAAATAGGGAAGGCTTGTTAAATCTTTTTCATAAAAAAAGCTCAAATATTAACATTCGAGCTTAAAAATACTAAATACTTTATCCTTCTTTTTTCAGATTTGAAACTTCATCAGCCATAGCTTTTCCTTTCGCAAGAGCTTCCAGTTTAGAGTAAGCATTCCATAAGGTCATAGCCTCTTTTAAAGTAGTATCAAAAACATCGTTTATTACAGGGTAGAAGTAGGGGATTCCCCAAACTTGCCTTGCTATTTCAGCTTTTAATCTCCCTTGTGCCATCCAAGACATTTCTTCAAAGTAACCTGATGGCACAAATAAAGAATCATTCTTGAATTCAGGTTCTGTGATATCATTTCTAATAACCATACCTTCATCTTCAAGGTCTTGTTTGAAGCCAGCTATTTCTTCATCCGACCAATTAAAATCAGTTCTAAATTTTTCAAAGTCATTTTCCCATTTAGCTCTGAAGTTAGAACCATTTTTATCGAGATAACTTCGAACATAATCGAAAGGAACTCTCCTGCTAAGAGAAAAATTAATCATATAACCTGATCTGGAAGTATCACGTTGGATAATATAATCAGGTACAATTCCACCACCGCCATAAACGGTACGACCGGCATCAGTTTTGAATTTTAATGAGTCGGGAACATGATCAACAAATTCTACGGCATCATCCATTGCATTTTCACGGCGATAAATTTCATATGCATATTCTTCTCCGCCACCTTCAGTAAAGGGTTTTTGAATAAGACGACCCGATGGAGTCAAATATCTTGAGATTGTAACTCTAACCATGCTTTTATCAATCAATTCATATTGCTGTTGAACTAATCCTTTTCCAAAAGTACGGCGACCTACAATCAGCGCACGATCGTGATCTTGTAAAGCTCCAGAGACTATTTCACTTGCGGAAGCGGCACCTTCATCAACTAAAACAATTACTGGTTTGTCTTTAAAAACACCATCTTTTCTAGAATAGTATTCTTGATTGAAACGGGTATGTCTACTATTTGTAGCAACCAGTTCAGCTCCTTTAGGGAAGAATTCTTCAGCAATGGCAACTGCTTGCCCGAGATAACCACCTGGATTTCCTCTTAAATCAAGCATCAAGCGGTCCATTCCTTTTTCTTTAAGCTCTCCCATTGCTTGCATAAATTCATCGTGAGTGGTAGCTGCAAATCGGTTAATCTTTATGTACCCAGTTTGGTCATCAAGCATATATGATGAATCAACAGTATACAGAGGAATATCATCTCTAGTGATAGTGAAGAAAAGTCTATTTTTAACACCAGGTCGAATAATTCCAACTTTTACTTTGCTTCCCTTTTCTCCTCGTAAATGAGACTGAACTTGTTCGTTGGTAAAACCCACAGCACTAGTATCATCAATTTGAACAATTCGGTCACCAGATTGAATTCCAAGCTGATCGCTAGGTCCACCGGAGATTGCTGTAACTACAGTAATAGTGTCATCAATCACATTGAATTGAACTCCAATGCCCTGAAACTTTCCAGCAAAATTTTCTTGATCTACTTCACTGTCTTCAGCTTCAATAAATACAGAATGTGGATCAAGAGTTGAGAATAGTCCACGAATAGCTTGTTCGGTAAGCTTGGTCATATCCTCTTCGGGGCTATTATTTGTAACATATAAATAGGCAGCTTCGAAATTAGTATAAGAGTCTCTAAGAGAAGCTATTCGAATGCCTGGAAAAGTAGTATCGATAGGAGTATCAGTGATTTTTAAGGTAGAATCTTGAATACCTTTAACCATGTATCTAATACTGGTTTTGTACATCACATCAAGATCAGCATATTCAAAATAGTTCTGAAGAATACTTCTTTGAGCCTGAACATATTTAGTCAGATTAGTAGTGTCATCATTCTTTGGTTTGATGATGTCATCAATACCTGCAAAGTTTAAAGATGCAAGAACCAGTACTGTGAACAGGTTTGGAATAATAAATCGCTTCAACGTCATAAATGTCATTTTTCTAATGTTCTTTACTAGTAAACCAAAAATGTAGTAATAAGTTTCACCTGTAACGAGTGTAATAAATATTTATGTATCTACCAATGTTAAAGGATGTAATGACTTAAATCTTTGTCTTTGACTAAACCAGATAATTGCTTCTCTACATAAGTTGGATCAATCGTAATTTCCCCTGAGTTAATATCATCAGGAACAGCGAATAATAACTCATCAAATAAAGAAGACATAATAGTATGTAATCTTCTTGCGCCAATGTTTTCAACTTGAGAATTAACTAATGCAGCAATCTTTGCTAGTTCACGGATTGCCTCATCAGTAAAAGTGATTTTAACGCCTTCAGTTTCTAACATTGCTTGATATTGTTTAGTAAGTGCGTTTTTTGGCTTACTAAGTATATCGAAGAAATCATCTTCTGTAAGTGAATTTAATTCTACACGAATCGGAAAACGTCCTTGTAGCTCGGGTATCAAATCAGATGGTTTTGAAATATGAAATGCACCAGACCCGATAAATAGAATATGATCAGTCTTAACAATCCCATGCTTAGTATTTACAGTGCTTCCTTCAACAATAGGGAGAAGGTCACGCTGTACACCTTGTCGGCTTACATCAGGACCACTTTTTCCAGCACCTGAAGAGGGTTCAGCAATTTTGTCAATTTCATCAATAAAAACGATCCCATGTTTTTGCACTCGGTCTAATGCCTCTTGAACTGCAGATTCATGATCAATAAGTTTTTCTGCTTCTTCTTCAACTAAAATTTCACGAGCTTCTTTAACTGGAAGTTTTCGTTTCGATTTCTTTCCCTTGCCACCAATATTGCCAAGCATATCTTGCAAGTTAACGCCCATTTCTTCCATTCCACCGGGGCCGAATACCTGCATCATTCCACCGCTTTTGGCACTCTTAACTTCGATCTCAATTTCACGTTCATCCAAGTCTCCTTTTTTTAGCTTTTCTCGGAAACGATCTCTGGTACGTTCGTTTAATTCGGCATCATTTGGGTCTTCGGTTTTATTACTACTATCGTTGGAAAAACCTACGCCTGTTTTCTTAACAGGAGGGATGAGAATATCTAGAATACGTTCTTCAGCTAGTTCAGCTGCTTTCTCTTTAACACGTTCTTGCATCTCATCTTTCACCATATTAAGGCTTAGATCAGTAAGGTCACGAATCATAGATTCAACATCACGACCAACGTAACCAACTTCGGTAAATTTAGAAGCTTCTACTTTAACGAAAGGTGCCATAGCTAGTTTAGCTAATCGTCGAGCTATTTCTGTTTTACCAACGCCGGTAGGTCCAATTAAAAGAATATTATTAGGAACAATTTCTTCTCTTATTTCCTCTGCAGAGTTCATTCTTCGCCATCTATTTCTTAAAGCGATAGCAACAGATCGTTTTGCTTCTTTTTGCCCGACAATATATTTGTCCAATTCACGAACAACTTGCTGAGGAGTTAAACTCTTTAATTCTGTCATATTTTAATCCTCAATTTCTAAAATGGTACGATTATGATTCGTATAGATGTCTATATCAGCGGCAATACGAAGAGCTTCTTCCACAATTTCTTTCGCTTTCATTTTTGGGGAGTGTTTTACCATTGCTCTAGCAGCTGCTAAGGCATAACTTCCACCACTACCTATAGTTACTATATTATCATCAGGTTCTATGACATCACCTTGTCCTGATATAACTAATGCGTGCTCTTTATCCATAACAACAAGTAAAGCTTCAAGTTTTTGAAGATACTTATCTTTCCTCCAGTCTTTTGCAAGTTCAACAGCTGCACGTTGCATATTACCATTGAATTCGTCTAGCTTTCCTTCGTAGCGTTCGAAAAGGGTAAATGCATCTGCCGTTGATCCTGCGAAACCTGCTAAGATTTTTCCATCACTTAATTTTCTTACTTTTTTAACGGTAGCTTTCATCACAGTAGTCTGCATTGTTGCCTGACCATCACTACCAATGGCTACTTCTTCATTATGTATAATTCCCACCACCGTAGTGGCATGTAGGTTAAATAAACTCATTATAATCTAATTTGATTCACGTATAACTCAGTATTGGCAATAACTAAGCCATTATTTAATTATTTGAGTTTTGTGGTTTACGATTTGGATTTCCGTTCGAATTGGCAGATGAACCTGTCGATCTGGTATTTCTATTTTGTGGCCGTTCTTTTTTTGAATACTCAAGATCAACCCTACGGTGTTTACCACTGTCAGTTTCTTCAAGTTCCTGACGATTTAGCAAATCCTCTAACGACTCTCCTCGAATGATTACATCAGTAATATCAATATCTGAACCAGCAAGAGTTACATGAAACTCATTTAGTGAAATTGATTCATCACCAATGATAGAAACCTTTACATGATACTTACTTAACCACTTCCATCGAGTACTAAATAATCCTTTTGAAAGGAATGACTTCAAATATGGATTCACATATAAATCAATGGCACGGTAGCTAGTATTATGCTTAAATTTACTAATCCAGCTTTCGATATCAGTAACAATTGTATCTTCACTTACTACGTTTCCAGATCCACCGCACATAGGGCAAACTTTTGAAACAGAATTAACTACACTCGGCCGAATTCTTTGTCGGGTGATTTGAACTAATCCAAAATCACTCATTCCAATAATATTCGTTTTAGCTTGATCTTTTCTAAACTCTTTTTTTAGCTCGTCATATATTTTCTTGCGATTCTTCTCATCTTTCAAATCAATGAAATCGACGACGATAATACCACCAATATCACGGAGACGAAGTTGCTTAGCGATTTCTCGAGCTGCTTCTAGATTGGTTTTTAATGAGTTGTCTTCTTGACGCTCTTTAGCGGCATAAGGACCAGAGTTGACATCGACAACGTACATGGCTTCAGTTTGTTCGAAGATGAGATACCCACCCATTTTCATACGAACCCTTGGACTGAAAATGGAGTTCACATCTTCAGAAATTTTCATGTAATCAAAGATGTGCTCTTTTCGTTTGTATTGCTCAACATTTGGAACCATTTGAGGCGCAATTTGAGCAACATAAGATTTGATTTGACGAAACATTTTAGGGTCGTCAATCAAAACGCGATCATAGTTTTTGGCAAATAGATCTCTGATTAAACTCTCTGTCATATCCAGATCTTTATAAAGCAATTGTGGTGGTTTTGCTTTATCCAAATTGTCTACTATTCTTTCCCATTTCTTAAGCACATTTCGTAAATCGTCTTCAACAGCTTGGTCATCATGTCCTTGAGCAACGGTTCTTACAATCACACCAAAACCATCAGGAACCATGCCATTTAGTAGATTCTTTAAACGACGACGTTCCTTGTAATTGCTAATTTTTTTGGAAACTGCGATATAGTCTCCCATAGGTATTAACACCAGAAAACGGCCTGCAATGGTAATATCGGTAGAAACTCTAGGACCTTTAGATCCAATGGGTTCCTTTACAATTTGTACTAATAGCTTTTGCCCGGTTTTAAGCACTTTTCCGGCAAGCATTTGTTTTTGATAATTAGAAAGGTTTTCCTTGTTTTCAATATCCTTTCTAGCTGGAGCTGGGATAGCATTTGGACCATTTAACTTAGCTACATATTCGTCTAAGTGATCTCCAGCATCAGAAAAGTGAAGGAAAGCATCTTTTGGGGTGCCCATATCTATGAAAGCGGCTCTAATACCGCTCATCACTTTATGAACTCGTGCTACATAAATATTACCAACAGTACGCTGGTTCTCTTCTGATTCTATGAATAATTGTGCGAGCTCTCCGTTTTCCAGAAGAGCGATCCGGGACTGATTTCCGGTCGAATGGATAATAATTTGGTTCTTCATTAAATTTCTCTTTTTTCCGGCGTCCGCTATCCATGCAAGCCATCCATCTTCTGAATTTTTTAGTGGTGCTCGACAAAATTTCGTCTGAGCTCAGTGCAGCTGGGTAACATGGCGAAACATCCGCCTCGGCAAAATTGCCTGTTGAATTTGTTTGATTTGTGTGCGATTCCTTTGTGATGAAATCAGAAAAAAGTACCTGGCCGGTTAGTGTGTTTATAATAGACCAGAGACATAGTAAATCGATGTAGAAATCCTCAAAACGTGTTCTTAGGGTCGCTTCTACGATGTTTTTGTAATATATATTCTGTGCGTAATGCAAGTAGAAAAGTTCTTTTATAAGCTCTTGTGGTCGATTTTAGCCACGTCTTAATATAACTGGAAGAGTAGACTAAAGTAAATGCTAATTATAAGTTGTTATGTAAATGTTAATCCTAATTTCTACACTACGAATTTCGCGATTTCGAACCTGATATTTCAGGTAACCCAGTAGGGGCGGATAGCTATCCGCCCCTACTGGGTTATGCGCTAGTTCAATGACTTGGATTAATTTTTTAGATTTCTCACATACGTTAGAAATGACAGATTCAAATATTATCCCTAATCCTCAACTCTCGTCAACTTCGCTCCAACTGGATTGAGCTTGTTTTCTAGTGATTCATATCCACGATCAAGATGATAAATGCGTAGAACTTCGGTGGTATTTTCAGCTACCATTCCCGCAAGAACTAGACTTACACTAGCGCGAAGATCCGTACTCATAACCGTTGCTCCTGTAAGTTGAGTCTTCCCCGTGATGTGAACTGTATTTTTCTCATTGTGCATATCAGCACCTAAACGGACAAGTTCGGGGACGTAACTAAATCGATCAAAATAAACGGTGTCGGTTACACTTGATTCACCATCGGCTTGGGTGAGCATAGTTGCCCATTGTGCTTGTAAATCGGTTGGGAAGCCGGGGTAAATATCTGTCGTTATGGAAACAGGTTTCAAGACTTCTGGCGCTTTCACTTTAATAACGGTTCCATCAATTACAACTTCGGTTCCCGTTTTTCGGAGCAGTGCAGGGAAATCTCCAAGTTGTTCAGAATTGCAACCAGTAAGAGTAAGATCGGAGCCTGGAATCATTGCTCCAGCAATCATATAGGTTCCTAATTCAATTCGATCAGGATCATTACTGATTTCTACGCCCTTAAGTGAATCAACTTTTCTGATTATAAGAGTACTAGTACCAATTCCTTCAATATTCGCACCCATTTTAACAAGAACATTACACAACTGAACCACATCCGGTTCTTTGGCTGCATTGTTGATTACGAATTTTTCAGCTTTAAGAACTGAAGCAAGCAGTAAATTTACGGTTGCGCCCACACTACTAGGTTCGAGTGTAAATGTGCCACCTTTTAATGTTTCCTTAGCGGTAGCGACTACATATCCTTTTTCTAGGTTGATGTTTATTCCCATTGCCCTCATACCTTTAAGGTGAAGATCAACAGGTCGCGGACCCCATGCACAACCACCAGGAAGAGAAACTTTAGCGTAGCCATGCCTTCCTACTAAAGCACCCAACATATAAAATGAGGCCCGCATCTTGCGAACCAAATCATACGGAGCTTCTAAATAGGAAACGGAAGTCGGATCAATAGAAACTGTATTTTCAGTGTCATTGAAATCTACTTTTGAACCAACAACCCGAAGCACATTGTTAAATGTGTAGATGTCTTGAAGACGAGGAATATTATGAATAATGGTTTCTGAATCCCCAAGTAAGGCTGCTGCAATTATAGGCAGCGCTGCATTTTTCGATCCACTTACAGGTATTGTTCCAACTAATGGCGTTCCGCCTTCTATAATAAATTTATCCAACTGCTTCTATCTCCAGAATAGGGGTGTTTTTTTCTAATGATTGTCCGGTTTCAACATTTATGCATGCAATATTTCCGTCAATGGGTGACTTCAACTCGTTCTCCATTTTCATGGCTTCTAGAATTACAACAGGCTGACCTTTAGTTACAGAGTCTCCAACTTTAATCAAGATATCGAGAATTTTCCCAGGCATTGGTGCTTTAAGTGAACCTTCTGCAATATCGGCTCCAGTTTTAAATCCAAGTCGGTCTAATAAAAGCTCCTGTTCATCCTTAACTGATACTGTATGCCAGCTCCCATCAATAGAAAAAGTGATGTCTGAACCTTCATAACTTACATTATCTATTTTATATACTTTTGTTCCCACTCGAAGAAAGTATCTGCCATTTTGAGAAGTAAAACTAAACGATCCGGTAGTATCTCCAGAATTAAATGTTGAAGAGTCCTTATCTATTTCAACTTCAATACTCTGATCATGAATGTTAGCTTCAAATTTCATACAATTTCCCGTATATGTTTCAAACCTGATTTTGTAGCTCTGAAGGAAAAATTCTGCAGGTTATCGGTATCATAAAAAGAAGTGCCAACCTGAGAATTATTGTCTTCATCCAGAACTTCAATAAGTCGGTAGTTTATCAAATTTATTAAATCATCTCTAAGTGCACCAATATTAGAACCGGTTTCTTCGAGTATTACATCGTAAGATTCGGGGAAAATAAGGGACTTTAGCACCAACTTTTCTGAGGGGAATAACTTTCGCATGTGAAGAAGATAGAATCTGTTCTAAACTATAACAACCTTACTCTATCTGAATATCTCCATAAGTTACTACACGTTGATTACCATCGAATAAAACTATTCGATGTAAGCCTCTAGCAAGTTCTGCATTAGAACCAAAAAGCTGGGTATTAATTGTAAGGGAGCTTAAACTAAACTCTGAGATATCTTCTCTTAAATCCAACTGTATCCAAGGTCTTCTAGAATCTCTAGCGTCAAAATAACCGAGTTCTAAAATTGATGTTAGGGAATTTCCACTAATAGCTACATCTAGAGTAGTGCTTGTTCCATATAGTACAGGGTTTGGAAAAGCTGGATCAATGGTCATAATTCCTGTATAAAATGGAGAAGTGCGCCAGTCGTCTTCATCAGGGTCGCCAATAATATTAGAACTGTTATCAGTTTGAGTAATTCCTGAAGCCGGAGAATAGGCACTCCGTTCGAAGTCAGTCTGTTCATCATTATTTGTACATGAAATAGCGACTATTAAAATAAATACACTCAAGAGGGTTTTTGATGGAATGTTCATCCGATAAAAGAGACTAATTACGTTCGAAATTGCGAGTACAAACCTTATCTTTAGCTAAAATACAAAACTATTACGCAAAAACGCATGCTACATATTATTGGTATCCCAAATTGTGATAAAATTAAAGCCACAAAAAAGTGGATGGACGCTAAAGAAGTTGAATATGAATTTATTGATGTGAAAAAGGAACCCCTAACTCTTGATGAACTTTCTGATCTCGAGTTTAAAGTAGGAATTGATGTACTTCTAAATAGTAGAGGAACCACATATCGAAACCTAGGGCTAAAAGACAAGGAATTGTCAACAGAAGAAATGCTTGAAGTCCTTGAGCAAAACCAAAGTATGATTAAACGACCGGTTCTTGTACATGAAGATGCTGTTTTGATTGGCTATGATGAAGAGGCCTTCGAAAATTTTTTAAAAGAAAATGAACTACTCGAGGAATAAGGCGTTATATATCGAAACTCAATTCCTCAAATGAAGCTATTACCTTTTTTTTTCGGTCTTTTCTTTACTCTTTCCGTTCTTGGTCAGACTAATTCAACACCTCAACCTACACTGGATGATTTTTTCTCGGTAAAAGAAACGTTTAAGTACGAGGTGAAATATGGGTTTTTAAAACTTGGTTGGGTAGAGGTGAGTTTACTTCCAGATACCATGTATAACGGGAAATTACACAAGCACTTATTTACGAAGATAGAATCTAATCCTAAAATCCCATTTGTAGGAACCGAAGAAGATCACTTTCATAGTTTGTTTTATGAAAATGAAGATGGAGTTCCAATAACATCATATTACTGGAAAGACAATATTGATGAAGATAAATATGAAGAAATTACTTACACATTTGATCGTGAGAATGGTGTGGTAACTTATAAAGAAGAAGACGATACCAGAGATACTCTGAAGTTGGAAGAACCAGCTACTGCAGGACATGTGGTTTTTTATTTTTCTAGGTTATTCGCGGGGGGGGATTTAGAAAATACCTTACCTGTATATGTAACTAAGAAAGCCGGATCCTTACATTTTAAAAATCCATCTAAGTTAGAAAGAAGAAGATACGCGGCTTTTGAAGAACCTGTAAATGCCTATTTAACTACAGGAAGCACTGAAAACATAGAAGGGCCATTTGGCTTTTCTGGGGAGTTTAGGGCTTGGTTTAAGGACGATGATTTACGGACACCCCTTGAAGCACGGGTTAAGGTGCTTTTTGGGAATGCAATTGTTCGTTTAATTGAATATAAAAGAGAAGAACGATGATTTTAATTGAATTTAAAAAACTACCTCATGCTAAAGACTTACCTCTCCCGAGTTATGAGACAGAATCTGCAGCAGGAATGGACATTCGGGCCGCTTTGGAATCTCCCGTAACCTTAAAGCCTGGAGAAAGAAGATTGATTCCAACAGGACTGCAAATGGCACTTCCTTCAGGGTATGAAGCTCAGATTAGACCAAGAAGTGGTTTGGCAATTCGAAATGGGATTACCATGCTAAATTCACCTGGAACAATAGATTCTGATTATCGGGGAGAAGTTAAAGTGATTGCGATCAATCATGGACAGGAAGATTTTATAGTCAATCATGGAGATAGAATAGCTCAGATGGTAATTGCTCCCGTAGTTCAATTAAAAATAGAAGAAGTTTCTAATCTTGATAAAACTGAACGCGGAGAAGGTGGTTTTGGTAGTACTGGGATACAATAATCAATATTCAATTACCAATGGATTAAGTTCTTATTGAACGTTTGATTACTTCTTGTTGAATATTGAAAATCGAAATTAAAACACACTTGTTTAAATCTTTTACACCTTATCTGAATCTTATACGATCAAATGTCAATTATCGTCGACTTTGGTTAGCGCAATCCGTTTCAAATTTTGGCGATTGGTTCGGGTTGTTGGCACTATATGCAATCATCGCTAAATATTCTGATTCAGAGTTTCTTCTGGGATTATTGATCATCGTAAAAATGTTGAGTCTTGCCGCATTCTCTCCCTTTGCAGGTTATATCACAGATCGATTTAATAGAAGAAAACTGATGATTATCTGTGATTTTGCACGAGCTCTCGCTGTTTTGGGAATCTTAGTTGTCCAATCGGTAGAAATGCTTTGGATTTCCTTTGCATTAACATCCATTCAGATGATGCTATCAGCTATTTTTGAGCCCGCGAAAACCTCCTCCATTCCGAACGTAACCTCAGAAGATGAACTTGTTAATGCCAATGTGATTTCTACAGCTACATGGAGCATAATATTTACTTCAGGAATGGCTATTGGAGGATTTGCGACTGAGTTACTTGGCACGGATATGGTTTTGATTTTAGATGCAGCGACCTACATTCTCTCGGCTTTTTTTATTTATAGAACGGCAATTCCACAGCAAGAAATGACTGCCAAAGAAAAAGAAGACTCACGAAATCCATTGTTGGGGATTAAAGAAGGGGCAAAATATTTGATTCATAATCGCCACATTTTACGACCAAGTATTGCAAAGGGAGTAGCGAGCGCTTTTTTAGGTGGATGTATTTATTTGCTAATTATAGTAAGCGAGGAAGTGTTGATGATGGGGAGTATTGGACTAGGATTGCTTTATGCAGCCAGAGGAATTGGGACTGGAATTGGGCCAATTTTAGGTCGAAGGTTTTTCCCAAATGAGCGAGACTGGGTAAAAGTGATGGGTGGGGCGATATTTACTTCAGGGATGATGTATATGGTCGTAGGCTTTACAACAACCATATGGATTATGATAATCTTCGTATTGTTAGCTCACGCTGCTTCTGGTGCAAATTGGGTGTTTAGTACCGTGCTTCTTCAAAAACGAACTAAAGATACTTTCCGTGGACGAATATTTAGTACAGAGTGGTTGTTATTTACTCTGGCAAATTCCATTTCTGTAATGATCGCTTCTTTACTTCTAGAGTTTGATGTAATTGCGGTAAAACCACTTATTATGATTTACGGAGGAATGATGGGATTAGCAGGAATCGTTTGGAGTTTATCGATTACTAAAAATGAAAAATCGTTTCAGAATGAGCTTGGAATTATCTCCAACCTTAGTAAATGATTACATCTAATCAAAATTCACTACTTGATATTAAAAATAAGCGGTTAGCCCAAATAAAACACCTGTTGTCTGTAAAATAAAATCATGACTCGTTGTACTTCTATCATTTTTTTGAATACGTGTAAATTCTCCATTAATGGTTTCATTAAAATTATCCTCGTTCTTATTCCAATTATATAAGTAGGATAACTCAATTCCACTTTGAGCATTTATACTAATATTTTTTGCTATGAAGTAATCAACTCCAAAGCCTAAATTTAATCCTAGTGATGGTCTAAAATTAAGCCCCTCATTTTCTCGATCTATTTCTTGAATATTAATGTAGTCTGATTCTTCTTGCGTATTAGAGTTCCCTGTATTTAATAGTGAACCCATAAAAATACTTTTAGAAACAAAGGGAAGAATATCACTATTGGTATTTATATAATTTATTGAACCAAGATAGACCTTCAACTCTGTTATAAAAGATTCATTATTTATGGATCTATTTAAAGTTCGGCTATCAATATTTGTACTAGGAAAAGGAGAACTATCATTCCTTTCATCTTCACTATTAGAATAGTGAGTTTCTAAATAACCCCTTAAAAAATAGGTTTTTGAAGCGGACTTAAATCGTAAAAAACTAAAATTAGCATCACTAAAGTTTGTAAGCCTAAAGTTACTTCCAATTCCAAATTGGATTGCACGATAGCCTTCTTTAAATCCATCTCTAGCAATCATTTTTTCTTGAGAGAAAACTGATATTGATAGGGAAAAAAGCACTAAAAAAGATGTGTTAAGGCTATATAAAAATTTCATGGAGGTGAGGTTTTATTAAATAATATTATAAGTATAGATATAAGTATTAATTTAATCTTCGTCTTTTGGGATATTAAAATCGACGTTGGTTCGATAATCTCCCAATAGATGCTCCGCAAAATAGTACCAAGTCATTCGATCGAAATAGGGTTGTGAATCTCCAAAACCATGTCGCCGACCTGGAAGCATCATCATGTCAAATCGCTTTCCAGCTTTGATAAGTGCATCAGCCATACGAAGTGTATTTGCAGGGTGAACGTTATTGTCGATATCACCATGAACTAGTAATAAGTGACCTTCTAAATTTGAGGCAAGAGAAGCGTTTGTTTCAACAGGAGCATCAAACGTAGAAATCGTTTCTTCAACTTCTACACTATCTGCATTCATTTTTTTAACCGTTTTCTTGATTTCTTTTACTCCGTTGTGAACTTCGCCCCACCAAATATTGTAGATATTATTGTCATGATTTCCTGCAGAAGAAACCGCAACATCATAAAAGCCGGGATAGGTGAGAAGGGCTGCTGTACTCATAAAACCACCACCAGAATGTCCATATATTCCAACTTTACTAGCATCAATAAAAGGATGTCGGGCAGCTAATTGCTCAATTCCATATTTATTATCCGCAAGTGGATAATCGCGCATATCGCCATAACCGAAATTGTGATAGTATTTATTTCGCAAAGGCGAGCCCCCACGCTGACCCATAGCTACAACCACAAAACCAACCTGAGCAAGGGTAGAAGTCCGAGCTCCTGAACCTTGAGTTCTAAAATTAACAGGAAACGGCTCAACCTGAGGACCTGGATATACATAAGAAATGACTGGATAACTTTTGGTTGAATCGAAATCGAATGGTTTCCACATTACTCCATAAATATCAGTAACTCCATCAGCAGCTTTAACCACAAAAGATTCCGGCGCTTTCCAGCCTTGTTCTTTCATTTTAGAAATATCTGTTTGTTGAAGGGTAGTAATAACACGACCATTTCCATCACGAAGAACAGAAGTTGTAGGATGGTCAATACGTGAATAGTTATCGACAAAATAATTCCCTTTTTCAGATGCTTCAATACTATGATCTGCATTTTCAGGCGAAAGATGTTTGAAGTTATTACCATCAAAATTAACGCTATATAAATTTTCGAAATAAGGATTTTGACCTTTTTCACGTCCATATCCCGTAAAGAAAACAGTAGAGGCGGCTGTATCAATTTTAATCACATCGCCAACTACAAAAGAGCCTTTGGTGATTCTATTTTTCAAATTTCCGTTCGAATCGTAGCGGTAAAGTTGCCCCCAACCCGTACGTTCACTCCACCACAAATATTCACTCCCTTCATTAATGATTGCAAGTTTAGCAAAGCGGGTATTGAAATAAGGTTTACTTTCTTCCGAGAAGAGTACATCAACATCACCCGTAGTAGTATTCGCTTTTAGCACATCAATTTTACTCCATGTTCTATCTCGACGAAGAATGTAAAGGAAGTCTGATTTTTGCGTTTCAAAAATACCTCCTTGATTGAAATAAGCCCCACCAAGTGCTTGATCTTCCCATTTATCAGTATCAAGGAGAACATTGGTTTTGTTGGCTGGATCAAAAATTCTAATTTCATCGATGAATACATCTTCCTCGCCTGGCATAGGATATTTATAGGTTTCCAGAGTTGGTCGTTTACCGCCCGAATTGATTACCCAAAGGTCTCCAACTTTCCGTTTATCCTGTCGCTTTACCCACAGTTTACTCGAATCTTCGAACCAATTCACTCTAGCTCTAAGTCTTTTCGTCGAGGTGGTGTCATCGTCACTCCGCTGGTAGCTAAACCACTTCTCACCATCTTCAGTAAGTTGATGTTCTACACTATCGGGATCATCTGCCCTCATTACATATAGATTATGAGATCGTGCGAATGCAATCCATGTACTGTCAGGAGAAAAGGTAGCCCATGGTTCGGGTTTATCTTCATCTAAAGAATCACCTTTTACTAATTGATTTCCATTGAAATTGTAGGTGAACTCAATACTGTCTACATGAAAGGTGAAGAGATTCTTGCCGGTATCGTACTCAAAATCTTTAAGATCCAAATCTTTTGCATGGAAAGGTTTGCTGAATGTTTCAGAAAGCTGAGCGGCCATTTCTTCTTGATCAAAAAGTAGGCGTTTCGAGCCTTTAGTAGCATCAACGAAATACCAGTTTTTGCCTTCGCTATTTTCGTAGGTGTACCAAAATTGATCGGTATCTTCAATCCAATTCGGATCAACATTCGTCGACCCAACCATTTTATCCATCATTTGGGTTGTAAAACGCTCGGCAAGTTCGAAATTTGCTTTTTGAGCAAGAATATTAGTGGAGAATGATAGTATAAGTACAAATAAAAAAGAGCTGAGTTTGAATCCCTTAGAAGTATTCATTATAGAATTGTTAGTTAAATAAAATTGAATAAATGGGTTTTAATTCTGTTTTAAAAGATATTTTTATTGAAGGGCTGTTATAAGTTGTAAGAACTAATAAATGTTTACTATTTGTACCCCGAAAACTTCCGTATGAATTCGTATCTTAACTCATCTAGAAATCAATATTGAATAACCTACTCTGTCTTGAAAGCCTGGAAATATTTAGTAGCCGTTTGGATGACACTTGTTATAGCAGGAGGCATCCTTATTCAAATACCCGAAATACCTATTCTCGAGCAAACTGCACGCAACATTTTCTTTCACGTACCTATGTGGATGGCCATGTATTCGATGTTTATAGTCAGTTTGATTTATAGCATTAGATATTTAAATACTCCAAACGAATTGTTTGATATAAAAGCAGAATCTGCGGCAAGGGTTGGTATGGTTTTTGGAATTTGTGGATTGCTAACAGGATCTCTTTGGGCACGTTTTACTTGGGGGACTTGGTGGACATTTGCAGAACCTAAAATGAATCTTGCTGCCTTAACAATGATGATTTACGTAGCCTATTTTGTACTTCGTTCTGCATTTGATGATGAAGATAAACGAGCTAAAATTTCTGCTGTATACAATATTTTTGCTGTAACAACGGTTCCGTTTCTTCTTTATGTAGTACCAAGACAATTAACTAGTTTACATCCTGGAGCAGATGGGAATCCAGCGTTTAGCGAGATTACAGCGGCAGAGTTAAGGTATATTTTATATCCAGCAATGCTTGGTTTTATTGCCGTCGCCTTTTGGTTATACGACATTGTTCACAGATATAAAACCGTGAACTCTCGATTTGAAAATTTGTAAATTTAATCTGTTAAAGGAATTTGATGCAAGAAGATTCAGTTGCTCTCGTTGACACCCTTACGCAAGCTTACTCAGACAAGTGGAGTGGGGCAGAAATAGAACAAACCAACGCTTTTATCACACTTATGTATTCAAACGATCTTATATTTGTAGTACTTGGAGTTACACTAATCATTTGGGCAGTGTTACTGTTTTTTATGTTTCGAGTAGACTCAAAAGTATCGACACTAGAAGACAAACTTAACTCAACAAACAAAGAATGAAACCTAAAGTAATTCTAGGAATTGTAGCCATTGTAGCATTTACATCACTCTTGATGTATAATTTTGGTGAGAGCATTAGCACATACACCGATTTCGATACAGCTTCTAAAATGAATGGAGCTCATGTACCAGGAACTTGGGATAATACTCAAGATTATGGCTTTTCAAAGGAAACAATGCAGTTCACTTTTTTTATGAAAGATGAATCAGGAAATGTCAGAAAAGTAGTTTATCCAAGACCAAAGCCAAATAATTTTGAAGATGCGGATCGTTTGGTAGTTATCGGCGAGATGAGAGAGAATGTATTTTATGCCAACGAAATGTTGATGAAATGCCCATCTAAGTATAACAACGCTGATCCATCCGAATACACAAAAGCCTCTGAGAGCTAACTATGTCTGAATATGGTCCTGTAACAGGAATTGTGGGAAAGCTACTAATTACGCTGTCTTTCCTTTTTTGTTTATTGTCGCTTATCTACTATTTCATTGCTGCAAAAAACGATGATGATAAAAAGCTGAAAATCGGAAATTGGCTGTTTGTAATTAAAGGTCTTTTTATGATTGCAGCCTCTGCAGTTTTAGTAATGCTTTTATTTCAACATCAATTCCAGTACTACTATGTGTTCAATTACACTAGTCTCGATTTAGCTCCAAAATACCTTTGGTCTGCATTTTATGGAGGTCAAGAAGGTAGCTTTATGATTTGGATCATTTTTTCATGGATTGCGGGGCTTGGATTGATTAAATGGACACGAGCTCCATATAAAGCACCTGTTTTATTCTTTCTGGGACTTACCCAACTCTTTTTAATCTCTATGGTTGTTGGCTGGAGATTTGGAGACTTTACTTTTGGAGCTTCGCCATTTAGAACGATTGCGGAAGAAATGCCAAACGCTCCCTTCATTCAGGCGAATCCTGATTTTGTTCCAAATGATGGTACTGGGTTAAATGATTTGTTGAAGAGCCCTTGGATGATGATTCATCCACCAATCCTATTCATAGGTTTTGCAATGATGACCATTCCTTATTGTTTTGCAATGGCAGCTTTATGGAAACGAAAATATAACGAGTGGGTTACTCCAGCTTTACCGTGGACACTAGGTTCAAACTTAGCGCTATTAACCGCAATCTTTCTAGGAGGTTATTGGGCTTATGTAACTCTTTCTTTTGGGGGATTTTGGGCTTGGGATCCAGTTGAAAATGCATCGTTAGTTCCATGGCTATTTGGTACTGCTGGAATCCATACGATGATCATTCAACGTAAAAGTTCAATCGCACAGAAGTCTTCATTGCTGTTTGCTATACTAGCTTATATTGCAATTGTATATGAAACTTTTCTTACTAAATCAGGCATTTTAGCTGATTCGTCTGTACATAGTTTTACTGATTTAGGTCTTTATAACCAGCTATTAGCTTTTATGCTTGTAATAGCAGGACTTGGTTTAGGAATGTTTGCTTGGAGATATAAAGAACTTCCTTCTCCCAAAAAAGAATCTAAAGTTCTTACTAGAGAATTTATGACATTCACTGGAGCAATAATGCTTTTAGTGCTCGGTCTTGTAATTATTCTTGGAACCAGTTCACCAATTCTTGGATTGTTGTTCAATGAAAATCCAACCCCTCCCGAAATCAGTTTTTACAACAATTGGAGTATGCCAATTGCCATAGTTATGGCTTTTTTAACAGTGATAGGGCAATATCTTTTCTGGAAAAAGTATGATTTAGAATCTCTCGCTACGGCGCTGATTTACCCGCTTATGCTCACTTCTATTTTGACAATCTCGGCAGTTATTATGGGGGATGTCAGAAATGCATATTACATGCTGTTTTTATTTGCAGGATTTTTCGCAATTGTTGGTAATTCTTGGGTTGTTGGACGTTTAGCTATTCAAAACCCAAAATTGATTGGTGGATCATTAACCCATGTTGGATTTGGATTATTGTTAGTTGGGATATTAGCATCTAGTGCGTATAATCGCCCATTATTAGATAAGAATACCGAAAACTACAATGCTTCGGTAAAGAGAGGAGAGATTAATGATGAGCAGGGATTCAAGGTTTCCCAAACGGTAGATATGCTCGAATTAAAGCTGAATGTACCAAAAGTAATTAATAACCAATATATAGTTACTTACGAGGGCTATGATCTTTCAAGTCAAAATAGGCCTGGACAGCAAACCTACAAAATCAGATTTGATAATTTAGAAGGGAAATTCCTCTATTACTTATATCCTGAAGTGTACCCGATGTTAACCACATCTAATGCACAAAACGTAAATTGGTCAGTTGATCCAGATGTGCGAACAGGATTCCTAAGCGATATTTATTTATATGTAGCAGGAAGTTCTTTTGTTGAAGCCCGAAATGAAGAGGTAGAAAAGAGAAAAGTACTTCAAACTGCTTCAGATACAGAAGAGGAGCAAGCTGAAGCTCAGGTCATTGAATTCCAACGAGGCGAATCTAAAAAAATAGGTGGATTTCAATTTAGTTTTATCAATTTCATCCAAGCAGATACAACGAATCTTCCTCCAAATACCAGCATTGGAATTCGAGCTCAAATTGAAGTTTATCACGAGGCTAGTGGCGAGATTAATATAATCGAGCCTTTATTTGCTGTATTTAACGAAGAAGGGAACAGCTATGTAATGTCTCCTCCAGTAAACCTTCCAAATCACGATCTTTCTTTTCAGTTTAGTAAAGTGAATCCGGAAAAGAGCTCAATAGAACTAAGTATATTTGGACTTGATGAAGTATACGAAGAAGATTGGGTACTCGTTATAGCCGAGAAGAAACCATTTATTTCAGTAGTTTGGTCGGGCACTTTTTTATTGATGGGTGGATTCACACTTTCGATTTTCCGACATTGGAGAAGAGAAAAGGATAAGCAAAAAGAATGACCAGTAAAGAATGTTCAATTACGAATTAAGAATGAAAAAAACTCAAACACACTCAGCGTTAAGATCTAAGGCTATAGTTAGTCAAATGACTTCGTTATTCTTTATTCCTTGTTCAATATTCGTACTTTTTTTTGCCGTGTTATTTTCATCAAGTGTTCAGGCTCAATTTCAGCAAAAAACGGAACTACCATCACCGAGAGGGGCATTTCTTAGATCACTTGTTGTTCCGGGTTGGGGTCATCATTATGTAGATAAAACAAACTGGACTCGAGGACAATATCACCTTGCAGCCGATGTAGTTATGGTTCTTTCTTTAACAGGTTTAAAAGTTAGAAGCAATAATCTTCAGTCAGAATTAGAAACCTTTGCTTTAAGTAAAGCAAAGGCAAATCTTTCTGGCCGTGATAGGGAATTCCAATTAGCAGTTGCAAATTACGATAACCTCGAAGCCTATAACGATTATCAATTGCGTTCAAGAAATTGGGATAATTTGTTTCCCGAGAATTCAGCAAACCAATGGAATTGGGACGATGAAACCAATCGATTTCAATTTCAGAACATGAGAGAACGTGCTGATAAAAATGATAATCAGCTTCCAACTATAATTACTTTAATGGTAGCTAACAGAGTAATTAGTGGATTAAGTGCATATACCCGAGCAAGAAGAATTTGGGAAAATGCTCCCGAAGCAAGTATTTCCTATTTAAATGAATATGGGCAGCCTGGGTTTACTGCGCAAGTTCGGTTCGAGTTTTAGTTTTTAATCGTTAGCTCAAGCACTAAATCAACGAGTTCTAGTTCGTTTTCGGGAAGTTCAATTACCGTCCCCATGTTTGTTTCTTGATAGGTCACCTTCTTTCCAGAAGTAAAACTTTTGATGGAAGTTATCTGCGAATCAATTGTAGGGAGGATGAAGCTATTATCTTGCCAGTTCAAAATGTGAACAAAAATGGAATTGTCTTTATGAGTAGACACGCCCCAAACTTGAGGGGCAATCGGACCACCACGAGTTCCATAAATTGTTTCACCATATTTGGTTGTCCAATCACCTATCTCACCAAGTGTTTTAATAAACTCTGGCTGAATTTTACCATTCGGCATCGGCCCCACATTCAATAAGAAATTCGCATTGTATCCGGCTGCTTTTACTAGATAATGGATTAATTCTTTGGTCGACTTATAATTTCGATCCTGAAGCGAAAATCCCCAACGTTCAGCCATAGTCTCTGCTGTTTCAAGAGGAAGAGTTCCAATTACAGAATTAGCACTGTGACCTCCTTTATTTTGTCCCGGAAGATCCTTTTCAAACATCTGGAAATCTTCGCCAGGATTTGGTGCTTTATGATGGTTACTCCCAATCATTGCAGCAGGTTGTAGTGAATGGATCAAATCATAAGTCTCGCGGATTCTCCAATTTGCATCAGGTTTATCCCACCAACCATCAAACCAGATTCCAGCTATATCACCATAATTAGTAAGTAACTCAGTAAGTTGACCATTCATGTAATCGATATAGGCATCAAAATCTCCATCGTTTGGGCGCCAAGTATTTTGTCCAGTATTTCCTCTTGGGTAATAATCATTCTGATACCAATCTAACTGAGAATAATAAAGGAACAATTTTAGCCCATGTTTTCTACAAGCTTCTGCAATTTGCCTGATAACATCCTTTTTGTAAACAGTTCGGTCCATGATATCCCAATCGGTTAGTTTTGAATCGAACATTGCAAAACCATCATGATGTTTTGCTGTAATAGTGATGTATTTCATTCCAGCATTCTTTGCCATCAGAACAACCGTATCAGCATTGAATTCGGAGGGATTAAAGAAAGGGGCTATTTTTTGATAGGTATACTTATCAATCTCCTCCGTTTCCATCACCCATTCGTGTTGACCTAATACCGAGTAGACTCCCCAATGTATAAAAAGACCAAATTTCGCATCCTGATACCAATCTCGATTCGCAAGGTTTTCTGGAGCGGGAGTATATGTTTGTGCAATTGATGCAACTGAATAGAGAAGTAGTATTATAAATATGGATAATTCTTTTAATTTCATTAAAGAGGTTTTTCTTAGTTTACTAAACCGTAAGATAATATTTCAAGAAGGCTAGAAGTGCAAAACTAAATATTCTTATCTTAGCATATGAAGCGCTTTAAACTCACTATCGAATTTGACGGAACCAACTTTTCTGGGTGGCAAATCCAACCCAATTCAAGAACGGTAGAAGAAGAACTCGAAAAAGCATTCTCCAAAATCCTTCAGCAGCCTATCGACCTAATTGGACAAGGACGAACAGATGCTGGAGTTCATGCTAAAGGTCAGGTAGCCCATGTAGATTTACCGGATACAATAAGCCCAGAGAAATTACTATTTGGAGTGAATGGAATGATTGGAAAGGAAATTCATATCCATGAGATTGAAGAAGTAGATTCAGAATTCCACGCTCGTTTTGATGCGCAATACCGTGAATATGAATACACCATTCTAAAAAATACTTCTCCATTAAGAGAGCAAACCTCGTGGTTTCCACACCACTCCATTGACATTCAAAAGGTGAAAGAGTGCTGTGCTTTATTAAAAGGAGAGTTTGATTTTAGTGGATTCTCAAAATTTAATGAAGACAATTATACAACGTTATGTACAATTTTACTTTCTGAAATAGAAGATAGATCGGAGGAAATAGTATTCAGAATCAGTGCTAACCGGTTTTTAAGGAATATGGTACGTCGCTTAGTAGGTACTATGGTAGAAGTTGGAAAAGGGAAAATGACAATTTCAGAGTTTAAAGAAATTTTAGAAAATCCAGCATCTGAAATCAGAACATTTACAGCGCCTGCAAAGGGATTAATATTGGCGAAAATTTTTTACGAAAAAACTTAAAATTAGTATTGACTGTCGCTTAACATTCTGGTTATATTTGACGCCCCTTCAAGAAGGGAATATCTTCCTCGGTAGCTTAGTGATAGAGCAATGAGGCAGTTATCCGCCAGCTGGCGGACGTTGGTTCACCAACGGCATTTATTGAAAAAAGTCACAATTACATTCCTCGGTAGCTCAGTGGCAGAGCAATCGGCTGTTAACCGATCGGTCGTTGGTTCAAATCCAACCCGGGGAGCGCAAAAAGCCTTCGATCATTGATCGAAGGCTTTTTTTATACCTTTCCATTACTCCAGAAGTCCTTTATCAGGTATATGTTGCACTTTTATTTTTCCTTATTAATTGGGTTTAGAGTATTCAATTAATTCTTCTACATACAAAAAATCACCTTGAGACTGAGTCAGTTTAATAAAGGTTTTGACTGCCGGAGCATACAACCAAATCTCCTCTTCATCTGCATTATATCCTCTGGAATTGGTTGTTTTACCAGTGTATTTGATGGTATATGCCATGAAGGTTCCGGCTTCTACCGTTTCCTCCTGATAGGATAACACTTCGGCTTGTTGACTCTGTGTTCCCGTAGTTCCATCCTGACTGGTCCAACTGTTTTCATATTTCCACGTCTTACCCACTTCCAAAGGCCAGTCATATTTAGGCGTTTCACTTTCATCCGGCTTCACGATGTCGGCGATTGGTATAGTGTCATTGCCTATGGTCATGCCCAAACCCTCATTCATGCGCACGATCGTTCTTGTATCTGTACCATCTGAGCGTACTTCTCCTTCAGTCGTTACGCCTTTGTACTTCCAAACCCACGTTTCGCCTACCTGATAGTCTCCTAAAGTTGGTTGGTTGGTAATGCCGGGTTTCGTTGAACTCTTGCAGGCAGTAAACAGTATGATGGTTAATAAGATTACATAGTGAAGTTTCATATTGAAATAGTATCCATTTAGTAAATGGTTTTTGTGTTTGAAATTCATGACCTACTACGTTGTATTTGATTATTTAGGGGCGTCTGACCTGATTCCAAAAATCAGTAAATAACCGATCATCCAGAATTCGCCTACGGTAGCGGGAATGGTTAGGAAATCAGCGAAGGATAATTCAATTCCCGCATAATGGAGTAATGTGCTCAGTATATAACCGAAACCACCAATAATTAACGTATATCCTAACCAAACGGGCATTCGGCGTGAACTGGTAACGATATACCCCATTGGAATAAGCCATAGTCCAAAAAATAGACTTCCAACAGCCCAGGCATTACTGATTATGTTATGAAAAACTGAAATTAACAGGATCTGCTCTTCAGTCGCCAGAGAAGAGGCAGCAACATTGATCATCGACCCCATGGCTAAAGCACTGATCATAATAGCTACTGCATTAACGGTACCCCAGATAGCCAAAGACCAGGCTGCCCATTCGTTAATGGCTTTGAATAATTTATAAAACCAAACAGCAGCCAGAACTTGTGATAAAACTATCCCCAATTCCAGTAACAGACGGGTTCGGATAATCGATTCATTTTCAATGATATTTTGAAGGGTTGCAGCAGGGTCCCCGGTGATAAACACTTTGGGATGAAAAACAATAAATCCCAGTACTCCGAAAACTGCCAAGGACAAGTACCAGATACCCGTAATTCTGGCATCTTTTTTAAGTGATTGATGTGATGAAGTCATTATGAATTAGTATGGTTTTGTTGAAATTAGGGTGGGTACGGCAAGTAAAAAAAAAGTTACTACCAATTTGAGTCTAATGATTTAAGCGTTGAATTCATGGTTATTTAAGTTTTGTTGTTAGGCATCTCAAAGGGAAACACTTATAACGACATTACCTCGCTTATGCCCGAGTTCAACATAATCGTGGGCATCGGCCATTTTTTCTAATTGGAAGATTCTATCAATTACCGGTTTGATCTTCCCTGCTGCGAGGTAGTTTTTCAATTGTATAAAAGCACTTTTAGGGGTTTTGGGTACGCTAGTATCAATGGATATATATTTACCATTTTCATTTAGCGCTTCTTTGCTTTTTTCTTTAAGTATTGAAGACTTTGAGTTTCCGACTGCATCCAATACATATTTATACGTGGATAACTGTTTTTCAGAGCCCTGCAGAGTGTAATCAATCACCCGATCACTACCCAGCGATTTGACCAGGTTAAAGTTTTTGCCGCTACAAACAGCAGTTACGTTCGCTCCGGCAATTTTGGCTAATTGCACCGCCATGGTTCCAATACTGCCTGAAGCCCCATAGATTAAAACTTCATCGCCTTTCTGAATAGAGGTTGTGCTCAGTAGATGCATAGCTAGTCAGCCACCATAGGGAGTCGCGGCAGCCTCATTATGACTAATGTTGGACGGTTTCAGAGCGATATTCCAGTCTTCAGGCAGGCATATAAACTCTGCATAAGATCCAAAGCGGTGATTGGTAGTCGAAATAGAACCGTAGGCAAATACTTCATGACCAATCTGAAAGGAGGTTACTTTTTCGCCCTTCGCTACCACCATTCCCGATGATACCATTCCCAAAATGGGGTTGCGTGGTTTCCCAAAACCGAAGATAATTTGAAGTATAAATTTTGGAATAAGCGGCTCATCTAATCTTCGTATGAGCACATCGCTAGCGGTTACTGAGGTAGCTTTTATTTCTATCAGCACCTCATTGTTTTTTGGTATTGGCTTTTCAACATCTGCCAGTACCAGGTTTTCAGAACCTCCGTATTTCAAACATTTAATCGCTTTCATATTTTTTTTCTAGCCAGTTTAAAATAACCTGAGTAGTTTCTTCTGGTTTTTCCTGTTGAATCCAATGCCCACAATCTAAACTGGCCACTTCCACATTTGGCACAAATTCTGCTAATCGTTCAGACTTCGGAATCATATCACGATCCCCATAAATCATAAGTGCAGGATGTTGAATAACTGGATTTACATCGGCTAATAAATGCCAATTGCGATCCAGATTTCTGTACCAATTTATACTACCGGTAAATCCGGATGACCGAAAAGAAGAAACGAAAACGGTTAATTCGTCATCACTAAGGATAGCTTCACCTTGTGGCTCATTAGCTTTAGCAAGATTGATCATCATCATTCCGGGTTCTGGTGCAACCTGTGGTACGTTCTTTCGGAAAAGATTGCGCAGAAACTGCTCTGTATGTTCATCCAAAATTGCATCGGCAACACCGGGTTGTCTATTGAAGTGAACAAAATAGTTGTCACTCCCCAAATACTGTTCCATAAGCTCAATCCAGGGAATTTCACCTCTTTCCTGATAAGGTAAAGCCAGGTTTATGATTTTATATACCCGTTTCGGATGTAATTGTGCCAGGCTCCAAACTACATTTGCGCCCCAGTCATGACCTATGAAAGTCGCGTCCTTATATCCATAATGATCGAGCAACCCGATAAGATCACCCGTCAGGTGGGCAATGTCATAATCAGTAACTTCAACCGGACGTGATGAGTTACCATACCCTCTCTGATTTGGGACGATCACATGATAACCTGCATCAACCAAAGCAGGAATCTGATGCCGCCATGTGAAGGCATGTTCGGGCCAGCCATGACAAAGAACAATGGGTTTCCCCGCATTTTGCCGACCTGCTTCAAAGACTTCCAGTTCTATCCCATTTACTGGAATAATAGTTGGCTTTGTTAATTCGATGGTTTTTAAAATAGAATTCATGGTGTTTTCTTATCAGCGTTTAGTTTTTTTAATCAAGTCAGAGAGCCAATACATATTCTTTTAAGGCCATCCTCGGGTGTGCACCAAGGCAGCTATTCGTTAGAATTTAAACCCGATGTAAAGGTTGGGTTCAAACCAAAATCCTATATATCCAGGTTGACCATTCAGATTCCTTTTTGAAATTATCTCTGCTTCTCCATATTTGCAGACACACCTCTTGGTAATAGTCTTCAAAATCTTCCTGCGTATTAGTGTAGGCTCTACAGATCTTTATTATTATTCCTGCATAAGGTAAAATTGAATTTCTATAAAAATCACTACTCAATAGTTTAATTCCGATTCCGCAAATTAAAACCAGATTATAAAATCTATTCTACTGCGGAACACACTAATTATTTATGGTCTAGCTCTTTTAATTATTAATACAATCCAAATATTCTTATCGAATTAACAACATCCGTTTTGACTCGGTTAATTGTCCAACTTTCAAACGATATATATATGTTCCTGTAGCTGCAGACGAGCCACTATCATTTTTTCCATCCCAAATATAGGTGTGTTTACCAGCATTTTGTTCACCATTTACCAATGTGCTAATTTGTTCTCCAAGAATGTTGTAAATAGTGAGTTGTACAATATCTGCTTTTTGTAATGAAAAACTAATATTTGTTGATGGATTAAAAGGGTTTGGCCAATTTTGATTTAGAATAATAGAACTTGGTAATGTTGATTCTGGGCTTACTGAAGTGGGAACATAATTTCTTAAAGTTTTTATAAACTCCATAATTAACAACATAGCATTCTGATCAAAATCACGTTGATTGATTAACACTGAAAATGTCGTTTTTGATGAGAATTCGTAGTAAACAAAAGCAGAATATTCTAAAGTAAATCCATCATGACCCATCATTGAAATATTGTTTGGAGTGGTGAAACCAAATAACCCAAGTCCATTATGTGAAACAGTATTGATATCCATCATTTTCTCTAGCGATTCAGAACTTACCAAATCTCCATTAAATAAAGCTTTCATAAAAACTGCTGCATCTTCAGCAGTTGAATACATGGCTCCTGCTGTCCAAATTGCGCTATAAAATGCATTCGGTTGCCAAAAATCGGTAAAATCGTCTAACTCGGAATCGCCATCAACATCCAGCCAACCATGAGCAATATTACTGTTAAGGGAATCCTCAACTGCCAAAAAGGTGTGATTTAAATTTAGAGGCATTAAAATCCTGTCCTTTAAAAGAGTAGATATGGATTTACCCGTTGCCTTTTTCAATATCATTCCTAATAAAATATAGTTCGTATTTGAATAGGAATAAGATTCTCCTGGTTCAAATAATGGCTTATCTACTAATTTCAATATTATTTCTTCATCTTGCCATATATGTAAATGGTTCTGATTTAATACTTCAAAGAAAAGAGGACTATCAATCAAGTTAAAGATCCCACTTTCGTGTTTTAATAATTGCCTTATTGTAATTGTATTATCAATATTTGGATAAGTGGGCAACCACTGGGAAAGACTATCACCAATGCTTAAAATCCCATCATCTTGCAACTGCATAACCAAGGTAGCAATGTATGTTTTCGTTACACTCCCTATACCAAAAATCATATCCTTGGTAATTAAGCTATTACTTGATTCTTGTGAAAATCCACTTGTCCCTGTCCAAATGCCATATTCATCAGAAACTATTGCCGCTGACATTCCTACAAATTGATACTGACTTCTGAACTGATCAAGTTGATTCTGAAGCTTTAAAGAAATATTACTATCAAATACTTGTGCAAATATGGTGGTTGATAAATGAAATACGAGTAAAAAAATAATGGATAAAAATTTATTGAATATCTTCATCGTGATGCCTTTAATTCTAATTACAATTGTTATTTATATAGTTAGTGGATTCACGTTATAAATTATTACACCTTGAGAAAAAAATCACAAGTTCGCTTCTGCCAGCTGCTCCAGCAGATAAGTTCGGTCAAGAACACCTCTCAGGTTTCCGGCTTCAATAACACCAGCAATGCCTGAAAAAAGCTATCACTGTAATCACTACGGTAGCCATATATTAGAATTTCCACCCTAAGTAAATGTTCGGCTCAAAAAAGAAGAAGTTTCCATATTTGTCATCAAACTCCTTAAACCCTGCAGGAGAGTTGTCATCGAACATCCACTGGTTGATATGAACCTGAGGTTCTATAAAAAATCGTTTTTTCTTCCCAAATGCGGCATGGTAACCCAAATGAACCGAGTTGTACAATTTAAACCCATTTTTAATTTTATTACCGTCTAAATCCGTGTAGGTTTGAATCTGTGGCAGAACTTCAATACTTGTAAAAAGTCCTTTCCATAACATACGTTGATAAGTAACACCAATTCCTATTTCTCTTAGGTATCCATCGTAATATTCAGTGCCAGACTCAATTTTATCGACAACACCATCCCACCAGGTTATGCCCATGGGTTGAAATAATCGCCAGGAGGCAAACTTCACACCTATAATGTTCTTCTCATCTAAGTTGCGTTTTACATGCAATTCAAGCATTTGAATACTCGTACGCTTGCCATAACCAAAGATAATCTCATCTGGAACGAGATAAGGCATACTTACCCGCCACTTATAGGCTACTTTATCTCCTTTATCCGTTGATGAGTTATTTTGTGCAAAAGCACTCGTTGTGCAAAACAGTAAAAGAATGGTTAATAGAGTTTTCATTGTTCTGAATGTTTAATGATTAAATAAATGGTTTGATGTTTGTCGAGACATTTGGTCAAAAAAAATGTTCTTTATCGAATCGACAGCTCAATGATCGTAAGAAATAGTTGGTCAAACGTCCTGAAATGAAAATGCGGACGTATTGGTGAGATTTTGGACTTCTTGGATGTGTATAAAGAAAAATTCAAATCCGTGGCTTTATTTTATCTCTGTTCATTTATTCCCATGTTTTTTTATCTTCTTCCCAATTATATGCTTAACGGGTAGTACTGAAACACTTACTTTTTTTTGATCGATAATAAATCCATAGCTATTCTGCCATTTCTGAACCTCAGTTCAGATCCTGAAAATGAATATTTCAGTGATGGCATCACCGAGGATATCATTAATGCATTAACTCGCATCCAGGGCTTAAAAGTGACTGCGAGAACTTCGTCCTTTGCGTTCAAAGGGCGGCATATGGATGTACGGCATATCGGTAATCAATTGGGCGTATCCACGGTGTTAGAAGGGAGTGTTCGTAAGTCAAAGAAGAGGGTTAGGATCTCTGCTCAGCTTATACAAACGACAGATGGATTTCAAATATGGTCGGGTCGCTTTGATCGTGATATTGAGGATATCTTTGAGCTTCAGGATGAGATTAGCTTAGCTATCGCGGAACAGATCAGGGAAAATTTTGGTCACCTGGAAATCGGTGAACGCCTAGTGGCTGTGCCCACTCAGAATATTCAGGCATATAATCTCTATTTAAAGGCGCGATATAATCACTTGCGTTGGGACCGTGAAGGGATCGATAATGCAATGAAGTTTTATCAGCAATGTATAGAGATGGATCCGGGATTTTCCTGGCCATATTTTGGAGCGGGTTTTTGTCATTCAATGTTTGGGTCCTGGACCCCAAATATTGAATCACTTGACATTGCAGCAGATTATATAAGTCGCGGATTTGAG
This sequence comes from uncultured Balneolaceae bacterium, assembly GCA_963974345.1. Taxonomy (GTDB): domain Bacteria; phylum Bacteroidota; class Rhodothermia; order Balneolales; family Balneolaceae; genus RHLJ01. Next base: position 98,299 of record CAXBBW010000008.1, on the reverse strand, counting down.
GTCGATGATCAGTCATTTCTGGGATACTATAGCAAAGCAACGCTTGAATTTTGGGGGCACTGGAATTACCAGGAAGCAGAAAAACTGTATCAAAGGTCAATGGCCTTAAATCCATCTTATACGGAAGCCGAGGAAGGGTTAGCTGAATTATATACGGCCATTGGCTGGTTCGATGAAGCTATGGATCATACCAAGCATATCCTTCAACTCGATCCACTTTCTCCTAATCATCATTTTACCAAAGCCAACATTCATTATTTGCAGGAAGATTATGAATCGGCCCTTGCAAGTGTAGAAGCCGCTCTCCGAGTCGATCCGAATTTCACGCATGCCATCACTATGAAGCAACTTAGCCTGATCAAGTTAAAGCATAAGGAAGCCTTGGAGGCCTATTTAGGAAATACGCCATTAGTTCAATCTCCGAAATCATGTAGCATGTTGTATACATTGACTCATCAACCTGTCGATCATGGTATCACGCGTGAGGATATTGACGAGATCGTAGAAGAAGAAGTAGGTTTTTCAATTATGCCCTGGCCTTTGTTTTTATATGCGCAGTTTGGGGAGAAAGAAAAAGCACTGGACCTTCTTCAACATGCTGTAGCTGGAAAAAGAGGTCAGTTCGCAAACTTCCTAAGCCGCCCATTTCTTGACAAAATTCGAGAAACAGATGGTTACAAAGAGTTGGTCACAAAAACATTCGAACCATCCCGGTTACCCAACAAACGATCAGGGCAGGAGCTGAGTAATGGAAATGCGCATAAGAATAATGATGTTGATGCCAGATTATTGATGCAGTCTGAAGAGATCGAAATGGCTATAAAAAAACTTGATCAGTTAATGCAACAAGATGAACGCTTCCTTGATACGGAATTATCTTTGAGAACCTTGGCTGATGAAGCCGGACTTCACCCGAATAAACTATCATGGATGCTGAACGATCAGGTCGGGGTTAGCTTCAACGATTATGTTAATAATTTCCGGCTGGAATGTTTTAAACAGAAGGCGCTGGATCCCGCTAATAAGAATTTCACCTTACTAGGGTTAGCTTTTGAAAGTGGATTTAATTCTAAATCCACTTTCAATGATTACTTCAAAAAGAAAACAGGTACTACCCCTCGCAAATGGCTGAAGAAGTATCAGTAGGAGACTTGGTTCTAAGCCTGTACAGAGTCTTAATCTGCAACAGAATCTTCATTTCCGATCTCATTTGTTTTCTCCTTCACAAGGAGAAAGACGCACATAACACATCAGAGTCTTACATAGGAATAGGTTTTTAAAGAGGCCTAGAAAAAGTCTCTCCTTGAGAACGAGTCCCGATTTTCGGGAAGAGAGGTCAAAGCTTAGGCTTCAGAATAATAAGTTACCTATTCTCTCATTTTAATTACTTCCTTCATTGGTTCCAGCCAAGGGTTTGAAAACCCTGAACTTTCAGTGCAGAGTGATTTAGTCTTCTCATTATGTTATTACCAGTCCTTTCTCTTTTCTAAAAAGTCCGAGATTTCATAAAAAGCGCCGAAAATATCATTCCGCACGATTATTAGATGCTCCCTGCTGATCTTAGCTCTGGAATCAAAAAAGGAATGCACCATGACAAAAATCTTAGTAGCAGGAGCCAGTGGCTATCTTGGCAAATATATACTTGAAGAACTGGATAGCTGGGGGATACCGGTTTTAGCTCTTGTTCGAGCTCCGGAAAAGTTGAAAGACCTAAATCACCGGAATATGAAGATTGTGAAGGCTGAAGTAACCCGGCCTGAAACATTGGTGGGTGTTTGTAAGGGTGTTGATACCGTGATATCAACCGTTGGTATCACCCGCCAAAAAGATGGGCTCACCTTTATGGATGTCGATTACCATGCAAATTTAAACCTACTGAAAGAAGCAGAACGAACCGGGGTTAGAAAATTTATCTATGTGTCTGTCATAGACGGAGACAAGCTACGCAATCTTAAGACAACCGAAGCTAAAGAACGATTTGTGGCTACACTTAAAGCTTCGGGTTTAGAATATACCGTTATTCTACCCAATGGATTTTTTTCAGATTTACGGGAAGTACTCTTTATGGCCGAAAAAGGAAGGGTTGTGTTATTTGGGGATGGAGAGTTAAAGATAAACCCTATCCATGGTGCCGACCTTGCGGAAGTGTGTGTACGGGCTATTGCTCAGAAAGAAAAAGAGATAGCGGTAGGCGGACCAGATATCCTCACTCAAAATGAGATAGCAGAAATGGCTTTATACGCGTGGAATAAACCGGCTGATATTGTTCACCTTCCGCGCTGGAGCAGGTCATTGTTACTAAATACAGCAAAGATTTTTCTTACCGAGCAAAGATTTGGACCGCTTGAATTCTTTCTCACACTTATGGCCCGCGAAAGCATTGCCATACGCCACGGCAGGCATCGCTTACAGGATTTTTTTAACCAAGAAGTACAACAACTAAAACAACCATCCAATGAAAAATAATCTTATCAATATGAAATCTTATACATTTATCATTCTTATGACCGTGGCATTTGTGCTTACTGGCTGTGGAAACGCAGGTATGTTTGTGGCCTCTAATAGTACCGAGGTTCAACTAAAAGAAGGAAACTATACTATTGTGGCTAAAAATGTGACGGGCACCTCAGAAACATCGTTTTTATTTGGAGCCAGTTATTCATGGGGTATTGCTACTAATTCTGTAGGTATAATTCCTCTTGACGGAAATAAAATGTTATATAAAGAAGCTCGTGAATCGCTTTGGGATAACTTCGAGAAACAAGGGGAATCGATTGAAGGGAGAACACTAGCGCTTATCAACATACAATATGACTCCAACACGGCTAACTTTTTGATTTATACAAAAGCATCGGTTGCTATGACCGCTGATATCATCGAGTTTGAATAAATTAAGTAAATATAGTGCTATGAATAAAAGGTTCCGTTCAATTACGAATGGAACCTTTTCATTTTCATAAAGTCATTGATTGAATCAATAAAATGCCTAGCTTATCCGCGCTCATCAATTACTTTTTCATACGCCGATTTCACTTTTATACCTGCCAGTCTTGTCAGTAGAGTTAACAGAATTAACCGGTTTATAAAAGGACGCATGATTCAAAAAAAAGGTAGTTTTTGAGGAGTTTTTGCCAATCAATTTCAAAGTGATATCCTTTCGAATCTCTGTTTAAAGCCTTAAGAGGTTATTTTATGGAGAATAGAATTCTCAAGCCCGTAACTGCCGGGGAGCTCAAGTCTGATTCGCATTCGCGAGTCAGGCTTTTTTGTTTTAATAAAAATAATGAAAACTATTCTCTGACTTGAAGCAGGCGAAAAAATCAATCTACTTCAAGATGATTATCTGATCTTACCAGGTCAGGGCGAGTTCCATAAGGATCAATACTCACATACTTTGGAAGTTTATCTGTCTGGAAGGTTAGTTTCTGTTTTCCATCTACGATAGTTTCCGGACTAAGGTGAATAACATCATCCAGTGAAGCTCCCGATGGGTGCGTTGAAAATAACCCTATAGGGATCGGTTCACTCATGCTAATCTCTGATTCAATTCCATCTACCGATTCAAACTTCTTGGCATCAATATTGATAGTAACTTCATAAACACCATTTGGCTGTTTGCTGTACGACACTTCAGCAATGGATAGATCATAAGTAATGATCTTTTTAAACCAGTCAACAATTAAATAGTGAGATTCTTCCGGGGTCACTTTATATAACTCACCCAGAAACTCGACTGAGGTGACTGTGGCATCGATCTCATTTTTATGTCGATCAACCAACGTTTTCAGTACTCCATTTAATGATTCTTCACCGATCAGTTCTTTAAGAGCAAACATGACGATGTAGCTTTTACCATACAGCATATAATGTTCGCCTTGCTCCAGGTAAAGCGGTAGTTCCATCGTGGAAGCATAAGATCGGCCGTTGAAGTAGGTATGATTAGCCGATTGGCTTAATTGATACAAAGAATGCATCCCATAGTATTTCTTCATAACTACAGCTTCCGTGTATTTAGCAAATCCTTCCACAAAAATAGCCCCTCCGCTTACGCTTTGAGTGCTTAGAATATGTCCCCACCACTGATGCGCTACTTCGTGAATAGTACGTTTAGCTACCAGGCTGAAGGCTTCCGGATCTCTTTCATCAACCAGATAAAAATTATCTTCGACCATGCTGATAGTTCCTGCCGCAGCAAATCCGCCAAACCCCCAGTAAGAAGGTAATTCTGTAATGCGAAGGTGATTTCTGGGATATTCCCCAAATTCCTTTTGGGCATAATCCAGCGTCTGTTTCATGCTGTTCATAATGCTTTGGTTATTGAAATTTTGATCAGACTGATAATAATGCTCTAGGCTGATTCCATTGAAATATTCTTGTTCTAATGTATAATCAGCTGATTGATATGTGATGGAAGGTGCAACCGGACTCTGCGTTTTATATTGATAATAGTTCCTGTCATTTTCAGTCCAATGATCCACCATTTCTCCTACTGAAATACCTGTTTGAGAATCCGGAACTGATAAAATGGTCTCGAAATTGATTCTTCCAAAACCTGATTCCATTAACTCGAAATCTGCAGCTGAAGGCTGTTCTTCTTCCCGCTCAGGAAGCTCGCGTTTCTTACGCTCGGCTTTGTTGGTAATTTCTCTATTGTTGGTATAACCGAGATACGGACTAAAATCGCGCAAATGAACAAAACTCCCATTATCCACCAAATCTCTATCGGAATAGAGTCCGGTGTGAGCGCCATTGGCAGAAAAAGTCAATTTAACAGAATCGCCAGGGAGGACAGGTGAATTGAACTCAAATTCAAAAATCCCGTGCTTAGCATCCTGGTTAATCAGTGTAGCTCGTTCTAGTGAAATATGGGTAATTTGTTTTTTTTCGATGAAAAGTGCTCTATTTACAGCAGTATCGCTTTTGTTGGAAAGCGTGTAAGTAGCATCTACTGAGTACGTTCTCTCAAAAGGATAAAGAGCTACTTCGGTGGAAATGGAGATAGGGTATAACCAATGCTCTTCTTCATAATGTTTGTATTTTCTTTCGTACTCGGCTCTGCGATCCAGTATAGAATCAGATGACAGGTACTCCGCTTCTATATTGGTCTTGTAGAAAATCATTACGGAGGTGCAGATGAAAAGCAACGTAAATATGGAAAGAGGGATTAGTTCCCGGCTTGTCCAACCTCGGAGAAGTTGTTTAACATGCTCCCAAAAATTGCCGGTAATACCTCGTTGCCAGCCATGCAGAGCTAGTATGGATAAAATCAGGCCTGCAATTATCCAGTTAGAAGAAAGCAGGTGAAAGGCGGATGCATTATTGCTGACTCCCGACATATCAGAAAAAGTAACGGAGGGCATATAGCCGATTCTTAATAATGGATGCTCAATACCCAGAGTGCCCGATAAGTTAGTACCAAATACAGCAATCACAATTCCGCTGATAGCCATCCCTAGATATTTTCCAGGCGAAAGTGTTTGGATAAATAGAGTGAGAAGGATATAAAAAAAGAGTGGAATTCCCTGATAGTAATACAAAGAGAGGTAGGTGCTTATGTCAATGTGAGTGTAATCAAATATGAATTGGAAGGCAATGGCAATGGCAATCTCAAGGGTTATAAAAAGAAAAGGGATGCTAAGTAAGACAGAAGCTTTTGACCAAAAGAAAGAGGCATTTGGTGCAGGTGTTGCATCAAGGATTAGGTGAAAATCCTCACTTCGCTCTTTCCAGACCCATTCACCACTGTAAAACACAATTAAGAGCAAACCAAAAATGAAAATGGCTGTATTATTTAACCCGGCCAGAATCGAGGTAATAGGGTATAAACTTTCGGAATATCGGCCTCCTTCAATAAGGGTGGAATAAAATTCTGAACAAATAATGAAAATGATGAACAGCAACATAGCCTGAAAAGGCAGACTTTTTAGCAGTTGAGAGATCCCAATTTTAGTCTGTGCTATGAAACTGAACCAAAACGCTCCTAATCCAGAACCTGATGGTGAGATAGGCTGATAGACTATTTTTTTAGTTATCTCTTCATTCGTTTTGGTTTCATCTGACGCTTTCTGCTTTTTCTGATTTAAGGCACGGAAGGAAAACAACCGATAGGCAAGACCTAATAAGGAAAATGAAATCGTGATCCACAGCAATCGGTTGAGTAATAAATTCCCGGTTAAAGAAACCCATACACTATTCTTTTGCAAAGGAGTGAGGTATTGACTTTGCTCCATGAAGGCTGAAGTGCCAAATGGATCTGCCAGAGCCGCTAACATCATATTCTCGGTGTGAGTAGGGGTAGAATCGGCCAAAATTGGAGAATTGAAATAGAAAGAGCACACAAAGTAGAGGACGTAAATAAGGACAGCCGATGCGTAGATCGACATTCTGTTTTTAGAAAGTAATCCTACTGTAAAGATAAAAGCTGAGCATATAAATACGTTTGGAAGTACAAAAACCAGCCAATTCCAGAAATAAAGAGTTGGGCTGATCGGAGCCAGTCGCTCAGGATCTAAATCGATGATCAAAGTTCCGGAAATCATTCCAAGTAACAACGGACTCACAGCAAACAGGCTAGACAAAAAGACTCCGGAGAAACGGCTAATAAAAAAGTGATGCTTTTTAACCCCAGTACTGAAAATAATCTCCTTCATTCGGTGCGTACTATCCCGTAATAGTCCGTTGATTACAAAAAACATAATGGCAAAAACAGCTCCAAGAGTAAACAGGGAGGTATAATAGCTGATTTGATAGGGGGCATTATAGTCTACGAGGTCTGGTGCAAACGCTTGTCCACCAATTTGAAATCCTGTAAGGAAAAACAAAATGATAGCGGCAGGTAATGCCCAATTTTTTCTTTGATAAATGAATTCAAACTTAAGTAATTGGGTAATCATGATACCCCCATAGTTTGCAGTTCTGAGGATGGAACTACGGAGAAGTAGAAATCTTCGAGCGTTGGGTCTACAATTTCAAACTCACTTCCCGGAGAACTCTCGGCTTTTATATGAATTTGGGTTTCACCTGCAATCAGCCGTGTTGAAATGACGTGGTGTGCTTCGCGATATCCAGGCAGGTCGTTGGAATCTATCGTTTTTCTCCAGATTTTTCCTTCTAACGTTTTTACAAATTTTGAAGGGTTTCCATGTACCAGAATTTCACCCCGATGTAAAACCGCCATATTTGGACACAGATTATAGATGTCTGCAACTATATGCGTTGAAAGAATCACAATGATATTCTCACCGATTTTACTCAAGAGGTTTAGAAAGCGATGCCGTTCTTCCGGATCTAAACCGGCTGTAGGCTCATCAACAATAATAATCCTGGGAGCTCCAAGCAGTGCCTGCGCAATGCCGAAACGCTGTTTCATTCCTCCTGAATAGGTATGTACATGTTTCTTCTGGTGCTCCCATAAGTTGGTTTGATGAAGGAGTTGTTCAATTTGTTCGCTGCGTTCTTTCTTATCTAAAAGACCCTTAAGCACACCAATATGATGTAATAACTCCACCGCCGATATCTTGGGATATACGCCAAATTCCTGAGGGAGGTAACCAAGTCCCTTACGTACTGTATCCGGGTTAGAATGGATATCATCGCCGTTAAAAAGAATATTTCCTGAAGACGGAGATTGCAGTGTAGCGATAGTACGCATCAGGGAAGACTTTCCTGCTCCATTGGCTCCTAACAGACCAAACATCCCATTCTCTATGCTTAGGGATACGTCATTCAGCGCTTTGGTTCCGTTGGGATAGGTTTTAGATATGTTTTGAATGTGTAGGGTGTTCATAGTGACTCATTTTTGTTGAATTTGAGCGAAGCTACGCAGCTAGATTAGCTTTGTTTACCGGTTTGTACGAACAACAGTATTCTTGATATGGACAGTGAGCAAACAGACACGAAACCGGTTGATGCAGCAAAGAGCGGGATTCATGGTAAAAACAATATCGTTCATCCATAGGCTGAGAATGAATCCCGGATTTGTTTTATTTTGAATCATGAAAAAAGATTCGACGAAATATCAGGCGTATATCATAGGACCGGCTATCACCTACGCAATGATATTTTTAATGAAATACATCGACTTGATTAAGATATCCTCCGGCGCGTGGATATCGAATACCTTTGGGTTCTTGTTTTATGCCTTCTTCATTTCACTGGCCATCCATAAATACCTGGCTAAGGGGGGATCGCTGATTAGAGTTGGGGCCGGTTTTGGGATTCTGACCATCGTGATTTTCAGCATCGGATATTTCACCAGTAATCTTCCAGATAACCCTCTGTTGATTTTGTTAATGTTCTCCTTCTGGTTGATACTGTTTTATTTCATTTTGCCAGAGTTTTTCCAAAAGTACCGATTGCTCATCTTTGGGTTATACGGAGGATCTGCGTTCTTCTTTTTGTATGTAAGATTATTTACCGGCAGTTTTGAGCTTTATGAAAGCACCTATAAGTTTTGGGCTTTGAGCTTGTTTTTACTTCCTATTCCCATTCTGATAGGACTATGGTTTTTTGAACAATGGAAGTGGTTCCGGATCATGAAGGAAGAGAAAGCAAATGCGGAACTTGCCCTGTTGAGAAGTCAGGTTAACCCTCATTTTTTCTTCAATACATTAAATAACCTCTACTCGTTGGTGGTACACGAATCTGATAAAGCACCGGAAGTAATTCTGAAACTGTCGGATATGATGCGATATACTATCTATGAAGGGAAAAAAGACAAAGTACCCTTGAATGAGGAAGTTGATTATCTTCAATGCTATATCGATTTGCATAAAATCAGGTACCAAAAAGAGGTTTATATCCGGTTTGAGAAACCGAAGGATGCTGATGAAGTCTCAGTTGCACCATTATTGTTTATTATACTTCTGGAAAATGCTTTCAAACATGGGGTGGAGAGTCTGCGGGAAGGTGCCTATATACATGCTTATTTAAGAACTTACCAAAAAGAAGGAAAAGTAGTATTTGAAATCCAGAACAATTTTGACGATCAGGATTCAGAGGGTAAGCAAGGTATTGGTCTTGAAAACCTTAAGAAACGCCTTGAGCTATTATATCCTAACCGACATAGGTTAGATATTGTGAAAGAAGAGGGCGTATTTAAAGTAAACATTGAGCTTAATTAATGAAGATTAAATGTATAATCGTAGATGACGAACCACTGGCTCAGGATTTGATGAGTACCTATTGTGAGAGGTTGCCTCATCTTAGGGTAGTTAAACAGTGTTATGATGCTCTGGAAGCTTTGGAGTGGCTCAATTCAAACCAGACAGACTTAATGTTCCTGGATTTGAACATGCCCAAACTGAAAGGCTTTGATTTTCTTCGAACCCTTCAAAATTCGCCAAAAGTTATTGTTACCACTGCATACAAAGAACATGCCCTTGAAGGGTATGAGCTTGCCATAGAAGATTATCTGGTTAAGCCATTTAGTTTTGAACGTTTTTTGAAAGCTGTTAATAAAGCTATTTCTACATCATCTTTATTGGCTGGTAAAGGATATGATCAGCAGGAAGGGAATTCCATGTCACCACAGCGTTTCTTTGTAAAAGGTGATAAGGAATACCATCAGGTGAGTTTGGAAGATATTTTATATGTGGAAGCCAGAGGAAATTATTCCGCATTGTTTTTGGAAGGAGGAGAACTGCTTGTTCACGAAAAGATATCTGATCTGGAAGAGTTACTACCGGCTCCAGCGTTCATGCGGGTGCACCGTTCTTTCATTGTAGCGGTAGAAAAAATTAAAACTATTCAGGGAAATACTATTACGGTAGAAAAACAAGAAGTACCCATAGGTCAGACCTACAGCAATTCCGTTCGGGATGAAATTTTGAAGCGGAAACAATAAGGATTTGATAAAGGTGTTGTCACTTTACTTCTAATATTAGTAGGGATTACAAGTAGTATCTTTTGGATAGAGGCGAAGAAAGCTTTTTCTTTTCATGTGGCTCTTAGTTTCATTCATTATTACAGATTGATATTATTGAATTGTTTGGCAATCATTATGGAACTCCATTTTCATATTGGCTGGGAAACAGTAAATAATGATTGAATGATTTCAGTTCATGAGTCGAATAAGGCGTTCAAATCGAGAATTGAGATCATTCGTAATTTCAGCAGTATGAATTCGAAGCATTTTGCCATTTCTTTTTACAGGTGTGCCATCCACATAGACGGAATCGATGTCACCGGGATTAGCCGTATTGGTTAGTGCTCTGACAGAATCCTTTGCCGGAGCCATTGCAAGAGAATCAGTTTTGACTAAAATAAAGTCGGCTTGTTTTCCAGGTGTAATGGTACCTACTTCATCTGAAATTCCAAGTACCCCTGCTCCGTTTTTTGTAACTAATGAAAGAAGATTGTAATCCGATATCTTTTTCTTACCTAATTGCTGGTTGATACGGGCTACAGTCATCATTTTAAACATATTCGGTCCGCCGGATCCGGCATAGTTATCAAAAGAAAGGCCACATTGAACACCGGATCGTTGTGCAGAAGTCAGAGGTATTATTCTCCTCATTCCATTGGCCGTAGAAGGAGAAAAACTGACCGGCGTATTGTGGTCGGCCAGCACTTGCCAGTCTGCATCATCCCAGTGATACCCATGAATGATCAAATTGTCGGAACTTAGGTAACCAGCTTTTGCATAATAGTCAGCTTTCCCTTCATTAAGTACGTGCATACTGATAGGAAGTCCGGCCTCGCGTGCCATTGCAATCTCTTGTTTAAGTAGCGCAGGTGCTACGTTAAGAAATTTAAAAAATGGGAAATTGGGATCGGGAGTCACATCATTTCTTAATCCAAGCCTAAACGTTATTCGTTTGCTGGCAGAAGAATCTCTTAACCGAATAGCATCAGCAACATTCATCGGTTCCTCAGGTGACAACTCGTAATGGTAGCCGTAAGTAAAATGCCCCCTGATCCCGGCATCTTCCATAGCCTGAAGCTCAGCATCAGCATGTTCGGGACTTGGCAGGTTATGCGCCCAGTTATTAATAGTGGTTACACCCGCTGACAATGCCTCAAGACTAGCTGCATGCACAGCGGAATAAGAATCTTCCGGGGTGAAAAGTGGACCCATTTTTTTGCAAAGTATCTCATAATTCAATCCAGAAGCTGTTCCAAGGAAAGACTTCCAGGGCGAATTCCATAGGTGGGTATGCGTGTCAACAAAACCAGGCATTGCGATATAGCCTTTACCGTCAATTTTGGGAAGATCAGAATCAAGTTTATCCGGAATTTCATCTTCTTTATATATTTTTGAAATAACGCCTTCACGTACCGAAAACGATGCTTTATCAAGATAGCCAACATCCTGATCCATGCTTATCAGTCGAATGTTTGTGAGTATAAAATTCTTAGTAATTTGGTCAGTAGTTTTCATGATTTTCTACGTCTATTGTTTGAAGTTGTACCACGATTATCACCGGAGAGAATTATTGCTCCATCTCATGTTTAAGTTCATTGGCAGTTTCTGAATCCGGGTCGATTGTTAAACTTTTAGCCAGATATTGCTCGGCTTGTTTTATGTCACCATTCTTATAATGAATTCTTGCCAATTCCTCTAAGATTTGAGGATTGTTCGGTATCAATTCTGAAGCGATTTCAAGCAATGGAATTCCTTTGTTTTGGACTTCCTTACCCATGTAGCCACGGCTGCCATAAATACTTAGTTCCGCGAGTAATCGCTCATCTAACAGCGAATCAGAGTCATGAGAATCAATGAATTGATACGTCTTTGTTTTGCCGTGCTGAACGGCATTTTGCACAACACCGACAGTAAAGCTTAGTTGATCCCAAGGTCGTTGAGGTGGTGTTTTCCCCATTAATTCCATCATATTTTCTGCAACGGAATAGGTGGAAAGAGGATTTTGACCAGTAACCAGACGTCCATCAACAACAGACTGGTCAAACAGTGGCGGGGCTTCCTGATACTTTGCTCCTAACCGGGTCAATTCATCCTGTAACGTAAATGGATAAAATTTTGCGGCCTTCGAAAATAAATGCTCTTCTAAATTCGTAAATGAGCTTATATTTTTGCCTTCGATTAAGCGATCCCCATTGGATAATTTAACGTTTAAAAGCGCGCCTGGTCCATGACAAATGGCACCAACCACTCCGCCTTGTTCATAAATAGAAGCAGTAAGTGAAGCGAGCTCGGTATTATCAGGAAAATCCCAGAGTGTTTTACCTCCTGCGAAATAAATAGCATTGTACTCACTGGCATTAATCTGTTTAGGAGACAGGGTATTCTTTAACCGAGCCATGATTTCAGGATTTTTAATGAATGCCTTGTCAAGGTCACTGAGCTTTTCTTCAGGTTCATACTGAGTCTGTCCACCATCGGGGCTGATGAAGTCCACCATAAATCCACTTTTAATGAATACATCATAGGCTTGAGTTACTTCTGAAAGTGTGTATCCACCGGCAATTGTAGAATCTTTACCATCGATAGTAGCCTGAACCTCTGTGTTATTGGTTACTACGATTAAGATATGTTCCTGAGCTACAACCTGAGAACTGTATAGAAGTGAAGTAATACACAAGATGAATAGCCAAAAGTACTGTTTCATTAAATTTTCTGTTTGAGTTAAGATTTCAGTTGAAATATGAGAACTGAAAATGCTTACATCGTCCGAGTGTGTAGATTCGGACTCATGCCCATTCATTCCATTTTAAATCCTGACTCAATCAATTCCTGCCATTGGATAGTTAATACCTGATTACCTATTATAATTTCTTTTGTAATCTCTAACTGTGTCTAAAGCTCTAATGACCGACAAATCCGTTGCAATATTACCCTTTATCAATTTAAGTCCGGATAAGGATAATGAATATTTCAGTGATGGAATTACGGAGGAAATCATCCTGGCTTTGTCAAAAACAAAAGGACTGAAGGTTATAGCACGAACATCAAGTTTTATGTTTAAAGGCAAACATTTAGACGTCCGGGCGATAGGGAAGCAACTTGGAGTAGCTACCATTCTGGAAGGAAGTGTCAGAAAATCAGGGATGGATGTGAGGATATCAGTTCGGCTGGTGCGTACGAGTGACGGATTTCATATTTGGAGTATGAAATTTGATCGCCAGCTTGAGGATATCTTTAAGCTGCAGGATGAGATCAGTTTACTAGTCGCAGATAATATCAGAGAGAATTTTGGTCACATTGAATTTCAGCCATACTTGGTTTCTCCCGATTCCAGTAATATTGATGCCTATGACTACTATCTGAAAGGTCGGTATGAACAGCTAAAATGGACCAATGATGCTTTAGAACGAGCCATAGAACACTATCGAAATGCCATTCAATTAGATCCGGAATTATTTAGAGCCTACTATGGGATTGTACTCTGCTATACCTACATGCTTTTCTGGAGTTCAGGAGAAGAAGCCAGATCTGAAGTCTATAAGTATCTGGAAAAAGCCGTGGATGTGAACAGTGACTCTTTAGATTATCATTTAGCTAAGGCATCAACAGAAATGATGATTGAGTGGGATCACAACAGTGCAATTGATCATTTCAAACGTTACCTGGAGCTGAACTTCAACAATGCTGAAGTTTTAGAGGCTATTGCAGGGATGTATATCATGGTGGGGCAATTTGATGAAGCTATGATTCACATTGACCGCGCTCTGGAGATCAATCCCCTTTCCCTCAATCATACTTTTATGAAGGGGAATATCTTATACTTCTCTGGGGAGTATGAGAAAGCCATTCAGCAAATGAATAAAGTGTTGAAGCAAGACCCTAAATGGATATTTGCTGTACAGTTGAAAGCTGCAGCCTTGATTTTGACAGATAACCAGGCAGAGCTAGAGGAGATTTTGGAAGAGTTTAGCGAGTTACCATTTATGGATTATTATACTACTCTTTATCGCCTGTACAACAATGAACCAATTTCAGATTATGAGCAGCCGTTCCTAGCTGAGGAAACTATCCATCCCTGGCGGTTATATTTTCTTACACTGGAAGAAAATTATGATGAGGCTTTTGAAATGTTGGAAGAGGGACTGAATCAAAAGCATGGAAAATACATCTGCTTTAACTACGATCCTTTTTTAGCAAAACTTAGGCCCCGGGAAGAGTACAATAACCTTCAGCAGTTCCTTCCCAATAAATTCCCTTTGCTAAGCGAGGTTTATGAAGACTCATCTGATTCAAGACCCTTAATTACCGATAAGGAAGAACATAAGGAGCTGGTACGAGCCCTGGATAAAAGTATGGGGATAGAAGAATTATATCTTGATCCAAAACTTTCGTTGACCGATCTGGCGGATCATATTAATACGAGTTCCAACAAACTATCCTGGTTAATTAATCAGGATAAAAGATCGAACTTCCATCATTTCATCAACTCTTACCGGCTGGAGCATTTTAAAAAGATGGCTGTGCTGCCGGAGAATCAAAATCTTACGTTATTAGGCATTGCCTTTGAAAGTGGATTCAATTCAAAAACAACGTTTAATGATTATTTCAAAAAAAGCACTGGTCTTACTCCCCGACGCTGGCTGAAAGAGCAGTAGTAAGTGCATGATCTAAGGTTTCTGGATCTTGTTAGCCCAGTTATTCTTCCCTTATTCACACATTAAAGCAATCGTGCCTAAATTTAACACCTGATCCTAAAGTTCGGATGTACAAAAAAGTCCGAATAGGTATATCCGAACGATTCGTGGAAGATATAGTCTCAACTTATCACCGTAGATAACAGAAATTAACTCACTAGGTATGTACGGTCCTGATAAAGACACTTTATTTCCTTTAGCACATTATAAAAAGTTGTGTTTTCTGAAGAACCTTATAAACCATTCCAATATTGAAGTAGAAGATTACACCTATTACGATGACCTGGAAGATGTTCAGAACTTTATACGAAACGTGAAATATCATTTCGATTTCACTGGAGATAAATTGAAGATCGGCAAGTTTTGCATGATCGCTTCAGGAGTCTCATTTATTATGAATGGAGCCAATCATCTGACAAATGCTATATCAACTTATCCCTTTGCCATCTTCGGTAATGGGTGGGAGGATGCAATGGAGGACAAAGTATATCCATATAAAGGCGATACAATTATCGGAAATGATGTCTGGATTGGTCATAATGCAACAATTATGGCAGGTATTAACATTGGAGATGGAGCGATCATAGCTACAAATGCTACTGTAGTTAATGATGTGGAACCCTATAGCTTAGTTGGTGGAAATCCTGCTCATATAATCAGGTATCGATTCTCAGAAGAAAAAATCGCTGAGTTACTAAAGTTGAGATGGTGGGATTGGGAAATAACTAAGATCACACAGAACCTGACCTTTTTGACAGGCAATGACTTTACTAAGATCTCGACGATATCCGAATAAGCCATCACTATTTACTAATCCGATAATAAGAAACACTATGAAGTCAATTATATACGACACCTACGGAAGCGCGGATGTTTTGAAGTTGATAAAAACCAGCATCCCTAAACCCGGCCCGAATGAACTATTAATAAAAATTATAAGCAGTTCCGTTACTGCTGCCGATTGGCATCTGAGAAAAGCTGACCCCATTTTGGTTAGATTTATGAATGGTCTATTAGCGCCTAAACAGAAAGTTTTGGGACAGGAGTTTTATGGAGAGATCATTGAAATAGGGGAGAGTGTAACACGATTTAAGCCGGGTGATAAAATTTTTGGCAGTACCGGACTGAAGACTGGCGCTCACTCAGAATTTATCGCATTGAATGAGGATAGCGTGATCTCCAAAGTTGATAGAGATATAGAAAATGAATCATTGGCAACTATTCCAATCGGAGCGATGACAGCTTTGTTTTTTCTGAAAAAGGGAGGACTAAAAAAGGGAGATCGGGTATTAATAAACGGGGCTTCCGGAAGTGTAGGTAGTTATGCGGTCCAGATAGCTAAAGCAAACGGTGCTACTGTTACTGGAGTGTGCAGCACCCGGAATGTGAAACTAGTGCGAGAGATCGGTGCAGATCGGGTTGTTGATTATAAAAAAGAAAGGCTTGTCAACGATTTCCATCATTATGATATCATTTTTGATACTGTAGGAAATCTGAGCTACAGGAGTGCTAAGCAGTTATTTACCTCAGAAGGTCACTTTATATCAACTGCATTTAATCTTGAATTGATGTGGGCGATGATGATGAACACCTTTCGAAAAGGTCATAAAGTATTTACAGGAGTTACAAAAGAATCCCAGGAATTATTGGATGAAATCAAAGACTTAGTAAAGTCAAAAAAGCTCAAAGCAGTCATTGAAAAAACATACAGTATGGAAGAAATCAAGGAGGCTCATAATCATGCAGAATCAGGTCATAAACAAGGAAATATCATATTGGCAATTCAAGGAGGAACCACTCATGTATAATGAAATGAAAATCGGTAGAATTACCGGAGTACTCTATCTGGTAGTAATATTTAGCGCGGGATTCGCGCAGGGTGTAGCAAGAGAATCCGTATTTATCGCCGGCGATGCGATTGCCACTGCCAATAATATTCTGGCTAATTCAGAATTGTTCAGATGGGGATTGGTTACAGACCTGATCGCTTTTTCTACAGATATTGCGATTTCTGTATTGTTATACCTGTTGTTGAAGTCGGTGAATAAACCGCTTGCATTGATCATGGCATGTTTCAGATTGATAGCCCATCCAGGTGTAGCAACTGCAAATTTACTTAATCATGCCGCAGCTCTTAACGTTTTGGAAAGTGATGGACTCGCTAGTCAATTTTCTCAGATTCAGCTCAGTGAATGGTCCTTGTTTTTTATGGAAGCCCATCATTTAGGATATATTCTGGCGGGAGTAACATTCGGAATCCACTGTTTCCTGCTTGGCTATTTGCTAATGAAATCGGGTCATTTCCCAACGCTTCTGGGCATTCTTATGATTGGCGCTTCATTCGGTTACTTGATTGAAAGCTTTGGATTCATCCTTATTCCGGAAAATAAAGTGATATTCAGTTGGATCGTTGGGATATCGGCGGCGCTGGGTGAGGTCACACTAGCGATATGGTTACTGGTAAAAGGGATTAAGGAACCATGATTTTGATATCAATGAAAAGTATTACGCTCCAAGTTCTTTTGGCAATAGTAGTAGTTACCTTAGCTACGATGAGTGATGGTACTCAACAGGTTATGAATTCTGTACTGATTGAGGATGTGAACCTGATCACAATGGTAGATGAAACTCCTGTTTTGAATCAGGACATTCTTGTGGTAGGAGGTATTATCAAAGAGATTGGAGATCTAAATAGTAAGACCTACGATATTGATCTTTTGATTGACGGAACAAATAAGTTTCTCATTCCGGGTCTTTCTGAAATGCATTACCACTGGCGAAATATAGAGAGACCCATTGAAACAGAAATCGGGATGATGGTTGTAAATGGAGTAACGACCATTCGGAATATGGGTGAATATGGCTGGCAGGATCAGATTATGATAAGAGACTCGCTAATCAGAAATATGATCTATCCGATAAGCTATCTAACTACAGGGCCTTATTTGAAAGCAAATGATCTATCCAGTAAAGCTGAGATTGACAGCCAACTTAATCAGCATACTTCTATGGGATATGATTATCTAAAGATCGCAGATGACTTGGAGAGTGAGTTATATGCCTATCTCATTAATGAAGCAGAGGTACAGGGTCTGGAGGTTGTAGGACATATACAGAGGTCATTACCACTTAGGAAATCATTAGAACAACGATCAATAGACCATGTGGAGGAGTTTATTTACTTATTCTCTACTGAGGAACGAAATGATTCCGTATTTGTAAATAATTCAATTACAGAAATCAAAAAGAGCGGAGTATTTATAAATCCAACCCTGGCAGTTTTTGAAATGATCACCCAATTTTTGAATAATAAAAAGTTTGATTCGCTTGAAAATCATCAGCATGTAGCATATATGCTAAAGGATGATGCCTCTTATTGGTTATCCGATGAGAATGAATACAGAGTAAAATTAAAGCCTCTTGAATTGGAGGGCAACACCGCAGAAGTGACGATTGATAAATGGTTCGACTGGATGAAAAAATACACCAATCAACTTAATGAAGCAGGAGTGCCATTACTTACCGGATCAGATACATTCGGTCTCATAGTTCCGGGGTTTTCAATTCACCGTGAATTAGAATTATTGGTAGAATCTGGTTTAACACCCTTTGAAGCATTACTTACTTCTACTGTAAATGCAGCCAGGTTTACAAACAGGTTAGGGTCTGAGGGGACAATCGAAGTTGGTAAAAAAGCAAATTTGGTCATGCTTAATAATAACCCACTTGATGATATATCAAACACGCAGGACATTGTGGGTGTTCTGGTTCAGACAATATGGATAGACTCAACCCAAATAAAAAAGGTGATTGAAAATGTCACAGCAAAGGAATACTAAAAAAGTTCGCATTTCGTCCTGAACCTGGGAGCTTCAAAGCCTCTATTCCTAATTGATTTGAGGCTTTTTTAATCTCATCTGGTTTTTATCTGTGTTCTACCTATTTTATAATAGAATAAAAATATAACTCAATTTTTAAGTTCAATACTTTGGATAAGTTTTCGGTATTTCCTACAATTTTTTTTGCAGTTTTTTTCTTGTTTTCAAACTCTTCCGCTCAAACAATAAATGATATAGTAGTTTCTCCCTCAAGTTTCGATGTTAATCTAACAGCAGGGGATTCTTTAACCAGTTCATTTTCCATTCAGAATAATTATTCTGAGGCCATCAGCTTCGATTTAAATCCGGTTTTCCTAAAAAACTCTGAGCAGTCACCTTATTTTACTGAGAATGATTATTTCTACACTTTTGTATCCGAGTTTAACATTAATTTTCCTGAGAGATACAAAACACATCTAATTGAGTATTCGATTTCCAAAGAGGAAATAATAGATACCCTTTTTTCTGAAAATCTGGGATCAACCGATCGCTTAAGCAAGGCCTTAGCATATTACAATGACAATATTTATTTCTGGACCTGGAAGGCCAGAAATCAAATCAGGGTATTAAATATTGATGATAAAACAATTGTAAATACCATTACACTTCCTAATGAATATGTGATTATTTCGCTTTCACATTCCGGAAAATATATCTACGCTATGACCAGAGGTCTTAGTGTTAATAGCGAATACAATTTATTAGAAATTGATGAAAGTGAAGGAATCGTTACAAGAATAATAGAAACAGGCGACAGATTATCGAGTCTTGCATCTGTAGCTGTAAATAAAAAACAAGGGATTTTATATAAAGCTCCAGGAGAAT
This sequence comes from uncultured Balneolaceae bacterium, assembly GCA_963974345.1. Classification (GTDB taxonomy): domain Bacteria; phylum Bacteroidota; class Rhodothermia; order Balneolales; family Balneolaceae; genus RHLJ01. The sequence continues at coordinate 79,037 of CAXBBW010000008.1, read as the reverse complement.
ATCCAAACAATACGATTGACAAGTATGATTTAAAGTCTGGAAAATGGAACACTTCTTTTTTCTCAGGGGATGATATTCTTATTTATCATATTACATACATTCAAGCCACTAATACACTTCTTGTTTATGGGAATACCGGGTACTATAAAAATAGAAGTCTTTTTATTGTTGATGCTTCTACAGGAGAACTACTTGATGAAAAGAGAATTCAAGAAAATATTGATGATGAGCAATCATTTTCGGGATTAGCTACTAATGAAGCAGGATGGCCTTATTTCTTTACTTGGCTTTCGGAAAGCAATAAGACAATTGAGCCTTCAGAAAGCTTTACCTTTGGGTTTCAAATATCGGCTGAAAACTTGTTTGGAGGTAAATATCTGACAGATATTGATATGTATCTGAATGATGCCGATCAGCAATGGAAAGTAGTACCAGTAGAACTATTTGTAGATGGGAATCCAGAGATTGAAGTAAATCCCAGTACCCTATTTTTTAGAAATATTATTGTTAATCAGGCCGAGTATAAGAAGCTTCATATTGTTAATAATGGAACTTCAGGTCTTTTAATTTCAGATATAGCTTTTTCTGATGCTTCGTTCAGTTTCAAAGAGGAACCCGACCTTCCGCTGATAGTTCCTCCGGGGAATACGCACAACCTGGTGGTAGCATTTCATCCTTCTGAGGAAGGGTTATTTGAAGAGAATATTACGTTTTCAACCAATGATGAGAACGATGAAACGTTTATTTATAATGTTTCTGGAATCTCTGTTCCTCCTCCCAAATTACAAGCTTCACCAGAAATGTATAAACTCCAAATACAATCGAATGAAGAGATAACTCAATCGCTTACAATAAACAATACAGGAAACAGCACTCTATATTATCAGGTAACTGGCTCGGGTGATCCGGCAAGATTGATTTCGAGCAAAGAATTGAGTCCCTTTTATCTTATATCAACAGAGTGGATACAAGAAACAGGGGAGAATAAAACGTACATTTATGAGTATTCTTTGGAAACCAATTCTGTTTTGGACACTTTGGAAATCCCCTCGTCACCGGAATTCGGATTCTCGTCATTTGTATATAATGATGGGAAGTTTTACCTGCCTGAATATGGTAAACGTACCATTAGAATTTTTGATCGAGACACACAAAAAACTATTCGTGAAATAAGTCCTGATATAGAATCTCGGGTTTTTGTTACAGTAGAATCCCATAACGGAAAAGAATTATTAGTTAGTCAGTCTTTTTACAATGACAGAACAGTTCTTTATCGGGTTAATGAAGAAACTGGGTCTGTATCAGATTCCCTTGTAATAAGAGGTCTGCCAAATGGGGTTGGTTACTCATTTACTGAAAATGTTTCAGATAGCGTTATATATACACTTACAGGTCGAACCATCTATCAAATTGATATAAGAGAAGGAAGTGATTTAGTTCCGGAGGTTGTACTTGATCTTACCAGCGAAGAGCCCGATTATATTAGTTATTCTGCTCTCGATAATTCGATTATAATATATAATGACAAGCATTCGAGCCGACATAATTTCTTAGTCTATGACTTGGAAAATGAATCTCTTTCTTCACCTGAACCCATGGAAGATATTTGGTTCGATGCAATTGCAACTCTTGAGTCCGACTTACCTGCATATATTAATTTCACTTCAGCTGCCCGGGATTCTGTTCCGCCACAGGGGGCTAAAGATTTTGTTTTTAACATTAATTCTGAAAACTTAATAGGTGGAATGTATAAATCAGAGTTACTTATTCAAAGTAATGATCCAGAGCAACGATTTAAAGGAATTCCTTTAGAGCTGGAAGTAATCGGAATTCCTGAAATTGATACAAATGTAGATACACTCCAATTCGGAGGGCTTATAGTTGGAGATAAAAGTATAAAGAAATTAACGCTTTCAAATTCGGGAACGGAAAACCTTGAAATTTATAGTCTTAATATTTCTGAGAATCAGTTTCTAATACAGGACATATTAGCTTTTCCAATTATTTTATCACCCACTGAACATATGGAGCTTTTCATTGTCTATGAGCCATCCAGTTCAGGCTTTCTGTCTTCTGAACTTCTTGTTAACAGCAATGCTTTCGCAAACTCTTCTTTATCAATCATATTATCAGGAAGTGCGATAACTCCTGCACAAATTAATACTAGTACCGATTCTTTTTCATTCACTCCCGATACCAATGAAGTTATTCCTTCTTCATTTACTATTACAAACTCTGGTGAAGAAGAACTTAATTACGATATTAAGGTGAGATCTGTAACTGTTCCGGATCAATCAATACTTCAAGAGCAAAAATATTATGCTACGGTAATTCTTAATACTGATTTCCGAAATAATATATACTATGATGTTATTCTTGAGTATTCTAAAAATTCTGAATTTGCAATCGATACATTGTTTAAGAGACCCGGAAGGGGAAATATTGGTAATCTCACTTATCATGATGGGCTTATCTACTTTGTGGATGGGACCAAAAGTAATGAGTTTCAGGTTCTTGATGTTCTGACAAAAGAACTGCTTGATCCGATTAAGCTTGAAGATGGTTTCTATAGTGGTTTTTTCAGCCTTTCTCATGATGGCGTGAATCTAATAGGTTCTTTCAGGGACATAAATTCAAGGAATGATTACATCGTACGTATCGATGATGAAAATGGAGGTATTGTAGATACACTTTATTCAGGAACAGGATTAAACAGGAGAAATAATGTAACTGTAAACCCGAAAGCAAATCTCTTGTACCTAGGAGATTTTGATAGTGGGAAAATTTATTCGCTACCATTAGATTCATTGTATGGGGAACCAAAACAACTAGTTGACTATTCAGGCTACAAAGCATTTCAGGAAATCAGTTACCTAAGCAATTCAAATTCGATTTTAGTAGTAGGGACAGCTGAGAATTCTTCCTCATATAGATTAATCGAGTTTAATGCAGTTGATGGTTCTTTAATTCAGATTATCGAAAATGATTCTGATTATCTGAGGGCTCTCGCTACAGATGAGAATTCAGGTTATAGTCTTATTAGAGTTAATTCGGTGCTAAAAGAGACTTTATCTATTCAGGATTCAGCATTAGTAAATTTTTATATTGACTCGAAAGGAGCAATAGACGGTGATTATGAATTTGAATTTATCGTGAATTCAAATGATCGAGATACGCCATCGAAAATTATTCCTGCACAAGTTAGCGTTACTGGCCTCCCTAGATTCGGAGTTAGTAAAAGTGAACTGAAATTTGAATCAATTTTTACAGGTGATTCTCTTTTGGAAAAAATAGTACTTTCTAATAGAGGTACTAAAGATTTGATAATCTCATCAGTATCAATTTCAAATCCTCAGTTTCATTTGAAGGATATACCATCAGGAATTTTTGTTCTGGAGCCTGGTGAACGAAGTTTAGTGGAGCTTGTTTTCGCACCTTTTGAAGAAGGTACCTTTAATGCGGAATTAATTATTCAAAGCAATTCATCTGATAAGAGCGAATTTTATATACCTGTTTATGCAGAGGCCTTAGATCCACCAATTATTTCTGTAAGTCCTACAAATTATAGCTTCAGCGCTAGTACCGGTGATACTTTAATCACTTCTCTTAATATCAATAATGCAGGGGGTAGTGATTTGAACTATCAGATTGATATTGATTATTCTGATGCAATTTTAACTAGAAAAACCGATTTTTTTGCATCTGTACAGGTAAGAGATCAAGAAACAAATGAATATCATGCCCAAATTGTGTCTATATCCTGGGAAACTCACTCAATAGTTGATACTATTTATACCTATAAAGGATCTTACCCATATCCGGATGCACTTATCATAAGAGCACTTTCCTACCGGGATGGATTATTATACTTCCAAAAACCAGTTTCTGATAATGAGATATTAGTAGTTGATATAGAATCAAAAGAAATAGTTCAACATATTAAATTGCCATTTGATGAGGATACCCAAATAAGATCTTTTGCCTCTTCCAGAGAAGGGATGCTTATCTCAGTTTATAATCGGAAAAAAGACCAAACCTCAATATTTGAGATTAGCCAGGTAAATGGAAGTATGATAGATACTCTTAGTTCAGTAGAAGGGAGTTATATCTTTAATACCATAAGTAGTGATTTAAATACAAATACCATTTATGGAAATAACAATGGTAAAATTATGCTTTATTCCAGTTCAACGCTCGAATCTAAATCAGTAATTGGAACTCCAGAACAGTATTATCTACTAGAATTCGGATATTCCCCGGAAGATAAATCTTATACCACGAATGGGATAAATAGTGAAACTAATGTCCGGCAAATATATAAAATTGATGGTGTTACCAGTTCGATAACGGATTCAATTGCCATATATAATCTACTTAGCTCTGTTGTTTACAGCTCCCATATTGGAATAGCTACAAAAGAAACTTCGCCCAGTCATTATATCAGTTTTAATGACAATGAAAATGACAATCCAATTATTCTTGAAGGTGCTGATAAGACACTGAATTTCTCCATCGACTTAACCGGGATTAATGAAGGAACCTATCAGGCGGAGTTTGTAATTTTTTCTAACGATCCGGAAAACAAAATCGTAAGAATTCCTTTAGAAATTACTGTTTCTGGTACACCTGAGTTAACTATGAGTACAGATGCACTTATTTTTCCTAGAACTATAATAAATACAACAAATCAATTATCTCTAAAATTTTCGAATTCAGGATCGGCGAAATTAGTGATCGAAAACTTATCCATTACAAATAGTGATTTTTATTTGCTGGAAGAAAACCAAGGTTACCAAATTCCACCTCAACAAGCACTTTATTTGCCAATTGTCTTTGCTCCAAAAGACAGTTCTGGAAAGCGTACAGATAAATTAAGTTTTGTTACTAATTCTGAGTTGCCTTCAAATAATGAAATAATATTAGAAGGAAATAGTATCAATGGTCCGGTACTTAGCTTTAAAACTGATTCACTAGATTTTGAATTATCCGAGGGAGATAGTGTCAGCTTTGAATTAATGTTTAGTAACAGAGGGGATTCAACTTTATATCTGGAAGTATTCTCTCAGAATGTTAATGCTTCAGAATATTTACCAAACGGACCTCTTCAAAGCAAAAAAGTGTTAATAATACAAGACGATTTAGCTTGGTCGTCAGATATATCAGGACTAATTAATTCGTGGTTTTCGGAATTAGAAATATCTAAAATTCAGTCAACCGATTTGCGTAATACTAATTTTACAGATTATGATGCAGTTTTCTTTATAGCAGATCAAAATCAGGAATACTATCAAAGATTAGATAGTAGTGTTGCAGCATTAAGTAACTTTACAAGACAGGGAGGAACTATTTTCTATTCATCATTTAGCAGTTTTGATATTTCAATGCCAGGTGGTGTGGAAGGTATTTATGATCGGTCCTCTTTTAATTATTCAGATGTTAACAAGGGTTATTTTCTTTCAGAAACAGATTCTACGGCCTTAAAAAGAATATCAGTACTTACAGCTTATGATAAGGTTCCGGATCATGCTAATGTTTTGCTAAGTTCAGGATCCGGATATCCAATCATTACCGAATACCAATATGGTAAAGGTCAGATTTTTGCTATGGGATTGACTATGGAATACCATTTAGATGGTTTCGGAAAGTCAGAAGAAATAACGGAACTTTATAAACAGCTGGTCAGGTATGTACTTCTCCTTGATTTTTCTCCCAATTGGCTATCCTTTGACAAGACTCAATTAGTTATAAATGCGAACACATCTGCGGTTGTTCAAGCTATTATTGAAACCAGAGGGTTAAATGTGGAAGACTATAGTGCAAAAATAATTGCAAGAACGAATATTCCGGGGGAATCAAGTGAACAATTTATTTCAGATTTAAGATTATCTGTAAAGATGAGAACTAATTCAGAATTTGAACTGGAAATACCAGACAATTATGAACTATATCAGAATTATCCCAATCCATTTAACCCATCAACAACAATTAAGTATGGTCTTCCAAAGTCAGGTTTTGTTGAAATAAAAGTATTTAACATTTTAGGACAACAAGTGCTTAATCTTATCAATTCTGGAAAGCAACCAGGAAGATATATAGAAGTTGTAAACGCCGATCAATTATCTTCAGGGGTTTATTTCTACCAGCTTTTGGTAGATGGGGATATGATAGAATTAAAGAAAATGATGTTGATTAAATAAAAAGATAATACATTCATTTCTAGGTAAATTAGAGAGGTCTCATTTTTTATGTTAACCCATTCCGATTGAAGAGCTTTATCAGCTATTTACTAACCTTAGCCTCCTTCCGTAGCTTTACTATGCAGTAATACTGAGGTTCTGCCTCAAATTTCATATGAGGCGGAGAGTAAAGAAAGTTCCAGTACAGTTCTAAGGAACTAGAAGAAAAGAAAACATCCGCATGGCTGGGTTATTTAACTTTGCGAATTAGATCATTTGTTGTGAAGTGCATGTCATTAAACAGTTCTTTAGGGGAATATCCAGTGATTTTTCTGCATTCTTTTACGAAGTGAGACTGATCATAATACCCGAATGATAAGGCTTCTACGAGATTTGTAGAGGGATTTTTCTTCAGGAAGGAAGTTGTCAGGTCAAAGCGAATTATATCTTTAAGCTGTTTTGGGGATAAAGAGAAATGTTTTTTCACAAATCGGTAAAGGCTTTTGGTTGTCATATTTAATGACTGTGAGATGAATCCAATATCTTCATTTTCAAGATTTGTAAACTCCTCAAGTACCTTAATGATTTTCTCATCTTGTGGGATAGATTCCAGTATATCTTTAAAGAGTGCATCTAACCAATCTATTTCAGATACTGGTTTGTCAGTAGATAAGCGTGCATCAATCGACCGCTTTATCTTTTTGGTATAAGGGAAGGAAAAAGGGATGAGTAATTGATTAGTGTTTGGAAGATTTAAATTAGGATGAGCCAGCGCTGAGATCTTCAGTTTGATGTTTATACATTTCAATCCCTGTTCGATTCGTAGTAAAGATGAGCCATTACTGGCTAGGAATAAGCCTGTATTTGGAACTTTTTCAAAGGATTCTTTATCCTGATTTAATACAGAGAAACCACCATTAGAAATATAATAAGAGTCAAATTTCCCATTGGGTAGAGTTTTCAGATAAGCTGGTTCCTTAAAATCATAAAACTGGTACCGGTCAATATGTAAAGCTACAGTGGGATCGTTTGGGACTTTCTCAATTGGGTTCAAAATGTCGTTTTTTTACAATTAATTGCTCAAATACTTCAATAAAATACTGGAGATAGAAAAACTGAGGGTCAAATTTGAAATAAAATATGGGTTTAAATATCATGAAAATAAGGTTTTCAGTTATTAATTCACCATAACTAAAAGAATTTCATATGGTCGGATATTTAAAATGAATGTTTATCAACAAACTTTAATACAGGTTAAATCAGGTTTATGAGACAACTCTATCCAATATTATTTGTACTTCTAATTGTAACACAAGTATCTGCTCAAGAAAAAATCACTAGTAACGGAGTAGAAGGAAAAAGCTTCGAGTTTAAAACAGAAAACTCAATCTTACATTATGAGTTATATGGTAATGGTACACCTTTACTAATTCTTCATGGTAATGGCGGTTCGACAAAAAGCGTTTATCGGTTACTTCCTGAGTTAACTTCGGAATTCGAGGTAATAGCTGTTGATAGTCCTTGTCATGGTCAAAGTTCATGCAATGAAAATAAATTAAGTTTTGATTTCATTGCCCAAGAGATTGAAGCTCTTATTAATGAACTTGGTTATGAGGAAATCAAAATATGGGGACATAGTGATGGTGGGATTGTTGCTTTGATGTTGGGATACACAGTACCTGAAAAAATAAACCGAATGTTAATATCTGGAGCAAATACGCGTCTTGATACCAAAGCCATACTTCCAGAAATTGTAGAATTAGTGAATCGATATGAAGAAATTTCTATTCCAGATTTAAAGATTCATGTAAAGTTGATGGCAAAACAAAAACCCATACCTAATTCAAAAGTAAAGGAAATTTCGATGCCTGTAACTCTGATGGTAGGGGATAGGGATGCCGTCCAAATTGGTCATACACTTGAAATATTCGAGCTTCTACCTAATGCAAATCTTTGTGTATTACCTGGAACTAGCCATTTTTTGGAAAACAAGGAATACGTAATTACTCAACTTCAAGAACTAAACAAACCATTTAATTCTCATTCAACACTAGATGTGGTTGAGAACATTGCAAACCAAATATTTCAGAACTAAATCATTTATGAGATCAAGTGTACTAGTTTTCTCTCTAATAATAGTTCTATTTGCGAGTTGTGAGCCTATTGATAACAGTCCAAAAACATGTGAATCAGATTCTTACTTCACAAACGATACAAAGAACTATGAACAACATGCGTGTGAAAATGCACCGACTAGCATATATCGTACTTCATATATAGGACAAATATTCACAAGTAATAACGTAATGGATTATTGGAGAAGCCATATTTCTTGGAAATGACTATTCAGTATTTTTGAACTGATCAGTAATTAAAGATCCAACTGCTTTTATCTCTGAAGTGCCTGACTATTACCAAGTTTATGCAACCTAACAATCGATATATTCTGATACTTTACTTATCGAGGTATTGTTTTTGTTTGATCGGAAGAACTTTAAGTTATTGTCTATAAAAGCGTGTTGATAATAATTCCACTGGGTATCCATCAGATGATATTACTCCTCCATCATCTTGTAAACGCGCTTTATTAAAAGCTATAACCGTTTTAGTAGAGCCATATGCATAAAATGTTAACTCAACTACTGCAATAGATTGTTTAATAGGCTTTTCTTCATTTCCGACTCTTTGAATGCCTGAGACCTTGTTCGCGATAAGCTCTAGCCCTTCAAGTTCTAAATCTATGGTACCATTTATTTCAAATTCCATTTCTATTAATGAATCATTCAAAATTACAGTACAGTTGGGCTCAGAATAATATGTTATATGATCAGTAACTTTATTCTCTGAAAATGTAAGTCGTTCAGAAAAAATACCTGAAGTATCTTCAACACAACCTGAACTCCAAGTACCATTCAAAGAAAGCAGATCACCTAAATTTGATGTAAAAAAGACTTCACTGCCTTCTTGTGATACGCTTTGAGAATTATTATTCGATGAAGCAACATTACTTTCTTGTAATACACTTTCTGTACAGGCTCCAGTAAATATTAACAGTATGACTAAAATTGAAATTTTCATATTTAGATTCATTTTGAAAAGTTATTGATTTGTTATAAAGTTGAATAAACTGAGATATCAGTAGATCTATTCATTAGAAATATATAGGTAGGAACAAGTCAAATCGTACAGATTCATGAATTAGCACTTGTTTTCTTCTGTACAAACATTCATTAAATTACCAGTTGTTAATTCATAAAAGTCGGATACCTTTTTCACCATTTGTTGCGAAAATTTTTTTTATCAATAGGCTATTTAAATCCAGTGAATAGAGATGTATTTCATCACTCATATTTTTTTGAGATAGAATGATATTCCCCTTCATATTTGATCTGGCATAAGTAACGTCAAAATCAGTGGGTAAATCTTTGACAGTATTTTTCTTGATGTCTAAAGTTTGAAGTTGTCGTTTTTCATCAACATCAGTAATGAATAATAGCTCGGTATCTGTTAACCAATCTTGAATGAAATTAAACTTTCCATCATTGGTAAGTTGAATCTCCTCTTTAGTATTAACATTTAGTAAAAAGACATTTGGGCTTCCGGTGCGGCGGCTATTAAAAGCTATAAATTTATTATCTGGGGACCATTTTGGTATTCCATCAAAAGAACTATGATAAGTTAGTTGCATGACGTTCTCTACATTATTAACCATGATATAAACATCAGGATTCCCATTTCTTGAAGATTGAAATGCGATACGTCTGCAATCTGAAGACCAAACAGGATGTCCATCACGTGTTTCTAACTCAGTAAGTTGAATTAATTCATCAGTATTTAAATCTAATGTATAGATGTTTCTTGTGTTATTTCCTCTATAAGAATCAATACCATTCAACTATTATTAAAATGAGATATCTCAATTTTATGAATTAAGAGTTTATTTGAATGCGATTTCATGAATTCGGAAACTTCTATAATCATTTAGTATTAATTTAGTTTATAAAAGTTAACACAATCCTTTATCAGTGTTTATTTCACATTTGTCATCAAAAATTCAATTTATAGTTTCACAAGTATTTCTTTATTTAGGCATGAATTTTTTGGTACTGGGGAATAGTTACTCTCAGGAAGTATTTGTTCGTTATATAGCTAACGCCGGGGTACAAATTTCAGATGGTACAAGAGATGTTTTTATTGATGTATTGTTCGATGATTTTTATGAGCAATTTGAATACCCAGACGAACAGATTTTGTCATTGATTTTCAATAATCAGGATCCTTTTACGAATCCAAGAATTCACCTTTTTACTCATATCCACAAGGATCACTACAACGAAGAGTATGCTTTGAAAGAGGCACAAAACTCAAACTCGAAGTTAATAGTTGTACCGGGATTTTTTTCAAACACTGATAGCTCAGTGATAGTCAGTAATATTTTCGAATTCGAATCAGATGAGCTATTCAAAATAGATGAGAATCTTAGCATTCATTCCTATAAAACCACCCACCTTAATGAAGATTTTAAAGATATCCTGAACATTTCTTACTTGGTTGATATTCGAGGTAAAAAAATACTTCACATAGGAGATTCAGAAGTAAGTCTGGAGAATTTTAGCAGTATCCCTGATCAGGAAGTTGATCTGGTGATAATTCCATTTTTTGTATTAAACCAAGAGACGATAGAAGTATTGAACCAAAAGTTTAGTAATCCCATAATTGCTCCAATTCATACATCATCAAACACTAAAGAAAGAGTTATTGAGTTTATTAACTCAAACGAATCTTTAATTGACATGAATACTACCATGGAATTGATTCAGCTAAAATAGTCGCAAATCCTGAAATAGGAGAGGGATGGACAGAAAAATAAGAGGTGCTCGGGAAAGTATATCAACCTATGTATAAATGAAGTTCAAATGTTTGATGAGTTAGTTTATTAAAATGGGATCAAACTAAACCGAGTAAATCTGTAAGGGTTAGTTATTCAAGTTCTAATTCCCAGAATTAGTAGTGTATAATATTAGAGGTGAAAAAGGGATTGGAACTATTTCATTAGGATATCCATCTGATGATACTGTTCCACCATCATCAGGGAAACGAGTATGATAAAAAGATATATCATCACCATCTTCGATAATATAGATTGATTGTTTAAACTGCTTCTCTTCAGGACCTATTATTTGTTTTCCCGATATTTTATTTGCAGATACCTCTTGCCCATTAAATACTACATTATGAGTTCCATCAACTTCAAACTCAATATTAATAGTAACGGTTCCAACACTTTGGTTACAACTGCTATCTGAGTAGAACTCTGCAAAGATTTCGAAAGTGTTTTCAGAAAAGCTAAATCGTTCATAGAGGACATTCCCATTATCTACAACACTACCGGTCCCCCAGTGACCATCTAATGATATCTTATTACCAATATTAGTTGTTAATAGAAAATCATCATCACTGTTTAAAGAATTGTCTTTACATCCTCCAAAAAAGAGAAGTGAGATGGTTAATAAAATAGTTGGGAGAGGAGATTTCAATAGGTGCAACATATGGTCTGAATAATGAGATTAAAAAGTGTAAAAGCCTTGAATAGGGTTTAGACCATATTAAGCTATATATGTTCATTGGCAGCTTCGTCCAAATTCAGGAATGAATACTCTTTTTTACCCTGGAACTAACCAACAAAGGTCAATGGCTTAGTTATAAATTGGCATATTATCCCAATATGATCGTAGGTATTTTTTTAGCTAATGCCGCTAAGGTTTGAGTTATCTAATTACCCAGGATGGATAGTAATTATACCCAGATTTAGTATGTTGCTTTAAGGTTTTTGATATTAAATCATATACCCAAATTTGACTTATATTCTTGCGATTCGATCGTTCATAAACGATTTTATTTCCATCGACAGACCATTTAGCTCTATAATCAATTAGGCCTTCAGATTCTGTTATTTTTACAGGCTCCTTTTCGTTACTAAATAAAATATACAAGTCATTTGATCCATCTCTGTCTGAGGTGAAAACTAAGTCCCCATTCTTTGAAATGTCTCCCATGTAATTGTTACCTAAACCAAGATTAAACTCCCTTATTATTTCACCACTCAGGTTCATTGTCATAATTATATGATGTTCACCGGATGTATCATAGTACAGAATCTCATTATTTGAAATCCATCTAGGGTATCTTTGGTCTCCCTGAGTTTTAGTAAGATTAATAGAAGGGGAGTTTTCATTAATCCTTTTGATATAGATTTCTTCATTTTTATCTCTGCTTGAAGTAAATGCTACAATATTCCCATTTGGAGAAATGGTTGGATCATAATCGGCTCCGGTTCCTGGAAAACTAACCTGTTCTAACTCACTTCCATCCGAATTCATTTTCCATATTTTCCACCATCCATTTCTCTCTGAATTGAACACTATGAAATCTCCTTTTGGAGAATAGGATGGTGCACTGTCAGATGATGGATTACCAGTAATTTTCACATTGTTTGATCCATCCAAATTTACAGTGTGAAGGTTCGCATTTCTCCCAACTTTGTTTGTATAGATAATAGATTCAGTTTGTGCATTGACCAAATCTGTAGTGTGTATTAATAGAATAATGATATATCCAAAGGTCAAAAAGGCTGAGGTTTTCATTTTTTGTAGTATCAATCGAGTAGTAGTTCTAGTTGACCTGATTCGAGATCAATAGTATAGATTTGATAAGTACCCGTTCTTGCAGAACTAAAAGCCAGTGTTTTTCCATCCGGTGAGAAATCCGGCATATAGTCAGGGTATTCATTGGTAGTCAAACGTTTTAGGTTTGATCCATCCATATCAGCTATATAAATATCTGTATTGTCATCTACTGTTTTCTCAAAAGCAATGAACCTTTGGTCTTTTGAAAACACTAAATTTTTGATACCTGATTCTTTCAGTAAAAGGGTAGGTTCGTTATTTCCAGAAATGTGATACAACCCATAAGAATTCGTGTCATTTACCTGAATGAGCATTTCACCATCTTCATTTAATGGGTAAATCCAGTAATTAGAAAACTCAGGGACTTCGATTAATTCATAAGAATTTGGGCTATCGTTTTGCGATCTGTAGAATGAAATTCCAGTTAAAGACCTGTTTGCCCATATATGAGTTTTTTCGTGCCAAGAAACAGAAAATTCAGTACCGAATCTCTCGAAAGTATCCATATCACCCGATTCCAAATCAATTATGGTTACATCCATACTCATCATGTTCTGACCATGAGAAAACATCAATTTGTCTCCAGCTTTACTCCATTTTGGTACAATACTCCAAGCACCAGAACGGGGCGTTATTTGTAAGGTCTTAGCATCAGCAAATGAATAGATCATAATCTCTGGAACTCCGTCAAAGTATTCGTAGTAAGCTAGCTTAGTCCCATCTGGTGAATAGGTAGGTGAGAACAAGCCTCCGGGTCCGGAACTTTTTTGACTACAGCTCATGAAAATTAGTACTGAGAGTACAAGAAGGGAGTATTTGATGTTCATATTAAGTTTTAAAATGAGTTTTTTTAAAACTTAATTCCTATCCCAGTTAATGTAGTTCAGTTTCACGAATTCAAACTAAAATTAGAGATTATATATCTAGTTTGAATCAAATTAAAAAATAAGAGAACTATGAAAACATTATTAACAGTATTGATTCTTTTAACGATATCAGAAGAAACATTAACTCAAGAAAGTATTTCCTTTCATGATATTAATTTAGAGGCAGCGGTAAGGGAGGCGATAGAACTTCCAATAGGTAGTTTTAACTCAAATTACCTTGAAAGTATAACCCATTTAAATATTCTGGATAAAAATATCCACTCTTTAGAAGGGTTAGAGCACCTTAAAAACTTAGAAGTATTAACTGCAGGTTTTAATCCTATTAATGACTTATCGCCACTAAGCAATTTATCTCATTTAAAAATCCTAAACCTTGCCAATGGTGAACTTGTTGATCTTTCCCCATTGGAAAATCTTAAAGAACTAATTGGTATTTGGGTACCCGGTAATATGATTTCAGATTTATCGCCATTACAAGGTTTAGATAGTCTACAGCATTTAATACTAGCAAAAAATGATATAAGTGATATCAGTGCTATTTCGAATTTAAAACAAATGGTTCAATTAAATATTGATCATAATGAGGTAAAAGATATATCCCCAATTTCAGGGTTGGTAAATCTCGAACAATTAACCCTTAATGGAAATCAGATTATTGATATCTCTCCACTTAGTAAAATGGTTGATTTAAAATGGCTTGATCTAAGAAATAATAACATCGTAAATGTGAGCATGTTAAGTAAACTAATACTTCTAGAAAAACTTTTCTTGTGGAATAACTTAATAACTGATATAAGCTCGTTCAATGATTTAAGTAATTTAGAATGGCTTGAACTTGGAGCTAATAACATATTAAATATCGATTCACTATTAGAATTAAAGAAGCTGAAAAAGCTTTCTATAAACGATAATTTTTTGGACTTAAAACCCGATTCGAAAGCTCTTGATATTATAGAAAACTTGGAGATTAGAGATATTGAAATAAATTACCTTCAGCAGCAAAACTATAATTATTTTCAAAAAATTGATTAGTTAAGAGCATAATATTATATACTCATTTATTAAAAATAGTTGAATTTCAAGTATCGTATAGATCGTATTAATTTTTGGTAAGTTGTTTTATCAAAAATGAGGCACTTAATAAATGAGTATTTCAATTGAAAATAGCATTATCGTCCTGATAATTTTCCAGTGTTTTTTTTGCACCCTATTTTTATTTAATACGAAAAGGGGGAAGTCTGTTAGTAATACTATTCTTGGTGTGTTACTGCTTATTCTTGGTTCTCAATTCTTTACAATTTTTGTACAAGAAGCTGGATGGTTCGACTTCAAAAACTACTTCTTGCCATTCAAATTTCTCTACGGTCCTACCATATTTTTCTATACCAAAAGTATCATTCTAAAAGAGTTCAGGTTTAAAAAAAAGGACACTATTCATTTAATCCCATTTTTAATAAGTATTCTTTTAGCTATTGAAATTATCGCGATAAAGGAACCTTATATTATATTGATAGTTCAGATTTCAATGTTCACTTACTTGATAGCATCTTTTCAATCCACTAGAATTCATCATTATGTGTTAAAAGAAACCCAATCTAATTTTGATAAGTTATCTCTCGATTGGTTGAAACAACTATTAGTATTTCTAATCGCCATAATAATTATTGACTTTATATATCATGGAAGTGGTGTTTCAATTGGCTTGGATGATATGACTAGCGTATATGTAGTACAGTTAATGGTTATCCTAACATTGGTTTCTACCATAGTTTTGAAAGGACTTAAATACCCAGAGTTATTTTCAGGAATAACGGATGAAGAAATTTCTATTTCTAAGAATATTGAGTCACAAAAATACTCTACCTCAAATTTAAGTGAAGAAGATTTAATACTAGGTAAAAATAAAGTTACCGATGCACTAGTAAATGAAAAGCTTTATTTAAACCCTGACTTGTCTTTAAATGACTTATCAGAAAAGGTTGCTATTTCTTCTAGAAATCTTTCATATGTAATTAATAGTCAGTTTAAAATGAACTTTGCTGATTTAATTAATACCTATAGGATAAAAGCTGCAGTTAAAATATTCGAGGAATCAAAAGATCCTAAACAAACTATACTTGAAGTCATCTATGAAGTAGGTTTTAATTCGAAATCGAGTTTTTATAATTCCTTCAAAAAAGTAGTAGGTAAAACCCCGAAAGAATTCAAAAACGACCTTAAGCATAAAATTCCAGATTAATAGGTTTATTAATTGAATATATAGTTTATGAACTGGCCAACTGATATAAGAAATGGAGCGAAATGGGTGTTGGCATATTCTCTCATCTCGAGCAAAGTAGGTTGATCATAATACACTCCTTCAAGTATCAAACCATTTGGCAGAGATAATGTTTCCATGTCCTCTAATGGATTTTGATCCAGGAAAAGGATATTTGCCATTGCGCCTTCCTTTATGGTGCCTGTAAAAGAACGGTGATTTAGAATATCTACTGCTTCTGTAGTTCCAGATTGAATAATTTTTAAGTTTGAGATGCCTAAATCTTGCATCAATGCAATCTCTTCAAGTACGCTCCAACCGGGGACAGTTAAATTTGGTCCGGTATCTGTTCCTAATAAAATAGGCACTCCTTCTTCATCCAACAGATGAACTAAATACTCCATAAAGGCATATTTTTTCATAGTCCAATCATAGCCACTTTGTGTAGGATTTATCCAGCCTTCAAGACTACGAGCTCCCAAATATCTCAGAAAAGGACTAATCTGCTCAGTAGGTAAAGTTTCTAAAAATGCTTCTTTTTCAAGTGCGGTTCTATATAAATGATTGTATGCAGAAAGTGTAATGGTGACAGGTATGTCAGCTTCTTTTAGCTCTTTAACAAGCTCCTGAGCTCTAAGGGAATCTAGCTCATAGTCTAGCATACTTTGAAATAATTCTTCAACATGTTCAAGAGTAGTGTATCCAGAATTAAGTATAAATTGATTTGAAACCCCTTTAATAGGGTGGCCCGAAAAGGTGATCGAATTTTCAGTAGCAGATGTTGAAATTGCTTCAATCTGCTCTTGACTTAATCCATCATATACTTTTATAAAATCATAGCCTTCATTCTTAATTTTCCCCACAATTTCATAAGCTTCTTTTGAGCTTTCCATGTTATGATGGAGAGGAGATGTATTTTGAGTTCCATTAAGAGTAGGCCCCGCTGTTATAAGTCTACTCCCACTCAATTGATTGTTCTCTACTTCCGATCGCCAAGTCAAATGTGTTGGAAATCCCATCATATTTCGAACATGAGTAACACCGTATGATAAGTATTGGATTAACTCTGCTCTATCAAAAATATGAGTATGCATATCAGCTAACCCGTGCATCAATACTTTGTTTTTCGCATCAATGATTCTGTATTTATTTGAGATTTCTGAATCACTTTCACTAATCTTACTTATGTAACCATGATTAATAAAAACTGTTTTTTCATTAGATAGTATCCCAGTTTCTGGATCAAAAATTCGAGCATTTTGAACGGCAACTTTAGTCAGTTTTTCGCCAAAGGTTTTATCAATCGAATTATAACTCGTTGACTCAATAGATAAGAAAACGAGGAATACAGTGATTACTACTGAAATGGATAGTATTGTTAGGGAGAATATTTTTAGAAATCTTTTCATGACCATCATTTATTTAATCGTATAGCCCAGATGATTTCCTGAGGCTTTTTACAATATGGATCATTTCAAGATTCTAGTAGTCTTTTTGGATGAACTGAAACTAATAACCGACAAAAATTTATTAATAAAATTCTTTTTATAAACCCTTAGTGGTTATTGGTTAAAATGCTTTATAGTTGATTATAGATAAACCTAATCCATCTATCTTGAGATACATATTTGGGGCTTTCGTTGAAATCTTTAAACTCATCCGGTAATCCCTTCTTTATGGCATCTTCGGCAGATAGCCCTTGTTCTTTCAATGCCTTTATGAGTTCAATTGAGTTTTCTAAACGTGATAAATAATCTAGATAGCTTTTTTTTGATAAATATTTTAACGCTGGGTCCTTAAAAGATGTATGTCCTGGGATAATCTTAGTGCTTTCATCGGCGAGGTTCAGGATATAGTTTACATTTTTGAAGTACCCATCAAAGCTGCCCTTGCCTTCAATATCAATGATCGGATACATGTCTTGAAATAGATAATCACCAACTACCAATACATTTGCCCTCTTAAAATAGAAGATAGCATCAGCTCCAGTATGCCCGGCTTCTTGTGGCATAGAATGAACTTGTAATTCTTCGTTAGTTAGTTTCAGGACATATGTTTCCTCTGAAGAAAGAGCGTTTGTGAGCTCAGTCTCTGTTGAGTTTTTTGACTGGGCTGATGAAAGAAGAATCGTGGTGTTTCCAAGATACCCACCAATTGCCTGGGCATGATCAGTATGAAAATGAGTAGCCATAACAAATTCAATTTCTTCACCACCTAAAGCCCGAATACTATCACGAATTACAGACTGCATTTGTTCAAAACCTGGATCAATAACTACCGATAATTCTGAGGAAACAAATACAATACTTGAAGGATTTGCAATATTAGTTTGTTGAACAAATAAATAGATTTGATCACCCAATTTTTCTATTTCAAGTTTAGATTTAACGGTATCTATTTGTGCTAACCCAACACTTTGAGTAGCTATTAGTAATAATAAAGTTGATATGAATTGCTTAAACACTAGGATATAAACGGTTTTAGATGTTATTGAAATAGGGGATAATTTTTATTCACCAGTAAAATTAATAAAGCATGAATCATTAGGGCATTAAGTACGTTCAAAATCTAATGGACCGAACTGCTAACTATCACGGATATTTTTTAAATTTTGTTGGAATTGTAAAACCTAACTAAGAATATTTACAAAGTAGTTTTGAATCACGAAATAAGACTATTTTCTTTGCTTAAACCCTTAAACATTTTAGAATTATTTATCTCAGGTTGACCCTATGTTTGATATGAATTTTTTGGAAACCATTCAGATATTTATAATTCTCCAGTGTATCATCTTTTGTGTATACCTGTTTACGATTAAGAGTGGCAATACAACCAGTAATAAGTTGTTAGGACTTTTTTTGATAGTGCTGGGCTTACAAATGGCTTCGAATATTTTTATATCAACCGGGCACTCTTTTTTTTATCGATCTTCAATTTCTCTTAGATTTTTATTCGGCCCGTTATTTTATTTCTATGTTTACAGTACTACAACTAAAGACTATATACCTAAGAAGAAAGACCTTATTCATGCTTTACCATTTCTACTAATAACCATTGTTTTAAGCTTAGATGTTCGAATTGAAAGGTTTCTGTTTCTTATCATTACCTATATTAGTTTAATTGGCTATTTGTTAATTACATACTTAGCAATAAGTGATTACAGAAAAGTATTAAAGGAGACCAGATCAACTATTTATAATACCTCGTTAAAGTTGCTCCAGTTATTACTTTATTTTCAAGGAGCAGTTACTTTTCTCGACTTGATTAATAATTTTTCTTACAGAGTCGAAAACTGGCCGGTAATGGGGGTAATCATAATTGAGATGGTTCTGCTTTTGTTAATGGTAAATCTTATGGTGATCTATGGTTTGAAATACCCCGATTTATTTGGTGGAATTAAAAAAGAAGAAAAGCTTTTGGTGAAAGATCAGAAAGAGAGATATGCTTCATCAGCATTAAGTTCTGAAGACCTGATAAGAATTAAGCATGATCTATCAGAATATATAGATAACAAAAAACCTTATTTAGACCCAGAACTGACATTAACTGAATTAGCTAAATCAGTTTCAATATCCAACAGGGAGTTATCTCAGGTTATTAATACTCAATTCCACAAGAACTTTTCTGAGTTTATCAATTCATACAGGGTAGAAGAAGCACTCAGAATTATCGAGGAAAATAAAGACCCCAAAAAAACGATACTTGAAATTCTTTTTGAAGTTGGTTTTAACTCGAAATCAAGTTTCTATGCCGCTTTTAAAAAACATACAAAAATGACCCCTAAAGTTTATTGGGCTAAACTTAAATCAGAGCAGGAATGAACTATTCTGAATAATTTATTAATCTACTATAAATAGGGAGCTAATACTTTTTGTAATAGTCACTTAAGTATGTAAATCCAATTACTTCACCATTATGAACATCAAGCTTCAATACTCCAACTCTTGCTAGATCCAGCCGAATTGTATTCTCATTTACATACGGTTCTACACCTCCAATCAAATCTCCCTGCCTGGCATGGAGATTTCCACCGATTAGATATATCCGAATCGCTTCATCATCTTGGTTGAAATAAAGCCCCGCTAATCTATCTGGTTCAACGCTCAAATTGTATATTCTTTTAGAGCGATTAGCAACATCATTTCTCACCATTTTTAGACCGATGTTCTCAGTTTCAAGTCTGAAAGTCTCAATCCAATCGTAGTACTTATTGCTCCAATCGGAATTGCTATTCGAATTCAATAGTGCGTCATAAATGAATGAGGAAATTTTATAATTAACTCCATTTCCACTAAAACTATCATTAGTCATAACAACAACACCTGCATCTAGCTCGGGAATATATGAGATCATTGCCCGATGCCCGCCATAAGCCCCGCCATGAAAGTAAATTTTTGTATTTCTAAAATTCCCAATATTCCATCCAAGCCCATAACTATATACCTCTTTATCAAAACCAAACTTAAGAGCTTCTACATTTGCTATTTCTTCCCTCGTGTTTGTAATCGCTTTGGTAGAAATACCATATTGGGTTTCTGAATTAGTGAAATCTGTTTGAAGCTGTACCCATTTAACTATGTCATTTAGATTAGTGAATAAACCACCTGCAGCATGTAGCGTTGCATCAGATCTTTTTTCTCTTTGATGTATTTTAAATAAATTTTCTCCATCTCCAAGACTAAAATAGTTGGTGGCTACCTTTTCATTATTTTCCAGAAGCTTTATGTAACTATAATAAGTATGATTCATACCTAAAGGGTCTAATATTTCTTCTTGAACAAGCTCCCCCCATGTTTTACCGAATTCTTTTAAAAATATTAGGTTCATGATATTATAGCCTAAGTTAGAATATCGGTACTCACCAAGTTCTACTCGACCAAAAGTTTTTTCCAACAAATCGAATAGTTGCTTATTAGTATATTCGCCACTTTGAGATTTTGGGAATGAAATATTACTATTATCGATCCCAGAGGTATGACTGAGCAACATGTTCAATGTAATAGCAGCTGGTTGAATAGAGTCTGGAAATGCAATTTTTGGGAAATAATACTCAAGACTTTTATCAAGGTCTAATAGGTCCTTTTCTTCTAAAATTGAAGCTGTTAAAGCTGTAAAAGATTTTGTAGTTGACGCTATATAGAATTGGGTGTCATTAGTTAAAGATTCTTTTCTTTCAATATTTGAATAGCCATAACTTTTAGTGAAAATAACCTCTCCATCGTGCACTACACCTACAGCTACACCTGGGACTATTTCTAAGGAGTCCATTATGTTATTTATAAAGCGTTCTGTTTCGGACGTATCAAATCCTTGAGCTCGTATATTTGAAACTTTGATTATAGTTATCGAAAAAAAGACTAAGAAAAAGAGATTAAGATTGAACTTCATATGTAATTAAATACTTGGTTTATGGAATTAATAGACAAGTATACGTTTTCATAAAAGTTGAATAGTGCTGTTTCGTGAAATGGGAGAGATTCTAGCTTTTAATTTCATTATTAAGAACAGATTAGTTTTGATTCTCGAAATAGAACTTTATTGAGGGTATTGATGACTAGATTTGGTGATATCAAATTCAATTCAAGGTTCATCAAAATGAAAAAAGCTTCATTACTTATTCTATTACTATTATCAGTCTCCTTAACATGCTTTGCACAATCTTCAGTAAATCAATCAAAGGAAAATTCAAATACTTATAATACTGCTCCTAGGTGGTCTAAGGTTAGTGGAAAAATTATATTTTATACTTATAGACATGATGCTGAAGGCGCTGAACTTTACACAATATTCCCTGATAAAACTGGTTTGACCAGACTGACTGAGACATATTATAACGAATGGTGGAGTGATTTTTCTCCTGATGACAATATAATTTATGTAAGCTCAGATTTTGATAAATCGGAACGTTTTGGAGGTTCAGAAATCTATTTATTAAAGAGGAATGGAGACTTTACAAGAATTACCTATGATTCAGACTCGACCTCAATCAATATAAACCCTAGAGTATCTCCAGATGGTAAACAATTATTGTACTGCTCAAATTGCATTGGTAGAGATGTCGATAGTGAAATATACTTAACAGAAGCAGATGGCAGTAATCCAGTAAATCTCACAAATCACCCTTCTGTTGATAAAAATGGAAGTTGGTCACCAGATGGTAAAAGAGTTTTATTCGAAAGTAATAGGAGTGGAAACTATGAGTTATACGTTATGGACATGACCACCAAAGAAGTGACTAAACTTACAGACAACGAGTATGAAGATATACATGGAGATTGGTCAATTAATAACGAAATAGTATTTGCATCAAATCGAGATGGGGATAGAGAACTTTTTGTAATGAACGCTGATGGCTCTAATCAAAGACAAATTACTTTTAATGAAGATAATGATGTAATGCCAAGTTGGTCTCCAGATGGAACCATAATCGCATTTTCGTCATACAGATATGGTAAAAAAGACAAGGCAGATATTTTTGTAATTGATCCAGATGGGAATAATGAGTTATTACTTACCAGGGAATAATCTTGAAATCACAGATAAGCACACTAAAACTAGGTATGGAATTTCGAACTTTTTTTTAAAAGGATGACCATTATTTGACAAGAAATTGAATAATTAAGAAGTAAATGTACAGAAAACTACCTTTGCTAATCATAGTTTCGTTGATAATATCTCATCTTACTTCTTTGAGAGCTCAACAAATCCTATTTTCAGAAAAGACAGGAGAAATTTGGAATTTAAAAGTTTTTGATGTGGGGAAGAATGAATATGATGAGATAGCTCCAAGTGCGTCAAGAGATTTTCAAGCTAGGTATTCTGAAGTTGCTAATGCAATAGCTTTTGACAGTTATCGGGATGCCGAAACCCGAAATCTTTTTATTCTGCACCTATCTAAAAATGAAATATCCCAGGTAACAGATCTGGATACCCGAGATGGGCACCCAAGCTGGTCATCGGATGGAAAAAAGATTGCATTTCAATCAGGACGAACAGGCGATTTTGAGGTTTATATTCTTGATTTATCTAATAATGATGTGATTCAGGTTACCGATTCAAAAGGATTTGATGGTATTCCTGTATTTAGTCCAGATAACTCAAAATTGGCTTTTAATTCTTCAGGGGGTGAATCCCCGGATGTTAAGGTCTATGACATAAACACAAAGAAAGTACAAACTGTTATTGATTGGCCTTCATACGATTTTATTCAGGACTGGTCACCAGATGGCGAAAAGTTGTTGTTTTACTCTGACAGTAGCGGGGTAAATCAGTTATACGAGTATTACTTAAATAGTAAGAAAGTAAAACAAATTACAAATGTTGAGATTAATTTTACCCATGCCCATTATGATTTCGAGGGAGACAAAATCGTATCCATTGGAACAAATAAATCTTCGACTAATCTTTATTTAATAGATTTGAAGAAAGGGTTGGTTTCAAAACTCACGGACACAGAAACAGAAAAGCGTTATCCCTCTTTTATTAGTTTTGATCACTAATTAAGTAGTTTTTTTAGATAGAAATGAAAGCTAGAAAACTTGGTTTCATATCGTGAAACTGAACTTAGCCTTTTTTTCTTTTGATTACCTTGGGCAAAATTAAATTTTATTAAATCAAACTTTTAAAAAATGACATTAATAAATGTATTTATACTTTTACTAGTCTTTGATTTAGCTTCATATACAATGAATGATACTATCCAGATTGATCAAATATATTATGTCTCAGGTGCTAATTCTCAAGGCCGTGATATATATAAAATGAATTCAGATGGAAGTAACAAGAGAAAGCTTACCACAAAACAAGGAATTGGTTATTACCCCCATAATAACAATCCAAAGCTTTTTCCAGATAGATCGAAAATAGTATATCAAAGTGATACTGATGGACATGATAGATATACTATTCGGACAATGAATGTGAATGGTACAAATCAAAAAAAAATTACACAGAAAGAAGGTCTTTATCCTAATTGGAGTCCGGATGGAAAAAATATAGTTTTTAGTGGAAGAAGAGAGGGAGTATGGGAACTTATAACCATTCCAAGTGATGGGGGGGCAGAGAGACTAATTTCAAATAACAAGGAGTCTGGAGTTCGTCCAGGTTGGGGAGCTACTTCCAGTTTTCACCCTGATGGTAAGTCAATACTATATACCTACATTCGGGAAAAGGTACTTTACCATATAGATATGGAATCGAATATAAGAACTAGATTAGGTTCTGAGGGATTTAGTTATATGAATCCAATCTACTCACCTGATGGAAAAAAAATAGTAATTAATCGCAAGAAGGAAGAAGGCTACGACTTAATTGTAATATATCCAATGACTAATGAAGAGAAAGTTATCGTAAAGAATATAATTTCTTACTCGAGTCCTTCTTGGTCACGTAACGAAAAGGAAATACTGTTTACAGGGAGTGTGAACGGGAGTCAGGAGGTATTTAAAATTAATTTACAGACTAATCAAGAGAAGCGATTAACGAGTAATTCAGCTTTTGATGCCATGCCAACTTGGTAATAAAGTCGATTTAGTTTAATAGTTATTCTTCATTGATCAAATGTGAGGTTAGCTAATTCTATTATAAACCAAATAAGAAACTGAAGACCAACTTATACCCTTGTCCTCAGATGTTTCTATAAGTACGGTGTATCCTCCTTCTGAAACAGAATAAATTCGACGATAAGTAGTTTCATTTTCATACTTCTGTGTGATTTTATCTGCCGAAATAGTCTCTAAAACAAGTTTTCCTTCAGATTCTTGCGAGGTAATAAATAACTCGAGTCCACCTTGGAGCTTGTTTAGGTGAACCATTTGAATTTTATTACCATTTAGCTCAGTACTGATAATTGTCCTTGTTTCGATCAGGTTTTCATCAGTAGATATTTTTTCATTTAGTTCAATAAAAGAACCATCTAATATACTTTCACCTATTGAAATACCATTAGCAACTTCTTTAAAAGAGTTTTTTCCCGAGATGAATTTAACAACCTCGAATTTTCCTATTAGGTACCTAATGCTATAGAATCTTAAATCCACAATGTCTTTAGTAAGGTGTGTTTATTCTTGTTCCGAATATCAGTTTTCAATATGACTTTCCAATACGCTTATAGAAACACTTCCTTCTCTTAATACTTCTTCATGAAGATCTTTGATACTAAAACGATCTATTTTGGACATATCAAATCCTTGAGCCCGTATATTGGAATTAATAGACAAGTATACGTTTTCATAAAAGTTGAATAGTACTGTTTCATGAAACGGGAGCGATTCTAGCTTTTTATTTCATCACTAAGATCAAATTAGTTTCGATACTTGATATTAAGTTGTTCTTTATTAGTTAGAAATGAATAGAGAGAAAAGATTTATTAGTCCTTATTCATGAATTAAGCCGAGGAGATTATTATAAAAGCTTAAAATCTTTCAACTAACCATCACCTTTTATCTTTAGAACATTGAAACGATTCATAGTTACTTTTCTCGTCATTTTAATAATAAGCACTACTTCATATTCCCAACGTGTAGAAACTTTGGTTAAAGGTCCGTCTACATTTGACGATGGTTTAGCTCTAGACAGTGAAGGGAATATTTATGCTGCAAGGTATTATGGAAATACCATTACCAAAATTGATAGATCAGGCAATACAAGTATTTTTGCATCAGGATTTGGGAGTCCAAATGCGATAGCTTTTGACATTGAAGGAAACTTATTGATTCCTAATGCGACTGGAAGTAAAGTTCATAGAGTATCAAAGAATGGAGACAAAGAGGTTATTCTAAGTGGTCTATTTAATCCTACTGGAGTTGCAGTTGATAGTGTTGGAAATATATTCGTTTCTCAGTATCAACTATCAAAAATTGTCAAACTAGACACAGCGGGAGTTCTAACTACGTATTTATCTGGGGGTCTTTTAAATGGTCCGGTAGGATTGGTTTTCGACGAAATTGGTAACCTCTTTATTGGAAATTTCGATGACGGAAAAATTTTGAAATACAGTACTGATTCTACATTGACAGAAATAGGCGATATCCCTGGCTGGTTAGGAAGTTTTGCCCTTATTGATAGCACTATTTATGGAGCGGCATTTCAAAGGAATAAAATTTATAAGATTTCTATAAATAGTGGGGAACAAAGTGTTTTAACCGGAACAGGAGTTGCTGGAAGTAAAGATGGTAGTTTGGGTGAGGCGACCTTTAATGCGCCAAATGGAATCATTGGTTCCCACACAGGTGACACTCTTTTTGTAACCGATTTTGAGACAAGATCATTGAGGATGATTACAGGATTAATACCTAACAATCCAAAACTTCGTACCCAGGATTCTGTGTCATTCGGGATGGTTAACCTAGATGTAGATGTTGTACATGAAAGAAGAATCCCTATCGAAAATGTCGGTAATGACACTCTGAATATCACCGGCATATCTTTTTCCGATTCTGCTTTTACATCGTTCATTAATGAAATAAGTATTGCACCTTATTCCACGGATACTTTGATCATAGAATTTCTTCCGAATAAAGTTGGAAATATAAATTCAATTGTTTCATTACATAATAATTCCAAAATAGAAGTAGAGAATATAGTTCTATCAGCTGAAGTAGTTACAAATACTTCTACTGGATTTGGCGAAGAAATCCCTTCAGGGATAAAGTTATATCAAAATTATCCAAACCCATTTAATCCAACTACAAACATAAGTTTCGAAATCCCCGATGCTGCAAAAGTTTCGATGAGAGTTTATGATACTCAAGGTAGAGAAATAGCTTTAATATTAGATAGTGAGATTTCTGCAGGTATTTATAATGTTTCTTTTGATGGATCGAATCTTGCCTCAGGAATATATTACTGTAGGATTGATTCAAAAGGCTATTCAGAAACAATTAAAATGACGCTAATTAAATAATTAACGGTTCAAAAAAATGTGCCGAATAAACTTTTTAATCATTTAATATTTTAAGTGGTCAAGTTGATCTTGCGGGTACAGGAAGTAAAGTATAAGCTTGTTATGAACAATCTTAAGATGTAGTGTGGTTTAGTGAAATCCTATTCCATCTTCACTTGCTCTATGAGAGCTGTATCTGGGATCACCATACTGTATTAAACCCTTTCTTAAGGCTTTGGTTATACTTTTCTTCATTAAAAGTATAAAGAAAAGGCGCTTTATGGGCGCCCCCTTTTCGAACATGATCCAGCTTATCCAGAATGCTAAAACTGAGCATTTTCCGTTGGAAATTTCTTCGGTCTAGTTCTTCACCCAAAATAGTTTCATATAGAATACGGAGTTCATTCATAGTAAATTCTATTGGGAGTAAATTCTTGCCAATTGGCTCAAACCTTAACTGGTTACGAAGAGTCAAAAGTGCTTTGTCAATTATTGTAGCATGATCCAAAATAAGGTCAGGGATTTCATTCAAAGGTACCCAATCACAAAGTTCAGCATTTTTACCAGGACTTGGAATTACTTTAGAAAACTCAAGCAAGGCATAGTACCCAAGAGTGATAAAACGTTGCCTAAACCACGAATCCATATCAGATTGAATAACCTGATCTTTGACTAATGTATCCACATATTGATCAGAACTTCGATATGCATCCCCAAACAAATGAAACTGTTTCAGATAAATGTCTTCTATACTCGTTCTTGATTTAAGCTCTCTTTTTGCAGCGTCATCAACATTTTCATTCTTCCGTACAAAGCCTCCTGGAACTGCCCATTTTTTGGAGTTCTTCATCTTCAATAATAAAACCTTAAGCTCATTCTCATGAAACCCGAATATTACGCAGTCAACCGAGAGTCCCGGATGATAATGGTCGAAATAGTTCATTGAATTTTTTTTGTTTTTCTAAAAGGTAAAATAGTTTATTATGTCATTAAGACACAATAAGTATATTAGGTAATAATGGAGTCCTAATGTAACCTTCAAATCAAATCTATAAATAAATGTATATGAAGAATAAGGCGATTTTATTAATTACAGTGGTTTTCCTTCAAGGACCTTTTCTGAGTCTTAAAGCTCAATGGGGTTTGCCACCAGTTAATTCACCAGAAATTCATGATGACGGTACAGTTACTTTCCGTTTACGTGCTCCTCAGGCAGATTCTGTAATACTCTATGGAACATGGATGTCAGGAGGTGGAGATGTTGAATACCTTGAAAAAGGAGAGGGTGATATTTGGGAATATACAACTGATGTATTAGCACCAGAATATTATAATTATAGCTATTACGTAAATAGTGCAAAAGTGCTTGATCCTCATAATCCTCATACTGTTCGAGATGGAGTTAATTATTTCAGCGCATTTATGCTCAAAGGAAAAGGAGTGAACCATTATGCATTAAATGATGTGCCACATGGAAATTTGACCAAAGACTGGTATGAGTCGCCAACTCTTGAGATGGAAAGATTAATGTACGTGTATACACCAGCTGGTTATGAAACCTCAGGTAAGAATTATCCAGTTTTATATTTATTACATGGAGGTGGAGGTGATGAAGATGCGTGGACAACAATGGGACGTGCACCTCATATCCTTGATAATTTAATTGCTGAGGGCAAAATTGAACCAATGATTGTGGTAATGACGAATGGCAACTCTGATCAGATTAAGGCACTAAAACGAGTTGAAAGCCCGGAGCAAGGAGTGAGTTCAATGGCTAATGGATTGTTTGAAGAAAGTTTGATCAATGATGTAATTCCCTACATAGAAAAAAATTATAGAGCCATTTCTAAAAGAGAATCAAGAGCAGTTACTGGCTTGTCAATGGGAGGAATACAAACTCAAAAGCTTGCACTACTATACCCAAATACGTTCTATTATTACGGAGTTCAGAGTATGGGTATTATAGAACAAGATTCATTTGTGCAAGCTAATGTATTAAAAGATTTAACGGATGAGCACATTCAGAAGTTAATGGATTCCGATTATGGGTTATACTGGATTGCGTGCGGTACTCAAGATTTCTTATTTGAAAGTGTAAATAATATGAGGGAGATTTTTGATGGGTATGGAGTTGAATACGAATATTTTGAAACTGGTGGAGGACATTCCTGGGATCGATGGAGAGTCTATCTTACCGAATTCAGTCAAATGATTTTTAAATAGGATTAATAATCCTACATCTATGCTTAAAATCCCGAGTTTGAATTTTCATTCTCGGGATTTTTATTTGATGAAGAGTTTTTTACGGGCATAAACTCATTTTTCGGAATAGTAAAAAAAACACTTTGTGAAAAACCAAAATCTACATCCGATATTTAATTCTGAACTAAGATGATAAAAACTCTACTAATATATCGATCCCACCATCTCCTGTAATATTAAGGGTGGTAATTTTAATATTTAATTCTTCGAACAGAACGGTTTTTCCGATTTCAAGCCGTGAATCACTAAAATCATTATACTGATTTTGATTTGTAATAGACCTTGGAGTTGTATCAAATAGTACGGTAATAGGTTCTTTTTTCATTTCTGAAAATCTTTGAAAGCTATTTGGTCTAACTGACCATGTATAAACTAGAACACCATTATAAATTTGATCTCCAGAAATTTCTGAGTCGTCTGAAAGCAAATCAAAACCAATTGGTTGTCGAAACTCTACATATATTTCATTAGCACTTGTATAACCATCTTGTCCATTTGCATTCATTCCAAATCTGATTGTGGGTATCCTAATGGAGACAGGTCTATTAGAATTTTCTTCGAGAGGGTAAATCCTGTAAATACCAGATTTAGTAGCAGTGAAGATGCGATCATCGTGTAACCATCCTAGCCACTCTTTTGTAAAAGCCATTGGATGGAGTAGTGTAGATGGTTTACCCAGAATACTGAACGGGTTACCGTATTCATGGTTAACGCAACTGGGAGAGTTTTCGCTATTAATTGTTGGAATACAATCAAGTGAATTTGCATGCCAGATTCCAAAGCTGTGTAAAAGCTCATGTGCAATAGTAAATGAGGCGATTCTATTATTTAAACCAATGTATCCTTCCCAAATTACATGACTAACCCTAATTTGATGGTTTCCTTCATCAGTTTCTATTTCAATGGGTCCAATTGCAGCAGCCCCAGCGGAATAAAGGCAGGTAGGTTCAATTAGTTGAGGAGTAATTATTATTAGGTTTGAAAAGGTAGAGAAATCAATATCAGAATCAGTCGATTCGATGACACGACTTAAAAGAGCATTATAATCACATGGGGAATCCCCCTCCAGAGAATACCAACCAAATACAGAACCGCTTAGGGATGTCTTATTATATGAAATTTCTTTGATGTAACTATTTATGCTATTCTCTGCTTCGAATATGGCTTTATTATAAATATCGGGTTCTAAGGTGGGTTCAAGCATATCCTCAAAAGTAACGAGTATAACAGCTGTTTTTCTTTCACCTAGATTTCCTGTTACTCCAAATCCCTCTTCTCTGTATGATTCAGGTTGAGTAAACACTTCAAAGTCAACCGGTTGTGTTGAACTATAAGTACAACTTGTAATGAAAAAGAATGAAAGTATTATAAAATTGGAAGTCTTCATTATTGCTACTATAGTTTTGAGTTTAGTAGCTAATTAAAAAATTAATAGTCCATACGAAACCCCATTAAAGAACTGAGCAATAATTGACATGAATTCAATCTAATCCTTTTTAAAAAAATTTTCTAAATACTTAATAACTGGGTCTACATTATTAAGGTAATGTTCGGAAGTCATGGAAATATATATTTTAGGAGCGATCCACTCGCGGTTGTCATAGCTAACCGGACTCTGCCAGTACGTCTGTGATGCTGAACTCATAAGACCAGAATTAGGAAGAACAAAATGATTATCGTCACCAATATGGCTAGGCTTACCCCCAGTAGGTTCACCAATAAAAATGGTCTCCGTATACTGATCGAGTTGAGTGGCTAATAACATAGCCGCCGAGAAAGTTCTGTTTCCGATAATAGTAAAGAATTGGCCGGGTGTTTTTACTTGTTCTATTTCCAGAAGCTCAAGGAGAAAGTCTTTATTGAGTAAGCCATTACCTCCATTATTGAATCGTAAATCCAAAATAATAGCAGAGACATTATTATTGCTAGAAATTAATTTTAACTGCTCCCCAAACTCCTTTAATGTGGCAGTTTCGCTATTTCGGATTTCATTTAGTTGAGCATAAAGTATTCCCGTTTCTGGGACATATTCAAACCAGTGTGCTTTTTTGGGATACTTTAAATAAAGGGGTAGTGGAAATGTTGATTTATCATTCATGCTCACCCAGCCATTTAGTGTAGATCTAGTGGAAACAATTTCAGGAGAAAACGGGACGCTTTTTAACGTCTTTTCAATTATAACACCATCTTTTTTTCTTAGCGTTAGTTTGATTGAATCTAACTCGTTGGCTAAATCATATGCTGCTAGTACTTCTGTTAGCGTAAGGTAGAAAAGAGAGGTCGATCTTTTCATTATAGCATTTTCAGGATTGGCGACCTTTTGTACAGAATCAATTACGGAAGAAAGTTTGTGACCGTTTATCGATAGGAGCTCATACCCAACAATATCTGCATTATTCTCATCCACCTGTTTGATATAAATTCCGTCATCAAATTCAGATAACTGAATAGGTAATTGATGGAATTGATATTCCCCAGAAAATGGTGGGATTACATACGAATGTCCGGCTTCGATAGATGCAACAATCTGCATCAGTTTCACAACAATCTCATAATCTTCAAGAAGGTCAATATTGCTCGTCAAATGATCGAATTTATTATCCCAAGAGGGTCTATCAATGAGAGAAAATAAGTTATAATGTGTAGTCTCAAATCTAGTTTTGAGAAATTGAATATCCTCAGACCAACTAACAGTTCGCGACTTAACAATATCATGATCTACTGCTGACAGTAGTTTTTTAAAAGCAGGATAATGTCTAATAGGATCAAGCTCAGAATCTGTGTTGATTAATCGTTCTCTCCCTTGGAGCCCATTTTTAAAGGAGAAGCTAAGCCATTGAACAGCACTATCTGGGCTATTTGTTAAAGAATATAGACAAGCTAGATTGTACGAAGAAGTAGAAAGTTGGTAGCCCGCTTCAATTGCTTTTAAGTAAGATTCTTTTGCTTTCTCAAACTTGGATAGTTGATGATTGATCCAAGCAAGGCGATACCAATATTCGCCATTATAAGGATTGTCAATAACCAACTTTTGGTACTTGTTGTTGGATTCTTCCCAATTCTGATTGGAATAGCTATGCTCTGCTAAAATGATCTCTTGTACTGATTGAGCTTTTAAGTCAGAATTAAAAACCCCAAGAAAGAGATAAATGAGAGCAGAAATAATCGGAAATGAAAAAATACGCATTTAGAAGGAGCTAATTATAGAGTAAAATCTAAGTTAGCTTTATGAATTTCTCTATCAAATTAAATCAAAAATTGAGCAATAATTGACATGGCTACATTATGTCTAATGGATTAATCTGAAACACAGGTCTAATTCGTATTTCCTAAATAAGCAAAGATGACATTCGCTCTACTAATCTTAATGATTCTAAGTTCAACAATGAATAATAGAAGTGGAAACTCCAACCGAGATAGTGTGATAGTTCAATCGGTAGTGTTGAATGTTTCGATAGAAGAAGCCTTTACCTATTTTACAAACAATCAACGTATTGAAGAGTGGCTTACTTCAAAAGCCGATGTAATTCCAAAAGTAGGAGGGAAATACGAACTTTTTTGGAACCCTGAGACCCCTGAAGATAATAGTACAATTGGGTGTAAAGTATTAGCTATAAATGCCCCAAATTACATTATGTTCGATTGGAAAGGACCAACACAATTTAAATCTTTTATGAATTCAGCCGATCCCTTAACAACGGTTATAGTTAATTTTTCAAGTCTCGAAGAAAAGACATTAGTTACTTTAATCCATTCTGGATGGAGAAATCAAACAGACTGGGAAGAAGCTCGTATTTATTTCAAAACTGCGTGGAATGGGGCGTTTCAAAATTTAGAAACCAGAGTCAATGACTAAAGTTGAATTCCTATAACTTATTTACTCACAAGGTTAGTTAATTCAGAGGGCGTATAACCTTCAATAGACTTGAATTGTTTGCTGAAGCTAGGATAATCTGGGTAGCCGAATTCTAAAGCGGTACTTTTAAGTGTTTCATTTCCTTGATTGATAAGATAGAAATTTTTTGCGGCTTCAATTTTCTTAGCGATATAAAATTTATGAGGAGTAGTACCATAAACTTGTTTGAATGACCTAATTAAATGATACTTAGATAAGCAAGATACTTTCGAAAGTTCGTCTAATTCAAAACTTGAAGTTAGATTATCTAACATGTATTGATGTGCTTTTTCTAGTCTTCGAAATAGTTCTTTTTTTGTGCTAAGGTTTACACTGCTCTGTGAATTGAGCTTTGAAAAAATAGAGCGATTCATTGCCAGTATTTCTATAGCAATTTGAAAATAGAAATCGTTAGAAATAACAGGGCTAGCTTTAGCCTTAAACAAAAGTTCTAAGGTTTTGGTAAATGAATACTTTGATCTTATTGGGTTATCATAAAGCTCGATATTAGAACGGTCATCATCGAAAGGGGAGTCTAGTTTTTTATTTTGATCTAGAATTGTTGAATGAACATCAATTAGAATTTCTGGCTCAATAAATATTGAAATAGCCTTTCCCGATTCTCCAATAAAAAGTGTTTCTGATCCATCGTTAATTAATAACGATTCATTGGATATGATTTTCTTGAATACCCCTTCAACCATAAAGGACTCAGATCCTTCAACCATATATTTAAAAGAAAAATTAGAGTCATATTTAAATCCCGAGTACTCTTTAGGAGTAGTTCCTTCAGAAAAATAGATAGCGTTGTTAAATTTTTCCGGGAAATCGTAGTCCGCACTATCGTTATTTAATTGAATAATTTCATTACCAAATCGAGTCGTCATATGTATGAGAGTCTAAAATTCTAAAGCCTGCATTTATTAGGACGACATAAAACGGGTAAGGTTGTAGATAATTTACAATTCTAATATTGTTCGATTAGGGTAAATAGGAAATTGAAGGTTTGTATATGAGCAATATTTGACAGCTTTAGATCGAATATTTTGATGTATTCTTACACCAGAAAACAATTTTAAATCTGGTGTTTCCAATTATGAAAAGACCAAGTCTATATAATTTTATTCCCTTAATAGTACTGTTAATGATAGCAGTGAGCTATGCTAAGTTTTCCTTTTCTAAGAAACAGAGTTCAATTACTGAAAACCAAAGAGAAATTGAAAAAGTAATAACAGGATATATCGAAAACTTTTTTCTTAATCAGTACCAAGAAATGGAAGTAGTATTACATGACAGAGTTTCAAAAAGAGGGATTAATGAAGACGGTAATTTAAGTGAAGAGTGTTCGAAGAAAACGCTACGAGAAATAATGAATAACAAAGAACCACTTCCTTTAGAAATGCAGAAAAATAGGATAAAGGAAATAACTTTAAATGATAATGTAGCTACCGCAATTTTAGAAACAGGATATCCAAACAATCGCTGGAAGGAATATATTCACTTAGCTAAGATTGATGACCAATGGATCATCGTTGATATTTTCTGGGATTATAAAACAGAAATAAGAGAAGAATTTCCAAACGTATAGTATGAAAGTTGGATTAAATCAGTCAGCTAGTTTAAGCAATAATTGACATGTAGAATTCTATTTAAATGAAGTAAAATCCATTTTTAAATAAGCCTATCGATAATGGAAAAACTTGATCTAGTTAAAACTGACAAAAATTATTATTCAGCAAAACAAACTCCAGAAATAAGAGAATACTCAGAAAATCAATTTTTGAGTATTGAAGGAAAGGGAGAACCAGCCGGGGTAATTTTTATAGAATCGGTGAAAGCTTTATACCCTTTGGCTTATGGAGTAAAAAAGATATCAAAAAAGTTAGGGATGGATTTTGGAGTTCCTAAGCTTGAAGGATTATGGTGGGTTAATAGTGATAAACATGCCTTAGACGTTCCAAGAAGTGAATGGCATTGGAAACTGATGATTAGAATGCCCAGTTTTGTGAACTTAGAATTCGTTGAAGAAGCTAAGATTGAGGTAATCAAAAAAAAGAAATTAGAACTGGTGAAAAACATACACCTTATCAATTTGACTGAAGGAACTTGTGTTCAGGCACTGCATGTGGGTCCGTACTCTACAGAACACCATACGATTCAAAAAATGGAAGATTTAGTACTAGAAAAAGGACTAAAGATACAAGGTCTTCATCACGAAATTTATTTGTCAGATCCTACAAAAACCTCACCCGAAAAACTAAAGACCATTTTACGATACCCTGTTGTTAAGAATTAATTCTTCCTCAAATTATTCGAATAAATACGCTGTAAAACTGTATTATTGAATTCATCGATTTTAAAAATAGTGCAGTAATAGTATGTTTTCGAAACCAAATACGCAGTATACCAAAAGCGGTCGTATCAATATTGCTTATCAAGTGTTTGGTTCTGGTCCGATAGATTTGGTCTACATTCCAGGGTGGATTTCAAATATTGATTGGATGTGGGGTTGTCCCGAGCTGGTCGATTTCTTACAAGAGTTAGGGAAAATAGCGAGAGTTATTCTATTTGATAAAAGAGGTACTGGGCTTTCGGATCGCGTGGTTGAACTTTCTACACTGGAAGAAAGAATGGATGACATCCGAGCGGTAATGGATGCCGTTGGTTCTAAAGAAGCAGTATTATTTGGTCACTCAGAAGGCGGATCAGTTTCGGCTTTATTCGCAGCCACCTATCCGAACCGCGTAATTTCTCTCATCACATTTGGTATTTTCGCAAAGCGTAGATATTCACCCGATTACCCATGGGCACCTACCGACGAAGAACGTCAACAAGTGTACGATATGATTGAAAATAACTGGGGAAGTGGTGAGATGAATCTAGAATCTTTAGCTCCATCCAAAGCCAATGACAAAACCTTTATGGATTGGTTGGCTAATTATTTTAGGTCTGGAGCTAGTCCAAGTGCAGCTATGGTACTCACCAAAATGAACACTCAAGTCGACATCATTGATATTTTAGGGTCTATAAAAGTTCCAGCTTTGATTATGCAACGAGTTAATGATATTGATGTAAAAATTGAAGAAGGCAGGTTTATTGCGAAACATATTCCTGATGCTCGGTTTGTCGAGTTTGAAGGAGATGACCATTTATTCTGGGTGGGTAATACTCAAGAGATTCTGGATGAAATGAAAGGATTCATTTTAAATGCAAAACCTAAGGAAGGGTATTATGGGAAATTATTTACGATTATAGCGGGTCGCATTCAATCTTCAGCTACAGAAAACTATAGTATTAAAGAAATTGTAAATCAATATGTGGGGCAATTCAGAGGAGAAATAATTCAGTTTAATAATCACGGGTTTGTAGCTATTTTTGAGGGACCAAGTAAAGCAACTAATTGTAGTATAGAATTAGTAGATGCAATGAGTTTTATTGGCATTAAGTTTTCAGTGGGTGTTCATGTTAAAGAAGCCGCTATTGATGAAGCTCATTTTGTGAGTAATGAGACTGTTCAATTTTTCGATTCCATCTTAACACAGGCTCTCCCAAATCAAGTGTTAGTTACTCAAACGGTAAAAAACTTGTTATCAGGTGCAGGGTTGAGTTTTTCACTATATAAAGAAATATTTGAAATACAATCAGGAGAAAGGTTTTCATTATATAGTGCCTCTGATAGTTATTCGGCAGGGTATTATTCGGAAAATTTTATGTATAAACAGCTTTCTCAAAAAGGGTCTTTAATTGAAAGAGTACTACAAGTTATTGATTCCCACTTAGCAACAGATTCTTTTAGTGTAGGAATACTTAGTAAAGAAGTTGGGATGAGTGAACGGCAACTGCAACGTAAACTTAAAGCCCTAACTAATAAGTCGCCTAATCAATTGATTTCATCCGTACGTTTACATCGTGCCAAAGAGCTTATACTTCAGCGAGAACATAATATCTCTGAGATTTCTTATAAGGTCGGTTTTACTAGCCCATCGTACTTCGCAAAGAGCTTTAAAAGAGAGTTCGGTATAAGCCCTTCTGACTTCTAGTAGCACAATTCGACACCCGAATGTCGGAAAAGTGATAGTAAGTATTCATGTTTGTTAAGCTTTTGTCGTAAATCTATTCGAATTAATCTTTTTTGTACTAACGCCTATCCTGTATATTGATCTATATTCAGTTTTTAAATAACTATTAAAAATCGATATGAAAAAATTTACTCACATCATGCTGCTTTGTAGCGTGTTTATATTATTAGCTTGTTCAACCAATACCGAAAATCTTGTATCAGCACCGGATGATGACGATGAAAATCCAATCGAAAACGTCAGCTATGCAAATCAAGTACAACCTATTTTTAATTCTAGTTGTACCAGTTGTCATGGTTCAAATGGAGGAGTAAATCTTTCTTCTTTCTCGTTATTAATGGGTAGCGTTGGAAACAATTACGGAAATCAATTAGTAGTACCAAATGACGCAGACGCTAGCGGTTTGGTTGATAAGCTAGAGCCATCACCAGATCACGGTTCTAGAATGCCGATTGGCTCAAGCCCATTATCTAGTACACAAATCGAAACTATTCGCACTTGGATTAACGAAGGCGCTACAAATAACTAGGAAAACCGTATGAAAAAATTACTGAGTATTCTTTTATTTACATGTTTAACTGTTTCCGGATTTTCACAAAGCTTTTATACCGAAACTGGTACTGCTATTTTTTACTCTAAAGTTCCTCTTCACAACTTTTCAGGGACTTCTAATTCTTTAATTGGATTAATTAATTTTGATGATAGCACAGTCGATTTCTACATCGATCTTGAGACGCTTGATACAAAAAATGCAAAGAGAGATAAGGATATGAAGCTTACTCTTGATACGGAGAACTATCCTTATGGTGAATTTTTTGGGAAACTTACTTCTGAGTTTGATCTTGAGTCTACTGCAGAACAAGAAGTTATGGTAGAGGGAGTGTTCAAAATCCATGGGAAAGAAAAAGAGATTATAGTGGAAGGAACCTTAAGGCGAGATGGC
Organism: uncultured Balneolaceae bacterium; assembly: GCA_963974345.1. Classification (GTDB taxonomy): domain Bacteria; phylum Bacteroidota; class Rhodothermia; order Balneolales; family Balneolaceae; genus RHLJ01. The sequence continues at coordinate 40,970 of CAXBBW010000008.1, read as the reverse complement.
GAAAATCTATACCTAAAAGCTGGTTGGATTCTTCTTCTTGAAGATTACGAGATCGTGCCTCCACAAATTCTATTTATAAAAGTAGATCAAGAGCAAGAAATTGAAATTAATGCGACACTAACTATTAAGGAGTGAGCCATGAGCAAGTTTTTCTATTTTCTATTCATCCTACTATTTAGTGCACAGTCAGCCTTTGCACAAATGGAACGTAAGCGAACCATCACAGATTCACCTGAAGAAGTCTTTCTTACGATGTCTCTAATCACGATGGCCACAAGTTCGAACCTTGCAGCGAATAATATGAACAGTACGATCATGCATAACTTTGGATTAGTCTCAGGGGGATTAAAAGACTTTTGGGGACTCGACAATGGTGCCGCGGTGCGTTTAGGAATAGATTATGGAATTACAGATAAACTCTCGGTAGGTATAGGAAGAACAAGTCGTGAAGATAATGTAGACCTACGCTTTAAATACACCGTTCTTAACCAAATGAAATCTGGAAAGATACCTGTTGAAGTGTCGATTAAAGGAGATATTGGTATTAATACTCAGGAAGAAAATCGATTCGACTTTACCTTTCAAGAGCGCCTCAACACCTTCGGTTCTATTACTGTAGCACGAAAATTCAGCGAAAAATTCAGTTTTCAAGTTGCTCCTATGATTTCTCATTTTAATACCGTTGTATTGGAAGTACCAAATCAACAAATCGAACATACTCACTTTGGAACAGGATTCGGGGGAGAGTATAGATTGAATCTCCACCATTCATTTTCCTTTGAATATTATGTAGTATTGGGAGATCGAACCCCTGGAACATTAAATCCCGCTGCAGTTTCTTGGCAGATTGATACTGGCGGACATGTATTCCAAATATTTTTAATGAGTGGAGAATGGTTTACCGAACAACACTTATTAGCCAGAACCACAGATGATTTCTTTACCTCAGATTTTAGAATCGGATTTAACGTAAACCGAGTTTTTGGGCTTTGAGTTCATAATTGAATTATAGAAAAAGAGAACCAATCCTACTATTAGCGACTTATTAAAGCAAAAAACATAATTGTTAAAAGAAATCTAAAAGAGGCAATATTCTAATATTGTCTCTTTTTTTATGTACTTGAATTAATTTTCAACTAATAAAATAAAAAGTGAAGGTTTTTTGAATGGTTGGCATCTAACAAAATGACAACCAACAATAATCACAAAGAGACAAAGAAATGAAAAAACTAATCCCCACAACAATACTAGTAGCTTTAGTACTTTTAACAACAGATGTATTTGCACAAGGAAGACCTCTAAGAGGTGATGCTCAACAACAAAATCCTCAAGCTCAGTTCAATCGAGGCAATGCAGAAAGAGGTCCAGAACAAATGATGCGTGCTTTAGATCTTACAGAAGATCAACAAGAGCAAGTGAAGCAACTACATCTGGAGACTCAAAAAGCGATGCTTAGCATTCAAAATCAATTGAATGAAAAAGAAGCTAAACTTAAAACACTTACTACGGGAGAAAACGCTGATTTTAAAGCAGCTTCAAAAGTAGTTGAAGAAATTGGCGATTTGAAAACTGAGATCGCTATTAATAGATTAGAAACACATTCGAAAATACGAGCATTGTTAACCGATGAGCAAAAGCTAAAGTTCGATACTATATCTATGCGTAGGAATAAAGGACCAAAAGGACTTGGTGAAAGAGGTGGACAACGCGGTCCAAGAAATGGCCCTCAACCACGTAATTAAAAGTAATAGATAAACTAAATTTTTTGGATGATCTTAAAGTTTTAGATTATTCGAAATAATTTTAATGAAGTGTTCTACAATTGAAAGATAATATGTTAATCTCTAAGCTTAAACGTGGTGATCGTGCCACGTTTAAGCAATTTGTAGAAGCACACAAGGATCAGGTCTATAATACAACAATAGGCTTTCTTCATAATCTCGAAGATGCGGAAGATGTAACTCAGGAAGTTTTTATGGAAGTATATAACTCAATAGATTCATTCAACGAAAATGCTAATTTAAGCACCTGGGTATATAGAATTGCAGTTAATAAATCGTTAGAATTAATCAGGCATAGAAAACGTCAGAAAAGATTCGGATTCTTTAAAGCCTTAATGAACTCAAATGATGACATAAATGAGATTCAAGATTCAAGTTCTTTGGGACATCCAGGCGTTGATTTAGAGAATAAAGAAAGAGCAAATGTATTATTAACGGCTATTGGTCGACTTCCAAAAAATCAGAATATAGCATTTACGCTAAGTAAGGTTGAAGGGTTGAAAACAAAAGAAATAGCAGACATTATGCAAAAGAGCTCCGCTTCTGTAGAAGCATTAATACACAGGGCAAAAGAAAATCTTAAAGTTGATTTATATGCATTTTATAACTCACAAAAAGATTAATTGGATGACTTCAATTTAACAAAGGTTCAAATTATGAAGAAAAGTAAAGCAGATATAGAAAAAGAAGTCCTTAAAACAATGCAGTCGTTGGATGGTTTAGAGCCTGCTAAAACAAAGCCTTTTTTCTATACTCGATTAGAAGCAAAATTGGATAAAGAACAATCTCAAAAAAGAGGGGTGTTAGCTTTCTTATTTGAACCACAATTAGCTTTGAGTGCAGTAGCATTGCTACTTCTAATAACAGTAAATATCGTTTCTGTAAATACGTATCTACAATCAGAAGAAGATACTTCAACAGGTACAGAATTAACGACTGGTTATGATGATTATCTAATGGATGTACCAGTCCTTTATACAGAAAATGGAGAATGAAATGGATTCTAAGAACAAATACAGGTTTTTGTTGATTGGCTTTATAAGCATGCTAATTTTGAATATTGCAGTAATTGGATCTGTTTGGTACTTAAAACCACCTAGAAATATCACAGATTTTAATAACCGTGGACAACGAACTTTTCAACCCTTTGAGAGAGAATTAAATTTATCCAGAGAACAAATGGATACGTTTAAGAAATTAAGAGACGAGTATAGAACGAATGTGTCTGATATATTTCAAAATATCCAGCAGTCTAAACGGATGCTATTTATGGAATTGCAATCAGGGAATGACCAAAAAGTAGATTCATTAGTTGCTGAAATTGGAAAAGGGCACGAGGCTTTAGAAAGAATGAACTTTAACCATTTTCGAGCATTGAGTTCGAACCTAAGAGAAGATCAAAAGGAAGCATTTAGGAAAACAATGAGAACGATGATCAACTTAGAGAATAGGAGAGGCGGACCTAGTTCTAGCGGTCCACCTGATTCTCCTAGAAGAGGGAATTAAAATTTGTTACAGGATGAATTCCTATTAACAACATCCATCCCCAGAACAACTCGATACAGCACTTTTAACAGGTGAGATAATATTAACAGCATGCGCTTCGCCTTTAGGTTTTCGCGCGAAAACAGTGATACTGGAAATGCCGATAGAGCCAGAATTGAATTCTGTAATTTCCGTCTCATTTAAATATTGATTTAAAATATCATCTGGAATCTGGATGGGCTTTTCTTTTTGAATAACAATATTCTCAAAGCCAGCATCTTTAATGAAGTTCATATACGTTTGCTTTTGGATAGCTCCTGCAACACAACCTGCATACATTTCCGCATCATTTTTAAGAGCGGATGGCAGATTCCCTTCTAGTACAATATCGGAAATACTGAAATGTCCACCAGGTTTAAGAACGCGTTGTATTTCAGAAAAAACTTTGGGTTTATCCGGGACTAAATTTAATACACAATTACTAACAATTACATCAGCAACTGCATCAGAAACCGGCATTTCATCAATATCTCCAAAACGGAATTCTACATTATTATAGCCCAATTTATCAGCATTTTCCCGAGCTCTGTTAATCATTGATTCCGTAAAGTCGATTCCTATTACTTTACCTTCGGCACCAGTTTCATGGCGAGCAACAAAGCAATCATTTCCAGCTCCAGAGCCTAAATCGATTACGGTATCACCTTGACTAATTTTTGCAAACTGAGTTGGTAACCCACAACCTAATCCTAAATCGGCTTCGGAATTATATCCTTCCATTTCACTATAATCGTCGGTCATGATATTATAAACTTTAGTAGATTCACCACCTGCACCACAACAAGTCCGAGCATTATATTCGGCGCCTTGTTCACTAATCTGACTATATTTTTGTCGTACGGTTTCTTTTAGCTCATTGGGTGTTTTAATATCTGATTTCATATTAGCAGCATTTTTGATTGACGGATGAATGTAGTTTTTCAATAATTGGCGTTACCATTTGGTGCATCATTCGAACCCCTTTTTCACTAAGACAGTAACAAGTGCGCACACCATCAATGTCACCTTGTATTATACCGGCGCTTTTTAAGGCTTTAAGATGTTGGGATACGGTGGATTGAGCGAGAGGAAGTTCGTTAGTGATATCTCCACAAATGCAGGATTGCTTTTTACTTAATAATTCCAAAATTGCAAGACGAGCAGGATGCCCCATTGCTTTAAAAAGTTCAGCAGTTTGTTGTTGGGCTTCAGTAAATAATTCGCTTTTAGTAAGTGCCATTTATCGTATATCGTAATATTACGATTAATAGTATGAGTTTTAAAACCTAGAAGCAAAGTAATTTTTTGATTAATGGTCTAGATTTGAATGTGTTTTTAGTAGCAACAAATTGAATTACTAGATAGACATCAAAATTATACTCCCCCCTGAGTACAGAAAGAAATAGTTGGTCTTAAAAACCAGATAAAGAATCTATCTGAGCTTCAAGAATATCAGCTTGTCCGTTAGCAATTCTTGTGAAGTATAGAGTTTGCTCATCCAGCGAAAGACTTGGAGAATATTCCCAAGCAGTGGTATTTACTAACCCTGTAGTATCAACAGAAATTGGAGATGTCCATGAGTCATCTAATAGGTGACTTAAAAAAATATCGGATCGTCCAATAGCATTATGACCTGAACTCATAAAAAGCATCGATTTCCCATTATTGAAAAGATGAACCTCTCCATCTAGAACATCTGTACTTATGGAAAGTTTAATTAGATTCTGTGAATCAATAGATGCTTTATATATGTCTACCGAATTCAAACCTGAGCCAGATCGATCTGAATGAAAGAAAATCTCTTCACCAAAACCAAAAGCTCCACTATCGATTCCTTTCTCACTAAAAACACCACCTAGATGGCTAGGCGTACTCCAATTGCCATTTTGATATTCAACAAACCAAATATCATTATTAGCTAAAATTTCTCCACCCTCTTTAATAGGTCTTGTTGAAGCAAAATAAAGTCTAGAAGTAGTTCTATCAAAAGTAGGATATTCATTATCCCACCCTACAGAAAAGGGAGCTTCTTTGGGAATAGACCAAGAACCGTTTACTTTGGAGGTGAGCATTAATTTTTTTGCACCATTTGACGATCTTGTAAAACAAACAAGATTCTCACTGATAAATGCGATTCCATATTCATTGGCATCCGTATTTATAACATGTAGCAAAGTTTGTGCATTAGTGGTATTCACACAAAAGGAGAAGAGTATTGTTAGAAAAATAGTTTTCATAATTAATAAAGTTTTTGCTGTTTCGAAAACACTTGTTCAATAACCATACCATTTTTTTAGTTTCTATGAAGATGGTAGCAATAGACTTTTTTTGAATATAAAAATGTCCATTTTGATACATATAGTGTTCAATTCCGTACGTTTTTTATTATTCTAAATAATATTTCTTTCTTACTTTGTCATGATAAATAAAGCCAAAAAAAAGTGATTAAAAACGACCTACTTACGCGCCAATTATATGCTTCTGATGCATCTATGTATGAGGAGCTACCTAATGGTGTAGCTTTTCCGAAATCTGTACGAGATATTCAAGAATTGATTCAAAAAGCTAATAGAGATGGGTTTGCAATTACTCCTAGAAGTGCGGGTACAAGCTTAGCAGGGCAGGCCACAGGAAATGGCATCATAATGGACGTCTCTCGGTTTATGACTGAAATTGAGGAAGTGAATCGTCAAGAACATTTTGCGAAAGTACAACCTGGTGTAATCAGAGATTCTTTAAATAGAAAGGCGTTGGAATCTGGATTACTTTTTGGTCCTGATACTTCTACGACCAATCGTTGCATGATCGGAGGAATGATTGGGAATAATTCTGCGGGTTCGTTTTCCATTAAACACAAGACAACGAGAGAACATGTGTTAGAAATGGAGGTTGTGCTTAGTGATGGATCTGTAGCTTATTTAAAACCTCTAAGTTTGGATGAACTTGAGCAAAAGAAAAAACTACAGAACTTAGAAGGACATATTTATCGGTCGATGTTAAATTTGTTGGAATCACAACAAAAAACTATTTCCGATAATTATCCGCATCCTGAGATTATTCGCCGAAATACGGGATATGCCTTAGACAAGTTGTTGGAAATGGAGCCCGTTACCAAAAATGGGCGAAATTTCAATTTGTGTGAATTACTTTGCGGAAGCGAAGGAACATTAGCCATAACGTCATCAGCTAAGTTAAATCTGGCACCTTTATCAGAGCATCAATTACTGATAATACCTCAATTTAATTCGTTGAAGGATGCAATGCTGGCAACGAAAGAGGCGGTTAAGTTAAACCCTTCAGCCGTTGAGCTGGTCGATTTCATAATTTTAAATGCTACTAAGGGAAATTTAGAGCAAAGTAAGAATCGTTTTTTTCTTGATGGAGACCCAAAATATATTCTCATTATTCAGTTCGAAGGGAATGATTTACAGGAATTGGAAGAAAGAGCCAAAGAACTTCTATCAGTCCTAAAAGGAAAAAATCTAGGATATTCTTATCCAATTGTCTCTAAAAAAATAGAGATGAACCGAGTTTGGGAGCTTCGAAAAGCTGGACTTGGTTTGTTGATGGGTTTAGGAACAGATTCCAGAACACCAGCATTTTGCGAAGATACGGCGGTAAGAGTGGAAGATTTACCAGAATATATTGAGGACTTTCAACTCATTTTAAAGAAGTACAATACGGAATGTGTGTTCTATGCACATGCTTCGGTTGGGGAATTACATCTCCGACCAATTATTGATACCACTACAAAAAAGGGTATTGAAACAATGAAGAGCATGGCACATGAAATTGCTTTATTAGTTCGAAAGTACAAAGGATCGCTTTCTGGTGAACATGGAGATGGTAGAGCTCGGGCTCCCTATATAGAATATGTTCTTGGTAAGGAGATGATTCCAATTCTTAGGCAAGTAAAAGAAATTTGGGATCCAAATTATATTTTTAATCCAGGTAAAATTGTTCAACCTAAACAAATTGAACTCGATTTACGGTTTTCTCCTTCATATAAAAAACCTAAGGTTGATACCGTATTTAAGTATAGGAAAGAGGGGAGTTTTGGAGATGTTACAGAATTGTGTAATGGAGCAGGGGTTTGTAGAAAACTCGCAGAAAGTGGAGGAACCATGTGTCCTTCTTATATGGCAACTAAAGATGAGAAAGATTCAACTCGGGGTCGTTCAAATGTATTTCGGCAGGTTTTTGCAGGTGAAAATCCCAACGCGTTTGAATCTAATGAGCTAAAAGAAGCTCTCGATTTATGTCTGAGTTGTAAAGCCTGTAAGAGTGAATGTCCTGCAAATGTGGATATGGCTAAAATGAAAACTGAATTTCTGAATGGTTGGCATGAGAAAAAAGGAGCTAAACTTGGTGATAAGTTCTTTTCTAATGCCGCTTCTGGATATAAAATAGCCTCATTATTTCCTTCAATTTCAAATGCAGTTCTTGGATTAAATCCTATTAAAAAAATTCTTGAAAAAGTAGTTGGTATAGATGCTCGTAGAGATTTGCCAACATTTGCAAAACAGACGTTTAGAGATTGGTTTTTTACTAGAAAAGCAAAGGAACAAGGAAATCTAGTAGTTCTTTTTGTGGATGTATTTACAAACTATCACCAGCCTGAAATCGGGAAAGCAGCTGTTCTGGTGTTAGAAAAAATGGGGTTTAAGGTTGAGTTAGCTAAAAATATGGAATCGGGACGTCCTCAACTGTCAAAAGGTTTTTTAAAGGATGCGAAAAAAATAGCCGAAAAAGTAATAAAAGAACTCAGTCATTTTGCTGAACAGGATATCCCGATTATTGGATTAGAACCTTCCGAGATATTAACGCTTCGGGATGAATTCGTTGATTTATGCGACGAAGAATTACTGAGCCAAGCAAAAGTACTTGCTTCAAATTCATTTACTTTCGAAGAATTTATCTCAAGCCATACAGATGTTCTTGCACCTGCAACTTCAAATAATCAACACGTTGTTCTTCATGGTCATTGTCATTCCAAAGCATTGACCGGAAATAGTGCAACAATATCAGCGTTAGAAAGTGTAGGCTATCAAGTTGAAGTACTGGAAACTGGATGTTGCGGGATGGCGGGGAGTTTTGGATATGAAAAAGGGCACTTCGAAGTTTCGATGGATATTGGTGAATTAGTACTTTTCCCTTCACTTAGAAAAAAGAAAGAAAGCGACTTAGTTTGCGCCCCCGGTTTTTCGTGTCGACACCAAATTAAAGATGGTGTAGATCAAAATTCTTGGCATCCAGCAGAGCTAATTGCAAAAGCGATCCTTGATTGAGATTAACTAGGAATCAAGAATAGAATCTCACCAAAAATTACCATTTGCGTTTACTAAATCTTCAAGTTCAGATGGTTTTAAATTGATTTGATCGACAATCATTTCGAAGGTTTGTTGTGCATCAGAGATTGGCAAAAACATCCAATTATGTACCATTCCTTTAAACTCTCGATAGTTGAATACCATAGGTTCTGATTCTGCTCTAACTTTAAGTTTCCTGCAATCAGGTAATAAAATTTCTTCAGAACCTATAAATATGGTAGTGGGAGCTATTCTTTTAATCGCTCCATAAATAGGACTTACTAAATAGTGGTTCAGTTCAAGATCACCAGCATAATTTTCTCCTAGTTTTTGCATCACACTTCGATCAAGAATCAAATCAATCTCTTCAAAAGCATCAATTTGAGGATTCGATAAAGTAGCATCTAACCAAGGGGAGAGAAGGATTAACTGAGCGGGTTGTTCGATATGTTTATTAACTAGTAATTCGGCTAAGGCTAAAGCCATTCCACCTCCTGCTGAATCACCCATAATGATTAGATTTGAAGATCCATGCTTTTCGATTAATAATTGATATAGCGGAAGTAGAAAATCAAAGACATCGGTAGCAGAAGCACTTGTGGAAAGTGGATAGTCTGGAGCGGTTATTGTACAACCCAGTGTAGTTGCAAGTTTTGAAATGAATTGCCAATGATAGTTTATAAATCCTTTCGAGTATCCTCCGCCATGTAGATAAAGAATATGCTTTTGAGTTAATTCAGACTTAGGTTGTATTGTCCAAACGGTTCGACCTAGTTTTTGATTTTGCTCTACAGAATGTGTTTGAAAAACCTTTTTGGGAGGCACATTCGCTTTAGAGGGTTTAGTCCACCAGTTTAGATTTAGCTTCGATTTATATCCAGTTATTTTTAGATATAAAAGAAGCATTTTACTTAATACACTTGGATTGTTCATTAATTGCTACCTGATTGATTCTTTACCCAAAGAACGATGAATGCTTAATATAGAATTCCATTTGGAAGAAATATTTTCAACTATTTATTACGTTCTAAAAATGTATTTTAAGCAACTCAAAAAAGGAAATAAGAGTGGAATTAGAATTTACATCTCAAGTTTTTAAGTAATGGATTTATCTAATGGTATCCTTATTAAGAAAACGAGAGAGGCATTTCTATCAAAGTTTTTATCAAATCCGATAATGGTAGTCTCACCAGGAAGAGTAAACTTGATGGGAGATCACACTGATTATAATGAGGGGTTTGTTTTGCCAGCTGCAATCGATAAAGTGATCTCATTAGCTGTAGGACATAACAACACTCGAATAGTTAGAGCTTTTTCAATTGATATGAATGAATATGTTGAGATTGATTTAAATCAAGAAACAGTAGAGCAAGAGTATCATTGGGCAAAATATCTAAGTGGAGTAATTTTCGAGCTCAAAAAGAAAGGAATCAAAATTGAAGGATTTGATTTAGTTTTTGGAGGAAATATTCCAATCGGAGCAGGGCTATCCTCTTCAGCAGCTTTAGAAGGTGGAATTCTTTTGGGTATTAAAAAGCTCTTTGGATTTGAATTATCTAAAATTGAGATGGCTAAAATAGGTCAGTTAACGGAGCATAACCATGTAGGTGTGCGATGTGGAATTATGGATCAATTCATCAATATTCATGGTGAAAAGGGAAGCGCACTAAAACTAGATTGTAAGTCTTTGGACTACGAATTGGTACCATTCGATTTGGAAGACCTTAGAATTGTACTATGTAATTCGTTGGTTACACATAATTTGGCTTCATCAGAGTATAATATCCGAAGAAACCAATGTGAAGAGGGTATCAAGGTTTTACGTAAATATATTCCATCAATTCAAAGTCTTAGAGATGTTTCTTTAGAGTTACTTGAAGAATTTAAAGATGAACTTTCTGCGATTAGTTATCAAAGGTGTAAATTTGTATTAGAAGAAAATCAACGAGTAATAGACGGATGTAAAGCTTTGGAAGTAGGAGATATCGCATCATTTGGTAAACTAATGTTTGCCTCTCACGAAGGTTTAAGTAAAGACTATAAAGTAAGTTGTGAAGAATTAGATATACTGATTGAAATTGCTAAAGAATTACCAGGATTAGTTGGCGCTAGAATGATGGGAGGTGGATTTGGTGGATGTACGATAAATTTAGTGAACAAAAATCTAGTAAATGATTTTTCGAATTCTATTTCAGAACAGTATAAAGAACGAACGGGAATTGATACCGAAATCTATATTACAAAAGTCGGAGAGGGAGTACATTTGGGGGATGAATACTAGTTATGAATCTTGATTTGTCAAAACACCCGCATAGAAGATTGAATCTGTTAACTGGAGAATGGGTACAGGTTTCGCCACATCGAAGCCAACGCCCTTGGCAAGGTCAAGAGGAAGAACTTGTTAGCGATAAAAAGCTAGAATTCGATGAAAACTGTTATCTATGCCCAGGAAATACTAGGTCTGGAGGAATACGAAACCCTGAATATGATTCTACATTTTCATTTATCAATGACTTTAGTGCATTAATGCCAGATTCATCAAACTCTTCTTTTGATAAAGGGAATCTATTAGTTGCTAAAGGGGAGCGTGGAGTTTGTAAAGTAATCTGTTTTTCACCTAAGCATAATCAAACCTTACCTATTATGGAGCTTTCTCAAATTCGGAAAGTAATAGATGTTTGGGTAAATGAATATGAGGAGTTAGGTAAACTAGAGTTTATAAATTATGTTCAGATTTTTGAAAACAAAGGGGAAGTGATGGGCTGTAGTAATCCCCATCCACATGGACAGATTTGGGCACAAGAAACCATTCCTGATGAACCAGCAAAAGAGCTGATACAATTCAAGAAGTTTTATGTGGAAAAGGGAAAGACGCTTTTAAGTCAATATTTAAAGCTCGAGCTTGAACTAAAAGAACGAATTATTGTAGAAAATGATGACTTCGTCGTTCTAGTTCCTTTTTGGGCATTTTGGCCTTTCGAAACATTATTGGTAAGTAAAAGGGCGTTTAGTAGTTTTACAGATATGACAAAAAAAGAGAAAGACGCTCTTGCAGATATCATAAAGAAGATCACAATAAAATATGATAATGTATTTAATGTTTCTTTTCCTTATTCCTCGGGATTTCATCCAGCACCAACTGATGGAAAAGATCATCCCGAATGGCATTTTCATATGCACTTTTATCCGCCTTTGCTCAGGTCAGCAACCATAAAAAAGTTTATGGTGGGATATGAAATGCTAGCAAACCCTCAACGGGACATCACTGCAGAATACAGTGCCAAGGTCTTGAGAGACTCCCCTGAAGTACATTATAGTTTAAGAGGTTAAGTTTTCAAAAAGATGTAATAATACATCTTTATCTGAGATTTAAAGGATTAACCTCTGTATTTTTATTCGGGTAGATAAAACAGTCGATTGAGCTATTTTTTGGTCAAGAATACGTTTATAAATTGTCGACATTAGAACTAACTTAAACAGCCTTTATAATGAAAAAAATATTATCCGGAGTTCTAATATTGAGCTTCTTTTATGCTTGTTCTCCAAAATCTGGTAATCTCCTAACAGATTCAGAAAAACCAGCCCATCTTACTCCTATTATTTCAAGTTTAAATATTGCAGATGTTACCAATGATCAGGTTTGGGTTGAAATAAATCCCGGAATGTTTACTGATGACACAATTACCTATCGGCTACCGAGAGTAGTACAAGGAACGTATGATGTCAGTAACTTTGGGAGTTTTACAGACGGCTTTGTTGCCTATAATTATCAGGGTGACACTCTTGATGTCGAAAGAATAGATCAGAATTCATGGGTTATTCCCAAGGCACAAACACTCGATAAGGTTGGATATTATGTGAACGATACTTTCGATATTGAAAATACGGAAACTCCCACTCCATTCTCTCCATCAGGCACCAATATTGAAGCTGAAAATTTTGTTCTGAATCTTCATGGATTTATTGGTTATTTCGATGAATTAGATGATAGTGAGTATAGTATTCAGGTTAAAGCGCCAGCCTCATTTGAGAAATCTTCGGCTTTGCCCATTACCAGTTCAGTTACTTCAAAAGATGGTACTACAGTAACCGATACCTATTTCGCATCACGCTATTTTGAAGTTACCGACAACCCAATGATGTATGGCGAGCTTGATATCGAAGAATTTGAAGTAGGAGACATTAAAATAGTTTTGAGTGTGTATTCACCAACATTGGCACATTCTGCAGCAGTTATTAAAGAAACTGTATTCGAAATGATGAAAGCTCAAAAAGCCTATTTAGGTGATATGAATTCAACCGAGCGGTATGATATTTTCTTGTATCTCCCAACTTTTGGAGACGGTGAAGCAACAGGATTTGGAGCTTTGGAACATCATACATCAACAGTGGTGGTGCTTCCTGAATGGATTCAGAAAGAAGCACTCGATGAGTCAATGATTGATGTAGTTTCTCACGAATTCTTTCATATCGTAACTCCTTTATCTGTTCATTCAGAAGACGTACAGAATTTCGATTATAACGATCCTACTTTTTCTAAACATTTATGGATGTACGAAGGGGTGACGGAATATTTTGCGAGCCATTTTCAGGTATATGAAGGTCTACAATACAAGCAGGCTTTTTATGATAAAATGATTGGTAAAATTGATTATGCAAAGGGTTTAGACGATAGTTTAAGTTTTACCTATATGAGCGAAAACGTACTCGAATATTCAGATACAGAATATATCAATGTATATATGGAAGGCGCATTAATTGGAATGTGTATCGATATTTTGATGCGAGAAGAAAGTGATGGAGAGAGAAGTATGCTTTCATTAATGAAACAACTTTCTGAGAAATATGGAACAGAAAAAGCTTTCGAAGATGATAAACTTATCGATGAAATAACGGAAATGACGTATCCATCTGTGGGTGAATTTTTAATGACTCATGTAGTGGGAGAAACCCCTATTAATTATTCCGAATTTTTCGATAAAGTGGGACTTGAAATCATGGAAGAAGTTTCTGAAGTAGGGTTCTTTTTTAAAGATCAGGAAACTCCATTTATCGATGGAAAACCAGGAGGAGAGTTATTCTTTAGAAACATTGAACTTAACTCTTCTCATATTGCACTTGGAATTCAACCGGGTGATGTTATAAAGTCTGTGAACGGGACAGAGTACAACTTAGAAAGTGCACAACCATTAATTATGAGTTCTTTTAGTTGGACACCTGATTCAGAGATATCAATGATATTAATACGAGATGGAGAAGAAATCGAGATTTCTGGAATGGTAGGAACTCCTACTCTTACTACACAAAGTCTTGGTGAAGTAGAAGATGCAACGGAAGAACAAATTACACTTCGCAAGTACTGGCTACAGAAATAGAAGGTTTTAGAAAGCTTTAAGCCCAATTTTTTAAAACAATTGGGCTTTTTTTTTATTAAAAAAATCTATCAAAAATAAACGAGATAGGTTGTTATTGAATAGAGTATTTCATTTGTTAGTGTTCAGCAACAGAATAGAGTAAAAGTAACGTATGGGTAATAAAAGTAAGTCAGAAGAAAATTACCAGCAATGGATGAAGGACCTAGAAACAGTTGCTAAAATTGGCAGATGGGAAATACAAGTTGACGAACGAATTACTAAATGGTCAGATGGAGTTTTTAAAATTTTTGAAATTTCCAATCAGCAAACTCCTTCCTATGAAGAACACATAAACTTTTATCAGAAAGACTATAGAGAGCTTATAGAAACTTCTTTTAGCAATCTAATCGAAAAAAAAGAAATAATTGACCTAGAAGCTCAAATAACTACAAAAAAAGGCAATCTAAAATGGGTGCATATACTTGGAGAATACTTCGATGAAAATACATTGTTTGGAACTATTCAAGATATAACAACGGATAAATACTCTGAGCTACAAATGCACCTGCTTATTAATAATACAGAGGAGAGTTTTGTATTAGTAGGATTGGATTTTAAAGTCATCACCGTTAATAGACAATTTGAGCTTGAATATTTGAAGCAATTTGGAAAGAAAATCGAAGTTGGTGAATCGATTCTTAATTTTGCTACTCCAGATCGGAGAGAGAGATTGAAGGAAATTTATAATTCCGTTTTTTCAGGTGAAAATTTAGAGGATGAACTTGTACTAAATACTGAGGGAGGTAAAAAAGTTTTTAAACTTACCTATAAGCCTGCTAAGAATATTCAAAATCAAATAACAGGCGCTTTTGTAAACATAAAAGACATAACAGATGAAGAAGAGATAAAAAATAATCTCATAAATAGTGAACAGAGGTTTAGGGCTTTAGTTGAAAATGGTACAGAAGGCACAGCAATACTAGACGAATCCGGTAATCCAAAGTATATAACTCCTTCCATTCAAGGTATGTTGGGTTATACTCTTGATGAGATTTATTCGAAAAACCTTATGGAACTAACACATCCAGATGATGTACATAAAGTTCAAGAAAAATTCATGGATTCTTTGGACAAACCAGGAATAACACTTGAAGGTGCATTGGCAAGAATTAAGCATAAAGATGGAAGTTGGAGATGGTTTGATGCTATAATTACAAATTTGCTACATGAACCATCAATTAACGGAATAGTTGATAATTTCAGAGATGTAACAGACAAGGTAGAAGCAGAAAACAAGCTTGAGAGCGTATTACAAAAATTGGAAAAACATCTAGATAATAGCCCTCTTGGAATAGTGGAATATGATAGCGAACTATATATCACCAAATGGTCAGAAAAGTGCCAAGAAATATTCGGTTGGAGTGAAGAAGAGGTGCTATCTAAAAGGATGAACGCCTTTGACCTTATTTATAAAGAAGACGTTTCTAAAGCAACCAAGATAGTGGAAGAGCTTAAATCTGATGAGATACATGGAAACACATCAGTTAACAGAAATAATACAAAGAGTGGAATAATAGTCGATTGTATATGGTATAATTCAACAATCAGGGACAAGAATGGCGATGTCGAAACGATTATGTCTTTAGTACAGGACGTCTCAAAAGATGTTGAAGCGGAGAAGAAAGTTCAAGAAAGTATTAAAGAAAAAACGATACTACTCGCTGAGGTTCATCACAGAGTTAAAAATAATTTAGCTATAGTTTCTGGTTTATTACAGTTACAAGCCTTTAATACTACTGATAATCACCTAATGAAAGCACTTTTTGATAGTGTGAGTAGAATAAAATCAATTGCACTTGTACATGAGCAACTTTATAACTCAAATGATTTTGCTAATGTTAGAATAGATAAAAACATCAGGAAATTAGTAAACCATTTGTCCTCTATCATGAGTAGAGAAAACAATATTGAAGTTGAGTATGAATTGGAAGAAACAGAGTTAAATATTAATCAAGCCATACCTACTGCTTTATTTATAAATGAAGCAGTTACTAATGTATATAAACATGCTTTTCAAAACGATTCTGGGGGAGTTTTAAAAATATATTGCTCTGAAGTTAAGGGAGCTATTACCATTGGAATAAATGATAACGGAATAGGTTTCGACCAAAAAATACTAGCTGAGACAAAAGATTCACAAAGCTTAGGATTTCAACTTCTTGAAATGGTAACTCAGCAGCTATCCGGAGATTTATCTATCGAATCTAATAACGGAACAACTATTAAATTATCATTTTTAAATGGTGCAAAACAGAAGGGAAGCTCCGCGGGAATCATAGACTTCAAACACTAGTATAAAAAGAATTTAAATCGGTTTCATTTACAAATTGCTGCAACAAAAATTTAAAACTTCATTATTCTGAATTCTAAATCTTAACATTTTACTATTATGTACAAAATAATCTTATTTCTTACGTTTTCTATATCTACTAGTCTTAGTTTATTTGCTCAAACTCAAGAACAAGAGGTTCAAGTAGTGATAGAAACACTCTTTGATGGCATGAGAGCAGGAGACAGCTCTATGGTAGCTTCAACATTCACTAGTGACGCGATCATGCAAACTGTTACTAAGAACCAAGCTGGTGAAGTAGTTAAGCTTCAGGGGCAGTTATCTCAATTTCTGAAAGCGGTAGGAACACCACATGAGCAAGTTTGGGATGAGCGAATTGGAGGTTTTGATATTAAAATAGATGGTGATCTTGCTTCTGCTTGGACTCCCTATCAATTTTATGCAGGGGATAGTTTTTCTCACTGTGGAGTAAACTCTTTTCAGATGGCAAAATTGAATGGGAAATGGAAGATTATGTATATAGTTGATACACGACGTCAAACAAAATGTATAGAGTAAAAACCAATTTGCACAAAAAAAGCCAACCCTCTACCGAAGATTGGCTTTTCAAAAACTTATACGGGAATTATTCTGCGTTCTTTTTAGCTTGAATTTCAAGACGAATATCTTGAGCTAATTTTTTAAGATCTTGTAGCCCCTTACGTGCTCTTGTACCTGCAGCTTTGTTTCCTTTGTCGTAAAATTTTTCCATTTCTTCTGATACGCTTTCTACTAATGCTTGTAAATCGCTTACTCTACTCATTATAACTCCGTTATGTTTTTGTTTAAGTAAATTTCTTTTATTTAGAAACTGCGTTGAAGCTATCGAATCACGGCTTTTGAGTCAAATTAAAAAGTGCTTTTTATGCGAAAAAGTGAAGTTTTTTCTAATTATTAGCTGTTTTTTGATGATTTCAAAAGTTATCCACATAAAAATGATGGGAAAAATAGAGAAATTTCAGAAAGGGTTACTTTTTTAGAGATTTAGACGTGAAGCTAAAAGGGAGTAAATCCACCGAAAAATGTTCAGATAAAGTTCCATCGGCGTGATACATTCGAATTTTATTTAGCGGAAGGTGTTCAAAAATCACTTGGCGGCAAGCTCCACATGGACTGCTAACATCTCCAAATTTTGTATGTACAGCAATCTCTATGAATTCAGTTTCGCCAGACGAAATAGCTTTTGCAAGAGCAACTCGTTCTGCACATAATCCCAAAGCCCAATCACTTACTTCAATATTTACTCCTTCCACAAAACCAGACTTTGAAAATAGTAATGCTGAAACTGGGAAATTAGAATGAGTAGTAATAGCTTTTTCCAAAAGTTCTTTTAAACGTTTTGGCTCTTCAACTTTTGAAGAATGTAGTAGTGGTTTTAGTTTGGTTTGAGGAAGGGTATCAGCTACAATAACCTCCAAATCAAATTCATTCTCCCAAAAACTTAATTGATCAAAATCTTTATTGGGCAAGTAAAGCTTTTTTGGGGTATCACTTTCACTTAGGCAGCTAAAACAGGCTGCTTGGATTGCTGATATAGTTAATGGAAAGGATACATTTTCAATTCTAACCCCTGGGTAAAAATCACCTTTGATACTTTCTACTACACAAGACTTTGGAATCTTAGAGTAAGGTACGTGTGCTCTTTTATGTAGTTTTTCCCAGCTCATTGAGTCTTAATAAACGCAGAAAAAGCTGCATCAGCAACTGCTGCTCTAATCTTACTTATTTCCTTGCCATAAGAACGATATGGGAAGGTTCGATTGGTTAATAACATTACTGCCATATTCTTCTCGCGATCAATCCAAAAGCTTGTACCAGTAAATCCTGTATGTCCAAAAGTATCATTACTAGAAAGTTGGCCTGCAGTAGTAAACCCTGTAGGACTTTTCCTATCAAACCCAAGCCCACGACCACTAATACTTGATTGTTGTGAGGTGAATTCACGGATGATTTTAGATGATAAATACCGTCTTCCATCATAAATACCATCATTCAAAATCATGGTACTATATTTCGCTAGATCATCAGCAGTAGCAAAAAGTCCAGCATGTCCAGCAACACCGTCCATATAAAAAGCCCGTTCATCATGCACATCAGCTTGTATTAAATGGTCTCGATAAACCGTATCTATTTCGGTTGGAGGAATCCGATTCACATACCAACGACTCACACGTTTGGGATTAAAATATGCACCATACATTCCCATAGGATAATAAAATTCTCGGCGCATATAAGCGTCTATTCCACGATCAGTTATAAGGGAAACAATTTCGGCAAGGAGGATCATCCCTAAATCGCTATATACGTATTCAGTACCAGTTTTATAAATGAGAGGTTCATTTTTGATGGCTTTAATTATACTATTTCGATCTTTAAACTCATCAACATACACACGGAAAGCTGGTAACCCAGATTGATGAAGTAACATATCACGGATGGTAATATGGCGTTTCTCATCCGAATTAAATTCAGGTAAAAACCTCCATATTTCATCATTAAGAGCTAATTTTCCATCATCAATCAACTTCATTACGGCAGTTGTAGTAGACACTACTTTTGTAATGGAAGCTAAGTCAAACACATCAGAATCTTTTACTTGTTTGATCTTTTCATAATCGTGATAACCCATTTCTTGTCGATATACCATCACTCCATCTTTTATAACAGTAGCAACTGCACCTGGAAAAACTGAATCCCGAATGGCGCCTCTAAGTATATCTTCAATCTTATAAAGTTCACTTGAAACGAGCCCAACATCTTCAGGTTTACCATACCGAAGAGCGGTGTGTTCAAGTTCAATTCCAGCTCCAATCTCATACATTTCTGGAATTTGAATTGGAAGTTTTCCTTGAACTTTACTTGCGCCAAAAAGAGCTGGGGCAGTGTTTTCCATTTGTAGAGATGTATTTGCCCAAGCAAGAATTTGGGCGTCTGTATCTGCAAGTTCTTTTACTAAATATGGACTTCCAAACATAACCAAAACATTAGGTTTATTGGTTTTAAATAATTTGTTTATGAATGAAGACTGTTTTTTTGAAAGTTGAATTGATTCCCTAAAGCTAAAACCAATAAATGAGCCAATAATAATAAGATCTGATTCACGAGCTTGTCTTAAAAACTTCTGCTCTTCAACAGCATCAGTTCGTTTATCATGAACAGCAAAAGAAACATCAGGATGATAATCTCGCAAAGTACGAACAAATCTAGCACCCGTATTTCCATATTCATCATCAGAGATAGAAACTAATAATACTTTTTTATGAATGGTTGGATCGATAGGGATAATATTCGCATCATTTTTGAGAATAGTTACCGATTCCCTTGCAATTCGGCCTGCCTCTGCTTGATGGAAATTCGTATTCATTTTTGTATCAAGCTTATCAATATCAATCTGGTTATC
This sequence comes from uncultured Balneolaceae bacterium, assembly GCA_963974345.1. Classification (GTDB taxonomy): domain Bacteria; phylum Bacteroidota; class Rhodothermia; order Balneolales; family Balneolaceae; genus RHLJ01. The sequence continues at coordinate 21,213 of CAXBBW010000008.1, read as the reverse complement.
ACCCTCAAAAAGACCGTGCTCTTGCTTCCAAGTGATTATTTTCCGATAGGATTCATCAATTCTCTCTCTCGTAATTTCACCTAGTTTAACTGCTTCTACGACTTCATTTATTGCAGTATAAATATCAGGGCTAATAAGCATCATATCTGCTCCAGCATGTAAGGCTCGAACCACAGCCCTTCCTGGAGAAAACTTAGATGCAATACCTTCCATTTCTAATCCATCAGTAACAACTACTCCTTTAAAGTTGAGTGAATCTTTGAGAATTCCAGTTAAAATAGAACCATCCAGTGTTCCGGGAAGTTCAGGGTGGTCACTTATCTTGGGGAAAGAAATATGAGCACTCATTATACTTAACATTCCCTCCGAAATGGCAGCCTTAAAAGGAATTAACTCAACGGAATCTAAGCGAGAATAATCATGATCAAGAATAGGAAGAACATTATGTGAATCTGTATCAGTATCACCATGACCTGGGAAATGTTTAGCAGTAGAAACAACACCTTCGCTATGTACGCCTTGCATAAACGCTACTCCAAATTCAGAAACCATTTGGGGGTCAGCTGAATAAGAACGGACATTAATTACTGGATTATTAGGATTATTGTTTACATCAAGAACTGGAGCAAAAATTTGATGAACACCCACGGCTTTAGCTTCAATAGCTGTAATCTTACCCATCATAAAAGCATTTCTTTTATCACCGGATGCGGCAACTCCCATCGCTGGAGTGAATCGAGTGGTTCCCGAAATTCTCATGGCTGCACCAAATTCCATGTCTTGAGTTATCCAAAGTGGGATTGTGCTTAGCTTTTGAAGCTTATTTGTTAGTACTGCCTGCCCATATATATCACCTCTCATAAAGATTAAACCACCGATATGTTCTTTGGTGATTAAATCAGAGATTCTTTTAAAACGATGACTGTCAATATTGGTGTATTCACCCTCAATAGGAACAAAAAAAAGTTGGCCTATTTTCTCACGTAAGGTAGCATTTGCTACAAGAGAATCAATAAATGCTTCTGAGTTCGAAGGAGCTAACTCTGATATATCATTAGAATCTCTTTGGCTGATAAACCCCGAAAAGCTAAACCAAACTAATACTAATAAACCGAATAAAAATGATTTTATCATATTCTAGAATGTATCCAAACTGATGAATGAAGTAAGCCTTGCAAATGTACATCTACGAATTAAAGCAACCAATCTATAATGGATAAAAATTGAATTCTTAACAGGATTTAATATTCTCAATGTTTATAGGTAGTGGTTGGAGATTTGATATTTATTTGAATCTTATTTAAAAAAGTTCAATTAAAAATTATAAAGATATTGAGGTGTACAACCGTTCTTTCGAATTGGCTATGGATATATTTGAGTTAATATTGTAGGCAAAATACTTACAAAACTTCATCAAAAATGGAAATCAAATTAGTCTAACCTCTAGCAGCTGTCCTCCAACCTCCATTACTCCTCAACAGGCAACAATCTCATAGTTTTAAAATCAGCTTGCTCAAAGAAAGAGCTATCTTGATAAAAAGTTCGGTATTGTGCATTCAACCATAATTCGGTTTGATCTCCAAAATGAGAAGAAAGAGGATTCCCAGATTGGCCCGTAGGGATTACAGATTTTGTTTTACTTAAATCCGAGAAGTCAATGATTCTACGAACAGATGCTCCTAATACCATTTCAAAAGGTTTATCCCAACTGTATTGCCCATTATTAATACTCATGCCGTGTCCATCTACAGGGAAAGGACCTTTGCTGAGTACATTTTCAACAATCAATTTAAATGCCGATGGAGAGGAAGGATCTTCTGCAGCTTGACTAAAAAACGGTGGTTTAAAAGTGATGGTATGCAATTGTTCCCACCGCCATTCGAAAGGTTCTGAACCAAGCGAGTCACTAAGGAAGAAAATAGCATCTTGCATGCTTTTAAGAACAATATCTTCCCGACTTTCAATTTCTAAGGTATTAATATCATCAAAGAATGCACTACTATCTTGAACCAATTCGCTAATTGTTCGGACAGGAATTAGTTCATGGACAATGAAATTTTCATAAGCTGCTGTACCTAAATCATCTTCTAAGGTATTTTTGGTGAAGTTGAGAAGGAAAACATCGAAAATAGAGGCAGCCGTTGAATTTGCTTCATACTTAAAGTCCCAATTTTCTAAGTAAGAAACAGGGAGAGAAAAATCGAACTCATTTTGACTTTGAATAATATCCAGAATAATGGGTGTCATTCTTGCCGCAAAAGAAGAATAGGAGTCGTTTTGAATCGCTATGATTTCTTCTTGGTTAAGTGTTTGTTTAGTAGATAATCCTTCTATAATTCGTTCAATTCGAGATGGTGGTTCCCAGAAAGTAGCTATATAATGAGGATAGTTACTTGTTGTTAGTTTATTATTTGCATTTGCTATCCATCCCTTTTCAGGATTAATAATTTGTGGCATTTCCTCTCTTGGGATAAAACCCTGCCAATCATCTTCTGGTACCCAACCTTTTCGCATAGAAATTTTATTACCACTACGAACAGGAAGTTTCGCAGTAGAGAACATCGCGATATTTCCTTCCCTATCCCCATACATGAAATTCATTCCAGGGACACCATAAAATTCTAACGCATCTTTAAAATCCTGAAAAGTATCAGCCCAGTTCATTTGATACATCGTTTTGAATTCATTCGATAATTCATATCCAGTCCATTGCATACTTATAACATGATCTTTCACCAAATCTTGGTTAGGATAAATATCTGAGATAACAGGACCGTGTTTCGTAAATCTGATTTCGAGGACCTTCTCATCACCATCTTTAACTTTAATAATTTCTTTTATTTTCTCGAATTGCTGATAAGCTACTTGTCCTACACGAGCAGAATCAACAACATATCTACCGCGATCATTGGGGTCAGTTTTCTCGAGAAAGAAATCGGTATCGTCAGCCATAATACTTGTAAATGACCAAGCCATTTCTTCATTTTGACCCAAAACTATTCCAGGAATTCCAGCTAATGTTGCTCCAGATACATTTTTACCATTTAAATTGAGATGAACTTCGTACCACTTCCCAGGCATATCCAACCCTAAGTGAGGATCTCCAGCTAGCATTGGGTAGCCCGTATTTGTTTTTGATGCGTCAATCACCCAAGCATTACTCCCAACATGAGTTCCTTCCGTATTCAGAAGTTTTCGTTTATCTATTTCTTGTTGAAGCATCGGCATTAATGCTGCGGTAGTAAGTCCGATAGATTCATCATCATTTAAAGTTGTTGGGAATTCATCACTCCAACCAAGACGTAGTTCCGCAAATTTTTCGGGAGGGAGGGAAGACTTTAAATAATTATACATTACTTCACTCCACCAACTCATATTTAGCTCCCAAGCCATAAGACGAGTTACCGCAAGAGTTCTGGTAGGTGACCATTTTATTGGTTTTATACCTGTTAATGCAAATTCTACAGGAAGTCGATTCCCATTTTGCTCGATAAAAGTATTCACACCATCTGAGTAGGCTTGGAGTATTGCACGTTCCTCTAAACTAATGACTTCTTTTTCTAATTTCTCAGCTGTTCGCCAAAAACCAAGTGTGCGTTGATATTCGTCAAATGGAACTAATTCCTCTCCAAAAAATTCTGCAAATCTTCCTTCAGCGGCTATCTGACTTAACGTCATTTGCCAAAGTCGATCTTGAGCATGTACATATCCAAAAGCCTTGTATAAATCCTGTTCGTTGCTTGCATAGATGTGTGGAATCCCAAACTCGTCCCAGTGAATATCCACAGGTTGTTGGAGTCCTGGAATATCAACCTCAGCATTGTAATTTGGTAATGGTTTATAGAACGTCCAATAAAAGGCTAATCCAGCAAAGCCAATAAGCAAGATGAAAAAGAAAAGAAGGAGTTTTAAGAATGTGTTCATGTATATAAAATAGGTAGCTTTTTTGCTTAAAGAAATTAATAGTTCTATCAATAAGGAATTAAGAATTAAGAATAATCTGTAAGTAAATACTATTCCTAATTCTTAATTTTAATTCCTAATTCAAATTAAAAAAATGCTTACTGAACTTTGTCAAAAACTGGAAAACAAAACAATTCAACCTTCAACATCTAGCATATATATCCAACCTCACATCTGTGTTAAAACTTCGTATTTTAGAAAAAGAGCACAAATAATTTAAGAGCAAAAAATGAACATCAAAAAGGTTGCAGTAATAGGTGGCGGAACAATGGGAAACGGAATAGCGCATGTATTTGCGATGAATGGAATTCCTGTGAACCTGATAGAGACTAAGCAAGAGTTTGCAGATCGTGCAGTAGCTACCATTGAAAAGAACCTAGAAAGAATGGTTCAAAAAGAGAAAATTTCGGTCGATCAAAAAGCTTCTACACTTGATAAGATCACCGTTTATTTAAGTATTGAAGAGGGAGTTAAAGAAGTAGACTTAGTAGTTGAAGCTGTTCCTGAAAACCTTGAGATTAAAAAAAGTGTATGGACTCAAGTAGATACTCATGCTCCTAAACAAGCCATATTTGCTAGTAATACTTCATCTATCTCCATTACTAAATTAGCAGCGTTGACATCCAGACCAGAAAAATTTATTGGGATGCATTTCTTTAATCCAGTTCCAGTAATGAAACTTGTTGAAATAGTACGGGGATTAGATACTAACGACGAAACCTACCAAGCTGTTGAAGAAGCTTCTAAAACGCTTAATAAAGTCCCAGTTCCTGTAAACGATATGCCCGGATTTGTAAGCAATCGAGTGCTTATGCCCATGATTAACGAAGCCATTTTCGCAGTGTATGAAGGGGTAGCAACTCCTGAAAACGTTGATCAAGTAATGATGCTTGGAATGGCTCACCCAATGGGACCGCTTCGTTTGGCAGATTTCATTGGACTAGATGTTTGTCTTGATATCCTAAACGTACTTTATGAAGGTTTCAAAGATCCAAAGTATCGTCCATGTCCTTTGCTAGTTAAAATGGTAGATGCTGGCAAGCTCGGGAATAAAACTGGAGAAGGATTTTTTGTATACAATTAAAAATTGTTCAATTGAGAATTAAGAATGGAGTAAGGTCTTGTCATTTCGAACGGAGGTGAGAAATCCACAGTATGCTTTTAAATACATGTGTTAGATTTCTCGTTTCACTCGAAATGACAAAGATTACTTTCTCCAACTTCAAATACCTAACCTCCAACCACCAATACATTCTCAAATCCAACCATTTTCTCTAAGTAAAGTTTTCCACATTTCCTTACTTATTAAGTTAATAACTAATAAAAACCGCTTTTTTGATTGATAAGTCTTTAAAAAGGGCAATTAAAGCTTAACAGAGCCTTTACACACTTCATTTGATGTATTGCCAATGATTAATTAGAATAAGAGACTATTCGAATATTAATAAAAAAGGGTATTAATGAAGAAAATTTTACTATTAATTGGGGCATGCATTTTTTCTAATTATGTCTTTGCACAAGCTCCAGGGGATATAATAATCACAGAGTTTATGGCAAATCCCGATGGAAGCGAATCAACTAATGAATACATTGAATTTTATAATAAGAGATCGGTTTCTTTCGACCTAGATGGCTTTATAGTTAAAGATGATGGCTCAGATTCTTTTACAATAAGTGGTTCTCTAGTAATTCCTGCTGAAAGCTTCATAGTCGTAGCAAAATCAAGTGATCCGTTAGGAAACGGTAGCAATGTAGCAGATTATGTATACTCTGGCGGTTCACTTGTTGGGGGTTCTAGTGGAGATGAAATAGTATTAACAAATCCTTCAGGAACAGAAATAGCAAGGTTAATCTATTCTATTTCTAGTACAGGAGGTACATCTAAAGAATTAGATGCAATTAGCAATGTTGAATCAAATGGTGTAATTGATGATTCTCATTTCGGTAATTCAGTAACATCTATTACTGGTGGTACTGAATCGAATGGCTCTCCAGGTTCAGCAGGAAGTACAGATCTGACGGAAACTCCTACTATTAGGTTTACTGCAAGCTCTGGTACCTCTGCAGAGACAGCAGGAGCTGTAAATATTGATGTGATTCTGGAAGATGCCGATGGGAATACGGTGGATGTTGATGTGGTTTATAATGAAGGATCTAGTTCTACAGAGCCCAGTGATTTTTCGAGTATAAACACGGTTTCTCTTTCGTTTTCAACAGCTTCTGATGGAGATGAGACTAAATCCGCTTCCTTTACCATAGTAAGTGACACAGATTATGAAGGAGCTGAATTCGGCTTTTTTGAACTTTCTAACCTTTCAACAAGTGGAACAACCATTTTTAATGTTAGCGGTGATTCAACCTATACGCTAAATATCACAGATGATGATGCTCCGAGTGTAGTTATTAATGAGGTTAACCCAGATCCAGAAGATGATGCAAATGGCGATACAATGAATAGTACAGAGTCAGATGAATTTGTAGAGATATACAATAATGAAGAAATAAATATTGATATAAGTGATTGGTCATTAATTGATCTGAATGGAACAATACATGAATTTAGTTCTGGTACAATTATAAAAGCTAAGAGTGCTATTGTAATATTCGATGATTCTGGAACCCCAGCCGGAACTTTTGGAGGGTCAACAGTCTTAACTTCTACTTCTGATTTAAGCCTAAATAACTCAAATGAGAAAATAGTTCTTTTGGATAACCAAGATATTCGGTTGGATTCTGTTTCATATACAACCGGTCCAAGTAATGAATCATTGACCAGAAATCCAGATGGGACTGGATCTTTTGTTGACCATACTACAGCAAATGCTTCATTAACAATTTCTCCAGGTACTAAATTAGATGGAAGTACTTTTACAACTGATATCGTAATTGAAGGAACTGCGGGATGGAGGCTTTTATCTGTTCCAATGGAAAATTATGACATCACAGAGATTTCAGACGATACTCCAATTCAAGGTATAACGAATGGTGATGGCGCTTCTGGAGACGCAAATATTTACTACTATGATGATTCGGGTGCTTGGGAAGAACCAGCTACAACTACAACTCAATATCCTGAAGGATACGGTTTAGCGCTTTACTTTTTTAATAATGATGATAATAGTAGTCTACATTTACCCGTAACATTAGACGTTTCTGGATCAGAACCTTCATCGGATGTAAATGCGGTAAGCTTGAGTTCAACAGTAACTGGAGGTTCGTATTACACGCTTGTTGGTAATCCTTTTGCATCTAATTATAGTTTAAACTCTATTACCGCTGATGACGGAGATGGTATTCAAAACAATGTTCATTTTTGGGATAATTCCGCTTCATCGTATGAAGCTGTAGATCGCACAGGTCCATCTATTGTAAGCTCATGGCAAGGATTTTGGGTAGAAGTTGTAAATGATGGTAGCGAAACTACCGCAATTAGTTTTCCAACTTCTGGTAAGTCGTTTTCTTCGATAACTGATTTTCATTTTTCAAAAGCACTGGATAATAAAGGTGATATCAACTTCACTCTATCATCAAAAAATAGTTTTGATAAAGCTTTAAGATTATCATTTAGAAATGATGCAATAGTTGGACTAGATAAATCAGATGCCTCAAAACTTACCCCTTTGATTTCAGAATACGCCACCATGGCATTCAAATCAAACGAGCGATTGAAATCAGTAGAATCTCTTCCATGGAATTTGGAAGAAGAAATTAAGCTGGATTTAGAAGAGCAACTCGTTGGCGTAAGTGGCGAATTCACTTTCGACTGGAAAGGGCTGGAAAGTATCCCATCTGACTGGAAATTGACGCTTCATGATTATGAAAAAGGAACTAGTTTAGATATGAGAACTGAATCTGAATATAGATTTGAGGCTTCTGCATCAGTTACAGAAAAAGTGAACCCTCTTAATATTCTTACCGGACCTGCAGCTGTTACGCAAAAGTCAAAATCAGCTGGAACTAGATTTGCGATTACAATCACTCCAAGTACGAATTCTGTAAGCAACGAAACAGATTCAAAAGTTACTGAGTTTGCGTTGGATCAAAACTACCCGAATCCGTTTAACCCAAGCACTACCATCAATTATAGTGTGAAGAATTCTGGAGCGGTAAACATTAGCGTGTATAACTTAATGGGACAGAAAGTAGCGGAGCTCGTCAACGAGACTAAAAGCGCAGGAAGTTACAATGTAACCTGGAATGCTTCAGAAGTATCCAGTGGCATGTACTACTACCGCTTAGAAGCTGGTGGACAAAGCCTAACCCGTAAAATGACTCTAATCAAGTAATTCAAAATGAAAAATGAAGAATTAAAAATGAGGGCTTGAATAACCGAAAACCAAAAGCCCCATTTTTAATTTTGAATTTTTAATTCTTAATTTAATCCTATGAAAGCACGAATTTTATTTACACTTACAGCACTCGCACTATTTGCAACTGAACTGGCAATGGCCCAACCCGGACTTCCATCAGCGCCATCTCAAGCACCAATTGATGGTGGATTAAGTCTACTTGCAGCAGCAGGCGGAGCGTATGCGATCAAGAAACTCAGAGATAAAAAGAAAGGCGAAGAAGAGAACATCGATCTTTAATTATTTTGTCGTCATTCCGGCCTTGAGCCGGAATCTGGCTCTGTCTATTTCCACCATTTGCAAAGGAGTCAGCGTAGCACGACCGGGCAATCTTCTAATCAAACCACTGAGATCACTTCGCTTTGCTCGTGAATGGCATCCTTTGCGAGGATTCCGGTATTTCGTGAGACGGAGCAATCCCCTTATTAACACCATTGAGATTTCTCACATTCGCTAGCAAAGACAATGTTACCATTTAAAAGGCAGTCTAAACAGGCTGCTTTTTTTATACTTCAAAATCAGGGAATCCAGAAATCAATCTTAAGAATTTAGTATCATCCCGAATGCAAAAATTCAAAAAATCACTATTTGCTACTGGGCTTACCATTGTTCTTCTGTATCTGGCGGTATGTGTTTATTTCTATTCGATTCAGAATAGTATCCTTTTTAGTCCTTGGCCGTTAGATGAAGGTCATGAGTACAGTTATGAATTTGATTTTGAAGAACGTTGGTTTGATGTGACAGATGGAGCTCGAATTCATGGAATTCTTGCAAAAACACCAGATTCAAGTAAAGGATTAGTTATTTACTATCATGGGAATGGTGGAAATGATGATACAGACCCTGAGAAGTTCTTACTTTTTATGCGGGAAGGATATGATCTATTATATCCTGATTATCGAGGATTCGGATTAAGTACTGGCAAGCTAAAAAACGAGGAAGATCTTGTTGGCGATATGAAGATTGTATACTCAGAAATGACAAAAGAATACCAGGAAGAAAATATCTTCATTATCGGGTATTCAATGGGATCAGGAATTGCGGCTCAGGTTGCAGCAGAAAATAACCCAAAAGGAATAATGATTTGGGCACCATATTACAGTATGGTAGATATGAAGAATAAAGATTATCCATTTTTACCATCTTTTTTGATGCGTTTTCCACTTCGTACCGATTTGGCAATCCCTAAAATAGACGAACCCATCACAATATTTTATGCAGGAGAAGATGAAATACTTCCGGTCGAACGATCCATAAAACTTACTGAATTTCTCAAAGATTCAGATGAGTTTATAGTACTTGATCGCCAGAAGCATGGTGGAATTTTTTATAACGATGAATTGAGAAGAAGAATCCCAGAGATTTTGGAAGGAAATAATTAATTAATGGAATATTTATTAGCAGGAATCACATTAGTAGTAGGAGCAGTTTCAGGATATTTGATTGCTCACTTTAAATCAAAGTCTGATAGTTCAAGACTTGAAGAACGAAATTCTAATTTGGGTGAACAGCTCAAAGAAACCGAATCGAAGCTGGATCAAATCACCAAAGAAAAAGAAGAAGAGCTGAGGAAAGAAAGAGAGGAAAAAGGGAATCTGGATCGACAGCTGGCTGGATTAAAAGCAGAATATTCATCTCTTCAAACAAAACTATCTGAGCAAAAAGAAGAACTTGCAGGGATGCAAGACCAGCTTAAAGTACAGTTCGAAAATTTGGCGAATAAAATTCTTGAAGAGAACACTCAAAAGTTTACCAAACAAAACAAGGAAAGCCTCGATCAATTGCTTAATCCTTTAGGACTGAAGTTGGAGGAATTCAAAAAGAAAGTGGAAGATACCTACAAGGAAGAAAACCGCCAACGTGCTACTTTAAAAGAGCAAATACGGCAAATGGGCGAGCTTAACCAAAAGATGAGTGAGGATGCAAAGAATCTCACAAAAGCACTTAAGGGAGATAGCAAAGCTCAGGGAAATTGGGGAGAAGTAATTCTCGAACGAATCCTAGAACGCTCTGGGCTCACCAAAGGTCGCGAATACGAAGTTCAGCAAAGCTCAACAACTGAAGAAGGGCGAAGACTTCAACCCGATGTGGTGGTTCACCTTCCAGACGAGAAATTCCTAATTGTGGATTCAAAAGTTTCATTGACTGCCTACGAACGATTTTCATCCTCAGACGACGAAACTGAAGCTCAATCTGCGCTTAAACAGCATGTGACTTCCATTCGTGGCCATGTAAAAGGTTTGAGTGAAAAGAACTATCAACACATTCATGGTGACAGAAGTCCCGATTTTGTATTACTGTTCATACCTATTGAATCGGCATTTGGTACAGCTCTACAAGCAGATGCCAGTCTATATTATGATGCTTTTGATCGAAATATTGTGATTGTAAGTCCGTCAACTTTGTTGGCAACTCTTGCCACTATCGATAGCGTTTGGAAGCAAGAATATCAAAACAAAAATGCACTTGAAATCGCCCAACGTGGCGGAGCTTTATACGATAAATTCGTGGGTTTTGTAGAAAGTATGGAAGACATTGGACAACGAATTCGACAAACTCAAGATAGCTACGATACCGCTTTGAACCGACTTTCAACTGGGGCTGGTAATTTAGTTGGTCAAGCTGATAAGCTCAGAAAACTGGGAGCTAAAGCTTCAAAACAACTTCCAAGTTCTTTAACTGGAAGTGAAGAAGATGATCAGGAATGAAATCTCCTGAAATAAAATCTTAAAGTTGGAAACTTTTTTCAGGTATAAACACTAAAAGTTAGCTAAAATAGTTTAAGAGTGAATTTTGACTAGCTATGATCCCTTCAATTACAAAAAAAAACTTGAAAAAATGGATTAAAATTACCCTTGGCGTCATCGCAGGGTGGAGTTTTTGGTTTATCCTATTACTGGTTTCTTTAAAGTGGATTAACCCGCCATTTACTTCTTTCACACTGCACGAAAACTGGGAAGAAGTAAACGCTGAGAGATATGATCTAAGAAATTATTGGGTTTCAAGTGATGAAATCCCTAAAAATATTCAATGGGCAGTGGTAGCTTCAGAAGATCAACGGTTTTGGCAACACAATGGGCTTGATATGGTCGCAATCAACAAAGCAATTGAAGAGCGTGAAGGTGGCGGACGCTTACGAGGAGCGAGTACTATATCTCAGCAAGTAGCAAAGAATCTTTTCCTATCAAACGACCGTTCTTTTATCAGAAAAGGAGTAGAAGCTGTGATTACTCTAGGCATCGAAACGTTTTGGTCTAAAGAGAGGATCATGGAAGTATATCTGAATATTGCTGAGTTTGGACCCGGAGTATTTGGTATTGGGAAAGCATCTGAGTATTTCTTTGATAAGGAAGCATCTAAAATTACTAATGATGAGGCGGCAAGAATGGCTGTGGTTCTTCCAAATCCTAAGCGAATGAGAGTTGAACCTCCTACGCCTTTTGTAAACCAACGCAAGGATTGGGTACTTCGAAATATGATGCAGTTAAGTGGGGTTGATTATGTTCCTAAACCAAATCGTGATATTGAACCTAAAGTGGATTATGCTGATTCGATCAATATCACAAGAGTAACTTATTTGGAGCAACAACCTATGATGTGGATGCCCGAAAGCGATACTTCTGTATACATTGCTGATAGTGTGGAATTTAACTGGGAATAGAATCCAAAATATAGAAACCTTTCAAAACTGGAAGAGTTAGTCCCATAGATTTAACTAAATCAGCTTTCATTTCTTGGTGACTTATTTCCTTATCTACAGAAAATCCCGATTCATTTAATAGTTCAATAAACTCTGATCTATTTAAAGGAAGTCTTAATGATTCTCCAACCAAGCTTACCCCGCTTGTAAACGAAAAGCGATGGAACCAATTCAGTTCATCCAAAGAGAAAAAAGTAGTAAGAAGTTTGTTTTCAGGATTTAGCAATTTTATATCCTCAAGTATTTCTTTGGTAGTTTCTAGAGGCAGATAATCGAAAAAGCCTTCTCCTAAGAAAAGAGTCTTCTTTTTGGGATCAAATGAAACCTGAGCATTTAAAACATCAGGAAGTCGCTGTTGCATAAAATCCATAGGAATAGGTTTCAAAAGGGTATTTGAAAATCCATTCTGACCTAAAAAATTAGCTTTGTGGTCAATCATCCAATCCAAATCGAGTTCGAAAGTAGGAATTCCTTTAGACGAACAATAAGCTCCCAAATGATCAAATCCCGCTCCCATACTTACTACTTGTTTAATACCAGAGGAAAGAGCCTCATCTATCATTTTAGTCATATAGAACTTTCGACAAATTATGTGCATCAAGTCGCCAGGGAGCAGAAGTTCTTCCGACCAAATAAACAGTTTTCTCAGGAAGGAAGAGTTCAATGAATTCTGATACCAACTCAAATGGGAGGGAAGAAACGAAACCATTTTTTTGTAGAAATCCAGAATAAAAGGATCGAAGCGTTCCGCTATTCTGGAATCTTTCGTTAACCCATAAAACTTAACAACAATGTAGGCCGCGGTATAGGAGATTTTTTTCATAAAAAATGAACGCCTTTTTTTTGTCATGTCGAACGAATGTGAGACATCTGAGGAGTATCGAAGTGGAATCAAACCTCTTAGATTTCTCGCTTCAATCGAAATGACAAGAAAGGGTTTAAATCAAAACTCATTATTCTTAACTAATTTCAATAATCAAAAATATCCCAAGGCTGTTGTTTGGGAGGTTTAACAGAGAACTTCATGACTTTATCTAAGGTTGGATGTTTAAAACTCAATTTCATAGAACGAAGTCCCATATTTTTACCTGGCCCTGAATCTTCTTCACCGTATTTGTAATCCCCAAAAATAGGATGTCCAATTTTCTCGAGTTGAACACGGATTTGGTGAGGCCTTCCAGTTTCCAGATCAATTTCTAATACGCTGTAGTCTTTACTTTGCTTAATGGTTTTAAAGTTCAGCTTAGCTTCTTTACCGCCTTTGGTTTTAGCATTTCGAGCTTTAACAAGATTTGTTTTTTTATCTTTTTCAAGGAAATGAATCAAGTTCGCTTCCATTGGAGCCATTCCATGAACCAAAGCCCAATAGGTTTTATCCATTCTGTTTTTTCTAACTTCTTCAGAAAGGCGAGAGGCTGCTTTCGAAGTTTTAGCAAGTACCATCAAACCACTAACGGGGCGATCTAATCGGTGAACTAATCCCAGCCAAACATCACCGGGCTTTTTGTATTTCTTTTTGATGTACTGTTTACACAATCTCAATACATCAAGATCTCCTGTATGATCTTCTTGAGATAGAACTCCCGCAGGTTTATCAATAACTAGTAAGTGATTGTCTTCGTAGATAATGGGAATATCAGGATTTGTTCGAGTCGTTTGCTTCTTCATATCTTACAAAGATACCGACTTAATGGGAGCTTAGATAGTTTATTTTGAACTGATGAGTGATGAAAAAGATTACATTATTTTTGATTTTTTAGTAGCTCATTTTGTTGTTCTAAAAGCTCTTTTACATCGGTAAGTAACTCTATATCCTTAGGAGTTTTAACCGTTGTGTCTTTAGGATCTTCAGCTTTTCGTTTTATTTTATTCATGAGTTTAATCACAATAAATACGATTATTGCAATAACCAAAAAATCGATACTTGCATCGATTAATAACCCATATCCCATTGAAATTTCTTCACCAGTAACTTTATCACCTTCAATTACTGCTTCTTTTAAAACCAATTTTTTGGTCGACCAATTTGAACCACCCGTTAACACCGAGAGAGGTGGCATAAGAATTTGCTTCACAAGCACATTAACCAAAGTATTGAAAGTAGCTCCAATAATTACACCGATCGCAATATCGATCATAATTCTTTTTACGGCAAAATCTTTGAATTCTTGAACAATCTTCATTTAGTAGATTTAAGAATGTGCGTTTTCAAAGTCTTAAAATACTTAATCATTAAAAGCTTATGTAGTGTGAGTTTTTATTCTCATATAGCGATTTTAGTGATCGTCTAAAATTACATTATTCAGATAATAGCCGAATCTCAAAAATACCGCCAGCCACCGAATGTTCGTGGGCTTCAAACTTTATAGTCATTGTTTCTGCTAACATTGATTCAGGTATAGTATAATCAACATCAAAAAATAAGTCTGGGTGACCAGTAGAAGTAACAGTTTCTAACACTTCTCCATTGATCAAAATATCGAAAGTACGACCACTATCTCCACCGGAGTAAGTAACACGTAAAATATTACCTGAGTTATCAGGATTATTAAAATCATAGCTGAACCAGCCGGATGCATGTCTCCAATAACGACTATTATGAATCCCAGATTCTGTTCGTTCACCTTTAAAGTTATGTTCAGCTTCAGGCTGTTGTTCCCCGGTTGCAACCATATCCACTGTAATGTTATTCAAAGTGATTAATGCGGCTTCCTGTTGTCTAACTTCATCCTGTCGTTCAGCCAGTTCTGTTTCAGATAAAACTGGCCAGTACATCATATAACGTGCTTCATGAATCGCAAAGAAGGGAACCAGTTTTAGCTCTTTGGACGATTCAGGATAAATCAATTTATCTATGCTGAAAGTCATAGTTCCTGATTTAGTGAGGTTCTCTTCTATGTTATCTGCATCTTCTGTCAGCAGGATGGGAGCCTCATCAATTGGATAAAATACATCACTGGCTACATGAGCCATGCGTGCTTCATCGGCAAATAATCCGTCCAAATCGGTTGTATCGGTCACAGCAGCCAGAACAACGGGGCCGTGAACAAAAGCTGCCCAGTTAGAACCATCAGGCAGATATTCTAAGGTGGTTTTCATTGGCAGACTTATGGAAACAATATCCCCTGACTCCCATTTTCTATCTATTGAAAAGTAGGAGAATGAATTAACAGGTGGTTTGTCCAAGGATTCACCATTTACCATGATTTCTACGTTACCCTTTATCCAATTTGGTTTTCTAACTGAAAGAACAAATTCTTTAGGCTCATCAACCTGTATTTGTAGGCGGGTACTTTCTTCGTAAGGAAATCGGGTAGTTTGAGTGATTTTAACTCCTTGTTCTTCCCAGTTTAAGGTAGAAGGGATAAAGAGATTTACGTAAATATTATGTTCATCATGAGCATAAATCAATTCGCCATATTTCCCATGATTTTCAATTCCTGATCCAACACAACACCAGAAGCTGGTATGAGGCTGAGAATATACCCGGTAGTGTCTAGGACGGAGAGGAGTAAAGTAAACAAATCCACCATCGGGATGCTGAGAAGAGAGAATGTGGTTATACAATGCACGTTCATAAAAATTGATATACTTGGCATCGGGATCATCAGTAAACAACATTTTAGATAATTTCAGCATGTTGTAGGTATTACAAGTCTCAGGCCCTTGATTCGAAGTAATCATAGTTGAAAAATCATCGGTTGGATTGAAGTGTTCGCTTACACTGTTTCCTCCAAAAGCCACAGAGCGATCTTCCACAACAATATCCCAAAATCGTTTTGCCGCACCTTTCCATTTATCATTATTTTCTAATTCCGCCACTCGTTGGTACCCAATTACTTTTGGGATTTGAGTGTTTGCATGTTTTCCGGTGAGATCGTCTTCTCCAACTAAAAGCGGGTCCAGAATAGCATGATCGGAGTATTCTTTTGAAAGCTCCAGATATTCTTTATTCCCGGTGATGGAATATACATCACCAAAGACTTCATTCAATCCTCCATGCTCGCTGCGCAACATATCCTGGATTTGTTCTTCAGTCAGGTTTTTATTCACTTCCACAAACCAATCGGTAAGATCAATTAGCATATCTTTTGCTCGTTCGATATCAGCGATTAAATAAGCATCTCTTAACCCCGCAAAAATCTTATGGATATTGTACAGCGGAACCCATCTTCCATTCAAAGAGAAACTCTGAGCTCGAATATCACCTTCTTTAATTTCATCCCAAATTTCTCCACTATTCGGAATTCCACCAAGATAACCATCTCCGTTAACTTGCTGCGCTCTGTACAACTCATCAAGAACATAATTCAAGCGATCGAGGACTTCTTCATCTCCGGTGGAGGCATACATCAATGAAAGAGCCGTTACATAATGACCACCTATATGACCATCGAGTCCTGTATTTTCCCAGTTCCCATATTTGGGAGCTTTAGCTTCCAACCCAGCTTCAATCAGATATGGAGCTAACAATCGATCTGCATCAAGCTCCAAAATATACTTTTTATCAGTTTCCTGAGCTTCTGAAAAAGGGCTATCCAGTAATTCTACCGAAGTTAATGGGAAGGTCTGAAGTTTGTGTGGTTCAGGAGCGCCACAAGCAAGAAATAAAATCAGAAGAGTAATTATTTTAATAAATAAGATTTTACGCATGGTTTTTAAACTACATGAATTTCTACAACTTAGATTATTCGAATATACTTTAAATGTATAAAAGACACTTACAATAATTCGATCTAGTTATTATGATTTGTTATTTGGTGCTTCATTCACTTGCTTTTAATTTCTTTTAGAAGTTCTTTTACCCAACCTCAAAAACATCTATGCTAAAAGAAACCAACTACGATTCTAACGGAAAGCTGAAAAGAGATATCTACAATGAAGAATTGGAAAAGCTTCAAAGGGAACTTGTAAAACTTCAATACTGGATAAAAGAGAATGGATTAAAAGTATGTGTAATTTTTGAGGGACGTGATGCAGCTGGCAAAGGTGGAGTTATCAAAACCATATCTCAGGTAATGAGTTCTAGAGTTACTAGAATTGTAGCATTGACAGCACCTACCGAAGTAGAAAAAACGCAATGGTATTTCCAGCGCTATGTGAAAGAATTGCCAAGAGCTGGGGAAATGGTTCTTTTTGATCGAAGTTGGTACAACAGAGCTGGGGTTGAAAAAGTGATGGGGTTTTGTACGGATGATGAGTATGAGATATTTATGGAAAACTGTCCACAGTTTGAAAACATGCTTATAAAATCTGGTATTATTCTTATTAAATATTGGTTCTCAATTTCTGATGAAGTACAGAAAAAAAGATTTGAGGATCGGAATGAAGACCCAATGAAACGTTGGAAACTGAGTCCAATGGATTTAGAAGCGAGAACTCGTTGGGTAGATTATTCTAGGGCAAAAGATGAAATGTTCAAACACACTGACACCAAAAAATCTCCTTGGTTTGTAGTAAATGCAGATATAAAACGTCATGCTCGTTTGAATTGTATCACTCATTTATTAAATCAAATCGACTACCAAGATTTAACTCCCGATCCAATTCCACTACCTCCTTTGGATGATGAAAAATATGATCGACCTCCAATTACAAGTATGAATTGGGTACCTTCAACATTCGGTGAGAATCCAGTTGATGATAAACGGAGCTAAAGATATAAGAATAGAGGGAAAGAAGAGTCCCGAGTAAATTAGGAGTGTGACAAAAAATAAAAAGGATTGAATTCGAATAGCTCTGAGATTAACTCGGGTTTAGGTGAATAACAGAGGAAAGCCCAAGGCTTTGAGTTAATGGAAGAGAAGGAAAGAAGTAGAGGGTTTGGAAGAAACTAGAGCGTCCAAGAAGCGCTACTGAGAATATGTGGAACAAGGTTAATCAATTCTTCTCTCACCTAACCATACATAGCCTTGCTTAAAGGAATAGTATTCTACTTCCTTTCCACTTTTATCTTTAAACATTGATTTACGATGAGGTTTTTTTAATTGGCCATCTAAATATCGCTTCTCTTCTAAATAATCTTCCTCAGAATAGTAATCCTCTTTTTCTCCTAACTCACTAGAGGAAAGATGGTATTCGTCTAAATATCGATCCCACTTAAAATCTTGGTTCAACTCTATTTTTTGCTTTGAGTTTTGATCAAGTTGAAAAGTTGAATCGTAAAAAGTTAGAAAGTCTCCAATAGCGCAAACAATCTGAGACTTTGATAAATGAGGTTCATTGAGCCAGATTTTTAAGTAATAAGGTTCTCCAAGTTCTTCAAGCTTTATTCTCCATGTATCATAAATTTCATATAAAGCAGAAAGTATTTTCTTTCTAGTTTCCCCTTTTGGTTCAGGGTAAACACTGTTTAGATTTGAAATAGAACCATAAGGATGAAACCAAAGTTTAACATAGTTCCGTTGGTGGATTTTTAAGGCTTCAATATCTAAATCTGCGTTATTTTCTTTCCAAAGTTCAATTCGCTTCCAAATGTGTTTGTGACCTCTAATCTTTTTTACACGCATCTCAAAACTCTAAATAACTCAATTTCTTAACGTAATGTCATTATAATAATCTCTACTAGAATAGTGATGTTGATATTCAGTCAAAAGAAGAAAATTTGTTATCCCAAGAATTTTTGGGATACGCCTCAATCATTAGTTCACTATTTCCTCCAACAATTCTAAGGCCGTTATTTGGAGGTAGAACGCCAATTCGATACTGAAAGGATCGAACATAAATTGCCCCGAGATTTATCTCGGGGTAGAAAGAAAAGAGAAAGCAAACCCGAGGCTAAAAGTAGGAAAAGTGAAGGATGGATTCGAAGTGTTGGAGTGGAAATCACGGAAAAGGAATCAGGAGTTTCCAGTCGGCATTCCGTGAGCTACGGAACGAAGTTAAGTTAATATCTAGGTTGGTTAGTCCTTACTTTTGGCTTGACTTCCCGTTCTGCAACGGGACAGGCGCCAGTAAAAAAAGGTCAAGACTATGAATTCTTGGCGGGTTCACTATGCTTTCGCTGAATAATTCCAATGGTCGTCATTCATTTCGGGAATTTTAGAAATCCGAGCCTGTGTGGAATTATTCATCCTGCGGATTCACTTCAATCATCTGCTCACTATTTCCACCAATAATTCTAAGGCCGATTTCCTAGGAATCATTATTGAAGATTCTGAAAAGATCGAATTAGAAATAGCTCCGGGATTTATCTCGGTGGAAATTATTAAAACTCTGTATACCTCTCTATTCTCTCAACTTCCTCGGGCTGTGTAGCTAAACTCACACCAAGCAAAAGACCAATATTCACAATCAAACCATAAATGCCTTCGTGCATGGGTAGTGGTTTAAATTCTGGATTGTAAAGGAAGAAAAGGGTGACAAAAATCCCACCAATTAATCCAGCTAATGCACCTTTTCCGTTAGCTCGTGGCCAATAGAACATTGCGAAGACAAGCGGGAACATCTGTGCTATTCCACCATACGCTCCAAGAAGTAGAGATACGATGTCTGTTTCAGAAAAAACGGCGAAATAGTATGCAATCAAACTGATAATAATTACAGCAATTCTGATTAATGCTCGTTCATTAGAACCTGAACTCATCCAGTTTTGAATAGATGGAATTTTCGAAAGTCCATCTCTTACTCCTACAGAAGCGGCTGCGTGAACGATAGCATCACCTGAACTCATGGAGGCTGCTAAGGTTCCTGCGCAAACAAGTCCGATTAACACCACTGGTAAATCCATTTGAAGAAGTACATGAGGAAGAATAGAATCTGCTGGAGTTACTCCTGGGAAAGCTAGAACGGCTGAAAACCCAATCAATAAAATGGGAATTAGAAAAACCTGAAACGTTGGATACAGCACCACTGTGAGTTTAATAGTTCGATCACTTTTGGCTGCAAAAGCTTTCATAAAAAAGTGAGGCCACATCGAAAAACCCATTGCAGAAACAATTACAGCGGAACTAAATCCCCACCAATCCCAAGGAGTTCCACTAGAAGTTAGTCCAGGTGCTGTTAATGCTTGTTTAAAATCTGAGTTTATTAATTGATCAAACATTGGACCAATACCGCCATACATTTTTTCAGGTAGATAGATGCCCAAAAACCACGCAATCACCAGCATGAAAATCCCCTGGAAAGTATTTGTCCAGCCCACACCCATCACACCACTGTAAAACACATAAATCAGTACAACGATATAAGCGATTCCGGCTCCCATCCAGTTTGGTATAACCCCATCGCTAATAGTATTTAAAACTAATCCTGCACCTTTCATTTGAAGGGTGAGATAGGGAATCAAAACCACAACGGTAAGCACAGCAAGCAAAGCAGAAAGTACTTTACTATTAAATCGATCTTGAAGAAGTTCTGCCTGGGTTACAAATCCATACTTAGCGCCAAGGGCTCTGGCTTTCGGTCCAAAAAAGTAAAACGGAACCATTCCAATTGCTCCATATGCGATAATGTACAAAGCAGCTGCTCCGCGAGAATACGCCCATCCGGGCCCTCCGAGAAATGCAAAAGAAGAAAAAATGGAAGCTCCAAGTACAAAGTAGAGTATGAAAACATTCATCGAACGATCGCCTGCAACGTAGCCTTCTGTACTATGAGTAACTTTAAGTCCGGGAATTATGCCCATTGCTAAAGTGATTAGTAAATAAATTCCACAAATTCCGAGAATAATCATCCAGTCTTCCAAAATCAGTGTTCCTCCTCAGTATCTTTTCTGAAGAAGATCACTACCGAAGTAAATGCGAGAATTAGAATGAAAACAACCCAAATTATGGAAAGTGGGAACCCGAGAATTTGAGGAGTCGGAGAGGCAAATATTGGATAAATCGGCCAAATCAAACAAATCTGTAATACAATTAAAACTGCAACGAGAGTCAGTGCTCGCTTTTTTCTTTTTGGGGACTTAGCCGAGAAGACTAAACCACTAGGAATTTCTTTGCTCATAGAAAATTAGTTTCAGGAAAGTAATGGATGAAGCCGATAGATCAAATTTCTTCTTAATAGGTTTGGAATGAGTTGCTACTCAACTTTGAACTTAGCACGGAAACATTGGAGTAGAAGAGCGAAGCGAATTCTTCTCCAACGTTTTGGCTATGCGTAGTTGCGTGGGTTAGCGGTTAACTTTGCAAGTACACACCAAACTGAAAATCCGCGAGGATTTTCAGAAGTAAGCGAGAACAAGCAATTACTTATAGCCATTGT
>CAXBBW010000007.1:0-186539 GCA_963974345.1 uncultured Balneolaceae bacterium | reverse complement strand
GAGCTATCGCTCGCACAAACAATCTGTTTATTGCTTCTCAATATGTCATAGAACTTATCTTTCAGAGATAAAAAAAGCTGATCAAAACTTCGTGTTTTTAACCAGCGATTTCATTTCCTCGAAAGGATTACAAAGGTACGGCAAAGAAGGGGTCGAAGGCAAATTTTATTTCAAAATAATTCATCTTTTTTTCTCTCTTTTGGATGACGAAAATTCATAACTCATTAATAGTTGGCACTTACCTCAGGATCTTCGTTGTAAGATTTAAATAACTTCACACCAAGGTACATTAGCGGAGTATCAAAAAGGGCAAAAAAGAACTTGAATAAATAGGAGTTCAAGATCAATATAATTACTGCGCCAACTGAGTTTATGCTGTCACCTAAATTATTTGCCAAATATAGAATAGTGATAATTGCAGTTGAATCTACTAGTTGACTAAACATAGTTGAACCATTGTTGCGTAACCAAAGATGTTTTCCTTTTGTTTTTTTCTTCCAAAAATGAAAAAGGCGAACATCAACGCTTTGGGCAATTAGGTAAGCAATCATACTAGCAATCACATTACCCACCATGAAGTCATACACTCCTTCAAATAATGGAAGTCCACCACTTACTCCTGCCGCATTTGGTAACCAATGATTTACTGACATCAAAAAAAGCATAAAAAAGTTCATTGCGAAACCAACCCATACTACCAACTGAGCTTTCCTCCTGCCAAATAATTCGGAGATCAAATCAGTTGCTAGAAATGTAAATGGATATGCAATTACCCCAGCAGGAACACTCATAGTATATATACTACCATTTCGAACTAGCGGAGGGGTAATAGCTTGCAACCATCCCGGAAGGTCGATACTAAAAATTGTTACGAATTTAGTTGTCCCTATTATATTCCCTAGTACTAAAGATGTTAGGAATACTGCTGTTAAAGTTAGAAAGAGTGCGTCTCGTTTATTATTCATTCTTACATATAAATTAATTCGCCAAATAAACAAAGTGTTTGAAACAAAAGCACATTATTTATAGTCCAAGAACGAACTGTTTACAATTCGGGTTTGTTTGATTTCAAAACTATTCATTCTATGACTGCAGAAAAAATAAATACAAAAATTGAAATTACTTGGAAGGCTATAGAAATCTACCAGAAGAAGGGCAAGGTATCTATTCCCGATCTAGTAGATGCCACAAAATTATCAGCTTCCGAAATCTACGCTCACTTCCCCAATAAAAAATCAATTCTTTCATTCTATTATCCAGCTCTAATTTACCAATACTGGGCTATGATTGAGGAAATTGATGATTTTGAAGATTATTCTCTAAGCGAAAAATTTTCCAACTTCATCTACACCCTTTTTGATATGATGAGTGAAAGTCCAGCTTTTGTGGATGATACCTTTGATAAACACATCTTTCAAAAAAGAAGTAATTCTGAATTTCATAAAGAAGTAACTGTTCTCTTTAAAGATTTTCTTACTTCTGATGGAGAAATTGCTGTTAGCGCCGGTTTTTTTATGAAAGATTACTTTTATAAAATTCTCGCCAGTCAATATCTATTTTTAGTTCGTTTTTGGCTTTCAGATGAATCTATTGATAAAGAACGAACGCTTGCCTTATCAGATAAACTTACTTCTCTTTTACAGGAAGCTGTTTACAATAAGACAATTGATAAAGGATTCGATTTAGTCAAATATTTATTCAGCTCCGTGGGTATCGGTAAAGACATCCCTTTTGTTGGAGATTGCATTACAGACTTATTCAATCAAAAAGAGGAAAAAAAAGATGAGTGATTTTCCATCGTCGAAGTTTGAGCGTGGTAAAATTATTGCGAAAACAGGAATTAAGGTTGGCACCAATTACGCCCAGCGTTACATCAAGAAAAAAGTTGGTGCTGATAGTGGAACTGACAAGGATTTCCATACCAATAATGCTAAAGAAGTATTTAAAGAATTTTCAAAACTGAGGGGGACTGCATTAAAAATTGCTCAGGGAATGAGTATGGATCAAGGGTTTTTACCGGAAGAGTTTGCCGAAGTAATGAGTCAGGCTCAATATTCTGTACCACCAATTAATAAAGCGCTTGTTCGAACTATTATTAAAAGAGAATTGGGAGATTATCCAGAGCAACTTTTTGCAAAGTTTGAACCAGAAGCTTTTGCAGCCGCATCTATTGGTCAAGTACATCGAGCAGAACTTAAAGATGGAAGAAAAGTAGCCGTCAAAATTCAATATCCTAATGTTCGTGAGACGATAAATTCTGATATGACTGTAGCTAAATCGTTGGCAAAAAGAATCATAAAAAAAGGTCAGGATATAGATCCTTACTTCAATGAAATTAAACAAACATTGATGGAAGAAACTGATTACAAGCATGAGGGTTCTCAAATTGATCAGTTCAGAAAACGATTTGGGAGTGATGAAATAATTATCCCTGAATGGATTCAGGAGTACTCAACCGAAAGAGTACTTTGCATGAGTTTTGTAAATGGTAGACATTTGGGAGAATTCTTGAAAGAAAAACCCAGTCAAGAACAAAAGAATCATTTCGGTCAATTGATCTGGGATTTTTTCCATGAAGAGATCCGTGTAGGTGGATATGTACATGCTGATACTCATCCTGGAAATTTCTTATTTACCAATGACGATAAACTTGGAGTGATTGATTTTGGATGCGTAAAATTGTTCCCTGAAGAGTTCTTTACCAATTACCTCAAACTACTACCTACGCATCTTGCTAATGATCAGGAAGCCATACGCAAGTTATATGTAAAACTTGATGTAATTAACCCAGAATCGAAAACTCAAGATCGTGAAGAAGAGTATTATAACTTTGCAAGAAATTACGGCATCATGTTTTCGAAGCCTTACAAATATGACACTTTTGATTTTAGTGATCCAAAATTTGATGAGGAAATTCGTCATTTCACAAAAGAAGCACCCCTATCAAATGAATTGAGAGGATCGAAGCACTTCTTATATACGAGCCGAGTTCATACTGGATTATACAGTATTTTGATTAAGTTGGGAGCTCAAATCGATACTACGAAAGCTAAAATGATTCTTAGCGATTTATTAAATATGGAATTTGCCGAGTTCGCTCAAGTGTAACTAAATAAACTTACTTAGTGCCTCTCTGAGAGATTCTTTTGTAATAGGTTTACTAAGATAACCATTTATACCAGCTTGCTTGTATCTCTTTTGATCGGTTACCAAAGCATTTGCAGTTACTGCAATAATGATAGGTTTCTTTTTGCCAGTATAAATCTCTGTTATTAATTCTGAAGCTTCAACCCCATCCATAATTGGCATTTGAATATCCATTAGTATAACATCGTACCAGGTTGATTTCACTTTTTGGACAGCCACCTCTCCATTTTCAGCTACTTCTATTGATGTTAACCCTAAGCTTTCAGCTAATTTCTTAATCACAATTTGATTTATACGAACATCTTCTACAATTAGAATATTTATATCTTGAAGAGGTTTTTCTTTGAGCTCTTTATCAATTTCGACTTCCTCTGTTTTTTGCCAATGTTTAAAAGGAATTTCAAAATAGAATGAAGAGCCAATGTTTTCTTGAGACTCAAACTTGATTTCTCCTCCCATTAGTACTATTAGATTCTTAGTAATGGAAAGCCCTAATCCCGTTCCTTCGATATTAGAATCTAAAGCGCCTTTATAGAACTTGCTAAATAATTGCTTTTTGCCATCCTCAGAAATCCCCACACCTGTATCAGTTATTTTAAACTGTACTCTCATCTCTGAGTCGTTTAAATGTAAAAGTTTAGTGCTAATACTAACCGAGCCTTTCTCAGTAAATTTAATTGCATTATTTATAAGGTTTAAAAGCACTTGCCTTAGCTTTAATGAATCACCGATTATGGTTGGTGGAATAGCTTGATCATGTTCTATTAATATCTCGACTTGACCTTCTTTTTTGTCTAGTCTTGGCTTAACGATTTCTATTAATTTCTGAAGATCTTTTTCAAGATCAATTTCATTGGACTGCATTACCAATTTTCCACTTTCGATTAAAGTGACATCTAGAATATCACTAATTAGACTATGAAGGTGCTCGCTACTATAGCTCAAATTCTCCATTAAGCTTTCTTGATCTTTATCCAGCTTCGTTTCTTTTAGTAGTTCTGATATTCCAACAATCCCATTTAAAGGGGTTCTCATTTCATGACTAATAGTCGCTAAAAAATCGGTTTTAGCTTTATCAGCTGATAGTGCTTTTTCCTTTTCAATTTCTAATGCTTGAATGGTTTCTTTTAGTCGCACTCTATCTTGTGAATATGTTTTTTTGAATATGTGTAGTGAATATCCAATTGTAGTAAGTGAAATGAATCCCGCTATAGAAAAGTCGCGAACTCTATCGAAATTACTAGCATATGGTAGAGCAAGGTTTGGATTTTGAAATTCAATAATTGCATAGAAAATTAAGATTATCAAGCTAATTACGAAAAAAACAAGAAATCCTCTACTAGGAAGAACGAGTAAACCTGATATATATATCAGAACCATCATTAATAAAATAATTCCTGAAACTCCACCCGAGGGAAGCCATGAATAAAGCAATACAATTAAAGCCGATGTGTAATAAATAGTTGCGATTATATTAAATGAGACTCTTCGTTTAAAAGCAACATAAAGCCCTGAATACAATACTAAACATACAAAATAGATCGTCTGTATTTGAAGAATATAATTGGCAAGAAGGGCTATTCCCCACCATAATAAAAATACCAAAGTTGTTAGAAATAAAGTGATTTCGAATAATTTAATTTCGATATCTACTTCAGCATTAAATGAGGGTAATAAATCTTTTAGCTTCAACTTCTTTGGTATAATTCTCTCTAAGATATAAATATTGCTCGATGAGCAAAATCAATAAACAAAAAAAGCACGAGTGAAACTCGTGCTTTTTAGAACTAAATCAGTTTTAAACTATTCGTTTATGGAATTGAGATACTTATAAAATTCACTATCGGTAGAAATTATAAGAGAAGTTTCTTTATCAATGGTATTGCCATAAGCTTCCATGCTTTTGGTAAAGGAATAAAGCTCGCGTGCAGCAGAAGATTTATTATAAGCCGCATTATAAATTGCAGCAGCTTGTGCATCAGCTCTACCTCGTATAGTTTCAGCTTGGCGGAATGCTTCTGATTGAATCCTCAGAAGTTCACGCTCTTTTTCACCGTTTATTCGGGAAGATTCACCTTGACCTTCTGATCGAAATTTATCTGCTATACGATTACGTTCTGAAATCATACGATCATAAACCGTACGTCGAACTTCTTCGGCATAATTGATTCTTTTGAATCTAAAATCCAATATTGCGATTCCGAGATCTGCAGCTCTTGCATTCGCTAATTCTTGAATCTGTTCTTGGATTATATCACGTCCAATTTGAATATTCTCTAAAGAATCATTCACTATATCTGCTATTACACCTTCCGTTTCCGCTACTCGGTTAGAAGAACGAATAAGCTCTACCAAATCATGAGATGCAACCGCATTTCTCGTTTCACCATCAAGAATATCATCTAATCTTGATTGAGCACCACGTTCATTACCTAAACGCTCGAAATACTTTAACGGATCTGTTATTTGCCATCTCGCATACGTATCAACAAAAATAAATACTTTGTCTTTTGTAGGCACCTGATTGGGGTCACCATCCCATTCTAAGTAACGTTTTTCAAAGTAATTCGCATCTTGAAGAAATGGAATTTTAAATTTTAATCCAGGGGTATTAATTGCCTCACCTTTTGGTTCACCAAACTGGGTAATAATTACCTGCTCTTGCTCATCAACAATAAATGTAGCATTGAAAAGTACAATACTAACTATTGCTAAAACTACTATTATTCCTAATCCTTTAATCTCTTTCATTGTTATTACCTTTCTTTATTGATTAGAATTAGTTGTTTTTTTTGCGCCATCCATCTGGAGTTGTAACAAAGGAATTACACTATTCCCTTTTTCATCCGTAATAATCTTCTGTCCCATTCTTGGCAGAATATCTTCCATTGTTTCTAAGAAAATACGAGTTTTAGTTACTTCAGGAGCTTTGATATATTCAGAATACAAGTCATTAAATTTTGACACTTCACCTTCAGCTGTATTAACTCGACTCAGTGCATAACCTTCAGCCTGCTGGATAGTTTGTTCAGCTTCACCTGCAGCACGAGGAATTACACGATTATAATCAGCTCTCGCTTGATTTATCAATGTTT
Organism: uncultured Balneolaceae bacterium; assembly: GCA_963974345.1. GTDB lineage: Bacteria > Bacteroidota > Rhodothermia > Balneolales > Balneolaceae > RHLJ01. The sequence goes on along the minus strand of CAXBBW010000007.1, from coordinate 180,297 downwards.
CTCTTTGTTGCTCAGCTTCATTTACTCCATTAAAGGAAGGTTTTACAGGATCTGGCGGATTGGCATCTTGCAATACCATTTGCTCAATTTTAATTCCTAATTCATATTCATCAACAATTGCTTGAATTATTAATTCAGCTTCGCTTGCAACTTCTGCACGACCAACGGTCAAAACTTCATTTACCGTTCTATCTCCAACTATTTGTCGCATTGCAGCCTCTGAAATATCACGTAGTGTTTCGTCAGCGTTACGAACTTTAAATAAATAGTTGTATGGATTATCAATTCTGAACTGTACTACCCATTCTACATCGGCTAAGTTAAGATCACCAGTAAGCATTAACGACTCACCTCCATACCCTGCTTTTCTATATGAAGAATTTACTCCTGCTGAAGTAGTTCTGTACCCAAACTCTTGTTTAAGTTGTCTTTGAACTGGCACATATTTTACTTGATCTATAAAAGGAATTTTGAAGTTAAGTCCCGGTCTAGCCTCATCAACATATTTACCGAAGCGCATTACTACTCCAACCTCTTCAGTCTCGACCGTAAAGAAGGAAGAAAAGACAGCCATAATTGCCAAAAAACCGACAATTACCCACCTTATATTTTTTGTTATTTGATCAAACTGCGGAGGCAGATTGAATTCGAAATTTGGTTCTTGAGCCATTTTTTTCTGGTTAGTTAATTAGTCTACATTTAAACTGGTTTTTTAATACCCAAACATTACGCCAAAAAGGGTAATAATGCTAAACTGTCATAAATAATTATACTTTCAGACAAATAACAGTGGTATCGTCTGCAAGCTGATAGTTACTGAATTTTTGAACTGTTCGCTTGATTTCTTGAGCGATTTCATTAGAAGAAAGGTTCTCAGTATCAATACGTTCCATTAGGCGTGGAACTTCTTCAAATCCAAAGCGTTCTCCTTTTTCATTACCTGCTTCGGGTAATCCATCTGAATAGAGCAGAAAAACATCGCCCTTTTTTAATCTAAACTCTTGAGAATGATATTCTGTATCTACTCTAACACCTAACGGTAGTCTTGGATCAGGAGTTTGAATAAAATCAGCAACACCATTTCTTTTTAGTACTGGTTTACAATGTCCAGCATTCACAACCGAAATTATTTTGGTTTCTAAATTATAACGAGCCATAGCACATGTTATAAATGTACGTTTATCAGTTCTGGTAAAAATGGGTTCATTTACATTGGTAAGAATTTTTTCAGGACTATCTTCTTTCATTCTCGCGAGTAAGAGACCACTTGTAAAAATAGCTGGCATTGCAGCTCTCATGGCTTTTCCTGAAACATCCACAACTACCATGGTAAGGGCGATTGGATTTCCCTTTGCATCTTTTGACAAAACGTAATCAAAGTAATCTCCTCCAACTTCAAATGATGGAAGAAAAAAGCCAAATACGTCAAACCCTTCCCCAGTTGGAGGTTGAACGGGCATTAATTTGTATTGGCTTTCTCTTGCAATCTCAATTTCTTTTTCTACCCTGAGGTGTTGGGTCATGCGCTCCTGATACTCTGGAATATAATCTCCAACTTCTGAAACTGGAATACCATACTTATGTAAGATAAATCCAAAAATGGGGACTCCAGCTATTAAAAAACTTTGTGCCCACCATGTTGATGCCATTTCTAAATTCTCTGATCCGATATATGGCATCATCAAAATAACACATACAAATACCCACCAAGCTGTATTTACCGTAACAATGCCAAAATTGTGGTATACCATTACTATAACAGCGGCAAGTACTCCATAAATGAGAAAATCTTCCCACAAATTTAATGGGGTTGCTACTAGTCGTCCTAACGATGTGATTAGTAGACCTGAAACAAGAATAATTATAATTAGTGATAACGATTCTTTCTTAATCCAATGTTTTAGTAAACCATAAATAAACCCTATTTGTCCAAAACCGATAAGCCAGACTGTACTCCATGCAGTCATATTGATGGTTAGTATTTTAAGACTTATACTACCCTCGGTATACCCAAATTGACTATCATTCTGCATAAAAAAGGTATCACTTAAATATACCCCTAATCCAAAAAGCCCTAATAAAATGCCACCAATAAAAAATCCATGAAATAGTGCCGATCCCGTTTCTCTAACAAAAAATCTACGTTGCCAAAAAGCATCCACCAGTTCTAATTCTCCATTTTTTTGGCTCCTTGCAAAAGCTTCCCAACTTATATATGCCATAGCAGCATATAGACCTATTATTATTCCAAAAAGTAAATTATTAATTATTAAAATAAATAAGCTTGTACTATTTATTAACTCTCCGTAAACATCTACATAGAAAATAACACGCCAGCCGAAATATGTCGCTGCCATCAATACAAACATTACTAATGAACGTCGCCATTCAACTTTCCCTTTGAAAATATTTCTAATCCCAACTGCTATCACAAGAAAAGCTAATATAACTGCAATGACTACAACTGCATATGTAAACACAGGGAAATCTTCAAAGAAATCTACATTTAAGTCAATTGGTTCGAGTTGATTTCTAGCAACAAATGAAGTGATTTGATATCCAAATTTTGTACTGAACCCATTTACTGATTCAAATTCTTTTACAATAGGTTCAATGGAAAGAGTTAGAAACTCAGGACCCGTTGCTATTTGAGAATTTCTTTGCCATTTAATCTCAATCAGTGGTGAATCAAGATTATTTTGATTACCTAATTGTTGGAATTGATTTTGGGTTTCAGGTGTATATAATATTGAGTCAGTATTTACTGACCCAAGAATAGTATAATTATTAAGAGGATACTCAAACACATCACCTACAATTTTTTGAGCTACTGCTTCTATTGAATCACCTTGAATAAACGTAGGATTATTAGTTTCAGGATTTGTACTCACTCTTATTACTTTTCCAGAATTCGATGTCCTAATACCCAACATACCAACTGATTGGAATGCATTATTTATATTTATAATTGGATCGTTGAGACTAATAGGGGGAGTAACTATGGTAACCCAACTTTGTATATGAACATCTTGTGCATTCATTACCGCTGGTGATATTTCACCTTTAAGAGAATCCTGTAACATCCTCAAGTAATCAGCATGTTGTTCGAACATTGACGCTGTAGAAAGGCTATCCATTGAGAAGCCAAGTTGAGGAGCAAGTTTTTCTATAAAATCAACTATTTCTGAACTACTTTTTTGTATTGCCCCATTGGCATTAACATCGATTTTTGGTCTCAAAAAACCAAAAGTAATTACCCCAATGATCCCTAAAGCAATTATTATGTATGAATTTCTTTTAAACACTAATCGGAATTCCCAACCTCTTTTTTGATAATTTAAAAACCGAATTGAAAAAAACTACGGAAAGAGAATAGCTTTGTTGCTCTCATATACTCTTTTTTACACTTAATAGTAGATTTTTTAAAACCGTAATGAAAAAACAGTACAGCCTTTTTTGCTCCTTGTAACACCCAATGTACCGCTATGCATTCTCATTATTTGACGGGACAAACTCAATCCAATACCTGAACCTCCATTTTCTGTATTGGATTTACTTGTTGTATAAAAAGGAACAAAGATTTTCTCTTTTACAGCATCTTTAATACCCGGACCGTTGTCCTCAATCTCAATTGAAGTATGCCCCGAGTCGTCTATTTTACCACGAAGCACAATTTTCGGGTTTGAAGTTTCCGATAATGCTTTAAATGCATTTTTTACAATGTTGATTAGTGCTTGGTCAATTAATTGAGAGTCGGCTGTTATTTCCAGAGTTTCTGGTTCTACATCAACAATTACATCTACTCTTCTTCGTGATGCCTCTCCTTTCATCAGGTTTCTTACACGCTCTAAAACTTCTTTAACTGGAAGTACCTCGAAAATCGGAGTTGGGATTTGAGTGATATTTCGATATGAATTAACGAACCGCATCAAACCTAAACTTCTTTTGTTAATAGTTCCAAGTGCATCTTTTACATCTTGAAGAGTCTCTGGAGGAATAGGTTGTGGAGATTCAGATCCAAAAACATCTCCCATCAACATTGAGTTTACCGTGTCTGAAAGTGAAGCAATTGGAGTTATAGAATTCATGATTTCATGAGCTAATACCTGAGTAAGGTTTTGCCATGCATCCATTTCTTTTTCATCTAACTCTATAGAAATATTTTGAAGAGATATAAGCTTGTAATTGTCTCCCTTCATTCTAAACTCGGTGGCATAAATTGCAAGTTGTAGACTTTCTGAACCAATAGTACAGTTTAAGAGTGTACGGGCGCCGCTCTTCATTCCATTTACTGTTTCAAAAAGTGGCTTACTTACTTCTTTTAGTTGCTCTATATTTCGTAAAACTGAAACTTCTAATAATCTTTTTGCTGCGGTATTAAAAAGTTCAATTTCACCAGTTTGTTTATATGAGAATAATCCAATTCCAACATGTTGTACTACAGTTTGTAAATAGCGAAAGCTCTCCTCCCCTTTTGAACGTTCGTTTTTAAATTTCTCTATAATCTCATTAAAAGCATCGTTTAATGATGAAAAAGACTTATTTTTCCCTCTATTTGAGAAAGTTTGTGAGAAATCGTTATAGCTAATGGCTTCAAAAAAACGTTGCAGTTGCTTATTGGTTGTTTCAACATATCGGATAAGATTTATGATTTGAACTAAAAGTAGAACCCCCATTAATATGCTACTTACGAAGTACTGCGTATTCGTAATCATATACTGAAGTAGCACTACCATCCCAAATAATAGTACTACCCTTGAAATCACTCCAATCCTAAAACGAATAATCATATTTTAACGGGAGTTTTAGAGTCCATATTTATCCAATCTTCGATATAGAGATGCCCGTGTTAATCCTAACTCTTCTGCAGCTATAGAGATATTGCCTTCGTGTTTACGAAGTGCTTTTCGAAGTACCATTTTCTCAACTTCTTCGAGGTTATAATCCTCAATTTGAACTTGTTCTTTCGCCTCTTCATTATTGGTAAGTAAAAAGTCATTCGGAGAAAGAATTTCTGACTCTGCCATTATAACCGCTCTTTCAACTGAATGTTGAAGTTCTCGAACATTTCCTGGCCAATTGTAAGAGTTCAATTTCTCTAAGGCTAATTTTTCTATGCCCTTAGTAAGTTTTTTATATTTACTTGAATATAATTTTATAAAATGATTAGCTAGTAATTCAATGTCTTCTTTCCGGTCGCGAAGCGGAGGAAGATGTATTTCAATTGTATTGATTCTAAATAATAAATCTTGTCTAAATCCTCCGTTAGAAACCATTTCTTTTAGTGATTGATTGGTCGCACAAACCAACCTGATATTAATAGGTTTTGATGTAACCGAACCAACTCGATTTACTTTTCTACTTTGTAAAACGGTTAATAATTTTGATTGAAGCTGGAGTGGAAGATTACCTATTTCATCTAAAAAAAGTGTCCCTCCATTTGCTACTTCAAAACGACCAGCTCTATCCTCTTTAGCATCAGTAAATGCCCCTTTTACATATCCGAATAATTCACTTTCAAATAGGTTTTCAGTAATCGCTCCCATATCTACATTTATGAATACATTCTCTTTCCGGTTTGAGCGCCGATGTAAGGCTCGAGCAATCATCTCTTTTCCAGTTCCATTTTCCCCAAGAATAAGTACATTAGCATCAGTAGCTGCTACTTTTTCTATGGTTTGAAATACTTCCATCATTGCAGAACTTCTTCCTATGATTTCTCTATAATGATGATCAATATCACTGCTTAGTTGCTTTTGCTGTTGTTTTAAGGCTACTACTTGACGAAGGCTGGTTGTCAATTTAAATGCCGATGAAACTGTTGCTAGAAGTTTTTCATTTTGCCAAGGCTTAAGTACAAAATCTGTAGCTCCATTTTTAACTGCACGAACTGCTTTATCTACATCTCCATACGCAGTGATTAGTATTACGGCGATTGAAGGATCAATTTCTAAAATTTTATCTAACCAATAAAACCCTTCTTCCCCACTACTCACATCATCCGTAAAGTTCATATCCAACAGAATCATGTCGTAACTATTGTTTCTAAGCAATGTTGGAATAGACTTTGGGTCTTTCTCAGTTTCAACACGTGCTACATGTTGCTTTAAAAATAATCTTGCTGCTTGTAGAACATCACCATCATCATCAACTACAAGTACTCTGCCCTGTTTTACATCCATCAAATAAATCGTTAGTAACTAAAGTTTTTATTGAAGGTCTTAACACAAATACCGTACCCAAGTTTATTTTAAGATTAAAATGTAGTTAGATGACTAACGAATGAAACCCTTTTAAAAACAACTGTTCGATATCGTACACTAAGTGTATCAAAATGTACAGTCATTTGCTACAAAAGTATCAATAAATAGCTTATGGAATAATTTTAAAGGTTTGGCACAATAATTGACTTATCAAATAACAAATAGACTATCTACAAATTTGAATTAAAAATTTTCGTGCACATATATGGGAATGGACAGAAAGATTAAGAAGAAAACTTGGACTACAAATCGGATTATTGGATTGGTTGGAGGATTGATTGTTGTTGGATTCTTTGGGTATAGTTTTTTTATAGCCGATTTTAGATCAACCTTAAATGTAGAAAGAGAGAAACTTACAATAGCTACCGTAAGTGAAGATTCATTTCAAGAATTCATTCAGGTTACTGGTAATATCCAACCTATTAACACTATTTTCTTAGATGCCATTGAAGGTGGAGTTGTTAAAAAAGTAGAACTAGAATCGGGTACAATGGTAACTCCTGGTGACACTATTCTGGTACTAACAAACTCTAATCTTCAACTTTCAGTATTGAATCAAGAAGCAAGTTTATATGATCAAATTAATAATGTTAGAAATTCTCGCTTAAATCTTGAGCAAAATAGCCTACGAATTAAGGAACAGCTTGCAAATGCACAGTATCAACTAGATTTACTAGAACCGCAGTACGATCGATCGAAAAGTTTGTATGAACAAAATTTAATTTCTAAACAAGATTTTGAAGCAGTAGCTGAAAATTATCTATACGAAAAAAAGAGATATGGGCTTACGTATGAGTCTTTTGTAAAAGATTCTATTCAGACTATCAATCAGCTCGCTCAGCTCGATGATTCTGAAAGAAGAATGTACCGAAGTTTAAACGCAGTTCAAGGTATTCTTGACAACTTGATTATTACTGCGCCTTTGGAAGGACAACTTACTACTATTGAAATGCAACCAGGACAATCTATTTCACAAGGTGAACGAGTTGGGCAGGTTGATATGCTAGATAATTTTAAAGTCAGAGTTGGAGTAGATGAATTCCATCTTTCTAGAATCACAACTGGTTTAAAAGGGACTTTCCCTTTTGCTGGAGAAGATTATGAACTTGAAATTACTAAAGTTTACCCCGTAATCAGCAACGGTCAATTTCAGGTTGATATGGAATTTGTTGGTGACGCGCCAACGGGAGTTCGAAGAGGCCAAAGAGTTCGAATCCGCCTTGAACTAGGAGATGCATCTACTGCATTGCTTCTTGAAAGAGGCGGATTTTTCCAAACCACTGGGGGGAGTTGGGTTTATAAGCTTAATGAGGACGAAAGCAGAGCTGTTAGAACAAATATTCGTTTAGGGCAACAAAATCCAGAATTTTTCGAAGTAATTGAAGGATTAGAACCTGGTGATAAAGTTATCATCTCTAGCTATGACACTTTTGGGGATAATGAAGTATTGGAGTTGGAGTAGCTATTTAGCTTTTAGTAAGGCTCAACTATTTACAAACAAAATTTAAATCGACATCAAATAAACCATCACAAAAATGATACAAGCAAAAAACTTACGAAAAATGTATATCACTGAAGATGTGGAAACGACCGCATTGAATAATGTGAATATTGAAATTAAAGAAGGCGAATTTGTTGCCATCATGGGACCATCAGGATGTGGGAAGTCAACACTTCTTAATATTATGGGGCTTCTTGATAATCCTAGCGAAGGTGAGTACAACTTTTTGGGACATGAAGTATCTTCTTACAGCGAACGCGAAAGAGCTCAACTTAGAAAAGGAAATATTGGGTTCGTATTCCAAAGCTTTAACCTTATTGATGAGCTTACAGTTTTCGAAAACGTTGAACTTCCTCTCCTCTATTTAGGCATGGATGCAGCTGAGCGTAAAGAAAAAGCTGAAGCCGCCCTCGAAAGAATGGCTATGATGCATCGCCGTAATCATTTCCCTCAACAACTTTCAGGTGGTCAGCAACAACGTGTTGCAATTGCGCGTGCTGTAGTTGCAAACGCAAAATTAATACTTGCCGATGAGCCCACTGGTAATCTTGATTCTGATCATGGTAATGAAGTAATGAAGCTTCTTGAAGAGCTTAACGAAGCTGGAACTACAATCATCATGGTAACTCACTCCCCGCACGATGCAGATTTCGCTACACGTGTAATCCATCTATTTGATGGCCATGTTGTTACTGAAAACATGAAAGAAGGATTCCACGTATAATTTAACACTAAAACTATGCTTAAAAATTATTTCAAAATCGCGATTAGAAACCTGATTAAAAGTCCTGGTTATTCGTTTATAAATATTTTTGGCTTAGCATTGGGCATAACCGCTTTCGTGCTTATTCTTCTTTTTATAACTGATGAACTTAGCTACGATAAATACCACGAAAAATCCGATAACATTTATCGAGTTTCGAGAGAATGGCTAAACCCAGATGGAGAAACAAGTCTTCATCTAGGGCATGTAGCACCTCCATTTGCAGAACTTATTAAAGAGGAATTTCCTGATGATGTAAAAAATGCCGTTCGGTTATTCGATTTATCTCCGCTGATAAGTAATGGAGATAAACATTTAATTCAAGACCGTTTCTTTTTTGCTGACCCTGAAGTGTTTGAAGTATTTTCATGGACAAAGATTAGTGGGGATTTAACCTCCGCACTCGAATCACCAGATGGCATTGTACTTACCAAAAGTATGGCAAAAGTCTATTTTGGAGAAGAAAATCCAATCGGAAAGTCGCTTGATTTCTCTTATCAAGGGGTAGAAACCGTATTTCAGGTGAATGCAGTAATTGAGGACGTTCCTGAAAACTCTCATTTCAAATTCGACTTCTTAGCTTCTATGGAACCAGTTACACAATTCTATGGTGGCTATGAGGCAATGATGCAAAATTTTGGGAGTAATAATTTCTCTACCTTTTTACTTCTTTCCGATCAAAGCAACCCTGCTGAACTTGAAACTAAATTTTCAACTTTAATAGACAAATTATTTCCACCCAATCAGGACGGTCAAAATGTTAATGCTTCAGATTTCATGATGTTGCATCTTATGCCATTAACTGATATTCATCTCCATTCTCATCTAGATTCTGAGATAGAAGCAAATGGAAATATCGAGTATATCTACATATACATTTCTGTGGCTATTTTCATTTTGTTGATTGCTTGTATCAACTTTATGAATTTATCTACTGCTCGTTCAGCCAGAAGAGCTAGTGAAGTAGGTTTACGTAAAGTAATGGGAGCTAATCGTTCTTCGTTAGTAAAACAATTTATGGGAGAGTCTTTTTTGCTCGCCTTTTTAGCCTTGATACTAGGCGTTGTTTTTGTAGAAGTGCTACTACCCTATTTCAATGATTTTGTTGATAAAGAGCTCGTACTGAACTATTTCACTGATTATAAATGGACTCTTGGCTTACTTGGAGTTGTTAGTTTTATTGGATTGGTCGCCGGAAGTTATCCTGCACTATTTTTGTCATCCTTCCAGCCAGCTATTGTATTAAAAGGATCATTCAAGGCAGGTGGTGCTCACGAATGGTTTAGATCAGGATTAGTAGTATTACAATTTACTATTTCAATCACTCTCATTGCCAGCATGGGAATTGTATTTAACCAACTGGATTATGTTCAATCCAAAGAGCTCGGGTTTGATAAAGAAAATATAGCTGTTGTTGGTGTTAGTCCTGAAATAGAATCGAATTATGTTGATATCCGAAATCGTTTACTTCAACAACCTGGCATAATTGACGTTTCGATGCAGAGCCGTGTTCCATCGGGTAGATTGCTAGATTCACAAGGCGGAATGTACGAGAAAAATGGAGAGTTAATTAATATTGATTTTCGGATTGCGGACATCCATGTAAGTCATAATTTTCTTGATCTTTTTGGATTGGAATTAGTTGCTGGTCGTTCTTTTGATATAAATCTTGCTAGCGATTCTACTGAAGCTTTTATAGTAAATGAATCATCAATATATCGTTTAGGATATAGCAATCCCGATGAATCAATTGGTAAACAATTCAATTACGGTGGTAGAAACGGGTTTATTACAGGAGTAGTTCAGGACTTTCACTTTGAGTCATTGCACCAAAGTATAGCACCGATTGTGTTTGTGGTTTCAAATGGACGGAATAACAGTATAGCCGTAAAATTTAGAGACGAATATAAAAACGAAACTATTGCTTTTATTAAAGATCAATGGGCTTCATATATGCCAAATTATCCTTTTGATTATTCTCTAATTGAAGACAGCTTTAATGAACAGTATGAAGGAGAACGTACTCTAGGTGAAGTATTTGCATACTTTGCTTTTCTGGCAATCATAATTGCTGCCCTGGGTTTATTTGGTCTTGCTTCTTTCACAATACAGCAAAGAGTAAAGGAAATAGGAATAAGAAAAGTCTTGGGGGCTTCTGTATCCCAAATTGTGTTTCTATTATCTACAAACTTTACAAAATTAGTTTTAATTGCCTTTCTAATGGCTACTCCGATTGCTTATTTCGCAATGAAGAAATGGCTTGAAAATTTTGCTTATTCGGAACCCATTAGTGTCTGGATATTTTTGATTGGCGGTATTATCGCTTTAGGCATAGCATTACTTACAATTAGCTTCCAAGCTATTAAATCTGCGTTGCTCAATCCTGCACAAACTCTAAAAAGTGAATAGCCTTATATAGTTTAGATTTTGAATGTTCGTAATCGAACACTAACTGTATAAAATTGAACACTAACTTACAAAGAATCTTCTTTTTTAAGTGATTTAGATAGTTTTTAACAGTTTGGTATGGTTGTTGGAATAATAGATTGGTGTGCATAAACCTTGACTATTTATTTATATCCATGCTTAAAAATTATATCAAAATTGCATTACGTAACCTTTTTAAAAATAAGAGTAATACATTTATCAATGTTGGCGGGCTTACTCTGGGTGTTGTGTCTTCGCTTGTAATCTTTTTGATTATTCAATTTGACCTAAGTTTTGATACATGGCATCAAGATTCTGATCGCATTTACCGCGTAGTTCGATATGAGAACGAATTTGGTAATGAGGATTATGGTCAGGGTGTTCCTTATCCTCTTGCAGAAGCAATTCGAGAGGATGTAACCGGCATTGAAGAAGTAACACTTATAGACAACAATATTTCTAACACACTGGCTATTGTGTATGTTGATGAAAATGGTACGCGAGTAAGGTTTAAAGAAGAAAGCACGGTATTTGCTGATCAGGAGTATTTTAACATTTTTACCCACACATGGATTTCCGGGAGCCCAGAAAATGCTCTGGAAAATCCTAATACGGTAGTTTTAACTGAAAGTATTTCAAACAAAGTATTTGGTCATACTAATGTACTTGGTAAGGAAATTCTGTTAACCGAGGATCTGGGCTTCGAGTTGATCATTACGGGGGTAATAAAAGATGCTTCTGAAACTTCTGATTTTCGTTTCAATATTATTGCCGCAAAACACTCAAAAGATTTAGAAGGTGAATTGAGAGGAAATGAAGAATGGGGAAGTATCTCAAGCTCTTGGCAAACCTATGTTAAACTTTCAGAAGGAGTTCAGGAAAGTGATGTAAACGCACAGTTTGATCCTTTAATCATTAAGTATCAAAATGAAGAGCAGGCAAAAGTTAAAGATTTTACGCTTCAACCTTTATCAGACATTCATTTTAACGCTGATTATGGAACATATAGCGGAAGGGTTGCTGAGAAAAAAACTCTATTTGCATTAGGTATTATTGGTCTGTTACTTCTCATTACTGCGTGTATAAATTTTATCAATCTTAATACCGCTATTGCAGTTAGTAGATCAAAGGAAGTTGGACTTAGAAAAACATTGGGGGGTACAAGGTTTCAACTCATCCTACATTTTTTAGGGGAAACTGCATTTGTTGCACTCATATCTATCGCATTAGGCATTGGTATTACAGAGATTGTATTAAAAGGGATTGAACCAATTTTAGGATTTACACCCATTTTTAATCTCTTTGAAAACATACCTGCCCTTCTTTTCCTGTTGTGTCTTTTTGTTGGTATTACCTTGCTTGCAGGTTGGTATCCAGCTCAACATTTGTCAAGTTTCAATCCTATTGAAGCCATTCGCAATAGAATAAATAGTAATTACGGGCAAGGATTAACCCTTCGAAGAAGCCTCACAATTCTACAATTCTCAATCACTCAAATACTAATTATTACAACCATTGTAATTGCTAGCCAGATAAAGTTTTTCCAAACAACTGATTTGGGTCTTGTTAAAGAAGCTGTTATTGAAGTCGATATCACCCCAGATAATAAATCTACCTTAGAAACTTTTAAAAATTCTTTACTAAGTGAGTCCAGTATACAAAATGTATCCTTTTCAAACACTGGATCTGCAGGTAGTAGCGTATGGGGAGGAAACTATGTTCTTATAGACGATACTCTCCGTAAAGAGAATAACGCTCAAGGTAAATTTATCGATGATCGTTTTTTAGATACGTATGGATTAACACTACTCGCAGGGCATCCACTTGCATTGAGCGATACCGTAACAGGCTATTTAGTAAACGAAACATTTGCTCGTCAAACAGGATACGGGAATAACTATGATGGACTACTTGGTAAACCTGTTGATTTCTGGGGTAATGAAGCACCGATAAATGGAGTTGTTAAGGATTTTAATACCGTATCACTCCATGAAGAGTTAACTCCAGTAGTCCTTGCATCATCATTTAATTACTATGTCGCCGCTATTAAAATAAATACGCTACAAAGCTCAGAAGCTATTTATGCAATAGAAAGAGCTTTCAGTACGGCCTTTCCGAATTATATTTTTGAGTATGAATTTCTCGATGAAAAAATAAATCAGATGTATGAGGATGAACAGAGAACAGCTCGGGTAATGAATGCCTTTACACTTATTGCCATCCTTATTGGCTCTTTAGGGCTTTTTGGATTGGTTTCTTACATGGCTACTACACGTACAAAAGAGATTGGAGTCCGAAAAGTATTAGGAGCCAGTTTATGGAATATCCTATCCATTTTTGGGAGAGAGCTTTCTATACTTACGGGTATATCATTTGTAATCGCAGCTCCCATTTCCTATTTATTAATGCAGAAATGGCTCGAAGATTTTGCTTATAAAGTAGAAGTTGGTTTGGGAATCTTTGCCCTCGCATTAGGAGGAACAGTACTTTTAGCTGCACTAACGGTAGGATATAAATCTATTTCTGCAGCCTTGGCTAACCCCGTTGATAGTCTTAAAAGTGAATAAATAAATTCGTCTAAACCTTACTTCTATGTTAAAAAATTACTTTAAAATTGCCTTCCGGAATATCAGTAAACAAAAACTGTATTCACTCATCAATATTGTAGGTCTTACCCTTGGTATAACTTGCTGTATTCTAATCTATCTTTTTGTACAGGATGAGTACTCTTTCGATACGTTCAATGAAAATGTAAATGATATATATCTAGTTGAAGAAATCAATTATTATGACTTGAAGAGTAATATAAAGAAACCGGTATTTTTTGATACTAGTACTCCTGAAGGAATTCGTAAATCTCCGTGGTTACCACTTTCACTTGGTCCTGTATTAAAAGATCGTATTCCTGAAATTAAAAACTTTGTTCGGGTTGATCAGAATACAACCATTATTAGAACTGATGAAGAATCTTTTGAAGAAGAGCTTACTTATGTTGAAGATTCTTTCTTTAATGTTTTTTCTTTTGAACTTCTTCAAGGCAACCCTAATACTATACTAAAAGAACCCAAAAGCTTAGTTCTTACGCCTGAAATAGCTTCAAAATATTTTGGTGAAAAAAATCCTATTGGGGAAATATTGTATATCACGCAACGAAATGAAGATCACCCTTTTACAGTGACCGGAGTAGTCGAATCACCTCCAACCAATTCTAGCATTTCATTTTCAATTATCACGAATGTAAAAGACAACCCTTATTACGAACGAAATCTTGATCAATGGAATCGATTTAATACACCAGTTTTTCTGCAACTTACACCAGAAGCAGATATTGAAATTGTAACTTCAAAAATCAACGACTTTGTTGTTGAAAAATGGAGTGAAGATTGGGAGGAAGATAGAGAGCGACGCGGGCTTCCTAAAAATGCTGAAGTACTTGAGTTTGGATTAGTACCATTAAATTCTCTACATCTCAATGCATCTATTGAGTGGCAAAATTCAAGTAATCCATTGTATTCTTATATTCTTGGTGCCATTGGGATTTTAATTCTGCTAATAGCTTGTATTAACTATATAACTCTTGCATTGGCTCGCTCTTCCAGTCGTGCTAAAGAAGTTGGTATCCGAAAAACTTCGGGAGCTCAGAAGAATCAAATAGCGATGCAATTCTGGGGAGAGACTCAACTAATCACAGTTTTAGCAATGGTTATTGGAATATGTTTAGCCGAAATACTCCTACCCTATTTTAATGCCGTATCAGGCAAAAATCTTACGATTAACTACTTAGATAATGCAGGATTTCTTATAGCTATTTTAAGTATCACCTTTATTGCTGGGTTAATTGCAGGTAGTTATCCCGCACTAATTTTATCTAGGTATCAACCTGCTAAAGTTCTTAAGGGACTTAATAATTTTCATTTTAAACCCCGCCTAACAAAAGGACTTCTTATTGTTCAATACAGTCTTTCCATCTTCTTGATTATTAGTTCAGTAATCATGTTCAAGCAAATGGATTATATAAGTGGAAAAGATTTGGGATATAATGAAGAACAAGTTCTTTTTATTCCAACTCATACAGGTTGGAATGAGGAAGGAACAAAATTAATGGAACTGTATCGAAGTGAGCTTAATGGTGCTCCTGGCATAAAGAGTATTAGCGGTATGGCACCCTCATTTACAAAAGGGACAAATAGATATGGGTTTCAGGTAAATGAAGAAGAGTTTCGTTCTTATATCTATTTCGTAGATGAAGAATTAATTCCAACTCTTGGACTCGAACTTATTGCAGGGCGTAACTTTTCTGAAGACAGACCTTCGGATGAAACCGAATCTATTGTTGTAAATGAAGCTCTTATAAATACGTTGGGTTGGCAGGATGAACCAATTGGCAAACTACTCCCATGGAATGGCGAGGAAAACCCTTCCACAATTATCGGAGTGGTGAAGAACTTCAATTTTCAATCTCTTGAAGTGGAAATACAGCCTATGCTTATGCATATGGATAATAGTCAGGGAGGTGTTGCTTCCATCGCTGTTAAAATTGAGCCCGGAATGGTTGGTGAAGTTTTACCAGCTTTAGAAGAAAAATGGGCAGAAGTATCGCCATTACGCCCCTTCAATTTTTGGTTTTTGGATGAGGCAGTTGCTAGTCAATATGAAGATTACCAACGGTGGCTTCAAATAATGGGAAGTACTACTTTTATAGCAATCCTGATTGCCTGTTTAGGATTATTCGGTTTAGCAGGATTAACAGCTGTAAACAAGACTAAAGAAATTGGAATAAGAAAAGTTCTTGGCGCCGGAGTTGACCAAATCATTCTTCTTCTTAACAAAGACATCGTCCTTTTAATTGTCTTATCAATGATCATAGCAGCTCCTGTTTCATGGTATGTAATGGAACAATGGTTATCTGACTTCTCATACCGAATAACCATTAGCGCAGATATATTTATCATTTCTACGATTGCTGCCCTTTTTATTGCTATTGTTACGGTAAGCTATCATTCTATTAAAGCAGCCCTTACTAACCCTGTAGACAGTTTAAAAAGCGAGTAAATATTTTTGCTCAAATGATCAATATCTCAAAAAATAAATACCTGTCCGAAAACGAACACCTCATGTTTAAATTCGGACAGATTTATTGCTCAAATCAACCTTATTAGTTCAATTGAGGTAATTTTTGCACTTTGGTACGATTGTTGGAATCATTTTCCAATAACTAATAAATGGTCATTTTATGTTAAGAAATTATTTAAAAATCGCTTTTCGAAATCTCGTAAAACAGAAAGGGTATACTTTCATAAATACGATAGGATTAGCAATAGGAATGGGAGTTTGCCTCTTTCTAGTTCTTCTTTCCCAGTACGCCTTCACATTTGATCAATACCACGAAAATAGTGAGCAGATTTATCGACTGGCGGATAAAATAAAACAAAATAGTGGCGATATTCTTGATGTTGCAATTTCTCCAAGTCCTTGGGGACAAGCCATGGTTTCCGACTTTCCCGAGATAAAAGAATCTGTTCGTTTTATGGGCAGAGGCGCCGCAATTGAATATGATGATAAAATTCTGCGGCAAGGTGTTACTTATGTTGATGAATCTATATTCAGAATATTTTCTTACCCATTTAAATTTGGGAATTCTGAAGGAGCCCTTGCTAGACCAAATACTATTGTCTTAACCGAAGACTTGTCTATTAGATATTTTGCTGATGACAACCCAGTAGGTAAAATTCTATTGCTTGATAAAATCCCCTACGAGATAACTGGAGTATTGCAAAAACTTAACCCTCATTCTAGTTTTACTTTCAATTCACTCGCTTCTTTTCCTCATTAAATGAAGAGAGTTATACTTCTTTATACGATTGGGAATCTCATAATCTGTATACCTATTTGTTATTAGAAGAGGGTACAGATGTAACTAAGTTAGAATCTAAATTCCCAGCGTTTATTGATAAAATTGTTGGTGAAGAATACGCAGGAAGATATGCACCACACTTACAAAATATTTCAGAACTCTTACTTTTTTCTAATCTTTATGCCGAGCATGGAGAAAACCTTGAAGTGTCATACATATACATTTTCATTGCCATTGGTTTACTTATCCTAATAATTGCATGTATTAACTTTGTAAACCTTGCTACGGCACAAGGGCTAAAAAGAGCAAAAGAAGTTGGTGTTCGAAAAGTAATGGGTGCTTTTAAAAGACAACTGGTTTTTCAGTTTTTAGCTGAGGCATTTTTGATAGCCTTTTTTGCCGTATTAATTGGGCTCGTATTGGTTGAACTTGCACTCCCTTGGTTTAATGACTTAGCAGAATGGTCGGTTACTGCAGATTACACTTCAAATCCATTCTATATAATTTCTATTGTAGGATTTGTTATCCTAGTTGGATTATTTGCCGGTGGTTATCCAGCTTTTATCCTTTCGTCATTCAAACCAGTAAAAGTTTTAAAAGGAGAGAACTCAGGAACTAATAGTAAATCAATTCTTAAAACAAGTTTAGTAGTTACTCAGTTTACAGTGGCTATATTTATGATTATTAGTACAGGATCTGTAAATAGGCAGCTTGATTATCTGAAAAATAAAGACCTTGGGTTTAACAAAAATGATGTACTTGTTTCAGGAATCCCTTCTGGCATATCTAAAACTGATTTCGATTTGGTTAGAGAAGAGTTATTCCGAATCCCAGGTGTTTCCGAAGTATCATTTAGCTCAAATATCCCTGGATATCAATCTGGATCCAGAAGACAATACAATCCTGATGGAGAATTCGCTGAAAATGGACTACTTGTTAATTCCTATTCTATAGATGATAATTTCATCACTCAATTCAATTTAACCCTTTTAGAAGGTCGAGATTTCAGTAGTGATCTAGCCTCCGATTCCTTGTCTTCTGTTTTAATTAACGAAGCTGCAGCAGATAAATTCGGGTGGGAAGATCCTATTGGAAAAACGATTTCTTATAAATCTCCAGAAGGAGAAACTGAACGATACTCTGTAGTAGGATTGGTTAAAGACTTTAATTTTGAAACTCTTCAATCTAGAATTAACCCTCTTCTATTGTTCAATGATCTTGATCGTCTTGGACAAACTAGTATTAGAATTAATAGCGAAAATTTAGCTGATGTTACTGAACAAATTTCTACCACACTTAAATCACTAAATAATGGAATTCCGATGTGGTACTACTTTTTAGAGGAAGGTATTGCAAGTGTCTATGATACTGAGGAAGTAATTGGAGAAATGCTTCAATATTTCACTTACCTAACTATATTTATCGCTTGTTTAGGACTTCTTGGGTTAGTTTCATTTACTGTTATAAACCGCCGTAAAGAAATTGGAATCCGAAAGGTTCTTGGAGCTACCGTATTTAGCATTGTTCAATCAATTTCTTTGCAGTTTTTAAAGCTAGTTTTTATAGGGTTTATTATTGGGGCACCTCTAGCCTATTTCTTAATTACTCAATGGCTAAATAGTTTTGCGTATAACGCTCCTCCAAATGCTACTATTTTTATCAGCTCTGGGCTAGCAACATTATTCATTGCTTTATTAACCATTGGCTACCAAGCAATAAAAGCAGCTCTTGCGAATCCAGTTGATAGTTTGAAGAGCGAGTAATCTTATTTTCTAATGTAACCGTTACAATAAATCTCCGTGTTAGTATTGATAATGCTAACTCGGAGATTTTATGATTAAAAATTATTTTAAAACTGCGTTTCGGGGATTTAAACGCCAAAGAAGTTCATTTTTTATAAATGTTGCAGGTCTATCCATTGGACTTGCATGTAGCTTTCTCATCTTTTTGTGGGTGATGGATGAAATGAAGATGAATCAGTATCACAACGACTTAGATCAGATCGTTCAAGTAATGGAACACCAAAGCTATTCTGATGGTGTATCAACCACCTTCTCAACTCCAGGTATTCTTGCTCGAACGTTAAAAGAAGAAGTTCCCGAGTTTGATTATACCTCGACTTATACATGGAATAGTGAATACCTATTCACAAAAGATGATATGTCTTTCAGGGAAGACGGATTATATGTTGAGAACGATTTCTTTAAAATCTTAAGCATAGATTTGATTTATGGAAACCGTGATGAACTTCTTACTAACCCTAATACCATTGTACTCTCTGAGTACATGGCTAAGAAATATTTTGGTGAGATTAATCCCGTCGGTGAAGGCATTACAATAGATAATGACCAAGAACTTACAGTAACTGGTGTTTACAGAAATATGCCAAGTTATTCCAGCTTTCAATTTGATTGCCTTCTTAATTATGAAGATTGGATTCAAGAAAATGAATGGGCAAGTGATTGGGGGAATAATGGTCCTAGAACTATTGCTAAACTTACAAACGGTGTAGATCAGAATGACTTAAATTTGAAAATCGAGGGATTTATTAAAGGAAAAAATGAGGAATCGAATATAGACCTCTTTGTTTACCCGTTTTCTAAACTCTATTTGTATGGTCAATTTGAAAACAAAGTAGTTGTTGGTGGACGTATAGAATATGTTCGCTTATTTACGATCGTCGCCATTTTCATACTTTTAATAGCTTGCATTAATTTTATGAATTTGAGTACTGCAAAAGCAGCTAAAAGATCAAAAGAAGTGGGGATCAGAAAATCAATTGGAGCTACAAAGAGCTCTTTGATTGGACAATTCATAGGCGAGTCAATGATTATCAGCTTTTTCTCTTTATTTGTCTCTGTTTTATTAGTTGAGCTTTGCCTTCCAGTTTTTAATAATTTAACGGATAAAACTATCTCTATTGAGTACAGCAATCCTTTTCTTCTCTCACTATTTATTGGTACCGTTATAATTACAGGTTTAGTTTCTGGTAGTTATCCAGCATTTTATTTATCTGGGATGGACGCCGTTAAAACGCTTAAAGGTTCTTTAAAAACATCTGGAAAAGAGGCTTTTGCTAGAAAAGGATTGGTCGTATTCCAGTTCAGTCTTTCTATAATTTTGATAGTTTCCACCTTAATTATATATCGGCAAATTCAGTTCACTCAAAGTAAAAACCTTGGATACTCAAAAGAGAACTTAGTCTATTTTTCAACCGATGATCAAGTTGGAGAACAATGGCCAACATTTAGGGCTCAACTCGAAAATATCCCTGGCGTAGTTAGTGTTTCCAGAACCTCTCATACATTTTTAAATCAAAATAATAATACTTCTGGTTTAGATTGGCCTGGAAAAGAACCAGAAACCAGAATCTTATTTGAGAATATATCTATGGATTATGGACTTCATGAAACTATGGATATAGAAATTATTGAAGGTCGAACTTTCTCCGAGGATTATGGAGTCGATTCCTCAAAAATTATCTTTAATGAAACTGCCATTCAAGTTATGGGAATTGAAGATCCAATAGGAAAAGTGATTACACTTTGGGACGAAGAACGAGAGATTATTGGCGTAGCTAAGGACTTCCACTTCCAAAGTTTCAGATCAGAAGTAAACCCTCTATTCTTTCGACTTGAACCCGATTTTGGATGGAGAGCGTTCGTACGTATTGAATCGGCTAATATTTCCAATACGCTTGCAGAAATGGAAGATTTATATAAATCTTTCAACTCAAAATACCCCTTTGATTATGAGTTTATGGATGAACAATACGCCAGCCTTTATCGTGGCGAAATGCGTATTGGGTCTCTGGCAAAGTACTTTTCCATTATAGCCATTTTTATTTCATGTCTTGGTTTATTTGGTCTTTCTGCATTTACGGCTGAACAAAGAGCTAAGGAAATTGGAGTTAGAAAAGTACTGGGAGCCACTGTTCGAAGTTTAGTTCTATTACTCTCAGGAGATTTCACCAAGCTAGTACTTATTTCTATTGCTATTTCAATCCCAATCTCATGGTATTTGATGGAGCAATGGATGCAAGATTATGCCTACAGCACAGGTATTGAATGGTGGATATTTGCGCTTGCAGGTATCGGTGCTATTGTTATCGCTTGGTTAACAGTAAGCTGGCAATCTATTAAAGCCGCTTTAATGAACCCAGTTAAAAGTTTAAAGAGCGATTAACAACTACTTCTTTTTTGTGAAGGGCTTAATGCCCTTCACAAAAAAATGAAATAAAGTCTATGTCCGTTTACGTACACCCACTGTATAAAAACGAACAAAATTTATATTAAAAAAGCTTATTTCAGGCTTTAAAAGAACATCTATTTACTTTGGTACGATTGTTGGATTGGTAATGTAATAGTGCCAATTATAAGCTAATTGCTCAATCCTATGTTCAAAAACTACTTTAAAATTGCTTATCGAAATATTGTAAAAGATAAGTATTACTCGGTCATCAGCTTTATCGGGTTAAGTATTGGGTTCTCATTCTTTGGTCTATTAATCGTTTTTCTAAACCATGAGTTTAACTACGATACTTCTTATTCTAATTCAGACCGTATTTACCGTACTATTTTAACATCAAATAATGATAATGTTGAAAATGAAACCGCACAATTACCTCTTCCCTTTTCTGATGTAGTTACAAATGAAATTGACGGGATTGAGTTCGTTTCAAAAGTATATGATATCCCTCAGCAACTTATTGAAACAGATACTTATCGTGGAAGATTGGATGATATGGTTGCTTCTGATGCCTCATTCCTTAAGATTTTTGATTTAAAAATATTAACTGGTAATACTAATAACCCACTCGAAAATCAGATGAGTATTGTACTTACCAAACAAACAGCATTACGCTTTTTTGGCAATATAAATCCAGTAGGAAAAACCATAAATATTGAGTCCTATGGTTTGTTCAATGTTACCGCTGTGCTTGATAAGATTCCAGAAAATTCAAGTTTCCGATTTAGTGCCGTTATGAATGCAAATGTTGATCAATATCTGGAAAATTTCGGTGGTCCAGATTGGTTTCGAACTTATTATACAAGTTGGAATGGCAGTGTAGCCCACAATTATCTCAAATTAAATGAAGGAGTTGATCCAGAACGTATAGCCTTTCACATTAAAACTTTAACCGACAATTATTATTCAAACTCGGAAATTGAAAGAATCTTCAGTTTGCAACCAATTACTGATCTTCACTTTAGCTCTTCTAATATTAGTTCTGGTATTGATGAAGTAAATGGTACCCCTGGAAGTATTCAGTATGTGTACATCTTTGCTGCAATAGCCATTCTAATCTTATTAATCGCTTGTATAAATTACATGAATTTATCCTCTGCACGATCTATTAAACGTACCGCAGAAATTGGATTAAGAAGTGTATTTGGAGCCCAACGAATACAATTGATTATTCTATTCCTTACCCAGTCATTGATGATGGCATTATTGTCTTTGTTTCCATCAATTGGATTGCTTCAAATAATGATCCCTTATTTCGAGTCCATTACGGGCTTCGAACTAGCCCTCTCTTTAAATGATTTAGTTCGAGTAGGTTTTTTTGCACTTCCTTCGATCTTACTAATTGGATTAGTTTCAGGTTTTTATCCTGCATTTGTACTAACTAAAACTGAACTCTCAAATACAGTAAAGCAAAATACATCAGGCTCAGTACAGAGTTCTTTTTTCCGTAAAAGTTTAGTTATCAGTCAGTTTTCTTTAACCTATATAATTATTGTTGTTACACTAATCGCGGGTAAGCAGTTAGGTTTTATTTTTGATAAAGAGCTTGGGTTTGAAAAAGAACACGTTGTTGTGATGGAGATAAATGACGGTCGTCTTCGCAATTTTATTCCAGACCTAAAAAATGAAATCTCAAAAAATGATCATGTTGTAGGCATTGCAGGGTTAACAAGAATGATAAGTGGATATCGTGAACCCGATTTAGTAGAAGTAAATACACAACATAGTTCAGAGGAGAATATCCCAACTACTTTTTATGGATTTGACGAAGATGTGATTCCTTTAATGGAAATAGAAATAGTTCAAGGAAGAAATTTTCTTGAAGATGGGGGGGAATCTCTAAATGCAAATTCGATATTGATTAATGAATCTGCAGCTTTAGAATTTTTCGGAACTAGCTCACCTATCAATCAAACATTAGTATTGGGAAACGATGAGCAATTAGAAGTAACCGTTGTTGGGGTTCTCAAAGATTTCCATTATAGGTCTCTTCATGAAAATATTGAACCTTTGATTATTGGCTACATCAATAATCCCTTTGTTGGAATAGATGATTTTGCAATTCGATTAACTGGAGACAAAATTCCTGAAACTCTTGCTGAAATTGAAACAATAGTAGGACAATTTATTGAACTAGATGAAGAAGCTGGTCTTGAATATGAATTTCTTGATTCCTTGATAAACACCTACTATAAAATTGATACTATCTACAAAAAACTGTTTCTAATAGGTTCTTGGATCACAATACTACTTTCGGTTGTTGGACTTGTTGGACTAACAGCTTTTTATGCTGAAATGCGTACCAAAGAGTTTGGAATTAGAAAAGTATTGGGAGCTTCGCTAAGAGACTTGGTGTCTATTCAATCATCCTTTTTTATCAAGCTTATTTTAATATCTATTTTTGTAGGCGCTCCATTGTCTTATTTAGTATCAATACAATGGTTACAGAATTTTTCTTATCAAGTGCATTTTAGCTTTACCCTGCTCATACTTGCTGGAATCAGTACCGTGCTTATTTCATTTATACCTATTTGTATAATTGCTTTTAGAACAGCTTTACAAAATCCAATCTCTCAACTTAGAACTGAATAATCTGTACAAATGCTTAAAAATTATATAAAAATTGCGTTTAGAAATCTATTCAAGAATAAAACCTATTCCGGTATCAATATTTTTGGATTATCAATCGGTGTAGCCTGCTGTTTTATGATTTTGTTATATCTAACCAATGAGTTTAGTTATGACAAATTCCATGAAAACTCAGATAGTATTTATAGAGCTTGGGTACATGAAGATTATGGTGATGGGAGCATTTACTGGAATACGGTTACCCCTCTTCGCCTTAAAGATACAATAGATGAAAATATTCCTGAAGCAGAAAGTATTGCCCGAAGATATGTTTATAACGATTTAGTTAAAGTGGAAGAGACTTCGGAAGGCTTTTCAGAGCCAATCCAGCTTGTTGATCCCGAGTTTTTCACCATGTTCGATTTTAAGCTTTTAAAAGGAAGCTCTGAATCCGTTTTTGCTCAAACTTCGAATGTAGTCCTTACACCTGCTTCGGCCGAACGCTTTTTTGGTAGTTCAGATGTAATTGGAAAGACGTTGCTTATTACAATGAATGATCAATTGGAACCATTCACCGTTTCTGGAATTATTGAAAACTATCCTACAAATTCTAGTATTGAATATGAACTATTAATCCCTTTTGAAAATGGTAGAAAGCTTTTTCGAGAAGGAGCGTATACAGGTTGGTTTTCTGTGATTGCTGAAACCTATGTTCAATTAAGTGAAGGAAATGATCTCGCATCAACTAAAGGGAAATTAATCTCGATGATGCAGGAAATGTTTGGCGAAGAAGAATGGAATAGAAGTAATTATACGGTTGACCTTCAATCTATTACTGATATTCGTCTAAATCCTAGTGTACCAGTAGGAATTGCCGCTGTTACCGATCCTACTTATTTATACATCCTTGCCGGAATTGCAATTCTTGTTCTATTGATTGCATGTGTGAACTTTATGACGCTTTCCATAAGTCGCTCTACTAGCAGAGCTAAAGAAGTTGGAATTCGAAAGACGATTGGTGCTGACCGTGCTAATTTACTGTATCAATTCTGGGGCGAGGCTTTGCTAATGACCATCATTGCTTTGTCTTTTGGATTACTGATTTCAGAGCTATTTCTCCCTTATTTTAATCAGCTTGCAGGAACTTCATTATCGCTTAGTTTTTCGGGAAGAACCGTTATCCTTTTTGTTGGGTTGGCTTCTTTTATCAGCTTGGTTGCTGGGATTTACCCCGCAGTAATTCTATCCAGTTTTAAACCTATTGAAGTTTTGAAGGGTAAAGTTAATTTGAAGGGAGAAAAAAGTTTTTTCAGAACTGGAATGGTGGTATTTCAGTTTACACTATCTATCTTTTTGATTGGTAGTACGCTAATTATTTCCGATCAATTGGATTATATGCGTTCAAAAGATTTAGGCTATCAGAAAGAGCATATAATCGTTCTTAATATTGATGATAATCCAGATCGAGAAACTGGTTTTTTGGGATTGATGGAAAGAACTTCGAATAAAACTGGACTCCTTCAATCACAACTATCTTCTCTTCCAGAAATAGAAAGTATTTCCTTTTCACTTTATACCCCTACTCATCAACGCTGGTTTTCTGCCGATTACCGAGATACTAATGACAAACTTCATGCTTTTAATGCAAATCTTGTTGACGAAACCTATCCAGAATTTATGGGACTCAAGTTTGTAGCTGGACGGAGTTTTTCGGAGGAAATTACAACAGATGCGAATCAAGGCATAATCATAAACCAAGCTTTTGCAGATGAACATGGGTGGTCAGACCCACTAAATGCCCAACTTCCTAATCCCGATTTTTGGAATCATGAAATAATCGGAGTAGTAGAAAACTTCAATTACCAATCTTTGCATAATAAGGTAGAGCCTTTGGCTATGGTTATTGATCCACGTATTATTCTTTCTGGTATAGATAACATCGATATTTCGTCGTCTTCGCCCAGTATTTCTATTAAAATCAGTGCTGAAAATATACCTTCCACATTATCATCTTTAGAATCTGCTTGGGATAACATAAGTCCTGGTGAGCCTTTTAACATCACCTTTCTTGATCAAGTTGTGGATAGTCAATATAGACAAGAAGAGCGCTTAAGTAAGATTGTAACTTTCGGATCTACTTTTGCAATTATTATTGCCTGCTTAGGATTATTTGGATTAGCCTCCCTCCTAGTAGTTCGCAAAACAAAAGAAATCGGTGTTCGAAAAGTTCTTGGTGCTTCGTCAAAAGGAATTGTGATTCTTATAAATAAAGAGTTTACCAAACTACTTCTTCTATCATTTGTTTTAGCTGTTCCACTCACGTGGTACACCATGAGTTTATGGTTGAAAGACTTCGCTTTTCAAACGGAAATAAGTATCTGGGCTTTTATAATTTCAGGCTCTATGAGCTTGCTTATAGCATGGATTGCAGTTGGGTATCAATCTTTTAAAGCAAGTACTATAAATCCCGTTGATAGTTTAAAAGGGGAATAATCATCCTCCCCATTAACAAATAATCTAATCACATTTTTATGAAAAATTTATTCCTCCTAGTTACAGTATTATTTATCAGCACTACTTTTATAAAAGCTCAAACTACCGATAATGAGTTAGTTGAAAGAGCTGGACTTAATTATTTAGAAGGATTTTACGAAGGTGATACTCTTAAACTAAAAAATGGTATCAGTTCAGACTTATACAAATTTGGTTACTATAAAGGTAATAGTGGGGAATTTGGGGGCGATCGAATGACCTATCAGCAAGCAATCGACTACTCTAAGAATGTGCTGAAAAACGAACGCTTTGTTAGCTCTGCCGCACCAAAAAAAGTAGAGCTACTCGATGTTCAAGCACATATAGCAGCTATAAAAATTACAGCTTGGTGGGGTGTAGATTATGCTCTTTTATCTAAAAAGGATGGCGTTTGGAAAATAGAACAAGTGCTATGGCAAGGTCCAATTGCTACAATTAAATAAGTAAACTTTAGAGAACTCATTATGCTAAAGAATTATATCAAGATCGCCTTCAGAAACCTGAAGAAGCACAAAGTGTATTCTTCTATTAATATAATCGGACTTGCAGCCGGGCTAGCTTGTTTTATTCTGATTGGATTGTATATCAGCTATGAGCTCAGTTTCGATCAGTATCATGAGAATAAAGATGATCTTTATCGCCTTGTTGCTACGGGAGGTAGAGATGATAACTATGAAGGAATAGCCAAAGTTACTGCTCCCTGGGGTGAGGCTGCTTTAACAGAGATTCCTGAGGTTGAAGCCGTAACCCGATTCGTATCTCATGGCGCTATTTTAATGCGATATGATAGTAACCGTTTTTTTGAGGGTAATGGTTTCTTTGCCGATTCATCAGTGCTGGAGATGTTCAGTTTTCCTTTAATTGCGGGTGATGCGACCACGGCTCTGGATCAACCAAATTCAATTGTAATTAATGAGGAATTCGCCACGAGGTTTTTTGGTAATAAAAATCCGATTGGAAAGACTCTGATTATAAGTGAAGAAACTGAATATACCGTTACAGGTATTCTGAAAGAAATCCCTTCAAATAGTCATTTTACTTTTGACTATTTGGTTTCTCTTACTACTTACACTCATCCTGATATCGATGACTGGATAGTTTGGAATCAGTTTTATACTTATGTGCAACTTAGAGAAAGTGCTTCTATTGAAAGCGTAGAAACCCAGATGCAGGATATTCTGAAACTGAATCTAGGGGATTTCTTCACCCCCGAAAGTAAAGCTACTTTACAACCTCTTACTTCTATACATCTGAGTTCAAACCTTTGGAGAGAATTAGAGCTTAATTCAGACCCTTCTTCTCTGTATGCATATGGCATTGTTGGTTTCTTTATCCTGCTTTTAGCTTGCATCAATTTTATAAACCTTATGACTGCGAGAGCTTCAACAAGGCTTAAGGAAGTTGGGATACGAAAAACAATAGGAGCACAACGGGGAGCTTTAATCCGACAATTTCTCGGGGAGTCCTTATTGATAACATGTCTCGCTCTTATACTTGCCTTAATTATTACCGATCTCGTTCTTCCCTCTTTCTCACAACTCTCGAGCAGCCCGTTTGATAACTCATTATTACTAAATCCGGTAATAGTAGGTGCAATAATGCTAATCACCTTATTGATCGGATTTCTGTCTGGTATCTATCCCGCTTTTGTGCTTTCCTCTCCAAAACCATCTTCCATTCTAAAGGGGGTTCAAAAAATTCAGGGAAATGTTTTACTAAGAAAAGGTCTGGTTGTCTTTCAATTTACTGCATCTGTCGCTTTGATATGTTCTACCCTGGTTATGCAAAAGCAATTCACTTTTATGCAAAACAAAGATCTCGGTTTTGATAAAGAGCAAATTCTGGCTATTCCAATCCGTGACTTTTCTATTAATCCTCAATTTGAAACAATCAAAGCTGAGTTCCTGCAGGTACCAGGGGTAACTGAAGTTTCATTTTCAGGGAATATGCCCGGAGGTAGTGACTGGGGACTCCCTTTTTCAGCTGAAGGAGTAAGCGAAGATGACGAACCAACCATTCGTTTCCTTGCTGTCGACCATGATTTTGTGGACACCTTTGGGATGAATATTATTGAAGGAAGAGACTTTTCAACTGAATATACCACAGATCAACAAGGTGGATATCTTTTGAATCAGGAAGCAGTACGTAAGCTTGGGTGGACTGATAACCCACTTGGTAAAACGATTACTATCCCTATTGAAATATTAGCTATGCAGGATAAACCGGTAATTGGAGTACTTGAAGATTTTCATTTCCGTTCGATGAAGGAAGAAATTTCACCAATCCTACTTTTTATTCCACCTAACGGATGGTTTTCAAGAATTTCAGTTAAAATTGATACCGATCAAACAAACGAAGTATTGGCAGGTTTGGAAGATGTTTGGGCTAAATTCGATCCGGTTCATCCGCTTACAGCCTCATTCTTTAACGAAAGTTATGGCAGACTTCATGAAGTTGAAGAACGATCCGGAACCCTTCTTGGATATCTAACAGCAGTAGCCATTTTAATTGCCTGTTTTGGATTATTTGGTTTAGTGGCATTCTCGGCACAACAACGTACCAAAGAAATTGGAATTCGGAAGGTTTTGGGGTCCAGTGTTCAGGGAATTGTTGGCTTACTGTCCAAAGAATATCTGGCGCTGGTATTCTTTGGTTTTATTGTTGGAATCCCGGTGTCTTACTATTGGGTTTCAAGCTGGCTAAATCAGTTTGCCTACCAAACTTCTATTGGGTTAGAAGTCTTCATTTTCACTTTTGGAATAACGCTGTTTGTTGCCTTGCTGGCGGTTTGCTATCAAGCAATTAAAGCCGCATTACTAAATCCAGTTCAAAGTTTAAAAAGCGAATAAATCATGCTTAAAAATTATATCAAAATTGCGTTTCGCAATCTTTCAAAACAAAAACTATATAGTTTCATCAATGTATTTGGACTAGCGATTGGAATGGCCTTTTCCGTTTTGGTTATTCTCTTTGTTTTCGATGAACTTCGATATGATCATTTTCATGAAAATAAAGAGGATATTTTTCGGATTTACCGACAACCTACATCCTTAAGTTCTCCGATTGATTTGGAATTAGCTACCCCACTTCCTACTGGACAAGCGATGAAGGATGATTTTCCTGAAGTAGAGGAATTTGCCCGACTCGCTCCTTTTGGCAGCCTTATAATTCGTAAAGATGGTGAGCTGGTTCAACAATCTGGATTTGCTTATGGTGATCCTTCAGCATTGAAAATTTTCACTTTCCCAATGCTTTATGGAGATCCATCATCTGCTTTGAGTAATCCTTCTTCTATTGTAATTACGAAAGAAATGGCAGTGAAATTCTTCGATGACTCAAACGCCCTCGGAAAAACGCTCTCCATAAGGATAAATGATGAGTTTCAAACTTTTGAGGTTAGTGCTGTATTAAAAGATATACCCCAAAGCTCGTCAATACAGTTCAACATGTTATTTCCAGTTCAAACGATATTTAATAACTATGAACGATATGCGTCTAGGACAGAAAGCTGGGATGCTTCTATGACGGTAACATTTGTCAAACTTATTGATGGCACTGATATAGAAAATCTTCAAGCGAAACTTCCTGATTTCATGGAAAAATATCAATCCGGAATGTTTAACCAAATGCGGGAGGAAGGAAGAATTGACGCTGGGGAAGTCCCGATCCTCTATCAATTTCAACCTTTGCTTAATATACATTTAAACCCCAATATTCCTGGCTCTTTTATATCTCCAAGTGATCCAAAATACGCTTTTATACTCTCGGGTATAGCAATGGCAGTGCTTTTGATTGCCTGTTTTAATTTTATGATTCTTGCTATTGGTCGGTCCTCTAAACGAATTAAAGAAGTAGGACTTCGTAAAGTGGTAGGAGCTCAACGGTCACAGTTAATGTTTCAGTTTTGGGGAGAAGCATTCATTATCACTTTCCTGGCTTTTCTTGTTGGGTTTGTATTAGCTGAGTTTTCTTTACCCCTATTTAATGAACTCTCAGGTAAAGATCTTCAAATGCTGAATATGTTTTCGAATGGAACCGTAGTAACAGGTTTGATTGTAGTATTTATTTTTACCAGCCTTGTAGCTGGAAGCTATCCTGCTCTGGTGCTGGCAAACTTCAAACCAATTGCATCTCTGAAGCAAAAGATAAATTTGAAGAGTTCGAATAGCTTTACAAAAGGATTAGTGATTACTCAATTCAGTCTTACTATTTTTCTAATTGCCTCTACTTTTATAATGTATGAACAGTTGAAGTTCATGCAAGAAAAAAACCTTGGATTTTCGGGAGAGCAAATGGTTGTTATCCCAACTAATGGACTTGATGGACAACGTATAATGGAAATTTATCAAAATGAATTTAACAGTAACCCGAATGTAAGTAGTGTATCAGGTGCAAACGTCTCATTTGCTAGCGGGCTTTGGAGACGTGGATATCGATACAATGATGAAGTTTATCAGGCAGCTGTTTTTAGAGTAGCACCAAATTATATAGAGACCATGGAAATGAATCTTATTTCTGGTCGAAGTTTTGATCCCAGAATTGCTTCAGATTCAACACAAAGCATTATTGTAAACCAAACCTTTCTCAACAACCATAATCTTGATGTATCAGCAGTAGGGCAGTCTTTCCCAATTGATTGGGGATGGATGGTCGATCCGATAATTATTGGTGTAGTTGAAGATTTTAACTACCAATCTCTGGAAAATGAGATCGCTCCAGTATTAATCTATATGAATCCCGGTGATCCTATTTTAAATCTGATGGTAAGAATTCGCCCGGA
Organism: uncultured Balneolaceae bacterium; assembly: GCA_963974345.1. Lineage (GTDB taxonomy): Bacteria > Bacteroidota > Rhodothermia > Balneolales > Balneolaceae > RHLJ01. The sequence goes on along the minus strand of CAXBBW010000007.1, from coordinate 149,361 downwards.
TCGAATGCAGGAAACTATTGCTGAATTAAAAACTACATGGACAAGCGTTACTAATGAAGTACCATTCGAGTACAGTTTCCTGGATGATGACATGAATAGTCTGTATGCAGAACAAGATAGATGGAGCAGAATTGTTAGTTATAGTTCATTCCTGGCTATTTTAGTTGCATGTATGGGTCTTTTCGGATTAGCAGGTGTAGTTTCTGTTCAGAGACAAAAAGAAATTGGGGTTCGTAAAATATTGGGTGCAACAACTTCCGAAATTACCGTAATGCTCTCTTCGGGATTTGCCAAACTCGTATTAATTGCTTTAATAATTGCATCACCTTTAGTATGGTATTTAATGAACAACTGGTTAAAAGATTTTGCATATCGAATTGAAATAAGTCTGTGGATTTTTATACTATCAGGGGTAATTGCTCTTTCGGTTGCACTTTTGACTGTTACTTATCAATCCATTAAAGCCGCAATTCAAGATCCAGTAAAAAATCTTAGAAGTGAATAGGAAATTACATGATTAAGCTTAAAAACATCGACAAATATCTGGACAAAAAGTTCCAGAGAACTTTTATCCTAAAAGATATTAACCTTGAATTAAAGCAAGGTGAATTTGCTTCTATTATGGGGCCTAGTGGAGCAGGTAAATCTACGCTCTTAAACATTCTTGGTTTTCTTGATGATGCAAACAGTGGTGAATACCACTTCTTTGATGAACCCGTCCACAACCTTTCAGAAAAACAGAAATCTCAATACCATAAATCACATATTGGTTTTGTTTTTCAAGCCTATCATTTAATTGATGAGCTGACTGTATACGAAAATATAGAAATGCCACTACTATACAGAAAAGTTAAAGGTGCTGAACGAAAAGGAATGGTAGCAGAAATTCTTGATCGATTTAATATGGTGGCAAAAAAGGATTTATTTCCACATCAACTTTCCGGTGGTCAGCAACAACTCGTAGGAGTTGCACGTGCTTTAATTGGAAGTCCTAAGCTTATTCTAGCTGATGAGCCAACAGGAAACCTACATTCCGATCAAGCAACTGAAATCATGGAGTTATTTCAGAAGCTTAATGAAGAAGGAGTTACCATTGTACAAGTTACTCATTCAGAGAAAATGGCTTCCTTTGGTAATAGAGTTATACAAATGAAAGATGGAATGTTACTAGAAAACTTCCCTCATATGGCTGATTAGCCGAAAACTTTTTTTTAACGGACTACCTCCCCTCTATCCCCTCCTTAATAAATGGGAGGGCTCTTTATCAAAATTTTTTAGTTATTTATAAATAAGGGGAGGTCAATTTCCTTGCAACTTACGAAACTAAAGAATTTCTAGAATTTCTTACTCTCAGCCACTGCAAGTTGATCAACTCGTTCGTTTAGTTCAAGCCCAGAGTGGCCCTTAACTTTGATCCAGCTCACTTCATGACTATTCATTGCTGAGAGCATCGCTTCCCAAAGGTCTTTATTCTCCACAGGTTTTTTATCTGCTTTACGCCAGCCTTTTTTCTGCCAATTTTCAATCCAACCTTTTGTCATTGCGTTTATGATAAGAGCGCTATCACTATGAATTTTCACATGACATGGTTTCTTCATCGCCTTTAAGGCCTCGATAACTGCCATCATTTCCATACGATTGTTGGTGGTATGTGCTTCACCACCTGACAGCTCTTTCTCTTTGCCTTTATAAATTAAAATTGCTCCCCATCCCCCAGGACCTGGATTTCCGGAACAAGCACCATCGGTATATACGATCACTTCTGGCAAATTAGACATATTGATCCGTAATCTTTGAAATTTGTTCTTTCATTGATTTTGCACTTTCTGCGACAGACTCAACCCAATTGACTTGATCAGATCCTGCATAAATAATCCCTCTACTTGAATTGATCAATGGAATTCCGTCGTGTTCCGCTAAAGCCTCTGCCAAATCATCAATAGAACCTCCTTGAGCTCCTATTCCTGGTATTAACAAACTACCACTCCCATGATGTTTGATTACCATTTTTGCCTCTTCGGCTTGTGTAGCTCCAATTACCATTCCCAAATGTGTTTCAACTTTAACAGATCGTTCGAACAATTCATGAGCAATATATTCTGCCATACTCCCAAAGCCTTCAAACGGTTTTTTCAGAAAATCAGATGCACCAATATTAGAAGTCAAAGTGAGCACATAAATGCCTTTACTATCATCATCTGCGAAAGCATTCAAGGTTTCGAAACCCATTAGCGGGTTTAAAGTGATGGCATCTACATCAAACCTATCAAAAAAAGCTTTCTTATAATGCTCCGCTGTAGAGCTGATATCACCGCGTTTAGCATCAGCTATGATAATTCTATCTTTTGGAATATGATTTATTACCTCTTGAAAAACAGCTAAACCTACAGCTCCAAGCGATTCAAAAAACGCAAGATTGGGTTTATATGCTGCACAAGAATCATAGGTGTAGTCTATCACCATTTTACAAAAAAAGGCGGCTTGCTCTTCAGGGGTATCGAACCTTTCTTTTACTTCTTGAGGGAGCAAATTAAGATTAGGGTCTAATCCTACACAAAGTGTTGATTGAGAGTCGGAAACCGCTTTATGTAATTTTTCGAGATAAGTCATTTCATAAATTTTCTCAAAGATACCATTTACCTATTTAACTTTTTTGAAAGATTAGCCCAGTATATTAATAAAGCTATGTTTTTAGTTGTAAAACAATTTGGGCATCAAGTGATTTTCTTTAGCTTCTAATAAAACCCGAATAACTACAATACCATGTCTTCAAAAAATATTACTCAAAGTATTTTTACATCCATTTTTGGACTAATTTTAACTTGTATACTTTCACTTTCTGCATTTGCTCAAGATGATCCAGTTAAAACAGATTCGTCTGAAACTGAAATTCAAAAAAAGAAAAAAGAAGGACTACCTCTAGAGTCTGGTCGTACTTTTAAATTCAATTTAAGCGAAGGATCTTGGATTTCACTAGATGTAAGCCCGGATGGGAAAACGATAGTTTTCGATTTTTTAGGTGATCTTTATACGATTCCAATTTCAGGTGGGGATGCAACCCAACTTACTGAGGGAATGCAGTTCGACAGCCAACCTCGCTTTAATCCTGATGGAAGTAAAGTTGTTTTTATTTCGGATGAATCTGGTGGAGAAAATATTTGGACTATTGAGATAGAAACCAAAGAAAAGAAACAAATTTCAAAAGGAAATACTAGTGAGTTCCAGTCCCCTGAATGGGTGCCAGATGGAAAATATATAATCGCATCTAAGCAGGCTACAGGAAACCACAAAATTTGGATGTACCATGTTGATGGTGGCTCAGGTACAGCATTGGTAGATGAACCTAATAACCTTCGGATGGTGGAAGGTGCCTTTGGAGATAATGACCGATATATCTGGTTTTCGAGAAGAACAGGTTCTTGGAATTATAATGCAGCACTTCCTCAGTATCAAATAGCCACTTATGATCGTGAAACTGGAGATATGACTACTCAAGGTTCTCGGTATGGTTCGACTTTTCGTCCTACTCTTTCAAACGATGGAAAATGGCTAGTTTATGCTACTAGATTAGATGAACATACTGGGCTCGTTCTCAGAGACCTTAAAACCGGAGATGAACGTTGGTTAGCTTACCCAGTGCAGCATGATGATCAGGAGTCCAGAGCTTCAAGAGATGTCTTACCAGGAATGTCTTTCACTCCAGATAGTAAGTTTGTAGTTACTTCTTATGGAGGAAAGTTTTGGAAAATTCCTATTGATGGAAGTGACGCTCAAGAAATTCCCTTTACAGTAAACTCTAGTATCGAAATGGGGCCTGAACTCGATTTTGATTATCCAATTGAAGACACTGAACAATTTCAAGTAACTCAAATTCGAGATGCGGTCCCATCTCCTGATGGAAAAATGTTGGCTTTTACCGCTTTAAACGAAATATATACCGTATCTCTGCCTGATGGCGAACCTAAAAAAATTACTTCTTTAGATGAAACTCAAGCTCAGCCAGTTTGGTCACCTGATGGGAAATGGATTACCTTTGTTACATGGACACCTGAAGGTGGTAAACTCTACAAAATAAGACCTAATGGAAGAAATCTTACCCAATTGAATAAAGACCAAGGTGTATTTCAAGATCCCGCTTGGTCTAATGATGGAAGTCGAATTATACTTATAAAAGGTCAACCAGAGGACTTTAGAAATGCTCTACAAAGAACTGCATTTAGAGGAACTAGTGATCTTGTTTGGATTGATTCAGATGGTGGACCAAATAATTTTATTACCTATACAAATGGGCGCTCAAACCCTCATTTTGTGCAAGGAAATGACCGTATTTTCCTTTCAGGTTTTCAAGGACTAAGTTCAATAAGATGGGATGGAACTGATGAGAAATTTCATTTAGAAGTTCGTGGAAGTTCTGCACCAGGTTCAACTAATCGACCACGTGCTTCATTGATCAAAATGGCTCCTCAAGGTGATCAAGCGCTCGCTCAAGTTGGTAATCATCTATTTGTTGTAACCGTACCAATGGTTGGTGGAGAAGCTCCTTCTATTTCTGTTGGGGGATCAAGTAGTAGTTTTCCATCATCTCAACTAACTGAAATTGGCGGCCAATTCCCTGCTTGGAGTTCTGATGCAAACAAAATTCATTGGTCTATTGGTAATGCTCATGTAGTCTATGATCTCAAAGATGAAAAAGCTTATAAAGATAGTTTAGAGATAGCAAAAAAGATGAGTGAAGAGTCTAAATCAGATTCTACAGCTACTGATGAAAAAGCTAAGCCAAAGACAGATTTAGGTTATAAACCACTTGAATTCCAGATTAGCGTGATGGCAAATAGAGATACTCCAAGCGGAGTGCTTGTTCTTAGAGGCGCTACTGTAATTACAATGAAAGGCGATGAAATAATTCGAAATGCAGATTTAGTTGTAGAAAATAATCGAATTAAAGCTGTAGGAGCACAAGGAACTGTTGAACTCCCATCTGGTGCAGAAACTATTGATGTAAGTGGTAAAACAATTATTCCAGGATTTGTTGACACTCACTCCCATTTCAGGCATCCCGTAAATTTACATCGTGGAGAGTTTTGGCCGTATTTAACAAACTTAGCTTTTGGAGTAATCACTACCAGAGATCCACAAACAGCTACTACCGATGTTCTTACTTATGGCGATTTAGTAGATGCTGGTAAGCTCATCGGTCCAAGGGTGTATTCTACAGGTCCTGGAGTTTTCAGTGGAGAAGCTATTAAAGACCTAGAACATGCCCGAGAAGTATTAAAAAGATATAGCACATACTATAATACTAAGACGATAAAAATGTATGGTGCAGGTAACCGAGAACAACGTCAATGGATTATCCAAGCAGCACTAGAACAACAGTTAATGCCTACTACAGAAGGGGGACTTGATTTCAAAGAGAATCTTACGCAAGTAATTGATGGCTATCCAGGGCACGAACATTCTTTCCCAATCTTCCCACTCTATAAGGATGCTATCGATCTTGTAGCATTTTCTCGAACTGTGTACACACCAACATTATTGGTTGCTTATGGCGGTCCTTGGGCTGAAAATTATTTCTACTCAACTGAACGGCCCCATGATAATGAAAAGCTTTTGCGATTTATGCCTCACCATAATCTAGATAGCAGAACTAGACGGAGAAATGCGGGATGGTTTATGGAGGAAGAACATGTATTTGAAGAACTTTCTTTATTTGTAAAGGATTTAATTGAAGCAGGTGGGCGCGCAGGAGTTGGAAGTCATGGACAACTTCAAGGTTTAGGCTACCATTGGGAATTATGGGCTTTACAAGCTGGTGGACTTAGTGAACATGACGCATTGAAAGTAGCTACCATTATTGGAGCTGAAGGCATTGGATTGGAAACTGATCTTGGTTCAATTGAAGCTGGTAAACTAGCGGACTTAGTAATTTTGGATAAAAATCCTCTTCAAAGTATTAAAAATACTACTTCTATTTCTCATGTCATGAAAAATGGAAGGCTTTATGAAGGTGATACACTAAATGAAATCTTCCCAATGAAAAAAGAGCTGGGAACATTTTGGTGGCAAACTTGGGAACCAGAAGGAGTTCCTGGAATTAAAGAGTAATTGAATCTGTGCTTATATACCATGTTAGTGAAAGTTGATAGAATCATTCACTCAACTATCAACTTTCAATTTATTATTTGCACGTACAATCTGGGCCACAATCATGATCCGACTGTTTCTTTTGAAGAGGTTTGATAATAAATCGGTTCGAAAGATATACAACTACAATCGCTAACATCCCAAAAGCTACTCCAGTTTGAAAATCGAGTTCCATTTACATACTCCCAATTTGAAAAGCTATAAATGAACAGAGATAGGCTAATGCGGTCATATATGCAAACATTGCCGTAGGCCATTTCCATGAATTGGTTTCTCTTTTCACAATGGCAATGGTGCTCATACATTGCATAGCTAGTGCAAAGAAAATCATAAGAGATATAGCAGTGGCGACTGAATAAACAGGTTTTCCAGTTTCAGGATTTATATCGTTAATGAGCTTTTCTTTCAGGGTTTCATTTACATCATCTCCTTCTTCAATGCTATAAATAGTATTAAGTGTACCAACCATTACTTCTCTTGCTGCAAATGAGGTTAAAAGAGCGATCCCTATTTTCCAGTCAAAACCCAAAGGTTCTATAGTAGGTTCTATAATCTGCCCAAATCGTCCAGCAAAACTATGTCTTAATTGATAAGATTCTATCGTTTCTCCACTCCCAGCTTCTGTTGTAAATTCTTCGCTTCCAACTTTAGGAAATGAAGCTAAAAACCAAAGCACGATTGAAATTGCTACAATAATTTTTCCTGCTTCAGTAATAAAAACTTTACCACGCTCTGCTGTATTTTGAAAGACAACCGACCATTTTGGCATTTTATAGCTAGGCAGTTCCATGATGAATGGAGTTTGCTGACCACTTGGGAAAATTTTCTTCATAACCGCAGCAGCCAGTATGGCCATTACAATTCCGAAAATATACAATCCAAAGAATGTAATTCCTTGAAGAGTAAATATTCCAAGAACAGTTGTTGGAGGAATAAATGCAGCAATTAATAACGCATAAACTGGAAGTCGAGCAGAACATGCCATAAATGGAAGTACCATAATTGTAATAATACGATCTCGCCAATTCTCTATAGTTCTAGCCGCCATTATTCCTGGAATAGCGCATGCAAAACCAGACATCAACGGTACAACCGAACGACCATGTAAGCCAACTTTCGTCATAAAACCATCCATAACAAATGCCGCTCGTGCCATATAACCTGTTCCTTCTAACACGTAAATAAAGAAGAATAAGAATAAAATCTGAGGAAGAAAGATGACTACCCCACCAAGTCCGGCAATTACTCCATCAACCAATAAATCATTTAACATCCCCGGAGATAATGCATTTGAAACCCAGGTTCCTCCCTCAACAAAAAACAGATCAATTAAATCCATAAATGGCGTAGCCCAAGAAAATATGGATTGAAACATCACCAACAGAACTAACACAAAAACAATCGGGCCTGCTACTTTATGGGTTACAACGGCATCAATCTTATCGGTGAGTGTTTTTTCAAATTGCTTTGTTTGTTTTGATGCCTGTGATGTACATTCTCCAATGAAGTTATAACGCCTTAAAACCTCAACTGCCATAGGATTTCCGCCCTCTAGTTCAATCATCCCACGGGCTTTCGCAATTACTTTTTTCCCTATTTCAGCTTGTTCAAACTTATAAAAGGCTCCAATAAATTCACCTTCACTAATCAATCGTAATGCTTCAATGTACCTTGCTTTTTCTGGGATATTTGTATGAGGCTTGATCCATTCGTCAATAACCAAATTCATTGCCTCAAGTAACGTTTCAGTAGGAACCCACTTTAGAGGTCTTGGAACTGATAAATCAAACTTTTGAATTTCTTCTTTTAGTATTTCTATGTCTGATTTCTTTTTTGCGGATATAGAAACAACTGGTATTTCGAGCGTTTCTGATATTGCCTGAGCATTAATTGAAATTCCTCGATCTTCAGCAACATCCATCATATTTAACACCAACATCACTGGAATATTTAAATCCATGATCTGGGTTGCTAGATAAAGATTTCGGTCGAGATTACTAGAGTCTACTACGACAAGAACTAAATCTGGTAGTTCTTCATGCTCGTAGCTTCCAATTAAAGCTTCATAAGCAATACGTTCGTCCAATTTTTTGTAATTGAGACTGTAAGCGCCAGGTAAATCAATCACTTTATGCAGAACCCCACCTATAATAGTGGTTCCAACTTTTCGTTCTACCGTAATCCCAGGATAATTTGCGATTTTTTGCCGAAGTCCAGTTAACGCATTAAAAATGGTAGATTTTCCGGTGTTAGGATTTCCAACAAGTGCAATAGTTAGCTGGTCTTTACTCATTCGTCTCCTTTAATTACAATACCTCTAGCTTCAGACTCTCTTAAAGAAAGTAGATAGCCTCTTACTTTGATTTCAATGGGGAAACCAAGAGGTGCTCTTCTTACTATTTCTAACTCAATTCCCGGAGTGATTCCCATTTCAAGTAGACGTATGGTATCAGCGCCTTTGATTTCTTTGACCTGTACTTTTTTTGTTCTATTAATATCCGAAAGGAGTGTGTCCATCAGTTTAAATTGGACTTACGAGAATAGATTTAGCGAGTGTTTCTGTAATAGCAAGCCTGGCTTCTCCAACTTGCAAAATGATATTTTTCTGATTGGAGATAATTCGTCCATTGGCTCCCTCAACACAGCCCAATTCATTCAAACGACAAACATCGTCACAATGACAATCTAAGCAGCGAACTATCACTTCTTCGCCCTCTTTACTAGTATTTAGCGGGTGCATCACTTAATGAAAATCTCTTATTTAAAAATGATCTAAATAAAGATAAAGATTAATATACTTTAAATGAATCCTTTTTTTCCGAATTTTTAGAGTACTGATTCCGGAAAAACTTCTTCGAATCCATGTGGCGGTTTAGCTAAGGAATATTGTTCAAAATAAAACTGTTTTTCTGATGAAAGTCGTTTCCCATTAATCGAGAAAAACCGAAATGCATCTGGTAAAAGATTCTGAAGTAAATAAAAGAAATTGGTGTAAATATTCTTCTTGCTGAACAGGTGTATATCGAAACCGTCTTTTGCTTCTCTTTTATAAATGATAATCCATCCTTTTTCTAGAACATCACGAAGCATTTTTCTGGTAAAGGAATGAATGATATCCGGTTCAATTTCATCATTTGTTATGACAAGGGCTTCATTCATCTCTAACTCTTTGATAGCTTTTTTGAACGATACCTGCTTTCCATTTTTGCTGATAAATGGTACACCTTCGAAGCCCTGTTCTATCGCATCTAGGAGGTCATCAAATTTTGAAAGCACATTTATCCCAAACTTCTCATTTTCTAAATCACTTCCTGAAAAATAAAGCGTAGAGTAGGTTGGATCTGGATTTGTGAAAGTAGTTAAAGGATTTTCATCTACAGTTTCTTCTGACGGAGCTAGATCATCAAGACGTTGGTCGTGATGAAAAATTAGTTTTAGAATATCGGTTTTAGGCATAATCTTTCTTTAAATCCGTAAGGTTATATTATAAAAAAATCCCGACCACAATTTCTTGGGATCGGGATTACATTCAAATCAAAAAATTGATTAAATCATAGTAGCAATAACAAGTGCTACAACAGACATCAATTTTAGAAGAATATTTAGTGACGGACCTGATGTATCCTTGAAAGGATCACCAACAGTATCGCCAACAACCGCTGCTTTGTGAGGCTCAGAACCTTTACCGTAATGAACGCCATCAATCTCTACGCCTTCTTCAATCATTTTCTTAGCGTTATCCCAAGCACCACCAGCATTACTTTGGAACAATGCCATCAATACACCCGCAGAAGTTACACCTGCAAGAAGTCCACCAAGCATTTGTGCGCCCAAGGTTGGGTCGTTACTGATGAAGCCAGGAACAAAACCAAACAACACAGGAACTATTACAGCTAGAAGACCAGGAAGAACCATTTCACGAATAGAAGCAGTTGTTGAGATTTCAACACATTTCTCGTATTCAGCTTTTCCATCAGCAGCATCAAAAATAGCTTTGTCTGCATCCGTCCAATCAGCGTATTCTTTTTCGCCGTTTTTGTTCATTACGTCTAGAGCAGCACGCAATTCAGGAATGTCTTTGAACTGCCTACGAACTTCTTCAATCATAGCCATTGCAGCACGACCAACGGCATTCATTGAAAGTGCAGAGAATAAGAAAGGAAGCATTGCTCCAACAAAAAGAGCAGCCATTACAGAAGGAACAAGAACATCAATTCCGGCTAATGTTACTTCGTGAGTAGCGTTGTAAGCAGTTACGAAAGCCGCGAAAAGCGCTAAAGCGGTAAGTGCTGCAGAACCGATAGCAAAACCTTTACCGATTGCAGCAGTAGTGTTACCTACAGCATCTAATTTATCGGTACGCTCACGAACTTCTGGAGGAAGATCAGCCATTTCAGCAATACCACCTGCATTATCAGATACAGGTCCGTACGCATCAACTGCAAGTTGAATACCAGTATTTGCAAGCATTCCTACCGCAGCAATTGCGATTCCGTAAAGACCAGCAAAGCTATAAGCACCGATAATTGCAGTTGCAATAATCAAGATTGGAATAGCTGTTGAAATCATACCAACTCCTAAACCTGCAATAATATTTGTAGCTGATCCTGTGATAGACTGCTTTACAATAGAAAGAACCGGTTTAGTACCAGTACCAGTGTAATGCTCAGTAACAAGACCAATCAACAATCCTGAAGCTAATCCAAAAATAGTTGCCCAAAAAACACCTAGACTTGTGAATTCTTTACCATCAAAAGTCCAAGTTGCTGGAAGCATCCATTTGATGATAAAGAAAGAAGCAATTAGCATAACAATAGCAGAAGCAAACTCTCCAAAGTTCAATGCTTTTTGTGGATCGCCACCTTCTTTTACACGAACTAAGAATGTTCCAAGTATAGAAGTAAAAATTCCTGTTCCAGCAAGAGCTAAAGGAAGCAATACTGCAGAAAGTCCCTCAAAATCATCGTTCCAAGTTGAAGCTGTCATAAAAGCAGCTCCAAGAACCATTGTACCAATGATAGAACCTACGTAAGATTCGAAAAGATCGGCGCCCATACCCGCAACATCACCTACGTTATCACCTACGTTATCTGCAATTGTAGCAGGGTTAAGTGGGTGATCTTCAGGAATACCTGCTTCAACTTTACCTACAAGATCAGCTCCAACATCAGCAGCTTTGGTATAGATACCACCACCAACACGAGCAAATAGAGCGATAGAAGATGCCCCAAATGAGAAGCCTGTAACTACAGCAAGAACTTTATTCACTGCGCTTGCTCCTTCAATACCAAAAACATTTGAGAATATAAATAGCAGACTGGAAAGACCTAGTACTCCAAGACCTACCACTCCAAGCCCCATAACAGAACCACCAGCAAAAGCTACTTCAAGACCTTTTCCTAAACTAATACGAGCGGCGTTAGTTGTTCGTACATTTGCTTTAGTAGCAACTTTCATCCCAATAAAACCTGCCAAACCAGAACAAATAGCTCCAACAATAAATGAAATAGAAACCATCCAACTTGAAGTAACGGCATCAGCGCTTACTGCTAAAATTACTGCTACAACCGCAACAAAGATTGCAAGTACACGATATTCAGCTTTTAAGAAAGCCATTGCACCACTTGCAATACTTTCTGCGATACGCGCCATTCTCTCGGTACCAACTTCTTGTTTGGTTACCCAAGAAGATTTTATTGCGGTGAAAATAAGAGCAATTACTCCTGCCGCAAGTGAAAAATAGATTATGTTATTCATAATTCCGCTTGTGTTAGTTTACGTTTTATCCCGAAAACCCCGGGTTTTAATTAAAAAAATTCATTGCTCTTTCAATTCCTAAGTTCACAAATGCAAGAGCAGCATCATGAGCTTTATTGACAGAAGTTTCAACTTCTGTCTGTTCAGACTTCTCAAAAGGTGAAAGTACGAAATCTACTTGTTTTCCCCTTTTAAATTCATTTCCAATACCAACTCGAAGTCGGGGGTATTCTTTACTTCCCAACTTCTCGTTAATATCTGCAATACCATTATGACCTCCATCACTTCCTTGTCCTTTCATCCGTATAGATCCAACGGGCAAGTTTAAGTCATCATAGATCACAAGGCAATCTTTTTTATCTGTATTGTATTTTGCAAGAGCTTTTTTTACTGCCGTGCCACTTCTGTTCATAAAAGTAGTTGGTTTGATCAGTATAATTTTTCGCCCTTTGTGCCTTCCTTCTGCAACAACAAATGGTCCATTACCTGAACCAAATGTTATTGAAAGAGTTTTTGCTAATTCATCAATTACATCAAAACCGATGTTATGGCGGGTTCCGTTATATTCCTGTCCAATATTTCCTAATCCTACAATAATGGACATTACAGATCCTCACTAAATAACTGATTTATTCTTCAGTAGACTCTTCGCCTTCTGCAGAACCTTCACCATCTTCTGTTGCTTCTTCAGAACCTTCTTCTGTTGCCTCTTCTTCCTCATCAAATTCGGTAACAAGAGCTCCTTTAGGAGGTCGGATAGTTGCGATGGTTCTACTTAAAGCGTCTAAAGGAATAATGCCTTCGAGTTCAAGGTCGCCAACATGGAAAGAATTACCAATCTTAAGATTAGTGATATCAACTTCAAATTCAGAAACGATGTACTGAGGTAGAACTCGAATTCTAACAAATTTCATTGGTTGGAACATTCGCCCACCACCTTCTACAACACCACGAGCTGTTCCTTTAATTCGAACAGGAACTCGAAGAGTAACTTTGTGAGTATCAGCCAACACATAGAAATCTGCGTGAATAGGACGATCTGTTACAGGATCAAATTCCATTCTTTTAAGAAGAGTTTTATACACTTTACCATTTACAGTAAGTTCCTGTAGCTTGGTTTGTGCTCTTCTTAGAATTTTTTCTAGCTCTAATTCATCAACAGAAAAATGAATATTCTCTTCAATTTCTGGACCATAGAGTACAGCGGGAACTCTTTTTTCTTCTCTTAAAGCACGGTTTGCTTTTTTACTAAGCTCACGTGGAGTTCCTTCAATTTTTACTAATTCTGGGTATGCCATTTTTTTACGTTTACCTTATAAACATTAATTATCAAACAATGCACTGATGGTATCATTGGTATGGATACGCTGAATTGCTTCAGCAAAAATATTCGCAACGCTCAACACTTTGATCTTATCTGAAGGTTGGCGCAAGGGAATAGTATCCGTAACTAATAATTCATCAATGGGCGAATCATCGATTCGCTGGAAAGCTGGTCCCGATAAAATCGGATGCGAACAAATCGCAGATATATTTAATGCACCACGCTCTTTCATAGCAGAAGCGGCATTAGTTAAAGTACCAGCAGTGTCAATCAAATCATCAACTATTAACACATTCTTGCCTTCCACTTCACCAATAATATTCATGATCTCTGATTCATTCGGCTTGGGGCGGCGCTTGTCTATAAAAGCTAAAGTAGCACCAAGTTTTTTTGAGTAAGAACGAGCCATTTTTAAGCTGCCTACATCAGGGGCTACTACCACAAGGTTCTCGATCGGATGTTCGGTAAAGTGGTCGATAAATACTCGACTAGCGTATAAATGGTCGAGTGGTATATCAAAGAAACCCTGAATTTGTGCAGCATGTAAATCCATTGTTAATACGCGATCTGCCCCAGCTTCAACCAAAAGGTTGGCCATAAGTTTAGATCCAATAGATACTCTGGGCTGATCCTTACGATCTTGGCGGGCGTACCCGAAATAAGGAATTACGGCAGTTACTCTTTTCACAGAAGCTCTTTTTGCCGCATCTAACATCAATAATAATTCTATGATGTTGTCGCCTGGAGGAGGAGTGGGTTGAACAATAAAAATATCTTCACCGCGAATACTTTGCTGGAACTTCACATAAATTTCTCCATCAGAAAACTGTTTGACGGTTACTTTACCTAAAGTTGTGCCATACTCCTTTGCTATGGCACGAGCCAAAGCCGGATTACTGGTACCGGAAAATATTGCGAGAGGACTGTCCAAATTAATTTGCTAGCACTGAAAATTTCAGGATTACATAAAACAAAAAGACGCATCCTTAATCATCTTTCTGAGTGTTGTTGCCCGGGGAGGATTCGAACCCCCACCGACTGGACCAAAACCAGATGTCCTGCCATTAGACGACCGGGCACTATTCAAGTTATCGACAGACCCCAAAGATAGGGACACCGACAAACTCAATCAAGACAAAATTACTTTTTTTAGCACAAAACATTCGTGACATCGTCTTGTATTACAATAGGCTTTTAATTGATGTATTGAGCCTAGTTTTTTATTGTAAATAGCAGGGGGAATTTCAGGTAGAGATGAGTAGGATTTTAAGATAGATTTTGGAATCGGAACCTTGAGGTTATTCCATTCTTTTGAAGCTTGATTTGAAAGTTCTTTAGCTCCAAAGAGATTCCCAAGCACATATATTGCAGGAAGATATACCGTACCGTATAATATCTTCATCTTCCCACTTCCTTCTAAACTAACTTCCAACATCCATTCCTTCCACTGTTTAAAAACTATTGGTTCCAAAAAAAAATCAAAGGGAGTTCGTAATATTGTCAAAGCTATTTCAATTGCTTGGGGAATTTTCACCTGAGGATGATTTACTGGAAATACTCCCTTATAGTTCCAGTCCAACTCTGAATCACTTGCACCAAAACCTGCAAATTCCAGAGCGTCTTCAATCAAAGAAGCAATAGGTTTTGTAGTTTGATTCAGAAACCACTCTCCTAACTTTTGCATCGACTGACGATTATGTGCAATTCCAAAACCATCAAATAGACTTAAAATGAGCGCGTGTTTCCATGCGGTAGATGGCATTAGTTCTGGGTTATAAAATGAAAGAAAGTCATTCGCTTTTTTTTCTAAATATTCTGAATGAGCTCTCTCCATTTGTGCTAGAAAAGCATCTTTCGAGATGAATGTTAACCCATTTGAACAAGGTAGATCTTGAGTCTTGTCAAATTTCGAAACAAAGCTTGAAAGAAGTTCTGGCAAATATGGAAGCAAGTTTAATGTCGGTAAAACTTCACCATTAGCAGTTCTTACTTTCTTCGGAGTATCTTCTACCACAACATGTAATATCACCTTATTGTAGGCATTATCTAAATGATGTCCATGTTGTTTCCAACCTCTGGATTCCAAATGCAATTCTATGGCTCCGAACCAGATTATACCATCAATTAAGAGTTTAGCATTTAAAAAATCGGGACCATCAGAGACATTTAAAACACCTGGGTCAAAAATGGTTATGGGCTTACCTTGGATAGTTTTTAACTGTGAAGTATCAAAAAGTAAGCTCTTCCAAATCCATTGAAGAATATCTTCAGAATATGTGAACTCAGATTTATGCACTCTCCTCGATATCTTCTTCTTCAAATAAAATAGAAGAGGTGGCTTCATATAAATCTGGAATTGCTTGCTTTACTCCTTTTGATATCTTATGCAGCTTTCTCTCGCTTTCTTTAACTATTTTATCACTTTTATCTTCAACCCATAGTTTAGCTTCTCCAGTTTGCTCAGAAATCCACTTACGATTCTCCTTTCCGCTTTTTGGTGAAAGTAATAATCCAATAACTACTCCTGTTGAAAAACCTATGACTGTGGTAAGCATAGTTACTAATGACCTATTCATTTCTCTTGGTTTAAATTCTCAGGTTAACACTGTTAATGTACAGCTTTAACCTGTAATTTAAAGTTTCATGCTCAAAATAGTCTAATAAAATCTTACCTTTATTTTTCACACATTTTAAAAGAGTATCCCATGCCAGACCATATTGTTTTGATGAATGAAGATAGAATAGCAAGAACATTAAAACGCTTAGCCATTCAGGTTTGGGAACAATTAAGCCCTAACCAAGAACTTATAATCATCGGTTTAAATGAGAGGGGGTTTGCTACTGCGAAAGAACTTCATACTCATTTAGTTAAGTTAATAGGAATTAAAATTGAGCTTCATAGATTTGATGTACAGAGTTCTGGGCCTAAAAAAACTCTTCCCAATTGTACAGAAAAGTTTGTACTTATGGTTGATGATGTAATTTTTTCAGGTAAAACAATGTTTAGTGCTTTATCAACATTATGTTACTCTAATGAGCCTGAAAATATTGAAGTCCTTACCTTAGTAGATCGAGGGCATCGAACGTATCCTGTACTATCAGAGTTAACTGGTATTGTTGTACCAACAAAATTTGGCGAACATATTGAAGTAATTCTTAACAATGGGAAACTAAATCAAGTAGTCCTTTTTAAGAATATTTAAACTGACCTAACCATTACCTTAATAATCAATTACTATGACTAATAAACAAAACATAGTCTTATTTGGAATATTTTTTATTCTTTTCATTACCCCATTAAACGCACAAACAATTGTAATACCTGAAGACCAAGATGGATGGGGTCAAACTTGGGTATTAAATCTAAATGGGTCGCAGGCTACCTACAACAATTGGAGTGAAGGTGGCGTGAATACCGTGAGTGGTACTTTCTCAACCGTTTACACTAAGCTTTATAAAAAAGATCAACTCGGTTTTGGATTCAGAACGAATTTAAGATATGGACAATCTAGAATTGATGGGGATACTCGGAAATCCGACGATCTTATTTCTATTAGAAGCCGTGTAATGTACGATTTCCAAGAAGGTGGAAAAGTAGCTGCTTACGGTGCTTTTCATTTTAAAACTCAGTTTGCTGAAGGATATGATTATGGGGCTGGCCTATTAGGCGAAGACATCCTAATTTCTAACTTTATGGCACCTGGTTATTTCACTGAAGGAGTTGGTATCGAATTTCGAGCAGATGAGCATCTACAACTTGAAGGTGGTTTTGCACTTAAACAAACGATTGTAAACGATGATGACTTAATTGGACTCTACAATATGACTGATAATTTCCGTTCTGAAGGTGGTTTAGCAATGGGTATCACATATCAAAATACTATTGCTGAAAACATACAATATTCAAGTAGCCTTGAAACATTCACCAATCTTTTACAGCCAGTTAACGAAACTGATGTCTTTTGGTCGAACGAGATTAAAGGTCAAATTAATTCAGTTGTTAGTGCTTCTTTTCAGTTCGAACTTAGATATGATGATGACTTCTCAAGCGAGGTCCAAGTAAAACAAGTTCTTTCAGCAGGCATTTCTGTAAATCTTTATTAGTTTTTTCAATTTCTTAATAAACTATGCATCTATATCTATATAGCATGCATAGTATTAAGATTTTCAATATTTTCTCTAGCTTTTTGAAGGACAACTGGCTTTATATAAAATTAACCTAATCTAAATACATTTCGAAACAAGAAATGAAAAGACTACTGTTACTGCTCTTCATTACCCTATCAAGTTCGATATTTACTTCAAAAATCTTAGGTCAAATAATTGTAGTCCCCGACACATTGAATGGTTGGGATCAAAGTTGGTTAGCAAACTTTAATGGCGCTCAAGCAACATTCAATAACTGGAGTGAAGGTGGAGTAAATACCATTAGCGGAACTGCTTCAACTGTTTTTACTAAATACTATAGAAAGGATCGGTTCACTTACGGCTTCAGAATTCATCTTAGATTTGGGCAATCAAAAGTAAATGGGAATGACATCCGAAAAACCGACGATCTAATCTCACTAAGAAGCCGAACTACTTACGAACTTGCGGAAGGAAGTATTTTTTCGGCCTATGGTTCTATTCAGTTTAAAACTCAGTTTGCAGATGGGTTCGATTATGATAAAGCAGTTTCGGGCGGGGATTCTTTAATTTCCAGATGGCTTGCCCCCGCTTATATAATTGAGGGTTTTGGAATTGAGATAAAACCCAGTGAAAACTTTAGTGCCGAGATCGGTGCAGGTTTAAAACAAACCATCGTTACCGATGATAGACTGAATACTCAATATCGTATTGAAGAAGGTAATAACCTTCGTTCTGAGGGCGGGATTACTTTTGGTGCTCAATACACGCGTTTGATTATGGAAAACACAGAATTTGTTTCATCTATAGAGACTTTTACAAATCTGCTTATTCCCCTAAATCAAACCGATATTTATTGGGCTAACTCAATTAATGGGAGAATTAATAAGTATTTGAATACTATATTTCAATTTGAGCTTCGCTACGACGATGATTATTCTAAAAGAGTTCAACTTAAACAGGTTTTTGCTGCTGGTATAAAACTCAATATTTATTAATTATGAACGAGCAGGGAAATAGTGCATTAAAAAAAGGATTACTAAGCCTGCAATTATGGAAAGATTCTTTTGGAGAACACTATCCCGATGACACCCTTTCTATCACGGAAGCGAAGATTTCAGAAGTTTTTAATGAGCTTTCCCAGCGTTTGAAAGGTAACTATCCATTTCACCATCCTATATATGCTGGGCAAATGCTCAAACCTCCCCATCCTATTGCTTGGGCAGCATATGCAATGGCGATGTCTATCAACCCGAATAACCATGCTTTAGATGGCGGACCTCCTTCCTCCGAAATGGAAAAAGAAGTAATTGCCGAGTTTGCAAAATTCTTTGGATATGGAGATACATTTTTGGGTCATCTTACCTCTAGTGGAACTATTGCAAACCTTGAAGCGCTTTGGGTTGCCAGAAAGTTAAATCCGTCTAAAAAGATCGCCTTTTCTCAAAACTCACATTACACTCACGAGCGAATGTGCGAGGTTCTTAGAATTGAAGGAGTGAAGGTCAATATTTTAGAAAATGGTCATTTTGATTTAGAGTCTGTCAATCCTAAGGAAATTGGAACTATCATTGTGACCCTTGGTACTACTGGACTTGGTGAAGTAGAGCCACTCGATCAAATTTTACCATGGGCAAAAAAACATGGAATTCGAATTCATATCGACTCAGCGTATGGCGGGTTTTTTAGAACTTTGAAAGATTCCAATCTAATCGATGGAACTTCTTGGAAACTTATGCAGGAAGCCGATAGCATTGTGGTCGACCCCCACAAACATGGATTACAACCTTATGGATGTGGTGCTGTTTTATTCAAAGATCCAACTGTTGGTAGGTTTTATAAACACGACTCTCCTTACACATACTTTACTTCTGATGATCTTCATCTTGGTGAGATCAGCCTCGAATGCTCGCGTGCTGGAGCAGCTGCGGTAGCTCTTTGGGCAACGCTGGAATGTTTTCCTTTGAAACAGGATGAAGGCTTTGGACCAATTCTAGCTCGTTGTCGTGAGGCGGCGCTTTCTGGTTATTCATTGATGGTTAATAGTGAAAAGCTCGAGCCTTACAAAAAACCAGAGCTCGATATTCTTACTTACTTTCCAATTAACACATCAATTAAGACCCTTTCTCATATTTCTGAATTGTCAAAGAAAGTGTTCGAAGTCGGAATGAGAGAACAGAGTTTCTATTTATCTCTTTTTAAAGTTCCAGCTTCGACTTTTGTGAAGCTACACTCTGATTATATAGCAGATACTGAAACGGTAACCATTCTACGTAGTGTATTAATGCGACCTGAACAGGCTGACTTTGTAGAAGAATTGGTCAAAAGGATTGAAGCCAGTTTTTTAGAATAGAAAATAAAATAAACTAGCGAAGATAATAAAGAAAAAGGTGTCCGAATATGCTGTGTACTTCGAATCTAAATCAAACACATCTCCCGCCTTTGGTGTATTGACTTAACTTAGATACCTATTACTCCTCGATCATTGTAAACACTTTGTTCCTCATTATCTGGATTCTCCCTTAAAGACCAAATACCTTCCTTCTCCCCTTTCGATTCTTTTATTTTTTTACTTTTTGAACAGATTTCATATACCCTTTCTTTTGTTAGATTGATATCACTAGCTAAGTTTTTTGTAGAACGCCAATTATATTTTTTTTCTTCTCAAGTAGTTTCTCTCAAAATTTTGAGAACTTTTTTTCATCCAACCAAAATCGAATAGGTTTATAAAGAAACCTGTCCAACCCTCCACCGACTATTAAGCCGATAAGCCATTGATAGTTATTAGAAATAAACTCTAACATAATTAACTCAAAATTTAGAATTCATCATTCATAATTTCTTACACATCAAAACTTATACCCTGCGCTAATGGTAAAGTATCACCCCAATTAATAGTATTA
This sequence comes from uncultured Balneolaceae bacterium, assembly GCA_963974345.1. Taxonomy (GTDB): domain Bacteria; phylum Bacteroidota; class Rhodothermia; order Balneolales; family Balneolaceae; genus RHLJ01. The sequence continues at coordinate 129,108 of CAXBBW010000007.1, read as the reverse complement.
GTTTGGCGACGCATATAGGCTTTCCAAGCATCTGAGCCAGATTCTCTTCCGCCTCCAGTTTCTTTCTCACCACCAAATGCTCCACCAATCTCAGCGCCACTGGTCCCAATATTCACATTTGCGATACCACAATCAGAGCCGTGCGTACTTACAAAGTTCTCAGCTTCACGCATATTAAGTGTAAACATTGCAGAGCTTAAACCCTGCTTTACTCCATTATGGTAGCTCATTGCTTCATCAATGGTTTTGTATTTGATCAGATACAGAATTGGTGCAAAAGTCTCATCCTGTACGATTTTATATTCATTTTTTACTTCTGCAAGCGCCGGGCGAACAAAATGTCCTTCGCGATCTAGAACCTCACCACCGTAAATAACCTTACCGCCTTCTTTTTTGATTTGCTTCAGGGCTTTCTGCATGGTATCAACTGCTAACTCATCAATAAGCGGTCCAACCAATGTATCAGGGTCAAGTGGGTTTCCTATATTTACATTCTCATAAATAGATATTAATCGATCCTTCACTTGATCATATACAGACTCATGAATAATCAATCTACGAGTAGACGTACAACGTTGACCGCAAGTACCAACTGCTCCAAACACTGTGGCACGAATTGCCATTTCGATATCGGCATTTTCTGAAATAATGATAGCGTTGTTACCACCTAGTTCAAGTATGGTTTTTCCAAGTCGACCACCTACTGCTTTTGCTACTTCTTTTCCCATGCGAATAGAACCAGTAGCTGAAATTAGTGGAATGCGCTCATCTTCGGTCATCCATTCACCAACTTCTCGATCTCCAGTTACTAAGTTAAATATTCCTTCGGGCAGATTATTTTCTTTCAATACTTTGGCTACAATTTTCTGAATAGCTACACCACAAAGCGGGGTTTTTTCAGAGCCTTTCCAAATAATTACATCGCCACAAACTGCTGCGATCATCGCATTCCAACTCCATACAGCAACAGGAAAGTTAAAAGCCGAAATAACTCCTACAACTCCAAGTGGGTGCCATTGCTCATACATCCTGTGCTGGGCTCGTTCGCTATGCATAGTTAACCCATATAGCTGACGACTTAAACCAACAGAAAAATCACAGATATCAATCATTTCTTGAACTTCACCAAGCCCTTCTTGATTGATTTTACCCATTTCGTAAGCTACGAGTTTCCCTAAAGGCTCTTTGAATTCACGCAGTTTCTGGCCAATCTGGCGTACAATTTCTCCACGTTGAGGAGCTGGCATTTCTCTCCAACCTAAAAAAGCTTCTTGTGCTATAGCAACTACTTGCTCGTACTGCTCTTTTGAAGTAACTGATACATTCGCAATTTTTTTCCCATCAACAGGAGTATGACTGCTTATCACTTCTTTATTTTCAAAGTACTTTTGACCAGTACTGGTTCCTATGTTTACTCCTTCAATGCCTAGCTTTCTAAGAAAATCCATTCTGTTTTTTTTTGATTTTATTCCTTTACCCAAGATAGAAAATCAAGCAACAATTAGTGAAGTAAAGTTAACCAGAAAATTTTCCATGCTAAATGTTTCTCGTAGGCTTACCTTACTACAAGTATATACACTACATAAAGCATTTAACTTTTGAAGCTAGCTTCCAACAATCAAATCAAACTTCTTAGGAAACTCTCTCAACGAAAAAACAGAGAGAAAGAACAACTCTTTATTGTTGAAGGAGAGCGCGCTGTAGAGCAGGTATTAGAAAATAGTTTTCTTGAGGTAGAAGGCATCTTTATTGTTGAGAGCAAAGCTAATAGCTACTCCAATTTTGATAATAGTTTTATTATTAATGAAGATACATTTTCAGAAATAACAGATACAGAAACACCTCAAGGTGTTCTCGCTGTTTGCAAAATGCCAACTCCTTTTACTATTAATGATCTAAAGAATCTTGATTCTGGAGTAATTGTAGCTACCGATGCTATTCAAGATCCTGGAAATTTAGGAACTATAATCCGTACAGCATCTTGGTTTGGATGCGCTGCCATTTTATTGGGTAAAGGATCGGTAGATATTTTTAATCCAAAAGTAGTACGGAGTACAGCAGGTGCAACAGGCGTTTTGCCTTTTTTATCTTGCGAATTGAATCAAATTCTCGAACAACTAGAACTCTCGGGATGGAAAATTTTACTGTTAGATGGAAACCCTGGAGCAGAACCAATCCATCAAATTTCTAAAACGAGAAAGACCATACTCATAGTTGGTAATGAAGCAAAAGGCATAGCTAAAGAGCTTATCAATCCAAACCGAAAAAGAGTGCTAATCCCTAATAAATCAACTAATAAAAGCGTTGAAAGCCTAAATGCAGCAGTTGCTTTGAGTATCGGTTTGTGGAGTGTTAATAATTAAGTTGATAACTCTTCTTTTTTCTTGCAAAAAAGCTTCTTCAAAAAAAATTTAAAATAGTTTTCCACATCCATTGCATATGGATATCGCAATTCATTAATTCTACCAACCGTTCTTTTACATCATCTACATGGCCCAAGGTTAGGCTTGAATTTAAAAACTCGATTTGCCCATGCCAGCAAAGAAACCAAAGAAGATTTTCGTACTTGATACCTCTGTTCTTTTATATGATTATGAAGCAATTAAAAATTTTGAAAAAAACGATGTTGCTATCCCAATAACAGTTCTTGAAGAACTGGATACGTTTAAAAAAGGGAATTCAGTAACTAATCTCCACGCCCGAGAGTTTATCAGATATTTGGATGGAATATCAGAAGACAATATGTTATTGGATTGGATCCCATTAAATGGACGATCCCATGGAAATCTTAAGGTTATCACAAATGGTGGGGATCATGTAGATGCTAATAAAATGTTTGGTTCCAAAAAGAATGATCACGATATCATTAACGCTGCCCTAAGATTAAAATCAGAAAACCCAAACGAACGTGTAATTCTGGTTTCAAAGGACATCAACCTTAGACTTAAGGCTCGGGCTTTAAGTTTGGATGCCGAAGACTACGAAACGGTGCAGGTTAAAAATATTGAGCAACTCTATAAAGGGAAAACAGAGCTTGAGCTCGAAGACCCTTCTCTGATTTCTAAGATCTATGAAAAAGGCAAAATCAGACCAAAAGAGCTTATGGAAGTTACCCCAACAAGTAACCATTTTTATATTATAAAAAGTCACGGTTCTTCTGCTCTTGGTTGTTTTAATAAAAAGTCTGGTTATATCGAGAATATTGGCACATTTAATGCCTATGGTATTACACCAAAAAATGCAGAGCAAAATTTTGCACTTCATGCGCTTTTGAATCCCAATATAATGCTTGCAAGTGTTACAGGGTCTGCAGGTACAGGGAAAACCTTGCTTGCTCTTGCAAGTGCTTTGGAACAACGAAGTGAATTCAAACAAATTTATCTCGCCCGTCCAATTGTCCCTTTAAGTAATAAAGACATTGGGTATTTGCCGGGTGATGCAAACCAGAAAATTGATCCCTATATGCAACCGCTTTGGGATAACCTAAGTTTTATCAAAAATCAGTTTAAAGAAACGAGCAAACAATTCAAGAAAATTGATGAAATGATTCAAACAGATAAGCTCCGAATTGTTCCACTAGCTTATATTCGGGGTCGGAGTTTATCTAATGTAATTTTTATTGTGGATGAAGCGCAAAATCTTACACCACATGAAATCAAAACCATTATTACGCGAGCAGGAGAAAACACGAAAATCATTTTTACTGGTGATATATTCCAAATTGATACTCCCTACTTAGATTCACAAAGTAATGGGCTTTCATACTTAGTTGATCGAATGCATGACAATCCGATTTATGCACATGTGAACTTGGAAAAAGGTGAGCGCTCAGAACTGGCTAATATCGCGAGTAAATTACTCTAGGATACGATTCTCACTTTTTTTGTGAGAATTTTTATCTTTTTAATTCTCCTTCATTCATTAGATATTAAGGAATAACCTAACCTGAATATTCCTCAATGAGTTCTAATTATATCAAGAGTGCTTTCTTTTATTTTTGTGCATTAGCTTTTTCTGCATCTGCTTTTGCACAAACCAAAACATCAAAACCTAAAGTAAACCAACTAGGATTTTATCCTTCATCCATAAAAATTGGAGTTACTCCAGAAGTCAACGCTTCTTCTTTCTATATAAGAAACACATCTACTGGGGCTATAGCATTTGAGGGGACTCTTCAATCAAACAGAACTAATTCACCATCCGACGAAACTCTTAAATTAGCTGATTTTTCTAATTTTGTGGTTCCTGGAATGTATGTACTTGGCATTGTAGGCGGAGAAGAATCGTTTGAATTTGAGATTGGGAATAATGTTTTTTCCGGATTATCCGATGCATTAATTAAAGCATTTTATTACAATAGAGCTTCAACTGCATTGCTAGAAGAACACGCTGGACCTTGGGCAAGAGATCTTGGTCATCCCGATACTAATGTTACTGTACATAACTCAGCCGCTTCTGAAAATCGTCCTGCTGATTCAAAAATTTCATCCCCAAAAGGTTGGTATGATGCTGGTGACTTCGGAAAATACGTGGTTCCTATTTCATCAAGTATAAGTCAGTTACTTTTTGCATACGAAGAGTTTCCTGATTTTTTTGATAATCGAGAATTGAATATTCCTGAAAGCGGTGATAATATTCCGGATATTTTAGATGAATCGCTTTGGGCATTACGGTGGCTTTTTACGATGCAAGATCCAGATGATGGTGGAGTTTACCATAAATTAACTACTGCTAATTTTGTTGGAACTGTGATGCCTTCCAATACAAATGCTACCAGATATGTGGTTCAAAAAGGAACTGCCGCCACCTATGATTTTGCAGCTGTAATGGCACAGGCTGCTAGAGTTTACGAACCTTTCTTACCTAATTTTGCAGATTCTGCCCTGGCTGCTTCCGAGGAAGCTTGGGCATGGGCAATTGCAAATCCCAGCATTGCTTATAATCAAGGTTCATTGAATAATCCTGCTATTAATACTGGTGGTTACGGTGATGGAGGAAACTATAGCGACGAAAAATTTTGGGCTAGTTCAGAGCTTTATATCACTACAAAAAATGATTCTTATTACATCGATAATGGTTGGTCTAGCGCTGGAACTGTAGGCTGGTCTAATGTACAAGGGCTTGGTTTATTTTCGATGCTAGCAAACAGAAAAAACCTAACTGCAATTGGTTTAGCTGATACCGCAGCTATGAAAAACAAGGTTAAATCTATTGCTGATAGCTATGTGAACTCGGGAAATTCTTCAGCGTATCGATCTCCATTTGGGTACACGAATGGACATTTTTATTGGGGCTCTAATGGTTTTGCCGGAAATATTGGGTTAGTCACAATGTTGGCATATAGAACTACTGGTGATTTGAAATACTACAATGCATCAATAGATGTACTAGATTATATGCTGGGGAGGAATCCATTGGAACAAAGTTTTGTAACAGGTTTTGGTGAGAACCCACCTATGAAAATTCATCATCGTCAATCAGAAGCAGATGCAATAACCAATCCTGTTCCGGGGTGGGTAGCTGGCGGCGCTAACCCTGGTAACCAAAGTCAAGATTGTGGAGTCTCTGCATATAATTCTACCTTGAGTGCACTTTCTTACCTTGATGAATACTGTAGCTACTCAACTAATGAGATTACAACCTATTGGAATTCACCATTTATATATTTAACTGCGGGACTTGAATATCTAACTCCTCATTTCTCGCTTGAAGACACAAAAACTGGTTTTTTTACTGCCCCAGATTTTAATCGAATCTATGAACCGGGCGATACCGTTTCGCTAGCTTGGAGTCTCAGAAATATCGATGAAGTAGATCTATATTATAAAGTATTCGAAGATGGAGAATTTATTCCTTTGGCCACAAACCTAATGGCTTCAGATTCTACCTACTCAAGTTTTGTCGTTCCAAATCAACCAGGAAGGAATATTATATTTAGGGTACAATCTTCTACTAATTCTGATGTATGGTTTCAATCTGCTTTTTTGAAAATTAAACCTTCAAAAGCAATCTATTTTCAACGAATTTATACAACTGGAGAATTTGAACCTAATAAACGAATTACTATTGAATGGGAAACTATTAGTGTTGATTCGATTGATATTTTATATCGATTAACTTCTCAAAGTGATTTTACATTTTTAGAGAAGTCTTATGCAAGTAACAACAATAGTTATCGTTCATTTCGTGTACCTGAAACCTCAAACGATTCGTTAATCTTCCGTCTTCAGGATAGTGAAACAGATACAGTTTTTGTTGAATCTGACCCTATTGAGATTGTCACAATCGTCTCTAATGAAAATGAATATGATTTAGCTGAACAATTTAGTCTTAGCCAAAATTACCCTAACCCGTTTAACCCATATACTACCATTGAGTTTACCATAGCGAATTCAGGAAAAGTAACACTCAGTGTATTTAACCTTATGGGCCAAAATGTTGCCGAATTAGTAAATGAAAATAAATCTAAGGGAACTTATTCTGTTGTTTGGGATGCATCGAATTCAGCTAGTGGAGTTTATTATTACCGTCTAGAAGCTGGTAGCAATGTATTCACTCAAAAAATGACTTTAATTAAATAATTTTTCAACTCTTGTATTAGCATGAAAATTCAACTGATTTTTTTATTTCTTAGCATTCTCTTATTTCAGAATACTCAGGCTCAAAACTCAACTCCAAAAATAAATCAACTAGGCTACCAGCCAAATCAATCCAAAGTTGCAATCATACCTGATACTAAGGCTGAGAAGTTCATCCTTAAAAATGTATCCAATATGAGTGTTGTTTTTTCAGGAGAATTAAAGGTCGGTGGTTTCAATGAGCCATCAGGTGAACAAGTACAAGTTGCGGATTTCTCAGAATTCAATATACCAGGAGAATATGTTCTAGAAGTTGAAGGCGGGGAAACATCTTCTTCTTTTATTATTGGAGAAGATGTTTTTGGAGATGTTACCAAAGCCACGTTAAAAGCCTATTATTATATGAGGGCTTCTATTCCTCTTGAAAATAAATTTGCGGGGAAATGGGCCCGTTCTATGGGACATCCTGATACCTCTGTTATGATTCACCCTTCTGCCGCAACAGAACGAAGACCCGAAGGAGTAATTATATCTTCACCAAAAGGTTGGTATGATGCAGGCGATTATAATAAGTATGTCGTGAACTCTGGAATTAGTACTTATACCCTTCTTTTTGCTTATGAACAATTCCCTGAATTCTTTAAAAATCAGAATTTAAACATTCCTGAAAGTGGCGATAAAGTGCCTGATATTTTAGATGAAGTTATATGGAATCTTCGATGGTTAATGACCATGCAAGATACTGACGATGGTGGGGTTTATCATAAAACAACTACAGCAAATTTTGAAGACGCCGTAATGCCAAAAGATGCAATCAATCAACGTTACGTGGTAATGAAGAATACTCCGGCGACGCTCGATTTCGCTGCAATGATGGCTCAAGCAGCCAGAGTGTACGAGCCTTTCTTTCCTAGTTTTGCCGATTCAGCACTAGCTGCATCAAAAAAGGCTTGGAGATGGGCAACTAAGAATCCAAACGTAATGTACCAGCAGTTTCAAATGAATAATAAATTTGAACCAGATGTAGTTACAGGGGCCTATGGCGATCGTAATGCTTCTGATGAATTATTTTGGGCAGGATCAGAACTCTTTATTACTACCAAAAACAAAGCCTATTATAATCCAAAAGGTTGGAAAGACGCTGAAATAACTATACCATCATGGAATAATGTTCGTGCTTTAGGTCTATACTCTCTTGTTCACCATGCTAGAAAATTATCCGGAATAACTACTCCTGAAAAGAAAGCAATGAGCGAAAAATTAGTTGCTTTAATTGATCAAATGGTAGAAGATTCTAAAACCGCTCCCTACCGTTCTCCTTTTGGGCTTGATAATACTCACTTTTTCTGGGGATCAAATGGTCACGCAGGAAATATCGGAATGGCAATTTTACAAGCTTATCAAATTACTGGAGACGAAAAGTATTACGATGCTGCTTTACATGTAGCCGATTATTTACTTGGAGTTAATCCTACTGGTTATAGTTATATCACAGGTTTTGGTGACAAACAAGTAATGAATATTCATCATCGCCCTTCTGAAGCTGATGAAATTGAAGCACCTGTTCCTGGCATGGTTTCCGGTGGACCTAATCCTAGAAACTTAAACCAAGATTGTGGAGAAGAAATGTACCCTTCAAAACTCCCCGCATTAGCTTTCCTCGACGATTGGTGTAGCTACTCTACAAATGAAATCACTATAAACTGGAATGCACCAGTAGTGTATTTATTTAGTGGTTTGGAGTATCTAGGAGAAGAATTGGAATAATCACTCTTTGTTCTCATTCCGGGCTTGACACAGAATCTGTGAAGATTGAAACGTTACTTTACTTCCTTATTTTATATCAAATGTATTCCTCTACAGATCCTGAAACAAGTTCAGGATTGTAGAAGTTAGATTATTCCTTTAAAAATGATCTTGAATCATTTAATAGCAACAGGTATAGTTTACCTTCTAGATTCCCACCTTCGTGGGAAAGACTAACTTTGGGGATAAAATGATTTTCTACCCTTACTTAACTTTCTTAATTACATATAAATCATCTCTGCGAAAGCAGAGTTCTAGAGTTTTGTAAAGACAACTGACTTTGTTATTGATCTGGATTCTCACTTTCAAGGAAATGACTTCGTGAGTTAGAAGGATTGGTTCATAGGTTTCAACACTCCATCACGCTCCAATGCTCCGTATCAGAGTGTATTCCCTGTGTCGTTGCGACGTGAAGCGCACGGAACGAGGAGAAGTTTCTTAATTTTTTATTCCTTGTTGAATATTGTTTATTTAGAAACTAGTTCGACCAACTCAAATTAGCTGGCACTTCTTCTGATCCGGTAATATCTGGCTGTAAGTTTTCGATCAAATAGTTCAATCGAAGTTTATTGTAATGTTGACCATGAGCGCCTCTAATTCCGTGTCTATTAGCTGGATAAGTCATCAAATCGAATTTCTTATCCGCAAGTATAAGCGCATTTTGAAGTTGCACTGTATTTCCTGGATGAACATTATTATCTATAGTTCCATGCACTAGAAGAAGTTTTCCTTTCAGGTTCTTTGCATATGTCATTGCAGAACCGTTTTCATATCCAGCAAGATTTCTCTGAGGAGTATCCATGTAACGTTCTGTGTAAATAGTATCGTAGCTTCTCCAATCTGTAACGGGAGCGCCTGCAATACCTACATTAAACACATCTGGATATCGAAGCATTAACAGTGAAGTTGCATATCCACCATATGAATGACCATATACGCCAACCCGAGTTTCATCGGCATAATCACGCTTTGTAATTTCTTTAACAACATGCGCATAATCATCAATTTCGATGCTACCTAGTTTCCCATAATGGAGTGTTGCGAATTCTTTGCCACGGTTTCCTGAACCACGATAATTTGCACGAACTACAATAAATCCTAGTTGTGCTAAACGCTGATAGGCATCCGCATCTTTATACCCATTAGTAACATCTTGATATTCTGGTCCACCATATAATGGCAGAACAACCGGGTATTTTTTATTTGGATCAAAATCCACTGGCTTATAAACCAAAACAGGTAAATCTTCAGTGCCATCTGCCGATTTCAAGGTCACCAATTCAGGTTTTTTAAGATTGTTCTTATCAACATTCTTGGTATTAGCTTTTAATAAATTTCGAACCAGCTTTCCATTGGAATCAAATAAATTCACTTCATAAGAATGATCGAAGGATGAAAATGCATCTGTGTAAAATGTAGCAGCATCATTCATAGAAATAGTGTGCCTACCAGACTCTTGAGAAAGCTTCTTCATTTCTTTTCCGTTGAAATTAATCACATAGAAATAGCGATCGAGCCCCATATTTTGATACGCTGTAAAATAGATTTTCTTGTTCTTTTGATCTACATTTTCAATTCCAGAAACAGGCCATTCTCCATCTGTAATTTTATTAATCAGAGTTCCATCAAAGTTGTAATGATAAATATGATTATATCCACTTACTTCAGATGTCCAGATGAACGTTTTTTTGTCATCCAATTGAATAAAATTATCATGAAGGCTGATATATGCATCTTCCCTTTCTTCAAGAATAGTACGGACTGTCTTATTTTTAATATCGTACGCAAGTAATTCTAAGTGATTTTGTTGACGGTTCAATCTTCTGAAGGTCAACTCACTTCCATCATTTCTCCAAATTGGACGAACAATGTAGGTGTCAGGATTACTATTCGTTGGGATTTGCTCACTCTCTCCACTTGCAATATCAACGATGAATAAATTCACAGTTGGGTTTTCTTCACCCGCTTTTGGGTATCTCATCAATTCTAAACCTGCTTCAAAATCCGTCTCATGGATTACAGGATATTGGAATACATCTTTCTCATTGTATTGTAAGTAAGCAATTTTGGAATCATCGGGAGAAAACCAATACGCTTCACGCTCGCCAAATTCTTCTGGATAAACCCAACTTGGCTTTCCGTTCATTTTTTCTTCGCTCCCATAGGTAAGTCGCTTCTCTTCTCTCGTCTCAGTATCAACCAAATAAATATCATAGCCTTTAATGTATGCGAACTTAGAATAATCGTGGGAATAAGTTCCATTCCAAAGCTGACTACTTTCCATCTGTCGCATAAGCTCATCATCATAAGTAAAACGTTCAATCTCAGGATTGAATAGTTTTTTTAAGTTTTTGTCAGCTAAATTGAACACAAAATCAGTCTCGTTTACTGTGAAAAAGATGGCTTTATTGTCCATTACAAAATCAAAGGTTGAAAATGGAAGATTGGTAGCATTTCCCTTAACCGCTTCATTGTATTGATTAATAATCGCTTGTTCAGTTCGCTCATCAAAAAGAGGGCTACGCTTCATACTCTTCGGATCAACTTTATAGAATGCTACCCCTGAAGAAGTTTGTTCGGTTTCGAAATAGCCTTGATCACCGGGAAGCCAAGAAAGTCCAAAAGTTCCCTCATAGGTGATGAAATTTCGGTCACCCATTTCATTATAGAGATCTATTCCAACGCTTTGTGAAAAACCTTGGCTTGCTATCAGAAGTGCAAAAACTATAACAAATGTACTTTTAAATACTCTTTTCATAAGAATGATGTTTTGTAATAATTGAATGTTAATCTAATATAATTTGAGTTACCAAAAAGTCGAAATCAAAAGAAGTAAATTGAGCGTAGCCACGACATCACGAATTCATTTATATTTTTTAGTGTTTTCATGATTTAGTGGCTATGAATTAAAGACTCACAATTTCAATCTCAGTTATTCTCCGCCCTAGAAAACGCTCAGCCAATTCCTGAAATCGTTGAGGTCGATCACTTACATAACATTTGAAATCCCCACCGATTTCATTTAATAAATCCAACTTTTTTAATTCGGCTTTAGCCGTTTTTGCAATGGAATCAGCTGAATCAATAATCTTAATTTCCCCTCCATTTAAAACTTCAGGGATTACTTTTTTGAACAACGGATAGTGCGTACATCCGAGTATTAGCGAATCAATTTCTTTTCCTTTAAAAGCTTCCAGATAATACGAAAGTGTTTGCTTCGCTACTTCATTATCAATCCAACCTTCTTCTGCAAGAGGCACTAATAATGGGCAAGCTTGCTGAATCACTTCTACTTCTCGGTCAATCTCAGTAATAGCCTTTACATACGCTTGTGAGTTTACTGTTGCCAATGTTCCTATCACTCCTATCCGTGCATGTACACTTTGCGATATCGCAGTTTCTGTCCCCGCTGTTATTACATCTAGTACTGGAATATTTCCAGCGGCTTGTATAATCTCATCTTTTGCTGATGCTGATACCGTATTACACGCAATCAAAATCATCTTCACCCCTTTTTTTAACAAAAACTCGGTGATTTGAAGTGCATACATTCTCACAGTTTCTTCTGATTTGATACCATAGGGTACACGGGCAGTATCCCCGAAATAAATAATATCTTCGTTTGGAAGTACCTCCATTACCGCTTTAGCTACGGTTAGACCTCCAATCCCTGAATCAAAAATACCTATTGGTGCTGAATCTGTTGTACTCACTTAAAAAAATTAGAACGTTCGCTTGTAAAGGAATGTATTCATTTCTTAAAACTTAATTCAAGCCTTCGTAGTTTGTTCCTATGATTAAAAAATATCTTTTTCTTTTTATTGTGATTTTCAGCCCAGTATTGACTATTGCTCAAACTCAAATTGATACTTTACAAGCCGAGCTTGGTGATATCGTTGTTGTTGGTTTTCAAGGAAACCGAAGTTTGTTAGAAAGCCCGGGAAGTATTTCATTTATAAAACCGGAATTTATTTCAGGTTTTGATAATTCTTCGTTAGTGTATGGCTTAAATACCGTTGCGGGAGTTCGCATGGAAGAACGCTCAACGGGTAGTTACCGAATTGCTATTCGCGGCAGTTCTCTTCGCTCACCTTTTGGAATTAGAAATGTTAAAGTGTACTGGAATGATATTCCAATAACTGAACCCACTGGAAGTACTTTTTTAAATCTACTCGATCCTTCAAATATGCAGCTTGTTGAAGTGATAAAAGGTCCAGGTGGAAGTTTGTATGGTGCAGGAAATGGTGGTGTTTTATTGATTAACAGTACCACTCCTTTTCAAAATGATCAGCTTACAGCAAACACTTCTTTCGGTTCATTTGGCACAATTAGATATAATTTGGGATATCACGATAACCTTGAAAACGGGGGACTTTCTTTCAAATATTCTAAAAGTGACAGTGATGGGTATCGTGACCAATCTTTTCTGGATCGTCAAGTGATTGAAATTTCTGGGGAAACAGAATATCTAGAAGGTCGACGTATTGCTGCTAATGTACTTTATACTGATTTGAATTATGGAATCCCGGGAGGGTTAACCAAAACTCAATTTACTGATGATCCAACTCAAGCAAGAGGAGGTCCAATAGGAAGTGTTGTTCAGAATGCAAGCATTAAGCACGAATCTTTATTGATCGGCATTACTCATAAATACCAAATCACTGAAAACTTGTCGAACGAAGCTTCTGCTTTCGGAACATTTAGTGATTTTGAAAATCCCTTCAATTTTGATTATAAAATTGACAGTCGAAAAAGTGGTGGATTACGATCGAAATACCAGTATGAAACTTCTGTTGGAGAAGTCGATGCAATTTTTACTCTAGGGACTGAAATGCAATCTTCAAGTTATGCTTCTCGAAATTTTCAAAATAATGGTGGTGAACCAGACTCACTTAACTTTGATGATGAACTGAAAGTAAAATCAAATCTCATTTTTTTAAACACTCAGCTTGATCTTCCCAATGATTGGTTTATCACTGCCGGAATCAGTTTCAATTCCCTTACGTACGATATCAACCGATTGGTAGCTACCGATATTGGTGACAATGGAGAAGTAGGACAAGTCACCAAAGACTTTGATCCACAGTTCATTCCACGTTTAGGAATTGCAAAACAAATAGGTCCCCAAATTACTGCTCATGCAAGTGTTGGAACAGGATTCTCTCCGCCAACCATTGAGGAAGTGAGAACAAACGAAGGAAGTATAAACCTAAATTTAGAAGCCGAAACTGGAATTAATTATGAGGCAGGAATTCGCGGAAATGCTTTCAAAGGTCGGTTAGGGTTTGATGCGGTAGTATTCCTGTTCAAACTAAATAACTCCATTATTCAGCAAGCCAATCCTGATCCAAATAGAGATACGTTTGTTTTCCGAAATGCCGGAAAAACAGACCAAAAAGGATTCGAATTGAGTTCAAATTATATTTTAATTGATAGTTATGATGGATTTCTTCGAAGAGTTCAAATCAATACAGCTTATACATTCAATCATTTTAGGTTTGATAATTATAATACCAGTAATGGTGATTTTTCGGGAAATGAGTTAACAGGAGTTGCGCCTCATACCCTTTTTACTTTGCTGACTTTTGATACATCTCCGGGTTTCTATGGAAATCTATCTTATAACTACACCGATGAAATCCCCCTTCGGGATGACAATACCATTTACTCAGATTCATATAATCTAGTTCAAACCAAAGTAGGTTACCGAGCTTCGTTCTTTCATGGAATAGAAACTGATTTCTATTTCGGAATTGATAACCTGTTAGATGAGCGCTATAGTTTAGGATATGATATCAATGCTTTTGGTGGACGGTATTTTCAACCGGCTGCTGAGCGAACTTGGTTTTTGGGAGTTAAGTTGAATTATAAATTAGGAATATGAAAATTAGTAATACTTTAACCTTGATTGTCATTTCGAATCCTAATTAATCAAAACATCCTCGCTAAAACAACGGTTTCTTTAAACGTTCTGTCATTTCCATTAGCGCTGTTATACGCTTCAAAAAGGACGATATAAATCCCAACTCGATTCTTCTTTCGGTCTTCAGTTAATCCATCCCAAATGAGGGAACCTTCAAATCCCGCCTGAAATCCATCAGCAAGTTTTCGCACTTCTCTGCCATATCTATCAAAAATACGAACTCTAAGCAGATAATCTGGTGCATCAAGCGTGTAGTTAATAAAAAGATTGTCTTCAAAACCATCATCATCAGGTGAAAATGGATTGGGTGAAAAGCTTATTCCTGAAGACTCAGGTAATGCTCCCGGTTCTTGAAAAATAGTGTTTTTTGCATTTGGGGTTCCACCACTTACATGCGTACTAGAACTCCAATTACTTTCTGAATTGCTTTCCCCTTCAGGATTAATACGCTCGAGTGCAATACCGTCCGTATCAAATACATTCGGGTTCTGCCAGCTTTCATCAAAAAATACAGAGTCAATAGTAGTACCAGTGCTATCAGCTAAGTAAATGGCATCATCAGAAGATGCTAAACTTAAACTAGAACGATCTACAAGCATCGTAAATTGATCGGATTCATCTTCTAAACTAAAATACCGAGCGGTTTTACTTTCCGTAAATACTTCGGCTTCATCTTCCGAATAAATCAGAAAATACCCTTTGGGTTGAATCCATTTGTACAGTGTAGAAACAGCTTCAAGAGTACGAATTTCATTTTCTTCATCGGGGGCATCATGCAATGTAATTCCTTCTAGAGAAATTGCCGAATTAGATCGATTATATAATTCAATGTACTCTGTTTGATCTGGGAGATTATCCTCAGAGTTCGCAAGCGGATTATACATGATTTCGTTGATCACTACCGCTCCATTGGTAATTTCTGAAGCGATTGGGGAAGAAATTTCTGTAGCTATATTTCCTTTTATATCCGCAATATTTGAAACGGTAACATTAATATTTGATGAAGCACTTATATTCTTTGGTACAGTTTCTGGTGCTGACGTCCACTCAACAATTGCTTCATTATCAATCAGCTCGAAAAGCTCTACTGAGGTTCCATTTACATTAAAAACAGTTTCATTTGTAACGCTCACAAATTCTGAGAAGACAATTCTGACCATATTCCCAATTTGAGTGGCAAAAATAATCCTTGGTGGACTAATATCCGCTTCGAAAACCGAACTTTGAACTCCTGCACTAAACCCCGATTGAGCAGTACTGGTTGCCCAATTCGAAGCATCGTTTGAGGCTTTTGCTGGATCTTTCCGTTCTACCGAAACTCCGGGACTCTCGCCTCCCCAACTAGACTTATAAAATAAACTATCAATAATTACCTCATCACTATTCTTGATGATAATTTGATCTCCACTGTCATTTAGGGAAGGAAAAGAAGACAAGTAAATAGCATTGTCTATATCTTGGGCAAAATCCTCTCGATCTGTAATAACAAGGTATTCTCCGGCTCTGAGAAAAGTATTGGGAGGAAGAATAGCCTTACTACTAGATGCGTCTTTTAACGTCCATCCCGATAGTTTAAAATTCTTTTCTGTAGTATTAAACAGTTCTATAAATTCTGGTGAGAGTTCGTCTTTTCTACGATAGAGAATTTCATTGATGACAACCTCGTTTTTAATAGCAGGTAGTATCTCTAGATAAGTTACTTCAACCGAATCAATTTCTGTAATATTTCCGAAAACGTCTCTTTGGTTCAAAATTTCTATGGTGATTTTCTCGCCATCAGACAGGGCTTGAGAAAGACTCAGAGTTACTGAATCAGAATTCACTTCAATATTTGCTAAAACCAGAGTTGGTGTTAAGTTGTAGTTTTCTACATCAAGTGCATATGATGTAACTAAGACTTCATTGAACTTTAAGAGAATTGTTTGGGGATCAGAAATCAAAACGGATTCAACAAAAGGAGCTTCTGTATCAGGTTCTATTTCGTTTGCTTTACCTGGTGTTCCAAAATTAGTTGATGGACTATCTCCCCAATTTGCTTGAAAAATTCCTGCAACATTAGCGCTTCTACGTTCGAGGGAAACCTCTTCTCCACCCCAGTATGAGAAATAGGTGAGTGAATCAATCAAAAGTCCGTTTTCGTTTCTTAAAACTAAATCATCGCTGCTATTATTTAGTGCAGGAAATCCTGATACATCTAATAACGAAGTACTAGGAAATGTCTCTACAATAGTGCTATCACCAGCAAGTAGTAAGTATTGGTTCGGTTCTAAGAAATAATCTTTAGTAGTAATTGTTTTACGACTTCCAGAATTATCATTAAAAGTCCACCCTTTCAGATTATAGGTTGAAGAAGTCCAGTTATAAATCTCAACAAATTCAGAATAATCATCTATTGGATCGTACATGAATTCGTTGATTACAACTGCTCCTTCATATGCACTATCAAACTCTCGAAATTCAAATTCGATTACAAGCTCAGAACTTACATTTTCGAAAATATCTACTTGATTTGAAATTTGTAAACTGAAATTCTCACCATCAGAATCACCTGGAAATGCTGATTCAAAACGAACAATTACTGTATCAGAACTTAGAAGCTCAATACTCATTATTTCAGGAGCTTCTAAATCATTATCAGATCGAGCAACTAGCACATAATTACTCGGGTTTTCAGCAGGTTCTTGTTTTACATCTTCTGTGAATTGGATTTGAAGAGTGCTATCGCTTAGGAATTCATAAGATTCTATATCAGGAGGAGTCATATCTAATTCGACTTCATTTTCCTTTCCTGGAGTACCAAAATTAGTTGAAGGACTATCTTCCCAATTTGCTTGATAAATCCCTGAAACAGTTACACTTTTTCGCTCAAGGGAAACTTCATTTCCTCCCCAAGAACTAGAATAAGTAAGTGAGTCGATAGTTACCCCTTCTGCATTTTTCAGGATGATGGCATCTGTTGTGTTATTCAGTGTTGGAAAGCGACTACCAAGAACTAAGCGAATATTATCTGAAACATTAATTGTAGAATCGGAAGATAAAATCACATATTGTTTTGGACCGACCGGAGAAATTTGATCTGGATATCTTTGAACATAAAAGTTTTCGTTAGAAATAAGCTGATGATTTCCGGTATTATCACTTATCGTCCACCCTTTTAAGTTGATAGTTTTTCCAGTATGACTATTGAGCTCTATAAATTCAGAGTAACCCGTAGCTGGATCGTACATAAATTCATTTATAGCGATATCAAATGGTACAGCAGGTGTTGTTTTTACCAACTCGTAGCTAACGGAAATTATTTCGGCTACGTTTCCAAATATATCTTCTTGGTTACTTATTTCAAGAACATTCCCAAATTTATAAGAATAATAAGGTCTATCAAATTCCAGCAAAACTGTATCTGGTGCAAAAAACGTTGCTCTTAAATACTCATTTTCTGCAGATTCAGCATTAGGATTTGCCTTGACCAATATCAAAACTCTATAATTATCCGGATTTTCAGCCGGTCCGGGTTTTATCTCCTCTGTAAATATCAGTTGAACAGTAGAGTCATTTAAAAATTCATAGGATTCAATATCAGGAGGAATAGTATCTGCTTCTACCTCGTTTTCTGTCCCTGGCGTACCAAAATTTTCGGAAGGACTGTCGCCCCAATTGGCCTGGAAAGTAGCAGATACATTATCAGATTTTCTTTCAAGAGCAACATCTACTCCGCCCCAATCCGGTGTATATTCTAGAGAATCCACTGAGATTCCATTTGAATCAAAAACTCGAATTTGATCAGTCGTATTATTTAGAGCTGGAAGAGAAACATCAATATAAACACCTTCTCCAAAAGTGATAATTAGTGCTTCAGGATTAGATGTTACAACTAAAAAACTATCTGGAAGTAGAACTATATCTTCATCTGAAATATCTGTCAAAGAATTATTATCACCAATCTCCCAGTCTTTCAAGTTTAAGTATTTAGCCGTTGTATTTTTCAGCTCAACATATTCTGATAATCCTGAACTTGTTGGTGGATCTTTTAGAAACTCATTTATGATTACATCCCCATCTTCAAATTCATCAAAAATGAAAAAGGTAAAGCTGGTATCGGTTAGAACGGTGTCATTTGTTGATGATTCAATTCCTGAAACTCGAAGTTCGTTTTCTCCTCCAAGAAATGAATCTGTAAACGTGATTCTTAGCGCATTACTTCCGTGATTTGAAAAGGATTCTGGATTCACACTTTCATTCAATATAAAATCGCTTGTTGAAACGAATGTAAAATCTATATCTCGAGTAAATGAAAGGTCAATTTCAGTATCACTGAATCTGGTAAAACTGTCTACTAAAATGGGATCTACAGTAATTAGGGGCTCTTCAATTTTAAAGTCGAAGTAGTAATCATCAACTCTTGTACTAGTATAAGTAACAGAAACTCCAAAGAAAGAAGATGTTGTGTAAGTATTATCAGTTGCTGTTGTACCGGAATTTTTGATATCTCCATTATATCCAACCCCAACTTCCAAAGACCATGTTCCGGCCTCATCTCTTGAAACTTTTATTCTATAACTACCACCAGGTTCAAATACAGTAGTGTCTTCTAATACCGTAGTTTGCACTCCTCCATCTAGTCGAACAATCTTAAATACATCATCTCCAGTTTGGCCAATTCTAACTGCATATCCATTTACCGCACCCGATAAATCAGCTATATCACTCATCAAAAATATCTCTGCTCTATTCCCATTTGATGGGCTGGAGCCATCAATCTTCACAAAAAACTCCCATTCACCTTCTACATTTGATGAGGGAGTTGAGAGATATGAACTTGCCGATTCATTATCATTTAATCGAAGTACATTGTTTCCATTCAAATCAAAAATAACAAAATTACTATCAGCTCCTATCCAAGCAGGATTTGATGTGAAATCTCCATCTGAAAAATCATCCTCAAAATTTTGAGCCCAAGCAGAACCCGAAAGAATTAGTAAAATTATAGTGATAAGTAATCGCATATGAGTAGAATAGTATCTCAAATAAACTAAATCAATACAATATTAAAGTCTTAAGCATATATTAACTCAAAAAAATAGGGTAAAAGGTTATCCACCTTTTACCCCTGGAAGGACATTGAGAGTGTTACTCTCAAGGCAATGATTGTCGTCTCTATGCTTATATAGTCAGACCAATTTCATGGGAAGTCCTTACAGAATTTTCGTACTTTTTTAATGATTTTTTTAATAGACGATAACCTCTTAAGAAACAGGACTTAGAATGCGCAGCTTACCTTTTTATATGGACGATTTGAACGGCGGCTTCATGAAACTAGAAGGAATTCTGCGCGTGGAGAAAGGAAAATTGTATTTCGAATTCCAAAAAACGGATGCTTTTTTTGAAGCCTATAAGTCTGCTGTTAAAGAAATAGAGATTGATTTATCCGAAATATCGATGATGGAATACAAAAAGGGATTTTTCTCTAGTAAGTTGACTATTCACACCAAACGAGCTGTTACTTTTCAGGATTTCCCGGGAAATGGATTGACAGAACGAACCTTGAAAGTTAAAAAGAAGCACAGAGAGGTCGCTGCATCAATCTCTTCTAATGTTAATCTTGAACTCTCAGAAAGAAGGCTAAAAGAATTAGATGGGGAATCTGAATGAGCTTTGCTTTTAGCTATTCTGTATTAAATCAAAATGAAACACCACCTTTACGATATATAAAAGGAGTACTTAGTATTGAGGGTGAAGAACTTCTTTTTGAATACAAGCTGTACGATCCTCAAGGTAACGTACTTAGCACTTTGAATAAGTTTTCCATCAATGTTGAGTTTTTAAAGAGTATCGAATTGATGAAAGGTTTGTTTAAAGCAAAGCTGATTATCAGAACCACTCAATTGGTTTTTTTGGATCCTCTCCCTGGCAGTAAACAAGGTTCCATCACACTTGAAATAAAACGTGAGGATAGAACTCATGCTCAGGATTTTACCTCAAAACTTAAGATCGCTCTTTCCGAAAGAAAGCTGAGGGATTTGGAGTAGATTCGTTAATACCTCACTCCAATATTCTGCGTTGGAGCTAAATCGGGTAGGTACCAACGGTGACCATCGGAACCAGAGATAGTATAAAGTAACGAAAATGAAAGTCTTCCCTTGAGGGAAGACTTATTTCCTTATCAAGTAATCTACTTTTTTAAGAATCCTTTCTTCACCAACAACTCGGCATTCAAGATTGCACCACCAGCTGCACCACGAATCGTGTTATGCGCCATACATACAAAACTTATATCGAATACTTCAGCAGTTCTAAGTCTGCCCATATGTAATTGCATTCCATTTTCATGATCGGCATGTAAACGTGGTTGCGGATAGCGTTCTTCTTCATGGAGTCGAATTGCTTGTTTTGGTGCAAAAGGTAACCCAAGATCAGCAATCGGGTTCTTCCAAGCTAATACAGCTTCTTTAACTTCTTCAATACTCGATGGTTTTTTAGCAAGCTTAACTGTTACTGCTGCCATATGTCCGTTTAACGTAGGAACTCGCGTACATGTAGCCTGAACAGGATATTTAGGCTCAGTAATTACACCATTAGAAAAGCTGCCTAATAATTTTTGCGTCTCAGGAGCAATTTTAGGTTCTTCACCACCAATAAATGGAACTACATTGCCAAGTATATCTAAACTTGGAACGCCAGGATATCCAGCACCGGAAATAGCCTGCATAGTCGTGATAACTAAAGCTTCGATACCAAATGCATCATAAATAGGCTTTAGTGCTAGTGAAAGAGGAACAGCCACACAGTTTGGGTTAGTCACAATCCAACCAGAACCATCTTTGGTAAAAGTTTGAGAGTTAATTAACTCAATATGATCAGGATTTACTTCTGGAACTAGTAATGGAACTGTTGGATCCATACGGTAATTCTTGGCGTTGGAAATCACTGGAATTCCAGCTCGAGCTAAATCACCTTCAATTTCGGTAGCAACACTCGAATCTAATCCTGAGAACACGAAGTCTACGTCCTTTAATGAAGTTGGTGTACAATCTGATACAATCATTTCAGCTACATAATCTGGGAGATTTACATCTTCTACCCAATTTGCAGCATCTTTATACTTCTTACCAGCAGAACGTTCTGATGCACCTAGTGCAGCAATTTCGAACCAAGGGTGGTTTTGAAGTAAACGAATAAATTTTTGTCCAACTGCGCCTGTTGCGCCTAATATTCCAACTTTCATGAGTGAATTAACTATTAAGAATGAGTGAATTAAGAGGATAGAAAATACCACACTTAGTTTTTAATTCTCAATTCTTAATTGCACTATTTTTGAAAAAGCAATTCTTTTGATAAATGCCCTCAAAAAAGGTTGCGGTAATTCTTATCTTCACCCTCATTTTGAACTCACACACTAAGATTTCATGTCGAATTTAGACAGCCTAGACAAAATTGTTTCCCTTTCCAAAGCTCGTGGTTTTATTTTTCAATCTTCCGAAATTTATGGTGGATTAAGCGCCGTGTATGATTACGGTCCCTTAGGTGTAGAATTGAAAAGAAACATCAGAAATGCTTGGTGGAAAGAAATGACCCAGCGCCATGATAATATAGTCGGGCTTGATGCAGCTATTTTCATGCATCCTAAGGTGTGGGAAGCTTCTGGTCACGTTGGAGGATTTAATGATCCAATGATTGATGATAAGCAGTCTAAAAAAAGATATAGAGCTGATATGTTGATTGAGCAATACATCTTAAAGCTCGAAAAAGATGGAAAAAAAGACAAAGCTGCTGAGATTCAGGAATTATTAGATACTACAGGAACCAGAAAAAGTCTGACTGAAGATTTGTACGACATCATCATCGAAAATGAAATTAAAGCGCCCGAATCAGGTGCTTTTGATTGGACCGAAGTTCGCCAGTTTAACCTGATGTTTAAAACCGCTTTTGGAGCAACTGCTTCTGAAGATGATGCTGTATATTTAAGACCAGAAACCGCACAAGGGATTTTCGTAAACTATAAAAACGTATTGGATACTTCTCGCGTTTCAGTTCCTTTTGGAATAGCTCAAACAGGTAAAGCTTTCAGGAATGAAGTTGTAGCCCGACAGTTTGTGTTCCGTATGCGCGAGTTCGAACAAATGGAAATGCAATACTTTGTTGAACCTGGAACCGATGAAGCGGCTTATGATGAGTGGATGACAAAGCGAATTGCTTGGCATAAGAAAATTGGTATTCGGGAAGAAAATCTACGATTTGCCCCTCACCCTGCTGATAAACTTGCTCATTATGCTCGTGCTGCAGCCGATGTTCAATATCACTTTCCAATTGGTTGGCAAGAAGTAGAAGGAATTCACAATCGCTCAGATTTTGATTTAACTCAACACCAAGAATTCTCAGGGAAAAAGCTAGATTACTTCGACCAGAAAAATAATAAACGATATACTCCATTTGTGATTGAGACTTCCATCGGTTTAGACCGTTGTACTCTAATGGTTCTTTGTGATGCCTATCGTGAGGAAGAAGTGGATGGCGATAAAAGAGTAGTACTTAAAATGCATCCTGAATTAGCTCCTATTCAAGTTGGAGTATTCCCACTTATTAAAAAACCTGAATTACAGAATATCGCTCATAAAATCGCGAATGATCTTCGAGAAGACTTCTCCGTTCAATATGACGAAACTGGCTCGATCGGAAAGCGTTACCGCCGACTAGATGAAGCTGGAACTCCGTTCTGTCTCACCGTAGATTTCGATACCATCGAAAAAGATGATCAGGTTACCATCCGATATAGAGATGATATGAGCCAGATTCGTATTCCAATCGAAAAAATTGGAGATGCAGTAAAAGATGGTATTAAAGACTGGAAAGCAGAGTAAATAACGATTGACGAATTACAGATGTCTTTCGTCAATCGTCTTTGGTCTTCATATTCAACTACTTCATCAACAACATCTTTTGAGTTGCAATATTTATTCCGTCTGTTAATCGGTAGAAATAAACTCCACTTGTTAACCCAGTTGCATCAAAAGTTACTGAATGAAGACCTGCACTAAGATTTTCGTTTACTAAAGTGTGAACTTTCTGTCCTAAGATATTGAATACTGATAATTCTACTTTTCCAGCATTCGGAATATTGAACGAAATATTGGTACTTGGATTAAACGGGTTTGGATAGTTTTGAGAAAGTATGAATTCGGATGGATTTGTTTTTTCATCCTCAATAGAATCTATGATTCTTTGATTAGTGCCTCCAGGAGTTCCACCTTTAGAAAAAGAAGCCGCCCAATTTTCTGCTAACTCATTATCTGAATCAGGATTTTTAAGTTCCAAAGTATATCCTAATCCATCAGGCTCTGTTGGCCAAGGGGCTTCATCATCATATCTGACTATATCAACCAAGCGCCCATTAGTATTAATAATCCTGACTTCGTCACTATTACCACTTAACCCAAAATCAAACTCTCCTGCTACATTGGTAACTTGAGAATATCTGTTTGAAAAGGCTGAAGCATTACTTGTTATTATCAGATAACCTTCGGATTCAATGGTCATTCCACTTGTAAATTCAAAAATGTTCGTTGTATCTTCATCTTGAAAAATCCATCCGTTTAAATTAATCGTGGCTTCCCCAGGGTTGTATAATTCTATCCAATCACCAACGTCTGTATCATCTGTATCGTTGTAGCTTATCTCATTGATTACAATTACATCTTCGATTTCTTCGAAACGTACTTCAATAGAAAGTGGCTCATCTGTAAGTTCTATGCTATGTTGTCTTATGGTACTAACTAATTCTCCATTTACATACCATCCTTCAATTTTATATCCTGCTTCAGGCCTTGTTCGAAGTGATAATGTTGTTCCTTGAAAATATATTCCCTTCCAACTTCCTAATTCAGTATCTGGGACAATTGAATTAACCTTTGCTTTTCCATTTACTGATTGAAGGATAGTAACTCCAACTGTGTCAACCTTTAACGTATCCATCACTTCCTTATAAATAAACGGCGGATATTCTAATGCATAATCTTCGGTAATATCGCGGATATATTCCATATTGTAGTTTGAGAATCCACTAATGGTTACCCATCCATCTTCCCATCTGGCAATATCACGGGGCATTTCAGGATTAATGAACGTATCTATCGAATCAATTAAGGCAAATACATTCTCAGGCTTAAATGCCGTGTTCAACATATCTGCTAGTCTGTTTAAGAAAAACTCTTGATAGGTTGGATTTTCCATCATCTTCCCTAAAATCCAAAAATCATAGGTTCCCGTTTCTAGGAAAAATTCGAACGAACCGAAATATTCTTCTGGTTCATCACCAAGATTTCTCCACCAATCGAAATCGTGTGAGATATAATTCCATTTTGCTCCTGCTTCATTTTTAGCTCTCCAATAACGCAGATTATTTGGATCACCATGTGAAGTATATACTTGGTAAATCCAGTGGTCAGTAAAGCTATCTAGATTGATATTAGCTTCTATAAAGTCATAAAATTCTGAAGTTGAAGCGTCTAAGTCATCTATCTCTCCAACCATATCTCTGTATTCATCCCAACTTCCATCTTTTAAGCCGTTATAATCCTTTATCATATCTATGTCTTCGTATCCATAGCGCGATTCTACAAAGTCATCATTTTTACGTTCTTGAAGCAAGTAAATTCCCCAATATTTTCCATTGATATACATTACAACTGGGCGGCTTGCTTGCATATCATTATTGTGATGCCATTTTTGATTGATTGCGTACATCAGCTCATTTAATAATCTCGAACGCTCTTCTCCACCTGCTCTCAGCCCAAAACCATCATAACTTTCATATTCGTTTTCCGGGAATAATTTATAGTCAAGCCTCTTAACTCCGTATTCTTCATTATTGTTAATTATGAACGATTTTTTATTAAATCCACGACTAAAATTCCCCCCAATACTTGCGCCTGCATCAATTTCGAATTCGATATTTCCGTTTGTTTCCATGAACTCAATATGTGCTGGATATTCCCAGTCTTGCCAGAAATTTGCCCCTCTAAATGGAAAATCAGTTTCAGCTGTATCGCCAAGTGCAAAAAGTCCTGCTTCGTTACTAAAAAGACTATCAGGATCCATCACAAAAGTAATTACAGGAATAGAATGAGATTCATCATATATATAAGTATTTGTAGTTACTGGACTTTTAGAAAACTCACCGCCCAATGCGATTGCACGAATTACCGTTGAACTATCTATCGAAATTGGAGCTTCATATAATGTAGAACTCTCAGTTGGTACGGTAGCATCAAGTGTATATCGTATTTCTGTTCCTTCAGAGATTGTTGAAATTCCCACTACTTGAGTACCTGAATAAAAACCAGTTTCTAGTGTAAATGCTGGAGCTT
This sequence comes from uncultured Balneolaceae bacterium, assembly GCA_963974345.1. Taxonomy (GTDB): domain Bacteria; phylum Bacteroidota; class Rhodothermia; order Balneolales; family Balneolaceae; genus RHLJ01. Next base: position 103,441 of record CAXBBW010000007.1, on the reverse strand, counting down.
CTGCTGGTATTTTTACCGTTTCTCCAGTGTTTGATGCTCTTGGGCTTGGTGCTTGAAATGAAAATGTATCACCTCCATCTTCAGTTGCTGCCCAAGATACATCCGTTTCCTGTTCACCAAATTCAACTCTTTGAATTTCAGAAACACCGTCACTTGCTGTTAAAATTACAAACTCACCAGAGGCGCTAAGTTTAGGTACAACGTGCAATGCCCCATCATCTGCATCATCGTCAAACCATATCAATAAAAACTGACCAGGCGCTATGGTTGTAGAAGCACTTTGATTGGTTGGAATCTGCCATTTTGTAAGATTTTCTGGATCATCTGAAACGTATATTCCTCCAAAATTTACAGAAACAGTACCCATATTTATTATTTCTACCCAGTCATCATAATCGCCTTGATCATCTTGAACGGTGGATGAATTAGAGGCCATTATTTCATTGATCCTAATCTGGGATGAAGCATCTGTTGCTAGTAGTACAAAAAAGAAGAGCAATAAATAGTATCTGAATTTCATAGATGTGCTTTTTTGGAGTAATTGTTATTACAAATATAACTGAAAAAAGCGCTAATTCTCATTAGATAGGCTTAAAGTAGGAGTAAAATTATCTTGAATTAAACTCGAACATATTGAATCAGTATATAGATTATCTATACTTTTGATAAAAAATTATTCTAAATCCTGAAGCTGAATATTAAGTGCTTTTACACTTATTTGGATTTCGATCATTGAAAGCCCTAAGGAAATGAGTAGTAGAATTAAACTTAGTCCAAATAAAATGTTTCCAAGGACTAAAAAGCTTGCAAACAACGCAACCATACAAAACACAGAAATAAATAGAGATCCGATTCCTAATAGTTGCATGTTTTTAATCAATCCCACACGTTTATGTAGGTTATCTATTTGATCTTTAGTACTCTTATCTCCAGTTTCATCATAATGACTGTGAAGCGTACGAATTAAGTTGGCTAACGATAAAAACCTGTTAGTATAAGCAAGCAATAGCAATGAAATTGCCGAAAAAAGTAGTCCAGGTGTAGTAAGAGTTAATTCCATACGTAAAGATACAGAATTCGGACTAACTAATTAGCTATCCCAATAACTCCGCATGCAATTCTTGACCCTGCGGCACCAGAGGGTTGCGATGTTAAATCATCTTCTCCAGCATGAACAATAACCCCTCTACCAATAATTTGATCAATTCGAATAGTGTTATCCATATAGTTTTTACTAGCATCGCCATTCGAGTCGGCAACAATATTTCCCATATCTCCCATGTGTCGATTCATTGATTCAGGATTACTATGATTATTTCCATTAGGATTAAAATGCCCGCCTGCTGAGGTACCATCAGTTGCTGTACAGTCGCCATATTCATGAATATGGAATCCATGATTTCCTTCCGTTAATCCTGAAAATTCAGCCATAACCGAAAGTCCTTCTGCCGTAGTTTGAAAATTTACAACTCCTGATACTCCACTTTCATCAATTGCATTCACTACCGCAACCGCTTTAGTAAAAGTAGGTGTTTCTTTTTCTACCATAACCTTCTCTTTAGGGTTGCAGGCTGTAATTAATAGTGTAAATATTGTAAGTAGTTGTAGTAGTCTCATAAATCTTTTTTAACGTTGTCGTTCATATATTTAAAGTACTTCTGCTCTAAATTCGTTCAGCTTTTTTAATCCATTCTTAAATTCAGCGAACTCTTCAGGAAAGGTATTTTGAATAAACTTGATTTTCTTTTTCTCTTTGGCTTCTCTAACTATAAGATTGGCATCTTTAAATAAAACGACAGTTAAAACACTTAAAATAAAATACCCCAACACATATACAGTGGGTACTCCAATTAAAAATAACAGAGCCACAATTATTACCCAAAAAGAAGGAAAAAGTAGAAGTCCTAACAAAAATTTGATCGAAGCATCAAAAGCATGGTCTTTAATTGTTTTTGTAGTAATCTTTCTGATTGGTTGATATGGAATCAAATTATTAAGCCAACTAAAAAGATACAATGGGAAAAGTAGAATCATTGCTGTTCTTGGACTCTTCCTTCCTAAAAATGTTTTTATTTTGAAGTTGTGCTTTTCGGCAAACCTTGAAACTGAATCTGCAATTTCTACAATTTCAGGAGTAAGTTTAGCCTCAATTTTTGCAATATTTTCATTGGCTATTTTTGGATTGATTAGTTTTAAAACATCATCTTCCAAATCATCAATTAGAATATTACACAATGCATAGTGATCTAAACTTGTAACATGCATTGTCAATTTTTTCATCTGTTCGCTTACACGCTCTTTCAATAAATTTGTAGCCTCACGTTCATCTTTTTCATACAAATTTTTAAAGTCCTTCATATGAATTGGATCCCCAAACTCTACTTGAACTATATTTCTAGATCGCTGATGCTCTGAATAGTTTACCCCAGCTGGAATCACATACAAATCCATTTCCCAGTTCTCTTGTAACTCTGCATCAAAAGCGATACGCGTAAACCCTTTACTTAATGGACGTATTCTTCGCTTTAAGTTATGGTTCGCTTCTGGAAAAACCAGAATAGCATCTTTACGTTTTAAGTATTTAATGCACTCTTCAAAAGTCTCATTATTCTTCGAAACCGAACTTAAACCATCGCGCACCCTATAAACTGGTAATAGGTTTATGCTTCTAATAAATTTTGCTTGTAAAGGGTTTTTGAACGCTTGAGCCCTCGTTAAAAAATAAGTAATCGGTTTAGCGTTAGTAGCAACCAGAAATGCATCCATAAATGAGTTCTGGTGATTAGGAACAAGCAATAAGGGTTTATTCTTAGGAAGCTTTTCTTTTCCATTAACTATTATTTTTTTATAAAAAAAACGGAGTCCATTTTTTACCAATGTCATCCGAAAGAACTGATACCACAACCGATTTTTACGCATTACTAACTACCTTTTTCAAACTTTCCTTTCCAACCGACCAATACCAACCCATTAAAAATCCCATTATTATATGCCAAATACTCCACCAAGCTACCATCAATGCCATACCGCCGAGCCCATCAAAAAAGCTAAAAATTAAAAGTAAACCTAATCCTGAGTTCTGAATTCCAGTTTCAATAGTTATCGACTTTCTATCCTCAAAAGATAGTTTAAGAATTGAAGCTATGCCATACCCCCCTAAAAGTGCAACAGCATTATGTAGAAATACTAAGCCAATTACATACTGTACATAATTTAAAAAATGATCGAAATTCATTGCAAATGCAATAACTACAAAAGCTCCAAAAAATATAATGCCGAAAGCCTTAATCCATTTTGTAAGCTTTGATGCTATTTCAGCCTTATAATGACGAACAATCATTCCAAATATTAATGGTACCCCTAAAATTAGTACTACAATCTTAAAAACTTCGTAAATATCTAGGCTTACTTCTTGAAGGATGGCATTTGTCGGTGCATACATACTTGCCCAAAATGTAAAATTAAGTGGAGTTGCAATAACAGCTAAGAGAGTTGAAATCGCTGTCATGCTTACTGATAGTGCAGTATTACCACCTGCCAATTGGGAAAAGAAATTTGAAATATTTCCACCAGGACAAGCTGCTACCATCATCATTCCTAATGCCAAACTTGGTGCTGGCTTTATAAAATAAATCAATATAAAAGTTATAGCAGGTAAGAATATAAACTGTGAAAATACACCTGCCAGAGTAGATTTTGGATTCTTTGCTAGATCTTTAAAATCTTGAATTGTAAGCTCTAACGCTACCCCAAACATGATGAAACATAGGGAGACATTCATCACCAATAATCCCCCACCATCTAAATTTAATTGTAAAGCATCTATAGATTCCGCCATGGCTTGAATGTAGTGATTTTGATTTAAGAATCGCTAACTAAATAGATGCATAAGGTTTCATTGCTAAATTCCCATATTCACCCATTTCAGCTTTCATTTTTCCAGTAATAGCAATCATTGCTGCGTTATCCGTGCAATAACTTAACTTTGGAATATGAAGAGAAAGTTCTAGTTCTTGCGCTAGTTTTTCTGATTTCGCTCTAAGCATTGAATTTGCTGAAACACCCCCAGAAAGAGCAATAGTTTTTACTCCTGTACTAGTAACAGCTCGTTTAAGCTTTTTGATAAGCACTTCTGTAATTGCTTCTGAAATACTTGCACAAAGGTCATTTAGGTTTTCGTTAATCCATACATCCCCTTTATCCTGTACGAAATAAAGAGCGCTTGTTTTTAATCCTGAAAAGCTAAACTCTAATCCTTCGTTTACAAGGGCTTGTGGAAATTTGTGAAACTTCACATTTCCTTTTTTCGCAAGTTCATCCATAAGTGGACCTGCAGGATAAGGAAGACCAAATATCTTACCAATTTTATCAAATGCTTCTCCGGCTGCATCATCTCTAGTTTTACCTAGAATCTCATGTTCAAACGGTGATTTGATATATACTAGTTGAGTATGACCTCCCGAGACGGTTAATGAAAGAAATGGAAACTGAGGATTTTGATCTATAAAATTAGCATAGATATGTGCATCCATGTGATTCACACCTATCAGAGGAATATTTTTTGATAAAGCCAACCCTTTTGCAAAGCATACTCCTACTAATAATGAACCCATTAAACCAGGTCCTTGAGTAACTGCAATCGCATCAATCTGATCCAATGAAACCCCAGCTTCTTCTAAAGCTTGTTCTACCGTTTGAGAAATAGTTGTTTGATGAGCGCGTGAAGCTAACTCTGGTACCACACCACCAAATTTTATATGTATGGACTGTGATGCTATTACATTAGATAAAACACCATTCTCAGTTAACACTGAAGCTGAGGTATCATCACAAGAAGATTCAATTCCTAAAATATTCATTCAGCAAAAATACAGAAATTATATAAATTATAGTGGTGGTCATTTACTGGTAATAATGGTTACCTGTTTAACAAATTATTCAATCAAAGTCATACATTAAGGTCTTGGCTCTGTTGAAATCATAGATAAAAAAAAGCCTCAATGTGAGTACATCGAGGCTTTTAAGTGGTTTAGACTGCTAAACTACTGATCTAGTTTAGGTTGAAATCTTTTTTAACTGATTCAACAGCCTCTTTATGAAACTTACGATAATCGTTCTGATCTACATATCCAGTGTTTACTAGCTCTTCGACGATTTTCTCAAGAATAAGAATTTTTTCTCTGTTCTTAGCTACGTTACTCATTACCAATTTTGCTTCTGATGTTGTCATAATTCCGTCTCCAATTAACTTATTTTATTGAGTGAATCTCTTTCTAAATAATATTGCTATAAGGCGCTATAAACAACGCTATCGCCCTATTTTCATACGTTTATCTAAGAAAAGCTTAAATCAAATTCTAAACTTAAATTATTTAATAAAAAGACTTTTAAATTTTATTTATTTAGGCGCGCTCATTTTTTGAAGAAATAAAAATTCGTCTTCATTTATTAAAAAAGCGCTTTTTTATTGCCTGAGAGGTAAATTTTGAGAGTGAAATAAGTTTCTAGTGTTCCATTTCCTATTAGCTCGTCATTCTGAATTTGTTCCAGGATCTTAGTACTTTTCAGATCATTAGGTCATTTAGGATATTCTAATCAAAACCTTTACAAAAAATCCCTCAAAAGCCTGGTATCGCCAAGTTGGTAAATAAAAAAAGCCTTGATACATAGTACCAAGGCTTTTCAAATTTAATAGACTAGATAATTAAAGAATTACTTCTTCTCGTCTTCGTCGTCTACAACTTCGTAATCAGCGTCAACGGCATCATCGCCTTCAGTTTTCGCATCTTCTTCTGATGAAGCTTCGCCATTTCCTTCCGCTCCAGCGCCCTCTGCTGCTGCTTCAGCTTGTGAAGCTGCATATATTTCTTCAGACGCGCCTGTCCAAGCAGCGTTAACTGCTTCAATAGCGGCATCAATTTCTTCAAGATTCTCAGCTTTGTGAGCTTCTTCAAGTTTAGCGATTGCTTCTTCAATAGCCGTTTTATTACCTTCAGAGATTTTGTCGCCATACTCATCGAGCTGCTTTTTGGTTGAGAAGATCAAACCATCAGCTTGATTCATTTTCTCTACTTTCTCACGAATTTTCTTGTCTTCTTCTTCATGATCTTTTGCAGCTTGCTTCATATTTTCGATTTCCTCATCCGATAACCCTGAAGAAGACTCAATACGAATTGTTTGCTCTTTTCCGGTTCCCTTGTCTTTGGCAACAATGTTAATAACACCGTTTGCATCCAAATCAAAAGTCACTTCAATTTGAGGCATACCACGTGGTGCTGGTGGAATTCCGTCTAAATGAAAACGACCTAGCGTTCTATTAGAAGCTGCTTGAGCTCTTTCACCTTGAAGCACATGAATTTCAACACTGCTTTGGTTATCCGCAGCAGTTGAGAATACCTGAGACTTGCTAGTTGGAATAGTGCTATTTGACTCAATAAGCGGAGTCATTACACCACCTAAAGTTTCAATACCTAGAGTAAGTGGAGTTACATCTAAAAGAACTACATCTTCTACATCACCAGAAAGAACACCACCTTGAATAGCCGCACCAACAGCAACTACTTCATCAGGATTCACACCTTTGCTTGGTTCTTTTCCGAAGAATTCCTTTACCGCTTCTTGTATTCTTGGAATTCGAGTTGACCCACCAACCAAAATAACTTGGTCAATTTGACTCTTGCTCAAACCAGCATCTTTAAGTGCTTTCTCACAAGGAACGATTGATCGTTTAACAAGTGCGTCGGAAAGTTGCTCGAATTTAGAACGACTCAAATCAACATTTAAATGCTTTGGTCCATCCTGTGTAGCAGTAACAAACGGAAGGTTGATGTTAGTTTTTTGCGAGCTTGAAAGTTCAATTTTCGCTTTTTCAGCTGCGTCTTTCAATCGTTGCATTGCCATCGCGTCTTTACGAAGATCAACGCCATCTGACTTATTAAATTCATCTGCAAGGAAGTCGATAATCAACTGATCAAAATCATCACCACCAAGGTGAGTATCACCATTTGTAGACTTCACTTCGAAAACACCATCACCTAATTCAAGGATAGATACATCAAAAGTACCGCCACCTAAATCATATACTGCAATAGTTTGATCAACGTCTTTTTTATCTAAACCGTAAGCAAGCGCCGCCGCTGTTGGTTCGTTGATAATTCTCATTACTTCAAGACCGGCAATTTTACCTGCTTCTTGAGTTGCTTTACGTTGAGCATCATTGAAATATGCAGGAACTGTAATTACAGCCTGAGTCACTTTTTCACCAAGATACTCTTCTGCAGTCTGCTTCATTTTTTGAAGCACCATTGCTGAAATTTCTTGTGGAGCGTATTTACGGTCTTCAATTTGTACTCTAGCCGTACCATCGTCTCCTTTTACAACTTTGTATGCTACTTGCTTTGCTTCGCCACTAATTTCGTTGTGCATACGACCCATAAATCGCTTTACAGAAGCAACAGTTTTGTCAGGGTTAGTGATCGCCTGACGTTTTGCAGGAGCACCTACAAGGCGCTCGCCGTCTTTACTAAATGCCACTACGGATGGAGTAGTTCTTCCACCTTCAGCATTTTGAATTACTACTGGTTCGTTGCCTTCCATTACAGCAACGCACGAGTTTGTAGTTCCTAAGTCAATTCCTATGATTTTTCCCATTGGTCTAAATCTATTTTATTATTTGTGCCTCGAAATCTCGAAAGCACTAGTGTTATTTATGTTTTCTTGTTTTGATATTCTTTTCGTTCCAACGCCGAGCGTATGGAACGAGGTAAATTCAGTATGTCAATTCTTGATTGAATGCTCTGCGTTGGATCATCTTTTTTGCCACGAAAGCACTAAAACACAAAGTTTATTTTCATTTGTGATTCCATGTTTTGGTAACTAATCTTCTAATTCACAGGTATTGAAGTAGTGTCTTTCAATTTATCCGACTTTGGCATAGACACTGTTAATACTCCATTTCTAAAACTGGCACTAATTTCTGCAGAGTTTACATTTTCAGCTAAAGCAAAAGAACGAGCAAATGCACCTCTTTTTCTTTCCTGACGTTTGAATTCTTCGCCTTCAGAAATGGTAATGTCTCGTTCACCTTTAATAGTGAGTACATTATTCTTTAGTGCAATTCCAATTTCCTTTTTGGCAAGTCCTGGAAGATCCAAAAGGATTTTATATTCCTCATCACTTTCAACAATATCGCAATCGGGAGCAAAGTCTTTATCCTCGTTAGTAAGAGGTACAATTTTCTCCATAAACTGTTGTACATCTTTTCCAATTTTAGAAAGATGTTTTTCAATTTCGATTCCAAATTCTGTGAAGTCCGACATAGTGCTCACCTGTATTTTAATTCAATATTAGTTTAGCAATCACAATGCCAAATAAGAATGACACCTGAGATTATGACGTATTGACACCCTGCCATACAGAGCATGGAATTAGGAATATTGAATTATGAATAATGAAGTGATTTTGGATCTAAAAACTCTTGCCAAAAAAAGAAAGCTAGATAATTTCTTTTGACCTCATCTGTCTTCTCCTTATTAAGGAGAAGGACTCGTTGATTTTGCTAAAGGCTATATAAAAGCTTAAAGCCTCTCCTTGTTAAGGAGAGGTTGGAGAGGTCGAATAAATAAACTTAAAGGAGGGTTTTTATATTTAATTCCGAAGCTACTTCGCTCATCGCCCTTAGTTAAGCTTCCGCTTGGAAGGTTGAAACTCAAACTAAAGGTGTATTCTGCACAAGCGAGACACTTGCGCTAGATTGCGTCTATGATGCAGAATTATAAATTTTGAATTATTTCATTCTAGCTGTCATTCCGGACTTGATCCGGAATCTTTGAAGATATAACCCTTGATCTACGTATTAACTATATCGAAGTATCATGCCCAACTGATGCTGAATTAAATTCAGCATCACAACTAAGGTGAAAGACTTATTCTTCTTTATTTTTCTCTTTATCATAGCAATAAATATCCATGTTCAGAACAATTCCAGAATCTGATAAAATTTTAATTATATCCAAACTGAAGTCGAACCCAAGATACCACTCGTCATAATAGTGTGGAACCAATGCCAGTTCTCCTGATCCTTGAGTAGTAATGCTCTTTATAATTTCCACTCTTGGCTTTATGATTCGATTTATGAAATCATCCACATATTCTTGTTGCCATTTCGTTTCCGTGATATGCTTTTCTTTATATTCCCACCAATTCGATTGGTACTCTCTTTCAATTTTATATTTTTTTGCGAAATAGAAATTTCCCCTTTTTACTCCCGATTTAGTAGGTTCTAAACCAATCATCTTTGTCACTTCATCTGGTTGTAGGTCAAAATCATAGAGTTTTAGATAAATATGTATATGATTCTCTTCCATTCAACGAATAACAATTAACCATTAACTAAAACTTCTAAATCATCCCAAAAACTTGGATAGGAAACAGCGGCACATTCAGCATCTTCGATTTGGGAATTTGTGCTTCCTTTTAGTGAAAGAATAGCAGAGGCCATGGCAATACGATGGTCATGGAAACTTCGGAATCGACCTGATTTAAATTCAAACTCAGGATTTCCTCTAATAACTAAACCATCTTCCATTTCTTCGAAATTGGCTCCAACTGCCTTCAGCATTTTAGCTATGGCCATAATACGATCGGTTTCTTTATGACGGAGTTCTTCTGCGCCGGAAATAACTGATGTACCATAGGCAAAGGTCATTGCAACGGCAATTATTGGAAGTTCATCAATACAATTTGGGATTAGATTTTTCTCAATTGAAATAGCCCTTAGTTCTGATGTTCGAACGATGATATCTCCTACTGGCTCAGCTCCTTCCATTCGTTCGTTCTCGATCGTAATGTCAGCACCCATTTGCTTTAATATTTTGAGTAAAGCATTTCTGGTTGGATTGAGCCCTGTTCCTGGAAGTCTAATTTCTGAATCTGGTACTATACATCCTGCAACTAACCAAAAAGCAGCTGCGGAAAAATCGGCTGGGATGGTATAGCTTTGATTTGGAATTTCATCTTTTTGGGAAGCCGATATAATTCTTGTCCCATTTTTCTCTTCAATATTCAAATTCAAAAGTCTTTCCGTATGATCACGACTTGGAACCTTTTCAATAACACGAGTTGGAGTTTCACCAAATAAACCTGCTAACAAAATACATGATTTCAATTGTGCACTTGGAATCGGAAGCTCAAAATCCATTGGTTTTAGAGGATCTTCTCTGGTAACAAAAAGAGGCGCGTACGCGCTATTTCTTGCTAAAATATGTGCTCCCATTTTTTCCAATGGATTAATAATTCTAGTCATTGTTCGGGCGGATAGTGAAGGATCTCCGATCAACATAACTCCTGTTCCTGCTCCAACCAAAACTCCTGCAAGTAACCTCATTGCGGTCCCAGAATTCCCACAATCTAGTTCATCTGACATTGGGCGAACTCTAAATCGCCCTGTTCCTTTAATGGATACTACATCATCAAGCTGAGTAACATCAGCGCCTAGTTGTTCTACACAAGCAAGCGCACTTTGTGGATCTTGTGCAGGCGAATAGTTTTTGATTATGGAAACACCATCATGAAGTAACGAAAAAATCGCTGCCCGTTGAGAAATGGATTTATCTGGTGGAGGCGTAATTGTGCCTTGTAATGAGGTCGCCGGAGATACGGTTTTGATCATTGAATAAAGAATTGAGCTTTTACTGAGTTGAGAAAGTGAATTTAGCGATTTCGCAGGATGAATGTTGCGTTAGAATATGGATACTTATTGTCATAAATATCTCGAGGGTGTCCAACCCGAACTACGAGAATGAGAATGTGCTCTTCTTGGATTTGGCTGATGATCCGGTAATTTCCACCCCGGTAACGCCACAATCCTTTCATACGTCCTTGCAATGATTTCCCTATTCTTCTCGGGTCTTCACCAGTTGCAAGGTCCCTAGCCCATTTCAAGATACGTTCGTGGGTTTGTTTGTCTAGCTTTCTAAGTTCTTTACGAGCTCAGTTATCGAATTCAACTTCCCAAATCATCGCCACGCTCTAATTGATCCAAACTCCACTGCTTGGCTTCCGGCTGCTCAAGGCGTTGCTCAGCTGTGTACAAATCTTCTAGTTCGTCGAGCTTTTCTTCCAAAGCCTGGCGAATGTAATAGGTTTTGGTGCGTCCAGTTAGTTTAGCTAGCCCATCTAGCCACTTTTCTACGGAGTCTCCTAATCGTACAGTAATAAGCTATCATTCAAGGATTTGTTTATATGTCATACAAGTACGACAAAGATAGATCTTAAGTTCATAGGAAATAGTAGAAAAATTCCGCATGATTGCTCGATATGCACTTCCTTAATTGAATGACCTTATTAAAAGTTACAAACTTACTGGACTTTTGGTTTTACGTCACTATTGGAAGCAGGAGCTTCCAACTAGCATTCCGCAGCAGAACTATGGAACGAGGTTAATGTGGCAAGCTTAAGAGTATTGAAAAAGTAGAAGTAAACTTCGAGGCTCCTAGGAATCAGTTTGGTCAATAAGCTCTTGGGACTTTTTTGCGGCTTCCGTTCCTGGATAGGTTTCAATAATTTCGTTTAGAATAGCTAATGCATTACCTCGGTTACCAAGTAGAATATTACATTCTGCTGAATTGTACATAGCTAGTGAAACCCAGTTATCGAACGCTTCAAAAAGAATTTTTACTTTGGCATATTCACTAATTGCCGCCTGATAATTTTTTTGATCTTGTTGGATTTTACCCAAAAATAATTGAGCTTCAGCTCCAATCTCGGTTGTATTTCGATCCGCTATTGGTGCCAAGATAGTCTGAGCTTCTGAGTAATTCCCTTCAGCAAGTGCAACTTTACCAAGCCCTACACTCGCGCCTTCATTTCCAGCATTCACAGTAAGTGCACTTTCATATTCTTCACGCGCTATTTCTAAATTATTTTGGGCTAAACTTGCATTTCCCATTCCAATGTAAGCCTCTTGAGCAAACCGATTGGCTGTTCTAAGCAATTGATCAAAGTAGCTGTGAGAAGTTTCGTATTCACCTTGCTCAAAATACAAAAGTCCTAGTGAAGTGAGTGCCGAAGGAACTTGACTATCGCCCACATAATCATCCACAATAGTTTGATAAGCATTAATAGCACGATCAATTTGCCCGAGTTGACGATAGGACTCTCCTAAATTCGAGTAGGCTTCTGGCGCCAATTCGTCTGAATTGGTAACACGAAGATATTGTCTAAACTCCCTGATCGCACCTTCATAATCTCCCGTTTGAAAAATGGTTTCCGCTTGGCGATATCTTAGCCGATCTGCCGTTGAACTTTGTGGGTTATCACTTAGAAAATCTTCTAAAATTACTGAGCTTGAATCTTGCCCACCAGAGGAAAGCTGAGCATACTGTATTCCATTAATAGCTTCTATGATATATCGACTACGTGGATAATTATCCATTACTTTTTTATACGCATCAATCGCTCTGGAATACTCTCCTGCATTGTAATAAGCATCACCAATATTATACTGTGATCGAGCTGCGTAATCTGTTCCAGGATATCGGTTAATTACCGTCTGAAATTCTTCAATTGCTTGTGAATAGTTTGAAGTATTTAGATAAATATAAGCCACATTATATTGTGCTTGCTCCTTCAGTCTGCTGTATGGATATATTCTTAGCATTCTTCTGAAGTTACTAACCGCTTCGAAAGTTCGGTTTGAACGATAGTAGCTATTTGCAACCTGAAACATTGCATAATCTCCACCTGGTTCGGCTCCAATTGCTTGATTGTAGAATCGAATTGCATTCCTGTAATCCCCTAGCGCATAATAAGCATCACCAATTCGAAGTCTGGTGTCAATATCATATGGGAAAAGCGCAATAGGAGGAGGGTTGTAGTTATTGATAAAATCTTCAAGAGGGCCAACCGCTAGATCAAACTCTCCAGTTTTGAAATAACTCCATCCCAATGAGTAACGGGCGGCGCCAATCATTTCATTATTTGGGTAATTATCTATGAACAGTTTAAACCTTCGAGCAGCATTTCCGAACTGGTCTAATTGGTAGTAACTATCTGCACTCCAAAACAAAGCTTCTTCCCCTAACTCTGAAGTTGGAGCTTCTGCATAAACTGATTCGAAAATTGGCTGGGCTTGTTCATATGCTTGATTTCTGAATAAAATCCATGCTTTTTGAAACCGTGCTTGGCGTCTTAAATTTGGGTCAATATTTGCAACTTTCTCTGCTTCTTCAAAGGCTCTTGTAGCTCCAGTAAACTCATTATTTGCAAAATAAGCTTCCCCTAGCATTGTATATATCTGCGCCGGCTTTTTTAGCTCTTTTTGATTGCGAATTAAGGTTAAAAGAGTTTCAATTGACTCTCCATAATTCCCGCCTTCAAACGCTGAAATCGACCATTCATAATATGCTTCTTCTACCCAAAGTCCTGATTTGAATTTATCACCGAACTCATGGAAGGTGTCCATCGACCGTTGATAATTCCCTGCAAGTTTGTGATTTATCGCTTCGTAATAAGTTGCCTTTCTTGAAAGCTCATTATCTCCCGTAATAGCTTTTTCAAATGATTGTGCAGCCCAATGGTAAATTTCTTGTCGATTATATAACCAACCTAAACCATAATGTGCAGCTGCTTCTAGTTCGGTTCCTTTAGTTATATTGATATACTGTAGATAATCTTTGGTGGCTTCATTATAGTTTCCCAAATAATTATGGGCTTCTGCCATTAGGAACAATGCCTTTATCTTAGATGTCTCATCCAAATATGGCATTTGAGCATTTAGTGCCTCAATTGCTTCCTCAAATCTTCCTTGTTGATAATAAGATTCACCTAAAGCAGTCCCTACCCTTCGAGTTATTGGGTTAGTAGGATATCTAGCTTTTAACAATTCAAAGGCTATTGCTGAAGAATCATATTCGTTTTCTGTTAAATAAAGTCTACCACGAGCATAAAGTGCATTAGCTGCCCATTGTGATTGAGGATACTCATCTGCTAATTTGAGGAAATAATATCGGGATTCAACATAATCTTGCTTCTCGGCAGCCGCTTCGGCAACCCAATATGTTGTTTCCGCTGCTTGAGTTTTACCCATCCATGAGTTTACAGCCTGATTATAGTATTTAATCGCCGCATCATACTCGCCTTTATCAGTAAATCGGTGACCTAAATCTTTTAGTAGAATTACTGAAAGATCGCTACCAGGATACTCTAGTATAAATTCCTGATAATATGCTTCCATATTTACAGAGTCAGCTCCAGCTTTAGAGCGTGCTATATAATAGTCTGCTGAGATACCTAATTCATGCTTAGGATTCTTAGTTTGAAATATAGAAAGTTGAGACATGGCTTCCTCAAAAAATCCAGAATCATATAAATTAATACCTGTTTCGTAGGTAGAAGTGGAGGCCTTTTGAATATCTTGAGAATGAACGGAAGAAATTCCAATCAAAAAAAAGAGAGTTAGTAAGAAGCTACTTTTAACAGCTAAGCGCATTTATTTCGCGAAATATGGGTTAGGTTTTACTCCTTATATGTCAAGATAGCGAATAAGTTCGTCAGCTCGGTCAGAAAAATCTTTTTCCATTGTAGCACTACTTACTTGTGAAGTGACGACGTATCCATATCGATTCAATGCAGAACTTACGTTAGACGAATCTTCGATATTTAATTTCACTGAAATTCTATAGAAATCGTTGTGCTCATTTGGTTTTTGAACTGCTACCCCAAGTATTTTTGCATCCTCTGTCTCAATAATTCGAATCAATTCGGATAAGGTAAAGTCGTAAGGTGTCATTTCAACAATTAGCACCGAACCAAAAGATTCCAAATTAAATAAATCGCTTAATGCTTCGAGAACGTCTCTTTTTTTAATCACACCGAGGAAATTCTTTTCACTATCAACAACTGGTAGAATAAAAAGTTCATGAGAGAGCATTTTTCGAGTTGCCTCAAATAGATGCTGATCATTTGGAAGAAAAATAGATTCATCTAAAGGCACTTCTTGAATAAGCACCTGATCATTTCTTACTTCAATTAGGGTTTCCAAAGAAATCATCCCCAGAAGTTTACCATTATCGACTACTGGAAATTTGGTTGCATGAAAAAGATCCAGCTTAGTTAATGCAAAGGCTACAGAATCAGTAGTCTTTAATGGGGCGATATCGATATTTAGAATTTCTTGAACTAGCATAACTAAATAACTTCGTTTTCTGCTCCAATAGTATCCAACAAATGGGATAATTGCTCAAAATCTTTTTTTGCAATACTGAAAGTTAACTTTACATCACTTCCAACATATTCTTCTTTCTCGACAGATGCGTGTTCGTGAATAAAAGCAACCGCTTTATACTTTTTCGCTGGAATCAAAAGAGTATGTGTAACATAGTTATCCTCAATTAATTCCTCAATTTTTACTTCTAATTCAGAAAGGCCAATGCCCCTTTCAGCTGATATAAATGCAGCTTTAGGATATTCATCGCGCATCAATGCTATTTGTTCTGAATCCATCTTATCTACTTTATTAAGAACAAGCAACGTTCGTTTGTTGGTTGCCTTTAGCTCCTCTAGTGTAGTATCAACCACCTCAATATATTCTTGGGCCATATTCGAAGAGCCATCAACTACATGAAGTAAAATGTCTGCTTCCCGAACTTCGTCTAAGGTAGATTTAAAACTCTCAATCAAATTATGCGGCAGCTTTCTAATAAAACCAACGGTATCAGATAATAGTACCTCGTGATTTGTAAGTTGATGGCGCCTTACCGTAGAATCTAGTGTAGCGAATAACCGGTTTTCAGCAAGTACATTGGTTTCAGTAAATGCATTCATAAGTGTAGATTTTCCTGCGTTGGTATATCCAACTAAAGAAATCCTAGTCATCCCTTCTCTACTTTTGCGCTGGGTTGTTCGTTGTTTGTCTAATTTTTCAAGCTTACTTTTTAAAACCCCAATTCGTTGACCAATGATTCTTCTATCTGTTTCAATCTGGGTTTCACCCGGACCTTTTGTTCCAATTCCACCACTTTGTCGAGATAAGTGAGTCCAATACCGAGTTAATCTTGGTAGTAAATATTGTAATTGTGCCAACTCAACCTGAGTTTTTGCAGCTGAAGTTTTTGCTCTTGAGGCAAATATATCTAAAATCAATGCGCTTCGGTCTAATACTTTTGCATCGGTACCGCCTTCAACATTTCTGATTTGCGTAGGAGAAAGGTCATCATCAAAAATAATGGTGCCAATATTAAGCGCCTTCATTTGACCTTTTAATTCCTGTAGTTTTCCTTTACCCACATAGGTAGAAACATCTGGACGAGTTTTATTTTGAAGAACTTTCTCAACGGTAACGCCTCCAGCTGTATCGGTAAGCATTTCGAGTTCTTCTAAATATTCTTCGGCTTGTCTTCGGGTAGTATCGGGGCCATACAGCCCAACTAGTATTACTCTTTCTTTCTCTATATCTGAATTTTTAACGTCGTCTAACAAGTAGTTTATCCTTTATTCTTCTTGTATTCGCTTGAGGTCAATTTCGGGTAGTGATTCTTCCTCAAAGTGTGATTTCAATTTCAAAGATACGATTTTTTGAAACGATTTGCGTTTTGACAAAGGCACAAAAAGTCGAAGTTGCTTATAACCTTCCAGAAGTGATTTATCCATTTCTGAATATGTGAAAGTAAATTCAGATCCTTGTAACTCTTCTCTTTCCACAAAATCCAAAACCTGAAACCATGGAATTGTTTGTGAAGGTTCATTTAAGTTTTTCACTATTCCGTGATCGGTAATATAATGTTTAGATGCAAGATAGCTTGAGATAAACCACATACATCCAATCCAAACATAGGCTGAAAAAATAGGGAAGTTAGCGGCGTCTTCGATTAGATATACTACAATAGCTAGGATTCCAATTAACCCAAGAAAAACAGTTGCAAACAATGGGTATCCCTTCATTTTTCCAGCTCTCCAATTCAAACGGACATTTCTAAGTCGGAATTTATTTTGTAGAGAATAACCCGCCAAAAGTGTAGAGGCGATGGTAAAAAGTACCACCGTTCCCTGAAAAAATATGAGAAGTATTTCTTTCAATTTTTAGCTTATTGTTTCTGCTTTGTAAAATATCGAGACCAAAGACTCTATTACCAAAAAAAGTAATCCTGCTAACATAAACCAGCTCCAAATTTCCTTTCCAAAACCTGAGGCTTTAATCTCATTTTCGAGTGATTCACCGCCAAGCTCGGATGCATCAACGTATGCAAAACCATCCAATTGCTCTTCATTGTTGATCTGAGCAAAATCTGATTCCTTCCGTTCTAAGTTTACCCCAACTGAGAAGACACGTTCTGCATCCGAAACAGTTACCCAACCTGGAGTCCAATTCTCAGCGGGATAAGTAATATTTGTGCCGATCGCAGTTACACGAACTTCTGGGATCACAGTTTCATCATTCACATTTATTACAGTTCCTTCGGCATCAATAGATCCTGTCCAATCAAATATATTCCCAAGCGTATGATTCGAAAAACCGCCTTCATCAGATGATGCAGCGTATAATAACGTTCGATAATAGAATGGCGCATATAAAGGTTTAACTGCAAAATTTGACCACCCGGGGTTATTTCCAATAGCTGAAACTATCATCCGCCCATCACCAAAACGTTTTTCTCGAATTAATGGATCTTCATTATTAAGCAATAAAATATTGAATCCTCCAGGCGAAGTTGATGGCTTTAGTTTATAGTAGTAGTAGATATCAGGATTTGAAATTCTAAGATTTTCTGTTTCCTCCCTATCAAAAAGTCCGATAAAAATAGGGTGATCTTCTTGTAGGGCTCCTCCTTTTGCGATGGATTTAAAGGATGAGTATTCACCCAAAACACCTTCAAAAGTTCCAACGTTGAATAATCTCAAAAACTCATTATAGTTTCTTATATCACCCGTTTCTGAAGGGAAAAAGATTACTCCTTTCCCACTCTGAATAAAATTTAACAGGTTATTGAAGGAAAATTCTGGTACAGATTTTATACCATCTAAAATTATAGCATCAAATTGAGAAATATCGTTTGTACCGAGTATCTCAACCCCAGCATTCTCATAATTAATTTGTGCATCATTATTGCCAGAAGCTTCTAGCATTACGCCGGTATAAGATGTTAAAACAGTATTAGAAGAAGGCTCTTTAACCCAAAGAATTCGGCGGGTTTCAGGAACATCTATCGAGAAAAAATATTCATTATCGGCTGAAAATTCATCTCCCTCGATAAATACTTTTCCTTTTGAGGAGCCTATGCCCGTGGGTGTAACCTCAAAACTAAATGTTTTTGATGAGCCCGCATCTAAAGAAACAGAATACTGACCCACTAACCTTTCCTGAAATTCAAGCGAGATAAATTGATTTGCAACAGGAACTTCTCCCTTGTTCTGAACCTTAACCGATAAGTTCACAGGAAGACCTACCCCAATCATATTTGTTGAAGATTCTAATTCTGTAATCACCGTATTTTGGATTTCAACTTCTCCTAGGTTTATATATGTTGAAGTTAGTGATCGGTTTTCATTTTCTGAGATCTCACTATTTGAAACCTGTGAACGTTGCCCATCACTTATAACAAAAAGTCGTTTATTTTCATACGGCGCGTCTTCCAATATTTGTTGAAGCTCTATTATTCTTTTATTTGAATAGTTACCAGAATTTGAAACCTCAAGCTCCTCAATTCTTCTTAGTAACTGACCGTGCCCAACAATGGTGTTGTATTGAGCTTCACCATTTGTTACTTGTAACACAAACCGATCGCTCTCTTTTGACGATTCTTCAATAGATTTCACTACCTCTTTAGCTTGTTCAATTAATGGGCCTTTACTCCCAATCCGGCTCATACTAATACTATTGTCAATTAGAATGGCATTAAGTGAGGGTGCCTGACTATTTACAGAACTTCCAATTCCAGGTGGTAAAAAAGGACGCGCCAAAACCAAGGCTAAACATGCAATTGCTAATAACCTTAGGAGCAGAAGTAAATATCTTTTAATTCTTATCTTACGAATTGTTGTTTTCTGAAGCTCTTTAAAAAAGGCAAGTGTTGAGAACTTTACACGTTGTGGTCTTCGTAGGTTTAGAAGGTGTATAATGAGCGGAAGCCCAACGGCAGAAATCGCGATCAAAAAAAGCGGGCTTAAAAAACTCATTTGGTTTAAAAAATGTTATTTTAGTTAAATGCTAACGAAGGAACTTTTTGAGATTCCCTGCATTAACCATGTATCGTAATATTCAAAAAAGGACGGTCTAATTCCATTCATGCAACGTATTCATTCATTAATCATTACCTTTTTTTGCATTCTCATTTTCTGGGGGTGTACTTCTGTACCTGAACAAAGTTGGATTAGGCTCGTTCCCGAGGAATCATCTTTTTTAATTGTTCCAAAATCAGGTATTGACTTCACTAATATCAATCAAACAGAATACGCTCCTATTCTAGACGATCTTACTCCTGCGGCTTTACAACAGGTACTAGAGCTAGATTCTTTTATAACTAACTCTTTGAAATTGAAAGCGCTGGTATTATATCCTAATGAATCTACACAGTCTCAGTTTTTATGGATAACTGAAAGCAGTGAAGAACTTAATTTTTGGGCTTCCAAGTTTTACATTCCATTTGAGCAAAATAACTATACCTTTTCTGAAATTTTGATCCACAAATTATCGATTCGTGATGTTCAGGTTTTTGCAGCTCAGATTAATAATTGGATTATTCTTTCTCCATCAAGCAGAGCTATAGAAAGCTCTTTACGATCCTATTTAGGCAAAGGTAAATCAATTGAAGTTGCAAATGAACCTACTCCTGGAGAACTTATTGTTAACTCAGAGCATATTGATCAATGGGTTCAACAATTTGTAAATGTTGGAAATCGACCATCTGTAATGGGTTCTTTTAAAGGAATTAAACCAGTTTCATTAACTTATACTCCGTCAGAGTCGACTAATCCTACCTTTAATTTTTCTGGTACAATAGACCTCAAAGACACTGCTCGTTCGGTTCTTATTCAATCACTTTCATCTGAAAATAAACCAATTATCTTGGATCGTTATATTGCAAGTAACGCTGCTTCATTCGGTATTTTTAGACTTGAACCTAGTTTTGTTCCAACGCCTACAAAAAGGACTTTAAATAAGCTAGATTCTATTTTAGTTTCAGATACTGATCTATATAGAAACTTAGCTCTAGCAGTGGATCAAGAGTTTGCGGTTGTCACTTTTCCAGAATCGGGATTGCTTGCCTCGGGCGAGTTTTTGTTTATGAGAAAGCTTCAAAGTTTAAATGCCTTTCGAAATATTATAGAGGATTTTGCGGATAATGGCGTTATTACTAAATCAGGAAGTTCTACTTATTACATTCAAAGTGAAATTCTTGCTAAACTTATTGGATCAGAGCTTACTCCTTTTAGTGATTTCTATTTATCCTTTGCAAGAGATGTAGCTGTTATTTCGAAGCGAAGAGGACTTTCTGAAAGTGTTGAGTCTGATCGAAATCGTCGCCGAGTTATTTACTATGATGATACATACTCTACCGCAAAGGATGAATTCCCTAATGAAATGAGTGGTTTTATCTGGTCGTATACTGATGATTTCATGAAGTTCATTGAGCCTTATTTAATGCCAAGAAACTCTATGTCTGCGCTAATCGGCAAATATGATATTACTAGTATGACTTTCTCTCGAATTAGCAATTCAAATTCTGTTAGTTTCAATTTTAAATCATTATTTGAAGAAGGTTCAACTCAACCTTATGATGAACTTTGGGTGTTACCAATCAATGGAGAAGAATTATCTGGAAAGCCAGTTCTTGCAAATCTTGTTGGTAGTTCTACAGAAGAGATTATTTTTGCTACTCAAGCTGGTAATATTCGAGCATTGGCTTTTGATGGAACTGTTGTTATGAACGCCACAACCAATGGTGAAATACCTATTGGAAGCCCTGTTATGTATGATTGGTATGGAAATGGACAACCTATTATTTTATTAGCAGCGGGTACTAAAGTATATGCATGGAATGAAGCAGGAAATCTACTTCCTCAGTTCCCAATTGAAATTGGAGAACGAATTAGCGCTCCTATTGTAGTTACAGATGTTCTTCGTAATGGAATCCCTGAAATTATTATTGCCACCGAAAACCGAAAACTCCATGTTGTAGATGGAAGAGGTCAAAATGTTCGCGGATGGCCACAGTTCACAAATACCATTGTAACCACACAACCTACTTTCACTCAGGTTGATGGTACATGGTCTATTTGGGCATACTCACAAAATATTCTACATAGTTGGCTAAGAAGCGGTGGCGTTCGCCCTGGATACCCAACCTTTACAAATGCTAGTTTTACAAGTTCTCCATACATTTTTGAAAACCAGATTTTAGGCTCAGCAACGGATGGATATGTTTATTCTATTGGTCAAAAACCAAGTTTTAAAGATTCATTAGCAGTAAGCATTCAAATGGATTCTATTTCTATAAAATCACTTTATGCTACTAATAATCAGCTTACAAGTTTCTCTGTACAACCCAATGTATTACTCAGGGATAGCACCAAATTTTATCGTTCTGATTTATACATCACTCAAAGCGCTAATGGTTCGATTTTCTTATTCAATAAAGATGGTGAATTGAAAGTGACTCATAGTTTAGGTCAACCTTCTTCTACAACATATTCCCCACAAGTTATCGACTTAAATGGTGATGGCAATATGGAGCTAGTTTCTCTTGCCGAATTTGGAAGGCTGTATGCATGGGAAGTTTTGACAAATCAACGCATTTTTAATATTCCAACCTCTGGAATGAAGTTTCCTATAATTGCAGATTTAAATCGCGATGGACAAAAGGAACTCATTGCTCAAACCAGAGAAGGACTTCGTTGTTGGACAATCAATAAAATAGACGAATAAATTAGTTCACAACCTTACTCTTCATAATCAGTTTTCACGTATATTGAAAACTACTCAAAAGACTCTGATCTCAGACTATTCATGACTTATTTATCTACAGAAAACCTTAGCAAGAAATATGGACTCAAACTCTTGTTTGAGGGACTTACATTTGGAATTTCGAAAGGTGACAAAACTGCTCTTATTGCTCAAAATGGAACAGGAAAATCTACTTTACTGAAAATTCTTGCAGGCAAAGAAACACCTGATGCCGGAGAAGTTATGGTTCGAAATGGAATTCGAATAAGCCTGCTTGAACAAGAACCAGAACTAGATGATGCTTTGACTATTAATGAGTTTATAACTCACGGCGATAATGAAATGGTGAAGGTTGTTCGGGAGTATGAAGAAGCTGTAGATGCTCAGGCCGAAAATTATACTGATGAAACTCAAAAAGCTTTTGATAAAGCACTATCGAAAATGGACGCTGCTAATGCATGGGATTATGAACAGCGCCTTCAACAAATTCTAGGACATCTAAGCATTCACGATCTTAACCAATCCATTTCTTCTCTATCTGGTGGGCAAAGAAAACGTGTTGCTTTAGCATTTACTTTGCTTGATGAACCCGATCTTTTAATTCTTGATGAACCAACCAACCATCTAGATGTTGAAATGATTGAGTGGCTCGAAGTCTACCTTAGTAAAAGTACTATGGCACTTTTAATGGTAACTCATGATAGATATTTCTTGGATCGTGTATGTAATCACATCTTAGAAATTGATGATGGTGAACTCTATCACCATAAAGGCAATTACGAATATTTCCTACAGAAGAAAGAAGAACGTGAAGCTGTATATGCCACTGAAGTTGCTAAAGCAGGGAAATTAGCAAAAAAGGAATTGCAGTGGATGCGCCGGCAACCCAAAGCAAGAACAACCAAATCGAAGTCCCGAATTGATGCTTTTTATGAAACTGAAAAGAAAGCTAATTCTGGTAAAATTAAGCAGGAAATAAAACTTGATGTGAGTGTTTCCAGAATTGGTGGACAAGTACTCGAGCTAAAGAAAGTTAGCAAGAGTTATGATGATTTAATCATTCTAAAAAACTTTGAGTATTCTTTTAACAAAGGAGAAAAAATTGGGATTATCGGAAAAAATGGAGTTGGAAAAAGTACCTTCTTAAAAATCATAACAGGAGAGGAGAAACCTAATTCGGGAGAAGTTCTTACTGGCCAAACAATAGTATATGGGCACTACAAACAGCAAGGAATTACATTCAACGAAAAAGAACGTGTTATTGATGTTATTAAAGAAGTAGCTGAAATAATCGAGCTTTCGAATGGTGATACCATTTCAGCATCGCAATTTTTAGAGCATTTCATGTTCGATTCCAAGATGCAATACACCCCTGTAGCTAAATTGAGTGGTGGAGAAAAAAGGCGACTTGGTTTAATGATGGTACTTATAAAAAATCCGAATTTTCTAATTTTAGATGAGCCTACCAATGATCTTGACCTTATCACTTTAGAAAAACTAGAATCATTCTTGGCAGACTTTGGTGGATGTCTAATTATAGTTTCTCATGATCGGTACTTTATGGATAATCTTGTTGACCACTATTTTGTGTTTGAAGGAAATGGTGTAATCAATGATTTTAATGGAACCTATCAAGAGTATAAAGACTTGGCTGATGCTTCCACTTCTGAACCAAAAAAACATTCCGAGAAAAAGGAAATCAAAAAAGAAGCAGAGATTAAAGCTTCTATTGATAAACCAAAAAAGCTCACCTTCAACGAAAAGAAAGAATATCAAAAGTTAGAAAAAGAAATCGAACGTCTGGAATTTCAAAAAACAGAGATAGAATCAAAAATGAATACCGAGAAAGACTATGAAACTCTGCAAGAGCTTTCTCTGAATTATGCTGAAATTAAATACCAAATCGAAGAAAAAGAACTTCGCTGGCTTGAGTTGGCAGAAAAGGTCTAAGATTATCTCATTGATAGATAGTAGTTTACATTTATTCTGATACAAAGTTCTAGTTAAACTCTATTCCTTCCTATTAAAAAGTACTTGGAAATCACAATCGTAGCTATGATATTGCTTTGCTTTTTTTAAATAGAGTACATAAAAACAGTTATAGGCTTGGGTAAGTAAATATGATCAGGGTTAAATGAAATCTATTGGAAAGGATGTTGAATTAAATAAAACTTTAGAGCAGAGAGACGCAGAACTTGCTTTAATTACTAGTGTACAAAAAGGGATCGCTAATAAAATGGATATGACTAGTATCTATGAATTAGCTGGTGATCAGATCAGAAAAGTTTTTGACGCTCAAGTCGTTGGAATCTACACCCTTGATATTGAGAATAAAGTTGAACATTTCGAATACTTATATGAAGATGGTAAACGGATTTACCCTGCCCCAAGAGCTTATGATAAAGTTAGAGAAAACCTTATCAATACATCTGCTCATATACTTATTAATGAGAATCTTGCAACAGAAGTAGAAAAATATACTGGTGAATCTGCAAAAGCCGTACCTGGTACAATTCTCCCAAAATCGATTCTGTTTGTTCCAATGATCTTTGGCAATGAAGTTCGTGGGTATGTAAGTCTTCAAAATTTAGACAAAGAACACGCTTTTAGTGATTCAGATATTTCTTTACTGAATACACTTACTAGTAGTATGGGTACTGCCCTTGAAAATGCCCGTCTCCTAAATGAAACTGAGCTTAGAAATGCTGAACTTGCAGTAATCAATAGTGTGCAACAAGGGCTTGTTGAAGAAATGGATAGAGCAGGGATTTATAATCTTGTCGGCGATAAGATTAGAAATATGTTCAATGTAAAATCGGTAACTATTGTCTCTTTCGATTACGAAACAAATCAAGAATATTTTGAATACAATTTCGAAAGTGGAGTTCGAATATATCCCGAACCTAGAAAAATTGATGCATTTCGTCAAAAGATTATTGATGATAAGGAACTCATTCTTTTTAATACTGATTTAAAAGAAAAAGTAGCTAAAATTTTAGGTGTAGAACCAAAAGCAATTCCTGGAACTGAGCTTCCAAAATCAGCACTTTTTGTACCATTGATTTTAGGAGATACTGTAAAAGGGTATGTGAGCTTACAGAACATTGAAATTGAGAATGCTTTTATAAACTCTGATGTGCAGCTATTAAGCACGCTTGCAAATAGTATGAGTGTGGCGCTCGAAAATGCTCGTTTGTTCAACGAAACCGAACAACGAAATGCCGAACTCGCTGTAATAAATAGTGTACAACAAGGGCTTGTAGCTGAGATGAATTTACAGGGTATTTACGATTTAGTTGGTGATCGTATTAGAGAATTATTTGATGCTCAAGTAACTATCATTTCATCATTTGACTATGATAAAGAATCAGAAATTTTTCACTATTTGCATGAGGATGGGAAGCGAATCAAAGCTGATCCTCGTCCTATCGACAAAATTCGACAAAGTCTGATTGAGACTCATGAGCTCATCTTAATTAATGAAAATAGTAGAGAGGCTTATAAAATAATTACTGGTGATGATCCAATAGCCGTGCCAGGAACTACTTTTGCTGAATCTATGATTTATGTCCCCTTGAGCATTGGTGAGAAAGTTCGGGGTTATGTAAGTCTTCAAAACATCGATCGTGAAAATGCTTTTAGTGAATCGGATGTTAGGCTATTAAGCACGCTTGCAAATAGTATGAGTGTGGCGCTCGAAAATGCTCGCCTATTTAACGAAACCGAACAACGAAATGCCGAACTTGCTGTAATAAATAGTGTACAACAGGGCCTTGTAGCTGAGATGGATATGCAAGGAATCTATGACCTTGTTGGAGAGCGAATTCGGGATTTATTTGACGCCCAGGTTACTGGAATATACTCTTTTGACCATGAGTCTAACCTAGAGATATTTAGATATTTATTTGAAGATGGTGAACGACTTTATCCTGAACCTAGACCATTAAATCATATTCGAGAATGGATCATCAAAAACAAGAAATTACTTCTTGTTAATGAAAATGCTGATGAAACGATCTTTAATGTAACAGGTAAGGAACATATTGCAGTTCCTGGAACTCGATTACCGAAAGCCCTAATTTTCGTGCCACTTATAGTGGGTGATGAGGTGAAAGGTTGCGTTAGTTTACAAAACCTTGATAAAGAAAATGCATTTAGTGAATCGGATGTTCGACTACTAAATACGCTTTCGAATAGTATGAGTGTTGCACTAGAAAATGCTCGCCTATTTAATGAAACTGAACAACGAAATGCGGAACTCGCAGTAATTAATAGTGTTCAGCAAGGTCTTGTGGCTGAAATGAATATGCAAGGAATTTATGACCTTGTTGGAGAGCGAATTCGAGATTTATTTGATTCGCAGGTTACAGCGATTGCTACTTTTGATCACGATAATAAAAAGGAGTCTTTTCATTACCTTTTTGAAAATGGTAAACAAATTTATGTCGATTCTCGTCCATTTGATAAAATTCGGCAGCGTTTAATCAATACGAATAAACTTATTGATATAAGAGAAAACGCGGGTGAAGCTTATACTACAATTACAGGTGAAGCTCCAAAAGCCGTGCCAGGAACTGAGTTCCCAAAATCAATGCTCTTTGTACCTTTAAGTATAGGGGATAGTGTTCGTGGATACGTAAGTCTTCAAAATCTTGATAAAGAACATGCATTTGATGATTCTGATGTTCGCCTTTTAAGCACTCTAGCAAACAGTATGAGTGTTGCTTTGGAAAATGCTCGTCTCTTCAACGAAACTGAACAAAGAAATGCAGAATTAGCTGTAATTAATAGTGTACAAGAAGGCCTTGTAGCAGAAATGAATATGCAGGGGATTTATGATCTAGTTGGGGATCGTATTCGTGATTTGTTTGATGCACAAGTAACAGCGATTTCTACTTTCAATCACGAGCCAAAAACAGAAACTTTCCAGTATTTATTTGAAGATGGAGGCAGACTTTATCCTAAAGTACGACCATATGATAAAGTCAGAGAAAAAATAATTAATGACAGAAGCGTGCTATTATTAAATGAAGACGCTGCTGAGGCAATGTCTGAGATTTTGGGGCAACGCCACAAACCTGTACCTGGAACTAGAGCTGCAAGGTCTGCCCTTTTTGTGCCATTAATGGTTGGCGAATCTGTTCGAGGTTATGTTACCCTCCAAAATCTCGATAGAGAACACGCATTCAGCGACTCAGATGTTCGACTTTTAGGAACACTTGCAAATAGTATGAGTGTCGCACTTGAAAACGCTCGCCTTTTTAATGAAACAAATCGACTACTCGCAGAAACCGAACAGCGAAATGCTGAGCTTGCAGTAATTAATAGCGTGCAAGAAGGCTTAGTTCGTGAAATGGATATGAGTGCTATTTACAGCTTGGTTGGAAATCGAATGTGCGAAGTGCTGAACACTCAAACTATGATTATCCGCACCTTTGATTACAAAAATGAAATTGAAAATTGGGAGTTTGCTATTGAAAACGGTGAGCGACTCTTTATTGAACCGAGACCTTTTATTTGGGCTAATAAACGACTAATTGAAACAAAAGAAACCATTCTTATTAATGATGACTATATAGAAAACGCCAAAAAAATGGGCGATACAGAAAGTGGCATCAGTAAAGGTCTTCCTCCAAAATCAGCCATTTTTGTTCCAATGATTGTTGGTGATAAAGTTATTGGTTCTATAAGTTTACAAAACGTTGAACGTGAACATGCTTTTAGTGAATCGGATTTAAGACTGGTTACTACTCTTACTAACAGTATGAGTGTTGCCCTAGAAAATGCTCGACTCTTTAACGAAACTACTCGACTACTTGCCGAAACTGAACAGCGTGCAGCTGAGCTTCAAACAGTAAATAATATTAGCCGGGCGTTAGTTTCTCAGTTAGAGTTTGATGCATTAATTAAATTGGTAGGTGAGCAAATGCTTGAAACTTTCAAAGCAGACGTAGTTTACCTGGCGTTACACGACCGAAAAACTGACATGCTAAACTTCCCTTACATGCATGGAGAAGTAAGTGGCCCTAGGAAATTCGGAAATGGGATTACAGAAAGCATCATAACAAGTAAGAAACCACTCTTAATTAATCAAAATCTCTCTAAAGCCTATGATGAGATTCAGGCTGTACGCAAAGGAGTTGATGTTGCTTCCTATTTAGGAGTTCCAATTATTGCTGGTAAAACTGCTTTTGGAGTAATTAGTGTTCAAAGTAAAGAACAAGAAAATAGGTTTAATGAAAATGACCAACGTTTATTAACAACCATTGCTTCGAATGTGGGTATTGCCATTCAAAATGCAGAAGCTTATCAAAAATTACAGGCGGCCCTAACCGATTTAAGAGCTGCGCAAGAGCAGTTGGTACAACAAGAAAAACTTGCTTCATTAGGACAATTAACTGCTGGAATTGCTCATGAGATTAAAAACCCGCTCAACTTTGTAAATAATTTTTCCGATTTAAGTATTGAGCTAGTTGGTGAGATTCGTGACGAACTAGCAAAAATTAATGTGAACTCAGAAGATATAAACGATATTCTTAATGATGTAGAAGCTAATCTTAAGAAAATATATCAGCATGGAACTAGAGCTGATGGCATTGTAAAATCCATGCTACAGCATTCGCGTGGTGGAACTGGAGTTATGGAGCCAGTAGATCTTAACCATTTGGTAAAAGAGTATGTCAATCTTGCATTTCATGGTATGCGTGCAAGTAAGAATCCAATTAATGTAGATATTGATGTACAACTTGATGAGACCCTTGATAAGTTCCCACTTATCGTTGAAGACTTTAGTCGTGTAATTTTAAACCTCTGCAATAATGCGTTCGACGCAATGAGAGAAAAACTTAAAGCTTCTAAAGATTCTGAACCCTCCTATAAAGCAAAACTGTCCGTTGTTACCCAACAAAAAGACGATAAAATCTTTATCAATATTGAGGATAACGGACCTGGAATACCTGATCAAATTAAGGCACAAGTACTTCAACCTTTCTTTACTACAAAAAAAGGAACAGAAGGTACTGGGTTAGGGCTGTCTATCACCAATGACATCGTTAAAGCCCATGGAGGAGAACTCGATCTCACTTCAAAAGAAAATGAAGGAACTAAATTTATTATCCAGCTCTCAAAATTGAATTAAATATGAAAATCAGGATAGTAAATAACACCACACTTATAGTAATCCTTCTACTTGGCACTTCATTATATGCTCAGGAAGAAGCAGAAACCTCCGTTTTATCTACCGAGGCCCCATCTTTACGTTTTGAGCATTTGAAAGTAGGGAGTGGACTTGCACAAGGAAGTGCGAATACTATCATGCAAGATAGCCAAGGCTTTATATGGGTATCAACTCAAGGCGGTTTACACCGATATGATGGCCACGATTTTAAATTATACGCCAACACTCCTTTTGATACCACTTCCATTTCTGATAGTTGGGTCTGGAGTGTTTCTGAGTCAAAAAGTGGAGATTTATGGGTTAGTACAAATGGTGGTGGTCTCAACAAAATGGATAGAGCCACTGGTACGTTTATTAGTTACACACGTGTTTTCGATGATTCTACATCAATTTCGAATAATTCTGTTCAATTTACTCTAGAAGCTGAAAACGGAGATTTATGGGTTACTACAAATTGGGGTTTAAACAGAATGAAAGCCGGAGAAGATGGGAAATTTGAACGCTTTTTTCATGACCACGAAGATTTAACAACCATTTCATCGAATGGATTATACCTGTTGAATGAAGATAGTGAAGGTAATATTTGGATAGGTTCTAATAACGGACTTAACAAAATAAATCCTACAAATAATGAAATAGCCCGTTATTTAAATGATCCGGTTCGAGATCCTGGATATGGTGATCCTTTAAATGTATTAAGTCAATATTTTCCTCAAGACGAGCCCGGTTTTATTTGGCTTGCCACTGGAAATGGATTAGTAAAATTTGAAATCGAAACAGGTGATTACGAACGTTTTTTAATTGAACCCAATACTGGGGGGAGCGTCGATCCCTTAAACTTTATTCACGAAATAGTTCCAGACCCTTCTGTTGAAGGTATATTGTGGGTTGTTGGTCCGGGCACTGGCGTAGCACGTTTTGATACTAGAACTAATAAGTTTACTTCCTATCGAAATGACCCTAAAGATCCCAATAGTTTAGCCGAAGACTTTGCTGTTTCCATTTTTGCAGACCGTTCAGGAACTATTTGGATAGGATATGCTAGTGAAGGTTTAAGTGCATTTAACCCCAAAGCTGTCAACTTTGCACATTTGAAGCATGACCCTGATAATCCGCAAAGTTTATCACCAGGCATTGTTTGGGGTGTTTATGAAGATAAAGAAGGTACTCTTTGGGTAGGAACTGAAAGTGGGCAAGGAATAAGCTACTTAACCAGTTTAAGTAAAGTTGGAAATAAAGATATTTCAAAAGTATATCAACACGATCCGAATGATAAATCTACCCTTACTGACGGACTTTTCCGTGTTTTTGCAGAAGATCCAAGTGGTAATTTTTGGGTAGCAAGTAATAGAGGCTTAAATAAACTAAATCGAAAAACAGGTAAGGTTACACGTTTTCTTAAAAATTGGGATAGACTAAATAACATTAATATGATACAACCTACCAAAGATGATTCTTCAGTTTTTTGGGTGGGTACTTCGGCTGGGTTAAGTCTCTTAGATACCAAAAATGATTCGTATGAAGTCTATCCGATTATTGTAGATACTACTGAAGTTTTTCCCTTTGTTCTAAGTTTACATGAGGATTCTTTTGGGAATTTATGGCTTGGTACAGGAGGTGGATTAGGAAAAATTACCAAAGATGGTGTGCCTTCTAGAGAATCTTTTTATAATCCGAGAGATACTACATCTATAAGTAATGATATCATTTTCAAAGTAGTTGAGAGACCTAAAGAACCTGGTATTTTATGGTTAGCAACTCAACAAGGTGGTTTAAATCGTTACGATACTAATACTGGGATAGCTACTCATTATGGAAAACAGGATGGGATTGCCGACGATCATCTTTACTCTATTATTTTAGATGATAATGAGACTCTTTGGATGAGCTCTAATAATGGCATCATTAATTTTGATCCAGAAACGGAAACCTTCCGAAACTACGGCCTTGATGATGGACTTATGGCTCTCGAGTATAACCAAAATGCATATTCGAAAAGCGCTGAAGGTATTATTTATTTTGGAAGTGGAAAAGGTGTCACTGCCTTTAACCCTGAAAGACTAAATATCAATGAAATACCTCCTCAGGTTGTATTTTCCGATTTCAGAATATTTAATAAAACAGTTGCTGTAGGTGCAGATTTCCCTCTTAAAAAAGCTCTTTCTGAAACTAGTTCAATTACTATCGAGTACAATCAAAATGAAATAACTTTTGAATATGTAGCACTCCATTTCGCTAACTCCGCTAAAAATCAATATGCGTACCAATTAGTAGGCTTTGATAGAGACTGGGTTCAAGCTGAAATGCAACGTTCGGCAACTTATACAAACTTATCACCCGGTGATTACACTTTTCGAGTAAAAGCTGCCAATGCAGATGGAATTTGGAACGAAAATTATGCTTCTATCGAATTAATAGTATTACCACCATGGTACAGAACCTGGTGGGCATATGGAGTATTTGCCGGATTATTAGCTTTACTTGTTTTTGGAATCGACAGAACACAACGATATAGAATCTCCAAAAAAGAACAGGAAAGAACTGCACTAAGGGAGGCCGAATTAAGGGCAGAAGCTGAAAATAAACGAAGATCTGATACTGAACAACTGAGTATGATTGGAAGAGCAATTACCTCTACCCTTTCTGTAGATAGAATCATTGAAACTGTTTATGAAAATGTAAATGCGCTGATGGATGCGGCGATATTTGGTGTGGGAATCTATAACAAAGAATTAGATCGTCTTGAGTTTCCTGCTACTAAAGAAAAAGGTGTTATGCTTCCTGCACTTTCTTATAGCCTAGATGAAAATGATAGATTAGCTGTCATCTGCTTCAATAAAAAAGAAGAAATCATAATTTCCGACTGGGAAAAAGAACACAAGAAGTACGTAAGTGAATACAAAGCTCCGCTTGAAGGGGAAGTAT
This sequence comes from uncultured Balneolaceae bacterium, assembly GCA_963974345.1. Classification (GTDB taxonomy): domain Bacteria; phylum Bacteroidota; class Rhodothermia; order Balneolales; family Balneolaceae; genus RHLJ01. The sequence continues at coordinate 71,402 of CAXBBW010000007.1, read as the reverse complement.
CTTCATCGGTCATTTACATCCCTTTGATTTTTCAAGGTAAAATTATTGGAGTGATAACAACTCAAAGTTTCAAGAAGGATGCTTATTCCGAATATCATATAAACCTACTTCGAAATCTTGCTACCTATGCCGCTATAGCTCTAGATAATGCTTCAGCTTACCGTAAGCTTAATTCTACATTAAGCGAGCTTAAAACGATGCAACAGCAACTCGTTCAGCAAGAGAAGTTAGCTTCTTTAGGGCAACTTACCGCTGGTATTGCTCACGAAATTAAAAATCCTCTTAACTTTGTTACTAATTTCTCTGATTTGAATTTAGAATTGTTAGAAGAGGCTAGAGAGTTATCTGTTGATAATGAAGATTTGAACGAAATCTTAGATGATATTGAAGCTAATCTTAAAAAGATTCATGAACATGGTTCTAGAGCAGATAGGATAGTAAAATCGATGTTACAACACTCTAGAGGTGGAAGTGGAAGTAAAACTCCTACCTTGCTTAACGGAATGGTTAAAGAATATGTGAACTTAGCTTTTCATGGAATGCGTGCTGGTAAAAATGCAATTAATGTAGATTTACAATTCGATCTAGAAGAAAATATTAACGAAGTTTCGCTAATTGTTGAGGATTTCAGTCGCGTAGTAGTAAACCTTTGCAACAACGCTTTTGATGCAATGCGTGGTAAAATTGAGAACTCCCAAAAGGATTATAAGCCAAAGTTAACGGTTCGAACAAAGATTGTTGATGGTAAAGTAATTCTAGAAATAGAAGATAACGGACCAGGTATTCCAGATGATATTAAAGATAAGATCATGCAACCTTTCTTTACTACTAAAATGGGTACAGATGGAACAGGTTTGGGATTATCGATCACCAATGATATCATAAAAGCTCATGGCGGCGAATTAGAAGTAGAATCGAAAGAAAATCAGTATACTCTTTTCAGAGTTTATTTAAAGTAACAGGGTAAGTTAAGAATGAAGTTTTTAGTAGTTGATGATGAACAAGACGTAGAAATGCTTTTTCGGCAAAAATTCCGAAAAGAAGTAAAAGAAGGTCTCTTAGAATTAGAATTCGCATTTTCTGGAGCTGATGCTTTAGAGTTTTTGCGAAGTAAACAACCACCAGATATTGTCTATATTTTCTCTGATATTAACATGCCTGGTATGACAGGTTTTGAATTATTAGAACAAGTAAAAATTCAATTCCCGCAAATAAAAGTGAGCATGATTTCGGCTTATGGTGATACCGAGAACTATGAAAGAGCAATCAACTCGGGCGCTAAAGAATTTTTCACCAAACCCATTGATTTCAATTCTTTAAAAGATGAATTGAAACAACTAATTGACGAAAGTAAATAATTTATAGAGGGATATATGAGCAGGCATAAAATTATGGTGGTTGATGATGAGCCGGATTTACAGCTCCTTATTCTTCAACGTTTTAGGAAACAAATTAAGGAAGAAATTTATGATTTCTGTTTTGCAGAAAATGGTGAAGAAGCCCTAGGGATGCTTGAAGACTCTAACGATATTTCTTTAGTTCTTTCTGATATTAATATGCCTAAGATGGATGGACTTACTTTTCTTTCTGAAGCTCAAAAATTAAATAATCCCATTCTAAAAACGGTTATCGTTTCTGCATATGGAGATATGGATAATATCAGAACGGCTATGAATCGAGGTGCCTATGATTTTATTACAAAGCCCATCGATTTTAAGGATTTAGAAATTACCATAGATAAAAGTCTTACTGAAATTCGGTATATGTTTGACGCTCTAGAGCAAATGAGAGAATTTGAGCTCGTGCAAACCGATTTGGAAACTGCTGCTAAAATTCAGCAAAAGATGCTCCCACAAGAGTTTCCCCCTTTTCCTGAAAATTCAGAATTTAATATTTATGCTGAAATGCACCCAGCACGTCAGGTTGGGGGTGATTTTTACGACTTCTTCAAGCTTGATGAAAATAGACTTGGGTTCGTAATTGGAGACGTTTCAGGTAAAGGAATACCGGCATCAATTTATATGGCTGTTTCTCGAACCATGCTAAAAGCAATTGCATCTCAAATTGATGATCCTGCGAAATGCCTTGAAACAGTTAACACTATGCTTATTCCTGAAAGTGGGCTAACAACTTTTGTTACTGTGTTCTATGGAGTATTGGATATTAATACAGGTATCGTTCGCTATAGTAACGGCGGTCATAATTTGCCTTACATAGTTAAAGAAGACGGTGCAGTTGTTGAAATTGAAAACACCAATGGATTATTACTTGGTAAGATTGAACCTATAGAGTATGAAACAAAAGAGGTACAATTGAAACCAGGTGAAAAAATAGTCCTGTTTACAGACGGTGTTACAGAAGCCACTGCTGAAAATGAAGATATGTATGAAGAACCTCGCTTAGAGGAATTCCTAGCAAAACACGGTTCCGATGATATCGAAAAAATTGTACGAAGCCTTGTTGTAGATGTCTTAAAATTTATGGGAAGAGCCGATCAATCTGATGATGTTACCGTACTTGCTCTGGAGTATTTGGGCAAGTAAAAGCATATAGTGCCTTGGGCGGTTTACTTGCCTCCATAGTTCCTAACTGCACATAAGTCATCTCTGCGAAAGCATAGATCTAAAGTTTAGATATATGGAGTTGGCTTTATACACGATCTAGATTCCCACCCTGTCTACCAAGAGGCAGGCTTCATGGGAATGACTAACCCTACCCTTGCTCGAATGCTCTGCATTGGAGCACCTAGTTACGACGCAGAGCATCGTAACTAGAACTAAATTTTGAAAACCTATAGGTCTTAGCTTTTCCCAAATCGTAATTAGGGTCATCCTTGTAGACGTCAGGTAAAAGGTTCCTTATAAAATATGCATTGAGAAGAAAAACGATGCACTCATCCGCCAAGGTTCTTCGCTTTCGCTCAGAATGACCTAAATAAAACTGTCTTCGAATTATCTAACTTCTATATGATGAATCTACTTTTCTGTTTAACATGCATATTTTACTTGTTCAGACTCTTCCATTCGCTCTGAGTGACTAATCACGACGAATTAAATACAGCAATATGAGCGACACATAGCTGTATTTAAGAGAGCTGAAAACCATTAATAGGAATTTTACCGCATACCTTACATTGAATTCAAATCCTTAATCTAAATCAATAATTCTTCCAGGAGTCCAAGGAGCATTAAGTTGATTTAGCTCTGCATCAATAGCTGGAATTGAAAGCCCTAGAATATCTTTTAAAGTGTCAATAATTGGTCTCAGCTGAGTTTCTGCTATTTGCTTAACCATTTTTGATGTTTGTGTCGGGTCAGATTGCGAAGACATACCAGTATTTATTGCGGTATTTATTCGGTTATTAAGTGAAGGAGCTTGATTGATTTCCAGCTGATTCTTGATTTGATTCCCAAACATCTTCAACCGAATTTCATCCAACCTTGCTTCCATCTCTGAAATCATAGAAGTCAGACTTTCACTTTTAACAATTCGCGCCGCTGCTTGATAATATTCCAAACGATCATTTATTTCGTTAAAGGCATTTCTGGCACTATTCGCAGATTTTGAAAGCTTGGTTAATTCTTTATGGTACGCATGCATTGCTTCTGGATTCGAAGATGGAAGCGTTTGGTTTTCAAGCGACTTCACTTCAAATTCTACTGGTTCAGAAAGCACCGTTTTTTCACCGTTTATACTTTTAGAAAGTTGAACAGAATACATTCCTGGAAGTACCATAATTCCGGAGTTTAAATTTGTCTTTGGGTTACTAGTGTTGGTCCGTACTTGATCAACATCTGGATATGTTAAATCCCAATATGCTCTGTTTATTCCCTTTAAAGCACCCGCATGTAGGTCTTGAATTACTTCCCCATTTGCATCCTTTATGGTAAAAATTAGAAATGGTTCTTCTTCCTTTTCTTCTGCTTCTAGTTGCTCTGCCGTTGGATAATAAACCGTTTCACCAGCTTCACGTTTGTTCTTTTCTTCTTCCTTTCGAGTTTCTTCAAGCGTTTTATATTTCTCTTTTAAATAAAAAGTAAAAGCGGCTCCAAATTTAGGATTTTCACCCAAGTAAAAATCTTCTCCTTGAAATCCCTTGGGGCCTAACCAACTAACAGTACTACTAGCTGCAATTGGGCTATATTGTTGATATTGAAAAGGATCTCGAACTGAAAATAAATGAGCTTCTTTCTCTTCTAATTCTTTTGTGAATTCACGCAGTGCAGAGTAATCATCCATGATGTAAAAGCCACGACCGAAAGTGGCTAACACTAAATCATTTTCTCTTTGCTGAATGTTTATGTCTCGCACCGCTACAGTTGGCAGTCCTTTATTAAGCTCTTTCCAATAATCACCACCATCTAAACTTGCAAAAAGACTAAATTCAGTTCCTACAAAAATAAGATTGGGTTCAATATGATCTTCCTCAATTGCGTACACAGAGCCTCGCTCTGGTAGATTATTTGCAATTGACTTCCATGATTTTCCAAGATTAGTGCTCTTTAAAATATATGGTTTGAAATCGCCATTCTTGTGATTATTGAATGCTGCATATAATGTATTTACATCATGAGCTGAAGCAACAATTTCGTTCACATATGTCATGTCTGGAACTCCAGGAAATTTTTCTAACCTTCTCCAATTTGCTCCGCCATTTTCGCTTATATGAATCAAGCCATCATCGGTACCAGCAAATAAAATATCTTCATTTATAGGTGATTCTGCTAGTGATACAATATTCCCATATGGAGTAGTTGAAGCATTTTTTGCGACAGCATCCATTGGCCAAACTTCACCCATTACTTCTAATTTATTTCGATCGATTTGTCGAGTTAAATCACCACTTATTTCTTCCCAACTTTGTCCCATATCATCACTACGATGTACTCGATCTGAAGCATAATACAATCGTTTGTTATTGTGAACACTCACAAAGAATGGAGAATCCCAGTTCCAATTGTAGCTGTATTCACCTTCTGGAGCTTGTGGAATAATATTCTGAGCTTCTCCACTTTGTTTATCAAATCGATATAAATTTCCATACTGATATTGGCTGTATACAATATTTGGATTGGTCGGATCAACATGCGGTTCAAAGCCATCACCCAGCAACGTGATTTTCCAATCGTTGAAAGTGAGGCCGGTTGGCTCTATTGATCGTGAAGGTCCTCCAAATGTGAAATTATCCTGAGTTCCACCATATACATTATAGAATGGATAATCATTATCTACTGCTACTTTATAGAACTGCGTAACGGGAAGATTCGTATAAAATCTCCACGTTTTACCCCGATCGTAGGATTCGTAAACGCCTCCATCATTTCCGTTCAGTAAATAGTTTGTATTATTTGGATCAATCCATAAAGCGTGGTTATCGATATGCTTATTTAGTTCACCAACATTTTCGAAAGTCTTACCTCCATCTTCCGAAACTCCCGAATAGGTGTTCATCACATAAACCAAATCTACATCAACAGGATCTGCAATTACTTCTTGATAGTAATTTCCGCTTGAAGAATAATCACTTCGACGCTCCCAAGATTCACCTCTATCAGTAGATCGATAGAAGCCACCTTTATCTTCTTGAGCCTCAACTACAGCGTATACGATATCAGGATTAGCATCTGAGATATCCATACCAATTCTTCCAATATCTCCACTTGGCATTCCTTTCATTGTTTTTTTAAATGAAACACCTCCATCCGTGGATTTATACACTGCTGATTCTGGACCACCACTTATATAAGTAAATACATGTCTTCTTCTTTGATGAGCTGTAGCATAAATCACATCAGGATTTCTAGGATCAAGATGCACTTCATTAATTCCAGTATGTTCACTAATCTCGAGAATATTTTCCCATGTTTTTCCACCATCAGTAGTTTTGTATAATCCCCTGTCTCCGCCTTCGCTCCAAAGTGGACCAACGGCAGCAACATAAACTATATCAGAATCTCTGGGATCAATTTCTATCATCCCAATGTGCTCGGAATTTTTCAAACCCATATGCTCCCAACTTTTTCCACCATCTATGGATTTGTATACTCCATCACCATAAGCCACACTACGCTGATTATTATTCTCTCCCGTTCCTACCCAAACTACATTATGATTGGTTGGATCAATCGCTACAAAACCGATTGAATAGGATCCTTGGCTATCAAAAACCGACTCGAAGGAAATACCCTTATTTGTTGTTTTCCAAACTCCACCTGAAGCAGTGGCTACATAGAACTCACTTGTATTGTCTGGATTAACTGCGAAATCAGAAATTCTCCCAGAAGTAAAAGCTGGCCCAATACTTCGAAACTTAAGACTATTCCATGCTGTTTCGTATCGAGGATCTTCTGGTTTCTCCTGCGCTTCTAATTTTGGTGTTATTAATACAAAGCACAGAATTGTTAAAATACTTGAAATGAAACGGTTACCCATTGTTGTAGTTTTTAATTGTAATTAGATGAGAAGTGAATAGCTAACAATAACTAAATCTTTGGGTATTTTCTGAAAAAGTTATTTTTTTGGCTTTCTAGTTCCTTAAATATTCTGTGGGAATTGGAAATTCATCATTTTCAGATGACCAAAAAACGGAAACAATCCAATATCTTTCCCCATCATTAAAAACTTGAATCGTATTGATTCCTCTGGCAAAAACTTCCCCATCTTTGGTTCGTTTTGACTGGTAGGTACTAAATACTTGAGTAATGTATCGATAGCTGTCTACTTCTCTTGAAATTTCATCCTCATGGAAACCGTTTTCGAAAAACGATTTATCTACTCTTTCAATATATTCATCAAGACCCCATTGTACATAGCCAACCTTTCCTTCTTGATTTTGAAAAGTAGGCATCAATTTCCCTTCTTCGATAAATAGATTTTTAAAGCGATCCCAATCTCTTTGTTCTCCTGCATTCCCAGATATAGAAGCATAAAGTGCTTCTATAATAGAGTCAATAGATTTAACATCTTCCTCGTACTGAGCAAAAGAATTAACAACTAAAAATACTGCTAGCAACAAAGTAGTGGTTAGTTTTTTGAAAGTGATTCGCATAATAATTTATATATTTTAATGAGTTAGTATTGCCTCAATTTTATCCTGTTCTTCTGAACTAAGTTCAAGATTATCCAATGCGGCTAAATTATCCTCAAGTTGATTAACACTACTAATTCCAATTAGAGCCGTTGTTACCGCTTTTTGGCGGAGAATCCATACCAGCGCTAATTGAGCAAGTGTTTGCCCCCGACCTTCTGCAATGGTATTTAGTTTCTTGATTTGTTCGAGTCTTTTTTCTGTCAAATCTTCTTTTTGAAGAAACCCTTTTGGATCTGCAACTCTTGACCCATCTGGCACTCCATGAATGTACTTATTAGTAAGAAGCCCTTGAGCTAATGGCGAAAACGGAATACTTCCAATTCCCTCCTCCTCTAGAACGTCAAATAACCCTTCTTCGGGGTCACGAACAAACATATTGTACTTAGGCTGATGAATCACAACTGGAGTTCCCCAAGACTTTAGCATTTTAATAGCTTCTTGAGCAAGTTTTGCAGGATAATTTGAAATTCCTACATATAACGCTTTTCCTGATTTAACTAAGTGATCCAAAGCTCGCATACTTTCTTCAAGAGGAGTATTCGCATCAGGGCAGTGGTGATAAAAAATATCTACATAGTCTAAACCTAGTCGTTTTAGACTTTGGTTACAGCTTGCAATCAGATATTTACGTGAACCACCTTCGCCATAAGGTCCAGGCCACATATCGTACCCAGCTTTACTAGATATTATAAGCTCATCTCTTCTTCCTGCAAAAACGGTTTTTAGAGCTCTACCAAACTGTTCTTCTGCACTACCATAAGGAGGTCCATAGTTATTGGCTAAATCGAAATGTGTAATTCCTCTATCAAAAGCTGTACTTAACATTTCATCCACTTTCTCGGGAGTTTGAAATCCTCCAAAATTATGCCATAACCCTAGAGATAAGATTGGGAGAAATAGCCCGCTATTCCCACATTTTCGGTAAGGTATTTGCTTGTATTGAGGGGTTATCATATCTATTTGTAATTTAATGAAGTACCAAAAAAATTGGTGCTTCATTAAGGTAATATTTGTTATTGATTATTCTGAATAGATTTGCACTAAATTTCAAAAAAAACACCTTCATAAATTTTTTTATGAAGTTGGAATTTAAATGCTTCTAAATATTCATATAAGAAAAACTATAAGACTGTGCTATAAATTTTGAAAGGAAAACTGCACCCCAAGCCAATATGAATTTAAAAGAAACTTACTAGTTTCTGACTTTACTTAATCTGTAAACTTAAAAAAATTACTCGTATTCCTCCAGTTCTATCAGAAGCGATGACAAATCGAAAGGGTTCTTAGGAATTATAGGGGTGACCTGAAACCAGTAAATATTAGGAAAACAAGGAATTGTAACAAATATAAATATAATTAATTGAATGATCTTCTTCCCTTAAGCCCCTGTATACGTTTTCTCAATCAATGCTTTTGTTGCTAAAATACCATCTTCTTCCGTTGATCCATTACCTTCATATTCTACACAAATGTAATCATTGAATCCTGATTCTTTTACCAATTTCATCATTCTTGTGTAATCAATGGTTGTTTCAAAACCTTGAATATCGAAATCATGAGTTTTTGCACTTACAGACCTTGCATAGGGCATTAATTTTTCCACTCCAATGTAGCGGTTATAGATATTGCCATTACCCCAAATGAAATCTTCTGAAAACGTAAAATTATCGAAATCTACTACGGTTCCCAGTAACTCGTTATCTGCAAGTTTAATGGTCTCAACCAACCAATCTGCATTACTCGACATCCCTCCATGATTTTCTACCAATACATGTAGGTTAAACTCTTTAGCCTTTTCAGCTAGTCGACGTAAACCTTCAGCAGTTAATTTCTTTTGCTCTTCCGCTTTCCCCACACTAAATGCGTTTACTCTCATAAATGGGCACCCTAAATGTGCTGAGGCTTCCATCCACTTATAATGATTTTCGATGGCAATGGTGCGTTCTTTGGAATTTGGATGACCGATAAACCCTTCTTCATCTACCATCATCAGAATATTTTTAATTCCTTCAGTATCAGTTCGATTCTTTAGTTCATTTAAGAATTTCTTGTCTTCGGCATGGCCAAATATCAGCGAGTTTACATATTCAACAGCATCAAATCCTAGCTCCCTTGCTTTGGCTGGAAAATCTAGTGGATGGAGTGATCCTTGCCACAGTTTGTCTGGATCAGAATGAAGTAATCTTTGCCATTCTTGATAATTCTCTTTTGAGGTGCCAAAAATGGCTCTATGTAAGGCCCATTGTGAAAGTGAAAGTTTTAAGGGAATTCCATTCTTTCTTACTGGATTAGCTTTAGTACTTCCACTTACCATCGCTCCTACTAAAGCTAGTCCAGAATTGAGAAAAAAATTCTTTCTTTTCATGATATTTAATCCTTGATTTGAATTGAATATAAATCTGGTAATTCGTCTTCAAAAAGAATGAATTCTGTTTCTTTAAATTTGATGAAATCCTCGGCACTAACTTGCCCAGGGTATGGAGCGTAATAATGATCTCTATTCTCAACCCTTTTGGTAGCATTTCTCCAAACCTGAACATAGGTAGTTCGTTTGCTTAAATCAGAAGACATCATTGCTGGAAGTAAATGTTCAGTCCACCATACGCTGTCTGGAATAGCTTCAAGTCCCGTTTCCGTAAGCGCAGAAATTTTTCCTTTATCAAGAGCAATTTGTGCAACATTCGCCATGCTTATCCCGAAATCGCGTTTCTTTTCAGCCATGGTTTGATCTCCATCTGCTCGTCCAGCATCACGGTAATCGTCCAAACCAATAATATCTACATATTCATCCCCAGGATATCCATAAAAATAACCTTCATTAAAGTTCTCCATATCGATACGGCTTCGGTCAGGTGAAAATGCCCATAGCAAGTTATGAACTTCTTTTTCATCCCGAAGGTATTCTACAGTAAACCGCCAAAGGGTAATGTAATCTTCTTCGGTGGTTAAGCCTTTTCCCCACCAGAACCAATCCCCATTGTGTTCATGATAAGGTCGAAAAATGATGGGCATTGGCGATATCTCATTAAAATAGTCGGCAACGATATCCAATGTTTGTTTGTATTCTTCGTGTTTTTCACCCCCAGGAATAATAGTATGAACTGCACGGGTTGTATCATAAAAAGAACTGTTTGTAGCTGGGTTTCTCATATGCCACGCGTAGGTTATTACACCACCACGTTCATGTCCTTCCTTTACGTATCCAATATTCCTCACCCATCGGGTTGAATCTGCTGATGAATTTCTCCGATTTGGATTTGGAAGAAAATCAGCTATATCCCAACCATAGAGTGCGGGGAAAGATCCCGTGACGTCCTTCACATCAGAACGAGCTGAGTCACCTCGCCATGTGTAACCGTATGCTAAGGTTGCCTGATGGCCAAACATAGCGTGCTTCCCTGCCATCTCGTGGAGGTTGTGCAGCAAGGCTTTGGTTTCTGGTGTAGCATTCGCATCAACTAAGTGAATTTGTTCTTCTTGTTGATTACACCCATAAAACAAACTCGTTGCTAAAACGATTACAAATATTTGGTTCTTCATCGGTTTAATTTTGAATTTTATATAGTGTTGGGAGATCGTCTTCAAAAAGGAATAGCTCATGATCTCTAAATTTTTTCATATCTAAAGCACTTGCATGATTTGGATGTGACGCAAAAAAATGGTCTCTGTTTTCTTTTTCTCGGTTAGCATTTCTCCAAGTTAAAATATAAGCAACACCTTTTGCAGCAGGGTTACTCGTAAATGTTGGAATTACTTGCTCAGTCCACCAATTTGGATTAGGAATATTTTCGACTCCTGTTTCTGATAAAGCTGCAATTTTATTCCTTTTATTTGCTTCGTTTACAAGCCATGCTAATTCATCACTAAACTCACTTGGATCACGATCCTTTAAACTTCCGTAATCATCCATGCCCAAAATATCCACATACTCATCTCCTGGGTATTTCTTCATATAGTTATTAAATTCTCTTCCTGCTTGATTATCTGGGGAGTAAGCCCAAAGCAAATTGTGCACTCCTTTCTCGTCACGAAGATATTCTACAGTAAATCTCCAAAGTGATATATATTCCTCAACAGTAGTTTGTTCTTCTCCCCACCAAAACCATGATCCAGTATGTTCATGATAAGGGCGAAATATCACAGGAATTAATTCTCCATCTTCTCCTCGTAAATCTTGTGTAAAAGCAGCAAATTTATCTAACCAAAGCTTAAACTTTTCATGTTGCTCACCGCCAGGAATAATAGCAGCAACACCGGGAGTTTTATCCCAGGTACTTCCATCAGTTACGGGATGATTCATATGCCAGCTAATCGTATTAATTCCTCCACGTTCGTAGGCTTCTTTCATCCAACTCTTCATACTTTCGAAATTGACACCATCTAAGCTGACCTCTACATCTTGTCTTAAGTCGCCAATTTCCCAGCCATACATTGCAGGATATGATCCAGTAACTTCTTTTACATCCGATCTACCCTGCTCATCCCACCAAGAATAACCGTAAGCTAAATCGTCTTGATGACCATAAAGTACTTTTGTTTTAGCTAGTTCTTTCAAATTGACAAATAGAGCTTTCGTTTCTTCCGTAGCATTTTCATCTATTGGAAGATTCTCTTTTACACTTTTAATTTCTGAAGAGGGTGAACCACAAGAAATAAATATTACTGCTATAAGTGCTACTAAAAAGGTTTTATAATTTTTCATTTTAATGTATTTCATTTTTTTGGAACGTTCAGTTTTAAAGGAAATGGTTCATCTCTGTCAACTATTACTATGTTATTTTCAAGTCTTAGTCTGGCTACCTGTATCACTGAACGTCTTTGTTTAAAACCGATAGTTTCCCAAGATTTCGTAGGACCAAAACTTTCTTCCGGGTTCACATGATAGAATATGTATGCGAATTCACCCATTGGAACTACATCTGCATGGTGTCCTTTTGCTGTATCATCTTTTCTTTGACCAACTTTATTCAAAATCATTCCTTCTTTCTTCCAATCCAAGGCATCACTTGAACTAAATAATTCAATTCCTTCCCAAGGATCTGAAATCATCCAGTATTTTCCCTGCCATTCAAAAACATTCGCTCCTTCAGTATTGGTACTGTCTTCTGCTTGTCCTTGCGGATCCCAGTTGATCAAATCTTTGCTATTTGAATAGTGAGTGGTATACCCGGCATTTTCATTTTTAAACCACATTCTATATTCATTATCAGATAGTTTTATAACTGATGGGTCTATAACTCTCTCGGATTCTAAGTTTATTTCCTTTTCAAAAGTCAGATCCCACATATTCTGCCCTGTGAAGAGCAATATTTTATGCTTTGCATCAAAATTATAAGCAGGTACACCCTCTACAAAACTAACGTACAGATAGTAAATTCCATCTTCATAATAGAGATCAGGAGCCCAATACGTATTGTGACCAGCTTGAAAGTTTAGACCTAACGTTCCTCTGTAGATCCATGCTAAACCGTCAGTAGAAGATGCTACTCCTACTGCTGTGCCATGTACCCAAGCCAAATCTGAGGTATTTGAGTTTGCTCTTCTTTGGGTATAAATCATCCACCATTTTTCCTCTTCATAATTCCAAAAAACTGTTGGATCTGCAGCACCACCAAAAATTGGATCTTCAAATAGTGGAGCAGGTGGGATTTGTAGGGAACCCGTCTGTGCTTTAACTGTACTTAAAAAAACTGAAAGCAAACCAAATGTTAAAATTAATCTCGAAAATATTTTAGTGATCATAATTTTCTCAATAAGAATTAACTGGTTATTCTTTTTAGAATCACACCCTTCAAATCAATTCCCATAGTGCCATTGATTACAGTATTTTCGATGGTGATTTTTTGTTTCCCTTCAGGAATTAGTAATGTACCAACTTCAAATTGAGCCCATTTCTTTTCATATACTTCACCACGTTCTACTCTATCTGGACTTGGGATTATCTCTGGATCATAAAATTCCTTAATTCTATTGTTAACCTGATTTCCATCAATAGTAGCTTTTATGATTACACCCTCATTTCCTTTCCTAAGTGTATACTCAACTATTAGTTGATACTTACCTTCTTCAACAACATCGAGATTCCACCAAACTTTATCCGAAGTGTTCTTCCAATTTGTTAACCAATCGTTACTCCATCCAGATTTACCCTGATAAGAAATGTCTCCTGAGAAAAAACTTTCTACTGCAGGTAAATATACTTTTGGTGAAGCATCAAACCCCACCGGTATTGGTCGAGATTCCGGAAGATCTTTTGTTACTTCATCAAACCATGATGCGTATGCTTTGCTTAACTTTTCTGTAATTTCAAGATTACTATCGGCAACATCTTCTCTTTGGGAAGGATCTTGTTGCATATCATACAGCTCCCACTCATTTCCATATCGTACTGCGCGATAACGATTATTACGGACTGAAGCCGGAAACTGCTCTAATGAATCCCACCTAGATTGATGCGTAAATAGTAGCCGATCTTCCCACTCTGGATTTTCATCAAAAATAAGTGGTGCAAAACTTCTTCCATCTAATGGATTGGTTTCTTTAAACTCTATGCCTGTTAAATCAACTAAAGAAGGTAGAAAGTCAATATGAGCCGTTAGTTCTTCTACTTCTGTTCCTGATTTAATTTTGGCTGGCCATTTGATAAATAATGGGACTCGAACTCCCCCTTCATCCACTTTAGCTTTCCATCCTTTCATATTTCCATTATATCGATCTCCACCATTTGGACCGTTATCTGTCATAAAAATAACAATCGTATTTTCAGTCAGATTAAGTTCATCGAGTTTTTTTAGAATACGACCAATATTATCATCAATATTTTCTACCATTCCGTACACTGCTGCATTTTTATCGCTTAATCCTTGAGCTTTATACTTATCAAAGTAGTAATCAGGAACCTGAAATGGGCTATGTGGTGCGTTGTAAGGAATGTACGTTAGAAAAGGGGAATCTTGGTTTCTTTCAATGTAAGCCAATGCTGAATCTGTGAGAACATCTGTTATGAAACCTTCTGTTTGAACAAGTTCCCCATTGTATTCTAATTCTGTATCAAAGTAATTATTCCAATGACCTTGGGTGAATCCAAAAAAAGTATCAAATCCCTGACCATTTGGATCCATTGGATAATGCGAGCCGTTATGCCATTTACCAAACATTCCTGTTTTATAACCTGCGTCTCTGAAAACCTCTGCGAAAGTTATTTCTTCTGAACGCATATTTTCCAGACCATAGGTAACCCATTGAGTTCCAGTTCTTAAATGATCCCGACCCGTTAACAAACTAGCTCGAGTTGGAGCACAAACTGGGCTAACAAAAAAACGATCAAATCGAGCACCCGAAGATGCCAATTCATCTAAAAATGGGGTGTCAATATCTGGGTTTCCATGACTTCCTATATCACCCCAACCTTGATCATCGGTGAGTATAATTATAACATTTGGAGGGGTGTCCGTTTTTGCAGGCAAACAACTAACGATTCCGAATAAGATGACGGCAATAAAAACGAAAAAATTATACCCAGAATTAATCCTCATTTAATTAGAATCATTTTCTTGGTTGACTGAAAAGTATTTGTTTGAATAGTATAAAAATATACTCCACTCGAATTATCAGAAGCATCCCATACAATTTGATGCACTCCTGAAGACTTCATTTCATTTACAAGAGTAGCGACTTCAATACCTAAACTATTGAATACATTTAATCTGACATACTCTGACTTTGGTAAGCTATAAGAAATTAACGTAGTAGGATTAAAAGGGTTTGGGTAATTCTGAACTAGTTCGTACCCACTCAAATATTCCTTTTTTTCTGATTGTTCATTAGAAGTAAAGATCCCCTCTTGCCAGTTGGGTAAATCCTCACGATTTATTACCAATGGATGAGTAAAAACTTCGACAAGTTCATCGTTAGAAAGATCTCTAACGAAACTACCTGACCATAAAGAATACCAAGACCACCATGTTCCATAAATCTCATTCAGATTTGGTAGTGGGAGTGTTCCTGATTCTGTTAATGCTATCATTTTTTTGCCATTAAACTGCTCGAATGTGTCATCCCATTGTGCACTTAACGAAGATCCTTTTTCAGTATAAATATCATGCCCAACCACATCAACCCATTCATCTCCAGGATACCAATCACTATCACCTGTAGTGTATACCCATATTAAATTATTAATATTGTGGTGATCACGAATTCGAGTAACTAATAATTTCCATAATTTTATATATGGTTCTGCTCCTTGTGCTCCCCACCAAAACCAGCCACCGGAAGCTTCATGTAATGGTCGCCAAAGAATTGGTACACCCGCAGATTGAAATTTTTTCAATTGAACCGCTATGGCATCAATATCTCTAAGTAATAGTTGATAATTCTCAGAGTTTGTGTCTTCTAATGCTTCTGCAAAATTGAATGTAGTTGCATGTGTATAAAAGCCTCTCCACCACTCATGATCAGTTGTGTTTATTAAATCTGTTGGTGCATTCCAATGCCAACTCATTCCTATAATTCCTTTCTTCAAGCCATCTGTTGTCCAATCAATGGCGTTTTCTGCAAGTGGTGCTGCATTTGCACCAAACTCAACTCGTGAAGGGGAATAATCCATGAGATCGATATTAGCAATAGCCGGTGTTACTCCTATCTGGGCTTTTATATATGCAACATCTCCTAATGTCTGTTGTGCCGAAATCATTTTTTGCCCATAAACACTCTTTAAAAATTCGAATACTCTTTTGGTCTCAATAGATGCGAGAGTGTCAATTAAAGCGTCTTCAGGGTATTCTATCAGCTTTATTACTGCCTTATACAGCTGGAGGTTATCTAATTCATACCACCCCCAACCCTTTTCGAATATAAACTCGTTTACCCCTTCCTTTAAAAGTACCTTACCGATTTTAATAATTGAAAATGTTTCACTAGCTGGCAAACGGCCTGTTATTGTTTCTCCATTTATTTTTAATAGAAATTCCTTCTCACCATTGGGTGTTCGATATCCTAATTTGAGTTCATATAATTCACTTTTTTCAACAGTTATCTCAAATGTAGCTCTACTGTCATCGCTAGTTATATTTGTTAAATAGCCTGTCCCAGTATATCCAGAAGCTTGTGATGAAACAGTAATAGCATTTAATTTGGCATCTTCAAGTTCATACCAAATAGGTTGAGAATAAGCTAAGCCTATCCCGCTCAGTAGAATGATTAGTGTTATTACTGACCTCATGATATTCTGAGAAAGAATGGATATCATTTTTTGATTTCTTTAATTTTCTGAGAGTGTAATTTTATTATTTCTAACGTACTTGCATCATCCGAAAATACCGAGTTTAATCCTTGAGGTTCTTGTGGAGGATCGCCAGTAAACGGGTCGCCTTCCTTCCACCAAAAATCTTCGTTTTGAGCTTCTCCAAGTCCTCCCCAACTCCAGAAATTTGTTCCTGATAATACCTCATGCTCTTCAACAAAATTAAATACAAACTTGTAGTATTTATCACGATAAGTGGTGCTTGATAAACGATCATATGATTCACCATCTCTAGGAAAGCCAAACTCTTCCATTACAATAGGTTTGTCTAATTGATTCGCAACTTCGATATGGCTAAGAATATATTCCTGCGCTTTTTCTTCTGCATTTGAATACGTTGCTTCCAAATCAAATGGATTTATCCACCCCCAATTTTTTGCCCACATGTGAAAAGTTAGATAATCGATATTTTTGGATTCGTGTGCTTCAATAAAAATATCCATTGAATCAAGACTTCCGACTCTTCCTTCACTTCCACTAGAAACTAAATGATTGGGATCATGAGATTTAATAAACTCAGCAGTCCCATCTATCCAATCAAAATATGCATGAATAGTTTTTTCACTCATTTCACCACGACCAGGACGTGGTTCATTGGCTAGCTGCCAGCTCATAATTACAGGATCATTTTTATATGATGTTCCAGTTATTGTATTAGTTCTAGTTATTAATGCCTCTATATATTCTCGAAATGCTTTTTGAGCTTCCTTATTTTGATAAAATCGTGCTGAATATTTCATGAATGCTTCCCAACCCCCTACAGCAGGATCAACTGCAGGTCCGTCACCATACCATCCATTATACGTACTCATTCCACCAGACCATTCCCAGTAATTATTAAGGAAAATCACAGCTTTCATATTACGTTTACCCATTTCAGCCAATAAGTAATCTAAACCAATAAGTACATCTTCATCATATGTGCCATCCGATTTAATAATAGCTGGTGCTAATGAATTCTCAAAAGTTGATTCCTCAGAAGCTCCCAATACTCGAAGATTTGTAATCCCATGTTCCACTAGAATATCGAGCTCTTTTTTTAGACGGTCTCTATTCCCATTCTCTCCTATTTGACCTAGATAAGTTCCATACCAAAAATTAGTGCCAACGTATTTATATGGTTCTCCATCAATAGTAAACTGAGTAGAGTTTACCTTTACAAATTGATCCTTTTCTACAGGTTTGGTACATGAATAAAGAAACAGCCCGATTACTATAATTGTTAACGCACTAAGTTTATTTAAGGATTTCATGCCCTTTTCCTATCTCTTGTTTTATTTAATGAGTATCATTTTTAAGGTTTGAACCTCAGATCCAGCAAAAATCTTATAGAAATACACTCCGCTTGATACTGATGATGCATCCCATGTTACTGAGTAACTTCCTGCTGATTGTTTTCCATCAACGAGTGTAGATACTTCTTGACCTAATGAGTTGTATACTTTTAGCAATACGTTTGAATTGGCAGGAATAGAATACCCAATGGTAGTACTTGGATTAAATGGGTTTGGATAGTTTTGGAATAACTTTAAATCTGAGGGAATATCTAGTTTCTCATCTTGTTCGTTTGAAACCATAACTCCTTGGATCAGGATATCTATATAATCAAAATCCATATATCCCCAATAATGATCGATACTAATAGATTGGATGGGGTCTCCAGAAGTGATAACCGTTTTTAAATCCTTCCATTGTTGTGTGGGTTCGTCAAATATTAATGTATCCACTACTGTGCCATTAATGCTCAGTTTTTGCTCTTTATAGTCGAATGGGAGAAAATGTCTAACTGTAATTTCGTATTCATCGCCAATAGGAAGATTTAGATTTTCCCATTTGATACTTCCACTTCCTTCCATTGAAACAGCGGCACCTTTACTTGCTCCTGCCGTTCCCGGTTTAACGCTTGTAGCTCCAGATAATGTTGCGTCTTCAGCTTCTAATCGGAGAGTAAAAATGTCTGTTCTGCCTTCAACAGTTATTGAAGTAGATTGAATGACAAAACCATCATCGTCTTTTGTTTTCACATAAATTTCGTGTTCCCCTTCAGTGATATCATTTATGGTAAGTGAATATGGAGCCGCAAGATCAACGCCCATTGAATCTCCATCAAAAAAGAATGATACATACTCAATTTCGCCATTAGAGTCATTGGCGTCAGCTAGTACAGAAATTGAAGCTCCTACTGGAATCCCTTCACCTTGATTTGGATTTGTGATTTCAACAGTTGGTGGTTGAGTTACAGAAACGGCCCCTCTTACTTCAAATTCCCAGATTGAATGACCAAACACTGTTGACCTATCATTACCTTGCATTCGAACAAAACGAGTGAATTCAGTTTCAGCAAACACTACAGAGTCAATTCCCCCATCAGAATTCGTTTCAGAGTAAATAGTCTTCCAATTAATACCATCTAACGAAGATTGAATATTATAATTTGTAGAATAAGCAGCTTCCCAATTGAATAATACTGAACTTACTTCATGAGCTACTTCTAAATCTACATCAATCCATTCACTATCAGGGTTTGAGTCTGTGTTTGGATCTATTTCGGTGTCTCCTGTCCCATCACTCCAAGCACTACTCCATCTGGTATCACTATCACCATCAAAGGCTCTACTTGGTACTCTATCGAGGCCACAGCATGTTTCAAAAGTTGATGATCTTGAAGGTTTTCCTAGAGCTCGATTAATTTGACCCGCTGGAACTACTTTAATTGTAACTGATGCTGAATCTTTATCTCCTTCTAAACCAGTAGCAATTAGTAAATATTCTTTGGTTTCAGTTGGCGACACAATTTTTGAGCCAATGCTATCAACTGATTCCCCATCAAGTTCTAGCGAAGTTGAATTTAGAACTTCCCAACTTAGCTCTGTTTGCCCACCTGATTCAATTTCATCAAGTGATGCTTTGAATGATCGAATTGAAGGTAGTACGTTTATAATGTTAACGTCGCTGGGATAAGTGTCTTGCATAAATCGCATTTGATCTAACCCACGCAACCAACTTTCTGCATATCCTCCACTTCTATTTTGATACCAATCTACCCATTGCCATACTAATGCTCCTGCATATCCTCTTTCGTAAAGTCTTTCGTACAAATCATCTTTAGGAATACCGAAAAGATTATCGGCTGGGATCCCAAATTCCCCAACAACTACTGGCTTATTCAATCCCCAAGAATCTTTGTTGTTATGGAATGGAGAAAGAGCAGTTCCACCCCAATCATAATAATGAACCATATAGAAATCGAGTGTTCCTAGACTATCTTTGCCAGCAGAGATTAGCTCGGTATCAGAATAGTAATTTTTTGAGTTTCCATTTGTTGTATTTGCTAATGCATGGAAACTCCACGTTCCATTTGATACCAAAGCATCAGGATTAGTTCTATGAATAGCTCCTGCTGTTTGGTTTACAAATCGTTGAATAGCAGACATTGGAACATGTCTTGTAAAATCCCACCCAAACTCATTACTCATTCCTTCAGGTTCATTGAAAATCTCCCATGCTATTACAGCTGGATGATCTCCTAATGCTTCAACCATTGGTATTAAAGAATTCTGAATATAGGTTTCCGTAAGTGTTGAATCTTCAAGCAAAGCTTTTGCTCTATTAGTCGAACCTGCACCATTTGATGTCCTGAGCATATCAAACGACCACAAACAAAGAATAAGACCCGTATTGTTTTCCCAAGCTAAGTCTAGAATTTGTTCTAAGTCTTCGATAGTCCCAGCACCAGGACTTATCACATTATTTCCACTCCATTCAGGAGTTGTACCTCCGGTAATATGTACCCAAAAACGCATCGCATTTCCACCGTTTTCATTTACCTGAGTAAACATTTTTTCGAAATCATTAATTGGCGTGTTACCAGGACCTACATCATTAGCAAAATTAACCCAAGCTACATTTCCACCATTTAGCCACAGTTCCTGATTGTTATAGGAGATTCGATTATCTACCTGAGCTTGTACTAAGCTTATAATCATCGATAAAAAGAAAACAGTAAAAAGAGTCGTTTTCTTTTTCATAGGCTTACTAGTATTGAAGTTCTTAATTCTTGATGATTTCATAATTACTAATACTTTCAATTTGACTTTATTTCTACAAGAGATTCTACTTTAATTCGATCAACTCTAGTAATCACTTCTAAAATAGCGCGCATATTATGATAAGGACCTTTCCATGACCGTACTTTATCTAGCTGATAAGGAACTCTGTCTCTACTGACTTTCTCAAACCACTCTCCCTTTTCCTTATCAATCATATATGTTTTTATAAACTCCCAAGAATTGTACGAAGCATCTAAGAATTTAGAATCCCCACTTATTTCATATGCATTCAAAAAACCAATTATAGCCTCTACTTGCGGCCACCAATCTTTATCAGAATCTGTTATTATGTTTTCTTTTGCCTCATTAATTAATGCTCCATCTGAATCAACGCCATTTTGATATACAGCTTCAGCAATAGAAACTGCAAAATTCTTTGTTCTTTTGATAAGATCTTTGTCTTTTAAAACCTCCGCAGCTTCAACTAATAACCAACTTGCTTCAATATCATGACCGTAGGAAGTAATACTCGACTTTGGAGTCCAATCGACATCAAAAAAATTAATAAGGCCTGTATTTTCATTATTAATAATGTACTTACAGAAATACTCAATGAGCATTTCTAATTTTATCTTTAACTCATCGGTTGGAGCGTATCGATATAGATTGGTATATGCCTCAAGAATATGAAGGTGTGTATTCATACTTTTGGGAACATTCTTGTCTTTTGCACTCAAGCGAACATCATCATTCAGCTTCCATTCACGACTATATGCTTCGAAATAACCCCCATACTTATTGTCAACAGCGTGCTTCTCAATAAGTGCATAAATATTATAAGCTAGTTTTAACGCTTCTCTATCTTTGAATGCTGAGTAATACTCAACCAAACCATATATACCGAAAGCCTGAGTATAAATATGCTTTTTGTCGTCAACAATATTTCCTTTTGCATCGATCATCCAAAAGAATCCACCATATTTCTTGTCTACAAAATTGTTTTTAAAATAAGAGTATGTTCTTTTAGCTGCCTCCTCTAGCTCAGGAAGCTTAAACCTATTATATGCTGCTGAGAAAGCCCACAGTAATCGGGCATTTAGTATTCCACCTTTATGAGAGTCATATATTTTTTGATTATCAAAAGTAATCCTTCCTACAAAACCACCATTTTCTTCGTCAACTGCATACTTTGTCCAAAATGGAAGTAAGTCTTCCATAAATTCTTGCCCCAGCTGATCGCATAAGGTGTTTAGGATTTCCTGTTCAGACATATCAATCCATTCCTACCGATTTATTTTTATTTACAATGCTTTTGACAGTTTCTACACTTGTAAAAGATCGGTAGCCATCTTCAGGAGTATTTGTGACATAATCGATCAATTGATCAATACTACTTTCAGCAACATGCATTCGGGTATCTGATGAAGCGTAGTAAATAAATATTTTCCCATCTTCATCCTCAATCCAACCATTTGCGAAAGCAACATTAGAAACATCACCTATTCGTTCCTCTCCTTTTGGTGCTATAAAGTGGCCTCCGGGACGATGAGTTACTTTCCAAGGTTCATCCAAGGAAGTCATAAAAAGGTAAAGTACATACCGTAATCCAGCAGCCGTATTCCTAACACCGTGGGCAAGGTGTAGCCATCCCTTTTTTGTTTTTATAGGAGATGGACCTTGTCCATTTTTTACTTCCTTAATGGTGTGATATACACGCTGATCAATTACCATTTCATGATCAACTTCTGCTTTTTCCATCGAATCTGTTAACCCCCACCCAATTCCCCCACCAGAACCTGCTTCAATAAATCCATCTTGAGGGCGCGTATACAGTGCATATTTTCCATCAATAAATTCTGGATGTAGTACTACATTGCGTTGCTGATCTGAATTTGTTTTTAAATCAGGTAGCCTTTCCCAAGTTTTGAAATCTTTAGTTCTGGCAATTCCAGCTTGTGCAACAGCGCTGCTAGTATCACTTGCGGGGACTCTAGTATCTTTGCGCTCGGTACAGAAGATGCCATAAATCCAGCCGTCTTCATGTTTAGTAACACGCATGTCGTACAGGTTTGTATCAGGGATATTTGTTTCTGGCATTGTAATAGGTTCATCCCAAAACGTAAAACCTTCTGTTGGCAAAGTGCTCTCTGCTACAGCAAAAAAAGATTTACGGTCGTTACCTTCGACTCGAACTATTAATCGATATTTGTCACCAATTTTAATCGCTCCAGAATTAAAAGCTGCATTAATACCAAAGCGCTCCATCAAAAATGGATTAGTTTCGGGATTGAAATCGTACCTCCATGTTAATGGGGTGTGTTCCGCAGTTAAAATCGGATTCAAATAACGGGTATAAATCCCATTACCAATTTCTTCTGGATGGTTTTTTCTATCAACAAGTTCATTTTGGCTTGCTTCAAGTAATGCTTTTCTTCTTTTGAATAAATCAGTCATTTCTATTTTTAATATTCCTTTTTTAAGCTGGTAGTTTGTCGTACCACGTTTTCTTAAGGATGAATGAGGTTACTATTGCAATTCCGATACTAATCCCAAGTGGCACAAATTCCATTAGTACTAAATAGATTGGGAACACTACAAGTGCAGTTTGCCAGATTATCCCTATTACAACGTTGAGCATGTCTTTCTTGAATCCTGAATTTCTAACAAAGTTCGGATCTTCGGCAACAACTTTAGCGTGAATTGGTTTCCAAAACCCCCAAGGACGAACCGACTTATAAAATTTCTTTAATACTTCTTCATCAACAGGTGGGCTTGAATATGTACCAATTAAACACGCAATAAATGAAATGAGAAGCATGAGTGGAAATGTATATGTATCTAATATACCATCGAAAATAAAGCGAAAGGTTAGGGCCGGGATTAAGCCACCCACCATTCCCCAGAAAAAGCCATTTCCATTAAATCTCCACCAATACCACTTTAACATATTGGCAGCTACGTAACTACCATATAATCCACCCACAATCCATTGTAATACATCGTTGACATCTTTTGCATAAAACCCAAGAACAATACTAACCACAACCATTCCTAAACCAGCCACATAGTTCATGCTCTGAATTTTAGCATTCTCAGCTTTTGGATTGATGTATTTGATATAAATATCGTTTACTAAATAGGCTTGTGCTGCATTAAGAGTTCCAGCAAAGGTGGACATAAATGCTGCTAATAATCCCGCTAGTAATAATCCTAAAAAACCAATAGGAACAAATTGATTTATTGCAGAGGGTAATATCTGCTCAAAATCTAATCCTCTGCCCGGTACCATCAAATCGAGTTCTTCATAGAATAGGAGCCCAAGAACTGCAAATCCTGCAATCATAAAATATCGAATCGGCATTAGTACAAGAGAAACAGATCCACTCATAAGTGCTGCTTCTCGTTCAGACTTTGTAGAAAGAATTTTCTGCATATCATAGTTTGGAGCAGGACCTGCCAAGCTTACCAGTACTCCTTTAAATACCATCATCATAAAGAGCACTGTAAAGAGAGAAAAGCCATCAGAACGTATTTTATCATTTACTTCAGGAATTATAGAACTCCAATCCATATTCAATTCCCAACCGAAAAATGGAGTCATCCAACCTTCAGGTATTAGTAACGTGTTTTCTGAAAGAGCCATCATTGCGATTACCCCAATCACAATTCCTGAAACAGCCATTATGATGAATTGAACCAAATCAGCCCAAACGATACTCATCATACCACCTAGTAAAGAATAGAAAATGGCAAAGCAGGTAAAAATAATACCATAAAAATGAGGCACATATTCAGGAGCAATCGTAAATGGGATATAAACGCTTAGAAACTCCCATGGCACAAATATTTCTACAAATTTACCTAAACCAATAAAACCATAGGTGAGATAGCCAAGTCCCATAATTAATGCAAAAACAACTACAATAATGTGAGACTTTTGTGCTCCCTGCTTAAATCCGAATCGTGTTCCAATCCATTCTGCACCTGTAGATACGTTGGAACGCCGGAGCCACATTGAAAGAAATATCATTAAGAAAATTTGATTAAAAACCGGCCAAAGCCACGGAAGCCAAATACTTTTCACCCCATACACAAAGAGAATAGTAACCAACCAAACGGTGCCCGAAATATCAAACATACCAGAAGCATTTGATAAACCAAGCATATACCATGGAAGTGTTTTACCACCAAGCATATA
The DNA here is from genome assembly GCA_963974345.1 of uncultured Balneolaceae bacterium. Classification (GTDB taxonomy): domain Bacteria; phylum Bacteroidota; class Rhodothermia; order Balneolales; family Balneolaceae; genus RHLJ01. Next base: position 46,761 of record CAXBBW010000007.1, on the reverse strand, counting down.
AGAGTCTTTAGATTGCTGGGCTTTTTTCTTGAGTGCAAAACCTATAACTACGGTGATAAGTAGATAGGCAAGTACAATAAGGGCGTCAATTAAGTGTAGTTTCATGGCTGTAATTTAAGGGTTAGAAATAATTGCCTTAGTTAGCGATCATCTACCCTATGTACAAATTAAAAATGGATGGCAGGATCAACTGCCATCCAATGATCTTTATAAAAAGATGATTATTTAATCAACGTCATTTTACGTTGTAAAGTGAAATTGCCAGCTTTTAACTGGTAGAAATAGATTCCTGAAGACAAGCTTCTGGCATCAAATCTTACAGTATGATTACCTGCAGCTCTTTTTTCACTAATAAGAGTTGCTACTTTCTGTCCTAACAGATTGAACACTGTTAGTTGAACATCTGAAGCTATTGGAAGCGTAAAGTTGATGTTAGTAGAAGGGTTGAAAGGATTTGGATAATTTTGAGAAAGCTCAAATCCTTCTGCTTTTTCTTCTGTTTCATTAGGAGTAGAAAGAGTTCCTACTGAGAAGAAGTCAACAAAGTCAACTCCAACTGAACCAGTAGAAGTAATTTTTACTTCATTTGAACCTAAACTTAAGTTTACACCTGAAAAGTCAATTTGTTGAATTGAATTCACATTTCCTGTAATAGTAGCAGTACCATAAGAAACGTCATCAATAAACAACTCAAAGTCGCTTGAGCCTTCTGCAGTAAGCATTGCATTTAGCCTTACCACATAAGATCCTGTTCCTGGAGCGTCATATGTGTAGCTTGCACTACCGCCTGAACCTAATGCAGCGAATCCATCTCCTCTAGCACATGTGCCTTCAGCATCAGAACATAGAAAACTACCTCCACCTACAAGGTCTGCTTCACCTGGCCAAAGTTTCATAACTTCGGTATCAGTACCAGCTTCTAAAATTTGAACAAATTCATATTCCATATAGCCCCAGCTTTTGTTCAAAGCAATCGTATTGGAAGCATCTAAAGCTACTGCCTCAACTTTTACACGAGACCAAGTAGTTCCATCTTGTTCAACTCCAATCTGGATAGGGGTAGAAGCTCCACCATTTACTACCAAGTCTGTTTGGCGAGCTACGCTTCCATCTGCATACCAAGTTCTGTGACTTACAACTAAATCGTAGGACCCAGCAGTTACATCAACACCTTCCCAAACAATATTACCACCAGCCTCAATTCGAGCTAAGTTTCTGTCTGGTGCAGAAGCAACTTCAGCATCCCCTGTAAATATTCCACTTTCTCCTTCAAGTGTACCTTGGAATACTACTTCAGGAGCAGGACCAACTTGATCTAAAATTGCTTGTGCTTCAGCATCTTTATTGGCTTGCCAATCAGATTTTTCAGAAGGGAACCAATTTAAATCACCCATTGGGTAACCTGTAACTCCACCTTCCATATACGCAGCGTCTGTATATGCAAGATCATCAGGAAGTGGCCATTGAATTGACTCATTTGAAGCAAGACGGTTTGGATCCCAATAATACATTCTTGGTGGGTTTACTCCATTACGTAGGTCAGTTGCAAAATTTATTCTTTCTGCATGATTATCTGCATATGCTCCAAAACCAGGTTCACCTTGATCAAACATGTTATCTTTGATAACCATATTATCATAATCACCGAAAAAATTCTCTACTTCAACACTAACCAGAGGTTGTCTACGAATGTCAAACGTATCATTGTCTGTAGTAAAGTATGTATCGTATTCTTCTTCTAAATGGAATGCATTATTTGCAATAACGAACTTACGTTGTGCATCAAGTCCATACTGAGATGGAATAGGATCAACAACAAATAAGCCTGAATATTGTTGGTCATCAGATGCTAAGCGTTCCGCACTAATTTGTGATGCATCTTCACCTTGCCAGAAAGGATTAAGAATAAGGTTATTCGTAAAATATCCTTCTTTTACCCAATTCCACAGCATTAATTGACGACCATTATTCACAATGGTATTGTGATTAAACCAAACAAAATTAGCACTCGCACCTTCTACTTGTATTGTTGTAAACCCTACATTGTGGAACGTATTGTTTTCCACCCAGATTGTATCCGCATCTGACCAAACAGAGAAGCCTCGACCACCCCATGGTTGACTTTCATTGAGGAAATTTCTAGACAGGTTATTAGTATAATAGATATCTGCTCCAGGTGAGTAGAATCCAATAATACCCCATTGTGCATATTCAAAAATTACATTATCAAATGTAAATTGTCCATTATCATACCGTACATCAATGATTTCATACTGTAAACCACCATCTGTAGTTTTACCATTTAAAATTACATTTTTAAGTGTAAAATCTCCTCTAATATTGAACATTTTACCTGGTGTATTACCATCTAATCTTGTAGTAATTTGAAGCATTGGAGGGTTAGCAGCTTCATCACTAGGATCGCCAGGCTCTCCAACTATATTCAGGTGCCAGCCATTATTTTGAATGGATTCTTGGATGTAGTAAAAACCACCTTGTCTAAGTTTATATACTCTGTTTGCTACTCTTTCACCTTCAGCAGTAGTATCTGCGAGAATAGTTTCATAGAGTGAGTTTCTAAGTACTTCTGTTTGTGCTTCGTTCAGCCATTCTACTACTAGAGTATCCTGTGCTTTTAACGAACCTGAAAAAAGTACTCCGACTATAAATAGTACTATTGGTACTAGTTTGTAACCTTGTTTCATGTTTATCTCCTTATTGGAATTGATTTTAGTGTTAGGTTATTTGTTAAATCAAAATTCATATTTAAATCCTACGTCCATTGTGAATCCATACAACTGTTCATTCGTGGGGTATCTATATTTGCTTGATTGATAGGAAAGATCTGATTCTGAATTCAGGTTGTTTAAGTTTGCATACACCTGAAATCCTTCAAAAATATTTTGCCGTAAAGAAACGTCGATACGATAGTAGTCATCGTTAAATGTATCATCCCAGCCTAAAAACGGATCTCCACCTCTACCTGTATTTGTACCTAATTGATAAAAGATTGAAAACCTTCCTGAAAATCCTTTGTAATCATATCCTAATGTCAAGTTTAAAATATCATCAGGTTGATCAGGTAGTGTACTAACTGTTGATGTATCCCTTAATACTTGTGTTGAAAAAGGAGGTCGAATTGGGCGGGGTTCAATTGGTACCTGCTCAACAATAAATGCTGGATTCGCTATTTCGGAGGTTAGTTTTGTATAATTAATATTTAAAACAAGACCTTTAAGTAGTGAAGGGAGATACCAAAAATTTGTTTGCCAGTCTAACTCAATACCTTTTACAGTAGCAATATTTGGGTTATTAATTACCGTATTAACTGTAAATACATTGTTACCAGCGGCTTCAATATTTAAATCTGGAATTATTGTTTGTCCAGGAACAGCTCTAAATTGTATAAATGATATATAATCCTCTATTTCTTTCTGGAAAACTGATACTGTAAAAAAACCAACCTTATTCTGATAAACCGATAGCGAAGCGTCTAAATTAGTTGATTTTGATGACCTCAAGTTTTCATTCGGTGCATTTGCATACTGCGATAAGGGACTATAATATGTTATCGGGGCATATTGATTAAAGTTAGGTCTTGATATACTTTGTGTATACGCTAATCTAAGATTCAACCATTCAAGTGGTTTTACTTGTAAATGAACCATAGGTAGAAGAAAATCGCCACTTCTTGTAGCGGTAGTATCTTTATAAACATAGCTTTCTAAGGGAGCTGCTGAACCTACTGCAGGATCATTTCTATCATAGTATTTAGCTGTATAACTTGTTTCTTCTCCTTCATATCTAAAGCCTGGCATAAACGTGATGTATTGCCCAATTTCTAATTCTGACATTAAATAAAAGGCCGAATAATCTTCAGTTCCCACATAATCGCTTCCCAATGACCCTCGTCCAGAATAATTTACGTACGCAAGATTCTCTTTAGCTATTTCATTAATTAATAACATTAGGTCAGGATCAACGGTATATCCTAAACTATAGTTACCACCCACAAAATTATCTCTTGAATAATCAGATAAAAATGGTTCTATGGGCAGTCTATTTTCAGGATCTAAATTAAACTGAGGAAGGCTGTTGGCAATGGCTTGTCTAAAATTTCTACCTCCTCCGTAATATGGGGTATTACCTGTACCTATTTCTGTTTGATCATTAGATCGATCAAGGCTTCTAAATTTGAATCCACCTTTTACATAACCACTAATAGCATCCCCTAACTCAAAGTTAACCCTAATATTAGCTTGAGCTGAAATCTCATCTTCTTGAGTTTTCCTTGAGCTTTCAGATAGACTGAATAAATTTGTATTACTTAACAAGTTATTAAACATGCTAGGTAATGCTTGTGGACTGAGAGTATCCGGAGAGTTCGTAGAATTAAATGATCCAGCCCCTTCCTCCCAAAAAACCCAATTGTAATCCCTAGGACTTTCGCTGTTTGAAGATGTAGATGCCAATGTTACATCATATAATAATCTTCCAAAATCTTGTTCAATTGACAAAGCAGATGTGAAAATATCGGTTTCGTTAAAACCTTTTGTTAAGGTATACTCTTGATGCTTTTGTGCACCTTCAAAGATTAAGTTGTTACCTCTTCTCAATCCATCGTTTTTTAGTTTATTATAAACTCCATTAAACACGACCTTTCCCTTCGGAATTTTATAATCAAGAATAACACTTCCTCCAAGCCTACTCCTTTCTATATTATTCTCAGTAAGTCTTATCTGCTGTGTATAGGGAATATCTCCTTCATTACTACCAAAAGTAACTCTCTCATAGCTTCCACTAAATGAATCTGCACTTCTATCGTATCTATCTGTGTTGAGATTTAGTATAACTCCAAGATTATTATCTAGAAAACGATTACTTAATGAAGCTGCTATTCTATAGTTTCCATAGGTTTCTTGCAAAGCAGTGTACCCTCCGAGAATCTGTAAATTACCTGATAATCCTTCAGAAGCATTTCGTAATTTTAAATCTACTGTACCACCTAATGCATCAGCATCTTTATCTGGTGTTAACGCTTTAGTTACTTCAATTCCATCAAGCATATTGCTAGATATTAAAGCCAAATCAACACTTCTATCATTAGTATCTGTAGATGGAACTCTAACACCGTTTACTGTGACATTACTAAATTTTGGAGATAACCCTCTAACCACAATCTTACTAGCTTCTCCACCCGATCTTTGAATTGACACACCTGGTAAACGCCCAATTGATTCAGCCGCATTTACATCGGGTAATTCTTCTATTCTATCCTTTGAAACAATATTTGAAATAGTGTTTGAAGAAAGCTGTTGATTTATTGCAGCTACCTGTCCTCTTGCTTGAGCTGTTATTGTTACTTCTTCTCCTTCATAGCCTTGAGGTTCTAGCTCAACAGTAATCTCAATATTCTCACCTTCAAGTACTTCTATAGGAATTTCTCTTGTTTGAAAACCGAGGTATGAAACCACAAGTACTTGAGATCCTGCTTCAACATTTCTTATACTAAATTTCCCTTCTACATCAACAGAAGTACCTTTTAAGGTTCCTTTAATTAATACATTCGCTCCAATTAACTCATCACCTGTACTAGCTTCACTTACTGTACCCGAAACAGTACCTGATTTTTGCACATCCGTACGAAGCGCTTCCAATTCATTTCCCAAAAAAAAGAGATTTTCTGCTGATCTAGCTGATAAACTAAAAGTACATACTACTAGTAGTATAAGTATGTTTTGTAATCTGAGTTTTTTAATCATAAGTCAAATTGATGTTCTGACGATTTTATTGAGTATTTCACTCTAACTTGTTAATTCTGAGAGTAAGCACAACTACTCACTTCTATTTAATCAAACAAATTGATCAATTAAAGATTAGTCAATTTGTTTGATTAAAGCAAAATTTTTTGGAACCGCTTTTCCTTATGATGAGATAAGGTTTGTTTTTTCTATCATTTAGGATTCTAAAATAAACTATGTTTCAATTGAAATTTTAATCCTTTTTATTTGACTAGAATGGTTGTTTATTTTATTTACTAAATTGTATGGAATAAAAGACTCACTATGCTTACCGGTACTAATCTAACTTATACGAAAGCTTATAATTTCAGAATTGTTTTTGAAACTATTCGTTTGCAGGGGCCAATTTCTAGAGCAGATGTTGCAAGAAGAACAAGTCTTACTGCTCAAACTGTTTCTAATATTGTAAATCGGCTATTAGAACGGAATTTTGTTCAAGAAGGGAAAAAACTTCAGAAAAAAAGAGGAGCACCTTCTACAACACTAGAAGTAAACCCTGATGGAGCTTTTTCGGTAGGGCTGGATTTTAACCGTGATCATCTTACAGGAATTTTAGTAGACTTAGCGGGCAACGTAAAAACGAAAATATTTCATGAAGTAGATACTCCCTCTCCTGAAGAAGCTATTAAGCTCATGGTATCTGTCGTTAGGCAACTTACTTCAACTCCAGAAGTTGGAGATGCATATATCTGTGGTGTTGGTGTTGGACTTCCTGGTCCTTTAGATATTAATAAAAATAATGAAGTAAGTAATACGATTAACCCAAAAGCTTTTCCAAATTGGAATCACGTTCCGATTGGAAAAATGTTAAAAGAGCATATTGCTGTACCCATCTTTATTGAAAATAATGCATCCGCTGCTACTATTGGAGAAAAATGGTACGGAGCAGGTAAAAATATTTCAAATTTTGCATATGCTTTTTTTGGTGCTGGGCTTGGTGGTGGTCTAGTATTAAAAGGCAATTTATATGAAGGGCAAAATCAGAATTCCGGTGAATTTGGTTATTTTCCTTTTATGGGTGAGAAAAGCCCCATAAGTGACTCTGATCACCCTCATGTTGGTGAGCACTTTAACTTAACAAAATTATATCAATGGCTTCGTGAATCTGATATTATCGTAAAAAGACCAGAAGAATTGGGCAATCTTTTTCTTGATAAGAATCCTGTTTTTTTAAATTGGTTGCAGCTTGCTAAACAATACTTAGCCTCCGTATTTATAGTAACGCAATACATGATTGATATAGAAGTAATAATTCTTGGTGGGCGTTTACCTCATATAATTTTCGAGGATATTGCCAACGATTTACCCGGTATTATGACTTCCCTAAGAAATGACTTTAAAACTCCTGCCCCTATTTTTAAGTGTGGTACAGCTGGTGTAGATGCAGCTGCGTTAGGAGCTGCTACGCTTCCAATTTTTGATCTCTTTGCAGCTCAAACTGATGTGCTAATCAAGAATAATTCTAGTAAAGAAGAAGCACCTAAAAAATAGCCACTTTTTTATACTTACTTAATCAATAACATCTTTTTAGTTGAAGTATACGTTTTCCCAGATATGCTCTCTGCTCTTATCATATACAAATACATTCCTGAGGCAAACCTTGAAGCATCCCATTTTTGACGATAATAACCTGGCTTTTGATCTTGGTTAATCAGAGTAGCTACATTTCTGCCTAATACGTCGTAAATAAGTATACTTACTTTTGAAGCTTCTGCAAGTTCATACTCAATAGTGGTAGATGGATTAAATGGGTTTGGGTAGTTTTGAGAGAGCTTAAATTGTGTCGGAAATAAGTCTGTTAAATCAACTGATTTATTTGTGAACTCGAAATATGGAGATTTACCAACTATTCGTATGTCGGAATGAATATTAACCTCAGAGTCTATATTACTTTTTGAACTAAAATTGAGTGTTGCTACTTCTTTATTTCCTATTAGATTTAGCTTTCCGTAATTAACCAGATTTAAGGTTGCTGTCCCGTTTATTGAATCAACATGGGAAAGAAATAATGTTTTACCCCCCTGCTTATCATCAAATATAGAGCTACTAATAACCGAATCTATTTGCATTTCTTGAGGATCAAACTCGATTCTAATTTCTAAGGCATACACAGTATCAGGGTGATTTAGCTTAATCGAGTAACTTTTTGATGCCTTCACTTCGTTAAAGGAATAGTTCTTTTTATCCACGTTTTCGGAAAGTGTTAAAAATGATGCATCTCCGAAATTATTTCCTTGAGTAGCAATCGTTTTCGCTCTTTTTGGTAAAGCTTCTGTATTTGATTTATTTGCCTGAGATAAATCCCATAGCCTGATAAATGTAATTAAATCTTCTATATCATATCCTACAGTACCATAATTTGGTTTTACCCTTGGAAAACTAAAACCAGTTTTAATATCAAAAGGCGCAAGTTCATATAACAATGAATTGTTTTGCCATGCATTTGAAAATGAAATTAAATCATCAAAATCTACTGATCCCGAAATATTATAGTCACCAAGTTGTGTTACTGTTATCTGATGACTTTGTACATTATCGTTTGCTCCATCATAAATTCCATTTGAATTTCCATCAATAAGAAATTCACCTTCACTTTGGTCGTAAAGAAACTCAGAATCGATATTTACGGAAAAAACATCTTGTGGATAAAACCTGCTATAACCTATTATCAGTGCATCATCATTAGAATTAAAGGCAGGACTTTTAGGATAGGAATTTCCATCCGTTCCATCTAGTGAAACAGTTTGCGAGCCCATGATAGATGGTAGTGACTGCAGTTGACTTATGTCTTCGTTGAAAATAATACCAATAGCATTTTCTGGAGAAAGCAAGGTATGATACACTGAATTACTGGAACCATCGCCTACAACAATGTCCCGAATTGTTAATACTGTAGTCGTGATGTTTCGATGAAAAACTATCTTATTGCCAGTAAATGACTTAGATATAAAATCTAAATCTCCATCATTATCAATATCTGTTGATGTAATATTACTAACGGTAGCAACATCTTCGTTTATCAACTCTAGACTCCCAAAAGAACCTGAACCGTTATTCCTTAGTAAATACGTATTCCCATTTGTAGTTGATGATGCAAAAATATCGTCTAATCCATCCCCATCAACATCAGAAATAACTATGTCAGATAATCCTGATATTGAATTATTGATTACAACTTGATTTCCAAAAACTCCAAACGTATTTATATAATAAGCGATCTTGTTATCCCCAGTAGAAATGGATATTACATCCTCATCTCCATCATTATCGATGTCTACTGGGAGAGCTTTAATTGGGTTTAAAGCTGCATTACTTATTAAAACCTCGGTAAAAGTTTCATCTCCATTATTTCGATATACAACAATTTTTTGGTTCCCACTTGATATCGTAGTGGCAAGAATATCTGTATCCCCATCAAGATCATAATCCATTGGGTAAATTGATTTTATACCTGCTGCATTTTGACTTATAATTTTTTGTGAAGAAAAAATTACTGAATCACCAAGCGTTAAGTTCTGATACCAATTAATTTTACTATCCCCTGAAGAAGCTATAATAATGTCGTTAGCGCCATCATTATTCATATCGGCAACTTGAATATCTTCTGGTATTATATTCTGACCAACAAAAGTAGCATGGTCGTAGATGGTTGAAATACTTCCTGTAGATCCATTATTTCTAAGAATATCAAACCTATTATTTGATCTAGGTATAGAAACAAAATCAGGGTAATTCTCATCAAAAAGGTTTACTTGAACTAATTTTTTTATAGTTCCTAAATCATTTTGAAATGCAGGTAATATATCTCCAAACTGACTACCACCACTACTTGGGAAGTATTGTATACTTGAATTCTCTGTAAGAACAACTACAACATCTTTATCTCCATCATTATCGATGTCAGCTCCAATTACATTCCCATTAGAGTTTGTAAAACCTTCAGAGCCAGTAAGCACCGTTCCGCTCGTAAAAGTACCATCTCCAGATTTCAAAACTTCAAATGGAGTTAGTGATGTGTGTTCTATTCCTTCACTAGTAATTTGAACTTCTGATTTACCTAATACTCCTGATGGAATTTCTATCTCTATAATTGTACTATCAACTGATTGAATGGCAGCAGATTCACCTCCAATACTAACGCTAGTTTGACCGAACTGATCAGAAAAACCAACGCCAAAGATTCTTACTCTTTCCCCTGAAACTGCGTTATTAGGTTGTATTCTAGATACTTGTGGAGTTAAAGCAACAATGCTTTCTACTTGAGAAAAAGATTGATTTAAGGAAGTATCAAATGCGCTAATAAAATAAAAATATTCATTCCTATTTTTTAGTTCAACGTCACTATAATTCGTTGTACTTGCGTCTAATTCTTCTAAAAAAGAATATATCGAGTCCTGATTTTCACTTCTATAGATATAATAACCACTCATATCTGGCTCTGTGTTTAGAGACCACGATAATTCAGCTTTACCTATTCGTTTTGTAACTGTAAAGTCTGCTGGAGGAGCTGGGGGGCTATCCAAGTTTTCAAACAAAATGACCTTATTTGAGGAGAAAGAATTACCAACTATATCAAAATCTCCATCCTTATCGAAATCACCTAAAGTAAAACTACTAGGATCTTCAATTTCTTGTACAATAGTTAAACTTGAAAACGAATTCCCATTCAGATTTTCATGATATCCTATAAGATTTCCTGAACTTGAACTAACTATAATCTCAGGAAATCCATCCCCTGTTAGATCTTCCACATTTAGATCATTTACTCCTCCGAGTATTGGTAGAACACTTTGAATTGTGAATACTCCATTACCATCGTTCAGATACCAATTAATTTCATTGTCGAGTTCAGAAATTGTAACTAAATCCTGAAAACCATCACGATTGATATCTGATGAAACTACTTTTATAACTCCATTCCCTTGAACAGAGATCACTGATTGTGCGGTAAATTGGTTGGCTCCGTCATTTCTGTACCAAGAAAGTTTATCATCACCGTATGAAACATGTATAATATCGAGTAGCCCATCTGTATTCAAATCAGACATTATTATATCGGTAGCTACATCTGCGATTTGTGATAGCGTAATTCTCTCTAATGAGACTCCATCGCCTCTATTTATGATGATATAACCTCTATCTGTGTTTTCATCGGTATATAAAACATCTAAATCAGAATCATTATCGACATCACTTAAAAAGAGCGCCGAAGGTAACGACACATTTGAAATGAGAGTTATTTTATTTAAAAAAGTCCCATCCCCTTTTCCTGGTAACCAAGCTATTACATTATTATCTAATGAAGCATAAATGATATCATTATTACTATCTCCATTTATGTCTCCCGCTACTAAACGATAAACTCCAGAAGCATTGGCAACTTGCTCTCCATCGCCAAAAACTCCATTTCCATTATTTAAGTAAACAGTAATCAAACCGTCTTCCGAAGCTGCTACTATCAAATCAAGAGCTCCATCATTGTTTACATCTGATGTAATAATATCTTCAAGGCCATTTAGGTTATCAGAAATAAGGGTACTATCTCTGAAATTCCCGCTATCGTCAAATAAAACTGTGAACTTTTGCGGAAGTTCTAAGACTTTCGAGTCAATTGTTATTCTTATTGTATAACTACCTGGAGAAAGGCTGTTTGGAACTCTAAAACTTACACTATTTTCTGTAGCTGTTTCAGCTGAAGAGGAAGTAGCCGTAGATTCATTTATAAAATCGATGGAATACTGAAATGTAGAGGCACTTAAATAAGAACCGTATACAGTGATTAAATCAAAAGGTAATCCTGCATTTTTTGATACACTAAACATACTTTTAACTCTAAATTTTACTCTTAGAGTTTCACTTAACCCTGTCTCTTCGTTCGTGCCATTTTCAATAGCAGAAATACGATAATAATAAGTAGTTCCTGCAATTACTGTATTATCTGAAAAGGTATTTGTGGTATTAATTATGCCGTTTAATTTGGTAGCACTCGATATGTCTTCAAATGGAGACGTTGAGCGATATATATTATACCCAAAGGCATCAAAGTTGATTGGTTCTTCCCAGGTAAGATCTACGGTTGTTTCTGTAGTTGTATAGTTGAGATTTAATGGTACGGAAGGTCCCAAATTTTCTATATAAGAAACTCTGTCTCCTGATGTTGAACTAACAAAAATATCATTATCTCCATCACCTTCTGCATCAAAAGAATGCAGACTAGTTACTGGATTAATAAAATCTAAGATAATTTCATTGGTACTGAAGTTTCCAGATCCATTATTTTTAAACCAAGAAATTCGATTAGCAAATGTTTCGGCAACTACGATATCAATATTCCCATTTCCATTGAAATCGGATGTAGTAAGGTCAACTGGAGAAGAACTAAGTTGATAAATAACTGGGTTTGTTGAGAAGCTAGTGCCTCCAGAATTCGTATACCAAGCAATCGTATTATTAGAGCTATTCAGAGTTAAAATTTCCGGAAAGTTATCTCCATTTAAATCTACAGCAAATACTTTTGTAGGAATAACCGAAGAAGCTCCTACAACCTTGGGTGTTTCATCAAAACTTCCATCTCCATTATTTGTATAAAATATAGGTCTATTTTGATCGACAGAGCCTGATAATATATCTATATCACCGTCATTGTCTATGTCAGCAACATCTAGTAATAACCCAATACTACCCAAACCTGTTGGAAAGGCATTAGGAGTACTGTTAAATAATCCATCGCCTAAATTCTCAAACCAAGCAATGACACCTGCATTGTAAGCTACCACAACATCTACATCACCATCTAAATCTATGTCTGCAGATTTTATACTTCTTGGAGTTGAGTATGCTGTTGATATTATGGTTGTGGTATTAGAAGTAAATGATGTGCCATTTCCGTTATTAATATGAAGCATTACTCGACTATCAAATACAGAAACTGTAGCAATATCAATATCTCCATCATCATCGAAATCTGCAGAAGTTACTTCCTCAACACCATTTACTTGTGAAGCACCAATCTGTAGACTTGAATTAAATCCATTCTCTTCTGTTCCAAAGAAAGAATAAACTCTATCTAGCCCTTTTGATGCTACTATTAAATCCCAATTTAGATCCCCATTTAGATCAGCAGACTCTAAGCCGAAAAGTTGATCAATACCAGACGATACTAAAGTTTCAATAATATCGAAATTTGCTTCTTCAGTTTTTAAAACGGAAAACAAATCGGGATACTCATACGAACCTGTTTCATTAGAAACGCTAATTTTTGCGTTTCCAGGCTCCAAAGAAGATGGGAGTATTACTTCCAAAACATTATTAGTTGCACTTGAAACGGTGGCTTGTACACCAGAAATAGTTACTATATTTTCGGAAGGAGTTTCGGAAAATAAAACACCTCTTAGGGTAATCGTTTCTCCTATTACTGCTGATTTAGGCTCTATGGTTGCAATACTAACTGTTGGGCCTGTACTTTCTATAAGTGATATATAATCACCTGTATCAGAAGTATAAATAACATCCAAATCTCCATCATCATCTATATCTCCACTTAATATAAAACTAGGATCTTCTTCTGGAGTTGCAATTACTTTAGTGGAAGAAAAAGAAGCAATTCCAGAGTTTTTGTACACAATAATTTCGTTGGTACTAGAGGATGAAGTAATAATGTCATCAAACCCATCGCCATCAACATCTGAAACCAATAAATTTTCATTCAACCCTATTGCAATGCTAGAGTAGGTTGATCTAGTGAATGAAAAACTACCATTATTTCTAAAGTATGACAGGTAGTTATTATTTCTTACAACTAGATCATTATCTGAATCATTATCTCCATTAATTAAAGCAATTTCAGAAATGGAAGTCTCTGAATTAGAAATTGTTCTATTTGTAAACGCAGGTGGTGTATTTCCACTATTTTGAAGAATGGTGATTCTATTTAACCCTTTACTTGCAAATGCAATATCTATGCTTCCATCTAAATTGAAATCGCTAGCAACAACACTAAAAGGGGTGTTTGCCACTGAAGAAGTAGCAATTGTATTTTTATCTCCAAATACACCATTCCCGTTATTTTCATACCAATTCACGGTATTTGATCTAGTTTCAGTTGCTATAATATCTAGATCACCATCATTATCTAAATCGGCTGGAAAAACACTTTTCCCTCCAGAAACTAAATCATCTACAACGTTAGGACTGCCAAATGTTCCATCCCCATTCCCTTCAATCCAATACACCCCCTCATCCGCTATTACCAAAATATCTAAAGAACCATTTGCATTTATATCTGCGACTTTAATTTCTGTTGGCAGATTAACCTCTTCACTAATTATAACCTGATTCCCAAAAACGCCATCATTACCTTCGTACCAAGCAATTTTATTATCTAGAAGAGAGATTGAGAGTAGATCTAGTTTCCCATCTTTATTTAGATCAACTGTTATAGCATTGGTTGGAAAATCAACCTCTTCCGTAATAACTGTAGGGTCTGAGAAATTGATGCTTTGTTCTTTTAACACCGCGAAAGGATCAGGGAAAATAGAGGTAACCGAATTAACAGTTACAGCAATATCAGAAAGTTCGGTTTCTATATCTGGAACAGTAACTACTAATTTGGTTGCGGTAGCAGAAACTACGGTAGCTGCTGTTCCTTCAAATGTAACTGTATTTGATGAAGTGGTAGCGGAAAAATTATCTCCGAATAACGTGATATTTGTTCCTGGTGCCCCAGATTTGGGATAAACATCTGTAATAATAACATCTGAAGAAGAGACAACACCTTCTACATTCTCATACCAATACACCGAATTTTCACCTACATGAGTGGCTACTATATCTATGTCTCCATCATTGTCGAAATCAGCTCCAGCAATGTAATATTCTCCTTCAGATAATTCGTCTATTAGGGAAGTGGATCCATTATTATTCTCAATCCAAGCCAAGCCACCTGGATTTTCAGTAGTGAGAGCAAAATCAATATCTCCGTCACCATCAAAATCGTATAGCTGGGCATCAAAAGACCCACTAATTGGATTAGCATTTGTTTCAAAAGAACCATTTCCATCATTTATATGAAAAGAAATACCATCAATTTGAGTTGAAAGTATATCCACATCACCATCTCCATTTAAATCTGCCGTATGTATAAACCTAACTGATGTAGCAGCTGAACTCACTATGGATTGAGTTTGAAAGGAGCCATCTCCATTATTTCTATGCCAATAAATATTCCCGGTAAAATTTGCGCTTGAGATTACATCTAAATCTCCATCGTTATCTAAATCATCTGTTGTTATATCGTAGGCGTTGGATATGTTACTATCTATAGTTTGATTAGGACCGCTAAAATCACCATCTCCAAGATTTTCACGCCAAAAAATGGTATTGCTATTCAATGCTGCCGCTAACAAATCTAAGTCTCCATCGCCGTCAATATCAGCTGCGTGAACTCCTCTTGGTGAATTTGATCCAGTAAAAATTGAGATCCCACTACTAAAGGTCTCATTGCCATTATTAGGATACCAAGTAATTTGGGTACTCGTTATAGATCCATGAAATACATCTAAATCTCCATCATCATCTAAATCTGCAACTTGAACGTCATATGGATCTACCACTGAGGAATTGATTACTCTTTCTGAACTAAAATTTCCAGAACCAAGGTTCTCAAACCAAACTACTTTATCTGAACTTTGAGAAAGCGAAACGATATCAATATTTCCATCATTATTTAAGTCTGCCGAATAAACCCCATTTAACCCACCACTACTCGCTGAAATTGTTCGGTTTGTGAAGTCAATATTTTCTCTTTCATTGAGTACTGTAAAATGACCAGCAAAACCTTCATCTCCATTTGCATTTGAAACAGACATACTATTTGTACCTGTCACAGCTGATTCTGGAACTTCAACAATTAATTTAGTACTTGATATAGCCGTTACAGCAACATCAACATTTCCAAAACTTACCGTATTGGCTGTGGCAGTTGTAAAACCTGATCCATAAATCGCTATCTCTGTTCCTGAAACACCAGAACTTGGTAGAATTTTTGTGATTTTTACATCTTCTTCAGTAGGTTCTACTACATCCGTTTCAAAATCTACTATGCTAATATTATCAACAAAATAGGTATCCAGTCCAATAGATTCACTTCCGTCTTTGTAGTAGATAAATGATACTGAACTATCATTTTCAGCTAAGCTAATTTCTGGACTTAAGGTCCAGTCAATTATACCAGAATAAACATATTCTTCTGGGCAATTCCCATTAATACACACCCTAAATTTATCGTATCCACTTTCAGAACTTACCGAATATCGATACTGAAAAGTTCCTCCGTTCGATCCAATTTGAGGAAACCTTATAAAAACACGCGACGCTTGTCCATCACTTATAGTAGCACCTCTAATGCTTATTCCACTTAAATAACTGTTTGATGATTCCTCTAACGTTGGCTGTATATCTGGTACAGTATATGTTACTTCATCAAATGTAAATGTACCGTTAGTGGTATAGAAAAAATTTGAGGGGAAAGCTCCGTCTTCAAAGTCATAAAAGTATGAGATATCAGCGATATTCGATTTTTGAAGACTATTGTTAGAACCTAGTTTCTGTGTTTCTGTATTTTGAACATTGATAGTCTCATCTGAAGAAAGAATAGGTGTTTTATTTTCTTGTGCAAAAATATGAGCACTAAATAAAGTGAGGGTAATTCCTAATAGTATTTTTTTGATAAACATCATCTGTGCTTCCATACTTTTAAAATTCCTCAATAATTGCAGAATCAGTTTCTATAATACTTATATCTTGCCCATCAGAGTTTTTAAGAACAGAAGATGAGCTAATTGATATCGTGCTACTATTCCAACTGCTTTGATTGGTTGTAAATAGAACCTCTCCAATTGCTCCCCCGCCACTAAATGATTGTAAACTGGAATTGGTTATGCCCGTTTCGATACGAACTGTATCTCCAACGACCTTTGTAAAGGTTATAAACTCTACATTTGAATTATATAGAAAACTCCTTGCATCTTCATAAACAGTAATTTCAGACTCAGACACTGAAAAAAGTGAGCTATCAAAAATAATATCTAACTTTAATGCGGCAAGATTGTCAGTTGATTGAATTTCATCAATAAATAATTTAGCAGTATAGGTGCCATCTCCATTATTATTAATTGTATTAGGATTGAAAATAAAAGCCTGACTTTGAAAAGCATTTACTCTAAAACTACCTGAAAATTCGAGTGGTGCTAAAGATGTATTAGTTGCTGAACTTACTTCAATTTGAAAACTATACGTTTCGCCTGAAATTGATTCTTGAAGATTTGAAAAAGTAACGCTAGGTGTGGTAAGTATACTGGAATATGAAATATTTGCTAAAACTTCGTTAGGTGATGCAATTTTGTATCGATAAGATAAATCAGTTTGCAACCCATCTGTTGATGGTTCCCAAGTTAAAGTTATTGTTTTTGAATTAACCTCAAAAACTTGGTCAAAGCTAAAGCCATCATTCAAAGAAATACTAGGAAGTGTTGCCGTAGGGTTATCAGGATCTCTGGGATTATCTGGAATTACTTCCCCATCTGGAACTTCTCCACCTGCAGAAGAAATAAGAATATCGCACCCAAAACTAGTAATAATGAGTAAAAGTCCGATACAAAAAGTTTTATGTAGCCACGTCATATTCATCAAAAATCTATATTCATACTAATTCCTGAAATAGTTGGATTAAATCCGACTTTTGCCCTCTTCAATTCTCTTTTTGGTGAACGTTGTACAAAAATACTAAACGTCTCTAACCCCTTCACTACTGCTAAAACTGTCGCTCCTAAAATTATTCCATTCTTACTTTCTTGGGCAGTTTTTAAAGCGGTTTCATATTCATTAAATGCATTTGTGAAATTAGAAGTTGCATTATCATAATTACTCTTTGCAATCGTATATGCCTCGTAATCACTTTGATAATCTAAATATGATTTAATGGTAAATCCAGCTGCGGCTGCACTTCCTACGAAATATAAAAACCCAGCACCCTTTTTCCCTAAATACCCATGACCCGACCCAGGAATAAATAATGATCTAAAAAAAGCTTTTCCTTTACTTTTTGGGATAAACTCTTCAAGTAAGACAATATCTGTATTACTATTTCTAATCGAAATTTCCTTTTCTACTACTTTAAATCCTCTTTTCTTTACAGAGAGAATATAATTTCCATAATTCAGAGATTGAACATCAATTGGTGATTGTGAAAAGTCCATATTCAATCTATTGTTTGATGAAATGCCCTTTAGATTAAATTCTGCCTCGCTAAAGACACTCTTCACTGTTAAAGACCCAATTCCAGAAGTTTGAACTAAATTTATTGTAAATACTCTTTCTTCGTTTTCAGAAAGAGTAAAGCTTTCGGAATATGAATCATGATTTATAGCTCTTGCCCTTAGTTCGTAGTTGCCAACTGGAAGCGTTTTATCTGCTAAGTTTTTGGTCCATCCTTGTACCCGAACTCCATTTCTATACAACTCCAAATCAGCATCATTTGGTCTAGTTGAGACATAGATGGAACCTTTAATCATCTCTAATTCGATGTTCTTCTGCAACGTATCTCTTAAGGTAATATTAACCGTTTCTTCATACGGTCTAAAGCCTTGTTTTGTAATGCTAAGTAAATAATTTCCTGGTTGTACAGAAACATTAGATGTCTCTTGAAAAACCTGCCCATCTAATGTTACAACTGCATCTGTTGGAATCGTTTCTATATTCATGAACCCAGAATTCTCTGGCAAGTTGAACTGAAATGTATTATTGGTTGAAGAAAGTTGTACCGTTCTAGTTAAATCAACAAAGCCAGGCTTAATCAACCTTACTACATACTCTCCAGGAAAATAGTATTTTCTAAATGGGGTTTCCCCTTCAGCAGCAGGCTGGTCATTAATGTATACAATTGCTCCTACTGGGTTAGAACTAATACTCATTTCAACTCTAACGAGTCTGGATAGTGTATATTGAAAGTTCCAATTTGTAGAAGAAACGTCTACCGTATCGAAGCGTGTTTCATAACCCGCTCTTTCAATACTTAGAGTATGTGTGCCGATACTCAATTGTGTTGCATGGGATCCATTAGTAACTTGTATTGGTTCTCCATTATCAATTTTAAGAACTGCCTCAGTTGGATCTATATTAAAAATCACAGATTGATCTACCGTTGCCTTATCTCCAGTAACCTGTATAATCCAAAATTTTCCTGACTCTAATTCTACACCTTCATCTCTTAAAATAATCTCTAAAGGTTCAACAAATTCTAAAGACAAAATTGTTAGTAATCGCTCAGTAGGTGATACAAGAACTCTCCACTCATTTGCAACCCGATCTTGCTTAATAATACCATTAGATGCTTGAATGGTAAGATCTGAAATGTCAGATTGTATGATCAAACCCGCTCCAAGCTCTCCATTATCATCATAATTATCAATGTCTGAAGACCTAATAATTTGACTTGATGGTGCAGGTTCAACCTTAACAATTCTCATTTTTGGAATTTCATCTCCTTGCCCCTGAGCGTAACTCTCAACCACAAAGAATAAAGATAAAAAAGTTAGAAGAAACAGTAGTTTAATACCGTTTAACCTTAACTGCATAGCCATTCATCCACCTTAGTCTAACTGAATTTTAAAAATTTACATTAAAGTTTGCGAGTTCAATCAAAGAATCCTCGTCCCATTCCTGAGGTTGCCAAGCTCTAACATAAATTTTTGGCTGAGTTCCATTAAAATCTATAAGTAGAAATAAATACCCTTCATCAGAATAATTGGTTGACGTATAACTTTGGCGCATTGCTACTCCATAAACCCCATCTTTTCCGTTCTTCTTTCGGATATCAAAAGTTGTAAACCCAAGATGGATATCAGGTTTAGATGTGAACAATTCACCCTGCCGTTTTAGAAAATCCTTTTTAGTAAATTGTAAGTACTCTACAGATGGCTGTTTATCCGATTCCTGCTCAAACACAAAATCTGTGTTATCTTTTTCATCAACTTTAAGCACTCTTCCTACAATAATTACCGCTTCTTCTGCAAACATTACATCTAATTGAGATAAGTCTCTAGATAAATAGGCTGTTCTATATTTTTCGACAAATTTGATGATTACTTGGCGTTTATCCCAATCCTTTCCAAAAGTTGAAGATCTCTTGAAACCATCATAGATATCGTCCATGATTCCAAAATTAACATCTTGTAAAGCTCCTGTAGAATCAAAATCTGGAACCAGATATTCCTTGCTTTGCATGCTTAAACTAGGATAGTATGTATTTGCTGTAAGTTGTCTGAACTCCCAACCTTCATAGGTATTGTTAATATTCTGACGGCTCGATAAACTTGAGATATCTATGTTATTGAATTTTTCTACTCTTGCTAGTTTATCTGATAAGAAATCGTCGTTCTCCCACGAGTTTAATTTGATATCCTGATTGAAGTACTTTTTTAAGTTATCAATATTCTCGGGCATCAATTCTTCAATATTTACTGCTTCAATAGCATTTGATATCTCATTTAAACTTGATCCATCATTTAATGAAACAGCCTCGCCTACTGACGAAGTAATATTTAATGCAGCATTTTCTTCAACATCGGCAAGTCCATATTCTTCAACTTTTTTTATTACTGGAGCATCTAATCGAACATCCTGAGAACTTTTAATATTTGCTGCAGAAACTAAATTCCAAAGTTCACCAACTTCTTTTATCTCGTCTTTATTTTCGTAGTACTTATATTTCACACTTACATTTATTTTCGTGAGTTTTACACTCGACCCAATCAACGAAATAATGCTTGTTCCATCCTGAGATCTTGCAAAAATTTGTTCATTACCATCCCAGAATTCAAAGTCCAATGATTTAGCATCGTATCCGTCAACGGTTACTCCGAGAGTAATTTCCCTTTTCTTTTCTGAAAGCATTTCATCTCTTATAACTTCAAATCTAGCATTAGACAATATCGATGAGATTCTGGATGGGATTTCAACATTCATTCCTAAACCGCCAACTTCAAGTTCACTGGAAATATTGGATGGTATTGAGTTAAGTAAAATATTTGAGAAGTAATAGTATTTTAAAGCTGATGCATAGTTGTATTTTAGCTCATAGCTTTCAGCTTTCTTAAAAATATCCTGAACTAGTTTTGCTCTATTTCGAAAAGTTGCCTCTACTGCATCTTTTGTTATGTATAAGAAAACAAAAATCCCACAGTCTCTTCTATCATTGATCTGTTCAAGGTTATTTAGTGAAGCAGATGCATACGTACTTACCACATTTTCAACAGTACGATCGAAACTCACATTCTTATCGTCCCCTTGTAAAGTATTGGTAGATTGAAAATCGGCACTAACTTTAACCGAGATTGAACTGATTAAGCTACTTAAAGCATATTCTTTT
Organism: uncultured Balneolaceae bacterium; assembly: GCA_963974345.1. Taxonomy (GTDB): domain Bacteria; phylum Bacteroidota; class Rhodothermia; order Balneolales; family Balneolaceae; genus RHLJ01. Next base: position 25,536 of record CAXBBW010000007.1, on the reverse strand, counting down.
GTTTGATTTTGATTTTCTCCACAAGATTCCCCTGTATAATAATCTCCACTATTCTTGATTATTTCTATGTCTGCGGTATCTTGGGCAAGAGTAATTCCTGTAAAGAAAATTGAAAAAAGTGTAATTAGAAGTGTTTTCGATTTCATGGTGCTGTATTAATCGCCAATTGAAATTATTTCTGGGTCTTCATTCTTATAGCTAGTCATCGTAAGCCCAACTGGTGCGTTTATGAACGTTGGATCAGCAACGGTAAATTTATCACCTAAATGCATATGATAGTCACCATCTACATTTTCATTAAAGGCTACCGCAACAGCTAAATGCCTTGAATACCTCAACCCAACAACTTTCAAATCTAAGAGTTCCCGAACTAAGTTTGCAAAAATTATTGACCGATCATCGCAATCAGAATAGTCGTAAAAAAGTGCCTCATCTGGCATCATATACTTTTCGCGATCAAACTGATCTTGATCTGTTTTATAATCAAAAGCTTTTTGTACAAATCTTAATAAAATACTCACAGCTTCAAGTTCTGATTTCCCTTCTAAAATGGGTTTTAGAGCTGAATAAATTTGGGCTTTAGTTGCATCTGAAAATGAAGCTGTAAAAAAAACACCTAGGTCGGTTAAAGGATAGTATTCAAAATATGATACTACCTCATTATTAATAGAAACGGGCAGCTTGTAGGTTTTACCATCATAATCGAAAGTAAGATTTTTCACCGTCTCTTTTCCCGTAGCAATAAAATCAGGATATGAATCAATAGTTAGGTCGAGTTTTCTAATTTGTTCTTTATGTTTACCTGAATAAGTATAGATTTTCCCTGGGTTTTGAGTTTCTCTATTAAAATTTATTGGAAAGAATTTATTTCCATCAAGTGTGTAATATTTGGTATTAAAAATATTATTTGAAACACTAAAAAGATTATATACTCCATTTTGATCATACCCGATTTTTACTTCGTATCCTGCTTTAGTAAGAATAAACCAATTCATTAGCCGAACAAGGTTTTTACTTGAACCACTAAATATGCTTTTTGACAAATCATTTACTAGAAGAATATACCCCCAATCATTTAACCCTTTTTCTTTTTTTAGGTCTAAAGTATATTTGATAAACTCTTCATGGTTTACACTACTCACTACATCCCAAAATTTGGCGATTGATTTATTATCTATTTTTCCGTTTGAAAAGTCACTTGGTTTTAGACTCGTTTTAACCATATTAGGATATTCTACCAACAACCTATCTGAAAAAAAAGGAATCGTAAGTGGTAAAGTTTGAACACTACCAAAGTGTGTAGTTTTCTTGATTATTTTTTTCTTTGGTGTAGGGGGAGGTGGTAAGCGAATTGGTTCCAAATCAATTTCGATATTAGTGTCATCAATATTCTCTTCAAGAATATTATCACCAGATCTTTGGTTTTCAACTTTAGGCTTTGGAGGTGGTGGTGGAAACACTGGAATATCATCGGGCTTTTCTTCTTTATAAGCATTGTTGCCAAGATTTATACCAATTTCTTCCCAAGTTTTATTCAACATCTCAATAAATTCTTGATCGAATTTATTTTTGTATTCCTGAAATTCTTTGCCTTGTTCAGCTTTCCACTTTTCAAATTCTGTTTGTGCTTTAACATCAGTACTAAAAACTAAAAGAACTAAGACTAAACTTGTAGCTGAAGCCCCAAAAAATCTTCTTAAATTTATTATACCCACGATAATATATACCCAGTTACAACTAACTTCTTAATTGTAATAACAATTATAGATTAGTTATTTAAATACTTTATCTACTTAAACATATAGTTTATTTAATACTTGTCTAATTAGATTTTTTCAAATATAATTGGTCTCATTGAAAATTCAAATTTAAGAACACTATGAAACTATTTAAATATACTTTCCTTGCTTTTTCGGCACTACTTATTGTAGGATGCAGCGGATCAAAAGAAGTTGCACAGTCTGGTTCAATACCACAAATGAATAACGACGAATTAATACGCTCAAATGAGGTTCTAGATGGAGCACCTATCTGGTCAAGCATGCCTCCTGCAGATGATGAGAATTACCTATACACAGTTAACCAAGCTACTGGTAGTACGTTTACTCAACAAGCTACCTTGTTATCAGCTGAAAATTTAGCTCGCCAAGCAATGGCTGCTAAGATCGAAGCAAAGGTACAAGCTCTACAAAAAAGCTTTTTAGAAACTGTAACTAGTGCTGATCAACAAAATTATGATGCAACTTTCACTAACGTAAATAAAATTACAACTGATGAAACTCTTAACAATACAACCTCTGTTCGTAACCGTTGTATGCCTATTGCTGTTGGTGACCGTCCAAGTGGAAATGTTGATCAACGATGTTTTGTAATTATGCGTATGCCTATTGGACCTGCTAAAGCTGCCTACGAAAATGCTTTATCAAAAGATGAAGAACTTTATACTAAATTTAAGGCTTCAAAAGCATATCAAGAATTACAGGATGAGTTTTCTAACGTAGGAAATGATTAAACCATATTTCTTTTTCTCTTTTTTTCTCTTAGTGCTTTGCGAAAATGTTTTTTCGCAAAGCACTTTTTCTTTACCCCCTTCTGAAAACCCTCCCTTTTTAGTTAATAAAGATTATGTACATGGCATGGGTGTATATACATATAACGACCAAGTGGCAGATACTACTATAAAACGAGCTTGCGAAAGTTCTATGCAAGACCTTCATTCCAATACCTTCTTGTCTGTTTATATAGAAATCTTTCAAGATGGAAATCAAAAATATTATGAGTTTCCAGAACTTAGTGTAATGGATTCTTCCTTTACATTTTCGGAAGAAGTTCATTCTGTAGAAACTCAAATAAACAACGGTTTTGTTTATTGTTTTTCATCTACTGATAATTCGCTTAAAGAGTTCACCTCTAATATTCCGGATCTTGAATCCTTAGCACTTGCTCCAATAAGTAAAAATGGAATTTGGTATTCACTTGGGATTACTAATGAACTAGTGAACAATAAAAACAGATCTTGGCTAATTGCAAAAAATGAAGCAGCAAAAAGACTATCAAAAACTATAAGTACAAGTATCAAATCCAAGACTATTCAAAATAATGAGGAGACTGAAAATTTTGCGTACTTCAAAACAAATATTATTTATAGAAATATTGTTGTAGCGAAAAGAGTAATAATGGATGGAAAGTATTATTCAGTTATCGCAGTTAGCGGAGATGATATAACTTCATTTTAAATAAGTTAATCCACCATTGTATCTTTTGGAATTAAAACCTCTCCAAAGGAAATATCTTGCGCAGCTAAAACAAATACTGTAGTTGGCATATCCTTCGTTTGAGAAAGCATTTTCTCATAGTATTTAGTAAATTCTTTTCCTGGTGTTGCCATACCTAATAAGATAAGGTCGGAATCCTTTGAACTATTTTTAAAAATCTCCTGAAATGGCTTTCCATCTGAAACAATTACATCAATCTCAGCATCAAAACGAATTTGATTGACGATATTTCTCATATTCTTTTGTATCTCTTCCACAGCATCTTCAAGCTCTACGATAATTTTAAGGTGTACTTCAGCATTTTTCCATGAAACACTATTCTGGAGCATATAAACTAAAATCATCATTAAACCTCCATTTCCTTTAAAACCTCCCCACCATAAATCAATTCTTCTTCGTTTTAAAGTATGCGCCATCTCATTGTTTTCGTCTTCTTCTCCACCGTGAATAAGGATTACATTTCTCTTCATATTGTAAAAACTCCGAATCATATCGCAGTATTCTTCTCGTATCTCTGGATTTTCGCTACCTCCTAAAACAATGGTGTTGGGTACTAACTTTCCAAGTCCATAAGCTTCTACAAGTTTTACAGACCCTTTAAATGGATTATTGGAAGAAACGACTTTTACCAATGCTTCTACTGCCCTTTTTTTTAGAAAACTCCCTATCTCATCTTCCATTCTTTCAAGACGTACACGTTCTAAATTTTCACTTTTAAGTACAGTAGCTACGGTTAAAATTCCTCTATTATGTGTTAAGGAATTAGCAAAATCGATTAAATGCCATCTTTTGCGAGGTGAACCAGAAAGAACTAATGGTCTTGGTCTCCATGTTTTTGGTTCAAAATCATCATTTATTTTTAGTAGCATCTCTCGAATAACTGCCATTAAAAGTCCATTTTTGACATTCCCCCAAACTGAGGTCAATTCACGTCTTTCTAACCAGAAAAAAATCACTCCTACAAAAATAAGGGCAATTAATGTTGCTGTAAGATTGATAAGGAACATTACTGAGAAACAACCAAAAGCCCCTATTAATGAAATACTCCAATGCACTTTAAATGTAGGTCGATAAGATGGACTATCTAATAACTTCTCAATTCCTGCGGCTAAATTTATTACTCCATAAGTAGTTAAAAAAAACATGGAAAGGATTGGAGCTATCAGATTTAAATCACCAAACCAAACTGCAATAAGTGCAACACCCATGGTAAAAAGAGTGCCATAACGGGGTTCGTCATCTTCTCCACTTCCTGTTCCTAACCATGATAACCAGTTTGGTAATATTTTATCTTTGGCAAGAGCTTGAAGTACTCTTGGACCACCTAAAATACTTCCAACCGCACTTGATAATGTTGCTCCCCAAACACCAAGAAGAATAGCATCTCCCCAGTATGCCATCTTCCTCATGATTAAGGGATCCTGAATCAACATTTCTGGATCGGCCCAAAAGTGAAGTAATATTACTAACCCGATATAAATTATATACCCTGTTCCTATGGCAGCGAATGTTCCAGTAGGAATCGATTTTGTTGGATTCTTTAAATCACCAGACATATTAACCCCTGCCATAATCCCCGTAACTGCAGGAAAGAATACAGCAAAAACCACCCAAAATGGTTCTTGTATTCTACTTAAATTTTGCACCTCATCTGCTAAAGGTGTTTCAACAGGACTACCAAAAACCAACGAGATCAACGAAATTGCTATGGCAACCATTATTATATACTGGGCCCGGATTGCAACTTTCGCTGATATCAAAGCTAAGGTTGTAACTGCTATCGTTGTTCCGATGCCAACCCATTGTAAGCTTAGTTCAGGAAATACACCTACCACACTTTCCGCAAACCCAACAACATATAAAGCTACAGAAAGTGCTAAAGCTATATATAATGGAATGCCAATTGCACCACCCGATTCTATACCTAGAGCTCTACTAATCATATAATATGCTCCGCCAATTCTAACCTGTTGATCTGTAGCAATAGCTGCCACTGAAAGACTTGTCAAAAAAGTAATAGAAGTAGCAAGCGTTACAATAATTAAACTACCAACTAAACCTACATTCCCAACTACCCAGCCAAATCTTAGGTACATAATTACACCTAGAATGGTAAGTATTGATGGAGTATAGACTCCGCCAAAAGTTCCTAATCCGCCTTCTTTAGCTTCGATAGTATGCGCTACTTTAACTGATGAATTCTTTTTCAAAAAGATGGTCCCTTTTAATAATTGCTCTGATGATACTAAGGCTTTGGATGAGCAACAAGAAAGAAAAGATATTTATGGATTACGGCTCTCAATTTTGTAAAATGCATAATTACATTAATTCATACTATTTATATGGTTTTCAACCCTTCTTTTACAAAAATTTTTACCATTTTATTTAAAAGATTCTGTTCTACATTTTACTTTTTAATTTTATCATTATTCGTTTTATGCTCTATCAATCAGGTACATGCACAAACTGTATCCGTTGGTCTGGGAAGTTATAGCACTAGTTTACCTTCAGGAGAAATCGGACCTCAAAATTTTTCTGGAGTTAATGTTTTACCTAAAGTATCACCAAATTTTACGCTTCCAGCACAAACAAATGATTTCTGGAGCAGTTTAATTTTTCCTTTTTTTAGTGACCCACATTCGAATGTAATGTATGCTCATCCTTTAAATTTGAAAACTAGAGGGAATGGATTTCAAATGGGATATACTACTGATCCAATTTTTCCAGCTTCCGATTATTTATTTCCTTTTTCTCAGCAAATTACTGTTGGCGTTAAAAATCTAAATGCTGCTAAAACTGTTACTGATAGTTATGGTGATTGGACAGCTACAGCACTTTGGGACGACGGAACTCGAACTATGAAAGCTACATTTGGACATGGCCTGCCTTACGCATTTTTTACAATTTCAGGTGGTAATGCTCTTATTACATCTAACTCAACCCCTACAATATGGTCGAATAATGATGGAGTTCTGGGGATTACAGTCGATGGAAGACATTATGGAATTTTTGCGCCTTCTGGTTCAGTTTGGACTGGAACAACAACTTTAGAATCTACATTAGCTGGAAAAGATTATTTATCAGTAGCTCTTTTACCTGATAATTCTTCAGAAACTCTCGAGTTATTTAGAAAACATGCCTATGCCTATGTCACAAATAGTTTAGTTAGCTGGAATTATGATGAAACTTCAGCCACACTAACCACTACTTATACCTATGAAACTAACTTGAAAGAAGCTGGTAATGAAAATTCAGCCGAAACTCTTACTGCCTTGTATCGCCACCAATGGTTATATGTTTCCGAAATACTAACTGATCATACTTATGTTTCTCCGAACGGAACCATGAAACTTTATGAAGGGAGCGAGTTTACTACTAAACTTAAGTTTGCAGGTGTACTTCCTTCTTTACCAAATCAAGGAGATTATAACCCTGATGAGTTATTAGCAATGGTTCAATCTGTTGCATCAGAAACACTAAATGCTGGCCCTTCTTATGAAAACGGGAAAGCTATGGGCAGGTTTGCCTCTTTAGTTAGAATTGCTGATCAATTAGGCGCAATTGAAGAACGCGATTATTTCATTTCTGCTTTAAAAACTAGACTTCAAGATTGGTTTACGGTTGGTGGAGAACAAGAATATTCATATAACGAAAATTGGGATGTGTTAACAGGATACCCTTCTGGTTATGGTGCTGATAATCAAATAAATGATCATCACTTTCATTCAAGTTATGCCATTATGAGTGCCGCTACTATTGCACAATACGATTCTGCCTGGGCTTCTCAAGAAAACTGGGGTGCAATGGTTAATCTTTTAATTAAAGATTCAAACAACTGGGATCGAAGTGACTCTCAATTCCCATTTTTGAGATCTCATGATTCTTATGCGGGGCATTCATGGGCAGCTGGGCATGGGGATTTTGGTGATGGTAATAATCAAGAGTCCAGTTCTGAATCAATGAACTTTGCATCTGCAGTAATTTTATGGGGGGCTGCAACTGGACAAACTGAAATCAGAGATCTCGGTATTTTCCTTCATACTAATGAAACCACAGCAGTTGAACAATATTGGTTCGATGTAGATAACGAAGTATTCCCCGAGAATTACCCGCACGTTGCTATTGGTATGGTTTGGGGAGGTAAAGGTGTTCATTCAACTTGGTTTGGTGCTGACCCTGAATTTATTCATGGAATTAACCTTTTACCCATCACAAGTGGTTCATTCTATTTGGGTAGACATCCTGATCATGTTATCGCAAACTTTAACGAAGTAGTCACTGAACGTAATGGTGAACCTAATACTTGGAAAGATGTTTTCTGGGAATATTTGGCCTTAGCCGATGCGGACCTTGCTCTTTCAAAATACTACGCCGATGTTAATTATGAACCATTCGATGGTGAATCGAGAGCGCATACTTTACACTGGATTTATAACTTGAAAAAGTTGGGACGAATGGACACAACCATTACATCTTCGATTCCAACTTACTCTGTATTTAAGAATAGTGCCAATGACATAACATATATAGCCTATAACCCTGAACGCACTATACAAACGGTAGATTTTTCTGATGGATATTCTATGGATGTCCCTGCTGGTGAAATGTTGACAGAATCCACTTCTGATATAAACGTTAATGCCCCAGTTGCGTTATTAATTACCGATAAAACTTCTGGTAAATCTCCACTTACTATTAATTTTGAAGGTAGTAAGAGTTTCGATAGAAATGATTCTGGAATTAATCATTATTGGGATTTTGCTGGAATAACTACCAGTTCCGCCGTTGATACTTCTTATACATTCACTGAAGTCGGTGATTATATGGTTTACTTAACCGTTACAAATGAAGAGCAACTTTCAACTGTTGATAGTGTGCTAATTACTGTTTTGGGTAATGGAACTCCTTTTAATGGTACAGCACCAACAGTGCCCGCAAAAATCGAAGCTGAAAATTATGATAATGGAGGCGAAGGCATCGCATACCATGATGCTGAAAAAGATAATATTGGCTTAGCTTATCGACCAGACGAAGGAGTTGATCTGCAATCAATAGGTGGAGGTACTGCTGTTTATTGGATTGTTGCTGGTGAATGGATTGAGTATACAATAAACGTTGAAGAAGAAGGAGAGTATGATATTACTCCTTATATGGCTACAGTACCAGGTTTTGGCAACTTTACTTTAAAAGTGGATAATAAGGACGTAAGTGGTAAAAGAAATGTTTTAGGTACCGGCGCTTGGGAAAACTGGCAGCCTATTTCAGTAAAAAATATACCTTTGACTATTGGATCACATATCATACGATTTGAGTTTGATTCTGAAACAGATAAAAAGGGATGGTTATTCAGCTTTAACGATATGCAGATTACTAAATCGCTCTTGGTTGGCGCTGAAGATGAACTCGGATTACCAACTGAGTTTGCCCTTAATCAAAATTATCCTAATCCCTTTAACCCTACAACACAAATTAGTTTTTCGATCCCAACCTCAGGTGAGGTAAAACTTCAAGTATTCAATATGCTTGGCCAAAAAGTGCGTATTCTTGTAAATGAAATGAAAACAAAAGGAAACTACTCAATAAATTTCGATGCTTCAAACTTGTCTAGTGGGGTTTATTTTTATCAAATGGAATTCAATGGCAAAATGCTTTCTAATAAAATGTTACTTATGAAATAAAGTTAATATTCAGTGCAAAGATAACCATTCTTGGCACTGACTTTATCAATGCAATACCCATTTTTATAACAAGCATTTTTTTCATGAGAATTCTTATCAGTTGAAAAAAACCACCATTATGCTGATACTTAAAGAAGCGTTTTTCTTGCTTTTAATACTATTTATTCATCATTATTTCAATCAATCCTTATTTTGAAAAAATCAATTTTTTTCCTTCTTCTTTTCACTTTTGTAAACACCGTAGTTCAAGCGCATACCTTTAAGGTCCTCGTTTTTTCTAAAACCGAAGGTTTCAGGCATAGCTCTATCGATGAAGGCATCGCCGCAATTCAACAACTTGGGCTAGATAATGACTTTGAAGTAGATGCAACTGAAGATGCTTCTCAATTCACATTGGCAAATCTTCTTCAATATGATGCTGTGATATTTTTAAGTACAACCGGAGATGTCCTTAACGCTGAACAACAAACAGCCTTTGAAGAGTATATTAAAAGAGGAAAAGGATATGTAGGAATTCATGCAGCTTCTGATACTGAATATAATTGGGAATGGTATGGAGGTTTAGTTGGTGCTTACTTTGATAGTCACCCTCCGGGAACACCTACAGCTACTATAGAAGTGGCAGACAAAGTTCACCCTTCTACATCTTTTTTACCAGATTACTGGGTTAGAACTGACGAATGGTACAATTACCAAGAAAACCCACGAGGTAATGTTCATGTATTAATGACACTTGATGAGGGAACTTACGAAGGTGGAAATATGGGGTATGACCACCCAATTGCTTGGTTACATAGTTATGGCGGTGGTAGAGCATGGTATACTGGTGGCGGACATACTGAAGCAAGTTATACTGAACCCAACTTCTTACAACATATTCTTGGGGGGATTTTCTATGCGAGTGGAGATGTAAAAGGTCAATATGAGGGAACAATAAACGAAAAATATCAGGTAACAGTTGTTGATAATAATCCAATTAATCCAGTTTCGCTTGCAGTTCTTCCAAACCTTGATGTGATGTATATAGAACGTGGTGGTGCAATAAAACTAAGAAATAAAAGTACTGGCATTATAGAAGCAGCTGGAAATATTAATGTATATGATGGCCAAGAAGATGGATTAATCGGTGTTGTTCTAGACCCAGATTTTGAAACAAATTCATGGATATATTTCTTTTATTCACCATCGTCAGCTACTGAACAACGTATTTCCAGATTTGATTTTGCAGATAATAAAATAGTACCTGCTTCTGAAAAGATATTGCTAAAAATACCTACCCAACGTGCAGAATGTTGTCATTCTGGTGGAGATATGGAGTTTGATGCTAATGGAAACCTTTTTATTGCTACGGGAGATGATTCTAATCCGTTTGCCGATGGCTGGTCTCCAATAGATGAAAGTCCAGGAAGACAACCATGGGACGCTCAACGTACTTCTGCTAATACACAAGATTTAAGAGGGAAAATATTACGTATCCATCCTGAAGATGATGGAACTTTTACTATACCAGAGGGAAATTTATTTGCTGATTCTGCTCAGGGAAAGAAAGAAATATTTGTAATGGGAACTCGAAATCCCTATCGAATGGCGATCAGTCAATACACTAATGAATTAGTTTGGGGTGAAGTAGGTCCTGATTCAAGAGAAGATAATCCAAATCGTGGACCCGTTGGATATGATGAATTTAATCGAACTAAAACTGGTGGTAATTTTGGATGGCCTTACTGTATTGCCAACAATATTCCTTATGTAGATTATGATTATGCTACTGGAATTTCAGGAAGTGATTTTGACTGTGAAGCTCCGATTAATGATTCTCCAAATAATACCGGTGCAACTAACCTCCCTACCGCACAACCCGCTTGGCTATACTATACTTATGGCTTTACACCTGAACGTCCTGAATTTGAAGAAGGTAATAGAACGGCAATAGCAGGTGGCTTCTTTGAATACAATCCTGCTAATGATGAAACCGGTGGCTTTCCTCAATACTATGATAGCACACTTTTTATTATGGAATGGACTCGGAATTGGATTAAGGAAGTACGATATGACAAAGATGGAAATCTTCTACAAATCAACCCTTTCTTAGATAATCTCGTTTTAAATCGACCGATTGATATGCAGTTTGGACCAGATGGCGCTATGTACGTTATAGAATGGGGAACTGGATTTGGTGGAGGAAATGATGATGCACGAATTATTAAAATTGAATATGTCGAAAATTTAGGGAACCGACCTCCCCAAGCTTTTCTTCAAGCATCTAAAACAAGCGGGACGACTCCTTTAACAGTAAATTTTTCTGCTGAACTTTCCAGTGATCCAGATGCCGATTTCTTGAGTTATTCTTGGGATTTTAATAGTGATAATATTAAGGATGATAGCACAGCATCTCCAAGCTACACATTCACAGAAGCTGGATCTTACTTGGTTACTCTTACAGTTACCGATCCAGATGGTGAAACCTCCATTGATCAGGTCCAGATCGTTGCTGGAAACTCAGCTCCAAATGTTACAATTGATTATCCTGTAAATGGTGGCTTTTATATTGAAGGAGAAACTATTGAGTATAAAGTATCAGTTAATGATGCAGAACAAGGCTCGATAGGAAATGGAATTGAGTGCTCAGCTATTGAAACAGAACCTTCTATTGGTCACGATGATCATTCCCATGGTGCAGGACCAAGTAATGGTTGTGAAGGTGAATTCTTAACTGTAAGTCATGGCGATGGTCCTGATAATGTTTTTTATGTATTCAATGCTGCCTTTGAAGATGATGGAGGCGGAGCAAATACGATTCTTACGGGAAATGCACTAGCTGTTCTCCAGCCTAAACTTAAACAAGCAGAGCATGCTCTAGAGTTATTCGATGTTCAGCTTGAAACAACTGGAGATTTTTTGGGTGGAGGTCAAAATGTGGGTTATGTAAACAATGGTTCTGCATTGAAATTTGGTCCTATGAACTTCGAGAATATTAAATACATAACTGCTCGTTACGCCTCTGAAGGAAATCCCGCAAATGTTGAAGTCCGAATTGATGAAATGAATGGCCCTGTTATTGCATCTATTCAAACATCATTAACAGGGGGATGGCAAACTTATGATTATTTTACTAGCGATTTGGATAATCCAGGTGGTACTCATGACGTTTATTTTGTTTTCACAAATATTGCTAACACCGATGGTATCGGAAATTTTAATTGGTTTGAATTTCATGGGCAAGGCGTGGCTAAAGAAGATTCTGATTCACTCAGTGGATTAACTGCTACTTATTTTTCAAATGATGATTTCACAGGTGATGAGGTTATAAGAAAAGAACCTATGGTTGCCTGGAACTGGGGAGCAGGAAGACCAATACCTGGAATACCCCGTAATAATTTTAGTGCTCGATGGGAAGGCGAAGTTGAGAGCCCTACTTCAGGAAACTATCGCTTTTCAGCGAGTACCATCAACGGGACTGCTAAAATATTTATTGATGGAAATGAGGTTACATCCAGTCAACAAATAGCAATGACAGAAGGTGTAAAAAAGAAGATTACTGTAGAGTATGTACATACCACCGGCGATGCAGGAATGTACCTTCGCTGGGCTGGGTCGAATCCTACTAATGTGATTCACAAAAAATATCTTGTCCCAGATCTCGATGCACTAATGATATCAAATGAAAATAGGGAAGAAACTGAGATACCGACGGAATTAAAGCTAAATCAAAACTACCCGAATCCATTTAATCCATCTACTCAAATAGAGTTTAGCTTGCCAGAAAATGGAATTATCCAATTAAAAATATTCAATATAGTTGGACAAACAGTACAAGTTTTAGTTGATGAAGTTCGAAATCGAGGAATCCACTCTGTAACCTTTGATGCTACTGGTTTGTCGAGTGGTGTATATTTTTATCAGTTAGAATTCAACGGCACTATTATTTCCAATAAAATGCTATTGATGAAGTAAAAATAATATGGTTTTGTTTTATTAAGTTTAGTTTGAATTATCTTTTAGCTATGAAAATTACATTTACACTCTTTTTTACTTTACTTACTAGCTTAAACAGCACAATGGCTCAGGAATGGCTCATTAACCGTGCTGAATGGGGCAGTACTGATTCATTAGTAGAAAGCTATAAACACACAATATCTTATATTACTATTCATCACGGTGGTGAAATCTATGAAGACGAAAAGGATACTTATGAGTATTTAAAAAACCTACAAACATGGAGCAGAAATGATCGTAAATGGATAGACGTTCCGTACCACTACATTATTGATCGAAAGGGGAAAATATTTGAAGGACGTCCATTAGAATATAAAGGAGACACTAATACTACTTATGATCCCTCAGGTCACGCATTAATAGTAGTTCTGGGTAATTTTGAGGAACAAGAATTATTGCAAGATCAGATCACTTCTTTGAAAGTTGTAACTGACTTTTTAGCAAAAGAAAAGTCTGTAACCTCAGACAAAATCAAAACGCATAAAGATTATGCTGAAACTCTTTGCCCTGGAAAAAAACTCACTGAATATTTAAATACCAATGAATGGCAAAGTTTTTTAAATGGCTTGGAGAATGAGTGAAATTGATCTTCGCTAACTGGTTACCAAGTACCGAAGGATGTTTTAAGTCTGAGACTTAAAACTCATAGCTCCTGAAGTTTCTAACTTCCATTAAAGCACCGACAGGTCTATATGGTGGTATTGCTAGTCCCATATTTCCTGATCTTTCCAGAAGTTCAAAAACTATCCCTTAATGCAAGTCTCAGACTTGCTAAACTAGCACTCTTTAAGTCGCAGACTTAAGAGATCATTGGGTTCCGTAACTCTGCTGAAGAACTTCTACATTCAGGCTCCGCCTGTTCATGGTTACCCGTTTTTTGCAGGTTAAGGCAGAGCACCTTCAGCTCGCAATGATCCGAAAATTTTTAATTGAATCGTTCTTAATTCTATATTGAATCATTCAATCAACCCAAGAATAAACGCCTTTTTGATCATCCCAGCGGTGTTTTTAACATCCATTTTGCCCATAATGTTTTTGCGATGCGTTTTAACTGTGTGTTCACTAAGAAAGAGTTTTTCCGCGATTTCTTTCATGGTGAGCTCGTCAGCAATCAAGCGAACGAGTTCAATTTCACGATCGGTGAGAGGGTTAGAATCTCCACTTTGAGAAGAACCAGGTTTTTTTTCCTTGGAACCAAATCCTTTTACAATTACATCCATTACTTCAGGACTGAAGGCAAAACTCCCTTCTGCAACTCTGGTAATCGCAGCTTTTAATTCAGGAAACCCAGTGCTTTTAAGTAAATATCCCGATATTCCACTTTCCATTAATTGCTGAACAAATCCATCATTGAAGTAGGTGCTGAGCATAATCACACGTACCGAAGGATATTGTTTAAGTACATTCTCGGCTACTTCTACTCCACCCATGGCTTTCATTTCTATATCAAGAAGTAGCACATCAGGATGTTCGCCTTCCGCGAGAAAGCGCATCATTTCCAGTCCGCTGGTAAAGGTTGCTAATACCTCGAAATCTTCGGAACGGGATAGTAAAGCTTCCATCCCTTGCAAAAAGACTTTATGATCGTCTACAAGAATAAGTTTTGTCATTTTAATTTAATTCGGGGACTCCCCAGATTCCTTCCTTATTCGTAAGAGGAATTTTAATTTCGATGATAACACCTAGTCCTTCTTTCGTTTTTAACTCAAATTCTCCGCCCAATAATTTAACCCTGTTTTCCATATTTCCAACCCCATAACTCAAATCCCCATCTTTTTTCTGAGGAATGTTATCTGCATTGAATCCAACACCATTATCCTTAATCATCACTTTAAGTTGATCTTTATCAGTCAATACCAATTCAATGAGTTCAGCTTTTGAGTATTTAAGTGAATTACTGAGCGCCTCCTGGATAACCCGATAAATGTTCATCTCTACAATAGTATCCAGTTTTTTGCCCAGCTCTATTCGGCTCTTAATCTCGATTCCTAGTTTATTTATTTTTGCCAAGAGCTCCTTCAAGTCTTTTTTGAGTCCCTCACCTGAAGTGGTTCCGTCTTTCATCTCTTTAATGAGCGCCCGGACTTCCTTAAAAGCATCATCCAGAAACTGATTTCCTTCGGTAAAAGAAGCATGCAATTCAGGTTGCTTTTCCTTGATGTCATCATCCAGCGAACTGAAATACATTTTTACTAACGATAGGATACTTCCCAATCGGTCATGTAATTCTGCGGCGAGTCGCTTACGCTCTTTCTCCTGTCCTTCTAACATAGCCGAAACTGATTCGAGCTGCTGTCGATCAAGCAATGAATCTATCTTCGTTTGGTGTAATGATTCTTTTTGCTCTGCGATAATTCTCTTTTTTCGATTGCTGTAAGACACCCAAGCTATAATACCCACAACTGCTCCAACTAGTGCTAGTAATCCAATAAGTAAAGCCCGGTTTTCTGCATTTCTACGCTGGATGGTTGCTTCATTCTGAGCCTGTTCAGCAAGCAGGAGATTATTTTCTGCTTCTACTTTTTCGGTTTCGTATTTGGTAACTAGCTCTTCGATTACTTTTACCCGTTCTAGATTCAACAGGCTGTCTTTATATACATTGTTCAACTGCTGATATTTGAAGGCTTTTTTGAAATCACTGACCTCACCATATACTTCAGCTAAACCTGAAGCCACTCTCTCCTGAACTTCCAGATATTTTGTTTCCGTCGCTTTTTCCAAACTTTGTTGGTAGTAATTAATCGCTTGGTTGTATTGCTCCAGATAAAAATAACTCGATCCAATATTGTTATACAGGTTAGCCAGCGAGCGATCATTGCCCGCCTTTTCGAAAATTTCAGCAGCTCTTAATAAGTAATTCAAAGCAAACTCAGGAGCTGATTCCTGATTATAAATCACCCCAATATTTTCATACACCTGAGCCAATTGCTCTTGATTTCCCAAGGGTTCAAACACTTCAATTGCGCGTTCATAATAGTATAAGGATGAATCCGGCTCGTCCATATTTTCAAAAGACTGGCCAATATTTTGAAATGCAGTTCCTATACCCTCTTTATCATCAAATCTTTCTGAAATGATTTTAGCTTTTTTATGAAATTCAATGGCCTGTTCCAGATTTCCACTTTTTGTAAGTATGACTCCAATATTAGTATTAAGGGTTGCTTCAAGATTATCTTGTATTCCAGAAGATTTGAACAAAGAATCTCCTCTTACATAAAGTTTAAGAGCTTCATCTAAATCTCCTTTCAAATTAAAAATATTACCCATGTTATTGCTTACTGAAGCCATAGCTAGAGTATCTTTTTGAGAAGAAACTATTCTGTAATAGTTTTTATACAAATCATAAGCTTTTTCATATTCGGCTTCACTTGCCATCCAGTTACCAAGATTAAGATATGCTGAAGCTGCACGTTCTTCTTCTCCAAGCCTTTTTCTGATTTCTATACTCTGAATGAAACTATTGTATGATTTCTCTTTTTCTCCCATTGCCCGGTAAAGGTTTCCCATATTATTCAGGGTCCCGGCGGAGCTATTTTCATCGCCAACCTGAAGCTTAAAATCTAAACTCTTCTCATAACTCTCTAAAGCCTCTTTATATCTGCCTATTGCACGATATAATAACCCAATACGATTATAGGAATCACCGAGTTGAACTATATTTTCGCGTTGCTCACTTAATCGAATAGCTACAAGAAAATACTCTTCGGAACGTTCTGTATTTCCCATCCTCCGATAGGTACGTCCAAGTAAATCAAGCATTTGCTCTTCATATCCTGAAACTATTCCCTCTTCTCTGATAATAGAGATCAGGTTATTGGCATAAAAAACAGTAGAATCTAGCTTTTCCGGATAGGTGTCTTCTGCTTTGTTTGCTAAAAACTCCAGCTGATCTTGAACTAAGAATTCATTCGAACCAACTGAGGTTTCTGAGCAATTTATACAAGAGAATATTATTAGAAGAGCGCTTATCATAGCTGTTCCTGACTAAGAAAAGCTATTCTTCTTCTGCATCATCAAAAGGAATTTTGGAACTTCCTTCATCTTCAGGGTCATCTAAATAAACCGTTGCATTAACAGATGCACCAGAACCGGACGGAGTAGGTAATGCGACCTTTAAAGAATGTACTTCCCAGGATTCGGAAGGGGTCGCTCCTCCACTTTCTACATATACACTCACCTGAATATCTGAACCTGTAGCACTTACCGTTGGCTCATTTGGTATGGTATAGTTCTGAGGAATAAACGTAACTAACCAGAGTGTATAATTGCCGGATTCATCTTTTGTAAGACGGATATAAGGTGAATACTGGATAAAAGAAGTATTAGGAGTACTCATAATAGTAAGTGATTAAGCATTAGGTTGAATGATTTGCACATCGTCAGGTAATACCACAAAAGTGGTATCCAGATTCAGACTTTCTGGCGATGCATTTAGTGACCCGAGACGACATCTTAACTACCGAAGTCAAGGCAAACATACAGCCAACCTTTTATGAATACAAATACAGTTTATAGGAAAATTAAAGCATTAATTATGAGTTTTGGGGTACAGTGATAGAGACAAAACACATAGGAGAAGATGATCTCCAATGTCCTTCTAGGTCACCCGGTTTGAAACCCGGGTGACTCTTTTTAACTAATCTTAAATGCAATGTCGTATCTAAAATATATACTATACACTGATAATTACCCCGCAGCCAGATTAGAAGTCATATTACTGGATGGGAACATAAATGAAAAGATTTCCAACCGGGTATTTATTGCCACATTACCAGCCAGTATAAAAAAGGAGGATTTAAACTATTCATCTCCAATTTTACCAATCAATTTGGATGATTTCTCACTAAAAGCTGTGCAAAAATGGAAACGATCTTCTGAATATAGTATCATGAAAAATGATAATTTCTTCAAAATGGCGAATTTGTATTAGATTTTTACCGTTCTGTTCTAAAAACTTCGATCTCGAAGGGCACTTAAGTTAGAATTTAATTTCGAGCCCCCTCGATGACGTTATCTCATCATCAACGCTCTAAGTCTATACAATGAGATTACTTCATCGAGTTTCACTCGAAGGATGTTTTAAGTCTGAGACTTAAAACTCATAGCTCCTGAAGTTTCTAACTTCCATTAAAGCACCTACAGGTCTATATGGCGATATTGCTAGCCCCATATTTCCTGAAGTTCAAAAAACTATCCCTTTATGCAAGTCGCAGACTTGCTAAACTATCACTCTTAAGTTACAGACTTAAGAGATCAGGGGGAAAGTTTGTGAAATTCTCTTTTATTCTATCCAAAATTGATGTACTTGCTACTTCGACAGAAGTTTCAGTCTTTGTATATGTTCCATCTGTACTGTTTACCCCAAAGATGTTTTAAGTCTGTGACTTAAAACTCTTAGCTCTTGAAGTTTTTAACTTCACTTCACTCAGATCAATATCTCATCCATTTCTAACAGCCCTTTCCTCTCTTTATACCACAAAGCACTGCTGAAAGGATACTCTTCGGCTTGATAGCAAAATCCTTCTTTTACTGGATTATAATGAATGTATTCCATTTTTTGAGTAAAGAACTCATTACTTGTGATCTCCATGGGACGGTTATCTTGTCTCCAAAACTGATACTTCTTGTTATTTGAATTTTGGCTCCCTGCCTTTCTAAACATCCATAGCATCCAGCTTCTTCTGCTCTCTTTCGGATTGTTTTCTAAGTCTTCCAGAATTGTTTTCGCTGTATATTTTTTAAAGTCTCTGAGAATATCTGATAACTTATACCCTTCTTTTGCACTAACTACCAAATGGATATGATTGGTCATTAAGCACCAACCATGAATTCTAAGCCCCTTTTCTTTTTGACAATACCTGAGACTTTCTATAATCACTTTCTTATACGCTGGTCTTGTAAATACATCTATCCAGTCTACTACCGCAAAGGTAATGAAATGGGCTTGTTGATGATTATAGATTTTGAAGCCTGCCATAGGCTTAATCTAAAAGAACTAAGCCTTAATGCAAGTACTGAAAGCTAGGAAAAAAATATCCCACGATCGTTCAGGTTTGTAATTTGAAAGTACAAGCTCTGGAAGTCCCCAGACTTCAGTTTCCTGCTATTTTATACTTTCACTGCCCTTCATGCAAGTCTCAGACTTGCTTAACATTCACTCTTAAGTCTCAGACTTAAGAGATCATTGGGGCACTTTGAAGGTTGAGGCAGAGCCTCTGGCTCGCATTCTATAGCTGAGCTATGGAACTAGGTGAACAACTGTATCCCCTATTTACACAATTTATGTGTAAAAGTGAAATTCTTTCACTTCCTAAATTTTCATTGTAATGACTAAAAAGCATAAAAAAACCTGTTTAAATGGCATTTAAACAGGTTTTTTTGGTTTTTATACTATGTGGGCCCGGTAGGACTTGAACCTACGACCAATCGATTATGAGTGTATTAATAATATCTATTATTGGTTATTTAAAGCTATTATTTCAGTTTACTGTACCCTTTTATGTACCACTACTCTACTTACCTAGTGAAGATTATTAACTATCATAATAAATCCACAGGACTCTTCAAATAATTGCCAGCCTTGTTTAGCACATGAGTTTATATCATTGTGGTCTTCAAATTCTTATGTCCGAGTAGCTCCTGAACTGTTCTTATATCATATCCATTTTGTAGTAAATGAGTAGCAAAACTATGGCGTAAAGTATGAGCAGTTGCTTTCTTTTGAATTCTTGAAAGTCCAGAAGCCTTTTTAATTGCTTTTTGTACAACTCTGGAAGAAATGTGATGCCGATGAATGATCCCACTTCTTGGATCTTTCTTAAGCACTTGTGAGGGAAATAAGTACTGCCATCGTACTTCTTTTATTTCGCCAGGATATTTTTTAGCTAGCGCTTTAGGAAGTAACACCTGACCAAACCCCATTTTAATATCCGACGTATGTACTTTGATGACTTGTTGGATTTGCACCTTCAATTCAGGTTCACATAGCCTTGGTAACATAACCAAGCGATCCTTTAACCCTTTTCCAGATCGAACGCTGATTTGGTTCATTTCAAAATCTATATCCTGGACTCTGAGTCGTAAACATTCTGAGATTCTTAAGCCAGAACCATACATGAGTTCACACATTAACAGATAATTTTTGTTAACATAGCTGAGTAATGATTTTATTTCCTGAACGGATAAAACAACAGGTACTCTGTGAGGTTTTTTCGCCCTCTCTATTCCTTTCAGATCCATCGATACTCTACGAAGTACTTCTTTATATAGAAATACAAGTGCAGATAACGCCTGATTTTGTGTTGACGCAGCAACATTACTATCATTGGCTAAATAGTTTAAATATCGTTCCACATCTTTATCGGTAAGTTCGCCAGGATGTACCGTTCCATTAAACCGGATATATCTTTTAATCCACGAGGTGTATGATTGCTCCGTTTTGTAGCTATAATTTCTTCTGCGTATTTCTTCTCTAACCTGTGTAAGCAGTTTACTCTTTCCCATCGCATTGATACTTATATTTTTACTATTATCTTATAAGACCGGTGAATGAGGAAGTCCTTACAAAAAAGTTTTGGAGGATATACGAATCAGTATTCGGATAATATCACAGATAGGCTATTTAGTTAGCCTGAGACAAGTATTAAAGATATTATGCGAATTTTATCTGGTTCATCTCGTTCGCCTAATAATATGTTATGTGGCAATTCATCCAAACTAAATGGATAAGAAAATAAAAGACTTTTCAGCACTAATTGGTTCTGTTTCCTTTGGCATTGCCTCTTGGGGTTCGGCTTTTATTCATGTTGCTCAAAATGAATGGTTCGGTGCAGGTGATTTAAGAGGTTTTGCATTTTGGGTTGTCCTTTTCTCTACTCTTATCTACCCATTTCTTCATTTTTTGCATAAAAAGACAACACATAAAAGTCTTCTTATTTCCTACGGTTCAGCTTTATTAACTAGTTTTATTCTCACCATTGGATTTATTCTTTTGTTGATCCTAGTACTAGGTCCTTGGATTGGCGCATTTAGTTTTCCTGTACTTTTTTGCTTACTCATTGGAACTTCAATTTCTTCAATATTGACTGTATACATTAGCCGACCGAAAACATGGTTTCCAGCTATTGTTACGTCATTTACTCTTCCTGTTTTATTTTATATAATCGTTACAATTCAGCTGGCAGAACCAGATCAGCTTTTAGTTACATTTAGAGAAGATATTACATACGAGGAATTGAGCTCCTTTACTAGCTCTGAAACCAATATTGAAGGTGTAAAAGGGTTTAGCAGAGTTGATGCGAATGGTGAAACTCGGATTAAAGTATGGTTTCATGCTGGTGTATCTGATAAAAAAAGAAACGAGATTGTAAATAGATTCGATTCTTTAACTTATACAGCCAAGCTTACAGATTTAAAAAAATGAGTAAGCAAAAAAAGCGTTTGCCACATAACAAGCGTTTCAAGCTGACTCGGGTAGTGGCTCCGCAAATTTAACTTTTAGGTAACTGATTAATTCTGTTACTTTCACAAAAACCGAAAACCCTTCGCCGCTTAAACGCGGGGTCGTTATATGTCCTAAAAATCTGATTTGAATAAATTAACTTTTGTTTTCTTGGTTTTCATTTTTGTATCAGGTTGTTCTTCATTAAAGAAAACGAGTACTAATTATATTGAACTTCAGAGAACACCATGTTTTGGATTTTGCCCAGATTACAAATTGACTCTTTTTGAGAATGGAGAATATGTTTTTAAGGGAAGTGGTTTTGTATTAAAGAAGAAAACAGAAAAAGGTAAAATAAGTCCGTTAGAAGTTGATTCATTATTTGGCGCTATTGATTCTATCGGTTTTATAAGCTATCCAACTAACATTGATGATCTTTGCGTTTCAACAATGTCTGATCAACCAAAAACGAAAATTACAATTGCTAAAGGTGGGACAAAAAAGTTAGTCCAAGAACAATCATGTGCTTTACTTGTCGAACCATTTTTGGAAAGCTACCGCTACAGAGTTGAAAGCGGAATACTAACTCAACAAGAATTGGATTCTATGATAGTTCAAAGTAAGAAAGCGGAACTTTTGATGAACCAATTTCACAGGCTTGCAAATCAAATCGATTCTTTAACAAACTCAAAAGTTCTAGCTAGTAAACTAAATAAATATCAATAAACTCGGTCATATAACAAGCGTTTTAAGTCGGACTCGGGTACTGGCTTCGCATAATTTAATTTTCAGGTAACTGATTATTTCTGTTACTTTCAGTTCAACCGAAAACCCTTCGCCGCTTAAACGCGGGGCCGTTAGGCATACTTAAGTTCAAATGAAGCTGTTTTTAATATTCTTCTTATTCAATTGTCCAATTAGCAATTATCAAGAAAAACTTGAGAACATGCCTTTTCAGACGTTTGAGTCTGGTCGTGAAGTTATCGCATTAACTGATTTGTTATTGAAAACTCAATGTCAAAGCTCACAGCAACAGGATTCCATCTTTGTAATTTTTGATGAGTTTTATGATAAATACGCTGATGAGCAAACCTATCATTTTTATGATCACTATGTCCCAAGTTATTTCAGAGACAAGTATTCAAATAAGAGTAAGAGATATACAGATTCTTTAAAATATGCCGGACTAGATCTTAAATTGTCACAAACGGAAGAAGTGTATGTTTCTTATTCACCGTCGATTTATAAAAAGTATTTTACAAATTCGAATTCCCAATCTTTAAATAAGTATGTTAGCATGCTTTTAACTGAAGAAGATTTTGGAGAAGGATATTCAGGTGATATCGATGTATTAGTTAATAGAATTAAAAATTGGGAAACCTCATTGCTTTCTGCTAAAAACCCTGATTTAATTAATAAGAACCTACGTTATTTTAAGTTGTATACACGATTATTCATGGCTGGTTTAGCTAATACTTACATTTTTAGTTATGATCCTAAAATTGGTGGAGATGGGGAAATGCTACCAGAATTTAAACAAATTGTAATTGCCCTAGCAAATGATCAATCACACCCTCTTATTTTCAAACTATTTAATGCGTTCCATACTGAATTAAAAAAGAACGATTATAGGTATTTTAAAGGTATAAGATCATTTTACTCTGAGAAAACGATAAGAGAAAATCTAAAGAATATTTAATAAATAAACGTATGCCTAACAAGCGTTTTAAGTCGGACTCGGGTATTGGCTCCGCACTTTTTAATTTTCAGGTAACTAGTTATTTCTGTTACTTTCAATTCAACCGAAAACCCTTCGCCGCTTAAACGCAGCGTCGTTATACACATGTACAAATTCATATTAATTCTATCACTATTGTTTTTTGCTTCATATTGTAGCGAAAAACCTGAGAAGCAACCATTATCTTCTGTTTTAGAAACCGCTACTGTGGAGCTTTCAGAAGTCGAAAAGTGTGTAATTGCTCTTCACCACGAAAGAGGTTTAGAAGGTGATAAATGCATAGTGGATTGCATGATTAATGGCGAAGGACGAAATGTTGGTGGTGGTTGTTACCATATGTGTTTTGCCTATAGTGATATAGAATGGCATGAACTACCTGAAACGGAAAAGTGCTATTCAGACTCAACAATAGGCATGTAATCATGTGTATAACAAGCGTTTTAAGCTGGACTCGTTTAGGGTTCCGAACTTTATTAATTATAACTTGGCTCGCCGCTTAAACGCAGGGTCGTTATGTGCCCGGTCAGGCTCGTTCTTCTTGTAGTAATTTCTGCTAGGCTTTTTTGAATTTCCATTTCGCTAATAAAACTCCGATCGTTGTTTGTGGGTTGCCACTTTTTCGCTGGTAATCTGCACCGAATTTTTACAAAGCTTCTCTCCTTTTTCATTTCTCATTCTTTTAAAAAATGTCGTGTAGTGCTCGGGGCGTTGTTCAAAATCCTATTCGGCGTTTGGGTTTTGCCTGTCCGGTCAACACAGTTCGTTTCGGGTTACACATGTTCTGTACGTTTTACGCTCTTCTTTTCGTAGTTCGTTCATCCTCAGTTTTCACATAACAAGCGTTTTAAGTCGGACTCGGGTATTGGCTCCGCATTTCTAACTTTCAGCTAACTGATTAATTCTGTTACTTTCACAAAAACCGAAAACCCTTCGCCGCTTAAACGCGGGGTCGTTATACACAACACAACTAACTTCACCTTTTAATGATTGTTAGAACTCATATTAATTTTAGCATTTCGGGTATAGATTTGAATCCTATACAAATAGAAAATGAGTTCAATTTCTGTTTTTCAAAAGTAGGTTTAAAAGGTGAATTACACACCAAAGGAAGATTTAAAGGAGAACCTCGAACTGAATCCACAGCTGAATATTTAGTAGATATTGAACCCTATTCAGATGAAGAAACTGAAATCGTCCGAACTGCTGAATTAGCTGCCAAAATTAATAATAGATCAATAGAACTTGGGATTGAAGATTCTGTCTTCCACATTTATTTCTATTATGCAGCCCAATGTGCTCTTTCGTTAGAACAAAAAACTTTGTCTGCCCTTTCAAAGTTGGATTTCGTAAATATTGACTGTTGTAAACTTTACGATATGTATGAGACCACACAAAAAGGTGATGAAGAACTTATTCGGTTTTACTCTGACGGGAAATTAGAAAAGGAAGTGACTATTAAAATCGGTGCGTAGTTGTGTATAACAAGCGTTTCAAGTCGGACTTGGGTATTGGCTCCGCATAATTTAATTTTCACGTAACTGATTAATTCTGTTACTTTCACAAAAACCGATAACCCGCGCCGCTTAAACGCAGGGTCGTTATACCTACAAAGGAATGGAAGAAGCATTTCAAAAAGAAATAATTAAGCTAGCTAATTTCTATTGCACTGGTTGTTTCATAGCAAACCAAAACCCCAATAATGCTTCTATTTTAAATACAGCGACTTTCTCCTTCGTAAATACTGGAGATAAAAAATTAGGTATTACAAACCATCATGTTCTTGAATTTTACGAGCAAGAAAAAGTAAAGGACAACGATGTGGTTTTTTATGTAGGAAATAAAGTAATCGACCCCTCTCAATATTTAATCGCCAAATCACCGGATAGTGACCTAGCAACTTTCGACTTTGATAGTGTCGATTTAAATGAAATAAATAAAGATTTAGCTTTTTGTGAACCTAGTGATTGGCCACCTCCTCGCCCACAAGTAGATGATGTTATAGTTTACTCCGGTTTTCCTGGACAATTTGTTCAGAAAAATAATGTTCCTGAAATTGTATTTAATTCGGTTGGTATCATTGAACAAATACACAGTGTTCATTCCGAGAAATTTACACTAAATCGAGATTTAGAAAATGATCCAAATATTCAACAATCTAGTGGGCATATAAATATTAAAAGTTTTCATAACCAAGGAGGATTCAGTGGTACTTTAATTTTACAAGTACCGCATAAAGAGAAATTGACTAGGGTTGTTCCTATTGGAATTTTCTATGAAGGAATCGACAAACTCTTACAAATTTCCTACATACGTCACCTTGACTATATAAACAAAAATGGTTCGCTTAAGGTGTAGGTATAACATCTTTAAAAAGGAAAATGTCAAGGGCACATACTGATCCCACCGTAG
>CAXBBW010000006.1:0-224165 GCA_963974345.1 uncultured Balneolaceae bacterium | reverse complement strand
GAGTATCCAGTCAATGAAAAGAGAACAAAGGGTGGAAATACCAACATCTACATTTCTTACGGCGATTTTTCGTTCTTTTCATCGTTGAAAAGGACAAATAGATTGACCCTGCAAATGTAATAAAAAGCTTATATGTGATGAAAGTAAGCCACCTAATTACTAAGGAGAGCACAAAAAAAAGAGAATACCATAAAAAAGTACTGATATCTAGACGTGATTCAGTATACAGGATTGTAGAAGTTAGCCTATTCGATGACAAAATTTGGGAACTGATAGGTTTTAGTATTTCACAAATCTCAATTAGGGTCATCCTGAGGACATCTCCGAAGGATCTAGCGGGCAAAAAAGTAAACTTTAAATATCAAGAAGATTACTCATCCTCTAGTAAACGGTCAAAAAGCATGCTATTAACAATTGAGTTAAAATCCAGATTGTAAGGCGGTAAGCTTTTGTTCCTTTCTTCATAAACCGGGTTTCCAGACAGGCTTGAAAACCTTGAACCAATTAATATTTGGGCCTCGATATCGCCCTCTACATTACTTGCCGGATCATTAGGTAGAGGGCCTTTAATCATAGTAACAATAATAGCAAGGCCCGAAGTATTAATAAGTGGCCTTAAATCAAGGGTAAAAGAACTACCATCGGTTAATAGGGTGTCCCTAAAAATATAATACTCATCTTCCCAAACACGGTAAGATATATGAGTAAAGTTTGTACCTGAGATGAATGGCCAGGAGAAAGTTATAGAAGAATCAGCTTGATTGTAATCCGATGAGAGCGGGCCCTCAAACTTCTGAAGCATTTGATCAGAAAAAAAGCTAAGTAAACCATCGTTTTCAAAAAGAATATTAATATTTGCAGCGCTGTCAAAAGGTACCCCTAGTGTATCGGAAATAAGATAAGTAGACGTATAGAAAGAAAAATACTCCTGTTTGCTCGAATTAAATATAGCACTTAATTCAGTTGGGCTTTCAAAATCAAAGGCGTGAAATTCATACCGCAAATGATTGACATCCAAGAAACGAGATTGGCTATGATAATCATCATAAATAAGACCAACAATTTTGCCTTTAGGTTCTTCTGTTGAGTTTTCACAAGAACTAAGGAGAGAAACTGAAATAAAAATAATACTTATAAAACGAATCATAAGGTCAGTTTATAAAAAAAAGAGTTTGGAGACTAGACCTGTTCACTAAACGGTATGAAACAGAGAGCTTACCAGAACCATTATTATCAAAAACAGAAGGTGGAGGACCTTTTACTGACTCGACATAAAGAAAAGCAATATCAGGAATATTTTCAAAAGTGTTAGGTTCCTGAATTTCAAAAGAAGTTTCAGTACTGTAATATTGTTTATAGGTGACCCTGGTGCTTCGATCAAACATATATTCAAAATGTAAAATATAGTAATCTGCATCATCTATAGAACTCCAAGAAGCTTGTATTGTTTTGTCTAGGAAAAGTATTGGATCGTTAATTCCTTCAATTAATGTATCGGAGTCTATTTCTATTATTGGGATATGAAAATCCTGTTTTCTTAATTCAAAAGTGGAGGATTTTTTTTCGCTAGATACAACTACAGAAGTGTTTTCAAATGTATCAAACTCTGATGAGTATATTCTGCCACTAATGATGAACCTTTGGAGGGTTGAAGTTTGGTTTTTAAATGTAGTATCCCCGAAAGAAAGACTGATATTATTTCTTTCATTTAATTCTCCTGAAAAAACGTCTAGAGTAAAAAATATCTCTTGAAATGGACTATTTGTAATTCTTACACTATAAACAGGCTCTATAAATGAACCACCAGAATCTGTACTGTTGCTACAGCCCGAAAATAGCAGCAAAGAAAAAAGAAGAAATATTGATATGTAATCTTTTGCGTTAGTTAAATAAATCATTATCAGTCCCGCTTATTGAAATCCCTAAATACTGATATGCTTTAGCTGTAGCTATCCGACCTTTCGGTGTTCGCTGTAAAAACCCTTCCTTTATCAAGTAAGGTTCATACACTTCTTCGATGGTTCCTTTATCTTCACCAACGGCAACGCCTAACGTACTAAGCCCAACGGGACCGCCTTTGTAATTTTCGATGATTGCGCGGAGCATTCGAATGTCCATATCATCTAAACCATTAGCATCTACATCTAATGCGTTGAGAGCTTTATCAGCTATTTTTTGGTCGATAGTATCAAGACCATCCACTTGTGCGAAATCTCGGGTTCGTCTTAGAAGTTTATTTACAATTCGAGGAGTTCCACGGCTTCTACTTGCGATTTCATGAGCGCCTTCTTCCGTAATACCGAAGTTCATAATCTGCGCAGACCGAAGGGCAATACGTTGTAAAAGTTCTACATCGTAATAATCGAGGCGCATATCGATACCAAATCGCGCACGAAGTGGAGCCGTGAGCATCCCTTTTCGTGTAGTTGCCCCAATAAGGGTAAAGTGATTTAAATCAATTTGAATACTGCGAGCATTTGGACCTGAATCAATAACAATATCGAGCTTAAAGTCTTCCATTGCCGAATATAAATACTCCTCAATAACAGGATTTAGGCGATGGATTTCATCTATAAAAAGAACGTCACCTTCCTCTAGATTAGTTAGCATTCCTGCTAAATCGCCTGGTTTCTCTAAAACAGGTCCCGTAGTTGGGCGTATCGTAACACCCATTTCTTCCGCAATAATGTAAGACAGTGTGGTTTTGCCTAACCCTGGAGGCCCAGAAAGAATCACATGATCAAGGGCATCTCCCCGCTGTTTTGCTGCTTTTATAAAAACACTGAGATTCGAAATAACTTTTTGTTGCCCAATAAATTCCTGAATTCTTGAAGGGCGAACAGATTGTTCGAATACGTCTTCTTTTTGGGAGGGATTTAGCAACGGATTTTGCACAGAAAAGCCTGATAAGATGTTTACATTAACTTTAAAGAATTATACTTAGTTTTAATACTAAATGCGTATTCAAGTTTAAAAAGCACCACATGAAAAATAATTCTCTATCTCCAGACGAACTAGACTATGATCCGATTGAGGAACAGAAAAGTAAGTGGGGCAAAAAAGTAGCCAATAAAACACTCAATAAAATATTGAAAGAGAAAGGACTTCATCAAGATTTGACCTCAAGCGAGTTAAACATTTATGGTCCAGAATACTTTTTTAATTATGAGTTGAGCTGGCTCCAATTTAACAGCAGGGTATTAGAAGAGGCTAAAACCCCAAAAAACAGATTGCTTGAAAGGGTCAAGTTTATAGCGATTACATGTTCAAATCTGGATGAATTTTTTCAAAAGAGAGTGGGCGGTTTAAAACGCCAATTAATGGCTGGGGTAAAAAAGCTAGCGGTAGATGGAATGACCGCTTCGGATCAGCTTAAGGCCATTCGTGAAGAAGTAAAGAGTATGATTGAAGACTATCGCGGGTGCTTTTTCAATGAACTGTTACCCGCGCTTGAAGAGAAAGGGATTAGCATCAAGAATTATGACGACCTAACAGATTTTCAGAAAAAAGTAAGTGATACCTTTTTCCAGAAACAAATCTATCCCATTATAACTCCACTAGCGGTAGATGAATCACATCCCTTTCCATTTATATCTAACCAAAGTCTTTCGTTTGCGGTTGAGCTTTTAAATAAAAGAACAAAAGAAAAACATTTCGCGCGGATTAAAATCCCATCAAATCGACCACGGTTTATAAAAGTTCATCGCCGAGGAAACAAGGTTGTGTTAGTGCCGATTGAAGATTTGATAAAAAGTAAAATAGAGGTCTTTTTTCCAGGCATGAAGGTGCTCTCAGCCCATCTTTTTCGGGTGACTAGAAATGCATCGGTAGAAAGAAACGAGGAAGAAGCAGACGATCTACTAGAAGTAATTGAAGACGAGCTTAGAGAACGCAAGTTTGCAGAAATAGTTCGTTTAGAGATTGACGAAAAAATGCCAAAACATCTCAAAAAATATATTATTTCACATTTAAATATTACGTGGAATGATGTGTATGAAATGAATGGAACAATCGGCTTAGCTGACGCCTTTCAAATAGCGACACTTCCAGGCTTTCCACGATTGAAGTCATGGAGCTGGGTTCCTGTCCTTCATCCAGCACTTCGGTATCCAAGTGAAGATGAAAGACCAAGTATCTTTAAAGTAATTCGGAAAGGTGATTTTATGGTACATCATCCTTATCACAGTTTCGAACTTTCTACTCAACGTTTTATTGACGACGCTGCAAAGGATCCTAAGGTTTTGGCAATCAAGCAAACCTTGTACAGAACCTCAAAAGATTCTCCACTCATGCACTCTTTAATGCATGCCGCTGAAGAAGGAAAACAAGTTGCTGTATTAGTAGAAATCCAAGCCCGATTTGATGAAGAAAGAAATATTCTTTGGGCACAACAATTGGAAAATCATGGAGTGCATGTTGCCTATGGTATTCCGGGGTTAAAAATACATACTAAAGTTACTATGGTTGTTCGGGAAGAACCAGAAGGATTAAGAACATACT
This sequence comes from uncultured Balneolaceae bacterium, assembly GCA_963974345.1. Classification (GTDB taxonomy): domain Bacteria; phylum Bacteroidota; class Rhodothermia; order Balneolales; family Balneolaceae; genus RHLJ01. Next base: position 219,665 of record CAXBBW010000006.1, on the reverse strand, counting down.
GCCATATTGGGACAGGAAACTATCACCCAGATACCGCTCAACTGTACGAAGATTTTGGGCTATTTACATGTGATGAAGTAATAGCTTCAGATATCACAGACATTTTCAATCTATTAACAGGATACGCTCCTGATCAAACATTCGAAAAGCTATTTGTGGCCCCAAATCACATGAGGAAACAAATGACAGACTTAATCGAGTTTGAAACAAATGAGGCCAAGAATGATCGGCCGTCTAGAATTATTGCTAAAATGAATAGTTTAGAAGACCCACACATGATTCAAAAGCTTTATGAAGCTTCTCAAGCGGGGGTTAAAATTGACTTAATTGTACGTGGAGTATGTCGTTTGATTCCAGGTAAAAAAGAATTGAGTGAGAATATTAAAGTTCATTCAGTGATTGGTCGTTATCTAGAGCACTCACGGATTTACTATTTCAATAATGCCGGAAATCATATTTATACTATCGGTTCTGCTGACTGGATGCACAGAAACTTAGATTCACGAGTTGAGGCAATCACCCCAATAGAAAAGAAGGAACTCAAAAAATATCTACAGTTTGTGCTGAATTTATATTTGCAAGACAACCAGCAGCGAAGCATGCTAAATGAAGATGGAACATACTCGAAAGTAGAAAGAAAAAAGGGAGAACGAAAAGTATCTACTCATAAAGTGCTTATGAATCATATGAAAGACAGTGCAAACCCAATACCAATGGTTCTAGAATAAAAGAAGGGCTAATTCCCTCTTTGTGATTCAAAGTCTTCGTAGTCCACATAACCAAGATCATAATTCAACTTTTGAAGTAATAGAAACGCGGGCTTCCTGAATATTCCATCAAGGGCGTAGGCTTCGAAGACAGCAACACGCGCTTTTTCAAGCTCGCCTATATTTACCAGTGCATTGCCCTTATACCAATACGCTTTTTCCTCAATCATTCGGCTGTCTTGTACGCGTGATAATGCATTATCAAAAGCTAAAATAGACCCAGAATAATCACCATCATTATAAAGTACGATTCCTTTATTGGTATAAGCTTTCGAGCCGTATGGCTCTACATCAAAGTTCTCAATTACTTCACCATAAAGAGATAAGGCTTGCTGAGTATTGCCAGAAATTAAAGCGCTGAAACCTAGATTCAATAACGAATCTGCAGTAGTTACAATTATATCAGTAGCACGAATACCATCGCCGGTTTCAATCTGATCAGGAGGAATTGATTTAGCTAAAAATTGATCCAGTTCCGTTCGGGAATCAACTTGAAAAAGCTGAATTAATGCAACGAGTACCAATGCTACTGCAGCAGCAGCATGCCAGGTCCATTTATGAAGTTGAAGTGTTTTTGTGGGAATAGGATTCTTTACTTCTATAGCACCTTCTTCAATTAGTTTTTTAACACTAATTTCCAACTCAAGATCATCTAGGAGCGTTGGGTCTTTGGCAAACTCTGTCCATAATTCGTTAATCTGCTCTTCTGAGAGCAAGCCCTTAACATAGGAGTCAATTTGTTTGCGGATATCTTTTTTGTTCTCTTTCATAATTATTTTGCCTCGCAGCATGTATTCTTTAAATACATGCTGTTATGTAAGACCGGCTAGAAAACAACTCCTTACATTAAAATTTTAGTTTTTTTTCGCAACATTCTTTTAATAGCTTCAAAATTCTATGTTTCTTAGTCCAAGCATTACTCACTGAAATTCCAAAATGATCGGCAACCACTACCGTCTCGTCTCCGGGATTTTGAAACCAGTAACTAATATAAGACTTCAAATCAGGTTTTAATTGGCGTAAACAAACTTTTAAAATATTCATTCGTTCTTCGCTTAAAAGTGAAGAAAGCTGGTCGCCTTCTATAGAGTGAGATTCTGGTACTTCATCAAATGTTGGCTCCTTAATTTTTGCCTGAGTTTTTAGATAATCATGTTTAGCAGTAGTAAAGAGGTAATAAATAATTGAATCAGGATTATTTAGTTTATCGTCTTTGATCTTTTCGGTCACTAGCATAAGGGTATTTTGGGCAGAATCTTCAGCATCCTGATGCGAAGCCCCAATCCGAACCTTAAGAAATTTTATAAGAACAGCCGTAATAACAGAGACCAGAGAAGCAAGCTCCTCTGTATCGTTATTTTGAACAGCATAAACGAATCGCGAATAGTCCATGTCCTTATTTTTTCTTTTTTAATAGCGAAGTCTAAAATAACATTCGTAAGACAAAAGAAAATAGAGAAATTGTGTTTTTAACAGTGTAATTTTAGATATGTATAGAGTTCAGCTAAATAATTTTGAAGGTCCGCTAGACTTATTACTTTTCTTTATTAAGAGAGACGAACTTGATATCTATGACATTCCTATTTCATATATAACAGAGCAGTTTTTAGAGTTTGTTTATCTAATGGAAGAGTTAGATCTAGATGTTGCAAGTGAGTTTGTACTCATGGCAAGTATGCTAATGTCGATAAAGGCAAAAATGATGTTGCCGCGTGAGGACAATGAAGACGAAGAGCTAGATGAAACGGATCCTCGGTATGAATTAGTACAGCGCCTCTTAGAGTATAAAAAATACAAAGAGATGGCCGTGAAAATGGCTGACATTGATGAAGAGACAAGAAAGAGATACACCCGAGGTTATAACGAGGAAGACACCGTTGAAAAACAAGCAACTGGAGAGGCGTTAAAAGATGTCACCCTATTCGATCTTATTTCAGCATTTAAGAAAGTGCTCACAGACATTGAAAGAAAGAACATAGTCCATCACGTTGAAAAAGTAGAAACTACTGTTGAAGAACAAGCAGAGTTTGTACTCATAACCCTTCAAAAGAGCGGTAAACAGTCATTTAAAGAGCTTTGCGCGACAGTGACGAACCGGATAGTTGTGGTAGTAACTTTTTTAGCTATTCTTGAAATGATTAAAGAGCAACAAATTAATTTATTTCTCGAAGAAGACCCCACCGAATTTTACCTGGATCTAAAGCCCGTGGATGAAATCATTAGGGCATAAAAAATAAAAAAATGAATAAAAGTAACTTATACCTATTTCTCTTAGCCGCATTAATCGGATGTAGCGGACCTAAAGAAGTAGTAACAGCACCAGCTCCTTCGATTAACGATTTTACTACAACAATAAACTCGGAAGGGTTACGGGCAGACCTTACTGTAATTGCTCATGATTCTCTAAAGGGGCGCGAAACAGGATCAGAGGGACAAGAAATGGCCGCAGATTATTTAGCCAATAAGTATGAAAGGCTAGGGCTAGAGCCTGTTGGCGATAATGGAACATATTTTCAAAAAGTTTCTCTAACACAACCTGTTACTACATCTTACACTTATTCCGTTTACTCATCTGAGGGAGAGCTAGTAAATACCTCAACCCATAACGCAGAAGAGATTGGGCATTTTAGAACATGGAGCGCAGGAGGGCCAGATTTAACTGGGGAAATAGTTTTTGTAGGTTACTCAACCAAAAATGATTCTGTTAGCCATTTTCCTGAAGACTCAGAGGGAAAGTGGTTACTAACCTTTTATGACCGAGCTAGTTTTAGCGATTTACAAAAAGAAATCGCAACAAGTAACGCTTTAGGCGCGCTGTTAATTTTAAATTCAGAGGAAAGTGAATACATAGAAAGCTCAGAAGAAGATAAAGCCAGTTTTGGAGTGCCAGGAAGAATGTCGCTTACATATTTGGTTGATGAGGGGGCTACTTCAGGAGTCATAAATGTTATAAGCCCAACTATGGCGGCTCAGCTTTTAGGGTTAAATGATGTTGAGGACTTGAATAATCTAGGTCAGCGAATATTGGCAGAGCCGACGGGGTTTGAAGCAATAAATACCGGTTTTACATTAAATCATAAGGAGATAGCAAGTACAATAATAACAGAATCTAAAAATATAGTAGCCTTTATAGAGGGCTCAAATCCCCTTCTAAAAGATGAAGTTGTTGTTTTAAGTTCTCATTATGATCATGTTGGTATAGGAAGACCAGACTCAACTGGGGATGCCATTTATAACGGCGCCGATGATGATGGAAGCGGAACGGTTGGTGTTCTTCATGTTGCACAAGCTTTGATGTCTGCAAAAAAGGCTGGCGCTGGACCAGAAAGAAGCGTATTAATTTTACATGTAACGGGAGAGGAAAAAGGGTTACTAGGCTCGCGATACTATTCTGATCACCCTATCTATTCGATTGAAAATACGATAGCAAATATAAATGTAGATATGATAGGAAGAAGAGATTTTGAACACCCTGAAGACGGCGATTATATATACATAATAGGTGGAAAAATTATTTCTTCTGGTTTAAATACAATGCTCGAAGAGGCAAATCTAGAAAGTGTAAATATAACTTTAAGCGATAGATATAATGACCTAAATGACCCTAACCAGTTCTATAGAAGAAGTGATCACTGGAACTTTGGTAGACTAGGAATTCCGTTCGCTTTTTTCTTCAATGGGGTTCACGAAGATTATCATAGGCCGTCTGATGAAGTGGATAAAATTGATTTCGAGGCTTTGACAAAACGATCACAATTAATTTTTACTACAATCGCTAAAATCGCAAATGCAGAAGAGCGACCAAAAGTCGATAACGAGGAGTTTATAAAGAAGACTCAGGAGCAACCCAGATAAAAATTATTTTCCTGTTATTACAAAGGAAGCCCAATGCACAGGGTCATTGTAATAAGGATGATTTAGCATTTCAAGTTTGGCATCTCTTAAAGCAAGAGTATTATAATCTACGAGTTTGGGTTCATACCAGTCTCTCCAGAGCAAAAACTGATCAAACCAGCCAAAATCTCTTGCCTCGTATTCAATAAGTTTAGAGTAAAATGAGTTCATAAATAACGGAGTACTTCGATCATAGATGCTCCACAAGCTAGCTACAACGGAAGAGGCGCCTGCGATTAAGAAAGAGCGCTGCAAGCCAAGTAAACCCTCTCCATTTAGCACTTTTCCAGTAGCTGTATTGCAGGCACTTAATACAACGAGATCTGCATTAAGTGAGAGAGAGGCAATTTCCGAGGCATTTAGATATCCATCTTCACCAAATAGACTTTCCATGTCTGTTTTCTTGGATAAAATAAGCCCACTTTGCGATGGAGTTGTCTCATTAATGTCGCCATGAGTAGCAAAATGCAGATATTTATAAGTATTTAGTTCAAGGCGTTTTAATCCCGCCTCAGTAACGAGTTCATTTTTTAGAACTTTAACTTTATTAAATTTTGAAGAAATTGAATCAACCTCAATAAGCGTATAAGGAAGAGCTGCAAAAGAGCTTTGAGTTCGAGAATTTAGCACACCTTCCCCAGCTTCAAACCCTGAACCAGCGATTCCTAAAATATCTTGTGAAGTTTCGCGGTGTGGATTTTGAAGGAGTTTAAAAACGCTAACAGAGGGTAAGGTTTTAATGGCAAATCGTTTTAGAAGAAACTGGCCATTATTAATTAATGCATCGAATGGGAGTAAAGCGATGGAGCCATCAGGAACAATTACAAGGTTTGAGATATCAGTTAAAGCGCCCTCAAAACTCTCCAGTAATGTTCTATATAAAGGGGATGAAAGTGTTTCTAATACATCAAAAGAAGCCACCGCGAAAATAGAGTCTCTAAAAGCATTTATTTGTTTTGTTAGCCCATCTCTAAAAAAAGCACTTTTTGCAACTTCATGATAAAAAACATCTTTTTTTGTGATCAGCAGAACAGAAAGTCCATTATCTATAAGAGCATATTCAAGAATGGCAGTATTATTATCACACAAATCTTGAACCTGATTTAGAGATAAAGTTTCTGGGTAAATAAAATTATTCCACTCGGGGTGATCGTTTCTTATTTTTTCAAGTGTAACCTCGTATTCAAATTCAGCATCAGTGATGGCATCGGTTAGTTCCCTAAAATCTTTATTTTTGGAAGCGTCTTCTCGTTGGCGATAAAGCTGATCTGTTTTCTTTTGAAGTTGAAGTAGCTGAGCTTTGGTTTCTTTCGAAAGAGAAAGTAACTCGCTTGAACGACTTTCTGCTAATTGGTCTAAAAGGGCGCGAGATTTAGAAGCTTCAAAAAGATCAAAGCTTCGTACATAATTCTTTTTCTTAGCGGCATACCAAGATCCAACCATATTATAAAACTCGGCATGATCAGAGAAAACATTAGCTTTAAGAGTACCACCTGAAAAAGTAAGTCGTTTCTTTTCAATTAATTCGAGGGCTGTTTCAGCGTAAAAAAAAGCACTATCTGAGTCAATTTCAGAGTAAGCGATTGCTATATTTTTTAATCCTCTCAAATAATAAAGAGGCGCAAGTTTAGAAGAAAATTTGAGTACCTCTTTACTTAAAGCCAACTTTTCCTGGCTAGAATAAAATGGATCATTTAATTGTAATAACAGCTCCTGTCCTAAGAGTTGAACCCACACAAGGTTATGAGTACGACCAATTTCCAGAGCCATATCTAAATACTCAAGCGCTTTTTTTTGATCATTAGTCAGCAATTTAAGCTGGCCTAAATTTATCAGGGCAATTCCCTTATCGTAATGGTAATCAGAGTTTAGAAAAAATTCTAAAGCGCGCAATAAAATGTTCTCACCCGCACTAAAATCGCCCTTTTTGGTATAACATTCGGCAATATTAACAAGAGCCTGATTAGCCAGAACAGTGTTATCGATAGATAAATAATATGAATGAGCTCTATTAAAATAACTTAAAGCTCGATCGGGTTCTTCAATTTCTAAATAAAGATCTCCAAGCTCATTGTAGAATCTTATAATGAAGAAGTTATCCTCTTGCTGCTCGGCAATTTGAAGTGCTTTTTGGCTATACGTAATAGACTGGAAGTAATCATTCTTTCTTTTTTTTAAATCACTTAAGTAATAATAGCAATCTCTTAAAAGAGATGGGGTTTCGAGTTTTTCAGCTAATCTGCAGCTTTCAAATAAGTAAGGCTCTGCATTCTCTCTCTCCCCTTTATACAAATGAAGAAGGTATTTAGTTTGGCTAGCTAAGCTGATATAATATTCGGCATTAAGCGAAGTAAATAATTGTAAGGATTCTGTTATTAGTTCTAGACCTCTATCGTATTCCCCAAAACGAATTAAGCCATTTGCTAAGACCCGAGTAATTCTCCCGAGAGTAAAGGCGTCTTTTACGGGATCAGCAATCTTATAAGCTAATTCAAGCTCACTATTGGATAGCTCGTACTCCCCTTTTGTATGATAAACATAGCCCATAATACGACTTATATTAGCGGCAAGGCCTGAAGGGGTTTTTGAAGTTATGTGAGACTTTAATATGAAAAGAATATCTAGAGCATCATCATTTTCAGTGCTAGCAGTAAGAGCCTCAGCTAGTGTAACGCCAGATTCTATAATTCTGAGTGAATCTCCATTTTTAAAAGAAATTTCATAAGCTTTTTGCAGGGATATAACCGCTTCTGAGTATTGTGAATTATCAAATAAGTACAGGCCTTTTTGGAAGCTAGTATCATACTCCGATTTCCATTCTTGAGCTATGCTACCATGGGATAAGGCAAATAGAAAAAAAAGTAAAAGGAAAAAAGGATCTTTATTTTTCATCAAGCTTCAAAAGGGTATTATTTGACTTGTATTTACTTTGAATATGATGTTTTTTCCGAACAACCTAAAACATTAATCAAGCAACATAATATGGATACGTGGCAGAAAAAAAATTACTGGATCTATAGAAAAGATGATCCACCAAAAGACCCCCCCGTAGAGCCGCCGAATGATCCTCCTCCAGGCGAAGAAAAGTAATAGATCCTCAAATCCCTTAGTTTACACGCTAAGGGGTTTACTCTCCAAAAAGAGCATTAACGAAAGCCTCTTTATCAAAAACCTGTAAGTCTTCAATTTTTTCTCCAAGCCCAATATATTTTACAGGAACATTTAACTCATGGGAAATCCCAATAACAATGCCACCTTTAGCAGTACCATCTAGCTTGGTTAGGGCAAGTCCAGTAATATCCACAGCCTCTGTAAAGGCTTTTGCTTGTTGCATGGCATTTTGCCCTGTTGAGGCATCTAATACAAGTATTACTTCGTGAGGGGCATCCTCAATTACTTTACTCATTACGCGCTTAATCTTTGACAGCTCATCCATTAAGGCTTTTTTATTATGCAAACGACCCGCAGTGTCAATTAAAGCAATATCAAATCCGCGAGATTTTGCAGCAGAGGCTGTATCAAAAGCAACAGCGGCAGGGTCGGCATTTTGCCCTTGTTCAATGATTGGGACATCAGCACGATCACTCCAAATTTTCAATTGATCTACAGCGGCTGCACGAAAGGTATCCGCAGCGCCAAGGAGAACTTTTTTGCCTGCTGTTTTATACATATAAGAAAGCTTTCCAATAGTCGTAGTTTTGCCTACGCCATTTACGCCTACAACCAAAACAATGTGTGGTGTTGATGGAAATTGTGCGTCAAAAGCGGCAGGTTTTTCAGAAGAATTTTCTTGCAGAAGGGCAATAATTTCTTCTCTAAGAATAGCTTGTAATTCTGCTTGAGTCACAAACTTATCCTTTGCTACTCGAGCTTCAATTCGTTTAATAATTTCAAGTGTTGTAGTTACTCCAACATCCGAAGTTATAAGAATTTCTTCGAGCTCATCAAGGGTTTGGTCATCTACGGTATCTTTTCCAGCAAGGGCTTTACCCAGTTTATTTAAAATACCAGAGCGACTTTTTTCAACCCCTTGTTCGAGCGTCTCTTTTTTCTTTAGTCCTAGTTTTTCGAAAAATCCCATATAAAATCTTAGTTAAATGTAGCGCCGTTCATAATAGTTCTATAACGGTGAAGGTACGCAAAAAATGAAATTACCATTACAACAGTCGCAGTATAAAGCAGGTATTCATGAACAATAACGGCATCTCTAAAAAAGAAAACGGCAATCCAGTAAAAGGCCAATATGTTAACATATATTTTCCCAGTCTTAGTAGACATTGCAACCTTCCCATATTTAATCTTGATAAAGGAAGAACCCATCATAATTAGAGAGTCGCGAACGACATTGATTATCAAAAACCAAAGAGGAACCCAGCCTAACCAAACTGTATAAATAAAAAGAGTAACGGCGCAAAGCTTATCTGAAACAGGATCAATAACCTTTCCAACTTCTGAAATGGTGTTCGTTTTGCGCGCCACAAGACCATCTAAATAATCCGAAAGACCCGCATAAACAATTAAAGCAATAGTAATCCAATCATAAGAAAGATTATTTTTGTAATGTAAAATCACTACAGGAAAGGCGACAAAAAACCTTGAAAAAGAGATGAAGTTAGAAAAAGTGAACACTTTTCCAGAAACTTCTACAGTTCTGCCATCTATGTTTTTAGTAATTCCCAAGTAGCTTAATTTATTTTTGTTATTGCTCTAAAGTTAAAGCCATTATACAGATAATACCACCATGAAAACTGCTAAACATCTAATCGAACATAAGCTAAGTACAAAACAGGTATTCAAAGGGAAACTATTGCATGTTTTTTTTGATGAAGCCATACTACCAAATGGAGAAATTGGTACCAGAGAGTGGATAAAACATCCAGGAGCTTGTGCGGTGGTGCCTGTTTTTGAAAATGGAGATCTTATGCTAATCAAACAATTCCGGTATCCAATGAGCCAAATTTTTTGGGAAGTACCTGCTGGGAAAATTGATACAGACGAAGCACAAGACCGAACAGCTTTACGAGAGCTTGAAGAAGAAGCGGGACTAAAAGCTAAGCAGTATGAATATATTGGGCATTTTTACCCAGGGATTGGCTATTCCGATGAGATCATACACATTTATATGGCTTGGAATCTTGAAATGGTAGAACAAAAGATGGATGAAGATGAGTTTGTTTTAAAAGAGAGAGTTCCATTTAAAGAGGCAATAAAAATGGTTCATTCCGGTGAAATTAACGATGGAAAAACTATTATCTGTTTACTTCGGGCATGGAATTATTGGCAGGAACGGTATCAAACTAAGGAATAATACCCTCTTGTTTTGCAAGCTGAAAAAGGGATTCATGTAAATTATTTAAGTCGATCTCTCTTCGGTTTCTCAATTCGGTTAACTCAAAACCAGTTAACATCAGAATGCAACCCATTTCATTTAATACAGAATCAAAAACTCTAGGATCTGCAGAGGCTAGTTTTTGAATGTTAATACCATCTGGATTTTGTTGAATATTTATCAAGATGTAGTATTTATCATCTTCGGAATTCCCAAAACTGAATGTTTCTAAGCTGGTATCATTAAGAGTTAGCATGTGTTTTAATAAAGTCTCTAGCTTTGAGTATTTCGATTATTTCATTTGAAGCGCGGTCAACTACTTGTACTTGGAACAGGCTAATAATCGCTTGTTCTTTCAAAATTTCTAAAACCTCTTCTTTAGTGTCACATTCTTCGGATTCACTTACTAAGTCATTTACACCCTGAACAATATACCGTAACTCCGATTCTTTTTTATGAGGTTGTTTTTCTGGTTGGGGAGCGTCAAAATATTCGCGGATTGCATCTTCAGTAACATACCAGCTCACTCCTAGTTTTCGAGCTCGGATTTTACCTTCTCTAAGATAAGAACGAAGGGTTAATTTTGAGATACCCAACATTTCATGCAAATCATCAACTGAATAAAGGGTAAGGCCACCAATTTGTTTAGGCATTTTATCTTATTAAATAGGACTAATTTTTAATCATTGAATATATATAAAACATAGTTAAATATATATTATCAATCATTAGTTATATAATATAAATTAGATTTGGTTGAGGGGTACTTACCGTCGTATATTGGTATCAGTTACTTGAAAAACAAAAGCAGCCAGCCCTTAAAAGCAGGCTTTTTTTATGTCTTGTTATCACTTCTTATTAGTAAAAAAGTAGCTGACTATCTAATTTCATTCTGGTATTGCAAAAAAAACCAGTTTAACTATCTTGAACGCATTCATTAACCTCTTTTCAAAAACCATGCGGTCAACAGTGCTTCTAATTCTTTCTTTTGTTTTGCTTTCATGTTCTGGCTCAAAAACCTATGTAAAGGAAGAGAACTTCTCTAGCTTGGAAATGACATCACCTCCAGAGAGCGAGTTAATATATAAAATGTTTTTGCTTGGTGATGCGGGAGCCCCAACATTAGATGTACAGGAACCCACCTTAAAATTATTTCAATCATTTTTAGAGAAAGCGTCAGATAAAAGCGCGGCGTTATTCTTGGGAGATAATATTTATCTAAATGGACTCCCTGATTCTACTCATCCAGATAGAGCGTTTTACGAATCTAGAATTAATGAGCAACTGAATACGATTAAAAATTTTAAAGGAAGAGTTATTTTTCTACCTGGTAATCATGATTGGGATGATGGTGGTAGAGACGGGTTAAATGCAGTTCGTAGGCAAGAAAAGTATATAGAAAAGTATCTTGATAGAGGAAATACATTTTTACCAGACGATGGCTTTCCAGGGCCAGTGGATATCGAATTAATGGACGACGATGAAGACCCGCGACTCAGAGATGATATCAGGTTAATAGTATTAGATACTCAATGGTGGTTACATAAATATGATAAATCTTATGGAGATACGGGAGAATATGATCTTGTAGATGGGGGAGATTTTTTAGTGGAGTTGGAAGATATTTTAAAAAAAAGAGAAAAAGACTTTGTTGTTGTGGCCGCTCATCATCCACTAATTACTAACGGGCCACATGGTGGTTATCTTCCAGCGTCAAGACATTTAAAACCACCAATATTTGGGAGTTTATATGCCTTTTATCGAAAAGCATTTGGGTATGAACAAGATATCCCTCACCATATATACAAAGAAATGTCGAGCACGTTTAGAAAGATGTTTCTACTAAATGATAATTTGATTTATGCCTCAGGACATTCTCACAGCCTACAATATCATAAAACGGATGGACCCAGAGAAGTTCAACACTATATAGTGTCGGGTAGTGGTACAAAAGAGCAGTATGTAGCAAAAAATAGAGGTGCGGAGTTTACTTATGAGGGACAAGGATTCGTCACGCTAAATTACTATGGAAATGGTTCGGTATGGATGGAAGCGTGGTCTCCCATTGGAGATGGAAGTAGTGGAAAATTATTATATAAAACAGAGATAAAACCGCCATACGATCAAATCCTTGACGAAGAAGAGTTAGAAGCTGAGGATATTGATTATACCGATAGTACTATAGTTGTAGCGCCAAATAAAAAGTATGATGACGCGGGGAAAATATTTAGGACAATTGCTGGCAATCACAACCGATACCTTTGGTCAATAGAATCAGAATATCCTGTTTTTGATGTAACAGAGGTTAGAGGGGGTCTCGACCTAGTTAGAATGGGCGGAAAAGGTCAGTCAAACACGCTTCATTTAGAGGATAAAGATGGAAATGAGTTTGTACTTCGGTCAGTTGATAAGCAGGCAGGAAAAGTTTGGGGTGAAAATCTCAAAAAGACGATAGCATTAGATTTGGCACAAGATCAATTTTCGATATTAAACCCCTATGCAGCAGTAGTAATACCACCATTGGCAGACGCTGTTGGAGTGTATCATACAAACCCGAAACTCTATTATGTACCCAATGACCCAAAATTAGGATTATATGCAGAACAAATTGGGGGACAATTAGCTCTTTTCGAAGAAAAACCAGATGGAGATATGAGCGATGTGGCAAGCGTTGGTTATTCTGAAGAAGTAGTCGCATATAGAGATATGATTCGGGAAGTAGATAACGATATTGATCATCGGGTAGATCAGTATTTATTTGCGAAATCTAGGTTACTTGATATGCTAATTGGAGACTGGGATAGACATAGCGATCAATGGAGATGGGCGACCTTTGAACCTGAAGATGAACAAGGGAAAATATATCGACCAATACCACGAGACAGAGATGTAGCATTTATGGTGATGGATGGAATAGGGCCTACTTTAGCTAAGCATGGACCTTTCTTTCAGTACCAGAATTTTGGAGAATCCTACAATAACCTGAAAGGGTTAAATCATAACTCGCTTCCACTTACTCGAAGGTTTACAAACCAACTAACAAAAGAAGAATGGCTTCAAATAGCGACAGAAATGCAGACTCAATTAACAGATGAAGTTATTGAAGAAGCACTCAATAATTATCCAAAAGAGGTATTTGAAGAAGTCGCAGAAGAAACACGAAGAGGTCTTTTAGCAAGAAGAGATAAGCTGACGGAGGTTACCGAAACGTATTATGAGTTAATTTCAAGTGTAATTTCTATTCCAGCTAGCAATAAAAGAGAGCGCTTTATAGTAGAAGTAATGGATAAAAATCATACACGTGTAGAAGTGTTTAAACTTTCTGGGAAAGGAGAATTAAGAGAAAAATACTATGATAGAACATTCGATAAATCAGAAACAAAAGAACTAAGGCTCTATGGGTTAGGTGGAGACGACGAATTCATTCTAAAAGGAACTCAAAAAGGAGAAATAAAACTATTGATATCAGGAGGTCCAGGGGACGATGTATACTTTGATGAATCTCCCAATCAGATAGTAAGTAAGGATCTTGTAGGTATATTCGAAACCAAAAATGGAAACGAGTATTCGGTGTCGAATAAAACTCATCTTCACTTAACGGAAAACCCTATTGACAATTATTATGATTATGAAAAGGACTTTCTCTGGAACCGATATTACCCAGGTTACTTTTTTAATTATAACAACGACGAAGGTCTGTTCATCGGTGGTGGACCAAAGATATTAAGAAATGGATTTAGAAAATTTCCAGCAGTAACTCATTATTTACGATTTAATTATGCTCCAAGCTCAGGAGCAGCAAACCTGCTTTATTCAGGAATTTGGTATGAAAGAGTTGGAAACTGGGATTTAGGACTTGAGTCTGCATTTCTTTTTCCAAAGAGTTTCCAGAACTTTTTTGGGCTTGGAAATGAATCGACCATCGAAGATCGAAGTTTAAAATTTTATAGAGCAAAACTTACTAGGTATAGCATAGAACCGAGTTTAACTACATCTGCGAATGATGCATTATCCTTCACAATAGGGAATCGTTTTAGCATTACTCAAATTGATGATAATAGAGACGAGAATAATGTTCTAAGTCTTCCCGAGCTAGGCTTTTCAGGCAAAATATTTAAAGACCAATGGTTTAACACCACATTTTTTGAAGCAAGAATAAAAGATATAGATACGCCATTAAATCCAACCCAAGGTTATAGCTTAAGTACACGTGCAGATATTAATGTTGGACTATACAATACTAAAGAAACATTCTCCAGATTAACATCAGAGTTGAGAATGTACTTTCCGATTAGCTTTACCCCACAACTTACACTAGCAAATAGAACTGGAGGAGCTCATAATATAGGGAGCTTTCCTTTTTACGAATCTAACAGTATTGGGGGAACCACAAACCTGAGAGGTTTTAGAGGGCGACGATTTGCGGGAAGAAGCACAGTGTATAATAACTCAGAAATTAGATTCGAACTTTTTGACTTTTATCGCTATCTGCTTGGAGGGAAACTGGGTCTGTCTGCCTTTTTTGATTCCGGAAGAGTTTGGACGGATAACGAGAGCTCAAGTTTTTGGCATAAAGGGTATGGAGGTGGAATCTGGTTTAATGTACTAGACGCTTTTGTAATCAATACTTCGCTTGGCCACTCCTTTGAAGGAAACTTGTTTGAGGTAAAAGCAGGATTTTTCTTCTGACACATACAAGTCTGGCTCGATTATTGATATATTAGGTACTTAAACCATCCCAAATGCCAGAAAAAAATAACTTTAGACTACTTGCCGCTATCATGTTTGCAGACATGGTTGGATATACGCGTTTGATGCAAGAAGATGAGCAGAAGGCTAAAGATTTAAGAGATCGTCAACGAGAAGTTATAGATAATTGCATTTTAAAACACCGTGGACAGGTTATGCAGTATTACGGGGACGGCACATTAAGTATGTTTGGAAGTGCATTAGATGCAGTAAAATGTGCTCAAGAAATTCAAACTGTATTAGCAGAAGAGCCAAAAGTGCCACTTAGAGTTGGTATTCATATTGGTGATGTTGTTTATGATGATGAAGGGATTTATGGTGACGCTGTAAATATTGCAGCAAGAGTTCAAAGCTTAGGAATACCAGGATCTGTAATGATTTCCAATAAAGTTTTTGAAGAGATTAAAAATCACCCCGGTATTAAAGTTAAATCCTTTGGTCAACACGAATTAAAAAATGTATTTAATCCCGTCGGAATTTTTGCACTTGCCAATAAAGGAATTCAGGTTCCTGTGCAAAGTCATATTGAAGAGATAACGGGAAGCAACCAAAATAGTATAGCAGTTCTACCCTTTGCTAATTTTAGCTCTGATCCAGAAAACGAATACTTTAGCGATGGAATTACAGAAGAAATCATCAACTCGTTGGTTAAGGTAAAAGGGTTACAGGTGGCTTCGAGAACGTCTGTTTTTTCATTTAAAGGGAAACAACAAGATATTCGTGAGATTGGCAGAGAATTAAAGGTTGCTACTGTGTTAGAAGGAAGTGTTCGGTTAGCCGGGGATCGGGTTCGAGTGACTGCCCAGCTTATTAAAACCGAGGATGGTTTTCATATCTGGTCAGAAACATTTGATGGAGAAATGAAAGATATTTTTGGAGTTCAAGATGAAATCGCCCAGAAAATTGCCAATAAATTAGAAGGTAACTTCACATTCGATACCGAGCGTAAATTATATGAAGCATCTACAGACAGTGTAGTTGCCTATAATGCGTATTTACAAGGGCTTTATCATTGGAATAAACGAACTCCAGAATCAGTCCAAAAGGCGATTAGGTTTTACGAAGAAGCAATTGAAAAGTGTATGACCTATACAAATGCATTTTCAGGATTAGCAAATGCATATACTTTTTTAGGTGTTATTGGGCACAAACCAGCAGAAGAGGCTTTTTCAAAAGCCAAAGAATATGCTCTCAAAGCCATTGATTTAAATAATTCTAGAGCCGACTCTTATATTTCATTAGGCTATGTAAATCTATTCTATAACTGGGATTTTGACTCGGCGGACTCTAATTTCCGAAAGGCCATTACTATGGAGCCCGAAAACGAAGAAGCTAGATTAGCATTTTCATTGTACAATCGGATAATTGGTAGGTTCGATAAAATGCTATCACAGGCAGAAATAGCAGTTAAAATTGCCCCACTTTCTTTGCCGGCGCTTAACGACCTTGCTCGAGCGTACGGTATTCTCGAAAAGCACGATAAGGCAATAGATTATTATAACAAGATCATTGATTTAGACCCGAGTTTCAGAACTGCATATGAAGGAAAGGCGTATATTTATGCAGAGATAGGTGATTTTGATAAAGCCTTGGTAAATACGAAAAAGTACCTAGGGAAAATTAAAGGCGCTAACAAAGGAGGAACCCAATTAGGTTATCTCGCAGCGTTGAAAGGAGACGAAAAAGAAGCCAGGAAGCATTTAAAACTAATTAAGAAGCGAGAAGAAGAAGAACCCGATTTAAATCTTTCTCTTGATTTTGCAGTAATCTATGCCGCCCTTGAAGAGAAAGAAGAGCTATTTAAATATCTAAATAGAGCTGTAGATAAAAAGCTAGGCTCCATCCTTCTTATTAATTCCATCCCCATACTAAAAAAGTACAGCAAAGACCCCAGATACTTAAACGTCTTAAAACGAATAGGGCTTCCAATTCAATTTAAGCTTAGCTCATGAAGAAAGAGATTGGCGTTTATATCGACAGGACGTACAAAGTTGTTCGGCAAGATTTGATCAACCGCTTCAAGAAAGCAAAAGTTGATATTACTCCAGAACAATGGGTGTTACTGTCCAAGCTAGAAAGGGCTACAATGAACCAAACTGATCTTGCGAATGGGAGTTTTAAAGATAAACATACCATATCACGAATTTTGGATTTATTGGTTAAGAAAGGCTTTGTAGTTCGGGAGAAAGACCCAGAAGACGGGCGAAAATATCTTATATCAATTACCAATAAGGGGAACGTTGAATTAGAAAAAGCTCGGCCACATGTGTATGCATCAAGAGAGCAAGGTTGGGAAAATCTTTCGGAAGAAGAATACAAACAACTGTTACTATTGTTGGATAAGGTATTTACCAGCTACACCTCCAAATCCTAATTCTTTTTTTATCTCTGGGTTTTCAAATTGAACATTACTTCTTTGATCTCATACCGAACCACTTCTTCCGCATACGTTCTCTTGTTAATCTCCCTCGCATATACTTTTCCATTTTGTATTGCTTTAATTTCAACCTTTCTTGGTAATATAACTTTCCCAATCAATGCTCCCTGTTTTCCTAATATATACCAAGTGTAATTCTCCAGATTTTGCGAAACCGTTGCCACCCAAAACCGATCTTCATTATCTACTAAAAAATTTGCAACCACTGGCCAGTTTGATGGAAGTTTTGCCCCTCTGATTGCCCTTCGAATGTCCACATCATCATATAAATCTAAGGCATCCGAACGATTGAGTGTTCGTTTCTGAACTAGATACTTCCAAGCTTCAACATAACGGCCATTCGGATCAAATTTTCGAATCACCATCTCTTCACTGAAGAGTTTAAACAAGTTCCCTTCTGAATTTGTAATCAGAAAGGTTTCCCGCTCATATGGCATCATCATTATCGTCATTCCATTCGACGAACTTTCCACAAAAAGAGATTTATTTGGAAACGTTATCAGCTGATCAGAGATAATTGCGCCGCTCTCATCAGCTTTGTAAAAATACAATGGACGATTGGTAGGGGATTCCACCACTTGAAAGGCAACCAAATAGTTTCCACCTGAGAGAATTACTGCTGAATAGAGTGCTGCAGTTTTCAGGGAATCGCCAGTTAGAGATTGTACCGAAAACTGAGTGGATTTACGAAAATTAAAATCACGGGTGTTATAGGTATTCATTGCTTTTCGGCCTTCATCAAAACCATAGATTATTCCACTATGCACCTCAATGTTGCCCAATTTCCTGAATTCCCCAGGTCTACCCCCGCCCCGGCCCATGCTCCCAACGGGATTTCCGTCAGCATCTACAACCTGAATTTTGTGATTATACTCATCTACGAAATAGACCTTGCCATCATCATCAACCGTAATATCTCCGATTTTAATAACTTCCGAATTTTGGGCTCCACGAAATGATTCATCTTTGATCAATTGAATTTCCGGGACGCCCTCTATACTGAAAGTGGTAAGGTTAGGAAGGTTTTTGATGGATTTCTGCGGATCGGAACAACCGCTTAGTCCGGCCAGCAAAATAATGACGAATAGTTTTCGAATAATCATATGGGAAGCTAGTAAATCAATCGAAGTAATACGATTTGTTTTAAGCTACTGAAACTGCTTGAAAAACTGACCGTAGGCAACCCAATATTTTAAAAGGGGATTGAACAAACAATTATATCCTATCTCACAGTAAGAGTATTACATTTTATGAAAGCGATAATTTCAGCACTTTTTGTATTTATTACAGTTACAACTGTTATTGAGGCGCAAGAGTTCTCCATAACTAACGGCACCGTTTTTTGTGACGGAGCTGAACCAGGTGATGCTAGTATCATCGATGGAATCATCTATGAAGCTGTGGATCGCCAAATGCTTGAGCAAAAGGTTGCCTCTGGGGCTGATCTCACCAAAGTTTGCACCAGTCTGATAACAGAAATGTTTAACCTTTTTGCTGGGAATGAGGATTTCAATCAGAATATTGGCAATTGGGATGTTTCGAATGTTGAAGACATGGGATTTATGTTCAGCGGCGCCATCACCTTTAATCAGGATATCTCGAACTGGGATGTTTCCAATGTTCTGGATATGGCTGGTATGTTTATAGACACCCACAACTTTAATCAGGATATCGGGGCATGGAATGTTTCTAGTGTCCGTAATATGGCGCATATGTTTAAGATAGCACGGGCATTTAACCAAGACATCAGTAACTGGGACGTTTCTAATGTATTACACATGGGCTGGATGTTTTTAGGGACCCACGCTTTTAATCGAGAAATTGGAAACTGGAACGTCTCATCCGTAAACAATATGCTCGGCATGTTTTCTGAGGCCAAAGCCTTTGATCGGGATCTCTCTGCCTGGTGTGTGGACAATTTCGATTCCGAGCCCAACAACTTTAGAGCCGGTGGGAGCAGTTTGTCTGAAAGCAACACCCCTAACTGGGGTTCTTGTGATGGGAAACCAGATTCAATCGAGGTAGAATTCCCACAGTCACAGGAAGAAAACGTATCTACTACACCCACTTTTGTGTGGAACTCCGTTGAGAATATCGATCATTATCAGTTTCGTCTTCTTTATGATGAGCTACCCTATCAGATTGATACCCTGATAACAGACACTACCTTTGCCATTAGTACGGAACTTAAGCCTGATGAATTCTACTATTGGCAAGTTCGTGCGATACATGGAAATGCTTCAGGAGAATGGAGTTCCCCAACTTATTTTACCCCAACCATTCAGGTATCTAACGAATATTCTGCTCAACCAGAGGGGTTCATCCTTCATCAGAATTACCCGAATCCATTCAACCCGAGTACTCAGATCAGTTATCATTTACCTGCAAGCAGCATTGTGAATATACGAGTGTTTGATATGCTGGGCAGAGAAGTTGCTACTTTGTTAGACGGGCAACAAACATCCGGTGATCACTCCATCACTTTTAATGCTTCTAAACTCACCAGTGGAATGTATTTTTATAGTATTCAGGCTGGGGAATTTTCTCAAACCAGAAAAATGATGTTAATTAAATGATGCAAGCCATGTAAATATTATTTGGCTTACGGTTAGGCTCCGAGTTATGAATAATTTTTTGAAAATTCAGAAACTATAAGTTCCCTCGTAAATCTTGCTCTCGTTCAATAGCTTCAAATAAAGCTTTGAAGTTTCCTTTTCCAAAAGAAGTGGCTCCTTTTCGTTGGATGATTTCAAAGAACATAGTTGGACGAGCCTGAACTGTTTTAGTGAATATTTGAAGCAGATACCCTTCATCATCACGGTCAACGAGAATTCCTAAATCCTGAAGCTTATCAATGGGTTCATCAATCTTACCAACTCGCTCTTGAAGAACATCATAATATGTGCTTGGGATATTTAAGAACTCAACACCGCGATCTCGTAAGGCAGTAACAGTCTGGATAATATTATCGGTTGCAACGGCAACATGTTGTACACCGGCTCCCTCATAAAAGTCGATATACTCATCAATTTGAGATTTTTTAAGACCGGCAGCAGGTTCGTTAATTGGGAATTTAATTCTGCCATTTCCATTACTCATCACCTTGCTCATTAGCGCCGTAAATTCAGTAGAAATGTCTTTATCATCAAAAGACAGAATTTGCTTGAATCCTAGAACATCTTCGTAGAATTGAACCCATTTGTTCATATCGCCAAGTTCTACATTGCCGACCATATGATCTACATATTTCAAGCCTATAGGATCTGGATTATATCGAGTTTCCCATTTCTGAAAACCAGGAAGAAAAGTTCCGTTATAGTTTTTTCTCTCTACAAAGATATGAACGGTTTCTCCATAGGTATGAATTCCGGCGCGAATAACTTCGCCATGCTCATCCTTTTCAGTTTTTGGCTCGAAATAAGATTTAGCCCCTCTTTTTACGGCTTCTTCATATGCGTAGGTAGCGTCTTCAACCCAAAGAGCGATTACTTTTACACCATCGCCGTGCTTATCAATATGTCGACCAATATCTGTTCCGCTTTTAAGGGGAGAGGTAAGGACTAATCGAATTTTATCTTGAACTACCACATAAGATTCTCGATCTCGAAGACCTGTTTCTAAGCCAGCTTTAGCAAGTGATTGAAAGCCAAATGCAGATTTATAAAAATGAGCAGCTTGCTTGGCATTACTCACATAAAATTCTACATAATCGGTACCTAGAATGGGCATAAAATCGGTAGCAGAATCAGTTTCTATAGAAGGGTTTGCAACAGTATCCATATCAAAAAATTAAAATTAGTTGTTATGACAACTAATTTACACTTTTCATTGGTCTAGAAAAAGAACTTTATGTTAAGATTTCTAGAGAGGCGTATCTGTATCTCTCCTTGGGGAGAGACAGATTCTTGTACTTGTACAATAATCAGAGAGAGGATATAAACGGCTCGTTCTTTCTTAGTCTCCAGCGTCCTCCCTCTGAAATCAAACTTGTTTTGATTTCTGTCTCCCTCCAAAAGGGAGACATTCTTAGTTAAGGTTTCCTCTCAAACTTCAAAAACCAATCCATTGCCTCAGGATTTCGAGAAGCGTCTTTATTAATACTTTTAGAGAAGTCCATTCCAAGCAGTGCTTTTTTTACTGGAACTTCCATTTTCTTTCCACTTAAAGTGTAGGGTATATCTGGCGCGGTGAAAATTTGATCAGGAACATGGCGGGGCGAGCATTGCTCACGAAGTGTATTTTTTATTTGATTTCTTAAATTTTCTAACGAATAATTGGAATCTAAAACTACAAATAAAGGCATAAAATCATTACCTTCTTTTTGCTCAAGGTTTACAATTAAAGAATCTTTGATACCTGGAATTTTATCAAGAACGGCATAGATTTCGGCAGTACCAATTCGAATACCTTTTCGGTTTAGCGTGGCATCAGAACGACCTTGAATGATAAGTTGGCCATTTTTTGAAATCTGAATCCAGTCGCCATGACACCATTTTTCTGGAAATTTCTCAAAATAACTAGAAATATATCGTTCGTCATCCTCATCATCCCAAAAATAAATAGGCATTGAAGGCATAGGCTTTGTAATGACCATTTCACTTAATGAGTCGAAGACTTGTTCACCGTCTTCATTAAACCCAAAAAGAGAACACCCAAGCGCTCGGCCTTGGATTTTTCCTCGGTAAACAGGCTCGGTTGGAATTCCCCCAACAAATGCGGTACAAACGTCCGTCCCTCCACTCATAGAACATAACCAGACATTACTTGATACATGTTTATACACCCAGTCAAAGGCTTCTGGGGGTAAAGGAGCACCAGTTGAGCCTATCGAGCGAAGGGAAGTCAAATTGAAGTCAGCAGCGGGATTAAGTCCGCGTTTCATACAAGCCAACAAATAAGGAGCGCTAGTGCCAAAATGTTGAATCGGAAGTTGCTCGGATAATTCCCAAAGTGTTTTCAGATTAGGATGTCCCGGACTTCCATCAAATAAAATAGGAGTTGCTCCGACTAACATAGAGGCTTGCAAAAAATTCCACATCATCCAGCCCGTAGTTGTAAACCAGAAAAAAGTTTCTCCCAGCTTAACATCATTATGAAAATGCATGTATTTAAGATGTTCGAGTAAAACGCCGCCGTGTGAATGGGTAATAGCTTTGGGTATCCCGGTAGTACCCGAAGAATATAAAACCCAGATTGGGTGACTGAAGTCTACTGGCTCGAAAGTTAAATCTCCAAAGGGTGTATCAAGAGCAGAAACCCAACTAGTAGCCCAATCAATGTTGCGGTCTAATGGTTTTAAAACGGGAATCAAAATCACATTTTCAATACTAGAAATCCGTTCTTTTATCTGTCGAGTTTCTTCAATTCTTGAAATTTGTTTACCACCATATTGATATCCATTCCCAGCAATAAGAACTTTAGGCTCAATTTGAGAAAAACGATCTATGACAGTATTAACCCCAAAATCAGGTGAGCAGCAAGACCAAATTGCGCCAAGAGAATTGACAGCCAAAAATGAAATAATTGCTTCTGGAATATTAGGAAGATACCCAACAACTCGATCGCTTTTTCCAACTCCTTTAGAGATTAAATAAGCTTGCAAAGAAGTGACTTTAGCCTCTAGTTCTTCCCAAGAAATCGAGATTAATTTTGAGCTTTCACTTTTAAAATGGAGAGCGGGTCTATCATCTGATTTTTGACGAAAAATATGTTCGGCATAGTTAAGAGTGGCTCTCTCAAACCATTTCGCGCCCGGCATGGAGTGAGTATCTAATACCTGATTATAGTCAGAATGAGAAATGATGTTAAAATACTGCCACAGACTTTCCCAAAAGTCCTCAAGATTGGTGGTAGACCATTCCCATAATTCATGATAATTTACGAAGCTAAGCCCGCGTTCGTTTTTAAGCCAATTCTGATAATCATTTAGATTAGAAGACTCAATGAATTCCTTGGTTGGATTCCACAATATGTGATCCAAATCACTCATCTTCAAGAGAGCACAAGATTACTAGCGCTTTCACCGTGTCTCCATTTTCTAACATATCTTTGGCAAGGTGATGTAGCTCGTCTTTTAATTCTTCCCCTGAAAAGCGACTCAATAATTCATTAAAAACAGGTTCTGCTTTAAATGTAAGAATCTGCTCTATAGTTGGGAGATCCTCCAAATTACCTAGCCGCCCAAGATTATTTGCTGTGAGAATGTTGCTTTCTCGAATAGATTTAGGAAGCTGATCAACTCCAATTCCCATTGTTCTAAGTGGTTTCGGAATTTCGAATAAAGAATCTCCCGATGATCGGGTATACCAACTGCCTCCCATTCTACCAACCAGATCCAACTTCATAGTTATGAGTTGATCATCGTCATCCAAAAAGTCTGTACTGATATGCGCTTTCTGTACTCGTGACAGTACCAAATTTCCCGCGCCGCCTTCTTTTCCTAATTCAATGATGTCATCAACAGTACACTCAAAACTAACAGGACTTTCAGCTACCCGAGGCGGTTTTATAGTGTCAGATGGAATTTCTGTAAAGCCAGCTTTAATAAACTCATTAACGCCTTTTTCATACTCGGTACTTGCTAACGACATCTGCTCTACCATAGAATAATTTACAATATTGATGGTGACTTCAGGTACTTGAAGCAAGTTTTCATAGGTGTCTTTTGTTGTATTATCCCGACCTCGTCGTGATGGAGAGAAAACCATAATAGGAGGGTTATAAGAAAATACATTGAAGAAACTAAATGGACTTAAATTCACCTTCCCATTTAGGTCTACGGTACTGGCAAAACAAATTGGTCTTGGAGCAATTGCTGACGATAAGAATCCCTGTTTCTCAATATTAGAGAGAGAACCGAAATCAAAAGTTTTGAATTCTTTTTTTTCCATTATTTAGCAGGTAATAATTTTGATCTAACTTCTCCGAAACCAATCCGCACCCCATTTTTTTCTGAGAAACCCTTCATAATTACAGTATCACCATCGTGAAGAAATTTACGTTCTTCATCATTGTTTAAGGTCACAGTTTTTGAACCAGCCCAAGAAAGTTCTAACATAGAACCATAGGAGCGCTCATCTTTACCAGAGATAGTGCCAGAGGCCATTAAATCTCCAACATTCACATTACAACCATTCACGGTATGATGGGCTAATTGTTGTGCCATATTCCAGTACATATATTTGAAATTGGAAATCGAAATAGTTGTTGGCACAGGACTCCCTTCAGGTTCAATTTGAACTTCAAGATTGATATCATAATTCTTAAGACCAGAGTATTCTAAATAAGGAAGAACGCTTGGATCTTGGTTTGGGCCTTCTACTCTAAATTCGTCAAGAGCTTCTAAAGTTACTACCCAAGGAGACACGGATGAAGCAAAGCTTTTTCCTAGAAAAGGCCCCAGAGGTACATATTCCCATTTCTGGATATCACGGGCAGACCAATCGTTAAACAGAACCATCCCGAAAATATAATCTTCTGCGTTCGCTGTTGAAATCGAATCACCAATGGCTGTTTTTTTCCCAACAATAAATCCCATTTCTAGCTCGAAATCCATTCGTTGAGAAGGCCCAAAAATTGGGGGGCCATCTGCGGGCTTAGTTTGCCCTTTGGGGCGATGGATATCAACCCCAGAAACCACAATCGATGAAGCCCGTCCATGATAGCCAACGGGTAAATGTTTCCAGTTTGGTAATAAAGCATTTTCAGGATCGCGAAACATCTTTCCAACATTACTAGCGTGCTCTATACTGGAATAGAAATCGGTGTAATCTCCAATTCGAACTGGAAGATGCATTGTTGCTTCCTCTATAGAAATAAAAGGATCATGTTTTTTTAAAACGGAGGAACTATCACAAAGCTCCTCTTGGAGAATTAACCGAACCTTATTAGTTATTTTTTTGCCCAGAGAGATGAAATCGTTTAGATAATCATTTAC
This sequence comes from uncultured Balneolaceae bacterium, assembly GCA_963974345.1. Taxonomy (GTDB): domain Bacteria; phylum Bacteroidota; class Rhodothermia; order Balneolales; family Balneolaceae; genus RHLJ01. Next base: position 194,553 of record CAXBBW010000006.1, on the reverse strand, counting down.
CAAGACCTCTTTATCAATATTAAGATCATGGAATATTCTTAATGAATGGACGGCATTTAAATCAATTATTTGATTTCCAACGGCAATGCCAACGCGTTTAGATTTTTTCGAAGTCGAAAAGATCCCAAAAGGGAGATTATAAATTGAAAAATCTGACTGTTCTGGGATATCTACCCAACTGTTTAATTTATTTGTCATAAAATCTATTTGTCTTCTAGCCAAGATTGATAATACGTTCCATCATCAATCTTTAAAGCGTTCTCGGTTACCATAAGCGGCTTAAATGTATCTACCATTACCGCCCACTCTTTCGTTTCCTTTTTACCAATACTTCCTTCATAAGCTCCAGGATGTGGTCCATGAGGAATTCCTGCCGGATGCAAAGAAATGTAGCCTTGTTCTACGTGATTTCGACTCATGAAATCACCATCCACATAATAAATAACTTCGTCCGAATCGATATTTGAGTGATGATATGGGGATGGAATTGATTGAGGATGATAATCATATAATCTGGGTACAAAAGAGCAAACCACAAATGCGGAGGTCTCAAAAGTCTGATGAACAGGAGGTGGCTGATGAACACGCCCGGTTATTGGCTCGAAGTTTTTAATCGAAAAACCATATGGAAAATTATATCCATCCCAGCCAACTACATCAAAAGGATGAGAATCGTACGTAAGCTCATGAATCATTCCCTGCTTTTTCACTTTCATCAAAAACTCTCCTTTCTCATCAAAAGTCTCGAGTTCGGTAGGAAGTTTTAAATCACGCTCACAATAAGGAGAGTGTTCTAAATATTGACCAAACCAATTTCGATATCTTTTTGGAGAATAAATAGGGACATGAGACTCGGTTATAAAATGACGGTTATGTTCATCATCAAAACAAATTTGATAAATGATACCACGAGGAATTAGTAAGTAATCTCCGGGTTCAAAATTGATATTTCCAATAAAAGACCGAAGGGTTCCACTTCCTTTATGGATGAAGATCAATTCATCAGCATCGGTGTTCTTATAAAAATATTTAGTGAGCGATTTCTTTGGAGCAGCGAGGTGAAGCGTTACATCATTGTTCGTTAAAATAGCTTCACGACTATCTAAATAATCATCTTTTGGTTTGATGTCGAGCCCTTTCAACATCATTGATTTCATATTATTAGGAACGGCAATCTTTGGAGCGACATCAATAGGCGTTCCAATTTCTCGAATCATCGTTGGTCTGTGAATATGATATGAGAGCATCGACATGCCATCAAAACCAATTGTACCGAAGAGTTGTTCATAGTACAAGCTCCCATCTGGCTTTCTAAATTGAGTGTGTCTCTTTTGAGGGATTTTTCCTAATCGATGATAAAAAGGCATAATTCTTAAATTGGTTAGGCATTAGAGTAATTATATATAATTCTTAACTCGATAGCAGATAAAAAGTTGTTATAACAACTAATTTATTGGCGGGTATAGTTTCATTAAATATCTATATTCCTGAAATCTAAACTTTTAGAACTATGAGTGAAGAAAACCCACCAAAGAAAAAACTAGGCTCCGTAAAACGTGGAATTTCGGATATGTTCCGAACTTCGTATAGAACGCATATGGACTTAAGTGGAATTGCTGATAACAAATCGAATATCATGATCAGTATTAATGGGATCATTATTTCGATTATAATTGCTTCCATATCTCCAAAAATTGATTCAAACCCTTGGTTATTAATTCCCACAACAGTGCTTCTACTTACGTGTCTTGGATCTATGATCTATGCTGTTCTTTCTGCCCGACCGAGAGTTAGCAAAGAAACGGTAACCTTAGAAGACGTTCGTGCAAATAGAGCAAATATTCTATTTTTTGGTAATTTTTATACCATGCCTCGCGAAGATTATGTGGCAGGTTTGGAAGAACTAATGGTTGATAGTAATCGCCTCTACGATAATATGGCAAGAGATATTCATGGTCTTGGAGTGGTATTAGCAAAAAAGTATAGCTTGCTTCGAATTTCGTATACCATTTTCATGATTGGCTTAGTCTTATCGGTGCTTAGCTTTTTAGTCGTTTTTGCCATGATAAGCGCCTAGCCCTCAGCTCTACCATCTGCATAAGCCTGAGTGATCCGCTGATTCATCAATCGCCGGTAGTTTTTAAATTCGTATTCACTGGCGGTGAAAGAAGATTTAAACTCCCCATCAAAACATTCAATAAGAAGTTTATTTGGTCGATCAGTTGGGCTGACGGTCACTTGGATTTTACCAAGTTTATACGATTCGATGGGTTCTGGCATTAATCTAAAATCAAGTTCGTTTACTATCTGCAAAGATATTATTTTTAGTATTCAATAATTGAGAAAGACTTTTTTAAAAAGGATGAGCAAAAAAATTTTTATAACAGGATTCATAGCTACTTTCATTGGTATATTCTTGTTTAACGCATTAAAAAGTACAGCCCCTTTAGAGATTGAAAATGCTCCTGATTGGAGAACATTAGCTTCTGCTCAAAAAGAGGCGAAAGATACCCAGAAGCTTATTTTAGTAGATGTATTTGAAGTAGGATGTAAATATTGTCGCGCCATGGAACGAGAAGTTTACCCAGACTCAACCGTCCGTACAGTATTAGACGCGGGTTATATCCCTGCCAAAATTGATGGAAATTCCCAAGAACTTATTTCTTTTAACGGACAAGAAATGACCGCTCAGGAATGGGCGCAAAGCCAAGGAGTATATGTTTTTCCAGGTACATTAATTTTAGATCCCGAAGGAAATCAACTTAAACAGCGAACTGGGTTTATGAATGTTGATGAATTACGCCAATTTCTATATAAATGAACCCGATCAACGAAGCAATTCTCCTTATCCACTGTCCCGATAAGCCGGGCATTATCGCTGCGGTTACTCAGTATATTTTAAAACACGGCGGTAATATTCTAGATTTAGATCAACATACCGACTCTATAAAGCAAAAGTTTTATATGCGTGTTTCTTGGGATTTAAACTATTTTGAATTAGAAAAAGAAAAAATAGAGACGAGTTTTAAGGAAGAACTTGCCATTCCATTCGATATGAATTGGAACTTATATTTCACTCAAAAACGACTAAAACTTGCCCTTTTTGTTTCTAAGCAACAGCATTGTTTGTTTGATGTGCTGGCACGTTGGCAAACCAAAGAATGGGAAGTTGATATTCCTTTGATCATTAGTAACCATAAAGAAGCGGGTGAAACCGCACAGAAATTTGGTATTGATTTCTATCATATCCCTATAACAAAAGAGAATAAAAAAGAGCAAGAAGCAAAGCAGATAGAATTACTAAAGGAAAATAACATTGATGTAATAGTGCTTGCTAGATATATGCAGATTCTGTCTGGTAATTTTATAAGCGAGTTTAGAAATAAGATCATAAATATACATCATTCTTTTCTTCCTGCTTTTCCAGGTGCAAGACCTTATCACTCAGCATTTGAGCGTGGAGTTAAGATCATTGGGGCAACGAGCCATTACGTAACGGAAGATTTAGATGAAGGACCAATTATAGAACAAGATATTGTACATGTAACCCACCGTGATGGCGTGGAAAACTTAGTGAGAAAAGGTCGGGATTTGGAAACTTTAGTACTCTCAAGAGCGGTTTGGAAACATATACAAAGAAAAACTTTGGTAACGGATAACAGGACAATTATTTTTAACTGATGAAATTCAACAAAAAAGGAAAAATGAAACATTTACTGATTATTACAGCAATGCTTATTAGTTGCACTGCTACAGGAGAAACAGAGCAAACTCCAATTCCTGATATGAACTACTCTTACGAGCTGGTTACAGGAGGTATTGAAGTTCCTTGGGGCATGACTTGGCTACCAAATGGTGATATGCTGATCACTGATCGAGGAGGAAAATTATTTGTTTATAGAAATGATGAACTTATAGAAGTTCCTTCTTCTACGTTACCAGATGATATTTATGCGAATGGGCAGGGGGGCTTTTTAGACGTAAAAGTTCATCCAAGCTATGAAGAAAATAATTGGATTTATTTTACTTACTCGTCCAGCAAAGGAACGGGCGAAGGAGCTAATACGGCGTTAATTCGTGGAAAATTAGTAAATGATGAATTAACAAGTGTAGAGACATTGTATAAAGCTACGCCCAACACAAGCCGAGGGGTTCATTATGGTGGCCGTATAGAATTTGACAGGAATGGATTTGTTTTCTTTTCGATTGGTGACCGAGGTAATCGCGATGAAAACCCACAGGATATTACCAAAGACGGTGGGAAGGTCTATAGATTAATGGACGATGGTTCTATTCCTTCTGATAACCCTTTTGTGAACGAAGCAGGAGTTAAAACTGCAATTTATTCTTACGGTCACAGAAACCCACAAGGTATGGAAATGAACCCAGCAACTGGAAAAATATGGGCGCATGAACACGGTCCACAAGGTGGCGATGAGATAAATATTATTGAACCAGGGAAAAATTATGGCTGGCCCATAATAAGTTTCGGAATTAACTACAATGGAACACCTTTTGCAGAGGATACTGCGAGAGCAGGAATGGAACAGCCAATTAAGTACTGGGTTCCTTCTATTGCGCCTTCTGGAATGACCTTTGTAACAACCGATAAATATCCACATTGGAAAGGGCATTTATTAGTTGGCTCATTAAAGTTCAACTATGTTGAGTTGGTAAAACTTGATGGAGATAAAGTAACAGGAACAGAAAAGCTGCTTGAAGGAATTGGCCGAGTTAGAAGTATAAAACAAGCGCCTGACGGAACAATTTATGTAGGTATAACTGGACAAGGGATTTTTAAAGTTACCGCAACGCCTGTAGCGGCGGAATGATTTGGAACAGTTCAAGGAAGTAATTCCATATTTGTAAAATTTAAAGCCTGGGCATTTGTCCGGGCTTTTTATATAGAGGATCTATTAAACCCCTAAACTCCAGCCCTGTCTGTACTCTCGTTTCACAAACTGATTAGCTGGTTCAAAATTAGTGATCTTCATATTTGGTCCATCCCATAACAACTGAATATTTCGTCCGGGATAACGAGTCCTGTCTCGTCCCTGATTATCCTCATAATTTTCCTGAATATCATAACTTCGAATAGCTAGATTTCCCATTAAAATACTTTCGGTTAGCGGACCTGCAATATCAAAAGAGGAACTTAATTTAGTATTTCCATACCCAGCCAAACAACCAGCAACCCATTGCTGATAATGACCGTCAGGAACTCTTTCTATTGTTTGAGGAACTTCGGTTTGCTCGGTTAATGAAGTTGGCAACAATCGTGGATTCTCGCCATACGTACTACACATCATCTTTCCTTTGTCTCCGATAATAATTACCCCATTACCGCCATCTCCCATAATCTCGTTAGGACCTAATTCTTCAGGGCGTTCAGGCTGAATTCCCCCATCCATCCAGTGCAACTTTACGTCAGAACTGGTATCGTTTTTTGGAAAATTAAGGACAATATGAGAGCTGGGTGGACAGCTATCTGGGAATCTACCACGTTGGAATGGCCCTGTGTAAACTGAGCCAACACTACATTCTACCTTATTAGGATAACCAAGTTGTAAAACACTAAAAGCAGGCTCGATCAAATGACAACCCATATCTCCAAGTGCACCAGTACCATAATCCCACCAACCACGCCAATTAAAAGGAACCAGATTATCTACAAAGTTCTTTTTGGGAGCAGTTCCAAGCCACAAATCCCAATCTAACCCAGCAGGTATAGGAGCTTTATTTTTTGACCAAGGAATACCTTGAGGCCAAACAGGACGGTCCGTCCATACATACACTTTGCTAACATTCCCTACTATTCCAGCGTTATACCATTCCATCATTTGGCGAACGCCGTCACCAGAAGCGCCTTGATTACCCATCTGAGTTACTACTTTATATTTCTGAGCAGCTTCAGTTAACATGCGGGCTTCATAAATATCATGAGTAAGAGGTTTTTGAACATAAACATGCTTTCCCAACTGCATTGCTGCCATGGTCTGTACAGCATGCATATGGTCTGGGGTAGAAACGCTAACAGCGTCAATATTTTTATGCTCTTTTTCTAAAAGCGCTCTATAATCTGTATAGAATTTAGCTTCTGGAAAGGTAGTTCGTGCACGCTCTGTTTGGCGCTCATCTACATCACAAAAGAATGCAATTTTTGCTTGGGGATGCTCAGCAAAACCAGTCATATCACTATATCCCTTTCCTCCAGCTCCAATACCCGCGATGTATAAAGTATCACTTGGAGCGATAAAACCAGGTCCACCTAAAACATGACGAGGAACGATGGAAAAAGCAGCGCTTGCAAAACTTAGATTCTTTATAAAATTCTTTCTACTTAACGGTTTATTTAACGCTCTTTTTTTTGAATCGGACATAGCAAATTGGTTAGGTTAGGTGGAATTAAATTAAAAAGGATGCAAATGGCTAAAAGAAATTTCAAATCAGATTTTATACATTTTTCAAAAAAAATTGATATGAGGTTAAAATGAAATACGTACTGGTAGCACTTCTTCTAATTGGATGTTCTTCAGCTGGAAATGAGAAGCGTTTAAAAATAGATGAAAACGGCAGGTATATTGAATTTACATCAGGCGAGCCATTTCTATGGATCGGAGATACAGCGTGGGATTTATTTCATGATTTAAATGGTGAAGAAGCTACATACTATCTCGAAAATAGAGCCGAAAAAAAGTTCACGGTAATCCAAGCTGTAGTTTTAGCAGAGAATGATGGGCTTCGAAAACCGAATGCCTATGGTGAAGTTCCATTAATAGATTTAGATCCGACTAAACCAAATGAGGCGTATCTTAAGCACGTAGATTTTATAGTAAATAAAGCAGAAGAATTAGGGCTTTATATTGGGATGTTACCAACGTGGGGAGATAAAGTCTTTTCTGAAAATCCTGGGGCTGGACCCGTTATATTTAATAAAAACAATGCGGCTGTTTACGGTGAGTTTTTGGGCAAAAGATATAAAGACAAACCAATAATCTGGATTTTAGGCGGTGATCGAAATCCGGCAAATGACGATGTCATGGAAATATGGGAGGCGATGGCATTAGGGTTAAAAAAGGGAGATGGAGGAATTCATCTAATTACGTATCACCCTCGCGGGGCATCTTCTTCATCAACATTTTTCCATAATAAGGATTGGTTAGATGTAAACATGTACCAAAGCGGTCACTCAAAACATTTTGAAAGTGTATATAGATACGCAGAAAATGATCGGACAAAAACTCCAGCCAAACCTACAATTGAAGGAGAACCAGGCTATGAAGATATTGCCATCGAGTTTTGGCAGTTTATGGACTTCAGTAAACCTTCGGAGCAAAGAGTATCTAGAGGAGTATTGGATGAAGACTATTTGATTAAAGATAAATCGCACTTCAAAAAAGGATTCTTTACTGAAGATGACGTTCGCGTTTCTGCATATTGGAATTTATTATCTGGCGCAGCTGGCTATACCTATGGAAACAATGCTGTTTGGCAAATGTTTCGGAAAGGCGGAGAAGTTGCTATACCGGCGCTATTTGATTGGAAGAAATCTTTAGATCGACCGGGGGCAAATGATATGAGACATGTTCATGAGCTTTTTACAAAACGCCCCTTCAATAAACTCGTTCCTGATCAAACATTAATTCTTGGGGATAATCCAAAAGGAAGCACCTATATTTTAGCAGCTCAAGCGAATGATCAATCGTTCTGTATTTTTTATGCTTCAGTAGGTCAACTGATCCCCGTGGATTTATCAAAAATGGGAGATTCGATAGACGCTTTTTGGTTTGATCCAAGAGATGGAACGGTAAGAGCAGCGAATTTTCCAGAGAATGGCTCGTCTTTTATTCCTCCAACATCTGGGAAGGGAAACGATTGGGTTCTAATACTGGATAACCCATCTGTCAATCTACCTGAGTTATAAACTTTTTTGTAAGGAATAGGGAAGAAAGCGGTCTGACTCTATGTGTCGTCTAAACTAACATATCATTTTCCATTTGCACAATACCCAGCAATAAGGATCGCTCTGCTTTTGATTGTGGGTATTCTTGCGGGGAAATGGTTTGGAATAAAGCTTCTCGTTTTGAGCATTCTTTTTGGAGGAACCATTCTATTCTTCCTTTTTCTTGAATGGAGAAATGAAAAGCTGCTGAGTATCAATATTTCTCGCATCCTCATAGGATTCTTTTTATTCATCGTTTTACTTTTTGGATGGGTGCGTTACCAGATTCATGAGCAAAAAGAGGAGCCTCTCATTATTCAGCTCGCAAAAGCTTCACCGTGGGAAGAGATGGTTTTTGCTGGAACCATTGAAAGTTTAAGTAGAAACTCAGAAGGAAACTTAAGAGCAGATGTTACGGTCAATGAAGTAACGATTTCACCTAATATAAAGTCCAGTAATTCTTTTCGAGCTAGAGTCTTGATAGAAGAAAAAGCTGATTTTCAGCAAGGAACTGAGATTGTATTTAACGGAACCATTATTCCAATCTCTGAGAAAAGAAACCCATATCAATTCGATTATAAATCCTACCTCGAGAGACGAGACATCAACGTTCAAATCCGACTAGATAGTTTGAGAGAAAGCAAGCCAAATACGAGTATGTTATCCTGGAATTGGTGGCGCATTAGGGCGTTAAAGCTAGTTGATAAGAACTTTGATAACGACACCGCTCCTATAGCAAAAGCATTACTTCTTGGATATAAGCAAGATTTGGAAGGAGCATCAAAGCAAGCATTTGCACGGGCGGGATTATCCCATATTATGGCTGTTTCAGGATTACATGTTGGCTTTATCATAGCGCCCTTTTGGTTTATAATACCATTCTTTTGGTCGAAGAAATATGGAAGAGTTTTTGGACTGATCATCTTGCTTCTAATACTGTACGGCTATGCTGGGCTCACTGGATTTTCAGCATCTGTAATTCGTGCCTCGGTAATGGCCGGACTTTTCACCTTCGGAAAACTCTTTAACCGATCACCGAATTCTATAAATCTGACGGGTGTAGCAGCGATAGCTTTACTAATAATAAATCCAGTTCAGCTTTTTGAAGTTGGCTTTCAGCTTTCATTTTCTGCGGTGCTTATCATACTTCTTGTATTGCCAATTATCCAAAACGCACTTCCATATTGGCTTCGACTTCGTTGGTATGCAAAGCCACTAATGGTAGTTATCGTCTCAATTGTAGTACAACTTGGATTATATCCAGTTCAAGTATTTTATTTTGGGGAAGTCTCTCTAATCAGCCCAGTTGCAAATGCGCTATTTGTCCCGTTGCTTGGCATTCTTGTTCCGTTTGCATTGTTTTGTCTTTTCATCTCTAGTTTTATGCCCGTCATTGGAATTTTACTAAATATTCCAGCTAATCTTTTTCTTGTCGCGATGAACTCATTTGTACTATTCTCTTCAAACTTAGATTGGGCTTGGATGAAGGCAAGTTTACCTAGTCTTCTTCTATTTCCATTTTGGATAGCATTTATCTTCTTTATCGCAAGCTGGAGAACACCTCAAATAAGATGGAAATGGCTTGTAGTTACGCTTTTTCTTTTTGGCTTGATTCAAGTAGAATCAACGATTAACAAATTTGAGAAACCAGTTTTAAAAGTCACAATTTTTGATGTTGGTCAAGGTGATGCCGCCCTTGTTCAATCCCCAAATGGAAAGCATATTTTGATTGATGCTGGCATTTGGAGTCCAGGTTTCAACAGCGGAGAATCAATACTTCTTCCACATCTTACAGAAACAGGAATAGAAAAACTAGATGCCGTAATACTAAGCCATCCACACGCTGACCATATTGGTGGGATTTTGAGTTTAATTGAGGGAATTGAAATCGAAAAAATAATTAACTCGGGCTACGAATATGAATCAAACTTATACAAAAATTACCTAGAACTTGCCCGATCAAAAGGAATAGAAGTAAAATCCGTAAAAGCCGGAGAGCAAATAAAAATAGATCCTGCTTTGTTGATCTTAGTTCTTGGTCCCGAAGGCGAGAAATTCAACAGTGACCCCAATCAACATTCCGTAGTTTTGAATATGATTTATGGAGAATCTGAGTTTCTATTTACGGGTGATGCTGGAGAAGATCAAGAAGAACGACTACTAGAAAACTATGGCGATTTGCTAGATACCGATTTCTTAAAAGTTGGTCATCATGGTAGCCGAACCAGTTCCGAAAGAGCTTTTCTAAAAGAAGTAACCCCAGAAATAGCCGTTGTTTCTCTAGCTGAAAGAAATCGGTTCAGGCACCCACATCCCGAAGCCATACAAAGAATTCGAGAAACAGAAACCGACCTCTATTTCACCAGCCGAGATAAAGCACTCATTTTTAAAACGGATGGTAAGAAAATTTGGAAAGAGGATTGGGAGTGATTTTTGTAATCACTTCTTTAAACCATTTTTTTATATTTCAGAGTTTAGTTTTACCCATATAAGCTTTATTTACAGAGGCTTTTTGAGTAAGTTTGAAACGCTTTCAATAAACAAAACTTCCTGTAATGAAAAAGCTTTTCTGTTTTCTTTTGTTCATCTTAACAATAAGCGGCACTGTTAATGCGCAGTGGATACTTGATGAATCCTTTAACCCTCAATTGTTTCCAAACCAAGAGGCCTTTAATTCACTGGGAATTCATGGGCTTGCTGTAGACCCTGATGGGAAAGTGTGGATTCAGCCTTTTGCTGCTACCGATAGTGTTTTAGGTATTAGAACTAATGAAGTGATGCCTACACGCGTTATCTATGTGTTTGAACCTAACGGTGTTCAATCCTCTTTTTCTCCATTAAAAATTATAACCTATGAAGATGGTATTACTCCTCCGGATACTTTAGGAAGGTTTTGGAATGAGGAATCAGATAGTTATGAAACCAGATCGGGAAGAGGTCTTACTACAGACCACGAAGGAAATATTATAATTTCACAATGGTATTCATTGTTTAAAGTAGATTATAAAACAGGATTGGGATTAGCTAGAAATCTAGAACCTATACAAGACAACCCCGCAATAACAGAAGCTTCTTCAGATGCAGAAGGAAATATTTATATTTCTTCTGTTATTTCTATAGATGCACCGATGGTTAGGCTCGATTCAAATTTGGAGAACCCCGAAGAGCTATTCACATTGACAGGAAGCTTTTCAAGAGATTTTGAGGTCACTCCAGATGGAAGTACAATTTTTTGGACAGGATGGACAAATCGTGCAGTCTACAGATACTCGAGAAACGATGAGTTTAGTCCCTTCGAGCAAGTTCCAGATACTATATTGAAAGGGTTTTCATCAGAGTCTATGACCATTCATCCAGTAACAGGAGATCTTTGGTTGAGCTCAGGAAGTTTAAACGACCCTCCAAATTTGTTTTTAGAAAAAGAAACAAACTGGACTAATAAAACTTGGTATGCTTTCAATGTTGATAGCGATCTTTCAGAAAACCCTATTCCTACAGACAGTGTAAGTTGGGCGGAAAGTGACAACATGTTAAGTTTAGGTCGACCCCGAGGGATCGATTTTACGAGTGATGGAAAAACAGTTTACTTAGGGAGCTTCAACGAAGAATTCCCTGCTGTACAAAAACATGTGTTTACAGGAAGCCTAAATGAAACGAGCGCAGAAGTTATATTCTCAGTTGACATGGGACCATTTGAGAAATTTGAAGAATTTGATCCAGTCATAGATCGTGTTTCTGTAATTGGAGAGTTTAATGATTGGGATCACGAAAGAAATTATCTTTCTCATAATCGGGATAGCGTTTATTCGGCTACGATTCCTTTTTATGATGTTGGAATAGAAGACTCCATTTTTTACCGATTCGTACTAAATAAATCTAATGGGTCTACTTTTATCGAAGAGCTAGACTCGACAGAAAATCGAGTCACTTTTTTGAATGATATTGTATCTGACTCAGATGGTAATGGGTTAAAGGAGAAAGTGCTAGAGACTCCATTCTTTAATGATTTCACTTACGAAGATGCGGCAACAAAAGTAATCGCTGTGAAGGACGTTTTACTCGTTTCATCGGCTTTTTCTGATACGTTGGACATCCTAAAAAACGATTTCCGATTTGGTAATAAAGTAGCTATTCATCTTGAACAACCTGCAGGATTAGGGAATGAGGTTGTTGTTCAAGATACTTTAGTAGCTTTTTTGCCTACTTCAGGGATAACTGGGAATTATCAAAAGGAATACTTTTTGGTTTCTGAATCAGGAGATACTCTGAGTTCATCTATCATTGATATTACAATTTTAGATGCAGGTCCAGTTACCATGAATCCTGACTCAGTATCTCTTTCGTCAGGGACTTCGATAGTTATTGAGCCACTCGAAAACGATTCCTTCATATCTTCTGAGTTACCCGCAGTTGTATCTGGAGTGACTAACGGAAACTTCGGCACAGCGGATATTAGCCTTTCGAGAACTAAAATTATTTATCGCCCTATTTCAGAATATGTGGGCAGAGATCAGCTTGTTTATCGCGTTACTTCAAAAGAAGGAACTATTTTTGAGCAATCGATTTATCTTAATATAGAGGCACAGGTTGACACAAACTCAGCCCCATTTATCCTAATGCCACTCGAAATCACAACTTTTGAAGATTCTGATTTCTCTTTTGGGCTTCATAAAGTGTTGGCAGATGACAGAGACGATGTCGATGACCTTTCTCTTTTTGTGCACCCCACATCAAAAATAATGACAAGTATTGATGCAGAATTAGGAACGATGTCTATTTCTGCTCCTCAGGATTGGTGGGGACAAGAAACCATGATAATTACAGCAACAGATACTGATGGTGCCTCTAGAACAGATTCATCGGTAATTACTTTTTCTCCCGTTAATGATTTTCCAAGTGCAGAGTTTTTGGTTACAGGTAATAACAACACGATATCTTTTAATGACAATTCTAATGACAATAAGGATAAAATCGACGGCGGAGTAGTAAGATGGAATTGGGATTTTGGTGATGGGAGTTCGAGCACTAATCAAAATCCGGAGCATACTTATTCCGAAGTAGGTAGCTTCGAAGTTACGTTAACAATTACAGATAATGGGGGATTATCGTCAGAGTCTTCACAGACAATTTTTATAGGTACAGTAGTTTCTAATGAAAATGAACAATCCGTACCATCCAAATTCGAACTAAACCAAAATTATCCAAACCCGTTTAACCCATCAACAACTATTAGATTCGGTCTGCCGGTTTCATCAAACGTAAGAATCTCTGTCTTTAACTCAATCGGACAAATGGTAACCCAACTATTTGATGGGCAAAAAGCAGCCGGTTTTCATGATTTAATATTCGATGCACGAAACCTTTCCAGTGGCATTTATATTTACCGAATTGAGGCAGGTGCATTTGTAGAAACAAAGAAAATGATGCTTATCAAATAACACCTAAAAATTGAAGGATAGCGAATAGGTTATAATGTTTATCAAAAGCTATTGAAGTGTTATTCTTGATTAGCTTCCAAAACCCTCTCAATCTGCCCAAAATGCCTTCTTTGATGCGCTTCATTAATCGCTAAACATCCACTTATGCTCATTTTCCAAATAGGGTAAATCGGGTTGCCAACTTTTATCTTTCCAAGATCAAGTTCATATTCATCTGCAATATCAATCAATGCTAGAAAGCGTTTATTCAAAGACTCAAAATCACTTAACAAAGTATTCTTATCAAAGTTCTTGTGATCGTGCGGTTTGAAGGGGGCAATAGTTGGTGTTTTCCGCTTATACTCAGGACTTACCACTTTTATAAATAACCGAATTAAGAAAGAATGTGAATATGGGCCGCTCCCTTTGCGGAGAGATTCAGGTCGATCGTTCAGCTTTGCCTCTAATACCTCAAGATATCTTCCGCCAATGATTAAGAGATGGTCTATAACTTCACCTATGCACCATTTTCCGGGAGCAGGAACGGTATTCAAAAGTTTATGATCCACATCGTGTACCATTTTTTTGAGTACATCTAGGTTAGATGAAAATTGAGTTCTATAAAAGTCGTTTGTATACATACTGATGATCATGTGATTAACATTAGGGAGAGAAAATGTACGAATAAGAAATGTTTAAGACGTATTCATTTTATTTAGGGAAATCCTATAAACTAAAAGATATGGAACTAATACGGCGAGAAAATTTTTAAGCAAACTCTCTCGGGAAGATAGCTTTAAAGCTGTATATTCTTGATTCGGAAATTTCCAAAAAATAAAGCATGGCGAACACGAAAAAAGGTATCTCAACATCTTCATTGATCAGCAAAGATCGACCGATTGTTATAAAGGGTGCTCGTACGCATAATCTTAAAAATATTGATGTAGAGATTCCCCGAAATAAACTTACAGTTGTTACGGGTGTTTCAGGATCTGGAAAATCAAGCCTCGCTTTTGATACCATTTACGCTGAAGGTCAACGCCGATATGTGGAAAGCCTTTCAAGTTATGCGCGCCAGTTTTTAGAACGAATGGATAAACCGGATGTCGATTTTATGCAGGGCATTTCCCCAGCTATGGCGATACAACAAAAAACCACAAGTAATAATCCGCGATCTACCGTAGGTACAACAACAGAAATTTATGACTACCTTCGATTGTTGTTTGCCAGAGTTGGCGTTACCTATTCTCCAATTTCAGGAAGACGTGTAAAAAAAGATTCCCCAAGAACGGCGATTGAAGAGCTGTTTAAAACCCAGAAAGAAGGCGAGCGATTTTATGTGCTTTTTCCGATTCCAACCCACGACAAAAAGAAAGTAGGCGAAGAACTTAAGGTACTTAAAGAGAAAGGTTTAAACAGGTTACTGAAGCTAAGCGACGAAAGCATACTTGACCTAACAACGGAAGAGCCAGATCTCAAGAAATTTAAGGCAGATCAGTATCGAGTTCTTGTAGATCGGCTGGTGTTAAAGGATGATGAAGCTACGATTACAAGAATTGCAGATTCTCTAGAAACTGCGTTTAGAGAAGGCGCTGGACGAAGTTCAATTAAAATGAGAGGCGGCGAAGAATTACCTTTTAGCGAACGTTTTGAAATGGATGGAATGGAGTTTGCTGAGCCGACTCCACAAATGTTTTCGTTTAACAATCCTTTTGGGGCTTGCCCAAAATGTGAAGGTTTTGGACGTGTTGCTGGCATTGATGAAGATTTGGTGATTCCAGATCATGATCGAAGTATTAGAAATAATGCCATAGCTCCTTTTGATTCTCCTAAATTTAGCGCTCATCTTAAAGATTTAATCAGAGTAGCTGCCAAAGAGAAAATTCCAATTGACGTTCCCTATTCTGAGCTTTCAAAAGAAGTCAAAAAGATCATTTGGAAAGGGAAAGATGAGTATATCGGAATCTGGAAGTTCTTTGATGAAATCAAAACTCAAACCTATAAAGTACATATGCGCGTCTTGTACTCGCGCTATCGAGGATATAGCCGATGTCCTGAATGTGAAGGCTATCGAGTTCGAAAGGATTCACACTATGTAAAAGTTGGAAACATGCATGTTGGAGAAGTTTCGGAGCTTACTATTGGTCATGCTCGTGAATATTTTGATAAGCTCGAACTCACCGATTTCGAGAAAGAAGTAGCAGGACAAATTTTATATGAAATTCAAAAACGCCTTAAATATTTAGATGAAGTCGGACTGGATTACCTCACCTTAGATCGTTTAGCAAATACTTTGAGTGGTGGAGAATCTCAACGTATTAGTTTGGCGAATGCTTTGGGCAGCTCGTTAATTGGAAGCATGTATGTACTTGATGAGCCAACAATTGGCCTTCATCCAAGAGATAATGATAGATTAATCAAAATATTGGAATCACTACGGGATATTGGGAACACGGTGCTTGTTGTAGAACACGATCCCGAGATGATGAAATCTGCAGATAATATAATCGATATCGGACCTTTTGCAGGTGTGCATGGCGGTGAAGTGGTTTTTCATGGTACTTATAGCGAGCTATTAAAAGCAGATTCATTAACAGGAAAGTTTTTGAGTCGCCGTAAGGAAATTGAAACCCCTAAAAAAAGAAGAAAAGGTAACGGAAAAGTCCTTTCTCTAAAGGGAGCAAGTGAACACAATCTTAAAAATGTGGATGTAGAATTTCCTCTAGGTCTTCTCACTGTAGTTACTGGAGTTTCGGGTTCTGGAAAATCCACCTTAGTTCATGATACGCTGTATGGTGGTATTCGAAAGCATATTGGTTCTTATAATCAAAAAGTAGGTCGTTTTAGAGATCTTTCAGGAATGAGCAGCATCCATAATGTAGAGATGGTTGATCAAAGCCCGATTGGTCGTTCTTCCCGATCAAATCCTGCTACCTACACGAAAGCATTTGATGGAATTAGAGATGTATTTGCTAATACACGTCAGGCTAAAATTATGGGTTATACTCCTGGTCACTTCTCATTTAATGTGCCAGGAGGAAGATGTGAAACCTGCCAAGGTGAAGGCGTTCAAAAAATCGAAATGCAGTTTATGGCAGATATTGAACTTACCTGTGAGGTTTGTAATGGCTCAAGATTTAGGAAAGATATTCTGAATGTGAAATATCGGGGTCAAAGCATCCATAATGTACTTGAAATGCCGATTTCTGAAGCGATAGAGTTCTTTGTTGATGAAAACACGATCATCAATAAACTACAACCCCTTGAAGATGTTGGTCTTGGATATTTGAAACTTGGTCAAAGTGCTACAACACTTTCTGGTGGGGAAGCTCAACGGGTAAAGTTGGCTCGTTTTTTAAGCAAAAAAAATACAGATCACACCGTTTATTTCTTCGATGAGCCAACAACCGGTCTTCATTTTGAAGATGTTGCTAAGCTTTTAGATGCGTTTAATGAATTGGTTGTAGCAGGTCATTCTGTAATTATTATTGAGCATAATTTAGATGTTATAAAATGTGCAGATTGGCTTATTGATGTTGGACCTGAAGGGGGATTTGGCGGCGGACAAATTGTAGCCGAAGGTACTCCAGAAGACATAATAGAAGTAGAAAAAAGTTATACTGGTAAATATCTGAAAGAGTACATAAGCTAAAAATTACCCTTTTTTGTAATTATTACAGCTTTCTAAGCTCATTCTTAGCAAAACACTATTATTTTAAGCGAATGTTTTCACGCCTACTTGTTTTAAACTGGAGAATCTTTATCTCCAACCTGAACCGTTTTCAGTTACTGTTAATGGTAGGGTATATAATGTTTTTGGGTGTGATGCTAGTCAACCTAATCGGTACTGCGGTAGTTGTGGTTTTGATGGATACCGATCCTTGGATGAAAATGCAGATGCCTTGGCTTACCCCAAAAGTGTATACGTTTATTCTACTTGTGTTTGCTAACACCTATTGGGTGATGCACTTTTCCTTCACCAACCTCCGACTTTTAAATATTGAAGAGAATCGGAAATTGTTGGGCTTTGGTTTTCCATTAAAGCGTCTTGCTAAATACTTAATGGTAATAGGGTTTTGCCACCCTGTAAACATTATCTACAATTTTACTTGGATTGTTTTCTTGATGATTCAGGTTCGTGAGTTCTATCAAGTGCCCGTGGTATTTGTGGCTGTATTTTTAAATTATGTACTCATTTATTCTATCAAACATCGATTTATTCAAATTGTTGAGCAACGATTTATAGCAGTGGTAACAGGATTTTTGATTTTCGTTTTCTCCTTATTCCAACTAATAACACTTGCTTCAGAAAATAAAACAGAACTTCTTTATAAAATTATTCCAAAGATTGAAAATATAAATGGCGTACTTGAATGGTTACCCGGTGGATTATTGATTCAAGCTGCTAAAACGAATTATGGGTTCGGAAATGCAGTCATTTTCTTTGTTTTCTGTGGGATTTTAATTGGTCTAATTTTGATCGATCACTTCAACAAAACGTGTTACGGACTTCATCGTCCAGCGCTTCGAAAAGTAGAAGAAGCTAGTAGTAAACTCTGGGAGATGTTAAAGAAAGTTCTGGGTAAAAATGCAGGAAAGTATTACTACTATGTGATGATTCATCCATATAATAAACTACAGGTGCTAACACTTGCCATTATCCCAATTGTGTATGTGCCTCTATTACTGAATGTGGATTATGAAATTGCAAAGACGATAGCTATTCCAACCATTCTTGGAGGCATACCGATTGCATTGCTGGCTATGGGAATGGCAAATATGTATGGATACGAAAACAGAGAACTCCTACTACACCTTCAATTCCCAATCAGTTTAGAGAAGCAACTCAAAGAACGATTTTTAGGGGTTATTATACTCCCACTATTAGTGTTTTATGGGATTACCATATTCGAGCTTTTGGTGATTCCTGAAATTGGTGAAGTATTCAAAATCTTTGTTGCCAACACCTTTATGTTTTTGTGTTTTATGCTGCTTTTCATATGGAGCTCTTACTATCAATATCAAAAAGCGATTTACTCATCATTTAGTTATAAGCATCCTATCATTCCTCAAAAAGTAACGTTTGCTATATCATTCTCGATTTTCGCGATTGGTTATTTAGTATATGTTCCGCTTGAAGGACTAGAATGGTATCGAATAACAATTATGAGTACGGTAATTGTTATTATTGGCATCTATTTATGGCAACATATGGATGTACTTGTAAATCTTTTCAAAAAAAGAATACTCATGAATATTTGGAGTGAACTATAATTAGTACCTTTGGCTTCCAAATTCAATAATCTGATTCTATGCTTCCAATTCATCTAAATCTGGGATTTAACGAAATCTATTTTTATGAAGGAATTTATTTCCTCATCTCGATAGCCCTTGGGGTGTATGTATGTTACTTGAGAGTAAAAAAATTCGGCGGTAAAGTTGAGCTTTTTGATGGCCTTGTTACCTGGTCTATTATCGGCGCATTAATTGGCGCTAGACTTTCCCATTATCTTTTTTGGAACCTCGATTTATTCCTTGAAAACCCTGCGGTTATTTTGAGTCTTTCTGGCGCTGGAAATAGTATTACAGGTGGACTTGTTGGCGGTATGCTTGGAGGTTTGTTGTTCACTCGCCGAAAAAAAATGAACTATTTCGAATATTTTTCATTGATTTCCCCAGGTCTATTATTAGGGCAAGCAGTTGGCCGCATTGGTTGTTTCTTGAACGGAGATGCACACGGAACTGCTACAAATTCTATTTTTGGTGTTCATTTTCCGCGCTATGGTACAACCGTGCCTGCTTTTGAGAAAGACTATGGAATCTCCAGTTCTGCATGGCAATGGTCCTATCAAAATGGATTAGTTGAACAAGCTTCTACAGTAAGTGCCGCGCTTCATCCAACTCAACTTTACGAAATGTTTGGGGATTTAGTACTGATGGGGATTATACTTTGGGTATTTCATAAAATCTGGAACTCTGACAAGAAATCTCCCCTTATCTTTTTTATTCACACCGGTGGCTACGCCCTTCTTAGGTTTGCACTAGAGTTTATTCGGGGAGATCGTGAATTCATTGCCTTTGCCAATATGACGAACCTACAAGTTGCCTTATTAGGCTATGGAATATTCACTATTTTATACGCAATAAGATATTACACGAAGAGAAAAGCGAATGGCTAATGCAATTTCAATAACAGGTTTAGTAAAAAGCTACGAAGACAAAACCGTTCTCAAAGATTTAAACCTTGATGTTCCTGAAGGAACAATTTTTGGCCTTATTGGGCCGAATGGCGCAGGAAAAAGCACATTAATTGGCGTACTTACTGGTTTATTAAGTTTTGAAGATGGAGACATTGAAATTATTGGTCTACCGTTAAATTCTGAAAATGAATTAGCAATAAAACGAGACCTTTCTTCCGTATTGCAACCCCCTCTTTTATTCGAGCAATTCAGCAGTCTTGAGTTTATTGAGTATGTGTGCGACATCTACGATATCGATAAAAAAGGATTATTAGAGCGGGCGTATTCACTGCTCGATTTTTTCGAGATTAAAGACTTTGCCAAAATTAAAGTGAATAAACTTTCATCAGGAAGTCGTAAAAAGCTAGCTTTTGTAACCGCTGTTCTAGTTGAACCAAAAGTGTTACTTCTCGATGAGCCTTTTGAAGCAGTAGATGTAATCTCCATAGACCGAATGAAGACCGTTATCAGAAAGTTAAAGGCAAAAGGGGTTACCATTATTATAACTAGTCATATTTTAGAAGTGGTTGAAACTCTATGTGATGATATTGCCATTCTTCACGAAGGACTTATCATTGCTTACCTTGATTCTATAAGCAGAAGAGAACTTCAGAGAGACTCTACCCTCCATCAACTTTTTGAAGAGTATGTAAAAGTTGAGCACAAAGATGATATTGTAGATTGGTTGTAAAATTAGATTATGCTTGCAGCGTAATTAGTTCAAGAGTAAGAAGTCAAGTGCTTTCTACTTTACAAGAAATGTTTGTATAAGGATAATATTATGGGCAGGTAAAATATTAATTTTACTTGGTTAAGACCTTTTCCCTACTCATTATTTTACAGGCATATGCAGTATTTACTATCTCAGCGATTGTTTCTAGAGGAAATGAAGCTGAGTTGATAACTAAATCGTAGTTACTGGCAATATCAATATCCTGATTGAAATTTTGTTTTGTAAATGTTGCCCTTTCGGCATCTTTTTGAAGAATAATAGAACGAGATTTCTTTTTACTAATACCCTCTTTTTTTGCATAATCTTCAACTCGTTGTACTAAAGGGCTTACAATTCGAATATGAAAAGAATTTTTTTGCTTACAAATAAAGTTCGCACCTCTACCTACAATTATTGAATTTCCAATATCCTCAATTTTTCGAATAGCTTTAACTAGATAAATAAAATAGTTAAGGTTGGTTCCTTTATGACGCATAAACCCAAAAATTGTATCCTCAAGCATAGTGCGCCTATTTTCATCTATGGATTGCATATACTCATTATTACTACCCAGTTTCTTACTAATTATTTCTAAAAGGTCTTTATCCCAAACTTTAAAGCCTAGTTTATCACCTAACACAGTTGCAAGAACGGCGCCCTTTGCACCGAACTCTCTAGAAACGGTAATAATGGGTAATTTTTTTAACGGAGAATGAACAATGGCTGAGCGATCATTTTTTAATCTCCAGAATTGGATCTGTTCTTCAATTATTTGGGAAACTTTTTTAGCCATAATAAAACCTCACTTAGTTAATTAGTGGCAATAAAAGCACTTCAGGCTTAAATCATAGTAGCATATAAGTCAAACTATATGAAGAGGTCATGAAGTTGTTAACCAGCCCAAACTTTTCCACCAGCCTCTTCAAAAGTGATACAAGCATCCCATCTTCCAGGGACAAGATCATATTGAAGAACCTGTGTCATTCCTGCTTCAGTAGAAAAATATCCCGCAATGGTTTGTTCTTTCATCATCCAGATAAAAGGACGTGGAGCATCCCAATTTACATTTCCGCCAAAAACAGCGTCATGTTCTTTTGTGATATAATCGGTTCGATCTTGTTCAGAGGCTTCAGTAAAAGACATACCAAGATCAGATTGTGCTTTCTTTTGGAAAGCAGTCATAGAATCAAGGAAGTTTTTGCGGTCATCGTGCTCCCAAATAGTGAAAATCATATCGTCCATAAATTTTGGAACGCCTACTTCAGATGCGCTTGGAGTATCTGTAGCTGGAATGATTATATCAGAAACCTGACTCAGAAACTTTATCTGATCTGGACTAAAATTTTTAATAGGAGCTTGGCTTGCGGTACAGCCATTTAAGAAGCCTAGAACCGTTGGTGCGCTTACAACTCCACCAAGTAAATATGAGACGCGCTTTAAAGCTTCTTTTCTATTGATAAGGGTTTTAGATGATTCGTTCATGGCTTATAGATTTCCTTTTTTCAATTCTTCAACAGCAAAATTAGCAGCTCGTGCAGTAAGCGCCATATATGTTAGGGATGGATTAACGCATGCAGCAGAAGTCATAGCAGCACCATCAGTTACAAATACATTTTTCACTTCGTGAACTTGATTCCATTTATTCAAAACTGAAGTTTTAGGATCTTTACCCATTCGGGCAGTTCCCATTTCATGAATTCCAAGCCCAGGAGAGGGTTCGTTATTCCATTTGCGGACATTTTTTAGACCAGCCGCTTCAAGCATTTCAGCACCTGTATTCACCATATCTTCGCGCATTTTATATTCATTTTCGAACGCAGCTACATCGAAAACAATCGTTGGTAGTCCATAGATATCTTTGACATCGTTAGTCAGATACATCTTATTCTCATGGTATGGTAACCACTCACCAAAACCACCCATACCAAAGCTCCAGGTACCTGGTTCGTTTACTTCTTCTTTTAAAGCCGCTCCGATACTTAGTTCGGCAACATTTTTTTTCCAACCATTTCTTCCTGCTCCACCTTGATAACCATAGCCGCGTACAAAATCAGGATGTTTGCTAGATACGTTTCGAAATCTTGGGATATAAATACCATTTGGTCGGCGTCCATAATAATACATATCCTCAAATCCTTCATAAGTACCAGAAGCACCAACCCCTAAATGATGATCCATCATATTATGACCAAGTTCGCCAGATCCATTTCCCATTCCATTTGCAAAATGCTCTGTAGAATTCAATAAAATCCAAGTACTACCTACTGTAGATGCATTAAGGAAAACAATTTTAGCGTAATACTCGACAGTTTCTAAGGTTTCAGAGTCTAGAACACGTACGCCCTTTGCTTTTTTAGTTTCGGGATCATAAATAACTTCAGTAACAATAGAGTCTGGTCGAAGAGTCAAGTTTCCTGTTGCCATTGCCGGAGGCAAGGTTGAAGATTGACTGCTAAAGTATCCACTAAAAGGGCACCCTTGTGAACACATATTTCTGTACTGACAACCTGCTCGACCTTTGTGTGGAGTTGTGATATTAGCCACGCGACCAATAGTCATCATCCGATCTTTATATTTGGCTTCTATTCGCTTTTTCACTTCTTTTTCCACACAGTAATACTCCATAGGGGGCAGAAATTCACCATCTGGTAATTGAGATAACCCTTCTTTTCGGCCACTTATCCCTGCATGCTTCTCTACATAATCATACCAAGGTGCGATATCTTTATATCTAATAGGCCAGTCAACTCCATGCCCATCTTTAGAATTAGCTTCGAAGTCCAAATCGCTCCAACGATACGATTGTCGTCCCCACATTAATGAACGACCACCGACATGATATCCGCGCATCCAATCAAAACGTTTTACTTCGGTGTATGGATTTTCATCGTCTTTTACCCACCAATGTTTAGTAGCTTGACGAATAGTATAGCCCGTTCTTTTTTGTTTCTCATAGTGCTTCATTTCTTCAGGGGGGACCTGATTGTCAAAAGGTAGTTCCCAAGGCGGAGTGGAATGTGTAGGATAATCTTTAATATGTTCAACTTGTCGACCCCGTTCTAGAACTAAGGTTTTCAGCCCTTTTTCGGTAAGTTCTTTCGCAGCCCAACCGCCACTAATTCCACTTCCTACAACTATTGCGTCATAGGTATTATCTTGTTTTGCTTTAAGATTAAGATGCATAAGAAATTTTAAAATAGATTCTTGAGTGCTAATAAAATAAAAGTATTTTATTAATAGATGGATTATAGAAAATCGCTTCCAATAATGACAATGTTAGGTGTAAAAAATTAATAGTATGAAAATTTCAAGAAAAGATGCTTTAAAAGGGATTGCTGGGGTTTCTGTTGCAAGTGCGTTCAGACTTTCGGATGGCGACATAAAAGCCCCAAAAAAGAAATTTCTTCAATCATTTAAACATTCAGTATGTAGATGGCCCTATAATGGTAAATCATTAGAAGAACTTTGTGAGTTTGCCGTTGAAATAGGTATCGAATCTATTGAACTGTTAAATCCACCAGAAATTGAAACCGCTCAAAAATATGGGCTAACATGTGGTATGGCTAATCAGGTTCCTTTAAATTTAACTGAAGGATTTAATAATCCAACATACCATGAAAAACTTCAAAAAGAATATTTTGAGCTAATTCCAAAAATAGCTGACCTTGGAATTACAAATATTATCTGTTTTTCGGGGAATAGATTTGATGGTTTAACGGAAGAGCAAGGAATTGAGAATTGTGCGGTAGGTTTAGAACCAGTTGTAAAAAAGGCGCAAGAGTACAACCTAAAAATTGTGATGGAGTTATTGAATTCAAAAGTGGATCATGCTGGATATCAATGTGATCATACTTCTTGGGGAGTTGCACTTTGTAATAAATTAGGGTTAGATAACTTCAAACTTCTATATGATATCTATCATATGCAGATTATGGAAGGAGACGTGATTAGAACAATTCGAGATAATATAGATTACATCGCACACTTTCATACTGGAGGAGTTCCCGGCAGAAATGAAATTGATGAAACTCAAGAGCTAAACTATAAAGCGATTATGGAAGCAATCTCAGAAACAGGCTTTGATGGGTTTGTAGCTCAGGAATTTATCCCAACCAATGAGGATGTATTTGATTCCCTAAAACAAGGTGTTGAAATTTGTTCTGTTTAATAATTGGAGAAAATCATGAAAAAAATTATATCAACATTAATTCTAATACTGATAGTCTCACCAATACTATTTGCACAAGGAATGCCCGACCCGAAAGTTGCACAAGGTGAAAATTTAAAGGTACCAGAAGGTTGGGAAGTCCGTTTAGATCGCCCCCAAGAAAATTTGGTTATAAGTTCTGACCCAGATTCTGGAGATATCTATTTTGTGAACATGACTCCAGGTTGGCACATAACTACAGGTCCTAGAGCAATTTTCTGGCATCCTGAAAACAATGTTGAGGGAGATTATACAGTTAGCACTTCCATACATCTTTTTGATACGAAAGGCAGAGACAGAGAAGGTTTTGGATTGTTCTTTGGCGGAAGTGATCTTAAGGGGGATGGTCAGGAGTACATCTATTTTCTCATAAGGAATACAGGAGATTACTTAATCAAATCTCGAAAAGGAACAGAAACGGAAAACATTACAAACTGGATTGCAAGTGAATCCATTGTAAAGTATAAAGCGGGCTCAGAAGAAACGGCATTAAATAAGCTTTCTGTTAAAGTTTGGGCAAACACGGTAGACTTCTATATAAATGATCAAATGGTAATGGGAGTAACAACTGGAGATGTAAGCTTGACTACTGATGGATTATTTGGCCTGCGGGTTAATCATGCAGTTAATTTACATGTTGAGGATTTGGGAATGGAAGAAATAGTTAGAATTACTACAGAGAACTAATCCATAAAACCAGGAACTAATTTCAGCAATCAGATAGCATCAACATGCGAGTATTTTTTTTACGGCAAAAGAAAGAATTTTTGAAGTCTTGAAACCAATAAGAAAAAATGAAAACAAAAATTTTTATCACTACCATTTTACTTTCCGTTATGATACATGGCTGTACCAATGATGGGGTTTCAAGAGATGAAATAAAAAAGTTAGCGAAAGCTGAAAAAACATGGGGTTCTAATAAGACGTCCAATTACGCGTATAACTATCTGCAGAGCTGTTTTTGCCCATATTTTGGAGAGCTTAAGGTTGTTGTTCAAGCAGACACAGTGTTTGCTGTACTAGATCCAGTAACTCTTGAGGATGCGACTATTGTACAAGGAGAAGAAGAAGTAAAAATGATCGATTTATATACTGATTATTTTATTACGATCGACAAACTCTTTGAGAAACTAAAAGAAGCCTCTTTAAATGCGTATGAAATGAAGGGCACGTACGATTCAGAAACAGGATACCCTCGTAACGTGTTTATAGATTATATAGAAGACGGAGTGGATGATGAGATAACGTATCAATTAGGAAGCTTGGAAAATTTAAATTCAACACTTCTTCGAGATTAAACACCAAATTCTTTTTTTAGTCGATCAAACTTAGCTGTTTGTTTAGCAGACATTTTACCTTCGCAATTAGCAATGGTATCTAGAAGGCTATAGGTAAGCTTTTTTCCATCGTCACTAAAATTTGAACGGATATAAACAATAGCTTCATTAACAAGTTCTTGAACATGATCGGTGCTCATGGCACCTATTTGATTTAATGTTTTATGATAGGTATCAAGCGTATAGTTCATGTTCGTAAGAACACGTTTTACAGCATCTTGTTCTGAAAAAGAAATACTTCCATCGGTGCTTTCGATCCAAAATATAAGCACGTCTATAGCCATTTCATCAGTTAAAGCGTATGAGCTCATAGAATCAAATATTAGGGTTAAAATTCATCTGCAAGTAAATCGCAGATTTCTTCCAGCGTTTCTTGTTGTTCTTCTGTAATAGAATCTTTTGTGTGAGAATCTATATCTAGTTGAGCAACAAATTCATTACCCACCATAATCGGGACCACTATTTCAGATTGAACATCAATACTGCAAGAAAGATAGTTTTCTTGAGAGTGAACATCTTGTGCTACAAAAGTCTCGTGAGAAACAGCTACTTGCCCACAGATTCCTTTTCCAAAAGGGATGCGATTATGATCGGTACTTGCGCCAACAAAAGGGCCAAGAACAAGTTCTTTCTTTCCATCAGGATCAGCTAAATAAAACCCAACCCAGTTGAAAGTGGGTACTTCATCCTCCAAAAGCTCGCAAATTGCGAATAATTTTTCATTACGGGTAACATCTCGCCCCAAAATTTCCTCTGTTGCGGATAGTAATTTTTCTCTAAGAGAAATGGCTTCTGTGGTAGTCATAATTAAATAGATTAATTGACTACGAAAATAAAAGAATAGTTGAGCAAATAAAGTTAAGCTTTGATAAAAAGGTAAAATAGATTCTATCGAATTCCTCTAAGCTTCCGTATCTTTACGGTATGGAAGAATTTATAAATGAAATGATCCCTCTTTCAACCGGAATGATGGGTACCGCCGCTTTGTTAATCGCTAGCTTTACGTCTTTATTTTCAGTTGTAAACCCGATTACAGCAATGCCGGTATTTATGACATTAACAGAAGGTGATACTGACCAAGAAAAAGCCCGTACGGCTCGAAAGTCTAGTATCTACATGTTCTGTGTGTTAATAATTTTTTTATTAGCAGGAACCTATATTCTTAGCTTTTTTGGAATAAGTCTCCCTGGTATTCGAATTGCTGGTGGCTTGGTTATTATGAGAGCGGGTTTTGCGATGTTAAACCCAGAGACCGGCGGACGAAAACTTTCGAATGAAGACCAAGAAGCAGCAATGGAAAAAGAGGATGTTTCATTTAGTCCATTAGCAATGCCACTTCTTTCTGGACCCGGAAGTATTGCCGTTGTAATTGGCTTTGGATCTCAAGCACAAAGCGTAATAGATTTTATAATACACGGTGTGGCAGTTTTTTTGGTTGCCCTTTTAGCTTGGGGGATTTTAAGAGTAGCTCCTTGGCTAAACAAAATTATAGGTAAATCGGGAATGACAGTTATAACCCGTATGATGGGGTTTATCGCGTTAGCTATTGGAGTTCAGTTTGTGATAAATGGGATTTCTAAGTTTTTTGGAATCAGTTAAACTCATCAAGGAGCATGAAAATGTCAATTCAGCATAAAATAGACTACGATTTATGGGCAAATCAACAGATTTTAAAAGCAATTAAAGAAGTAACAGGTAATGAGCTTGTTCATGAAATTACACGTTTTTTTGCGCACCTATTTAAGGCTCAGGTTATCTGGTATAATCGAATTATGGGGATTAAAGAGGAAGTAGAAATTTGGGGAACATATACCGTTGAAGAGTGTGAATCACTGTTAAATGATAGTCATGCTATGCTTGAAGGAATTGCTTCAAGAAATAAAGAGCAAATAGAATATTTTGATACAAAAGGAAGACCTTTTGAGAATAAAGTAGAAGATATTTTTGACCATATCATTATACATGGACAACACCACCGAGCACAAATTCAGTTACTTCTTAGAAAAGCTGGCAAGACTCCACCAGAAACAGATTACATTTTTTATCTGAGAACATTATAGAGTTGAGTTAACTTTTAGTAGTTTAAGCCTTCTAAATCAAACATCCATTCGAAACCAAACCCAAAGATTCTGGAAACTTTAGAGAATATTTTATCAGCTTTTTCATCATTTATGTGGGGCACTCCACTTGTTGTTCTGCTTTGTGGTGGTGGGATTTATTTTATGATTTACTCCCGAATGACACCCTACCGATATTTTGGCCATGCCGTAAATATTCTTCGAGGAAAGTATGATGATCCAGATGATCCAGGCGATATAAACCATTTTGAGGCATTATCAAGCGCGCTAGCAGCGACTATCGGTTTGGGAAATATCAGTGGTGTAGCAGTAGCAATTGCTGCGGGTGGCCCGGGAGCAGTTTTTTGGATGTGGATGAGCGCTCTAGTTGGTATTGCTACGAAGTTTTTTACTTGTACCCTTTCCATTATGTATCGCGGAAAAGATTCCAATGGAGATATTCAAGGCGGAACCATGTATATGATTGTGGAAGGTCTTGGAAAAAAATGGAAGCCACTCGCGGTGGTTTTTGCTGTTGCTGGAATGTTTGGAGCGCTACCTGTTTTTCAGGCAAATCAATTGAATCAAGCGATTCGTGATGTAATTTTAGTTCCAAATGGATGGGCAGACCCAGCAAACCACTTTTTTACGGATCTAATGACTGGAATTGTAATACTTCTGATTGTTGGAACAGTAATTTTTGGAGGGATTAAAAGAATTGGAAAAGTGGCCAGTAAAATGGTTCCATCAATGGTAGTACTATATGTGTCTTGTGTTCTTGTGATACTAGGCATTCATTTTGATGTATTAGGTGAATATCTAATGCTTATTGTCACGGATGCCTTTACTGCCGATGCCGCAATGGGTGGTGCCGTTGGCGCGCTTATCATATTGGGAGTTCGTAGAGCTGCATTTTCTAACGAGGCGGGTATTGGTACTGCTACACTTGCTCATGGTGCTGCAAAAACTAAGGAGCCAGTTCGAGAAGGATTGGTTGCTATGCTTGGACCCTTCATCGATACGATTGTTGTTTGTACAATGACAGCCCTAGCCATTCTTGTTACTGATGTTTGGAGAACGGGAGACGAAAATGGAATTACTCTTACAGCGGCAGCTTTTGAAGAAGCGCTTGGACCAATTGGTATTTATCTGTTAATGATTTCAGTTACTATTTTTGCAGCAAGCTCTCTTTTTACTTACTCCTATTATGGAACAAAGTGCCTTGGATTTCTTGCCGGCGCTCAACGCCAAAAGTGGTACAACCTATTTTATGTTGGATCAATTTTGCTGGGAGCAACCGCAAGTATTTCGGCAATCATTAACTTGATTGATGGTATGTATGCTGTTATGGCAATTCCTACTATGACGGTAGCTATTCTTCTTTCACCTAAAGTGATGTCTGCAGCAAGGGATTATTTTTCCAGAATGGAAAAGAAAGAGATTTTATAGTTTTAAGAAAATAAAGTAATTTGTAGGTCATCCCTGTAGTAGTTAGGTAACCTGCCCGCCGCAGGTAGGTTCGTTGACAGGTTTCTTTTAGGTCATTCTGAGCGAAAGCGAAGAACCTTGTCGGATGATTTCATGGCGAGGACGCATCCTCTCACTAAGGTCCTTCGGAGGTATCCTCAGGATGACTCCAATTAGGATTTGGGAAAAGCTAAAACCAATCAGTTCCCAAATTCTGTCAATGAACTTGACTAATATATACAGAGATGAAATATCTTTAGGAACTAATAAAAAAGAGCATTGTAAAAACCCTCATTCCCCATTTTAAATCCCATTAAAATCTCTTTTCTTATAGGTACAATTCAACAACAAGAAAAGAGATTTATGAAACGCGCTACGCTCCTCCTTTTAGGGATTTTTATTTCAGCAACTACCTTTGCTCAAACTCCATCCATTAGCGAAAAAACGGAAAGTCTTTCTGTTACCGAAGGGTACTTCAATTACTATTATGATGAAGCAGGGGATCAACTTTGGCTAAGAGTCGACGAACTTAACGAACAGTTCCTTTATGTTAATTCTTTAGCAGCTGGTGTGGGCTCTAATGATATTGGGTTAGACCGAAGCCAAGGAGGGGGGTCTCGTATCGTGTATTTCGAAAAGCGTGGATCTAAGCTTATGCTTGTTCAACCAAACCTTGATTATATTGCCCGTTCTGATAATGAACTCGAAAAGAAATCAGTGAGAGAGGCGTTTGCTTCTTCGATCTTACACGGTTTTAAAATCGAGGCTGAAGAAGATGGGAGTTATCTCATCGATCTTACTCCTTTTTTGATGCAAGATGCTCATGGAGTAACTGAAACTCTCCGTAGACAAGGAGAAGGTAGTTTCAGTCTTGATAAAAATAGATCGACATTGTACAAAGAAGGAACCTTCAACTTCCCAAAAAACTCTGAATTTGAAACGTTGTTAACTTTTGGAGGAAGTAATCCAGGTCGAGAAGTTCGGTCGGTGGTTCCATCCGCTACATCAATTACCGTTCGTCAACATCATTCATTTGTAGAACTTCCTGATGATAATTATGAGCCAAGATTATTTGATCCCCGTGGAGGATTTTATGCCACCTCTTTCATGGATTATGCTTCCGCTATTGATGAGCCTATGACGGTTCGTTTTATAAATCGACATCGCCTAGAAAAGAAAAACCCTAATGCAGATTTGAGCGAACCAGTTAAGCCAATTATTTATTACTTAGATAATGGAACACCAGAACCAGTACGAAGCGCACTTCTTGATGGCGCTCGATGGTGGAATCAAGCTTTTGAAGCAGCTGGATATAAAGATGCTTTTCAGGTTAAAATTTTACCAGATGATGCTCACCCTCTGGATATTAGATACAATGTTATTAATTGGGTGCATCGCTCAACAAGGGGCTGGTCATACGGCGGTTCAGTTGTAGATCCTAGAACCGGAGAGATTATAAAAGGTAATGTACTTCTTGGCTCACTTAGAGTTCGTCAAGATTATATGATTGCCACAGGTTTGCTCGCTCCTTTTAAAGAAGGTGTTGAAAACGATCCCCGAATGTTGGAAATGGCGCTAGCCAGAATTCGTCAGCTTTCAGCTCATGAAGTTGGTCATACGCTTGGAATTTTTCACAATTTTGCGGCTAGTGTAAATAACAGAGCTTCAGTGATGGATTATCCTCACCCTAAAGTAGATATCAAAAATGGAAAACTTGATTTGAGTGATGCATATGATGTAGGTATTGGTGATTGGGATAAGGTAACGATCGATTTTGGCTATCAAGATTTTCCCGATGGAACGAATGAAGCCGAAGCATTAAATGAAATTCTAGAAAATGCGCATTCAAAAGGACTGAAATATATTTCTGATAATGATGCCCGCCCACAAGGGGGAGCACATCCATATGCTCATCTTTGGGAATATGGAAATGATCCAGCAACACAACTTTCTCATATTTTAGAAGTGCGAAAAATTGCACTCGCTAATTTTGGAGAAGCAAATATCCCAATGGGAACTTCAATGTCTGAACTCGAGGATGTTCTTGTGCCAATATATCTTTTCCATAGATACCAGCTTGAAGGAACGGTAAAGCTAATTGGGGGACTTGATTATAGTTATAAACTTCGAGGCGATAATCAGCCAAATCCTGAAATTGTGGACGTCAGATTACAGAGAAAAGCACTTTCCGAAATGCTGAAAGCAATCGACCCAAACGTATTAGCAATTCCTACAAATATTCTGAACCTGATTCCTACGCGTCCGGCAGGAATATCTTCATCACGTGAGCTTTTTCGTGGAAATACTGGCCCTTCTTTAGACGCTCTTGGCATTGCTGAAACAGCGGCAAATGTTCCTATTAGTTTGATTTTAAATCCACAAAGGGCGAATAGGTTAGTAGAATATGGTGCTCGGGATAATAATCTAACGCTTACCGAAACCATTGATGCTTTAATTAATAATTCTTGGAGAAAACGTAGTGGAAATGATTATCTCGGTTCCATCCAAAAAGTAGTAAATCATTTGGTCATTGTTAACCTGATAGAGCTTCATGCATCAAGTCAGGCTAATCCTTTAACAAAAGCGATTGTACTTGGGAAATTAATTGAAATTCAGGAAATGCTAACGGAACGTGACGATGCAATTGCTATTCAAACAGTAATCATGATAGAGAGTTATATAGATGATCCATCAGAATTTTCTGTGCCATCATCTTTATCAACACCTCCAGGCTCGCCGATTGGTTCCAGCCCGATGATGTATTGTGATTTTTAAACAACACTTTTGAGATTGCTACAGAAGTGTTTTGTGAACTTCCTCGAAAATGAAAATAATACCTCCAGAAGCTCTTCTATCGGCATACGCACAGGGAATTTTTCCTATGGCTGAAACTCGGGACTCTGAGGATGTTGATTGGTATTCGGCCTCAAAGCGAGGCATAATTCCAATTGATGAGTTTCATGTTTCTAAGAATGTTCAACGAATAATTCGGCAGAATAAATTTGAAGTAAAAGTTGATACTCAATTTCGTGAAGTGGTTCAAGCTTGTGCAAATAGAGAGACGACCTGGATTAATGATTTAATTCTAAACTCTTACGATGTGTTAAATCAAGCTGATCATGCGCATAGTGTAGAAATTTATCTGGAGAACAAACTAGTTGGAGGATTATATGGAGTGAGCTTAAAGGCCGTATTTTTTGGTGAGAGCATGTTTAGAACCAAGCCTGAAGCAGATAAAGTAGCGCTGTTTTACTGTCATCATATTTTGAAAAAGAATGGATTTAAACTTTGGGACACCCAATTCTATACAGATCATTTAGCTCAATTTGGTTGCCGAGAAATTATAGCAAAAGAATACCAAAAGAGATTGGTAGAAGCTATGAAAGAAGAAAAAGAGTTTACTTTCTAAGCTTTATGGTCATCATTCCAGCAGGGAATAAACGAGACAAAAAAGTAGCCTCGTAAACAGTTCGTGTTTGCTTAGAGATATTGACTATAGGTTCCAGAAGATAATTCCAGAGGTAAATCCCTTTTTCAAAGTGGATTTTGGTGGATAAGTTTTCGGAAAAGTGAAAATCGAAGTAATAATCTCGGCCATATGATGCGCCTGTAACAAAGAAGTCTAGTGTTTTCGAGGAAAACATTTTTCTATGTGTAGGATCGTTAAAATTGTATCTAGAAGTAAAGTGAGGGACTCTGATTTCGATAGTCCCATTCGGTTTTAAGATTCTATACAGGTCTTTTAGCAAAGAAATGTATTCTAGATGTTCGAGAATATCTTGGGCAAGAATATGGTCGAAATGTTCTCCTTCAAAAGGAAGTGGTAGATTATTTATATCATGAACAATGTCTACACCATCGAGTTTAGCAATGTCTAAATTTATCCATTCTTTTCTAATATCTGAGCCACAGCCAAGGTTTAGTTTCATCATACTTGCAAACATACTGAAAACGAGAATAAAAAAAGCCGCATCAAAATGAATTAATGCGGCTCAATATTTCAAGGGTAAAAAGGCTAGTATTCGGTTACAACAACTCTTTCTAAAGCCTGCTCTCTTGAAATGGATCCTTTGTCAAGTTGCTCTAGCACAGACTTTTTAATTTGGATATCAAGTCGGCCAGGAATATTCTCATATCGACCATTAATATTAATGCTAAGAAGTAGGAATTGATCACTAGAGAGGGAGTTTAATGTTCTTCCATAATCAACAATGTATTCTTTGATATTTGAAACTAAGTTGGTGTATGCGGTAGAAATCTTTTTTTCTAATTCTTGTTTGCGTTTTTCATGTTCAGCGGCATCTTCAAGTTCATTATTTTTTGCCTGCTCTAGTACTTCTCTTTCGGAACTAAGGCGAGAACGAAGTCTTCCTTCAATTTCCCAAATCACTGAAGCCGACCGGCCGAATTCATCATATCGAACATCTATAGAATAAAGAGCTCCAAAATTGTCTAGCATTAGATAATCTACACTTCCTGAAATTCTGAACGCTTCTTTATCTTGCTCATTTAAAGCGGTTTCAAAAATGTTGCCCATTACTTTTAAATCCAGGTATTCCTTGTTTTCAGAAGTGGCAACAGCTAAGCGGCTATCAAAGTTATTAGAATTAAGTTTTCCAGAACGATAATCTAATAAATCACTAACCTCTGCCGATACAGAAATAACAGGGAGGGCCTCTTTTTTATCGGTTGAAACCCTTCCTGAGCTTGCTGACATACGATAATAAAGAGCTTCAGAGAGGTTAGACTTCGAACCATATATTACCATCACCTTGTCGTCCTTTTTAAGTTGACCAATGGTAGAGGCATAATCTCGTAGAAATTCTTTAATTCGAGTTGTTACCGATTCTTGATCAATTTCAAGATTTTCATCGCTATTAGTATTGTAGTAAAAAACATAATTACTTGAATTACTACCACTCCCTGATCTTGCTGGAAAAAGATTCTGAGTAGGTTTCGATACCATAAAAATGACACCAAATCCGGGAAGATATGTACCTCTGGTAGAATTACCTCCACCAAAGCCTCGTCCATTTATAATTATAGTTCCTTCACTTGATGAAGAAATCTGCGCCTTAAATAATTCGCCTAAAATATTCTCCATAATATTGATGTCGCGATTCATGCGATTAGTATCAATAGATTGAGAGAAAGAGTTGATGGGAGTTAGAGGAATACTCAATAACCCGATCAGTAGATATTTATATAGTTTTTTCATGGGTGTGTCCTGTTATTAATTTGTGCTTACGGTTTGTATGATTTCGCCCAACACCTGATCGGTTTGCCGAAAGCGGTTATAAGTAGTTTCTTCGAGACTCGATAAGCTATAATTGAATAATTCTATATCAGACTCTCGTTGGTCATCGATATAGTTGGCAAAAGTAGCCAGCGTTTGTTGAAATTGAAGTTCTTGCTGTTCTTGTGATGCAAGCACATACTCGTTTATTAATTGTGCATTTTCCTGTTGAACCTGGTTAATGATCATTTCAACTTGGGCAGCTGTATAACCAGTTTGAACTGGTGAGGGATCACCAAAAGTCATTTTAAAGCCATCATCACTTACCGAAATATTCATGTCGGTGAAAGCACCCATCAAAAAAAAGAGAAAAATAAAGGACGCTATTGCAAAACCAGTTCTTCCAAAACCAGATTGAGGAAGTAAAAGTGAAGACAGATTACTCCACAAGCTTTTAGCAGCGGGCGTAGACTCTGTTTCAGGCTCCATAATCACAAGCTGTTCAGCAGGACTTTGAACAGGAAGATGCTGAAGTAAAGAACGCGTTTCCTTCAGTTCCTCAAATTCTTGTTTAAGATCGTCGTGCTTGTTGATGAAGGTCTCGAGCGAACGGATTTGTTCCGCATCAAGTTCTCCATATAGGTAATCCATAAATAGGGTTCGTGCATCATCTTTAGTCATAGCTAAATACCTCTTTGTTGATATTCCAGGAATCGAATGTTTTTTTTAGTGTTCGAAGTCCATAATACATTCTTGATTTTACGGTGTTTTCTGATTCGTCTAAAATTTCTGCTATTTCTCTGAAGGTTAAGCCTTCATATTCTTTCATAATTACTACCATACGTTGGTCATTGGGCAATTGAAGCAACGCCTTATGAAGCAACACCAAAGCTTCATTTCGCATCAAATCACCATCAGCAGGACTAGCCATTTCAGTTTGAGGAGCTGTTTTTAAAGCTTCTAATGAAGTAGATTTTTTGCGTCCAGCTCGTTTCAGTTCATCCAAGCATAGGTTGTTTGCAATTCGGTATAACCAGGAGCCAAATTTGGAAGCATCTTCTAACGTGCCAAGCTTTTGATACGCTTTGATAAAAGTTTTTTGGGTGATTTCAGCTGCGTCATCACTACTTGCAAAATATCGGTATGCAAAGTGATGAATTTTATCCTGCCAGCGCTTAATCAGCACATTAAATGCTTGGTGATTTCCACCCAAAAAATCCTGAACAAGCTGTGCATCTTCCATGTGTTCGTGTTTCAATTCATTTCCTCGAAAATGGTTTCACGGTTAAGACGAGGGAGATGGGAAAATAGTTTAGTTAGTATAATTGATACAGTGAGAGTTGATAGGATGATTTTATAGAAAGGAATGGGTTTCAGTTTAGACTTATTAGAGAAAGTAACTAAATCAAAATCAATGAATATAAATGAATGGGAAGCATCAGTACCAATAGGCTTTAAGGAAGATGTAGTTTGGAGAATGGAAGTTTATAGACTTAGTTTATTTCTATCGGGTACTTTTTGGAAGGATACAGAAAAGATCGTAGTTCAAAAAAGATGTTCACTTGCTGATCAACTTTATAGATCAGTAAGCTCAATCAGATCAATGAAGAAAAAGTAAAAGTAGCTAAATCAGCCTATTAACTCTCAACTATCAATGTATTCCCAACTCCAACTGTTCAAAATAATCCTTCTCAATCAGGTTTAGATTGGAAAGAGAAATACCTAGCAACCGGATTTCCCTAGAAGCAGCTTCGGTTTGCTCTAAAAGTTGCTGGACAATAGTAGAAATTTCTTCTTTCTTATTCGTGTAGTGAGTAAGTGATTGACTTCGTGTAATGGTATCAAAATTTTTGTAGCGAACTTTTAGAGTGATGGTCTTTCCCGCTGTTGGAATCTTCTGCATTCCCTCTGAAATACTTTGCGCCAGCTCATCAAGAAAGGTGTTTACCCAAACAAGATCATTCACATCTTCAGAGAAGGTTCTCTCTTTACCATACGATTTTCGGGTTCGATGGGGCTTTACTTCCCTATTGTCGATACCCCGAACAATTTTGTAATAATATCTTCCGGATTTACCGAACGCTTTTACCAAATCAATCTCTGTCCATTTTTTGAGATCGGCTCCGGTCTTAATCCCCAAAGCATGCATTTTCTTTTGAGTTGCTTTCCCCACACCAAAAAACTTTTTGATATCAAGCTCCTCCAGAAAGGCGTCCATTTTATCAGGTGTAATTACAGTAAGTCCATTGGGTTTATTAAAATCGGATGCGACTTTGGCAATAAATTTATTAGGGGCAACACCAGCAGAGGCGGTGAGTTGGGTTTCTTCAAATATACGGGCACGTATTTCTCTGGCAATGAGTGTAGCAGAGGGGTTTCCTTTATGATTTTCTGTTACATCGAGATAAGCTTCATCCATAGATAATGGCTCTACCAAATCAGTGTATTCAAAAAAGATCTCACGAATAATAGTTGAGGCTTCTTTATAAGCTTCAAAATTTGACTTAACAAAAATACCATGTGGACAAAGACGATATGCTTCATTCGTTGGCATAGCCGAATGAACCCCAAATTTTCGAGCCTCATAGCTACACGTTGAAACTACTCCACGTCCCCCAGGTTTACCACCTACAATTACTGGTTTGCCACGTAGTTCAGGATTATCACGTTGTTCAACGGCTGCAAAAAATGCGTCCATATCTACATGTATAATCTTTTTTAAGGGGGTTATAACCTTCATGTATATAAATTACACATATAATATCATACAATCTCAGTTTTTTTGGAACTAAGAAGCCCGTAAGCCCCTTCTAATAAATGAG
This sequence comes from uncultured Balneolaceae bacterium, assembly GCA_963974345.1. Lineage (GTDB taxonomy): Bacteria > Bacteroidota > Rhodothermia > Balneolales > Balneolaceae > RHLJ01. The sequence goes on along the minus strand of CAXBBW010000006.1, from coordinate 157,117 downwards.
ATACAATAAAAACAACATAATATAATTATGATGACATCTACACTATTAATGATATCTGGGTATATAGGTATAGGGGCATTTATTGGTTTCCTAAGTAACCTATTGCTGAAAGAAAGAGGATTAAAAATGCTACCTAGCATTGGAGTAGCTATGCTAGGAGCATTAATTGGAGGTATAATTACTTACTCTTTCGAATTGAAAGGCTCAGGGTTTTATGCACTAATTAGTTCAATAGTAACCTTGTTTATTTTCAATGTTTTTAGAACAAAAGAGGATCCTATTTTTGATGTAGAGTAAGAAGTAAAGAGTTTGGCCGAAATTACATTTCTGAAGACTGAATTTCAGCGGCAATTGCTAGGACTTCATCCAAAACTCGCAAGAGATTACCACTCCACAGTTTGGAAATTTCTTCTTCTGTATATCCTCTTTTCACCAGTTCAAGAGTGACATTAAAAGTTTCGGAAGCATCTTGCCATCCATCGATGCCACCGCCTCCATCGAAGTCTGAGCTGATTCCAACATGGTCGATCCCGATTAATTCAACCATATAATCAATGTGGTCAACCAAATCACTAACATTTACTGGTTCTAAGTCTACTTCAGCCTTAATAATAGGCTCGGCTTTATCTTGGAATGCTCTAAAGGTTGTCATGTATTCAGTTTGCTCTTCAGAACCAAGTGCTCGAACTTCAGATCTACTTAAACGCTCAAAATTTTCTTCTTTCATGATGCTGTTCAGAATAGCATCGGCGGCTTCTGAATAGGCACGATTTTTTTCTGAATCGAGATAGCTTTTGAATGCAACAGTTTGAACCACTCCACCATTTTCTTTAAGAGCGATGAGTTCTTCATCACTTAAATTACGGCTAACACTTTGATCAAGTGACCGAGCAGATGAATGTGAAGCAATTACAGGAGCCTTGGAAAGCGCCATGGTTTGAAGATTAGCTTCTTTAGAAGGGTGAGATAAGTCAATCATAATGCCCCACTTGTTCATTTCTTTAATCACTTCTTTTCCAAACTCACTCACTCCGTTATGCAACCAAACGCTATCTCTTGTTCCGGTATTCGAGTCACTAAGTTGACTATGCCCATTGTGTGAAAGCGACATATATCTGGCACCACGATCGAAAAACTCTTTTACTCTCGAAAGGTCAGTCCCAAGTGGATATGCGTTTTCAACCCCAATCATTGCTACTTTTTTCCCAGAGCGGATAATTCGGCGTACATCAGTAGAGGTTAAAGCCAGTTCAATTCTATCGGGAGCGTATTCTTCTGTTAGCCTATGAATAGCATCAAATTTACTAATAGCGTTATCATAAGCATCAGCATAACCTTCTTGAGATAATGTATCCTGTCCGGTATACACTATAAACCAAGCTACATCTAAACCGCCGGCCTCCATTTTTGGCAAATTAACTTGAGTGCTCAAGTCCATAGTATAGTTTTGTTCTGCCGTAAAGTTATTAACATTGATATCTGCATGGGTATCGAGAGTAATAACTCGGTCATGAATTTCTCTTGCCTTTTTTTCCATTGGATTGGTGCAGGCTAATAGTCCAGAAATTAAAAGAGTTCCTAAAATATATTTTTTCATATTGCTTATACCCTCATGGTATTAGTTTCTTGGTTCAGTATTCAAAAATAAGTAAAGCAATGAATATCAAAAGCACTAAATCGACAATTCTTGTTAATAGATGTTTTTGAAGAAAGTTGTGGGAACAATTACGGCAGAAATTGTATAAGCAGTCATATAGTCACTAATTTGAATGTTGAATACATAAATGAATAAAAGAGACCGACAAATACAGCTATTTCTCCAAATATTTCTGCTTTTTACTGGAGTTTATTTGCTGGGATTAAACATCTGGAAACTGAACTCAGGAATCTGGGAAGAAGGAATTTTTGAATTTTATAATCAAGAAGTACCCGTTTTCAAATTAGGCGCAGGATTAATTTCGGGCATACTAAGCTTAATAGCCTCATGGTCTCTTTGGATTAGAGCAAGCTGGGCGTATAGTTTTACACTTTTAGGTGCAGGGTTTGTATTCTTATATAACTTAATAAGCCTTGGAGAAGCGATATATTCGACTCCATATCACGCTATACCGATGGTAATCATTGTAATTGTTATGCTACAAAGCTTTCCATTTTTAATGCGACGAACTAGCAGGTATCCATAACATATATTCTTCGAAACTCATGGTAGCAATAGAACGTGTAAGCAGACATGGAAAAAATCTCCCAAAAAGATATAGACTGGCTACTCAACTTAAAATCTGAAAAAGGGATAGATCAAAGTATTAGAGAGGAAAAAGTAAAACGCCTCTCACTAAGAAGAAAGCTTTTCAAGATTGTTTTTTCATCATTATTGATTATTGGATTAGGAATAATTCCATTTTTTATTTTAATAAGAACCGCTGTTTTTCTAAACCTAGAAAAAGATATGAACGGATGGTTTGCATTGCTTGTAGGAATACTTACCTCTATGGGATTGCTTGGCCTATATGTATTTTTTTTATTCAGAAAAGTAAAAAACAAGAAGCTGTTAGCGCAGTTTGGCTTTGGAGGAATAGCAACTTTAGTAGGTGGTTTTTGTATTTATGCGCTTCTGTATCTTTCAAGCGTAAATGCTAAAACGGAGGATGTTCGTGAGGTATATCGATCTCTACATCCAATTTTACGAGTTTCGGTTGCAACAACTACATTAGCCGAAAAAGAATTGGTTATAACAGATATTAAAAGAACGGAAGAAGACTATATATCGTGGGGATTAACCCCTCTTGAAAGCTCAATGCATTATGAGCAGAAAGATGGTTTTGTCCATGCAGTAGACCTTCGTACTATTGGCCACTCAGAGTTCAGGAATAAAATGTTGGAGTGGTCTTTAAAGGCTATGGGCCTACAAATTATCAGGCACGTTGGTACCGCAGATCATTTGCATGTAGCCCTTCCAAATAAACAATAAAAAAAGCGCTTTTTTATTGTTTCTAAAAAAGATTACACCGACCTTTGAGTGCTGAAAAATTAGACTAATAAATTCAAGATATGTCCACATATAAATTCTACGAGCAGGTTAATAAGAATTTCGATAAAGCCGCAAAATATACCCGATTTGATAAAGGGATTTTGAGTCAGATTAAAATGTGTAATACGGTTTACCACATTTCTTTTCCAATTAGGCGCGATAATGGAGATGTAGAAGTTGTTGAGGGTTGGCGTGTAGAGCATAGTCACCATAAAATGCCAACCAAAGGTGGAATCCGCTACAGCCATAAAGTAGATGAAGATGAGACGATGGCTCTAGCGGCTTTAATGTCATATAAATGTGCAATCGTTGACGTGCCATTTGGGGGCGCAAAAGGTGGTGTTAAAATAAGTACTCGTGAGTATTCAGTTTCTGAACTTGAGCGAATAACAAGACGATATACATTTGAGCTTATCAAAAAAGGATTTATCGGACCGGGTATTGATGTACCTGCTCCTGATTATGGTACAGGAGCCCGCGAAATGGGTTGGATTTTAGATACCTATCGCCAAATGAAAGATGATATGAATGCCGAAGCTTGTGTTACCGGAAAGCCAATTTCTATGGGTGGAATAAGAGGTAGAACAGAAGCAACGGGTCGTGGGGTTTACTTTGGCATTAGAGAAGCATGTAGTACTAAAAAAGACATGGATAAACTTGGTTTAGAGCCAGGTGTTGAAGGAAAAACATTTGTTGTTCAAGGCTTAGGAAATGTAGGTTATCATGCATCATTGTATATGACAGAGGCAGGTGCGAAAATGATTGGTGTTTCTGAAATGGAAGGCGCGATCTATGACCCTAAAGGAATTGATCTAAAAGCTTTGGTAGAATATCGTAAAGAAACTGGAAGTATTATTGGATTTGGAACCAGTAAAGAGCTTCCATCAAACAAAGATATTTTTAGTCAAGAGTGTGATATCCTTATTCCTGCTGCTTTGGAAAGCCAAATTACTGGTGACAATGCTCATGAAGTTAAAGCTAAAATAATTGCAGAAGCGGCAAACGGTCCAACCACAGCTGATGCGCATGATATTTTAAAAGATAGAGGAGCTTTAATCATTCCAGATTCTTATCTAAATGCTGGTGGTGTAGTAGTTTCTTATTTCGAATGGTTGAAAGATATTCAGCATGTTCGTTATGGCAGAATGAATAAAAGATTTGATGAAGGAAGCCTCATGAAAATTGTGAAGGAACTGGAAGGAATCTCTAAAAAAGATTATTCACAAGAAGACCTTGCAAGGCTAACACATGGCGCAGAAGAATATGACTTGGTAGACTCTGGGCTTGAAGAAACCATGATTACAGCTTACCAACAAATAGCAGAAATTAGAAACGAGCATGGTCTCGATGACTTAAGAACTGCTGCGTTCATTAATGCCATCAATAAAATTGGAATTATGTACGAACAAATGGGGATTTTTCCATAATTAGATTTTAGTTAATGGTTGTTGGATTTAATTTCCAAAGAACCATTAACTAGCCTAACTCCTTCTTGTTTCTAATAAGGAGTTTGTAGATAGACTTTTTTTGTTCGGCTTAAATCTTTATTCAGACGTACTAATTATTAGCAAGAATAAAGAATTAAACCACCAGCTAAATCTTTCTTTTAAGCAAAGATTTAGTCTTATGAGCGAAACGTGATATCCACTTTCTTATGTACTTCAGAAGCTCTTAAAGCCAACTGTTGTTCCATATTTGATGTCGCCGTAATAAAAGCCAAAGCTGAACTAGAATTTTCATCAGCAAGTACAATGGGTTTTCCGTTATCTCCTGCTTCGCGGATGGTTTGCTCCAGCGGAATTTCACCTAGTACAGGAACAGCGAGTTCTTCAGCCAAACGGGTAGCGCCACCTTCCCCAAAAATATGATACTTCTTGTCGGGCATATCCGGTGGAATGAAGTACGACATATTCTCAATTACGCCAAGTACAGGAACATTCACTTTTTGGAACATAGCAACGCCTTTACGAACGTCGTCTAAAGCAACGGTTTGTGGTGTAGAAACTATAACAGCACCACTTAAAGGAACTGTTTGAACAATAGTAAGTTGGATGTCACCAGTTCCTGGAGGTAGATCTAAAATCATATAATCAAGCTCGCCCCATTCCACATCTTTCATAAATTGCTGAATAGCGCTGGTTGCCATTGGTCCACGCCAAACCATAGCTTGGTTTACATCTACTAGAAATCCCATTGAAACCATTTTAATCCCATACTTTTCAAGCGGAATCAATTTTTTTTGAGTGGTGATATTAGGTCTATCAAACAGATCAAACATAGTTGGTATGCTAGGACCATATACATCAGTATCCATCAAGCCAACTTTAGCTCCGGTTCTAGCTAATGCTGCAGCAATGTTTACCGCAACGGTTGATTTTCCAACGCCTCCTTTTCCAGATGCAACGGCAATAATATGCTTAACACCAGGTAAAACTTGATTCTGAGTTGGAGCTTGTTGATTTGGTTCGGGAGTTTTTTTTCGCTTGGAGATATTCACTCCTACCTGTATATCAACAACAGCTTCTTTATCAATGAACTTATGAATAGCTCCGCTACATTTTTGTTTTAAATCTTGAGCCAAAGCTTCATTTTGTTCAGGCATTTCCAGGGTAAAGGATACATATTTATCCTGAACAATCAGATCCTGAATCATATCCAAAGAAATGAGATCCTGCTTTTCGGTCGGGTGTAGTACATGAGCAAGTGCTGTTTTTATCTGCTCTTTATTGATAGCCATGTGATGCTTAATTTCTGATTTTAGAATTCTTTTTAAGGTACGGAGTTTAAAACAATGATAAAGGGAGAAAGGATTCCGTTACTTTGAATTTTGTTAAGGTTTTTATATAGTTATTGGTAAATACAAAAATAGCAATAAAACACGCGTCTATAAACACTGATACTACCTTAACTTAAAATAACCAATAAAGAGGTATATCAATGCGCACATACTTTTCCAATTCGCTAGTTCTTTTCATTTTAACAGGTATCTTTTTTTCGACTAATACTTTTGCTCAAAACACTGGACAAAAATATAGCGTCTCATATGTTGTAAATGAGAATACACCAAACATACTCTTACAGAAAGCAAAGAATCATATAGAAAAACAGCTTAATAGCCAAGGTTGGATAAATAATAATGAGGAAGGCTACCTTTTTTTAATTGGAATATCTAATCCAACCAAAAATGAAGAAGTATCATTATCACTAGCGGTTTTTAACAAAATCGATAAAGAAATTGTTGAATTGGGCAAAAGGGAACAAGTATTCTATCTAGCTCTCGAAAATGAGAAGTCAAACCCTCCATCAGAAAGTATTGATGTTCGAGAATATATGAGTGAGGAGTACATGAAACAGTTTAGTATGATTTTGGATAACTATACCGTAATTACCAGTGTTCCTGAAATTTCAGCAACATTAAATACGTTATTAAAAACTTTTTCTTTAAAATTTAGCAAGTAATTATCGGGACTTAGAGGAACCTATTTTATCGATTCTGGTTCCTCCCCTGGTTTTGCATAGCTAAATCGGTCCAAAACTTTAGGGAGAGAATACCCATCTAATCCATTGATGCTCACAGAGCCAGCTTCTTCAAGATTAAGCCAACCATCATCAGACTGAAGACCTTCATCTATATAAATATGTTGGATGGTCCCGATAATAAATAGGCATTCGTTTTCTTTAAGGAAATACTCATTCTGATATGCACACCCAATTTTAATAACGCTTTCTTTCACATAAGGAGCTTCAAATCCATCAAGGTACTCTTCAGTTAACCCTGTTCTTGAAAACTCAGAGACGCCAGAATCGTACTTGGCAGAGGTTTGATGGGCAGGTTTTATGATTTCGGAGTTCACATGGTTAACCGTAAATACCCCAGTTCTTCGAAGGTTTTCATAGGTATTTCGGGTTACCGTTCTTGGTCGAAGTACAAATCCCAATAAAGGAGGGTTACTCCCAAGATGCGTAACGGAGCTAAAAACAGCAAGATTTGTGATCCCATCGTTAGATTTAGTGCCAATTAGGTTTGCAGATTTATAACCAGTAACGGAGTTAATAAATTGAGCTCGGAACCTGGAAGGTAGATGATCAAGTTTTTTTCGAGAGTAGTGCTTCATAGTTGTTTATAAGAGTTGATTAGTTAAACGATAAGATCAGCTTCATAATTCTATTCACAAAAAATTGATAGTTAATTGCTGGATGTTCTTCATTCTTTAATCCACTCCTTTCTTCAAAAATCATTAACTTCGGCAGAATTTATTAGACTGACTCAAATCAAATACATGATTAAGAAAACACCTTTTCACGCAATCCATCAGGAAGCAGGTGGCAAATTAGTAGAGTTCGCAGGTTTTGACATGCCGGTTCAATACAAAGGGATTAAAATAGAGCATACCGCTGTTCGTGAAGCAGTGGGTGTATTTGATGTTTCGCATATGGGCGAATTTTTTGTGAGTGGTACCGAAGCATTGGAGTTAATTCAAAAAGTAACAGTTAATGATGTTTCAAAGTTAACGGCGGGAAAAGCACAGTATTCATGTATGTGCTACGAAGATGGCGGAATTGTAGATGATTTAATTGTATATAAATTGTTTGATGAGAACCAGTTTATTTTGGTTGTCAATGCATCAAATATTGAGAAAGATCTAGCTTGGATAAATGAAAACAATACCTTTGATGCTCAAGTACTTGATAACTCTCCAAATACAGCATTGCTGGCAGTTCAAGGCCCAAAATCTGTAGAAACTCTTCAAAAGATTACTGATTTAGATTTAAACTCAATTGGATTCTATAGTTTTAAGATGGGTTCACTTGCCGGAATGGAAGAGGTTGTATTTTCAGCAACAGGATATACTGGAGAAAAAGGGTTTGAACTATATTTCGACAAGAATTCAGTTGATCCAAAAGCGGTTTGGGATGCTATTTTTAAGGCAGGAGAAGAATTTGGGATAGAACCTTGTGGACTTGGTGCTCGCGATACCTTACGTTTAGAGATGGGATATGCATTGTATGGCAACGATATCACCAACAAAACACACCCGCTAGAAGCGCGATTAGGATGGATTACTAAGTTTGATAAAGGTGATTTTATTGGTAAATATGCACTTCTTAAAAAGAAAGAAGAAGGAATTGGAAGACAGCTAGTTGGTTTTGAGTTAGATGATGAGCGATCAATTCCGAGACATGGGTACGAGATTATGAATGAACACGGGGATACAATTGGTGAAGTAACAAGTGGAACAATGTCCATTACTTTAGGTAAAGGAATAGGGATGGGATATGTAGAAAAAGCATATGCTACCGAAGGTTCTACTATTCAAATCGCTATTCGCAAAAGAACTGCGGTGGCAAAAGTTACAAAACCACCATTTATAAAAAAGTAAGAGAGAAACTATGCCAGACCTAAGTTATATAGACGTATTTTTTTCGGTGCAGACTTTTCAAGAAGAAGAGTTAAGGGGGAAAAGTGCAGTAATTATCGATGTCCTTCGCGCCTCGTCATCGATAGTGACCGCTATTAATAGCGGAGCAAAAAAGATTATTCCTGTAGAAGATATGAGCGACGCAATGAAAATTGCGCGTACTATGGATCAAAATGATTATTTGTTATGTGGAGAAAAAGACGGTATAAAAATTGATGGGTATCATTTGGGAAACTCCCCACTTGAGTATACCAAAGAAGCCGTGGGTAACAAGACGCTAATAATGAATACCACAAACGGAACAAAAGCGATTAAAAAAGCAAGTTTGGCAAACCGAATTTATATTGGTTCGTTTCTAAATCAACAAAGTATTTTGAATGCCTTAGCAGAACACGACGATGAAGTGGTATTAATTTGTTCTGGCTGGCGAGGAAGGTTAGCTTTGGAAGACACTATGTTTGCAGGCTCATTGATTCATAAATTATGTAATGGAAACCTCCCTGAAGCTACTAAAGATGGGGCAAAGGTTGCATTTGGTTTGTTCGAAAAATTTGGGAATGATTTAGAAGAAACTATCAAAAAAAGCGACCATGCCTATAGGCTGAGAAATCTGGTAGACGAAGATGACGTTTCATTTTGCTGTAAAGTAGATGAGTTTGATGTTCTACCGGGAATGAAAGACGGAATTATCACAAATTTAAATGGCTAAAAAGAAACTTAATACATCAGGAGCACCTAAAGGACTAGATTCAGCTCGTAAAGTTGAGATTGTAGGGATTATTGTGATCGCTATAGCTGTTCTGCTAGGGTTAAGTATCCTTTCTTATACACCTGAAGATTATCAATATGCTAGAAGTTTAAATTTTACAGATCTTTTTAATCCCGATGCTAATTCACGGTTAGTACAAAACTGGCTGGGCCCAGTTGGAGCCTATATCTCCCATTTTTTGGTGTATACATTGTTTGGCTACACAAGTATTATTCTTGCATTAATAGTAGGATATAATGGGTGGCATGTGCTACGTCACCGTTCGTTTAAAGAAAATGGTTGGCTTAATATTTTAACCGTTTGGGGAATGGTACTCCTTTCTACCTTCATTGGTTGGCTAAATCAAAACGCCGATTTTCCTGAAGACTCGGTATGGAGTGGAGGCGCAGGAGTAGCAATTTCTCGGATTCTACAGAACATAACCGGAATCGGCTCCATATTTATTCTTTCTGTTCTTGTATTGGTCACCCTTCTTCTATTATGGGATCGTGATCTCCAAAAAACGATCGATAATGTGAAAATTTGGTGGGATGGAGTACGTGAGAAAATGGAAGAATCTCGAATAGCCAGAGAAGAAAAGAAAGCACAAAAAATTGCAGAACAAGAAGAGCGAATCGCTACTAAAAAAGCGGAAATCGAGTTAAAGAAAGAAGAAAAAGAAGCTCAAAAAGCTGAGAAAGAACGAAAAGCTGCTATCAAAAAAGTACAGATTGCGGAAGCAAAAACTAGAGATGAAGCCGTTACTGTTAAGCCAAGTATCGACGAAATTGTAGAGAAGTCGGATGAAGAAGACCGTAAGCGTATAGAAGAAGCAAAAGCAGAAGTTAAAACAATAGATAATCGTCAAAGAGCAGTGATTGAAAAAGCTGAGCCTCATGTAGAAGAAGATTCCGATGACGATGATGTGGAAGTAGCGATTTACAAAGGTGAAGGAGACGAAGAAGCGGGCGAAAAAGATCTGGACAAAATTAATGCCGATAAAGCAAAAGAAGTCCCAGTAATAAGGTACAAATTCCCAACCATCGACTTACTTACAACTCCACCTAACGAAGGAAATGAAGTTGACCTAGAAGAGATCAAAGAAAACAAACGGATTATTCTAGACAAGCTAAAGCGCCATAAAATCGAAATTGTGGCAATAAACGCAATTGTAGGACCAACCGTTACTCTCTATGAATTAGAACCAGCGCCCGATGTTAAAATCAGTAAGATTGAGAGTTATTCCAATGACTTGAAAATGGCTACCGCATCAAAAGGACTAAGGATGCTTACGCCAATTCCGGGTAAATCGGCCGTGGGAATTGAAGTGCCGAATACAACTCGCGAAACGGTGTACATTAAGCAGGTAATAAATACCAAGAAATTCGTTGAAACGGATATGGTGCTTCCGGTAGCATTTGGTAAAACCATCGAGAACGAAGTGTTTATGATGGATTTAACAAAAATGCCGCATTTATTGGTTGCTGGGGCAACAGGTTCAGGTAAATCGGTGGGTATCAATACCATTATTACATGCCTGCTTTATAAGTGCCACCCAGATAATTTAAAGTTTGTGATGATTGATCCCAAAAAGATCGAATTATCGCTCTATCGAAATATCCAGAATCACTTTTTGGCGATGTTGCCCGATGCAGATGAACCGATTATCACAGATACAACTAAAGCGCTTGAAACGCTCAACAGTGTTTGTAAAGAGATGGACGACCGTTACGATCTCCTCAAAATGGGAATGGTTCGAGATATTAAAGCATACAACGTGAAATTTAAAGATGGCGAATTAGAAGACGAATTAGGTCACCGACATCTTCCATATATTGTAGTAATTATAGATGAGCTTGCTGATTTAATGATGACCGCTGGTAAGCAAATCGAAGAGCCGATTGCCCGTATTGCACAACTTGCTCGTGCTGTTGGAATTCACATGGTAGTTGCAACTCAACGCCCATCAGTAAATGTAATTACAGGAACTATTAAAGCAAATTTCCCAGCGAGAATTGCCTATCAAGTAGCATCAAAAGTCGATTCAAGAACAATTCTTGATGTTGGTGGTGCTGATCAATTGGTTGGTATGGGTGATATGTTATTTACCAATGGAGCAGGGATGACTAGAATTCAAAATGCCTTTGTTTCTACAGAAGAAGTTGAACGAATTAATGCTTTTATAGGGGAACAAGCCGGCTATAAAGAACCTTTCCATCTTCCAATAATAAAAGAAGACAATTCCGGTATTCCAGATCCGTTAGAAGACATAGATGACATGTTTGAAACCGCAGCAAAAGTGGTAATTCTTCATCAACAAGGGTCGGTATCTCTTCTTCAGCGAAAGCTAAAAATTGGGTATAACCGAGCAGGACGAATCATAGATCAATTATTTAATGCAGGGATTGTTGGACCATATCAGGGTAGTACCGCACGCGACGTTCTTGTCCAAGAAGAAGAAGAACTACAGGAGATATTAGATGGACTTAAAGATCTCGACTAAATATTTTATTGCAGTATTCACTTTGGGGATTATAATCTCTCTTCAAAATGTACAAGCTCAAAGTCCCGCTTTTGTAGAATTAAAAACACGCTTTGACGAAAGCGCAGTATTTCGTGCGGAATTCAATCACACTTATACCGATGCTTATACCGAAGAAAGCACAACCTCTGAAGGATTAATTTGGATAGATCAGGTTGGGTATAAACTAGAAAGTGATGATAAAATCATTGTGGTAGATGGAGAAATTTCTAGAGTGTATGAAGGACTCAGAAACCGGTTAATTATAAGTGAATACGATCCTGAAGAGGATGATTTTGCTCCATCCAGAATGCTAAGTGGCATTAATGAAACGTATACTTCTTCAGAGAAAAAACTTTCAAATGGAAATACACTTATTACTCTGGAAACGGACGATGATTTTGCCACTTTCCTAAAAGTAGAAATTGAAGTAAATGGAGTTCTTGAACCAATTAAAATTACCGCATACGATTTTGCCGACAACCTGATTGTTACCACTTTTAGCAATGGAAAGTTCGAAAGTTTAACTGACCAAACATTTAATCTAAATTATCCTGAAGATGCAGAGATAGTTGATATGAGGTATTAATTCAGGATGAACAAGTATTTAAAAATTTTACTCAGTGTTGCCATAGCAGCACTTTTTTTGTGGTTAGCATTTAGAAACGTAGAATTTTCAGAAATTTTAGAAGCATCTCGTGATATGAGTTGGGGATGGCTTTTCCCTTTTGCCATTTCGTTAGTTGCCGCTCATTATATTCGTGCTGAGCGCTGGCGAATGTTATTTAATGATGGCGGTGTTGTCCCACATCGATTCACGTTGTTTACTGGAGTGATGTTTGGTTACTTAACCAATATCCCCTTTCCTCGTCTTGGAGAAATAACCCGACCAGTCTACGTTGCTCGAACAGTAGGTGAAAGCAATTCTAAAATCATTGGAACCATTGTTCTTGAACGCATTGTGGATTTAGTAAGCATGCTGATGATTATGACCTTTGTTGGTTTTTTCATGATTTCAGATGCAGAAATTCTATCCCGTCTATTTAAAATTGATTTTACAGATTCTGAAGTAGTAGAGTCATTTATTTCATCAATAGTTAACTATGGAATATTCGCACTTGTTTTCGGTGTTGCGATATTCTTTTTAATTAGAAAGTTAAGCGAAGGAGAAGGGAAACTAGCTGTCTTTATTGCTAAGGTTAGAGTTACAGCAAAGAGCTTTTTTCAAGGAATACTTGCAATTCGTAAGCTTAAAAACTGGCCGCTATTCATTATTTATACTGCGTTAATTTGGTTGATTTATATTTTGATGATATACATACCTTTTTGGATGTTTGATCTGCAAATCACATACGATCTTTCTTTTGCAGACGCAGTTGTTCTAACCATGGTTTCTGCGGTAGGTATTTCCATCCCAACACCAGGTGGCGTTGGTAGTTATCACTATTTGATTACCTATAGTTTATTTGTGCTATTTGCAGTACCAGAAGCAACCGGATTGGCTTTTGCAACGATTACTCATGCCGCAACATTATTGCTTGTAATTATTATCGCCCCGATATGTTTAGCGATAGATAAGTTTTTGGTTTTGAAAAGCGAAGGCAAAAACTAGGGCTTCATCTTGAGGGTGAAAACCTATTTTGCAGCTACATAATCAGCAGAAGGGTAGTCATTAAGACACACTTTAAATCTTGTTTATTCTCGTTCCATAGCTCCCCCCCCGACGATCTTTCAAGTTTGTAACTTGAAAGGTATCAATTAGGAAGTCTCCAGACTTCCATTCGCCACGGTTACCCATGCGGTTACTTTATTGTTAGTACTATTAATTGCACCAATCTGTTTAGCAATTGATAAGTTTGTAGTGTTGAAGAGAGAGGCGAAAGTTTAGGAACATCCCTCCACACTTCGAGTACATCTTTTTCGTTGGGTAAGGGCTTAAACCTTGCTTCAAAATTTAGTACCTTCAGCAAACCCGTTTTTATAATGACGTTCCGACAAACCACACTTATTCTATTTACGCTTTTATTAGGTGTTGAGACTCAAGCTCAAACCACAGGAGGAAATCCTCAAAACTCTCTATTGCCTGAAATTAATCCACAGGATATTGAGATCAGAAGTGAGTTCAGAGCTCGTTTTCCAGGTCTACGTCGCCAGCCTATTTTGGGCTTTAATCCAAAACCAAGAGTATTCAGAGTAGACCCAAACAGAATGCCGTTTATGGAGTCGCGTGATGATGCCGTTGCAAGTATCTCAATTACACAGTTAGATCGACCAGAACCTCCTCAACGATCAATTCTTAGAACGCCCGACCGAACTACTGGATGGGTTAAAGCTGGGATTGGGAATTTTATCACTCCCGAAGTAGAAGGGTATTTTTATCGTGGATTGAATCAAAAGTCAGCGGTTTCTGGGAATATAAATTATCGCTCAACAGATGGTCACCTAGACAATCGAGAAAGTAGTTTCCGCTATTTTGATGGAGACGTACAGTACAACACAAAGCCAAATGAAAAACTAAATATAGCAGTTGGCGCGGGTTTTCTAAGTGATTTCAATCGAATGTTTGACCTTGCAAACACTCAACAGGTATTAATTGGAGAAACAGCTAAAAAAGAATATCTAGGTTTTGGTGGGGATGTCACCATCACCAAAACAGAAAATGCTTTGGAAGGCTGGGAATTCACCTTTAAAGGAAATGCACTGGATGTAGATGTGCTTGCAGGAAATTCGACTCTAAATGGCGAGCTAAAAGAACAAGTAATAGATACAGAGTTTTCGAAGTATTGGGCTGGAAGTAGATTATATGAAACCTTTCATGTAAATGGATCGGTTTCTTTTGGCAATTACTTATTTACGTCGTTAGGGAATTCTCAGCAATGGGTTAATACCCGCGCCTCGGTTGAGTATAGAAAGTTACTCGATTTTAGTGCTCATATTACTGCAAACGCAGGTCTTGCATATGTTTCGGATGGCTTTTCAAATAGAATTTATTTTACTCCCGAACTAAAGCTTCGATATAATTTAAAAGATGCTATTGTAATTACGGGTCGTGCTTTTGGTGCGCCAGATATAAAGTCAGCACTTGATCACCATCAAACTAATCGATTCTTAGATCATCAAACAGCGTTAAAGCATAGCTACACTTCCGGGGTATATGGGGAAATTGCTTTTCAAGGAATTGAAGGGAATCGAATTTTTGGGGGAATTAGCTACGAGCTAACGAAAGATTATGCGTACTATCAGCGATCAAATCAAAATGTAGGAGCAGCGCAAACGTTTGGTTTTTACGAGGTTAATTTTGCTAAAGCGACCGTATTCGAACTTTTTGGTGGGATAACGCAGCAATTGGTTCCCGAAAAATTTTGGTTTGATGCCCGTTTTTATGCCCGAAGACCTAAACTCGCAAATGCGGGAGATATTCCATTTGAAGAACGTTTAGGTGTGAATGGTTCCTTTTCTTACAAGCCAATTTCAAAGCTAAAAGTAACGAGTTGGGCTGAGTTCATCGACAAAAGAAAAGCACCTTCAGCAACCGAAGATTTAAAGGCATTTGTGCTTATAAATGCTGGTGTTGAATACCAATTTAGCAGGAGATTTGGTGTTTATGCAAAAGTGTTGAATATTTTGGGACAAAAATACGAAATTTGGGAAGGTTATCGGGAAAGACCACTTCAAGCCTTCGGAGGTTTAACGTTAAAATTCTAGATTATGACTAAAGATTTATTAAAGGCTTTTGGGATAGTAATTCGTGATCAAATTATCATGAAAAACTCTGTTGAAATAACAGGGTTGGGTACTTTTAAAGCAGTTCATCACAATCAAAAACAAGAGAAAAAAGCTGATGGTAGATCAGTGATGAAACCTCCCAGAGATACTATTGAATTTATAGCTGAGCAAAAGGGGTAATCATGCACATAGATCATAATCAACTTTTAGAACTTCTCGTTGACACATCAGGAATTGAACCTGAAAAGGCAGAGCAACAGGTTTCAGAACTTGTTGAAGAAATTAAACATGCGCTCGCTGATGGTGAGGCATATGAAATAGAAGGCTTTGGAATATTTAGCAGTATAGGCAATCGAACGTTATTTATACCTTCTAAAGAGTTAGAAACTGAAATCAATTTTAAGTATGTGGGCATGGAGCCCATTGAATTAGAAGAAGATCAGGTTGCTAAAGAGGAGGAGTCTGAGCTAGATGAAGATCCATTTGCAGATTTACAAGAAATGGATGCAGACCCAGTGTCCAAGAGAAACCCTTTTGAAGGATTGGTTGACGATTTTGAAGAAAGTAGCTCAGATGATGAAGAAGCTGAGGAAGATTTAATTTTTGGTGTTGAAGCAACAAGAAAGCTTGAAGAAGAAGAATTTAAGCCCGGTCCTGAAGAATGGGGAATTGAAGCCCATAAAGAAGGCGACAAAGGTGCAAACAAACTTCTTTCAAGCTTGATGGGAGAAGATTATACCGAGCCAGAGGAAGAAGAAACGCCTTTCGATGATATTTTTGGTGAAGAAGATGAGGAGGATGAATCATCAACAGAAGAGTCGGTTGGTGGGCTAGATGCAGAACTTTCAAATTTAATGTCGGATGAAGTAACAACTTTGTCTACTGATGAAATTGAAGCGGGAATCACAGACGACGATTTTACCGATATTTTTGGAGAAGAGACTGATGATGAAGCAGGCGAGTTGGAAGAAGAATCTGAGTTAGATACTTCGGAGGAAGAATTAATAGAAGAAACAGAAACCTTAGATGAAGCTTTAGATGAGCTAATTTCTGAAACAGAGGAAGAAGAACCAATAAAGACTTCTGTAGAAGAAATAGATATGGATGATTTTGATGATCCTTTTTTAGACCTTGAAGAAGAGCTTTCAGAAGAGAGTGAAGAAGAATTAGAAGATGTTGTTCCTGTAATTACCAATATTTCTTCAGGTATCGAGCCAACAAAAAAAGAAGAACCTAAACCAAAGAAAGAAAAACCAGAAAAGAAGAAAAAAGATGCTCAACCAGCTCCTGTTTGGCTTTGGATAGTTTTAGGACTTGTTTTGGTGACAGGTACCACCCTAGGATTAGGATATTTTAGTATAATCAATATTCCAGGAATTACCCCCCAAGTTGCTACTACAGTAACATCAATAACACCTCCGCCGGTTACACCACCAGTTGATGAGCAAATATCAGAAGAACAACCCGATGTAACCCAGCAGGAAGAAGAAGTTTCAACCGCTCAAACACCAACACCACCCGTTCTGGAACAAGAAACGGAAATTGAAGTACCAACATCGAAAACAGCAATACCAGTTCCAGCAGATCAAAATAAATATGGTATGATGGGAGTTGTTAATGAGTCGGCGAATGATGGATACACAATTGTACTTTACTCATTAAGTGTTCAATCAAATGCAGTTGCTAAACAGCAAGAATTAACTGCAGAAGGATATCGAACATTAGTAATGCCTATTGCTTCAGAGCAATATGGCACCCTGTGGAGGGTGAGTATTGGGCAATTTGCAAGTCTTACTAATGCAGCAATTGCATCTGAAAGCATGGATTCCAAATTCAAACAAAGTTATTTTATAAAAAGAATTACAAACTAAACATCTACATGAACATTGCTCTTTTTTTATTGCAAGATACCTCTGCAGTAGCAGACTCACTTTCCTTAGCATTACAATCCGATCAAATTTCTTTTTTTGATTTGATGGTAGAAGGCGGAGTGTTAATGATTCCAATCTTAGTTCTATTTTTAATTTCGATATATGTGATCGCAGAACGATGGAGTGCACTATCGCGATCTACTACCGATACAACTCGTTTTCTAGGTTCTATTGAGGGAATGTTAAAATCGGGAAAACAAACAGACGCGATTGCGTACTGTGAAGATTTCGACAAACCTCTTGCAAGAATTATTAAGGCTGGAATTAAACGACTAGGTCGCCCAATCCGAGACATTGAAGATGCGATTGATAACGCTGGGAAAAAGGAAATTTTCTTTCTAGAAAAACATATGAATTGGCTGGCTACCATTGCCGGTGTCGCTCCTCTTATTGGTTTTACAGGAACTGTTACTGGAATGATTGAGGCCTTTATGGACATCCAATCACTTCAAGGGAATGTGAATCCTAGTGCTCTTGCAGGAGGTATTTGGGAAGCATTAATTACCACCGCTGCCGGTCTTATTGTAGGTTTAATAGCCTTCGGTTTCTATAATTTTTTATTGGGTAAAATCAACCGCTCTATTTTTGAACTTGAAAATGCCTCGGCAGATTTTATAGACCTTCTTCAATCTCCTGCACCTAAAAAACAGGCATAATTATGGCTCGTGATTTTAGAAGAGGAGATAAACGTTTAGAACCAATGTCGCTGTTTTCACAGTCGTCATTAACAGACATTGTGTTATTGCTATTGATTTTCTTCCTGCTTACTTCTTCATTTGTGACCAATTTTGGAATTAAAGTGAATATCCCAAAAGCAGAAAGTGGAACCGTTGCTGATAACCAATATATTTCTGTAGCAATCACAAAAGAGGGTCAATTTTATGTGGAGGGAGAATTAACAGCGGTTGGTTCTTTGGCCGGCGCAATTCGTGAAGCAAGAAATACTAAACCAGAAGGTACTATCGTATTAAGAGCAGATAAAGATGCTACTGTAGACGATGCTGTAAGAGTATTGAATATCGGAAAGGCATTAAATCTTAAACTGGTAATGGCTACTGAACAGGGCTCCCTCTAGTATGAAAACCCAATTCAACAAAGACGATCAACGAGCGACTACGGTTACAATTTCTGTAGCGGTGTTACTTCTTGCATTTTCACTTTGGTATACTATTGATATGGGGAGAAATCTTCGCCCTTCTTTTATTGAGGTAGAATTTGGGGAATTTCAAACTGGGCGACTTACTGAGTTTTCCGAAGTACAAAACGAACAAGTTGCGACCCGCCAGAATCCATCAGAAATCGAAACAGAAGACCCAGTAGAAGAAGCTCCTGAACCAGAAGAAAAACCACAAACTCCTGCTGAGGAAAATATTAAGCCAGTCGATCTTCCCGATCAAATTGAAGAGGTGGTTGACGAAGTGGTAGAAACCCCTGAGACTGAAGTTGTAGATCCTACAAAGGTAGCGGAGCAGGAACCAGAAGAAGAAATTGAAATTCCACCTCAAGCTATTGAGAAAGAGGATCAAAACGAAGGTGCAGATGAAAGTGGAGATCCGGATGGGGCTATAGGCGATGTAAATTCAGATCAAGGAATTGGAACTGATGACGAGAAAACATCTCCCTATGAATTGAAATGGGAAGGCGACATCGAACGGGCACCAATGGTTCAGCCTTTGCCAAGTAATAATGCTAATACAGAAGCGGTAATTACAGTTCGGTTTGAAGTTCGCCCAAATGGAACCGTTGGAAGAATTATCCCTCTGCGAAAAATGAACCCTGAGTTGGAAACGGAAGTCATGAAAACTCTTCGTACATGGAGATTTTCTCGTCTCCCAGGTGGAGTTCCCCAGCAAGCTCAATGGGGTACAATTACCTTTAGATTTGTTTTTGATTAGCCAGATTTAAACCAAACAAAATTTTATCCCGTTCTTCCTTTCGATTAGTTACATTTAGCAAGAAAAAAGCTACAAACTAACTATAAGGATTTTATGAAACGATTGGTCATCGGATGTCTGGCGGTATTACTAAGCATCTCTTTCTCAAAAAACTCTCAAGCGCAAATTTTTGGACATGGCGCTGAACCTGCAAATCCCACCTACACCGAGAAACACTTAAAAGATCTTTCTTTCAGGAATATTGGACCATTTAGAGGTGGTCGTTCGGTTGCAGTTGTGGGGCATGACGATCAACCATATACATATTATACGGGGTTTACTGGTGGCGGAGTTTATAAAACTACCGATGGGGGAAATTCTTGGAGCAACATCTCGGATAATTTTTTTAAAACAGGCTCAGTTGGAGCTATTGATGTTGCAGACTCCGATCCAAATGTAATTTATGTGGGAATGGGTGAAACAGACATTCGTGGAAATATGAGTGCTGGTGATGGAATGTACCGCACTACTGATGCCGGAAAAACTTGGACATATCTTGGATTAGGTCAAAGTCAGTTTATTGGTGATATCGAAATTCACCCCACAAATCCTGATGTAGCCTGGGTTGCTGCAATGGGACAGATTTTTGGCGAAGAAGGAAATTCAGAGCGAGGAGTTTTTAAAACGATTGATGGAGGCAAAACGTGGAATAAAGTTCTCTTTAGAAATAACCGAACGGGTGCAGTTGATATAGCAGTTGATCCAAATAACGCTAGAATTCTTTTTGC
This sequence comes from uncultured Balneolaceae bacterium, assembly GCA_963974345.1. Lineage (GTDB taxonomy): Bacteria > Bacteroidota > Rhodothermia > Balneolales > Balneolaceae > RHLJ01. The sequence goes on along the minus strand of CAXBBW010000006.1, from coordinate 137,081 downwards.
ATCACTTTGGGAAGCATATCGGAATCCATGGGAAATGAGTAGCGGTGGAGATGGAAGTGGGCTTTTCAAAAGTACAGATGGTGGAGAAACGTGGATAGAAATAACGAAAAGTCCAGGCCTACCAAAAGGTTTAATAGGTAAAATTGGAGTGTCCGTTTCTTCTGTAAATTCAGACCGAGTATTCGCAATTATTGAAAATGCAGCTGGTGGAGGTTTGTTCCGATCGGATGACGCTGGTGAAACATGGAGCCGAGTTAGTGCCGATCGAAATCTAAGGCAAAGAGCATGGTATTATTCAAAAGTAATAACTGATACGGGAAACGAGGATGTTGTATATGTTCTTAATGTTGGTTTTTGGAAATCATCTGATGGAGGTAAAACCTTTAGTAGAATTAGAACTCCGCATGGCGATCATCATGATTTATGGATAGCATCAAACAATCCACAGCGAATGATTATTGGCGATGATGGAGGCGGACAAGTTACATTTAATGGTGGGCAAGGTTGGTCGTCTATGATGACCTCAGCAACGGCTCAAATTTATCAAGTAACAACCGATAATCAATTTCCATATATGATTTATGGGGCACAACAAGATAATAGCACTTTCGCAATTAAAAGCAGAACAAGTGGAAGCGGAATTACAGAAAGAGATTGGTGGCCAGTTGCTGGTGGTGAAAGTGGATATATCGCACCAGACCCTGAAAATCCGAATGTAACTTATGGGGGCAGTTATGGAGGATATTTGAATAAATATGACAAAGAACTTGATTTAAGTGATCGAATTGATGTTTGGCCAGATAACCCAATGGGTGCCGGGGCAAAAGATTTGAAGTATCGATTCCAGTGGACGTTTCCGATTGTGATTTCTCCTCATAACCCGGATGTACTTTACTCTACTTCACAGCACGTTCATCGTTCTATTGATGAAGGAATGAGTTGGGAAGAAATAAGTCCTGATTTAACTCGAAATGATACTACAAAGCAAGACGAATCTGGCGGACCAATTACCAAAGACGATACTTCTGTAGAGTATTACAATACTATTTTTACGTTGGTTGAATCTCCTATAGAGCAGGGTTTGATTTGGGCAGGCTCGGACGATGGGTTGATTCACATAAGTCGAAATAATGGCGAAAGCTGGGAAAATGTTACTCCGAAAGGATTACCAGAAACAATGATAAGTATCATTGACGCCTCACATCATAATGCCGGAACAGCATACTTCGCGGCGACCAGATACAAGTTTAATGACTTCCAGCCAATGATTTATAAGACCTCAAACTATGGTCGAAGTTGGGAAAAAATCACAAATGGAATTCCTGAAATGGATTTCACAAGGGTAGTTCGAGAAGACCCAAATAAAGAAGGGCTTCTTTTTGCAGGAACGGAAACAGGGCTTTATGTTTCTTTTGATGCGGGAAAAAACTGGCAAAGTTTTCAAATGAATTTACCTCCAGTTTCTATTACAGACATCGCTATACAAAAGCGTGATCAGGATTTAATTATAGCTACTCAAGGCCGCTCATTTTGGGTATTTGACGACCTTCCAGTTCTCCATCAAATTACAGAAGACATTACTAAGGCAGAGCACCACTTATTTGATCCTGAAGATCCGTATTTATTTGGCAGAGGCGGATCTTTCAATCCAAGCGGAACAACAGGACAAAACCCAACCCCGGGAGCAGTTGTGTATTATATGCTGGGCAATGATGTAAGTGAAGAAATAAAGCTTGAGTTTTTAGACATGCGTGATAACGTGATTAAAACGTATTCAAGTAAAAAGGATGATAGAGACAGACCAGTAAAAGAATCCCCATTGTTTTTTGAAGAAAAAGATCAACGTCCTTCGTCGGTGGTTTCAGATAAAGAAGGATTGAATAAGTTTTCATGGGATTTAGAATATCCAGGAGTCACAAATATTGAAGGAACACAAATACTTTGGGCAGGGAATACTTCAGGTCCAGATGCTATTCCAGGAACTTACAAAGTGCGTATGTACATAGCTGATGAGATGGTTGGTGAACAGGATTTTGAAGTAAAGAAAGACCCTCGTTTGGTTGATATAACTCAAGAAGATTTAGTTGCCCAGTTTGAGCTAGTTCAAACCATAAATGCAAAACTAGATACGACCCACGCATCTATCAATCGAATTCGAAAAGTACGTGGAGAAATCAATGAAATGTTGGTAGAAGCTAAAGGAAATGCAGAACTTCAGGAAAGTGCAAAAGCAATGTTAACTGCGTTATCAAAAATTGAGAATGAATTGGTTCAAACTAAAGCAGAGGCAACTCAGGATGTACTCAACTTCCAGATCAAATTAAACAACAAGCTTGCTGCACTAAAAGGGACGGTAGCAACGGGTTTTGGTAGGCCAACAAACCAGCAGTATGGAGTATTCGAAGATTTAGCAGCAAAAGTAGATGTTCAGCTTGAAAGGCTAAATGCTATTTGGAACGGAGAATATGAAAATGTTCTACAGGAATTTGAAAACCCAAGTGTGCCAATTAAGAATTGATATACGTAGAGTTCTCTTGAAAAATAATACAGGGTTTAAGTAAAGAAGTAATTATTAACAAGTTTGAAAGTAGCTTTTCATTTAAGAGAGTTATTATTTATAATAATTGAAACTAGTTCTACTTAAAAGGCAAAGTATTAAAACGAAAAATTCGGGGTTTTAACTTTAGCTTGTTTTAACGATTTGGAAAACTACTAATCCACAATAAGCTCATTAATGCGATATACATTAAATGTACTAAACTCATTTTATATAGTTCTTCCTTTCATTTTTTTTAGTTCAGGAAATTTAATAGCTCAGGCAGTAGATGAACAAATTAGACCATCACTTTCGGTATTTAATTTGGTAGTTGATGATAATGAAAGACTCCTTTTTGAAGAGTTCGACGTTTCATCTACAACAATTCCGAACGCTGCGTTTATTGATCTTTCAGGAGTTATAAACTTAAGTGGGTCAGAAGAGATTAGTTTAGAAAGTCTATACTCCAGCGGTGGGTCAACTGCAAACCCGCAATACGACTTAGAGTACGTTGCAGAAAAACTAAAAGAATATTTCAAACAGAATGACTTTGCGCAACAAATAATTACGCATCAATTTCAAATAAGTGAAGACTTCATTTGGTCTAACGATCTACTGTATGAAAGGGGGCAATATTCCCAAACATTAAAAGAAGCAGAAGTTGATATATCCTCAGAAAGAGGGGCAATTTCTAGTTCAAGATCGGAATTCTTAAATAGTTTAACCCGCTCCTATATTTTAATAACCCTTACCCCAGCACGAGTTTTTGAAAAACAAATTCCACTGTTAGATGAAACTATAACTCAATACTTAGCAGATACCTACGCCTTTATGTTTAAGTTAGATTATGACACACCAGAGGATGTGATCAAAGATTTAAATAGATTTTATTGTTCTGAGTCTGATTTAGACTGCTCAAATAAAAAAGAAGCGTTTTATGAGTTTGAAGTTCCAATTAAACTTCTTTCAACAAACAGTTCCGGTGTTAAAGGAATAAGGACTGGAAGTAGTTTCAGTGATCCTGTATTACTTTCTACGGTTGCTAAGTATGCGTTTGATATGTCAGTGACTAATATTCCTTCCCTTCAGTTAAGAACCTACGTTGAATCAAGGAAGCCAATTACAGCAAGGGTAGGAATGAAAGAGGGTGTTCAAAAAGGAAGACGATACGAAGTTGTAAGGTTAAGGCTTAACGCAAAAGAGGAAGTAGTTACTGAGAAAAGAGGTTTTGTAAGAGCTAAAGAAGTGGTTGATAATCGCTCTAATGTTACTCAAATCGATCCAGAAACAGGCAAGGAAGTACTTGCCCAATTTAAGCCTAGTTCATTTGTGCAAGTACATGGTCTACGAATAGACCAAAGAGATGTATTAGTAGAAGCGTATGATATTGGCTTATTAGTTAAGCCATATGCAGGTTTTGGTAGCTATACTTCTGGCGGTGTTGATGTTTTGTATCGCATCCCAAATACAGTAGGTGGGTATTTTGGACTAACAGGAGATGTTTCAGTGACTAATGAGGAAGACGTGGGGATGTTTTTTGCTGACCTCACTGGATTTGGTACAACAGATATTTATACAACCATGCTTCAAGGGGGATTACTATTTGGTGCAGATACATATCCTGTAAATGGAAATATTCGCATCATGCCACAAGCTGCATTTATTGTCAATTATGGAATGTTTGCCTCCGAAAATGAAGCCACTAAAGAAGTGATAGATGAATTCAAGCCATATATTTTAAATTTTGGGCTAAAGCTAAAAATGGATTTATCCATTCAAGTTAAGCAGAACTTTGGGATAGTTGGAGGAGTAACATATACCTATCTAACAGACGATTTTACTTATAATGATGATGGAGAGGATGTAGAACAAGAACTGATATACAGTGACTATTTTAGTAATACTGGAGTTCAACTAACGGTCGGATTTAGAGTTAGTTTTTAAGAGTATATCAAAAAAATAGAAGTCATTAAATAAAAAAAGTACAAATATGACAAGTAATAGAATTCTAAACATTGTTTTTTTAACAGTATTAACGATTGGTATTTCTTGCTCTAGCTCGAAGCCTGCATTAGAAAGTTTAAACCGATTTGATTACGAAGTAACATGCGAACAGATTGGTAAAGAAGGCACGCAATCAATGATCATTTCTACCATTCAAAAGAATGCGGATATCGCATTGGCAGAAGCAAGAAGGCAGGCTGTACATGCAATATTAGTAAAAGGACTTAACAGCGGAGCTTGTAATGTGCCTCCTCTAGTTGACCAAAGTAAATATGCTGCCAATCAACAATACTTTAATAATTTTTTTGATTCAGATGCTTATAAGCAATTCGTAGTTTCAGCTTCTGATAGAGCTAGAGACTTAATTTATGTCGGCAAGCAAGTAAAAGTGTCATCCAATGTAGTAATTGCTAGGAATGCATTAAGAGACAGGTTGGTAAGCGACAAAATCATTTCTAGTATGGGAAATATCCTCTAGAAAATTTCATCCTTATAATTAATTATTACAAATATGAAGTATCTATTTTTATCAATAACACTATTTATATCTGGATCTGTTCTTGCTCAGAAGCCATCAATAATGACCGTTCCAGCAGATATTTATCTAAACAAAAATGGATATACTACTGAAGTATCACTAGGAGGAGGGGGATCACAAACGGTTCCAGATTATGAGGCACTCTTTCTAAATGACAGATATGCAAGAACAATGATAACCGCAATTAGTTCTGCATTTCAAGATGCAGACTATCCACTAACCGACTTTGAAGCTCAATTAAAAAGACTTCAAAGTCGAAGTGTAGAAATGAGTGTTTCTGATCGTCAATCTCAACAATCGGTACGAGATATGATTTTATCTCAGGCTAAAGCAGATATCATTTTAGACGTAGATTTTTTTGTTGAATCCCAAATGGGAGCCCCTTCCATCTCTTTCACTATTAATGCAATTGACAGCTACACCTCTATGGCAATTGCGTCTTTGACGCAAACTGGTTTACCAGGGGGAGGAACTCCGATGAGTACCTTAGTAAAAGAAGCGGTGGTACAAAACATGCCGCTTTTTGAGCAAAAACTGATTAATCATTTCATGGATATTAAGGAAAACGGTAGAAGTGGAATCATAGAAATCACTCTTTCCGAAGACGCTCCATTCGATTTAGAAGAATATGTAGGTGAAGGAGATGATGAAGACGAAATTGGGTTAGTCATTCGTGAATTAATTAAAAGAAACACTATTAACAACGTTTATAGAATTTCTACCTCCACTCGAACAATGATTATTTTTGAAGATGTAAGAGTTCCTATTTATGATGAAGAAGGACTTCCTTTAGATGTTGAAACATGGGCAAACCGTATAATAGTTAGAACGCTTAGAAGAGACTATAATATAGATGTAAGAAGGGAATCCATTGGGCTAAGTCATGTAAGATTGATAATTATGGGGGATCGATAAATGAAATCATTTTTTTCTTTGCTTATTCTCATTGCAAGCTTTTCAGTCAGCGCCGTATCGCAAGGTTCTTCATATACATCGCTAATTGAATTAGATGATATAGAGGACCAAAATTTTAGTGAGCTCGATAAATTTAAAGATAACCTTATTCGGCCGTTCTTAAGATCAGCGAGTAGAACAGATTTTTCATTTGTTGAAAATGATGAGTCAAAATACCTTTTGTATACTAGCATAAGTGTAATGGTAATATCTTCTGAAGTTGTTCGAACACCAGCTGTTTTACAAAAAATTGAAGTAGATATTTCTTTTGAGACATCACTTATTGGTGGACAGCCTAATTTAGGAAGAGATGTAATTACAATATCAGGAGTAGGAAAAACACAGAACGAAGCCTACTTAAATGCCGTTAAAAAGATAAACCAGAGAAAGTTACAGGCATATTATAGAACGCTTATCAAAGAAGTTGATGATTATCTGTCAACAAACTGTGGAAGCATTTTAGAAAGAACAAAAGAACAAGTTCAAGATGGTAATGCAGCGATTGCTTTGTTCGGACTGAGCCTAATTCCAGAGAAAAACGAAGGGTGTTATAAAAAGTCGAATACAGCGCTCTTAACTCATATTGCAGATCAAAATATTGGGTTAGATACTCTTGCTACTTCAGAAAATGAGCCTCCAGTACTTGGGGTTGCAAATGCTTTGATTGGAAAATCAGAACAAGAAAAAAAGGAAGCTATTTTGATAATTACAAAAATCTTTAATTAAAAAGATCCTCCATATATGCAGCTTACGATTAGTATTCCAACAATTTTTTTATTCTCCATATTTTATACTGCGGTCGTTTTTGCTCAGGATATACCAAAATGGGTTGAAAGCCCCTATCAATTCTATCCAGAAGAAACGTATTTATTAGGGGTAGGAAATGCTTCAACTTTAGAAGAGGCTCAAAATATTGGAATGTCTAATTTATCTAGGATATTTAGTGTGAAAGTTTCTACTACACAAGAACTAAATTCTACTACAACCACTACAATTACTGAAAACTCAGGAAATGTGAGTAACGAAAGCACGTTCTCAAATTCGGCGTCTATTACCTCAGATAATGCTCTTTACAATGTGACATTACTTGAAAGTTATATTGATGATTCTGGGAATTATTATGCATTAATGGGGATAAAAAAGAGCGAAGCTCTTAAAACTGTTGAGCAATTGATTGAAGAAAATAAAAGTATGATTACAACTTCTTTAGAGAAATATAGAGAAGAAGAAAATTTAATAAATAGATTTAGGTATTTAGATTCGGTATATAAGACTCTTGAATCTCTTTCTATTTATGTAAATCAAGCAAACGTTTTAAGTCGTTCAAGGGTAGAATTTCCAGAGCAGTTAAGAGCAGAGTACGATCAAAAATCAATAGAGCTTAAAAACGCATTAACCTATGTAGTAGAAGTTGATGAGGAGTTTGATTTCGTAAGATATGAGTTGATTGAGGTTTTAACGGAGTTAGAACTTACTCAAGCTTCATCAAATCCATATTTAGTAATTCAAGCGGAAGTGAAATATGAAGAAGATTTTGATCGAACAAACGCCGTGTATTTAGATTGGAATTTTCAGCTTCAAGTTTTTAGAAAAGGGACCTCAAACGCAGAGTTATTTTTCGAGGATGAAGGTGTTAATTCATCACAGGATTATGAAAATGCAGTTGATAAAAATAATCGAACGATCACAAATCTTGTAACCAGAGAAGTTAAAGAGTACTTAAAAGCACTCTTTACACTTACGGAGTAATTAAGCTTACTCTTCAGCCCATCCTTTATATAATTCTGCTCTACTTACTACTTTTTGCAAGTAGCTTCTAGTTTCTTCGTAGGGCAGGTTCTCAACTAGAAAGTCATAGTTTTCTTTATCGGTTCGTTTAGCGATTTCGGAAAGAGCGGCCCTTTTACTTCTATTATTCGGATCATATGCTTTATAAACATTTCCAGCCCCGGTATTATATGCCGAAATTGCCATATAACTTCTACTCAAATCAGATTGAACATCCTTGAAGTAAGAAGTGAATAATATTTCGAAATATGCACACCCAAGGTTAATATTATTTCTAGGATTGAATAAAAAATCCTTAGTTGGAATTCCGTCTTTTTTGTTCACCTTTCGGTATGCATCTCTTCCTCCACTGGTAGGAACAAGTTGCATAAGTCCAAAAGCATTAGCAGGAGAGCTTGCAACTGGGTTGAAATAGGATTCTGTATGGATCACAGCAAAAACCATGGATGGATCTAATTTGTAGGCGAAAGAGAATTCATAAACTAGATCGGAAATTTTTTCGGCACGGGTTTGAATATGGTTTGGAGCAAGCGTAAAATTCACTCTTAATACAGTTCTCTCAACGCCATCTTTTCCAGAAATAGTTTTTGTTTCTATCGTCTGCTCAACAACTTTTTCAGCAAATTCTTCATCAGTTTCATTCTCTTCTTTCGGGAGTTGATTCTGAAGAACTGGAGCTTCAACTACGGGTGGATTTGGAAGTTTCTCTGGAACAAAACCAAGCTGGGTCCCTTGAGATTTTATTGCAGATGCTACCTTCTCTGGCAATTCTGTTTGAGTTACGTTCACATCTTCTGGGTTCTCAACTATAACCTCAATTGTTACATCACCAGTTTCAAAATCAACTTCTAACTTGGTGTCCCCTCCTTCTAAGTATTCAACCCATTCCTTCTCAGTGTTTTGCTTAAATTCTCCCCATTTAGCTTCCATTTCATCTTTAAACGCATTCAGCTCTTCTAAAAAAAGAGTCCGATAAGCTTCATACTCAACAGAATCATTTGCAACACCTGAAAGCATTAGCTCCCTAAATTCACCGAAGTCAGCATTATTTTGTGCTAGCCACTCCTCGTAAGTTTGAGCCATTCCAGTTGTAGCCACAAGAGCCAGTAAAGAAAGTGTAAGTAAAATACGTTTCATTTTTTGTACCCGATACTTGAAAATTTGATTATGAAAATCTATTGTAAACTTATCGAAATTCCAATACCCTAAGCAGGTTACTTTTAAAGGGCAGAAAGAGTTTTATAAAATATAGATTATACTTTAAGAGCGAAAACAAAGGTAAATAGTATTTAAATCCATCCCTATAGCACCATAAAGAATTAGAACTTGAAACATATTTTCAATAATTCTTGTTAGTATAGTAAGTGAAAATAAAAACGAACTGTATAATGAGTATTAAAGAAGACGCATTGAAAACGTTAGAATCGAAAATCGAAAATATTGAAAAGTATATCTCTGAAAATGGAGTAGGCTCAAAATATCTTTCAAAGGCAGAGAATATTCAAAGAGATATTAATCTTGGGCTGGCGATAGGTGGATTTGTTGGGTTAATAGGGTTATCGGCATGGGCAATTATGAGAAATTCGGACTAATAAGAGGTTTAAAATAGCACACTAAGCTGAATGGTAAATACATCATCATCTAGATTGGGCCCTTCATCATCCGAAAATAAATACGAAGCTTTAAGAAGAATATTACGCTGTAGCTTATATCCTGCTACGAATTCAAATCGTTGCCTGTTATAAGTCCATGAGTTAAAGCTTTGGTCAACTTTATTAAAACCTTCATCTCTGCTATAAATTTCGATCTCCCCTTCGAGCATTTTCTCATATCTTAATGCGGCATATCCACCTACAAGAAATGGGAAATCATATACAAATTCTGTGGAGATATGATCAATAGTAGCCTTACCAGTTCGGGGGTTATCAGAAGTTGATGTTTCTGGATCATAGAATGGAGCTTTCCAAAAGCTCTGGTTCCACTCAACAAGTATCGTATAGTATCGGTAATTAAATGTGAGGTCAGCTCCTTTTAAAATCTGAGGGTATGAAGATAGGTTGTAGACTAATAATGAATCGCTTATAGCATCTCCAACAATTAGTGTTCCTTTACTGTAAGAAACGCCAAGTTTAGCCCAAATGACCGGTTGTAATACAACCCGACCTACCTTTGCAAACTCATCATGTTTACCAAAATCTAAATGACTTGAAGCCGGAGCTAGTGTGGCAGCAAGATCAAAACTAAGCCATTTATTCTCTCCGATAGTATGGGAAACTTTAATTCCTTGTGTGTACATCCGTTGGTAAACCATAGTGAGTAGCTTTTGATTTTCACCATAAACCTCAGTGATGGCCAGAGGGTTATAAATATCATCTTTTAGATGTCCAAAGGTATTATTAACAGGTAACCCAACAGAATGAGACATTGGAAGGTGAACGAAAGGGTTTGTATTAGACAAAAAACTATTCGAATAAGAACCATAAGGGAGCACGAATCTTCCGGCAGTAGCAATAAATTCAGAATCAAAATTAGGTGACCAATTAATATTCATAAGAGAAAAGAATGGGCTACTTAGTTCTTCGCCTTTATAATGATCTGCCTGAAGCACACTATTTACAAACCATTGATCAGAAAGATTTGCAGAGAGAAATAACCGAATATTGGGCGTATATAATGAAAGCCCACCTGCGGGGGTTTGGTTTATAAATGGGGAAGAATCTTCGCCACTAAACCGGAATTCAAAATCTGTAAGACCAGAGACACTAATTTGAGCTAAGGTACTACCAGTGACAAGTAGATTAAGTAAGGCAATAAAGAAAATAGTAGATCGGGGTTTCATATTAATTCTCCTCATGTTATTGAATAACTTCTAACTCATTTTTCCAATCAACCTCAAAAATCTGAATAGAGTCAGCAATTCCTTTAACCTGGATTTTTTCAAGTTCAGTAACTTGGATTTTCCGTTCAAGATTTATGAATACTGTATTTGAGATAAGTATTTGGTGCTTAGCAGCAGCAGAACACAACCGGGCTCCTAGGTTTACAGTATTTCCTAAAACAGTATAATCCATTCTATTTTCACTTCCCATAGCACCCATTACAGCTTCTCCGCTATTGATACCAATTCCGACCGCGAGCTCAGCTTGTTCATTATTTAGCATTGATGGAAGTTGCTGTTGTATTCGCATGGCGGTTTGAACTGCATTTTGATCTTTATCTGGACCTTGAAATACGGCAACTAATTCATCGCCTACAAACTTGTCTACATCTCCACCAAATTCTTGTACCAGCTCAGCTTGAAAACTCAGAAGATTGTTTAGCATATCGATTACCTGTTCGGGGGAGTGGTTTTCACTCCAGGCAGTAAAACCACGGATATCAGAAAAGAAAACGGTAATATCTCTTCGCTCTCCACCGGGTTCTATACGAGTTAGATTTTTCTTTATGGCATCAAGAGTAGCTTCAGAAACGAACTTAAGCATTAGGAGCCGTTCACGAAGTCCTTCAACTAATTGGTTAAACGCAGTAGTCAGCTTTCCAATTTCATCTAATGAAGTAACGGGTACAACTTCACTGAAATCTTGATTCTCCACTCGCTGTACTCCCAGAACGAGAAGGTCAATCGGGCGTACAATTCGACTTGTAAGCCAAATACTAATCAATATAGAAGCGAGAATGGCCAATAAACCTACACCAAAAATTACAAACTGTAGACTTTGAAGTGGTAACAATGCTTCATCTAAGGATTTTGCAACACCATAATATCCTTTGATTCCAGCTAATTCATCATCCATTTCAAACATTGGAGCCAAGTATATAAGCCATGTTTCATTATCCAATGAGATCTCAGAAGTTTTAGCAAGCTGAGATTTCAGAACTTCATAAGTGGCTTCATGAACATTCCTATTAAGTTGGTCAAAATCAGTTTTGCTAAGACCATCTAATGTAGTAGCAATGAGCTTGTCATTTACATAAAAAATTACCTCCATTCCAATATCTCTGGAGAGTTGTTCAGTCTCAATTTGACGGATTGGCAATCCATAGGAAAGAGTTCCAATCAAAGTATAGCCCGCCCAAATAGGAATAGTTATGACATTAAAATAGCGTTGATTTTCTTTCCATATATAACTTTGTGTGGGCATGAATTCATTTAGAGCCTCTGTAACACCTGCACGATCAGCTATAGAATATTGAGGTAAAGCATGCGTTCCAAGTTGCCCTAAAGGTCTGCCCCGACTATCGGTAACGAGAAGAAGACCCGACGAATCAGGATTAGTAAAAAAGCTTTCGGGTATTAACGAATCAGGAACTACAGGATCAAAATCCAAAAGAAAACGAAGTTCATCTCTGATTTTTTGGGTTACGGTTACTGTGTCTCCTGTTGAAATGGCTGCTTTTAGGCTTGGAATATCAGCAAGTAAAACAGCAGTCTGTCTTAGCTGACGGAACCTAATATCTTGAATACGTTCAAAAATACGACCCGCTTCCTGAAAATTAGTATCAATATCATCCCGAATACGAAGTTCTACAAGTTTCCCGACGCTGAATAATAGTGATAATACTGTGATGAGCACCAAGCCCACAAAGCCAAAAAGAAGTTTCCACCGTAAACTAAAAAAAATAGCCTTCATGGTTAGGGGTTTAATGTAATGGTTCCAGCTTGATGTGTTTGGCCGTTACGGAGTAGAATTTGAGAATTTACTTCTTTATAGCCCAAAGCATATAATGTTAACTCATAGGTTCCATCTTGGATTTCAGAAAAAGAAAAAGAGTCGCCACTCTTAATTTTAGTAAATGATATTGTACCCGGAGGAAGAACATATATAATTGCATACATGTTGGAATGAATATCACAAAAAACATCAACTACACCCGGTTTTTCAAAACGTACATCAAAAAACTCCCCTTTTGGACGTCTACCCACATCAAATTTATTAGGACTAGTAAGGCTAAACACATTATGATAAACAGGATCAGAATTTTGAATTCTTACGGTTCCTCCAGCTGAAACTGGAAGAATGGAAGGTACAAACTGTTGGTTTTTTTGGTTCAAATATTGAGCTTTAGTCGAAGCTAAACTATTTGAAGAAGTTCCTTTAAGTACAACGAGTATAGAATCGGAGGAGGATTGAGTAGTATTTGAAGGAGTAGGGCGGCCATAAAGACTCCCTCCAGATCGTACCGAGCGATTCTTTGGGGCAAGAATAGCAGTCCCTTCTACAGATCCTGAAAAAGTTGCACTAGAATCATTTGGCGGTATAGTAAATGAAACGCTAAATAAGCTTATGATACTGCCAATTAGTAATGAAGATAAATAACTACCAATATTCATTGAATCCAGTTTCGTGGCAATTAAGTTATAAATGCTGAAAACAGCAAGGAATCAAGTTTTAGAACATCTATCACATGCGTATTATTTATCTTTAGGAATAGCATTTCTAAAATTGATATCACGTTGAGGAAATGGAATCTCAATATCCATATTTTTGAACTTACGGACTATGGCCTGATTCAATTCATTTTGAATCCTATACTTATTCTTCACATCAGGAATCCATACTAAAAGTTTCATATCCCAAGAAGAATCACCAAAATTTCTTAAATGTATATCATGAACAGGATTTTTGAGCACGTTTTCACTTTCTTCAGCCACTTCTTTTAAGGCTTTAAGTACATCATCTAAATTAGAACCATATGCTACCCCAACATTTATATGCAACCGATAAGTAGTATCACCATGGGAATAATTAACCACATCTTGTGAGACAAACTGCGAATTTGGTACGATGATTGAAATATTATCTAACGTTTTTACAGTTGTTGAACGAATGTTAATTTCCTGCACATCCCCCTCAATATTATTTACTTCTACCCTATCTCCAACACTTATGGGTCGCTCAAAAAGCACAATTAGACCCGAAATAAAGTTGGAGGTTATATTCTGGAGACCAAAACCAATACCAACAGAAAGAAAACCAAAAATTACAGCAAGACCTGTAAGATCAATGCCCAAAAACTGGAATGAAACAAACATCCCAATTATTACAATTACATACTGCGACATTCTTGCGAGAGTATACCGAAGACCACTATCGTGTATAAATTTAGGCAGGATTCTATTATTGAGGAGTCTTTTTATGAAAGAGGCTAGAAAAGAAAAACTTACAATAAAGAGTACGAAAATGATTAGCGATAAAAAGGTAACTGGGGTATCCTGAATCTTGAACAGAGTTACTTGTAAGAAATCGCTTATATAAAGAAAGATTTCTCCAGCAGAATAATCTGTTGGGTTAGGGATAATCAAAGTTGAATCAGTTTGTATGAGCGCAGTGTCTGCGGTGGCTATGGAGTCTGTTTGTTGATTCAATATTTGGTTCATGAAAATATGGTTTGGATCATTACAAGCGTTACAATGTACAAAAAAACCGAAGCAGGTTTAGTTCCTACTTCGGTTCTAGTTTTATTTTCGGAATGTGAATAGTTACTTTTTAAGTTTTACCAATTCAGTTTGCCAAATCTCATCATTGTAATCTTTGATAGTTCGGTCACTAGAGAACTTTCCTACTCTGGCAACATTCAATATGGCTTTTTTATTCCATTCGTTTTCTTTTCTATATACTTTATCCACTTCTTCTTGGGCTTTTACGTAAGCTTCGTAATCGGCCAGAACCATAAAGTAATCTCCCTCATGTAGTAACGCATTTATAATTGGCTGGAAGAGGTTTTTATCTTCAGGAGAGAAGTAGCCATCTCTTATCTGATCTAAAGCACGTTTCAATTCTGGATTACCATTATAGTATGTTTGTGGATTGTATCCAGATTTGCGAAGCTCATCAACATCTTCTACTTCTAATCCAAAGATGAAAATATTATCATCTCCAACTTCTTCTTTAATTTCTACATTTGCGCCATCAAGCGTGCCAATTGTAAGAGCGCCATTGAGAGCAAACTTCATATTACCAGTACCAGATGCTTCCATTCCAGCGGTTGAAATTTGCTCAGAAAGGTTTGCAGCTGGGATCATCATTTCAGCTAAAGTAACTCGGTAATTTTGCAAGAAAATACATTTTAGCTTGCCCTTCACATCAGGATCGTTGTTTATTTTTTCGCCGATAGCGTTAATCAATTTGATATGATTCTTAGCCATGGTATAACCAGGGGCAGCTTTCCCGCCAAAAATTACCGTGCGAGGAACTATGTCTAAATCTGGATTTTCTTTAAGACGATTATAAAGTGTAATCACATGCAACGCAGCCATTAATTGACGCTTATACTCATGAATTCGTTTAATCTGAATATCAAATAATGATTTCGGATCAACATCGATATTCATCGTGTCTTTGATATATCTAGCAAGTCTTTTCTTATTGGTAAGCTTTATATCAGCAAATGCTTTTTGGAATTTTTTGTCCTCCGCAAGAGGGGCTAATTTTTGGAGCTCATCTAAGTCTGTAATCCACTTGTTCCCAATATTGTCTGTAATAAGAGCAGATAACTCAATATTACATTGCTTCAACCAGCGACGGGGAGTTATTCCATTCGTTTTATTCGTGAACTTATCAGGATACATTTCATCAAAATCCTTAAACATTGATTCTTTAAGCAATCGAGAATGTAAAGCAGCAACACCATTTACTTTCTTAGAGCCAACGATTCCAAGATGAGCCATATGAACCACAGGATTTTCACCTTCTCCAACAATGCTCATTCTACTCATTCGGCTTTTATCATCACCAAACTTCACTTTAATGCTATCCATGAATCGACGGTTTATTTCAAAAATAATATTCAGATGTCTAGGTAGTAGACTTCGCACTAAAGAAACGGGCCATTTTTCCAGAGCTTCGGGCATTAATGTATGGTTAGTATAGGCCATCGTTTTCACAGTGATATCCCAAGCTTTATCCCAAGTCATATCAACTTCGTCCAGAAGTACTCGCATTAGCTCTGGAATCGCTAAATTTGGATGAGTGTCATTACATTGAATAGCTACTTTTTCAGGAAGTTTCGTCCAGTCATTAGTCTGGTTTTTAAACCTACGAAGAATATCTTGCATCGAAGCAGAAACAAGGAAGTATTCTTGTTTTAACCTGAGTTCTTGTCCTACAAACATTTTGTCGTTTGGATAAAGAACTCTCGTAATATTTTGTTCAAGTTGATTATCACGAACCGCATCAATGTATTGACCTTGATTGAAGCTCTGAAGGTCGATAGCCGTGTCAGACTCAGCCTTCCATAAACGAAGGTTATTTACAATCCCGTTATTATACCCAGGAATTGGCGTGTCATAAGCTACAGCAAGTATTTTTCTGGTATTTTCCCACTTGTATTCAATCTCTCCAGTAGGTTTTTCGAACATATTTTGATGTCCATAAAAATCGACAGGATATTGAATTTTAGGGCGAACAACATCCCATGGGTTACCATATCTTAACCACAAGTCAGGTTTTTCAATCTGGAATCCATTTTCAATTTTTTGATAGAACATTCCATAATCATAACGTAATCCATATCCCGTTGCAGGAACACCGATTGTCGCCATCGAATCGAGGAAGCATGCAGCAAGTCGGCCAAGCCCTCCGTTTCCAAGACCTGCATCCCATTCCGCATTTCTAATTTCGTCGTAATCTAATCCTAGATCTGCACACGCTTCAGCTACTTCATCTTGGACATCAAGATTTACAACCATATTATCAAGCAGGCGACCTATTAGGTATTCCATTGAAAGGTAATACGCTCTTTTGACACCTGTTTTGTGATATGTTTGCTGTGTATTAATCCATTTATCGTGGAGACGATCCATTATGGTTAATACTACACTTCTGTAGTCGTCCCAGTTGGTTCTTGAGTATTCATCTTTAGCCAAGGTATGACGAAGGTGTAATTTAATGTCTTCTCTTAATGAATCTTTATTAAGACCGGAGCGCACGGAGATGTTAGTATTCTTTTTTTTGCTCATTGTTTTAAATTCTTATTAGTCGAAATTTTATTAAAAAATTATTTACTTAGATCAATATTCTTTTTTGTAAACCCCTAAATCAGGCTCAAAGAGTGGCCTAGTTAGATTGGCTTGAAAACCGAGCTTATGAAACGATTCATATGCATCAATAGCAACAAAATCCTGAGTAAATATACCAAAAACAGAGGAACCGCTTCCACTCATCGAAGCGTAGCTTGCTCCAAAATCGTAGAGTTGATCTTTTAAGTTTCCAACTAATTCCAATCTAGGAAATACAGCTGGTTCAAGATGATTTTGAAGTAAATAATGCCATTCCTCAATATCATCTTCCAGTAATATATTTTTTAGCGAAAAGTCAGGCTTGCCCAATGGCTCACAGTATTGGTAAGCTTCAGGAGTTTTGCTTTCAATATTAGGGAAGGCAGTAACTATATATGCTTTAGGTTGGATATCTAGCTCCTCAATTTCATCCCCTAAACCCGTTCCTATGCCAGTTTTTCCATGAATGAAAAAAGGCACATCGGCTCCAAGTTGTTTACCTAGCGAGGCTAAATCGTCTACAGACAATCCAAGGTTTGCAATTTTATTAAGCATTCGGAGGGTGGTGGCAGCATTGCTGCTTCCTCCGCCGAGCCCAGCTCCCGCGGGAATATTTTTTTGCACTGAAATTTTAAATTCATCACGAAGTCCAGCTTCTTTTTGAAGGATTTTTACTGCTTTAACGATCAAGTTTGAGTCATCAACAGGGATTTTCCCATTACTCATTGTCAAATCCATTTTACTTGATGGAAAAATCTCAAAACGGTCATTCCATTCTATAAAACAAAATCCTGTTTCAATAGTGTGATAACCATTCGGTAGGAGCTCTAATACATTAAGCCCTAGATTAATTTTTGCATATGAATTAGAAACCCAGAGTTCTTTCACTTTATAAAATCCTTTTTATTATTCATCATAAACTCGTGTGCTGCATCATGAGTGTTAGGTATTTCACCATTAATGATAGCTTCTTTAACGGCATCTTTAATATCCCCAATTGTTTTACTTGGTGCGATATTTAGGGCTTTCATGATTTCATCGCCTGTTAGCGGGTTTTTCCAATTTCGAATTCTATCTTTCTTTTCTACTTCAATGATTTTCTTTTCTACTCTATTAAAGTTTTCCTGAAATCGTTCAACCTTATTCTCATTCTTACTAGTAATATCGGCACGGCAAAGTGCCATTAAATCATCGATATTATCCCCCGCATCAAACATCAATCGGCGGATCGCACTGTCACTTACCACATCTGAAACCAAAGCAATAGGTCTTAAGTGAAGGCGAACCAATTTTTGCACATACCGCATTCTTTCATCTAATGGAAGACCAAGGCGCCGAAAAATATTTTTAGTCCACTTTGCTCCAAGTGCATCATGCCCATGAAAAGTCCATCCTACATTTTCATCAAAACGTTGCGTTGGTGGTTTGGCAATATCGTGTAGAATTGCGGCCCATCTTAACCAAAGATTTTCACTTACTTCTGCCACATTATCCAAGACCTGAAGTGTGTGCCAGAAATTGTCTTTATGGCGTTGACCTTTTATTTCTTTAACTCCATGGAGATTTACCATTTCTGGAAAGAACTCATTTAAGAGCCCAGTCTTAAAAAGTATAGCAAATCCAACAGAAGGCTTTTTGGCTAAAACGATCTTGTTGAGTTCATCGATTATGCGCTCTTTAGAAATAATATCGATTCTTTCAGTCATCTCACTAATAGCCTTAAAAGTATCTTCATGAATATGAAAATTGAGCTGAGTAGCAAAGCGAATAGCTCGCATCATTCTAAGAGGATCATCGCTAAAAGTTTGTTTTGGATTAACTGGGGTTCGAATAATACCATCATGTAAATCCCTCATACCACCAAAAGGATCGTTTAAAAGACCAAGGTCATCTTTATTAAGTGACCAAGACAATGCATTAATAGTTAAATCGCGGCGGAGTTGATCATCTTCAAGCGTGCCGTCTTCCACAATGGGTTTGCGAGACTCTCTGCGATAGCTTTCTTTTCGAGCACCAACAAATTCAAGCTCTAAAGCACCAATTTTGACTTGGGCGGTTCCAAATTGTTTATAAACAGCTAACGAAGAATCAGGCAACAAAGAATGAACTTTCTCTGCCAGCTTAATTCCTGATCCAAGAGTAACAAAATCGATGTCAGGTTCTTCCTTCAAACGATGCAAGTAATAATCTCGAACATACCCTCCCACTACATAAACGGGTTGGTTTAACGAAGCGCCTGCGTCACTAATAATCTCAAAAACAGCGAGGTGTTTTTTGGGGATATCATACTCAAATTTCATAGCAGACAAAGATAGGAATGTTCAAGATGGCTTTCAGTGAATAAAATGGAATTTTAATTTCAACTAAGAGTCAGAAATTGTAAAATACGTTGAACTAAAAAATATGATGTATGAGTTTCCCATCAAAATGG
Source organism: uncultured Balneolaceae bacterium (assembly GCA_963974345.1). Lineage (GTDB taxonomy): Bacteria > Bacteroidota > Rhodothermia > Balneolales > Balneolaceae > RHLJ01. Next base: position 117,832 of record CAXBBW010000006.1, on the reverse strand, counting down.
CTAATAGCCACAAATGGCAGTAAATACGCAAGCGAAGCTGTAAAACACGCTGGACTTTTAAGTTCAGAGCTTACAAATAAACCAGAAGTAACTATTTTAGTTATTGCTTCGCAAAAAGAAACCGAAGATATTGCTCTTGGAATAGTCGAAATGGCAAAATTTCTCTTTGAAGAAGAGGGTAATAATAGTGTGGAACCTCACCTTGAGGTTCGAATAGGACATCCAGGGCCGACTATTATTAATGCGGCAAAAGAGTTGGGTTGTGATCACATTTTAATTGGAGGGGCAGATTTTAAATGGGATATACACGATGATAAACCAGGCGGGGTAAGTAACTATATTATTGCTAAGTTTGACGGTGTTATTACTGTAGTTAAGTAATAGAGCTAATAAGAGGTATTTATTAATAGCCTATCTGATCAAACAGCTCATCATCTCCATGTAGAAAAGGCTGAATTTTAGAAAGCCAATAGTTTCGAACATCTGTTGTGGCTTGTTGAATTCGAGTATCTTCCCATGTACTTGAAGGATTGTCTCCCTCCCAGTCTACATTAATGTAAGTGAAGGCCTTAATGGATTCATTATTCTCCATTAAACCGAATACATTTTGAAACCACTGGCTGTTTGGTATAACCCAATTTGGATCACTTTGATTGGATGTTTTTATAGCTGCTGTTTCGGCTAGCATTACTGGCTTTCCATGTGATTCCGCAAAATTGATGAGGTATTGTACCACCGAATTTGAATTTAGATCTCCCCAACCGGTTCCAAAAATTGAAAGTGCTACCCAATCAACATAATCATCACCTGGGTACCAAAGTTCTTGAGTAGCTCCGCGCTCGATGTTGGGATATTGGTCAGGATAATCTTCGCTACCATAATATGCCCCAACTCCCCAAGAGTGCCAAACGTAAGCTACATTTGTAACTCCTTGATCTCTCATTAGTTCAACAAAGTATTTATGAGCGGCTATGTATTTATCGGGGGGATAAGCATTGTGGTAGCCATCAAACTCATACCCAAAACGAATAAAGATAGGGCGGTCAATATTTTTAAAAGAGTTTGCCATATCAATAATGCTGGAATCATGTTCACCAGAAACAATCTCATCCAGATAATATCCAGGCACTCCGAAATCTCTTGCTCCTGTCCAAATGGCGAGTTGTAAAGTGGTATTGGGGTATTTCCTCAAAAACTGATAATACGTTGCTAAATCATTTTTAGCGTTATCCCCAGATAGGCTAGTATAAAAAGCAAAACCAGCTGGTAAAGGACTTGACTTTACTTGAGTCAGGTAATCTTCCATGTGTTGCTCACTCGATTGACCCAATATAAAGAGTTTTTCCCCCGCCGGTGGAGCAAAAGATTTTTGAGAGCTTTCCTCTTGAGTGTTTACAGCTGACTCACCCGAACAAGCCAATAAAAGCAAAAGTGAAAGAAGAAAAGATAATCGAGTAACATTAAAAACCATATTAATTATTGGTTGGGAATAGATATTGAATGCTAATGTAAGCGTAATTAATCAGCCAAGAAAAGATTTAAAAAGGTAATTGCTATTGACACCGAAATATTAATATATTCTAATATTAAATTTTTCTAATAAAAAGGGGTGATCAAAATGGGAACAGGTCAAACACTCTTAACAATCTCAGCTATTGCGTTGTATTCTATTACGTTAAACAATATAGTAGCAAGCCATGTTAACTCAGTTAAGTATGCATTACAGCAACAAGAAACATCTGAAGCTGTAGAAATAGGCAATTCAATTACAGAGCAGTTATTTGCAGCATCTGCTTCATACGATGATCTCGAAGATCAGTATGGAGCTTTAAATGATGTTTCCAAAGCAAATGCGAGAGAGAATTTTGAAACACAAATGGGCGATTCAGTTGCTGTAACCTATCAGCTAGGTAAAGAAAAAGAAATGGTTGAAGGAGAGTTGGGGCGGAAACTTATCGTGAACGTCTATAAAAAGAATGATATTTCTGGCTATAAAAAAGTATCAGAACATGTAGCAGTAGTCTTAAAAGGAGGAGTAAAATGAGTATAAGTTTGGAACTAGTTATAAGCTCTATAATCGTAGGCATGCTAATTCTAATGATTGGGAATTCTAACCAAATGATGACAGAAAGCGCTATCGAAAATAGACTCACTTATGAAATGCAAGAAAGAGCAACAAATGTACAGCAGTTTATTGAGGTCGAGCTAACAAAAGTAAGAAAAGTGATATCAGAAAAGGATTCTGCGTTAATATATACAACGGTTACTGCAGATACGATTGAACTTTTTAAAGACAAAAGTGAGCTGATTGTAAAAAACAAAAATACTGGCGAATTAAAATCAATTGCAGCCAGATTGGACAAATTGGAATTCGAATATTTACCGAACTCGACATTTATAAATGTGAGTTTAACTACTAAAAGTAAAAAGGAAGATTCTGTAAATGGAAAGTCTGAATATATAGGACTTTCAGAAAGAAGATATTACTTAAGGAATTTATTATAAGGGGTCAAAATGGGAAAATATGCTGTATTTTTGGTACTTGCGTTCACAATAAGTTTAACTACTTACAGTGATAATTTAAGAAGAAACCAATATCGATCAGAGCTTGTGCTCGCAGGAAAACACAACACGAATCAAGCGAAAAACATTGCCTATATAGTAGCGGAAGCAGCTATAAGTCAACTGAATACTAATGAATCATATGCTGGGAAATTATTAAGTGAGGGTAAGAAGAATACAGACTCATTTAAATCGTGGAGCGAAATGGGCGGTTACTATAACGTAAAACTTATAGATGATGGAGATAACCTTTTTACACTAAGATCCACTGGAAAAAGTGGGAATGATATTTATAAAGCCGAAGTAAAAATTAATAAAACAAGTGAAGAAGTTGAAGAGCCAACATGGGAACCAGATTTGCCTTGGGCATTGTTTGTAGAAGAGGACTTAAAACTGTCAGGTAGTGCAAAAATATTAGGTGATGCTACCTCAAACACGACTGAGAATAAAGGAGTTTCATTAACATGGTCTACAAAAGTAACAGGAGATCTTTTTATTGGCCCAGGTGCAAATATTGATAAAACGGTTAGTCAGGGTAATAAACAAAACGGGAATGTGGACGGCTCGATAGAAAACTTGGCACAGAAAATTAAGTATACATTACCTGCATACCCAGAATATCCTTCAAAATCGAAAAAACTTTCTAATATCAAAATAGGCTGGGCCGAAAGTGGTACAACGTTGAGCTACAGTTTATTTGATGGAGCATACATTGATAAACTTTCCTTAGAAAGTAATTCATCATTAAAGATAGATGTTGGCGAAGATGATAGGGTACTATATATCGGAACCCTAGATATTAAACAGGGACATATTGAAATAGTTGGGGACGGAAAATTGACTGTTTTTGTTGAAAAAGATTTCAAAATGAATGGAAGCAGTAGTTTCAATAAAGATGGAGAACAAACACAGGTATTTATGTATTACGGTGGTGATAAAGAATTGAAACTAGCTGGAAGTACTAAGTTTAACGGCGCTATATATGTAGAAGAAGCAAACATCAAAATAGCAGGTTCTGGTGGAATTCAAGGTCACATTATATCAGGTGGGGAAAAAATAAAAATAACCGGAAACGGAAAAGCATATTCTAGAATGATTTATGCGCCAAGTGCTGAGTTCGATTTAACTGGAGGTGCAAGTGTATATGGTGCAATCGTAGCGAAAAGTTTTAAGGGATCTGGCGGAACATTTGTTAGCTATAATGAGCAATTTGATACAGCAATTTTAGATTTAGAATTGCAAGAAAGTGAAATAGAAAACGGGGAAGATAAAAAGAAAGATAAGAAGGATAAAGATGACGATGATGATGATGATGATGAACAGATAGGGAACAATGATATTCAGTACGAAATTCTATACTGGAACTAACAAAATTGTAATATAAAAAGATTACAAATTACATAAACTTGTACATGCAAGAGTTAGACCTTGAACGCAATTCAAACTCTAAAAAAGCGAGTTGTAAAAGTGAAACTTGAACTATGGTAAAGTATAATAATAGACTAACGACCACCTACTAAAGTTGCTCAGATAAAGAATTCAAACTCTAACCTCGAAACAAATCGATCTCAAGAGTAGAATGATCCCCCACATCTACTTTTCCTTTTACATTTTTAAGAATGGTGTTTGCCCCAATGGTTGAGCCAGATGTTTCAACACCTTCTAAAGAAGCATGTTCTCGAATAATGGTATTCGCAATATTAGAATTCTTGATTTCAGTACCTTTCTCAATACTAACTTTGGGGCCAATAGTACTGTTCTCAATCGTTACACCATCAGCAATAAATACTGGGGGAATAATGGTAGTGTTTGGGTATTTAGAAGCATCAAAGGCATGATTTTCCTTAGCCAGTATTTCCCCAGTTGTATCAAGCCAAGCAGGTAGTGTACCACAATCTAGCCACTCATCTACAGTAGCAATCTTAAAAATTTTGCCTTCATTAATCATAGTATCGAGAGCCACTGTTAAGAAGTATTCTCCTCCAGGACCTTTTATATCGTCATTCATAACTCGATTAACTTGGCGCTTTAACTCTTGGCCGTCTTTAAAGTAATAAACCCCAATAATTGCGAGATCAGAAATGAATTCCTCTGGTTTTTCAACGAAACCTGTAATGTTATCCCCTTCATGAACGGCAACTCCAAAACGGGAAGGGTCTTCCACCCTTTTAAGCCAAATAACACTATCAGCACCATCTAGATTGAACTTTTCTTTGCTATCAAACAGTGTGTCAGCAAAAGCAACGATAACTTCTCCATTTAAATCTTCATTGGCACAAGCAACGGCATGAGCAGTTCCAAGAGCAGGGAATTGTACTCGAAAAGTAGCGTTGGCATTATGCCGGGTGCTCATTTCGGTAAGCTGATCTTTAATATCTTGTCCAAAATCTGGTCCCAAAATATAAACAATCTCTGAAATTTTTCTATCTAATGTACGAACGAAGGTTTCTACAAGTCGTTCAATAATCATAGTTCCTGCAACTGGTAGTAATGGTTTTGGAACTGTATGAGAGTGAGGGCGAACACGAGTGCCTCTCCCTGCCATTGGGATAATTAATTTCATATATTTGTCTGCGATTTTTTAGGAAACTTTAGCCTTATAATTAGGTGAATATACCGATGAGTTCATATAAATTCGACAAGGATTAATGAACTATTGAAATTATTACAATCACATAAAAAAACTAATAGTGTATTATACTATTCTAGATGTCCTTTCGATAATTTTCTGTTTTATTTTTGCCCGATATTATTGGTACAGAACGAGATTTTTTTTACATGTGTTCCAACAAGTTGGATATAAACCAACGGAATATTGGCACTGGTTAAGAGAGCATTGGGAACGAAAAGTGATTCCTGCTGATCTAGCGATATTTAATATCCTGCTCTTTGCCGTGGTTGTTGGTTTAGACTGGTTCGAAATTGAAATCACCAATTCATCCAAAACAATTGTTCTTTTTTCTCTTTCGTTTTTTTGGTTTGGAAGTATAAAAAGGTTCAAATCTGAAAAGGTAAAGAAGCCATTAGTATTTACTTCAAGAATGAAAAGACTTGTTTTCCCTGTGATAACAATCTGTCTCTTTGTCCCAATCTTTTTTAGTACATGGTCGTATTCTGGGTTAATGCCGTTTTTATGGGTATCAGTGCCAACTTATGATCCAGGCTTTCTTTCCTTCGATGTAATTCTCCTTGTTTTTGGGTGGATTTTTGGAGCGATAATTATTCCCTTTTCAATTTTCTTTGGCAGTTCAATCACCAAGCCAATAGAGAGGAACATTCAAAATGGATTTAAAAAACAGGCAAGAAAAAAATTAGCATCAATGCCTAACCTAAAAGTGATAGCAATTACTGGGAGTTATGGTAAAACAAGCACTAAATTTATGGTTAGGGATTTATTGAAGGAGCGCTTTAGTGTATGCTCAACACCCGGCAGCTATAACACTCCAATGGGAATTTGTAAAGTGATTAATAACGACCTTCAATCACATCATCAAGTCTTGATTCTTGAAATGGGGGCGCGCTATGAAGGGAATATTCAGGAGCTTTGTGATATTGCACAACCAGACATTTCAATAATAACAAATGTTGGAGTTGCTCATCTAGAGACTTTTGGATCTCAAGAAGTTATTGCTCGTGAAAAAGGAAGGCTCGTAGATAATCTTAAAGAAGGTGGTGTTGCTATACTAAATGCAGACGATCCTTTAGTAGTAAAAATGGGAACATCAAGACCAGAGATTAAACGTATGTTGGTTGGATTAAATGCAGGAGAAATTCAAGCAGGTGAAATTTCTTATGATACTTCTGGTTCTAGTTTCGAGGTAAATTTTGGAGAGGAAAAAGAACAATTTACCACGCGTTTGTTAGGTGCCCATAATGTTCAAAATATGCTACTAGCAGTAGGTATCTCACACCATCTTGGAATAAGACCAAAAACAATGGCTATTGCGGCTAAAAGTATTGAACCTGTAGAGCACCGCTTAGAGTTAAAGCAACAAGGTGAGTTATTTATCATTGATGATGCCTTCAACTCAAATCCTGTTGGGGCAAAAAATGCGGTTGAAATTTTAGGTCAATTCAAATCGGGTAACAGGATTATTATTACCCCTGGTATGGTTGAACTTGGAGACATTGAATTTGAGGAGAATAAGAGATTTGGAAAAGCCATTGCCAAAGCTAATCTTGATTTGGTTGTGCTTGTTGGAGAAGAAAGGGCGAAGCCAATTCAAGAAGGGATTAAGGAGAATTCAGTCTTGATGGATAATGTGAGAGTAGTTAATAGCTTATTTGAAGCGAATGATATTGTTAGAGCCTTTGCAAAACCAGGCGATGTAATTCTATATGAGAACGATCTTCCAGATGTTTATAATGAATAATTTCTATTCAAACCGGACAGCTTCAGCAGGTTGAATTTCTGAAGCTCTTTTTGAAGGAAACCAACTTGCAGCAAGGCAAAGTATAAGACTTCCAAAGAGGATGATAGAAATATCAAGTAATCGAACATCCACAGGGTAAGCATCAATAATGAAAGCGGAAGAGAGCTTAATAATACCAAATTCTTGTTGAAGCCAACAAAGTAGGAATCCTAGAGCCCCCCCTATTCCACAACCAATCAATCCGATAAAAAGACCTTGCTTTCTAAAAATAGATTTGATGCTCGATTTAGAATACCCCATTGAAATTAGAATACCAATATCCCGCCGTTTTTGAATCACAATCATTGTAAGCGAGCCAATTATATTTAAGACCGCAACAACTACAATAATCATCAATATTACGTAAGCACCCCACTTTTCAAGATTCATTACATCGTAAAGAGGCTTCTGTAAATCGTACCAAGTTGAAATTTTATAGTCGGTTCCTAGTCGTTTACTTAAGACGCTTTTTACATAAGCAGCTTCGTTATTGTCTGTGAGTTTTATATCAACCCCTGAGATTCCATTTCTAGAATTAAACAATCTTTGAGCTGCCTTTAAATCAATAAAAACTTGAGGACCATTTGCAACTTGTTGCAAAAAGTAAGCCCCTCTTACATCGAAACGAAATGAGCGAGGAACTGTAATCTGGGTAAGAGCTTTCTTCATTCCTGAGGCACTTAAAAGAGCGACTTCATCACCAGGTTTTAGTAGCATATCTGACCTAAGCTGTTCGGGTATTACGGCTCCGGGCTTACGATTTCTTACTTCAACTTCAAACACCCCAGAAGTGATGCTTTCCTCAATATTAACAAGTTCGTAGAATTTTCTAGTATCAATTCCTTTAACATCAACAACGCTACTTCGATCATTACCGTGACTCAAAAGGGCTTTACCAGCTACATATGGAGAGAATATTTTAATCTCTGGGATGGAGTTAAGCTCATCAATTAGTTTTTGATTTTCATCAAAAATAGAAGTTGAAGTAGATTCTATGCGAATATCAGGATCGTAAGAAAGGAGTAGATTCTTAATCACATCAAAAAAACCATTAAATACTGATAGCACTACTATAAGTAATGCAGTACCAATGGTAACCCCAGCGATACTAATGTATGTTAGGGTAGAAATTAAGGAGATATGTTTCCTTGAGAATAAGTAACGACGGGCAATGAAACTGGTATTATCCATAGCTTAAAAATAGAGAATAGTGGAATCGGAAACACTTCAAAATCTGCTGAAACGGTTTCCCTTAAAATTGTTATATTTTCACCCCTTCAAATACAACCCAATATGAGTATAAAACTAACTGCAGAAATAATAGAAACAATATCAGATGGCTCTCATGGAGATCCTTTTTCGGTATTAGGGCTGCATACCGTGGATGTTGATGGAAAAGAGAAGCTAGTTTTAAGGTCTTTTAGACCTGAAGCAAAACAAGTTTTTGTTAATGTAGGAAAGGCTAAACCAATTGAACTTGAAAGAATTTCTCAGGAAGGGTTGTTTGAATATGTGTTTCCAAGAAAGAAAAAACAGTTTGATTATACACTAACTGTTAAGCCATATGAAGGGGAAGAGTTTACAATAAACGATGCCTATGTGTACGGCTCACTAATCAGTGATTTTGATCTCCAACTTTGGGGAGAAGGAAACCACCATCAAGCATATCATTTTATGGGTGCGCATCCAAAAGAAGTGGATGGAGTAAAAGGAACTCATTTCGTGGTTTCTGCCCCTAGCGCAACTCGCGTGAGTGTTATTGGATCGTTTAATAATTGGGACGGGCGTGTTCATCGGATGCGAAAATTCCATGATCAAGGTTTGTGGGAGGTTTTTATTCCTCATGTTACAATAGGTGATCATTATAAGTTTGAGATTAAATCTCCAGTCCAAGACCCGCCACTCAAAAAAGCAGATCCATTTGCTTTTAGTTCAGAATTAAGACCGGGAACTGCATCGAAAGTATACGACTTAGAAGGGTACAAGTGGACAGATAAAAAATGGACAGAAAATAGACCTGAGCATCAAGCGCATGATAAGCCCATTTTGATTTATGAAGTTCATGCTGGTTCATGGAAACGAAAAGTTGGAGAAGAGCCTGGATTTCTCAGTTATCGAGAATTAGCAGAACAACTTGTGCCTTATGTTAAAGAAATGGGCTATACACATGTAGAGTTACTTCCAATTGCTGAGCATCCCTATGACCCCTCTTGGGGTTATCAAATCACAGGATATTATGCTCCAACCAGTCGATTTGGTTCGCCCCATGAGTTCATGTTTTTTGTAGACGAATGTCATAAAGCGGGTATAGGCGTTATAATTGATTGGGTTCCGGCTCACTTTGCAAAAGATGATCATGGTCTTCGCCGTTTCGATGGTACTGGATTATATGAACACGAAGACGCGAGACAAGGAGAGCATAAAGATTGGGGAACCTGTATTTTTAACTTTGGTCGAACTGAAGTTCAGAATTTTCTTATTTCAAATGCACTGTATTGGTGTGATAAATTTCATATTGATGGGTTAAGAGTTGATGCAGTAGCGTCTATGCTCTATCTAGATTATTCTAGAGAGGAAGGTGAATGGATTCCTAATAAATACGGAGGTAGAGAAAATATTGAAGCAATTGAGTTTTTAAGAAGGTTCAACGATTCGATACATCATCACTTTCCAGGAACCATTACTTTTGCTGAAGAGTCTACATCTTGGGGAGGAGTTTCTCGCCCAAGCGAAACGGGTGGACTTGGTTTCGACTTTAAATGGAATATGGGCTGGATGAATGACACTCTTGATTATATAGAGAAAGACCCTATTTATAGAAGGTACCATCAAGGCGAGCTTACTTTTTCAATGATTTATGCCTTTAGCGAGAATTTTACTCTCCCTTTTTCGCATGATGAAGTAGTTCACATGAAACAGGCTATGCTCACAAAAATGCCAGGAGATGATTGGCAGAAGTTTGCAAATTTAAGAGCTCTATATACTTATATGTATGCTCATCCTGGAAAGAAATTATTATTTATGGGTTGTGAGTTTGGACAGTGGGAAGAGTGGAGCGAAAATAAGTCGTTAAACTGGCACCTTTTAGATTGGCAAAATCACCAAGGAATACAACAATTAGTTAAAGATTTAAACAATTTGAATAAAAGTGTTCCAGCATTGCATCAAGTAGACTTCGATTGGAAGGGATTTGATTGGCTAGATATCAATGATGCTGATAATAGTATTATATCTTTCGTTCGAAGGGCAAAAAACCCAGAAGATTTTGTCGTAGTTGTAGTAAATTTTACCCCAAGTGTTCACTATGGTTATACAATTGGGGCTCCAATTGCTGGAGAATATGAAATCATAATGAATAGTGATTCCGAATTTTATGGAGGGAGTAACGTGGGAGACTCAGAACTTCATGCCGAATGGGGTGAATGGCAAAATCAACCTGCACAACTAAAACTTACGATTCCTCCATTGGCGGGAATAATTATAAAACCTAAGAAATAACCTTTATGAGATTTCCTCGTTCTTGTGGTATTCTTGTACACCCAACATCGTTTCCAGGTAAATATGGAATTGGTGATTTTGGGAATGAAGCTCGAGTTTTTATTGATTTTTTAGAACGTACAGACCAAACCATATGGCAAGTTCTGCCACTAACCCCTACTGGATATGGTAATTCGCCATATGCCAGCTATTCTGCTTTTGCAGGAAATGCTTACCTAATCAGTCCAGACATATTAGTCTCAAAAGGGCTTTTAAAAGTGGAGGAAGCAGCGGCTACAGAATTACCTTCAGGGATAGAGGTTCAATACGAAGAAGCCTTTGAAAATAAAGATGAACTTTTTAAGCTCGCTTGTACTCGTTTTTATGATACTTTAGATAAAGAAGTTGAGAAGAGCTTTAAAGAATTTAAGAAGAAGAACAAACATTGGTTAGATGACTATGTTTTGTTTATGGCATGTGCACTTCACTATGAAAAACGTCCTTGGAACACCTGGGATAAAGATATTGCTCAAAGAAAACCCGAAGCTATAAAGAAGTACAAGAAAAAATTCAGGGATGAGATTCGACTTCAATATTGGTTGCAGTTCGAATTTGATAATCAGTGGATGAGTTTAAAGAAATATGCTAACGATCGAAAGGTTCGGGTTGTAGGCGATATTCCTATTTTTGTGGATCATAATAGCTCAGATGTATGGGCTAATCCGGAGTATTTTGAAGTTGATGAGCTCGGAAATCGAGTACTTGTGGCAGGCGTACCTCCAGATTATTTTAGCGAAACAGGTCAGCTCTGGGGAAACCCACAATATAATTGGAAGGTGTTAGAAGAAAATGGATTTTCTTGGTGGGTTGATCGTTTCAAACACATGTTTAATACTTGTGATGCAATTCGAGTCGATCACTTTCGTGGATTTGATGCTTATTGGGAAGTAGAAGCAAAAGAAGAAACGGCGATAAATGGTCGATGGGTTAATGGCCCTGGAGAAAAGTTATTCGATACTATTTTAAAAAAATGTGGAGAGCTCCCAATAATCGCGGAGGACTTGGGATTTGTAACGGAAGGTGTAGAAAAACTTCGAGATAAATATGCTTTTCCGGGTATGAAAATCATTCAGTTTGCTTTTAATTCAGACTCAAAAAACGATTTCTTACCACATAATTATACGCAAAACAGTGTAGTTTATACTGGTACTCATGATAATGACACAACAATTGGGTGGTACGAAAAAGCGCCTAATGTAGAGAAGCATAGGGTTCGGACGTACACACGTTCTGATGGCGAATCGATTAGCTGGGAACTGATTCGTTTGGGGATGTTTTCAGTTTCAGACCAAGCAATTTTCCCTCTACAAGATTACATGAGCCTTGGTGGGGAACATAGAATGAACTTTCCGGGAACATCATCTGGTAACTGGTTATGGAGATACACAGAAGAAATGTTTACCTCCGTTAACGAAGAACTTATTCGCTCTTTGATTGATGCATGTAACCGTAAAATATAGAATTCAAAAGCTAACCTTTAAAAGGACTACCCTTTTTTGTATATTGGGTGCTTCGATTTAGAATAATCATATCATGTCTATATCCCTTAACAATCTACCAAAAAGGTCGCAAAAACCTAGAAACGAAGGCATAACACTAGTACTTGATAAAGGATATAGTGTTCGTCAGGCTGAAGATTTTTGTGATGTTAGTTCTGAATATACCGATGTAGTTAAACTAGGGTGGGGGACATCGTATGTAACCCCTAATTTAGAGGCTAAGTTAAAAGTTTATTCTGATGCTGGAATACCAGTATATCTTGGAGGAACTCTTTTTGAAGCATATTTACTCAGAGATCAATTAGATGCGTACCGAAGACTTTTGGAGAAGTATGAGATTAAATGTTTAGAAGTTTCAAATGGTACAATATGGATTTCTGACGAGAAGAAGCAAAAAATAATTAGAGAATTAAGTAAAGATTTTACGGTTTATTCAGAAGTCGGTAGCAAGAATCCGAATGAAGTGATTCCCCCTTATAAATGGGTAAATGTTATAAAACAAGAGCTCGATGCAGGTGCTAGTAAAGTAATTTGTGAAGCAAGAGAAAGCGGAACCGTAGGGGTTTTTAGACCAAATGGAGAAGTAAGGTCAGGTTTAATTGAAGAGATTACCGACCAAATTCCAGTTGAAAAACTAATTTTTGAAGCACCACAGAAAGAACAACAAGTGTGGTTTATTAGAAAGTATGGAAGCAATGTTAACCTTGGTAATATTCAACCTGAAGAGGTAATTCCCTTAGAAACTCTACGCTTAGGTTTGCGAAGTGATACACTAATGGATTTTTACTCTCTAGATGAGGGAAATGAACTAGATCAAGTAATTAAAGAGAATAAAATCTCTAACGAAGAGTAAGTACAAACATTTATGAAAATATTATACGCAGCGGCTGAAATTTCCCCTTTTGCACGAATGACACAAACAGCCGATTTGCTTCGGTTTTTGCCTGCATCTTTACAGGATAAAGGCTTTGAAATACGAATTTTGCTCCCTAAATATGGTACAATCAATGATCGAAGGAACCGACTTCATGAAGTGATTCGTTTATCAGGTATTGAGGTTGAAGTGGGTGAGGCTAAAGAAAGCATGAAAATTAAAGTGGCGAGCATACCAAATGCAAAGCTGCAAGTTTATTTTCTTGATAACGACACTTATTTCAAGCGAAAAGGACTATTTAAAGATCCAAAAACGGATGATTTTTATGCTGATAATGCAGAAAGATTAGCCTTCTACAATAAAGGTGTCCTCGAAACTGTTATGAAGCTCGGTTGGGAGCCTGATATTATTCACTGCCACGATTGGCCAGCTGGATTAATACCATTGCTTGTAAAAACTAAATATAAGGATGAGAAGATTTTTCAAAACACTAAGGTGATTTATAATCTTCATCACCCTGAAAATGAAGGAACCGCTGATACAGCAAAAATTTTAGAATTACTCGGCTTGCCAGATGATGTAAACATCAATGAGTTAACCGATAATGGAAAAGTAGATTTAATGAAACTAGGCTTAATGTTTAGCGACCATGTTGTTACTGGGAATTATCTTAAGGATGAATTCGACGAAGTATTCAGAGCGCTAGGGATTACTCCAAAACAGATTCAAGGTTCTCCTGAAGATGTTTCACAAAAATTTGCCGACTATTATCGCGTAATTGCCGAATAAGAAAAACATCAAGAACGTATTTAATGCACATTAAAACTAAAGCTGCCACACTATGGCGGCTTGCTTTTTCTATAAGCTTTATAAGTATATTTATAGCCTGTCAAGACCCAGGGTCATTAGGTGGAGGATTTATAGAAAAATCTGAAATCAATATTGATACTATACAGGTAACAACACTTAATGCATCTTCACAGAATGCCTATTTAGGAAGATTAAGCCGCTCTGCTACTGGTCGTTTCCAAGACGATTTAGTTGGTGACATTGAAGCTATCTCTTTCTTTAAACCATCAATTCAGCGCTCATCGGATACACTATTATTTGATTCGAATACAAACCTTAGTTTAAGATTGCAGGTTGTAGAAAATGTAGTGTATGGTGACACTACTACCACAGGTAATTATTCAATTTATAGAGTTAATTCCTTATGGCGAGGCTCGGCATTTAGAAATAGCATGGACATTACTGTAGATGAAGGAGAGTTAATCGGTCAGTTTTCAGATGCTAGCCTAGATAGTAATGGTATCGTTCAGCTAGAACTATCTGGTTCATGGAAAGATGATTATATCAATTTTTTCAATATGCCCGATGAAACAAGAGATGCCGCTTATAAAGCAGGTGATTATGGCTTGGCAGTAGTACCCGATGCAGGAAACTCAAAGGTTGTATACATAAGTTACGCACTAAGTAATTTGACTGCGTTTGGTTCAGACACAACTTCTAGAACTATTCTTGACTGGGGAGTTGACCTCGAAAGATCAGGCGCACTAAATAGTCCAGGTAGAATAATACTCGACAGTACATTTGATACAGTCTTCCGTGTGAATCTTGCAGAAGTAGCTGATCAAATTGGGAATAGAAATTTTGCAAGAGCAGAGCTAGAACTCAAGATTGATACCTTAGCGTTAAAAAACAGCCTTGACGTAAATGAAATAAGAACCTCGCCACTTGGGTTAGGTCTTAAATTAGGTCCATTTGATGATGTTGAATATGAACTAGGTTTTAGCTCATCAGATCTTACTACTGTAAATTTCGAGGGTTCTTATAGATTTACAGTCACCACTCTTCTTAATAATTACTTGTTTGGTGAAGCCCCAATATCGGATGTATATCTTTACCTGAGTGCTACTTCGGGGAACCTTGCATACACTTCCATATTCGCAGGAGATACAAATCAGGATAATAATCCTAAACTAATAATCTATGGCGTTGAGTCAGGAGAGTAAGATGAGAAAACAAATATTTAACACTCTATTTATTTGGATTTTATTCTCAGCAGTAACTACAGAGGTAATTTTCTCTCAAGAATCTGACAAGGGAATAGGTGGTTCTCCATATTCTGCATATGGAATCGGTTTGCCACAAGATATAACATCACACAACTTTCGTGGCCAAGGGCTGATAGGTGTTTCTGGTATAACAGGCGAATTCAACACATTAGCAAACCCTGCAATTTGGGGAAGTGCGTTTTTAACACAAGCCACTACAGGACTGAATTTAAGTAAATTTAAATTAGATGATGGATCTTCAGTTGAAGAGACTTCTAATTTATCTTCAGGATATTTACATATTGTGCTTCCATTATCAAGATCTAAACTAGGACTCTCACTAAGTTTATATCCAGTTTCAAGATCAAATTTTAGAATACTTGAATCCAACTCATTCCTAAATACAACATCTGATACCGTTAACTTTAGAAATGAAGTAAGAAGTGCTGGTGGAGTAAACAAATTTGAGATTGGTTTGGGTTTTAAAATAACGAACAATATTTATTTTGGATATGCGCCTTCTGTTGCCTTCATGAATCTTGAGAATAGTGAAGAAATACAATATGATGTACCCGGGTTTATTGCTCAAACTCAAAGTTCAAGTGTAACTGGTGCAGCATTCTCTCAGCGTTTTGGTATTTCAGCAAACTATTCAAAATTGTTTTCTGAACAGGATAGAATTTCATTTGGCGCAACTCTAAATTTACCATACACAATTGGTGGAAAGCGGGATTTTACTTCACAAAAAGAAATTAATGGTGTGAATCAAACCGTTGATTTAAGTTCCACCATTAGCACACCAAAAGGCGATGTTTATATTCCACTTGAGGCCTCATTTGGAATTGGCTATTCCCCATCTCCTTTTTTCAATTTTGCAACCGAAGGCGTTTTTCAAAAATGGAGCGAATTCACTAATGATATTAAACCATCTGACGAAGCTGTAATGACAGACAGGCTTAAGTTGGGAGTTGGCGGACAATATCATCCATACAAAAGAAATTCTAATTCATTTTTTTCAAGATTTAAATATTCAGGTGGAGTATCTTACGACACAGGCCACTTGACTATTCAGGGGAATGACATAAGTACTTTATGGATAAATACAGGGTTGGGAATTTTGGGAAGAAATTCTGCAACAATTTTTCCTTCAATGGATTTAAGTTTCCAGTATGGGTTTAGAGGTACAAATGAAAATAACTTAATAATGGAAAGGATTTGGACGTTCGGGTTTTCCTTAAATTTAAATGAGCACATGTTTATCCGTCCAAAACTTAGATAATTCTATAGTAATAAGTTATAGGTTTGTAGAGTTTATATAAAGCAACTAATTAATTAACTAAGAAGCGATGAAAGTATTAGCTACAATTATAGGGATTTTATTTGTGAGCACATCTTTAGCAAAAGCTCAAGATGACTGTAACCCAAACCCACCAGATGGAATGCAAGAAATTGCTGCATTCTCAATTTTCCAAGGCAATTATTCTAATGGTGATTACCCATTTTCTTTACGCTACGGTCGTTGGATGCTTTGTAAGAAGCCAACAGAAATAGAAGGAATTCCTGCAGGAAGATTTAAGCTTGAATCTCAATATTCAAAATTTATCAAAATGTATACTGAGATTGGTAAATCAAAACAAAACCCAAGTGAAAAAGAGGCATATATAGATACAGCACTTGCTCTTTTTGAAGAAAGTTTTGAGTTATTTGCTAGTACTGAGGAAGAAAAATTTGAACTATACCAAAGAAGAGGGCGGTTTTTTCTCGAAAATTATAGTTCCATACCTGATGGTTTACAGAAAGCATATTCTGATTTTGAAAGTATGTTTGAACTCGACCCAGAAAGAACTACCAATCTAGCAAGCGGTTATTATATAAAGGTTACTTTAGATAATATGGTGAGTAAAGACCGAAAAGAGGATGTTATCAGAGTAATTGAAACAGCTACCCCTTTTGCTTCTGATGCTATTCTCTCATTCTTTGATGAAAAACTTCAAAAGGTTTTTAATACTCCAGAAGAAAAGGAAACATACTATAAAGGAAAGCTTGAAGTAAATCCTAGTGATCTCGAAAGTTTACAAGGCTTAGCCGATGCTCTTGAAGATCAAAATAAGCAAAATGAGCTGATTGGAGTAATGCGCAAAATACATAAATTAGCACCAACTTTTGATAGTGCATTAAAACTAGCTGATATCGAAAAAGGAAATGCTAAATATCAGGAAGCGGCTAAATTCTATAAAGAGGCATTACAAAAGGCGACAACTGACAAGGATAAAAAAGAAATAAATATTGATCTTGCAGATGTTTATTCAAGCATGGAACAATTACAAAATGCTAAATCGAATATTAATGCGGCACTAAAAATTGATCCAAATTATGGGTTAGCATATATAAAAATGGCCGCTATTTATGCTCAGGCAGTTACTTCATGTGCAGATGGCAGAAAGCTTGAAGCAAAAGATAAAGTAGTATATTGGGTTGTTGTAGATTTACTTAACAAAGCAAAAAGAGTAGACACTTCAGTAACAAACACAGTAAACTCTCAACTATCTTCTTTTGAAGCAGTTACACCAAGTACTGAGGATAAATTCTTTACACTTGGCTACGAAGATGGGCAAAGCGTAAAAGTTGATGGTTCTTTAATGAGCTGTTATAGCTGGATTAACGAAACAACTACGGTTAGATAATTTGCTATCAACCTAAACATTTGTATCTTTTCTCATCTTCTGATGAATTTAGGTGCGGAGATCAAGCTCCGCACCATTTTTTAAGCTCTCCTTTTTTTACCCTCGAAATTACTGATTCGGTACTTCTAATAGGAGAAAAAACCAACTTTATACTTTTTGAATGGCACGGAAAAAGAACTACAAAAACCGTAATAACAATAACAACAAGAATAGAAATAATAAAAACAGAAACCGTAATACTAAGGGCGGCAATGTTTTTATCCCAAAATTCTTTTGGAATAATAATCAAGGTATTGCAGGGAAGTATGCCGGGGTTCTAGAAATTAATACAAAAGGGTGGGGATTTATCCGAAAGTTGGATTATGAATTTAGCTACAGTCCAAAAGATCCATTCTTAAAACCAGAAGAAGTAAAAGCATTGGATTTACGTCAGGGATTAGTGCTAGAAGGTGAATTTGAAGAAGATAATCAAGGTAATAAGCACGTCCATTCAGTAGAATTTGTAAATGGAAAGCCTATAGACTTTTGGAATAAATGCTCCAAATTTGAACGCCAAACTCCTATCATGCCTATAGATTGGATTAGAATGGGTGATAATGCTGAAGACACAGAAATGAGGGTGATTGATTTAGTAGCTCCAATTGGAAAAGGACAACGTGCCCTAATAGTAGCTCCGCCAAGAACAGGGAAAACAGTATTATTAAAACAAATTGCCAACGCACTTTCTGTACACCATAAAGACATTCACTTAAGTGTACTCTTAGTTGATGAAAGACCAGAAGAGGTTACCGATTTTATTCGATCTACTGATGCTGAAGTTTTCGCTTCTTCTAATGATAAGAAGACTCAAAGTCATGTTCGAATTTGTGAAATGACTCTTGGCTATGCTAAACGAAAAGCTGAAATGGGAGAAGATGCAGTTTTACTCATTGATTCTATGACAAGACTAGGTAGAGCGTACAACGCAATGCAAACCAATAGTGGTAGAACGCTCTCTGGTGGTCTGGATATTCGTGCACTTGAAATTCCTAAGAAAATATTCGGTTCAGCTAGAAAGATTGAAGGTGGTGGTTCTTTAACAATTATCGCTACTTGTTTGGTAGAAACCAATTCAAGAATGGATGATCTTATTTTTGAGGAATTCAAAGGAACTGGAAATATGGAATTGGTCTTAGACCGTGAACTAGCAAATGATCGCATTTATCCAGCTATAAATATCACTGCTTCTGGTACAAGAAACGAAGATAAATTTATCACCGATTCTCTAGAAGAACGAAATATGGTTCGTCGATACTTACTTAAGAAGTCTCCAAGAGAATCGATGTTAGGACTACTAAAAGTGCTCAAAAACACCGAAAGTAATCAAGAGTTACTGAATCAGATTGCAGCTATTGCTTAATTAAGCAACAGGCATACTTGGGTCGATTTCTTTCGACCAAGCTGTAATTCCGCCTTTTAAATTGTAGACGTTAGAAAATCCTTTTGCGCTGAGATATTGGCAAGCTTTGCCACTACGGCCGCCTGAACGACACATTACAACTACTTCAGCATCTTTTCTGTTTTCAATTTCAGAAAGTCGGGCATCAAGTTCACCTAATGGGATATGTTCGCCCTCAAGATTAGAGACCAAGTACTCAGTCATTTCTCTTACATCGAGTAAGAAGAAGTCTTCTCCGTTTTCTTTTTTTGCTTTAAGTTCTTCTACAGTTATTTCTTTCATCGTTTTATTTGTTCGTTATATATCGGTCTAATTTAAAAGTCTCACCAAGATAAAGGCGTTTAGCTTTTTCATCATTGGCTAGGGTATCGGCATCACCTTCCATCAAGATTTTACCCTCAAACATAAGATAAGCTCTATCTGTGATAGCTAATGTCTCATGAACGTTATGATCGGTAATTAAAATCCCAATATTTTGAAGGCGTAATTTAGATACAATTTCCTGTATATCCTCAACGGCTATAGGGTCTACACCTGCAAAAGGTTCGTCCAATAAAATAAACTTGGGATTAGTGACCAATGCGCGTGCAATTTCTGTTCTTCTGCGTTCACCTCCAGATAAACGATACCCTTTGTTATGCGCCACTTTTTGAAGTGAGAATTCTTCAATCAATCGGTCACAGCGCTCTTTAATTTCTTGTTTCGTAAAAGATAAAAACTGAAGTACAGATTCTAGGTTTTGGCGAACGGTGAGGTTTCGAAAAACACTCGCTTCCTGAGCTAAATAACCAATACCTTTTCTGGCACGTTTATACATTGGTGTATGAGTGATATTTTCTTTGTTCAGAAAAATCTTACCATCATTAGGGGAAATTAAGCCAACCATCATATAAAATGTTGTGGTTTTTCCGGCGCCATTTGGCCCTAAAAGACCGACAATTTCACCCTGCCCTACATTAATAGAAACATCATCGACTACGGTACGTTTTCGGTAACGTTTTACTAGGCCTTGGCTATGGAGTTTTAATGTAGGAGATTCACTGCTCATGCAGAGAAGGTACTAAATCTTAAGCTACTGACAAGGAATTGAGAATAGAATCAAAAATTAGTTTTCCATCTTCTAATCCTAACACTTTTTCCATAGCTCGTTCCGGATGAGGCATCATTCCAAGTACATTACGTCCCGCATTAGTAATTCCAGCAATGTTATCAATAGATCCATTGAAATTAGCTTCTTCAGTAAGTTTCCCATCTAAATCACAATATCTAAAAAGTACCTGATCGTTATCCTGAAGAGATTTCAATCCATCATCACTAATAAAATAATTTCCTTCACCATGAGAAACAGGAATATTGAAAATTTGGTCTTTTTCTAAACCGGATGTAAATAAAGAATCTGTTGTCTCGCATCTCATATAGATGTTCTTACATACAAAACGCAACTTATGGTTGTGCATCATAGCTCCAGGAATTAAACCCGCCTCAAGCAAGATTTGGAAGCCGTTGCAAATTCCCAAAACAGGACCTCCTTTTTCGGCAAACTTTACTACTTCCTGCATAATGGGCGAAAATCGCGCGATGGCACCAGAACGAAGATAATCACCATATGAGAAACCTCCTGGTATGATTAAAAAATCAATACCAGAAAGGTCAGTGTCTTTATGCCAAAGAAATTTAACATCACAATTCATTACATGTTTCATTGCATGATATGCATCATGATCACAATTAGAGCCAGGGAATACTATTACGCCAAATGTTGCCACTTTTATCCTTTTATTTCTGTAACCAGTTGAATTTCTTTTAATACGCTATCGGCTCGAAGGCATTCTTCAAATTCACCCTCTACAACCAATGCTTTTCCTTCGTTATGAACTTGCCAAGTCAATTTCTCGGCATGAGAGTATGCACATCCAGTAGCTTTTATAATCTGCTCAATTACTTCATCAAAAGTATGGATGTCATCATCATACAAGAAAAGTCGCCACGGAGTTTGAACCTGCTCCTCAACTTCAGTATCTGTATCGGATTCCGTAACTCGCTCAAGATCGGCTAACACCGTATCGGCATAAGTTGTATCAAGAGCATTGTATTGCATTTACTTAGTAATCTCTATTTCAAAATCTTCCATCACTTCATTAGCAAGCAACTTACTACAAGCAGATTCCACAATTTCTTTTGCTGATGCTTCAGAATCAGCATTCACTTCCAATTCAATAAATTTTCCAATGCGAACTTTTTCAACCTGATTAATTCCCAGGTTTTGAAGTGCGTGATGAGCAGCTTTCCCTTTAGGATCCAGAATGGAAGGACGTAGCGTTACGTTTACTTTAGCTTTATACATGATGGAGCTTCGTTTAAGTGAGAGTCAAATTTAAGGCTTCTTAACCTTAGCTGCTAAAGGCTTTTGAGGATTTTTTTGTGCCCCTTCCATTCGCGAACTAAGTATGGATAAAATTGTAGTTATTCTGAATACTGAATTAAATTCAGCATGACAACGAAAGGGGGTACTAGAGCGATAGTAAAATAAGCTCTTTCATACCCTCTACAGAAAGCGAATCTGCATCTAGCCATTCAATAAAATCCCAACGCCGAAACCAAGTAAGCTGACGTTTAGCATACCTTCGGGTATTCGTTTTGATTTTCGTAACCATTTCCTCTTTGGTAAAATCTCTATCTAAATAACTAATCACTTCCCGATAACCCACAGTTTGAAGTGATTGTAGGTCTTTAGAAAATCCATTGCTAAGAATCGTTTGTACTTCTTCAATCAAACCGTGCTCAATCATTAAATCCACCCTGTGATTGATGCGTTGATAAAGTTTTTCTCTTGGATGATTAAGCCCAAATACGATGGTATTCTCTGGTAAAGAGATTGCCTCTTTGTGATGGAAAGAGCTAAATGGTTTTCCTGTTTGCATCCAAACATCGAGCGCACGAATAATTCGTTGATGATTCATACCATCCATTTTTAGGAGGTATTCTGGATCAACTTCCTTTAATTTTTCATAAAGAGGCTCAATCCCATTTACTTCAATTTGTTTATTGAGTTGATCAATGTTTTCCTTATTTGAATCTGGGATATCACTAAAAGGTTGAATGAGACCGGTGAGATGAAGAGTGCTTCCTCCCGCATAAATAACATGCTTCGAATTTTGGAGAATTTCTTGCTCCCAAACCTTTGTCCGTTCTACAAACTTTACGGCGCTATCAGGTTCGCTTAAATCAAGAATAGAAATATTGAAATGCGGGACTCTCTCTAATTCTTCAGTTGTAGGCTTTGCTGTTCCGATATCCAAATGTTTATAGCACTGGCGGGAATCTGCTGAAATGATAGATGTCCCCAGTTCCTCAGCAAGCTGAAGAGACAACTCCGTTTTACCAGAGGCAGTAGGACCGAGAAGAATTATTCGCACGAGTGGTTTTTTGTTGAAGGTAGTAAATTATTGAATACTCATCACAGAGTCGTGAGTATGTCGAAGGACGGTGAGTTCGGCAAGCTCACTCACCTCAAACTTCTTGGTTGAGCTGAAACAAGTTAAGGGTGACAGAGAGTGCTTAACCCTTCCCCTTCAGATTAAACTTCAGCGAAATGCGATGAGTATAGCCGAGACTGCTGGAGGTTCCAGTAAAACTAGCAAAGCCATAGTCGATGTAAAACGTAGCAACACGGAAACCAAGTCCAAGTGTTGGTGAAACTGAAAACCCGGATTCCGGATCGGTGACAAAGTCAGTTAACCCTGCACGTGCAGAAATTCTGTTTTTGTAAATTACTTCTCCACCTACATGAGGCTCAATACTCATCGAACCAATATTCATGTAATACGCCCGTCTATTTTCGAAAAGAAGATTTAGATCAGCCGCAGCAATAAAATCAAAATCAAAAGCTTTAAAAGCTTTGGAAGCTCCCAATCGAACCGATGGAAGAACATACTCGTTTTGCCCAGTAGGAATAGAGTCACTAAAAGTTTCTTGAAATCCTTCAAACTCTCCTTCATTCACGGTCCACATTTTTTGCATCGTGGTTACATCCTGAATGGAAGCTCCTAAATCTATAAAATCCGTTTTGTATTGCGCTCCAACATCTAAACTATATCCCCATGCATTGGCAAAAGGTCCAAGTCGCTGATTGATGATTTTAGCTGATGCGCCATAAGATAGTTTATCGGAGTGCTTTTTGGCGTAGGATAGAAAAATAGCTACATCAGCAGCGCTAAACTTTGTAATGAAACTCTCGGGATCTGCTTTCGGTCCACCGTTATCACCGCGCTCATTATCCCAAGCATTGAGAGTGTTGGCAATATTATCAACTCCTTGCCGAAAGAAACTGATTCCAACCACTCCATTACCAGAACTAAGTGGAAGAGCGGCGGCGCCATAATCGTACCCAACAATACCTCCAAATCGCTCAGAATGCATATAAATAACCTCAGGATTGGAGAGAGAAGAAAGTCCGGCTACATTCCAGTATCCAGCGGTTACATCGTTTGCAAGGGATGTATGAGTTCCTCCCATTCCTAAAGCTCTGGCTCCAGCTCCGGTACTAAGGAAATCATTCCCATACTTAGACAAAGTTGACTGAGCCAATGAAGCTGTGCTTATTAAGCTTAAAATAAAGAGCGCCGAAACGATTCGTTTCATCAAAAAAAAAGATCAATTAATAATAAACAGTAGCGCTTTAACGATAAGAAAACAGGGTTATTTGAATAATAATTTTGCATTCTCTTTGGTTGCAGAGAGAGCAACAATTTCTTAGTATAAGCACATCATTTTGAAAGGGCAAGACTCGTGGAAAAATTGTCCTCAAAACATAATAACACACGGATTCATGAAATTTTCTGTATCAAGTAGCGAACTTAATAAAGGCCTCTCAGCGGTAATTGGAGCAGTACCATCGAAAGCAACCCTTCCTATCCTCGAAACTATTTTATTCCAAAGCGAAGACGGAAAGCTGAAATTGACGGCAACCGATCTTGAAATCTCAATTATTGAATATATTGAGGCAGATATCGAAGAAGATGGTGCGGTTGCAATTCCAGCCCGAAGATTGCTCGAAACTCTTCGTCAACTACCGAATATTACCGTATTTTTTGATGTGGATGAACGAAAAAATATCAACTTTAGAACCGATAAAGGTACTTATAAGTTGGTTGGTGATGAAGCCGATGAGTTTCCAGAAGTACCAAATCTTGATGATGGAACACATATTATTTCTACTGCAGAGTTGGTTCACAAAGCAATCACTAAGACACTGTTTGCTGTATCTAGCGATGATCTTAGGCCAGCAATGATGGGAGTTTACTTCCAGATTGGAACAGAAGAAAGCAAGTTTGTTGCTACCGATGGTCACAGACTTGTGAAATATACAAACCGTTCAATTACTGCTGATAAAGATGTGAATTTCATTATTCCTGACAAAGCACTTAGCCTGATTCAAAAAACCATTTCGGGCGATGACTGCGATATTACGGTTACAGATGACCATGCTCGCTTTAAAAGTGGTAACACTATTTTAATTACTCGATTAATCAACGAGCAATATCCAAACTACGATTCGGTAATTCCTCGCGATAACGATAAATTTCTTACGATTAGTAAAAGCCAGATGCTTTCTACAGTAAAGCGGGTTTCTATATTCTCAAGTTCTACAACTCGACAAATTCGACTTCAACTAGCTATGGATAAACTTACTATTCGTGCTGAAGATTTAGATATGAGTAGTGAAGCAAAAGAGACTATCGACTGCGAATATTCCAATGAAGGAATGGAAATAGGATTTAACGCAAAATATCTTGGTGATGTACTAAGCAATATTGATGACGAAGAAGTGAGCTTTGAGTTTTCTTCACCAAATAGAGCAGGAATTGTAAAGCCTTCTACTGAGGATGACAGCGAAGACATTCTTATGCTGGTTATGCCAGTGATGTTGAATAGCTATGCTTGATGAGCCAAATAATCACTTTTACTACTGATTTTGGGTTACTAGATCACTATGTGAGTGCCATGAAGGCGGTGATTTTGGGTATAGCACCAGAAGCTCGACTTATTGATGTTTCGAACGATATTCCTGCACAAGATATAATGGCAGGGGCATGGGTAGTTCGAAACTCAGCTTTTCTTTTCCCTCCAAATACCGTGCATTTAGTAGTTGTTGATCCTGGAGTAGGAACCGACCGAAATCCTATCGTATTAAAAATTGAGGATCAATATTTCGTTGGTCCTGATAACGGCATCTTTTCATTGCTTTATGATGAATTCAAATACAAAGCATACAAACTAAACAGCGCAAAATACTGGCGTAAAGATCGATCCAGAACCTTTCATGGTCGAGATATTTTTGCACCTGTCGCTGCTCATATCAGCAATGGAGTTAGTTTAGAAGAACTTGGAGAACCTATTAAAGAACTTGTCACCTACCATTGGGCTGTTCCGCTTGGCGATAAAGATGGGCTGCAAGGATGGGTGATTCATATTGATCGATTCGGAAATCTAATCACTAATATTTCTGAAAACTTATTGGAAGACACTGCTGGTCGACGAAAAGTGAAAATTTATGTGGGCAATACCATTATTGATCACTTAGTAAATACTTTTGGAGATGTAGAACCTGGGGAGCCAGTTGCATTTATAGGTAGCTCAGGAATGCTAGAAGTTGGAATCAATAAAGGAAATGCTGCGAAGATGTTAAGTGTTGATAAAGGTGCACAGATATCGTTAGTGTTGCAGAAGTAGCGAAACACAAGTGAATCTCAGGCGTAAGCCGACCCCAAATTAATACGAAGGATATGAATTTAGAATTAAGATCGCCGGTTGATGAGAGAGCAACCATCCACGTTCCAGAAAATATTTCTGAGTTAGACACTCCATTTAATGGATCCGTATGTTCAAAAGAAGGCGATGAATACAAAGTAAAAAACAACATTATTGATTTGCTCGGGAAAGAACCAGCTTTTAGTTCTATAGCCCAAAGCACGAACCATTTTAAGCTTACCGCCTCGGTTTACGAAGATATTTGGCGAAAACGTTCGCTATCTCTTTTGTCTGGGGAAGATTTTCCTATTGAAAAAGAACACGAATTATTGATCGAGTGGACAGCTCCAAAACCGAATGGATTATATCTTGATTTAGGGTGTTCAACCGCGCTTTATGGTCGGGCACTTAAAGCTGCTCAAAAAGAAGCTCAAGTTGTTGGGCTAGATTTTTCTTCTCAAATGTTAGAAGAGGCCCGAATTAAAGCCGAAGCAGATGAAACCGATTTGTTTTTAGTTAGAGCAGATGGTAAAGAACTACCTTTTTTCAGCAAGACATTCGACGGAATTGTAATGGGGGGAACCCTAAATGAGCTTTCTGAGGAATTAAAAGTATTATACGAAGCCAGAAGAGTAATTAAGCAAGATGGTGTATTCTTTGTAATGCATTTGATCAAAAGCGATGCTTGGTATGGTCGACTTCTTCAAGAGTCTGTTTCTCTAGGAGGAATAAAGTTTTGGAATGTTGAAGAGAGTAATAAGCAGTTTAATCAAGCAGGGTTTAAAGTAGCTGAACAGTTAGTTAAAGGGATTGTTTGTTTCACCAAACTTACTGTTTAATATTGTATATAAAGCTTTATTAGGATAAGTTTGACCTATTATGAGAATCAAACTTATTTCGAGAACACTTTTACTGGGGATCATTCTTTGCACATCTCAGATTACCAAAGCACAATTTTTTGATGGTTATTCAGCTGGTATCTCTGGCAACTTAACTACAATTACCGCAGATG
Source organism: uncultured Balneolaceae bacterium (assembly GCA_963974345.1). Taxonomy (GTDB): domain Bacteria; phylum Bacteroidota; class Rhodothermia; order Balneolales; family Balneolaceae; genus RHLJ01. The sequence goes on along the minus strand of CAXBBW010000006.1, from coordinate 91,010 downwards.
AAATCGAAGATTTTCGAGAATATGCCTCTGGAATAGGAATTGGAATGCAAGGAAAACACCAATTAAAAGAGCACCTAAACTTAATAATAGGAGCTGAATTTATATTGAGAAGGGCAGGCTATAGTAGAACTATTCAAACTCGTAATGATGACGTCGTACTTGAAGAGTTTAAGTCAGAGTTTGTTAGTTCACTTTTCCTAGTGACGATTCCACTTTTCCTAGAAGTAAATACTCCTTCAAATTTTTATGCGCAATTTGGCCCTAGAATTGATATTAAAACAGGGTTCAAAAACGGAAAAACTAAAGTTGAAACAAGTACAGGTACTTTTCGAGATAATGATTCAATCTTTGAAAATACCGAAACGCTTGGATACGGTATTTCCGCAGGTCTTGGTAGAAAATTTTCTTTTGGAGGAAAGACCATTGCTATAGAAGGAAGATATAACAGCGACTTTAAAGACTTAATTAGAGATAATAACATCATTTCTTTGAAGAAGCGGTCCTTCGATATATGGGTACAAGTGAGGATCTAACCAGTGAGAGAATCTTTTTATTTAAATAGAATTCCTTTTCAAGGAAGGCAAAAAAAAAGATTTACTATAACTATTCTAGGATTGATTATTTGGTTTATTTCAGCGGATATAACCGCGCAAACATTTGACAAAAGTGCATTATTAGAGTTTGCCAAATTTGAAATGAATAAATCAAAAAAAGAAAATCAAAAAAGTAAAAGCCCAGTTTTTAGAATCCCACTAATTTACGAATCAGCTAATCTGGAAGCAGCACAATCAGTAAATAATAATCAAATTTGGGGTGGAGGAATTGCGGGGCTAGACCTTTCTGGTTCTGGGATATTAATTGGATATTGGGATGAAAATCAGCCACGTTTAACTCATCAGGAATATTCTGGAAGAGTTAGTTTTGAGGACTCGGAATCAGGTTCAAATAATCCGCATGCAACCCAAATGGTTGGAACTATGATTGCAACAGGAGTAAAATCAGAAGCACGTGGTATGGCTAACTTGGCAACAGTTGAGGCATGGAATTGGAATAGTGATTTAGCTGAGATGGCGATCGAAGCGGCTTCTGGATTATTAGTCTCCTCTCACCCATACATAGAAACTGCAGGCTGGACAACAAATACTAATATTTGTGATTCAGAAAATAATTTTCCAACAATCAACTGGATGTGGTTTTCTTTGGAATCTGAAAACATGACTAAAGCTTACCAATTCGGATACTATGATTCTCAGGCCCAAAAATGGGATTCAGTAGCATATCTCGCCCCCAACTATTTGATGATAAAAGCAGCGGGAAATCAGCGAGGGGAAGGGCCTTCTTCCCAACCCATAAATCACTGGACCTATGATTCTGAATTTAATTGTGTGCAAGATTCAGAAACAGTAAGAGAGTTTGATGGAGGTTCTATCGGATTTGAATCTATCAATGCGGCATCACTTGCAAAAAATGTGTTAGTCGTAGGAGCAGTAGAAAGTTCGAGCAATAATTTTGACGACCGGACTTCAGTCATTCCTATTTCTTCGTCTGGTTTTGGACCAACTGATGATGGTCGTATTAAACCAGATATTGTAGCCCCAACAGGAGTTTATACTTCTAACTCAACGGGAGATAATCAGTATACATCAAATTCAGGTGGAACATCTGCAGCCACAGCGGTAGTATCGGGTTCAATAACTTTGATAAGAGAGCATTATCAAAACTTAAATTCTGACACATTATCTTCCGCATCTATTCGGGCATTATTAGCGCAAACAGCGGATGATGTTGGAAATGAAGGCCCTGATTACAAAACTGGTTGGGGCTTGTTGAATACTGAGAGAGCCGTTCGATTTTTATCAACGCAAAATTCAAACTCTTCATCAACTATTCTAAAAGATACATTATTAGTAGATGGAAATACGATCAGTTTTGATTTTGAACATACATCAAATAGACCGTTAATTATTACTATTGCATGGACTGATCCCGCTGGGACGCCTTCAAATTCAGGCGATGACCCAACCGATACCTTATTGGTAAATGATTTAGACCTTTCAGTTATAGATCCATCATTGGGTTCACATCAACCTTGGATTCTTGATAAGTCAAACCCCAGTAATGTTGCTACAACTGGAGATAATGAACTAGATAATATTGAGCAAATTGTTATTTCAGAGGCAGAATCAGGCACTTATTCCGTGACAGTTTCACACAAAGAAAGCTTGCAATCTGGCAGCCAAAAAGTTTCAATTCTAGTAAGCGAAACGGAACCAGAAATTGAAATCGAAACCATAGCTAGTGGCAACTGGTCAGAAGCGTCTACTTGGAGTGGTGGAACTACGCCATCTACAAGCTTACACAGTGCGAGTTTAAATCATGCCATTACTTTAGATGAAGACGCCATAGTTCGTGGAGTTACTTTTACCGGCGCTTCGGCGGAATTAATTCTAAATGGGAATTCGGTTACTCTTAACGGCGGGGTTTTCCATACTTCAGGTGGTCTAGGTTTTTCTGGAGATACAGCCGCAGCAATAAAAATTTATGATTGGGATTTGGGCTCAGATTCGCTCAGGTTCAAGAATGGTTTTCAAAAACTAGACTCTTTAACTATCAGTACTGATGGAGATTCTATTCGACTTGGTTCTAGCCTTTCTATTTATTCAAAACTGTCCCTTGAATCTGGAATTTTAGATGTAAGATCCAAAACGATGAAGCTTATTTCAGATACTAGTAAAACAGCTTGGTTCGAAAAAACTTCAGGAAGTCTTGTTGGTGATTTTACGTATTCAAGATTATTCAGCCAAGAAAGCTCGGGTTGGAGAATGATATCTTCACCTGTTCAAAGTCAACTATTCAGTACGTTGAGCGATAGTTTTCATACGCAAGGTGGCGCTTGGTCAGATTTCTCAGTATCAGAAAGTGAATCAAGTTTATGGTTGTATGATGGGGAAACACAAAACTTCTCAGGGTATGTCGGTGCTGATACTTCTTTTACATCAGGAGAAGGATATTTGATGTATATCTTTGATGATGCTCCCGGAGGAACCAAATTACCTACTTATTTAAACCTTAATGGCTCTGAACCAGATTCTATTATTATGAATCTAGTTCGTGGAGAAGATGATGCTTCCAGTTACAACTTAGCTGGTAATCCATTTGCCAGTGCCATTGATTGGCATGAAATTGTAAACAACGGAACCAATTTAGGGACTAGTTATGCAGTTTGGGATCCTGAAGGAAATTCAGCTGGAGGAACTTCGGGATTTAAGTATTACAACTCAGCAGATGGAATCGGAGATGCAGGAAGGTATATCGCCCCTATGCAAGGGCTTTTCGTTCAAGCGAATGATGAAAGCTCAGTTCTGAGGTTCAGGCAATCCCAAAAAACTGGAAGTCAGCCTAACAAATATGGTAAGCTTACTAGTACTAAGCCGGTATTTATTCGGTTCAGTTTATTAGATACTGACCGGAATGTATTAGACAATCAAGCTCATTTGATATTCTCGGAATCTGCATCAAAAGAACAAGATGTACACGATGTTTTGAGGATAGAATCTCTGATTGGAATTCAAAATCAGGTTTCCTTTTCAGGAGCTGATGGAGAACTAAGAGTTTTTGAAGGTCGGTCTTCAGAAGTTGAAACGGATGTTATTGGAGTTAAACAAGAGATCAGTAAAGCCGGGTTGTATATTTTGAACTGGGATGATTGGAACCGGATTCCGGAAAGTTGGGAAATGGAATTCATGGATCACGCGAACGGATTGGTAATTGATATGAGACTAGCTTCAGAGTATGAGTTTTATTCAGAGAATGAAGCCTCCGATCGGTTTTCCATTCGAGTTAAGCGTGCACTGCAAAACACAATTGGGAATCAGGAGCGACCGTTTGAGTATAAGCTGAATCAGAATTACCCGAACCCGTTTAATCCTGTAACAACCATCACATATAGCTTAAAAAAAGGCGGGAATGTGAAGATTGAGGTTTTTAACACGCTTGGACAAAAAGTGGCAACCTTAATTAATGAACAACAAAATGCCGGAAAACAGGTGGTTCAATTTGATGCGTCTCAGTTTTCAAGTGGAGTGTATTTCTATAAAATTGAAGCAGGAAGCTTTAATCAAATACGGTCAATGGTGTTGATTAAGTAATGCTATTGAGGTTTAAGAATAAGGTATTAAAAAGGTAGTCATATTGAGGAAAGGTAAGGAAAATTTGAACTTGTAGATCATTCTAAAGGCTAATCTGGAAGCCTAAAACTAATTGGAAGAGCGTATTGAACACAAACAGGAATGCCTTGGTTTAGTCCAGGTTCAAATTTCGCAAGCTTACTTACTCTTAAAGCTTCTTCATCAATTCCCCCTCCTATTCCCCTTACAACCATTGGTTCTAATACATTACCTTTCTTATTTACAATAAATTGGGTTACAACACGGCCTTCAATCCCTGCTCTAATAGCAAGTTGTGGGTAGATTATTTCTTGTTGAATAGATGCAATCCCCCCAATCAAAACAGGGGGTTTTTCTACAACCGAAAAAAATTCTGAGCATCCTTCAGAAAAATGCTGTTCATTTTTAAATCCTAGATCACACGCATAAACGAAAAGAGGAAAAATGAAAAATAGCGTTATTAGTTTCATAAAATAGAATCAATTCTGCAGTAGAAAAACAATCGGGAGTGAATACTGTACGCGAACAGGTTCACCGTTTTGCATTCCGGGATTGAATTTAGCCTGCTCTACCGCTTTTAGTGCAGCTTCATCACAACCTCCCCCAATACCACGAATTACCTTTGGGCAGATAACATTACCTTTCTTATTTACAATAAATTGGGTTACAACACGGCCTTCAACACCAGCTTCTATAGCTTCTTGTGGGTAGGTTACACTTTGTTGAAGTTCACCCAACCCCCCAATTAATTGGGGCATTGTCTCAACAACTACAAAAAACGACTCTTCACATTCCATGTCTAAGCTGTCAAGCTTTTCTTCATTCTCAAATATTCCACAGGACAGAAACGAAAGTGAAAAGAATAAAACCAGAGTAAAAGATTTCATAACTACATTCGTTCAGGTGCTGAAATACCTAAAATTGTCAATCCATTTTTTAGAACTTGTGATGTTGTCTTTGCTAGTTCTATTCGAGCTTGAGCGAGATCGTCTTCCATTCCCATAATTCTACAATCGTGATAGAAACTTGTAAAAGCAGAAGCTACATCATTTAAATAGTTTATCAGTCGGTGAGGTTCTCGCGCATCAGCAGCACTTTGTATTGCTTCAGGGAATTTGAATAAGGTTTTCATCAATGAAGTTTCTGCATCTTCTTTCAATAGATTTAGTTGAACATCTTTGGAAAAAGAATACACCTCTTCTGCTTTTCTAAGAATACTGAAAATACGAGCGTGAGCGTATTGTAGATAGAATACAGGGTTTTTCTCCCCGGCTTCTTTGGCTTGAGCAATATCAAACTCCAAATGAGTGTTCGGAGAGCGCATCAAAAAGAAAAAGCGAGTCACATCAGAACCGACCTCATCCATGAGTTCATCCAAAGTAACAAAATTCGCTTTTCGCGTACTCATTTTGAAAGGCTGACCGTCTTTTACAATCGTAACAAATTGATAGACAATTACATCTACCTTGCTCGTATCATAGCCCAATGCTGAAAGTCCTGAAAGTACATCCGGATAAGTGGCAATATGATCCGCCCCAAAAATATCGATGCATAAATCATAGCCACGATCTAATTTATTGGCATGATAGGCAATGTCTGGTAGTCGATATGTTGGTTCCCCAGTACTTTTGATAAGAACAGTATCTTTTTCTTTGCCGAATTCTGTGGTTTTGAACCACGTTGCGCCTTCTGCTTCGTATACCAATTCTTTTTTACGAAGTCGAGATACGACGGAGTCTATATCACCATTTTCATACAAGCTGTGCTCATTGAAAAAGGAGTCCATATTAATCTTCATTCTTTTGAGCGTATTGCTGATATCAGCAAAAATTTCTTCTTCAGCTTTTTCTTTGAAGGGAGTCCAATCTTCAGTTTTCGCTAGTTCTTCGCCTTTTTCTTTGATGAGTTCTGAAGCAATATCTCGAATATATTCGCCTTCATACCCCCCTTCTGGAAACTCTGAATTTTTACCAAGTTCTTCTAAATATCGAGCTTGTACGCTTTTCCCTAAAACGCGCATTTGCCGACCTGCATTATTGAAGTAATACTCCCGATCAACCTCAGCGCCAGTCCATTCCATAAGTCGAGCTACAGTATCTCCAAGAACGGCATTTCTACCATGCCCTACAGTTAGAGGTCCAGTTGGGTTTGCACTTACAAATTCAATTTGGACTTTCTTACCAAGGCTCGAAGTAGTTTTTCCAAAATTTTCTCCGGCTTCAATAATTCCTGCTAACTCATCAAATAAGTAATCTTCCGCATATCGAAAATTGATAAATCCTGGACCAGCGATTTCGACGGAAGAGATTTTTTTCTGGTCATAGTTAATTCCACCTACAATCAGTTGAGCAATTGCTCGCGGGTTGTTCCGCAAGGGCTTTGCAAGCATCATCGCGATGTTGGTAGACACATCACCATGGCTTTCAACTTTAGGAGCTTCTAAATGGATTTCAGGAGTTTTTTCAAGTTCAAATTGAGCTAGTGAGACTTTTATAATCTCTTCGAGGTATTCGTTCATTCTTCATTCTGTTTCAGATTCAGTGTAAAGATAAGAGAATTAAGAATTAGGAATTAGTCGGATTTCAATAAACAATATTCAACAAGGAATAAGCAAGGTTCAACTTTTTGCTTTTAAATTAATCTGAGCGGTTGAGATACTTTTAAAGAAGATTGCAGCTAACTGATCGCATTCTGAAATGGCTTCATCCAATATTGTATCTACTAAGAGTGGATGTTTCTTTATTAAAGTCAGGCAGACATAGGTTTCTTTAAGCTCTTTTTGTCCAATTTTAAGCTTATGTATAAAATCCTTGCGCGACTCCGCTGCCTGCGCTTCTCCATATTGGAAAGATGGTGAGGTGCCAGACCGTATTAACTGTTTAGCAAAATGCTGACCATTGTAAGTTTTAGGAAGACGGTCTACAATTTTCATAATTGTTAAGGAAAAATTGATGAGACGGTCTTGTAAATCAAAGTTTCTTTTATTCTTCATTGAACATTCCTTGTTGAATATTGTTTATTGGAAAAGTCTTTCGCTTCTTAGGCTCACAAAATCGTATCCTGCAATAATAATATGGTCATCAACAGGGATGCCGAGAAGTTTTCCAGATTCGGCGATGCGTTTAGTAAGTTGAATATCGGCCGTTGAAGCTTTGTTATTTCCAGACGGATGGTTATGAAGTAGAATAATGGAATTGGCTTGATTGAGAATAGCTTGTCGAAGTACTTCCGCAGGCTCCACAATAGTGGCGTTGCTCCCTCCAGAGCTTATTTGTTGAAATCCTGTCATTACCTTTTTGTTATTTAGAAAAGCCACTATGAATACTTCTTTTGTTAAATGACGAAGTTTAGGCCCGAAGAAAGCTGAAGCATCTTCAGGACTAGTAATTTGAATTTCTTCACCCAAACCAGCAACTTGAATTCGTCGAGCAAGTTCGAATGCCGATTCAAGTGTGATTGCTTTCACTTTTGCAATCCCAGGAATTACGCCTAATTCAATCCATTGTTTTTTGACAAGCGAATGTAATCCTCCAAAGTGATCGAGCAGTGCTCTCGAGGTTTCGATTACATTCATTTTTTTTGTTCCTGTTCTGAGTAGGATTGCTAATAACTCAGAGTCAGAAAGAGAGCCAGCGCCATATTTCATCAGTTTTTCCCGAGGCTGTTCATCGGGTCGCATGTCCTTTACAGATCGGTTTAGGAATTCATCAGCAGAAAAGGATTCTTCGGGAGAGTAGATTTTTATATTCATCGGATTTACACATGTTTTTTACATGTAAGACCGAGTAGAAAGGAATTCCTTACAAAATTTTTTCAATCTACTACAGGATTGAGTACTAAATCAGTTATCCCCACTTCCCATGAGCGGCTCATTAAAGGCTCGAATGCTCGAGTTTGGAAGTCCGTTAGGATAGTTTTTCTTTACCAGTTTAATGGTATCGATTACAATTTGAAGGTGAAGTTCTTTCGAGTTTTGATAGAATTTTTGAGCAGCATCTGTAAGCTTTGGTTTCCCATGCAGTGGCTTATCACTTACAGAAAGCAATGTTGCGTGAGGAACTCGATATCGAAATCCATTAGTAGCAACAGTAGCAGATTCCATATCAACAGCAAGGCTTCTACTCTGGTGAATTTGATTAACAGTATGTTTAGCTGAAAATTCCCAGTTTCGATTTCCAGTAGTAAATACGGTTCCAATTCGGTGGTTTAACCCGTGGGAGTCGAGAGCTTCTTTTAAGTATAAATTCAACATGTAATTGGGAATTACCGGATTTCCAATTGGGAATAATTCATCCAATAACTTGTCATCGCGGAAGTATCCATTGGCAAGAACAAAGTCTCCAATTTCTTGGTGATTTCGAAGTCCACCACAATGACCAACCATAATCATAGCGTCTGGGCGAAGTACGCATACATGATCTGTAATAGTTTTCGCATTTGATGGACCAACGCCAATATTTATAAGCGTAATACCACTATTATCATCCATCTTAAAATGATAAGCTGGCATTTGAACTCCATCACGGACTGGTTGTACGCAGTTAGGATATTTCTCAAGAAATACCTCTACATGCATCGCATAATTTGTAAATAAAATATAACGTTGGAAATCGGCTGGGTTTGTACCAGTGTAGTGTGCAAGTCGATCTAAGGAAATATCCGTTCTTTCTGGTGAAAACAAGAACATTTTCTTCTTGGTAAAATCCCATTCCTCTTCATCGGTATGATCCATAAGTTTTGGATCGTTCAGAGCAATGATAGGTCTTGAAGCTTTGATTTCGATATCAGCATTTTTGCTGATGAGTCGTTTAATTTCTCTCTTTAAATACCAGCGGAATGCTTTTGGTTGAGCCATTTCCCCTTTTATATTGGGATTATGCTCGGAGTATTCACGGTGAACAATCATTTTTGGATACATTCCTCGGTCATAAATTTCTTCCATCAGATCGCAAGCATTTTCCGTAGCTTTAGCAAGTTCTTCAGAAGAAGTGAAATCAGAATGACGTAAAAAAAGAGAATCAGACATGGGCAAAAAATCGTTTAACTATACAATTGAACCTTGGCTTACTACCAATGAACAGGTGGAATATACGACGAAAATCTTCAAGGTTTTAAAACGAGACATGAAGATTGATTCTGAGAATCATAAAGCTAGCTTTTCTATTCTTGAAGCCCCTGATTGGATTAATGTAATTGCCCTTACTCCAGAAAATGGAATTGTTCTTGTTGAGCAATATAGATATGGAATCGAAGAGCCTACTTTAGAGCTACCAGGCGGAGTTAGTGATCCGGGTGAAAGTCCATTTGAATCATCCAAAAGAGAGTTATTAGAAGAAACCGGATATTCGAGCGAAGATTGGGTTAGCCTTGGAAATGTGAGTTCAAATCCAGCTATGCAAACCAATTATACGCACACCTATTTAGCGAGAAACTGTACTAAAACTTCCGAACAGCAACTAGATGGTAACGAGCGCATTAATGTTCATGTAATTCCATTAGTAGAGTTTTTGGATTTGGTTGGGCGAGGAGAAGTGAGTCACTCGCTTGTAGTAGCCGCAGTCGCCAAGTTTTTATTGAGTGAGTATTCTTAAGGGATAAAGTTATTTCGCAAGGCTTGTTTTTTTCTTTTCCAAAATTTAAACGAAGTCCAATCAATATCAGGAACTATTTTTTCAGGAATCTCTCCCTTCTCTTTCCTTATGGAAATCTCTTTTTCAATCTCAGCTATTTTATCTTGGTACTCAAATTGATTCATATGATTAATCATACCATACAATTCCATATAGCTGTAATTTGAATAATCTTTCATATTCGTAGATTAGTTAGTTAAAAAGCGATAGATAAATAACCATGAAAAAAGTTAATTATCAAACCATAGATAAATTACATTTCCCCCCTCTATATCAAGCAGGGGAGGCTCTATTTAGTTTTTTCGAATTATGTCACAATTAGAGGAGGTCAAACCAGAAAGTGTAAAAGCGGAAGAAATAAAATTGATTCTCAAACTCATAACCAGTTCAAAATGAAATCACATCACTATAAAGCAACGATTGAATGGACCGGAAATCTTGGAAAAGGAACTTTAACATATAATGAGTATGAGCGAAGTCATTCTATAGAGGTAGAAGGGAAAAATAGTATTGAAGCCTCATCGGATCCATCTTTTCGTGGTGATTCAGCTAAGTATAATCCAGAGGAATTATTTCTAAGCTCACTTTCTTCCTGTCATATGCTTTGGTTTTTGCATTTATGTTCGGTAGAAGGAGTTATAGTCACAGAATATATTGATCATGCAAAAGGAATAATGATGGAAGAAAAAGATGGGAGGGGTAAATTCACAGAAGTAGTTTTAAATCCTATTGTCACAGTAACTAAGGAACGAATGATTTCCAAACTCGATTCAATACATCAGAAAGCAAATCAGATGTGCTTTATTGCAAACTCATGCAATTTCCCGGTAAAGCATTATGCTAAAAGTACTGTTAGAGAAAATTCATACAAAGCAGAGCGATGAATCCGCAAAGCAATGTTCAACCAGGTAATTATTGCGAAGCCTCATCGCCTTGCTCTAAGTGACTTTAATAATGAATGTAAAAAAAGAAAATCATGATAAAGACCGGCGCGAAAATGAATATCGACTTCACTTTTAAAGTAGTAAAGGATGGTGAAGAACAGGAAGTGAAATTTGCAGACTTATTGGACAAACGAGCAATCGTTTCAGTATATATGAAGAACAACACTTCAAGTTGCGATAGGCAGACCGTTGATCTAGCTGAGCACTCTGAATGGTTCGAAAAAAATGGCTATAATTTGATCGCAATCAGTAAAGATGGATGTAAGTCACATCAAAACTATGCAAAGAAGCATGGAATCAACTATACATTAGCTTCAGACCCTAGTTATAAATTTTCAGAAGCGACAGATTCTGTCGTTGAAAAGAAGATGTATGGGAAGACTTTTACAGGTCCTTCACGTTCAGCCTTTGTTATTGATACAGATGGTACTATTTTGGCATCCATTGAAAAAATTGATACGAAAGCACACGCCGAAGAGTTGAAAGCTCTGGTGAATAGCTTGAAATAAAACTGTTATCTATGAAAAGTCTCGTAATTGTAGAGTCCCCAACAAAGACAAAAACAATAAGTAAGTACCTTCCAAAAGGGTACGATGTTGATTCGTCTATGGGGCATATCCGTGATCTTCCATCATCGGCAAAGCTGATTCCTGCGAAATATAAAAAGGAATCTTGGGCTACCTTAGGCATCAATCCTGACGATCGATACTTCGCAATTTATGTAACACCACCAGATAAAAAGAAGATTGTAAAACGCCTTAAGGACAAGCTCAAAGATTGTGACGAACTAATTCTCGCGACTGATGAGGATCGTGAGGGAGAAGCAATTTCTTGGCATTTATTGGAAGTATTAAAGCCGAAAGTACCTGTAAAACGAATGGTTTTTAGAGAAATCACAAAAGAGGCAGTTCAAAATGCACTAGAGAACACCCGCGATATTGATATGAATTTAGTTCATGCCCAAGAAACGCGACGTATTTTGGATCGACTTGCTGGCTATACTGTTTCTCCGTTATTATGGAAAAAGATTTCGCCAGGTCTTTCGGCGGGACGTGTACAATCTGTAGCGGTAGAGTTTTTAGTTGAGCGGGAACGCGAACGAATGAAATTCAGAAGCGGAACGTATTATGATTTACAAGCCGCTCTCCAGAAATCAGGCGAGAATGATGAATTTAAAGCAGACTTAACTCATCTAAATGAGAAGCGAATTGCCAGTGGAAAAGATTTTGATGAAAACACTGGAAAGTTAAAAAAGCCAGATTCGGTTGTTCTTTTAGATGAAGAAAAAGCGAGCGCACTCGTAGATGATTTAAAAGCTGCAGATTGGTCGGTTACAAATGTAGAAGTAAATATTCAGAAACGAAATCCTTCGCCTCCTTTTATTACTTCTACCCTTCAGCAGGAAGCAAATAGAAAGCTTGGTATGACAGCTAGAGATGCTATGAGTGTAGCACAAAAGTTGTATGAAAAGGGTTTTATAACTTATATGAGAACAGATTCAACAAGACTTTCTAGCCAAGCGATTGATGCGGCCAGAACCGGAATTGTTGATCAATATGGTGAAGAATACTTATTCGAACGAGTTCGGAATTATACTGCGAAAGGTAAGTCTGCACAGGAAGCGCATGAGGCCATTCGTCCCTCGGGTTCAAAATTTATTCTACCTGAAAAATCAGGCTTAAAAGATCGTGAGTTTAAATTATATGATCTGATTTGGAAGCGTACTATCGCTACACAAATGGCTGAGGCAGAACTAGAGTTTACGGGTGTTACTATTACAGCGAAGAATAATGGAACATCCGCTGATTTTAGAGCTAGTGGGAAAAAGATTTTATTCCCGGGGTTCTTCCGTGCGTATGTAGAAGGAAGCGATGACCCTGAAGCGGCGCTTGAAAATCAGGAAAACTTTCTCCCACCGTTATCAGAAAGAGATACAACCGATTTACAGGACTTGAATTTCAGTTCACATGAAACAAAACCACCTGCTCGATATACTGAAGCTACATTGGTAAAAGAATTGGAAAAAAGTGGAGTAGGTAGACCAAGTACCTATGCTGCGGTTATCTCAACCATTCAAACTCGAAACTACTGCCGAACAGAAGGAAAAGCATTAGTACCTACCTTTACAGCATTTGCGGTAACGGCACTTCTTGAGGAGCATTTTCCTGATTTAGTGAATAGTGAATTTACTTCTGCGCTAGAAGATAAATTAGATGGTGTTGCAAACGGAACCGAAGACCCTGTTAAATATCTTGATGATTATTATAAAGGTGAAAACGGACTTCGTGCAAAAGTAGATAAGCAAGAAGATAAAATTGATCCACAAAAAGCAAAGCTTCTTAATCTACCACTTGAAAATATTGACGGAATTCAAATTGCTGTGGGACGCTTTGGTCCATATGCAAAAATGATGAAAAATGGTGAAGAAATTTCAACATCGCTTCCTAACGACATGGACCCTAGTGATGTTACATCAGAAAAACTGGAGCAATTGATTAAACTTTCAGAAGAAGAGGATAAACCAATTGGTGTTCATCCTGAAGAAGGTTTGCCAATCTTTTTACTATCAGGTAGATACGGACCTTATGTGCAATTAGGAGAAATAACTGAAGAAAATAAAAAGCCAAAACGTTCTTCCTTATTAAAAGGAATGACCCCAGAAGATGTTGATTTAGAGTTAGCGATTAAGCTTTTGACACTGCCAAGAAACCTAGGAGAACATCCTGAGGATGGTAAAGTAGTAAAAGCAGGTGTAGGTCGATTTGGACCTTATGTTGTTCATGATGGTAAATTTAAATCTATTCCGAAAGATGGAAATGTGCTCGAAATACAATTAGGTGAAGCGGTTGAGTTACTAAAACAAAAAGCCAAGTCACGAAAAAGTTCAGAGCTTAAAGATCTAGGAAAACATCCAGATTCGGAGCAACCTATAAAAGTGATGGATGGTCGATATGGGCCATATATCAAGCATGGAAAGAAGAATATTGGGTTGCCGAAGGGTACAGAAGCTGATAAATTTACACTCGAACAAGCGGTCGCTCTTATTGCTGAGAAAGGTTAATTGATTAGTTGACAGCGCCGCTTTTGGGAAGTATTTTATTAAGGACGAACGACTGCCGACCAAAGACCAACATCTTTGAGAAGAACATAGATTTTTGATTCGATTATATACGTTATCGACGAAGCAACCTCGTTGAAAAGCCCAAATTAGCCATGCAAAAGCGAAGCAATTTTCATTTTAAGTATCCACCAAATATCCACGAGCTGGATTTGGCAACGATGGTTAATATGTATCGGAGTCGCGGAGAACCGCGTAAAGCTCCAGCTGGAGAATATATCGCATGTGCTATTTCTCAAACATTATTGAAGGAAGCAAAATGGTGGTTTGGCCTATACTATTCTCAGGAAGTTTGGGACGAATTGCTTACAAAAGGAAGCGAAGGTTACCCACTTACCGATATTGAACTGAATGTATTGGGACAAGTTTTTGAAAGTGAAGAAGAAGCGCCCCACCGTGAGTTCGTTGAGAAAAGTGCTGGTGTAACCGAAAAACTAGCCTATTTGATTGTGAGTGACCTTCGAGTTTTTGGTTTTCTATCGGAAGACGATAGCGGTTTCTTGCGTATAACACCTAGAGGCGAGCGTGCTCTTCATGGAATTACTCGCCGTATCTACGAAAAAAGATTTCTCCCAGAAATGCTTAGCGATGCCCCCGCTCCTGAAACACCAAAAATTGAGCAAGCCCAAAAGAAAGACAAAGAGCAAACGAGTTTGTTTTGAGATGTATTTAAAAAAACCTTGGTTTTGTTTACTTGTTTGATTTTTCTACTTCTAAACTATACTTAAAAATCGATTTCAGATTAAGAACTTCTTTCTACACCATACGATAAAGAAACCAAAATAAATACAGAAGAGATTCTTGGGTTAAAAATTGAGAAGAGCACAACTATGATTGGAGTTAAAAAAGAAATTAATTTCTTTAGAGGTAGAGCTGGTAAAACGGAAATTTTTTGTTTGCCAGTAGTAATTGCTGAGAACTGGAATCAAGTGATTCTTAATAAGATATAAAGTCTCCCCTCGAGAGGCGATATTTGATCTCAGGTTTTACGAATATCTTCCAATTTTCCTTTGTAAAGAATTCTCAAATTGAATTGCGCCTCACTTTTGATTGATTATATTCAATCATACTACAAATTAATTAAGGGATTATATGAGAAAAGTAGGTGGGATTTTTTTGACTTTGGCTGTAATCACGGTCTCATTTCAACAAGTAAAAGCACAAGGCACTCAGCTACTGCGAGAGCCTACTATTTCAGAAACAAACATTGTATTTGTTCATGCTAACGATTTATGGAAAGTAGACAAAGCGGGTGGAGCAGCAATCCGACTAACAAGTAACATTGGAGGCGAATCTGATCCTCATTTTTCTCCAGATGGTTCTATGATTGCTTTTACTGGTCAATATGCAGGGAATTCGGATGTGTATATTGTTCCGATTGAAGGAGGAGAGCCAAAAAGACTAACTTGGCATCCTGGTGCAGATATTGTTACGGGTTGGACACCTAAAGGTGAAGTTTTATTCAGCTCAGGTAGGGCATCTTATCCAACGGCTATCAATCAATTCTGGACCGTAGCTATTGACGGAGGAATGCCAAATATGCTTTCCATTCCACAAGCTTCATCAGGAGAAATCTCACCAGACGGAAAGTATGTTGCTTATAACCCGATTACTTTTTGGGATCCTGAATGGAGAAATTATCGAGGAGGCCAGGCACAACCCATTTGGATTGTAGACTTAAAAACTTTTGAATTAGTTCAAACTCCGCGAACTGATAATGAGAGACATGTGGATCCAGTTTGGTATAATGGATCTGTGTTTTATTTATCTGAACGTGATTTTGCTAACAATATCTGGTCATATAATCTCGCCACAAAACAGGAAAAACAATGGACTTTTCATTCCGACTTTGATGTAAAGAGTTTAGATACCGGTGGAGGAATGATTGTATATGAGCAAGGAGGCTATCTTCATCACTTAAATCCCGAGACTGGAGAAACACTACAGATTTCAGTAACAGTGGCTGGAGATATGAGCTGGGGACGTGAAAGATGGGAGGAACCATCAGCATTTCAAATGACAAACCCTGCACTTTCCCCAACTGGTAAACGAGCAATTTTTGAAGTTCGAGGTGAAATTATAACGATCCCAAAAGAAGAAGGAACATGGAGAAACCTAACCAACTCATCGGGTAGCGCAGATCGAGCTCCTGTTTGGTCCCCAGACGGAGCTAAGGTTGCTTGGTTTTCAGATAAAAGCGGAGAATATTCGTTAGTAGTATCTGATCAGTTCGGACTAGAAGACCCAAAAATTATTGAGTTGCCTAATCCAACGTTCTATTTCCAACCAGAATGGTCACCAGATGGAAAGTTCATTGCATATACCGATACCGATTATAACATGTGGTATGTAAATGTTGAATCTGGGAATGCTAAAATGGTTGATACCGAAACCTATGCACACCCGAATAGATCATTAAATCCAATTTGGTCGCCAGATAGTAAATGGATTACCTATGTAAAATTGTTGAATAGTCAATTTAAAGCAGTTCATGTTCACAATATTGAAACAGGTAAAACACATATGCTTACCGATGGTATGTCGGACGCTATAACTCCGGTTTGGGATGAAAGTGGCAAGTATGTATACTTTTTGGCTAGTACTGATTTTGGTTTGAATACTGGCTGGCTAGATATGAGTTCATATGATATGTCTGTTACTCGAGGGCTGTATATAATCGTACTTTCGGATGATGAGCCTTCTCCGATTCTGCCGAAAAGCGATGAAGAAGAGGTTAAAGAAGAAAGCTCAGGTTCTGAAGATGATGAAAAAGATACAGATGAGCGTGTAGTTATTGATTTGGATGGGCTTGCTGAACGAACTTTAAGCTTAGACATCCCGCTAAGAAGTTATGAGGGACTATTAAAAGGACCTGAAGGAACGGTATTTGTTTTTGAATCAGTACCAAACGAAGGCACAAGACTTCATAGATATGAAATCAAAGATCAAAAAGCGGCTACTTTTTTGTCTAGCGTAAACACTGCGGTGGTTTCACAAGATCGAAAAAACCTGCTTTATCGTTCAGGTGGAACTTGGGGAATTGTGGAAACTACAGCCGGAGAAAAGAAGGTTGGCGAAGGAAGTTTAGCTCTTTCAGGAGTAAAACTGAAAATTAATCCTGAAGAAGAGTTTGAACAGATTTTTAGAGATGGATGGCGCTTTATGCGTGATTTCCTATACGTAGACAACATGCATGGCGCTCCCTGGAATGATGTATATGAATGGTACGCTCCTTGGGTGAAACATGCGAAACATCGTTCTGATTTGAACTATGTCGTAGATATTATGAGCGGTGAAGTTGCCGTTGGTCATTCGTATGTTAGAGGTGGCGATTATCCCGATTTAGAAAGCGTACCAGCAGGTCTTTTGGGGGCAGATATATTACTTGAAAATGGAGCCTATCGAATAAAGAAAATCTATACAGCAGAAAGTTGGAACCCCGATCTAACCGCGCCGTTATCCGGCCCTGGAATTGATATCAATGAGGGAGATTATATTCTGGAGATAAATGGAACAGAGATCGATTCCGACCAAAACTTCTACCAGTATTTTGAAGGCACAGTAAACCGACAGGTACAATTATTGGTTAATGATAAACCGAATACATCTGGAGCGCGTCTGGTTACCGTGATTCCAATCTCAAATGAGGGTGGATTAAGAACTAGAAATTGGGTGGAAGATAATCGTCGCCGAGTAGATGAAATGTCGGATGGGCAACTTGCTTATGTGTGGATTCCAAATACTGGAAACGGAGGATATACATACTTTAATCGTTATTACTTTTCTCAACAGGATAAGCGTGGTGTGGTACTCGACCAGAGAAATAATGGTGGTGGATCAGCTGCAGACTATATCATTGATGTATTGAATAGAGATTTGCATGGTTTCTTTAACAGTAAAGCGGCCGACCGCCGACCTTTTCCATCACCAGGTGCAGGTATTTGGGGACCAAAAGTGATGATCATTAATGAACGGGCAGGTTCTGGAGGTGATTTACTTCCGTTCATGTTTAAGAAAGAAGAAATTGGACCACTGATTGGAACACAAACTTGGGGTGGTTTAGTAGGAACTTGGGACACCCCTCCTTTTATTGATGGTGGTCGCATGGTTGCTCCTAGAGGAGGTTTCTATAATCTTGATGGTGAATGGGATGTGGAAGGCATCGGAATTTCACCAGATATTGAGGTAATGGATACCCCGAAAGAAAGCATGAATGGTGGAGATCCTCAATTGGAGGCTGCTATCAAGGAAACACTTCGACTATTGGAAAACTATCCAGATCCAATTGTGCCAACACCAAAAGATCCAATTAGATGGAAACGACCTATTAAATCTGGGAATTAGGAATATTTAAACTGAGGCTGATGGGAAACTGATGGTCTTGGTTGTTAAATTAGATATGAATAAATCAATAGTTCCTGATTTATTCGGAGGGGTGTTGTGAAGATTATGAATTAGTAAACCTCAAAACAAAATCCTTCTGGTTGTCATGCTGATCTGGATTCAGCATCTTTGACGAACTAAGCCTTTGAGCTAATTCGTAGCAATATCAAAG
Organism: uncultured Balneolaceae bacterium; assembly: GCA_963974345.1. Classification (GTDB taxonomy): domain Bacteria; phylum Bacteroidota; class Rhodothermia; order Balneolales; family Balneolaceae; genus RHLJ01. The sequence goes on along the minus strand of CAXBBW010000006.1, from coordinate 72,597 downwards.
AACCATTTCCTACAGATCCTGAAATACATTATGGACGTATATGTCATGTATTTCGTTGACAGAATTTATTAAAAATCAGACGGGGTCATCCTTTTAGAAATCGCACCTTGTTACGATGCTCTGCGTAGTTAGATGTTACTCTAACGCAGAGTATTGGAACAAGGGTAAGTAGTTAGTCATTTCCATGGAAGTGAGAATCTAGATCAGAACATCGTCATTGCCTTTAAAGCATTCTAGATAACTGTCATTGAATTATTATCTAGCGACTACAAGCATGACGTCTACTGTAGACTACCCTTTAAACTCCCTAACAGCTTTAGCCACTCTTTCTGGAACTCGTTCATCAAAGGGGCCAGGGATAATTTTATTGGTTGATAAATCATCAACACAATCTGCAATGGCTTTAGCTACAATAATAAAAAGTTCAGTAGTTAAATTGCTCATTCTTGCATCAAGGGCACCCCGAAACAACCCAGGAAAAGCGAGCACATTATTTACCTGATTCGGGAAGTCAGAACGACCAGTAGCAATTATATAAGCCCCAGCAGCTTTTGCTTCATCCGGCATTATTTCTGGAATTGGATTTGCCATAGCAAAAATGATGGGATCCTCAGCCATAGTCTTCACCATTTCTTGTGTAAGTACTCCGGGTGCAGAAACGCCAATAAATACATCTGCTTCTTTAACAGCATCTTCCAGATTCCCTTTTCTCTTACTGAAATTCGTAAGTTTAGCCATTTCTTGCTTTTCAGAATTTAAATGCTCTCTACCTTCATATATAATGCCTTTACTATCGCACATCATTACTTCCTTTACCCCTGCTTCAAAAAGCAGTTTAACAATGGCTACTCCCGCCGCTCCAGCTCCATTAATCACAACGGTAAGGTCTTTGAGCTCTCTATCAGTAAGCCTACACGCATTAATCATCCCCGCTAAAGTAACTATAGCTGTTCCATGCTGATCATCATGAAATACTGGGATAGGAAGCTCTTCCTTCAACCGTTTCTCAATCTCAAAACATCTGGGAGCAGATATATCTTCGAGATTAATTCCACCAAAAGTTGGGGCAATTGCTTTTACTGCTGTGATAATTTCTTCTGTATCCTGAGTAGAAAGTACAATTGGAATGGCATCAACTCCAGCAAATTTCTTGAATAGCACGGCTTTTCCCTCCATCACTGGAAGAGCGGCTTCAGGACCAATATTTCCCAAGCCAAGAACCGCAGACCCATCACTAATTACGGCTACTAAATTTCCTTTTGAGGTGTACTCGTAAACTTTTTCAACATCTGCTGCAATTTCTCGACAAGGTTCTGCTACACCTGGCGAGTAAGCAATACTTAGATCATCTTTTGTCTCAAGTGGAACTTTCGATTCAATAGAAATTTTACCTTTTGCCTTTTTATGTGCTTCAATTGAAAGGGCGGCATAGTCTTTTTTTTGCATAAAAAATCGGTTAGTTCAGTAGTATAGACAAAGTCACAGTAAGTCTCCCCTATGACTTTTTCTAAATAGTATATTTATTGAACTCCTATTCGACGGCAACACTATTATTTGCAATATTAATATCTGCCATTCTGGAAGTAGGATCTATCATGATACCTTTGATATTTTTTTTAGAAGTAGGTATTTCGAAAGAATAAGAAGGATTAACCCATGGCCAGTCTTCCAAAATAGTTCTTTTGATATCATTCTCAGCAGGTTTTTCACCTCGCATAATTCGTAAAGGGATATAAAAAAGTTCAGTTGTTCCATCAGTATATTCAACAACTAAATCCAAAGGCATAGGCATTAAACCAACTCTTTTAAGGTCTACTTTTGTTGAGGCTTCATTTCCAGTTATTGAACTAATCGCATAGTCTATTGTTTTAGTAGTTTGAACAAAATATTCATAGTACCAATCCAGAATCATTCCAGACTCTTTTTCCATTACCCGAATAAAATCTAAATCGGTTGGGTGTTTCAATTTCCAGGTGTCATGATAAGTCAACATTCCTTTTCTGAACGCTTCATCACCAATGATATAACTTAGTTGGTAGAGAAAAACGGATCCTTTAGAATATGCGGCTCTCCCATATGCTGCATTTGTATGATAATGATCTGCGTGGGTAGTCATAGGTTCTTCAATACCAGAACGTACAATCCCAAAATAACCTCGGTAGGAACCAGTATGTGGATTACCTTCTACATTATTTAGATATGCTCTTGTTTCAGAAGTTGCGAAGCTTGTAAAGCCTTCATCCATCCATTCATACAAAGATTCATTCGTTGCCAATACATTTTGAAACCAACTATGGTATAGTTCATGAATCATGCTTCCAGTGCTTGCTCCACGTAAGAATGTTCCCATTGGATATTCCATGGCGCCATCACCACCCTGAATTGCAGAAAATTGGGGATAAGGGTAAACACCAAAATGTTTATTTCCATACTCCATTGCTTTCACAATTTGCTCAGGCAAAGCTTCCCATCTCTTTTTATATACTTCATTTAATGAATCAGAGGCAGTTTCATCGATTTTAGATTGATATAAGACATGAATTTTTGCACCACCTGGAACTTGAGCAGTTTTATGTACATAATCGGGATCAGCTCCCCAGAAAAAGTCGATCACATTTTCAGCTTTAAAATGCCAAGTAATTTTATCTGTTTTATAAGTTACTTTTTTACCTTCATCCTGATAGCCATATCCGACTTCATTTGGGTTTTGAATAATACCCGTTCCACCTAATACATAGTTTTTATCAATAGTTATTTTGACATCGAAATCACCAAAAACTCCGTGAAATTCTCTTCCTATGTATGGGTTAGGATGCCATCCACGTTCGTCATATTCAGATAATTTCGGATACCATTGGCTCATTGAAAATTCTACGCCCATTGCATTTGCCCAACCTGAACGGCGAACTTGTCTGGGAACCTGACTTTCAAAATCCATATCAAAAGTAGTAGTAGCTCCAGGAGCAATTGGAGTATTTAATTCGACAACAAGAATTGTTTCATCAACTTCATATTCAACATCTTTTCCATCTTGCTTTAATGAAAGAATATGATGGTATCCGATTTCATCTTCAGGCAGATAATAAATTCGATCTCTAACTCTGCTATCTGGATCGGCAATAGTTCTAGACCGTACATCCATCATGCTTCCTGGCTGAAATGCATTGAAGTATAGATGGTAGTAAACTCTATCTAATACATCGGGCGAGTTATTAGTGTAAATAAGCTTTTGTTTACCTGTGAACTGATGCTTTGGAGCATCTACATCAATTTCCATGGTATAATCAACTTCCTGTTGCCAATAGCCACTTTTTTGGGCATGGGAAAGTGAAACAGAGAAAAGGGTAACTAGAAATAATGAGAATAGTTTTTTCATATCGAGAATAGATTATTAAATGCTATTAAAGGACGTGACAAAATCACAAAAACACCAATTCTTTTACACTTTTTAGTGCTTTTGGGTTTTAGTGGCTGAAAGATTTTCATTTAGAAAATACTTCGACTTGTGAACGCTCTACTCAAGGTAGCTTCATCGATAAATTCTAGCTCCGTACCCATTGGAATTCCATATGCAATTCGGGTTACTTTTACTTCGTACGGTAATAATAACTTGTTGATGTAGTAAGATGTTGCTTCTCCTTCTGCATCAGGATTTAAAGCAAGAATAACTTCATTAATTTGCTCGTTGCCACCAACCCGTTTTAACAAATCCTGAATCTTCAGTTGATCTGGGCCGATATTATCCATTGGCGAAATTACACCACCTAGTACGTGATATCTACCTCTAAATTCATTGGTTTTTTCGATGATGTATACATCGTTAAACTCTTCAACTACACAAATTTGACCATTTTCTCTTTTCTGATTCTCACAAATCTTACAAGGATCAGAATCACTAACATTTCCACAGATGTTGCAACGAGTTACTTTGTTTTTTAAGTCAATGATAGCATTGGCAAGCTTGAGGGCATACTCATCATTTTGTTTCAAAAGGTGAATAGCAATGCGTTGGGCGGATTTTCTTCCCGTTCCCGGAAGTTTAGATAGTTGTTCAATCGCCCGCTCTAAATATTCTGATGTTATCTGCAATGGAATTTTGGATTATTGATTATGAATTTTGAATCAAGCCTTATCTCGAAGAAGGAGGTAGGAAAATCTGCAGTAGTTTTAAAAAGTATGCTTTAGGTTCTATTTCAGTTGAAATGTATGAGATAATTATAAATTCTGAATTTCATAGCCCAAACTTAGATAGGTCCATACCTGGAATTCCGCCACCGGGAATCATCCCTTTGTAAGCGTCCTGCATTTTAGCTTTAGACTCTTCATCTGCTTTTTCAAGTGCTTTGTTTACCCCTGCAACAACTAAATCTTCTAAGATCTCTTTATCCTCAGGGTCAATCACATCTTTATCTAATGTGATAGAAAGGATTTGTCGAAGTCCGTTCGCTTTAACTTTTACCATCCCTCCGCCTGCTTCAGCTTCAACTACGATTTCACCGAGTTTAGCCTGGGTTTCCTGCACTTTGGATTGCATTTCCTGAATTTTGCCAAACATGTCGGCCATATTAAAATCTGCCATAAGTAAGTTCTTTTAGTATTCTAGTTCTGCCCCAAACCGTTCCACTAAGTCACGGATGATGGGATCTTTTTGCTGAATTTCTTTAAATCGTTCGTAAGGGTTTTTTGCTTTAGAAACATTTTCAGCTCCCTTTTTCACTTCAGTTTTAAAACGTAATTTAACACCAAGATGTTCCTTTAATCGCATAGACAAATCTTGAGCTTGTTCCTCAAGCATTTTCTGAGCAAAAGCATTCTCGCAATCGAGAATCAATTCGTTTCCTTTAAGTTTAGCTGGTTGTACCCGCTGCACTTGAAGCTCGAGTACTTTTGGAACATTATTCTCTAGCGAAGCAACAAATTTATCCCAAACAGCTCGCACATCTTCAATTAATAGTTTCTTTTGTAGTACAGAATCTTCATCCTCAGTTTGAACAGGCTCTACCACCTTCGAGGTATCATTCCCATTTGTAAAATGAAGAGCTTTTGCTTTTTGGGTAACCTCAGTAACTAAGGTTGGTTGACCTAAACCATACTCATCATGAGTTTGAACAGGCTCGGGAATAATTTCTTCTACAGGTTCTGGAGTAGCTGCTTTTTGTGAATCCGTATTCGTTTCAGAATCCAATAAGGTTGAACTGCTTTCCGTTTCAACCGATTCAGTATTTTCTACGGATGAATGTGTTTCGCTAGTATTCTCAACATTGGAAGGTTTTTCTACAACTTTGTCAAATTGTTCCTTTGTCGCTTCTTTTGATCCTAAGTTCTTAAAGTTTTTTTTTAAATCGTCTAGCTCTAAAAGTAGTTTCCCAAGGTTTTCACTTCGCTCCATATGTATGAGCTTAAGAAGTGTAATCTCAAACTGAATGCGTGGCTGACTGGCGTCTTTTAATTTGATTTGAGCTTCACTTACAATGTGGAGCATACGCATCAAATCATCTCTGGAGAATTCTTTTGAGGTAGCAGTATATTTCTTTTTAGTATCGTCTGAAGCCTCAACTAAATACAACTGTGGTGAATGATGGGCGATGTACAGGTTCCGCAGGTGTTCAGTCAAACCAATCAAAAATTCCTGAATGTCATAGCCTTCTTGTAATAAAGTGTTGATGAGTACAAGCCCTTTATCAGCATCGTGACCTTTCACACAATCCATAAACTCAAATAAGCGATCAGTTCCAACTACATTAAGTGCCTGAAGCAACTCTTTGTGCGTGATGGTATCTCCGCAAAACGCAATAGCTTGATCCATTAACCCAAGTGCATCACGCAGTGCGCCATCAGCTTTCTTGGCAATTACATGAAGGGATTCTTCATCGATCGCGATTTTTTCATCGATGGCAATTTTCCGAAGTCGATGAACGATTTCTTCAACCGCAATCCGCTTGAAATCAAAGCGCTGAACACGGGATAAAATAGTGGGAAGAACTTTATGAGGCTCGGTAGTTGCAAAAATAAAAATGACATGCTCGGGCGGTTCTTCCAGTGTTTTCAGCAATGCATTAAATGCTGCTTTCGAAAGCATGTGAACCTCATCCACAATAATGACTTTGTAGAGACTATTCTGAGGTGGAATTCGAACGATTTCACGTAAATGATGAACGTCTTCTACTTTGTTGTTAGAAGCGGCATCCATCTCGGTGATGCTCATCGTTTGGTTAAGCGCTTCCCCATCAACATCGGCATCAATATTATTGATAACACGTGCAAGGACACGAGCCATGGTTGTTTTTCCAACACCGCGTGGACCACAAAACATATAGGCATGCGAGAGTCTGTTTTGCTTGATCGCATTAAGTAATGTATTACTAACATGATCTTGAGAAACGATATCCTCAAAACTGTTTGGTCGATATTTTCTTGTAAGTGCGCGGTAGTTTTCTGACATGCTTTTTTGTCGCTTTTGCTAACACGGGAATGTACAAAAAGCAAAGCAGAATCGGGAAAATAGAATCAGAAAATAAAAGAAGCTTTTTACAAAACTTCAGAGTTTTCGTTTAGCTTTTTCAAAGCCTCGCGTTTGTAGGTTCTACCAATAGGAACGGTTGTTTCTTTAAGCTCGATTTCATTATTACTCCAACTTTCAATCTTATTAAGGTTAATGATAAAAGATCGATGAACCCGAACAAACTGATTTCTAGGAAGTCGTTCTTCCATGTAGGTGATTGTTTGATAAGTAGTAACTTCTTTAAGTTCAGTTTTAATCAAAATATAATCACGTTTACTTTCGATATATAGGATTTCATCTAAACAGATTTTCACATTCTTTTTATCAGATGGCACAAATACGAAATGATGGTCATTATTATGACTTTCCTGAAGGTTTATTGGCGATGAAGGGTTCGAAGAAATAAAGACCTTATCTATAGCTTTTAAAAAACGATCAAAAGAAATTGGTTTTAAAAGATAGTCTACCACATCTAGCTCAAAACCTTCAAGAGCATATTCGCGATAGGCTGTTGTGAAAATTACTTTTGGTGGATTTTTTAGAGTCCGTAGAAATTCGATTCCAGTAAGCCTAGGCATTTGAATATCAAGAAAAAGAACATCGACAGTAGAATTGCGGAGTTCTTGAAAGGCTTTAACAGCGTTTTGAAAAGTATCTTTTACTTCGAGTCCATCAATCTTAGATATATGAGATTCAATTACTTCTATAGCAAGGGGTTCATCATCTATTATGAAACAAGTTAAACTCAAATTGATTCTGGGTCTAGGAGTTGATCAAGTTCTATTTCTAAAGAAACGGAATAAGTGTTATCAATTTCTTTGATATTAAGTTCATAAAATCCATTATATAAAAGGTCTAGACGTCTTTTCACATTCTTAAGCCCAATTCCTTTTTGATATTCAAATTCTTCGTTGCCAGATTCATGACCGTTGCTATTTTTGACGGATAAGGATAACGTTTGGTTTCGAATTACAACATTTATTTCCACCCAAACTTTATCAATAGAATCACTTGTTCCATGCTTAAACGCATTCTCTACAAAAGGAAGGAGTAACATAGGAGGAATCTGACTTTGTGAGACATCTCCATAGGTTTCGCAAGAAACAGTAAGGCGATCATCATAGCGTATTTTTTCAAGAGCTATGTAGTTCTCTATCAGTTTTAATTCTTTACTTAGAGGAACGGTTCTAGAGTTACATTCATACAACATAAAACTCAATAATTCAGAAAGCTTAAGAACAACTTCTGGTGAAGATTCCGATTTTTTGAGGGTTAAAGCGTATAAATTATTAAGCGTGTTAAACAAAAAATGCGGATGAATTTGTCCTTTTAGAAAGTTGAGTTCCGCTTGAAGTTTTTGTTGTTGAAGTTCTTGAGATCTACTTTCCTCGCTATAAAAATACTTCGTTATTTTTATAAACGAAGCGAGCGCAACAACAGGGTAAATACTTAGTGTACTTTTCAAGATTTTAGGAATGTAAAAGATATCTCCAGACATCCATTCATGGTGATACATTGGATAAAAGACCTGATAATCCATGAACCGCTGAATGGTAGCCGCAATTAAAATGGAAGCTACAGAAAGAAGAGAAGCAGTAACATATTTTTTGTGGAGAAAGTACTTTGGAATTATAAAATAAAGAGTGAAGTAGGTGGCGATAATTTTTAATGGTAAATAAGCCATTGCCCAGAAGAACTCAGATCCGTACGTATCCTCAAAGTTTCCATAAATGATGGTGTACATACCAATATAGCAGACCCAAAAGAGTAGGTGCCAGAGAATTCTATTTCTCGTTGTTTGATATTTTTGAAAGAATTGAATCATACAACCAGCAATAATACTGAACCTAGCTTTCTAATGAGAACTAACATTACTCAGATTCTGCATACTACTTGATAAACACTGCGAATGAATTATTTGCCAGTACGAAGTGCTCTCCACTAATAAACGGAGTAATCTAGTGCTTACAAAGCGTAGTATGTCGTTGACTCCCAATTAATAAGATATCTTTTTTTATCTCAGTGCATCCTAACATTAAGTATGCACTATGAAATATTTACCCGTTGCTATCGCCTTCTTTTTTCTTCCAATTCTGGCTACAGCTCAGGAACAACCCGAATACTCAAATTTTGAGCTAAGTGTTAGTAAAACCCCTGAACACATCGTTATTGATGGAATTCTAGACGAAGAAGCCTGGGAAAATGCTGCGGTAACTTCCGAATTTCTGAATAAATATCCCTTTGATACAGGTGTTGCAGTGAATCAGACAGTGGCAAGGATTACTTATGACGATGAGAACTTATATATCGGAGCTATTGCTTATCAGAAAAGAGAAAATATTATTGTTAAAACGCTGAAAAGAGATCATTCGGAGCATGTTTGGAATAGTGAATCGGTTATTATCACAATGGATCCTTTTAATCAACAAACCAATGGGTTTGTCTTTCTTGTTAGTGCGGCCGGCGTTCAAAGTGAGGGAATTATTAAATTGGAAAACTCTCAAACACGAAGCGACTTCAACTGGAATAATGTTTGGTGGAGTGATGTGAAAGTTTATGATGACTATTGGACTGCTGAAATTAAAATCCCATTAAAATCGATAAACTTTGATCCAAGTGTAGATGTATGGGGTATTAATTTTCTAAGAAAGGATATGCATGAAAATGTATGGTCCTCATGGCGACATATTCCTATAGCTTTTAATGCAATGGATCTTGGCCATCAGGGAATAATGACTCTGGAGGAGTCACTTAAGAAGCAAAAACAAGGCATTCTCTTTCAGCCATACTTGCTAACATCTGGTAATCAGAACTTTCAGGAAGATGAAGACTTGAATACAGACTTTGACATAGGTCTCGATGCCAAAATCCCTATAGGTTCAACTCTTAATATGGATCTTACGGTTAACCCTGATTTTTCAACTGTAGATGTAGATCAGCAAGTTACTAACCTCTCAAGATTCAGCATTTTCTTCCCTGAAAAAAGAAGCTTCTTTCTTGAAAATAGCGACTTGTTTTCAAGCTTTGGAACCTGGAGTGTAAAACCTTTTTTTTCAAGACAGATTGGAATTAGTGACGGTAACCTTGTACCCATCTTGTTTGGGTCAAGGGTAACAGGAAACCTAACTAATAATCTAAGAGTTGGAGCACTTAATGTTCAAACAAGAAGCATTGATGGAATAGGTGCAAATAATTATCTGGTAGGTGCTGTTCAACAAAAGCTTTTTGGAAGAAGCAGCATAAAAGCGTTGGTAACTAACCGCTCTGCTTTTGATGGAACCAGTAATACTACCAAAGATTTCAATCGAACTTTGGGAGGAGAATTTCATTACTCATCAGATGACGGTACTCTAACCGGTAATGCCCGATATCATTGGTCTCAAACAGAAGAAAAGCTAAATGATGCATCATTTATAGGGGCTACAATCAGCTACGACGATGGCAAGAAGTATGCTGGAATTACAGCAGACAGATTAGGAGATAATTTTATCAATGAACTGGGGTTTTCAAGTCGCTCTTTTCAATATGATGCAGAAAGAGATTCGATAATTCGTATAGGGTATAATTTTTTAAATGGATGGACTGGATATATTTTCAGAAATGTCTCAGAGTCAATCAACTTTATTGACGTTGGAGTATGGGGAGTGTATGCTTCAGAGCTGGATGGTAAACCCACTGATAAGTCCAGAAATTTTTATCTAAATATAAATTCAAGCAAACGTGGCGTATTTGAATTCAGTTTTAAAAATGAAGAAATAAGACTAATGTTTCCTGCCAACTTAATTGGTGGAGAAGAATTTCTTCCAGCGAAATCTTATTTATCAAATAGCGCTCGATTTAACTATCAAACAGATTCAAGAGGAAGGTTAAGTGGAACTCTTATGAGTTCATACGGAGGCTTTTTTGATGGAACGAGGTTTGAACTTGGTGGATCATTGAACGTCCGAGCACAACCTTGGGGGAACTTCGGGGTCAATTACATTATGAATAAAGTAGAGCTTCCAGAGAATTATGGAGAGGCTACTCTTCACCTCTTCGGACCTCAAGCAGAAATCAGTTTTTCGAATACGTTGAATTGGACCACCTTTATGCAATACAACACGCAAGCTGAAAATTTCAATATAAACAGCAGAGTACAATGGAGGTATGCAGCGATGAGTGATATTTATTTGGTATATAATGAAAACTACGGAACCGAAAACTTCGGGGTTAAAAACCGAGGCATGGTTTTTAAAATGAACTACTGGTTTAATTGATATGAAAGAACATGTATTAGCCAAAATCCTGACGCTTATAATTGCGAGTATTTTAAGTACAACTCTAGGTTTCTCGCAGGGAAAACTAATCGGCGGACCTTGTGAAGGTTGTGAAGCTGTGTTCGAATTTGGAGATCAGATACTCACTCCTGTTGATACACTTCCGGAATTTGATAGCGAAGGAGTTCAGATTAAAATCACAGGACTGCTATATGAACCAGACGGTAAAACTCCCGCAGAAGGTGTAATCTTATATGTGTATCAAACCAACGAAAAAGGGGTATACCCCAAAAAAGGGAATGAAACCGGTTGGGCACGCCGACATGGATATATTCGCGGGTGGGCGAAAACGCATGCAGAAGGCACATACACGTTTTATACTCAAAAACCACATTTCTACGGCAATGAACCCGCGCATATTCACCTGACGATTCTTGAGCCGGACGGGAGTTATTATTGGCTCGGATCATTTCTGTTTGAAGGAGACGCAAACCTGACCGGTAAACAAATAAATAATTCTGCTCCCAGAGGAGGAAGTAATGGAATTATGAGTCTGGAAATGAAAGACGGGATATTGGTCGGGAACAGAAATATTATACTTCGTAAAAATATTTCAAACTAATAAACACTTACTGAATAAATATGTTTCTTCAATGTTGAACTAAACTGGAGAGGCATGCCAAAACTAGATTTAACCCTTAATTTTTTATCAAAATATAAAGACCTAGGTCTACTAGTTTTACGACTTGGTGTCGGTCTTTCTTTTTTATTTTTACATGGGTGGGGTAAAATTTCAGGTGGTCCTGATCGCTGGATAGGACTTGGCAAAAACATGCCTGGTTTTGGAATAGATGCTATTTATATGTTTTGGGGATTTATGGCAGCATTCGTCGAATCAGCAGGAGCTTTATTGTTCGCTTTGGGCTATAAATATAGGTTAATGGCAGCACTGCTTTTTATAACTATGTTTGTTGCAACTATTTCGCATCTAGAAAGAGGAGATGGATTTAGAGGAGCCTCTCATGCTATGAAAATGATGTTCACCTTTTTTGGATTAATGATGATGAGCCCTGGAAAGTATAGCTTAGATTCGCTGTTGAAGAAATAGATAAGTCACAAATCAGTTTTTCTTTTTCACCAGTTTGGATAAAATTCTCATCACCTACTGCTTTGCTAAAGTCATTTATCAAAATAGAAATAGATTCTATTTTACTCCAACATTATAGGTTGCATGTGAGCCGGTTTTATTAGGTGGAAAGGTGAATTCAAGTTTAAATTTCGATTCAGTTTCAGCAGAGAAAGTAGCATCTAATTGCTGTAATTGTGAATGAATTAAATTTAAACCAAGATTTTTAGGCTTATTGAAGTCTATACCCGAATCAAAACCAACCCCGTCATCTTCATATGTTACTTTTAAATAGTCATTATGTGCGCCTAAAAGAACTTTGATTACACCTTCTTTTCTACCTCTGAAAGCATATTTAAATGAATTAGTAAAAAGTTCATTTAGCAAAAGCCCTAATGGAATAGCTTCATTGATGTTCATTTTATAATCTTCAATATCAATCTCAAAACTCACATTTTTAGTTTCATCTTTCATCGTGGCAGTTATCGCAGGTATTAGATTTTCTAAGTAGGTATGAATATTAATCGAAGTAAGGTCAGTAGATTTATACATCAATTCATGAACCATGGCAATAGAAATAATTCTGTTAATACTTTGGTCGAATGCAAAAGAGACCCTCTCATCATCCATTTCATAACTTTGTAACTGTAGAAGCCCAGAGACTATGGCAAGGTTATTTTTTACACGATGATGAATTTCCGAGAGCAAGGTTGTTTTTTCTTTTAGTGAATTCTCTATCATTTCTTCAGCTTTCTTTCGTTCTGTGATATCCTGAGTAATCCCCATCAATCGCTGTACTTTTTTATCTTTATCGACTATCGGAACAAATGACGAATAAAAGTAGGAACCAGTAGAAGATTCGAATTCGAATTCAGATTCAATACCATTTAATGCACGTTGAAGGAGGGTGGTTACTTTATCTTTATCTTTCTTAGAAACACTTTCAAGATAGGTTTTTCCAATCACCGTTTCTTCATTTTCAATAGAAAGCATATCTAGTCCAGCCTGGTTCATGGAGATCAACTTACCCTCTAAATTTATTTCATGAATGCAGTAAGGTGAGTTTTTTACTAAGGTTCTATACCGGTATTCGCTTTGTTTTAATTTTTCCTCAGCACGCTTTCTCTCTGTAATATCCTCTACCAACGACATTACCGCATTCACAGTGCTATCGTCATTCTTAATAACAGTATTATACCATATACAATCAATAACCTTTCCTGATTTTGTATGATTTCGGTTAAAGGAAACATTCCAATCGACATTACCACCAGAGAGTTCATTAGCTATTACCTTTGTTTTTCCCTGATCTTCTTCATAGATCAGATCAAAAGCATTTTTTCCTATAATTTCTTCTTCAGACCAACCAAAAATATCATCACATCTTTTCGACCATTGGGTGATATCCAGATTCTTATCATACTCAACTACCCCGAGAGGCGAATTATTTAAATGAGTCTGTAATTGCAGCAAGACTTGTTGGTGTTTTTTCTCTGCTTCTTTTTGCTCACTTATGTTAATACCTACCCCGAGCAAACATTCTTCACCTTTGTAATTGATGGAAGCACCAGTAAAATAAAAAGGTACTTTGGAGCCGTCCTTAGATACAAAATTTGCCTCCACATTATCTTCTCCAGAAATAAAAACATTCTCAATTTTCTGTTTGAGGAGCTCTTTTTCATCATCAACAAAAAAGTCAAGAGGGTGTACAGATTCCATTTCTTTGGCTGAATATCCAGTAACTGTTTCAAAATTTTTATTCCATCTCAAAAATTTACCTTCCTTGTTGTATAAATAAAAGATACCGGGCAGGCTATTAATAATAGAATCAGACAAGCTTTTTTCGAGCATGATTTCTCTTTCTGCCATTACACGTTTGTCGATATTAGCTACAAATGCTGTTAACCCTACTATTGTTCCATTTTTAGAAAGTATAGGTGCAAACCTATTTTCCCAAAAAGCTGGGTCACCGTTTTTATTCTTAAATTCTCTTATATAATCAAAATGTTCTCCTTTAAAGGCTCGGTCAAAATCGGTTTTAAGAATTCTGCGACTCTTTTCATTAGGAATAATTTCAAGCATATTCATCCCTTTTTTTATATCAACCCCAAGAAGATTTTTCATAATCTCTTTATGAGAAATAGAAAATGCCAAGTATTTATAGTCTAGATCAAGCGAAAAAATGATCATACTTTTAGGGCTTTTGAATATAGACTCCATTAGCTCTGAGTTGAGCTTATATTTCTCTCGACTTTGCAAAAGCTCGTTAGATTTTTCTTGCAATAATTCTTCCAGATCTAAAGGCTTTCTAAACAGTTTGGTTGAAAGCATTCCAAGAATAATGGAGCCTAAAAGAGACGCAATCAAAATGGAAAGAAGAGTATTAAAAGGGATGTTATTTCCAACTCGTGTCGCATAAAGCCTCCAATTCCCTTCAGGAAACCTGACAGACTCAAAAGTACCCAACTCTACTCCCTGCCTAATGGGTAGAAAAAATTCTTCCACATTGGTATTAGGGTTAATTTTAGCTAACTGGAAATAGTACGTTTCTTCCGGAAAAGTGTTGATGCCAGAGTTCTCTATTAACGTTTCCAGATAAAGAACAACAGCAGAATACCCCCAAATTTCATCATTAACTATAATTGGTATTCGCCCCACAACAGCCATGCCGCCTTGTCTTAATTCAAAAGGACCTGCAAAGTAAATGGTTCCCAGTTCAGCAGCTTTAAGTACTTCTGCATTTACATTGGGATCACTTAGTATATCATACCCAACAACAGACTCATTTCCTTCCAGCGGGTATACATAGGTTATGATTCCATCTGGTACCAGTTCCAAAACATCAACGCTGGTTGTGTTTTTGAGAATTTGCTTGGCAACTCTCTCAAAATTAACCACCTCACTTTCTGCATTCACAGTGAGTGCTAATGTTAGGGCACTGTTATAAGACTCCTGAATGGTTCTTTCAATATTCTGCTCTATAAGGTCTAAGACGGTATTCAGATGTTGCCTTTCATACTGGATCAAGATCTGATATCTCAAAACTGAGATTGTCACTCCTATTAAAAAAAGGCAACATCCTAATAGCATGCCCTTTAACTCGGGTTTACCAAAACGTATTTTTATTGTTTTTTTATTAAGACTCATATTGATAGAGTAGTAAACCTATAGCTTTTTTAAAACAAAACTCCTTATTTAAATAGAAGTTATTTCTATATAAAAATAGGAGAATAAATGAGAAATAAAATAGCTAAAGAACTCCGCTTTTAGTCTCTGATTATCTTTTCACCTTCTCCCAATAAAATAAACTGTTCATCGCCAACTGCTTTATTAAAGTCATTGATTGGATCATCATGTCCGTCGTCAGCAAGAGGGAAAGTCCCAAAATGCATTCCAATACTATATTCAGATTTTACATCTTTATGGATTTGAACCGCTTGAGCAGGATCTACATGAACAGGGCTCATAAACCATCTAGGAATGTATGCACCAATTGGGATGAGTGCCGTTTTGATGGGTGCATATCGTTCTCCTATTTCGGTAAAGAAATCGTTATATCCGGTATCTCCTGCAAAGTAAATATTTCCTTTAGGTGATTTAATAACGAAACCTGCCCAAAGAGTTTTGTCTCGGTCGAACATGCCTCGGCTAGAAAAATGCTGAGCTTGAACGGCTGCAATTTCAACCGAATTAGATGCTGAAGTTTCTTCCCACCAATCCAAAGAAATTGTATTCGAAATACCTTGTTTATTCAAGTATAAATCAACCCCAAGTGGAGTAATAAAAGTAGGGTCAAATTTTTGTTGTATGCGTTTGATAGTCGCAATATCCAGATGATCGTAATGATTGTGACTCAAAAGCACGAAATCGATTTCGGGTAAGTCATCAAACTGAATACCCGGGGGACGCATACGTTTTGGACCCGCAAAACTAAAAGGAGAAACTCGCTTGCTGTAAACGGGATCGGTTAGGATATTTAGTCCGTCGGTTTGAATTAAAAACGTAGAGTGATTGACGTAGATAATAACCTGCGTTGAATCGGTTATTCTTGCAGCTGGTTTTGGGCCGAAGGTTACATCTTTATCTAAAAGCTCAGTCCATTCTCCGGGTTTTCTGGAAGTCATCCATTTAAGAAGCTGAGTAAATCCTTTCTCTTCATATCCTGGGCCATTCAGGAATTTGGTTCCATCAAAGTGATCCGTTTTCTCACCTCCATAGCCCGGCGATGATGTCCATGATCCAATACCCAATACAATAAGAATAAATACCCCGAGGATAACTGATATAATCATAACTGCTTTTTTAAATACTCCCTTTTTCATCATGCATCTAAAACTGGAAACTAGTATAGAGCATTCCTACCAAGTAATTTATTTATTCTGCCTAAAGCTATTTATCCAAGTGATACCTAAGCGCCATTTGGATACAGATTTTCAATTCTTTTTCTGGGATGGGATCTTCAACAGGAATCAGAATAGCGCGATTTCCTTCAAACTGCAGCTCATCAGAAAACATCGTTCGATACGTTTCTACCAGAGATGTATTACAATTCACATAGATTCCGATTTGATTAGGATCTCGCTCTTTCCAGTCCATGCGAACCGTGGTGCCACTTTTAGGTTTTGAAGTGAGATAGGCTGGTTCACTCCATTTCAGCGTCTCGGTAATCTGCCCAACACCGTCGGTATGTTCAGCTACCTGATAAATCAGGTTTCGAAGGTCGTTCATTTTTGGTTTGATGTGATCGGGATAGGAGTCGAATTTTTCTTTAACAGATGGTTCCATAACCGTTTTATTGATTCAGGGTTTGTAACGTTAGCCAATATAAGCGTTGCCACTGACAACCCTATGTCAATGGTGCCGGAAGATTTGAAAATTACACCTGCTGATTTCAGGGTCATCCCTGCGAAGGCAGGGATCTGGAGCTTAATACACAAGAATTGCCTTACTTTTGACTCTGGATTCCCGCCTTCGCGGGAATGACTAGAAATGGATTATTTAGATTAACCTCGTCCTCCTTCGGAATGTAAATTTTAAGCTTTGCCTCAACAGAAGCAGGAGTTTCTGAGAACGCATCACGTAGCAGAGTTACGTGATGAGGGAAATGATTCTTGTTCGTATATAGTAACTTTACCACAATACTCACATTTCATTTCAAGCTTTTCAAATTCGGCATCCCAGCCATAGTTCGTATTACAATTTTCACATTTAAGTTTTCTAGGAAGTCTACCGTATTCTTTAAGTAGTTGAAAAGGATGAAATAAATAAATAATGAATCCAATACTTAGGAAATTTATACCTAATTCTGAATAGGGTAATGGACTACTAAACCAGAATGTAAAATCTGTAGAAAAGCTGAAACTAAACGCCCAATCAGGATATGAATTCAGAGTAAATGTAATGGATAAAGGAGACAGCATTGTATATGAAAACCATGGTGTCGCAAAAAAGAGAGTTTGAAAACCCAGACCTAATATAGATAGTAGAAAGCCACGTTGTTTATAGTGCCACAAAAAATAACCTCCAAACACCAGTGACAATGAAGGAAATAAGAATAGAAGGCTAAGAATTGCAGCAAAATAATTTTCAAGACCGATATTTAAAGTGAAGTACCCAATTATCTTTACGGTCAGTAAAACGCCTCCAAGAACTTCAAACAATGCTATTAAGCGAAACGAGTTGTTTTTCAAAATGTGGTTAATTCGGCTAACGTTCGGATAACATCCAAAATAATTTTGTAGGGACTTCCCCGCTCAACGGTCTATTAAGATATAGGTATTAAAATAATTATCAATGGTATGGCTAAAAGTAAGCTCCTAACTTCAGTAAGGGAAGAAATCAGATGTAGAATCACCCCTTCATCAATTCCTCAATCTCACGTATCTCTTTTGGCACATTTGTAAGGTTTTCATAGCCATTTTCGGTAACGGCAATGTTGTCTTCAATGCGAATGCCGCCAAAAGTAAGCAGTGATTTCACTTTTTCAATATTCAAGAATTTCGATTTTTCAGGATCTTCCATCGCAGGTTCAAGAACCGCAGGTACAAAATATATACCGGGTTCAATAGTAATTACCATTCCGGGCATCAATTCACGGCGAGCTCGCAAGAATTTGATTCCTGGCCGATCTATTTTCTCCACACCTTTAGGATACCCGCCTACATCATGAGTGTCTAATCCAAGGAAATGTCCGAGTCCATGAGGGAAGAATAAAGCAAAAATATTTTCTTCCATGATGTCATCGATTTCACCTTTTATAATTCCTAGTTTCTTTAACCCACCCATCATAATTCGAGCAGCCATTAAATGTAAATCTTCCATTTTTACACCTGGACGGATAGATTCAATTACTTCAGTATGAGCATTCAATACAGTTTGGTAAATGCCCGCTTGAATCTCTGTGAATTTTCCGTTCGCTGGAAAAGTTCTTGTGTAATCTGCAGCATAGCCATTGCATTCAAATCCGGCATCCATCAATAATAAATCGCCGTCTTTAATTAGACTGTTATTTTCCACGTAATGCAGAATAGATGCATTTACTCCTGAGGCAAAAATTCCATTGTAAGCATCTTGAAGTAATCCATTTTCGAGCTGAACTTTATTGAAGATCGCTTTGACCTCATATTCATTCATACCTGGTTTGATAGATTTCATCACTTCCAAATAAGCTAGATCATTGACGCGACAAGCTTCTCTCATTTGATCAAGTTCCCAATCCGTTTTCAACACACGGCAAAATGTAAGGGCATCAACTAGAGCATCGGTCTCAACAGTAAATCCTCTATCTAAGTCCTCAATGAACTCAGCCTGTTCATCGGTTAAGCAATACACTGTTTCAGGTTTAATAGAATTTAAAACACTCAGAACGTCATTTTGATAATGTAAATGGTCTGGATTGTATTGCTCCTGATATTGCTCTTTCGTTTTTACATATCCATGCCAAACCGCATATTGAGCATCCCGTTTTGGCACAAATAAGTGATATTCTTCCGTCTTTAAATCTAAGATTAAAGAACAATCGGCTTCATTTGCTCCAGTCAAATACCAAAAATTAGATTCTTGTCGGAATGGAAACTCATAATCCGTTTTATAACGGTACATGGTTTCAGCTCCTTGAATAAATACAACGCCACTTTGGTTGTCATCAAATAAAGAGAAAAGTTTTTCGCGGTGTAGGTGATGCATATCAATGTTCAATTAAAAATGAAGAATTAATCAATATAGAATAGGGAATTGGACAAGTAATTTCGAGTCATAAATGTTGGTATAAAGTATTCAGGATCGGAGTTTTTGACCTCTCCCTTGTTCCCTCTCCTTCTTAACGAGAGGGAGACTCATTAAATAAGTCCGAGTTTGATAAAAGAGTTCTCCTCCTTACTAAGGAGGAGACAGAGGAGGTCAAAGAAGGAGTAATATTACCCTCTTTTCATCTTATCACCATTTCCAACAAATACTCCAAGAAAACCTTCCTTAAAAGTAACAACAGCTTCTTGCTCGGTAATTTCATTGGAAGTACCATCCTGACCACCCATTTCCAGTACACTATTGGTTAGAGGGTAAAGTACTCCAGAGGAGGTGAATTCTTCAACAGGATTTCGGACTGGGAAAAAGGAAATAATAGTTCCAACAGGGAGATTGGGTTTATAAGGAGACTGAACTAAAAAAGTATCACCATAATCATCTCTGAAAATAATCTTCTCAAACTTAGACCAAAATTGCTGAAGAACGGACATGTTTTTTAAAGTATGATCAATACGCTTCCCCAAAGTGCCAAGAACAATACATTGGGTTGCTCCTTTCTGAAGTGCATAGTTTAGAGCTTTTTCCAAATCATTGGTTTCCTGATCCTCATCTTTAATTACATTTATTCCTTTGTGATTGGTGTAAACAAAACTATCTAAGTCGCCAATAACAACGTCGGGAGTAAAACCATAACCAATAATAGCATGACCTCCACTATCTGCTCCAATGACAATATCGGCGACTTCAATTTCCTGTTCTAATAAGTTCTTCTTTGGAGGAGTTCCTCCGGCTACAATAAGTGCGTTCATTTTTTTAAAATACTGATATATATTTGTCAATTCGAACCCGAATATTTGGGCGAGAAATCTAAAAAGGTGTGTAGATTTTCTGATCTTCAGTTTCGATTATTCATTCGAGATGACAGAAATAATTATGGATTAGTTTCAGAAAAGAAATGTAATTGCTTCCTGATAAGTTTATTTTTGGGGAAAGGAGTTTTATGTTTTCAGATTTTATTTCAAAAGTAACACAACACGAGAAAGTAGCAATCTTTTCACACGTTCGTCCAGATGGAGATTGTCTGGGCTCTCAAATAGCGCTGTGTTTATGGCTTCAAAAGAATGGAGTTGAAGCAACGGCATTTAATGAAGATGATCCCGGTGATAACTTAAGATGGTTACTAGACTTCTATCCAGTTGTAAAACCTGAAGGTTCAGACCTTGCTAATTTCGATGCATTTATTGTTGTAGATGGAAATGCGCTTCATCGATTTGGAAGTTCGGCGGAGAAATTGGAATCTTTTGGTAAGCCGATTTATATGATTGACCATCATCCCCAACCAGATGATATTTTTGAAGAGTATGTTTCACGGGCAGATTATTCTTCAACCTGTGAGTTGATTTACGAACTTTTCTCAGAGCATGATTTGAATCAAATTGATGAGCAATCTGCAAAAGCGATGTATGCGGGAATTGTTACTGATACTGGTTCTTTTCAATTTGATAGTGTTACTCCGAACACACTAAAAGCAGCATCAACTCTGTTAGAGAAAGGAAATTTTAAACCAAATGAAGTTGTCGAGCGGATTTATTCAACCAAAACACTCAATCAAATTCACTTGTTAAGTCGGGCTTTGGAAACGATAAGTTTGTATGCAAACCAACAAATTGCAATTATCTGCGTTACCAAAACCATGTTTGAGGAAACAAGTACGAGCAAAGAAGATACAGAGGGTTTTGTAAGTTACCCGTTGAGTATTGAAGGAGTAAAAGCCTGTATTTTGTTTCGCGAAGATGGTGAAGGAATAAAGCTAAGTTTACGATCTCGCAGTGAAATTGACGTGAACAATTGGGCTAGAAAACTAAACGGAGGCGGCCATAAAAAAGCAGCGGGAGCTTGGCACTCTGGTCCGTTAGAAAAAGCTATTGAAGAAGTAATTAAGCTGGGAGAAGATCAGCTGTAGAACCTAAAAAATGTACTGTATGAAGTTAACTGTTACTATTCTTTTTTGTTTTCTATTTATAACAACGCAATGCACGAAACCAGATATTGGTGCCAGCGATACTATTGAAACATCATTGAGCGCTGCATCTTCAGATGCCGAACTGGAAGTAGCTGAAAAGAAAGAAAAGGTTGGTTCTGATTCAGATGAATCAATTTCAAAGAGCAGGCGAAATGCTATAACTAATGCTGTGGAGAAAGCGAGTCCTGGAATAGTCAGTATTTCGGTAACGGAAATGCAAACGGGTTTTACTCGAAGTAATGATCCATTTTTTTCGTTCTTCTTTTCTAGACCAGTACAGCGTGAGGTTCAAAGTATGGGTTCAGGATTTATTATAAGTGAAGATGGGTTAATTGTGACCAATCAACATGTAGCCAGTAAAAGTGCTAAAACAATAATGGTTTCCCTCGAAAATGGAGAAACATTGGAGGCTGAACTTCTTGGTTCTGATGAGTTAGCTGATTTAGCTCTACTCAAAATAAAGTCTGATCGCAATGATTTTCCATATGTCGAGTTTGCGGATTCTAAACAAGTTATGGTCGGCGAATGGGCGATTGCTATGGGTAATCCATTTGGGTTATTTGCGGATGGTCAGCCTTCGGTTACGGTTGGGGTAGTAAGTGCTACAAAAAGAGATTTCAGACCCGATCCCAATGAACCAAGACTGTATATGGATATGATTCAAACTGATGCAGCCATTAACCGGGGTAATTCAGGCGGTCCACTTGTAAATAGTGATGGCGAAGTAATTGGAGTGAATACTTTTATTTTTACTGGAGGAACCAGTAGCGGCTTCGTGGGGCTTGGATTTGCTATTCCTAGCGATCGAGTAAAGAAGATTATTGGTCAATTGAAAGAATCTGGAAGTGTTTCTTTAGAATTTGATCCAGGTCTTGAGTTTACGCCAATGACTACTCAACTTGTGTATCAATATGGGCTTCCAAGATTAGCAGGTTTACTTGTTACCAGTGTGAACAAAGACGGACCTGCATACGAGTGTGGGATTTTACCTGGAGATATTATCACGCGTATTGGTGAAGAACGAGTAGCCAGCGAAATGCACGCTTGGGCACTATTGCGAGAGTATGAAGAAGGAGAAAATATGAAGGTGTATTTGTTTAGAGATGGAAGTGAATATGAAGCAGAAATGACGCTTAGAAAAAGAGTAGCTGGTAGGTAAATTCAGTCCACTTCAATAATAGTAACAGACGCATTCAGTTTTGATTTGGCGTCTCCAGCAAAAGCACCAGTTACAGGCATTGTAAGTTCAGGGTTAAAACTAGTTGCTACTGGAATGTAATGTTCATCTGTAAGAAGTCCTGAGCTGGGATCGAGTCCTATCCATCCTGCACCTGGTAATAATACTTCAACCCAAGCGTGTAGTTCGTGTCCATCACCTAAAATGGGATTATATGCATATCCGCTTACGAAACGAGCAGCAAGTCCCGTGCATCGAAGCATCTCAATCAACATCCAAGAAAGTTCTTTGCATGATCCTGAAAGCTTATTGAAAGTATTTTCGCTTTCTAAAGTTACATCACGTTCCTTTCGTATGTACTCAAAATTATTAGCGATATACCTCAATAAATCAGTAATAAAAAGTATACAACTTCGGTCGCTTCCTTTTATACGCTCGGAAAGAAAAGAGGTGAAATTTTTAGAGCAAACCTTTGTAGGAAGAAATGGTTTTAGGTACTCTTTATGAGTATCGGGATAATGAAATTTGCTTTGGAAAAACCGAACTGGCGGATCAATAATGAAATGGAATGGATCAAAAGTCTCAAGTTGTAGATTTATTTGAGCCTTTATCTCTAGTTCTTTTAATGGCACAGGTTGCATCCAGACCTGAAAATAGGGATTGTTTTCTGCATCAATTCGCTCTGAAATACTCATTGGTTCAGGAGAGATACTAATGTCAAATTTAGAAAGTGTTAAATAAGATCTGCTTTGAGGCTTAAGGCGAATATAATGAGGCAGAAGACTTACAGCCTTAGAATAATTATAGCGGGTTGTATGAACAATGTTCAGTTCCAAAGCTAAGAACTTGGTACAATTTTATTTATTTGTGCTGGAGTCTTTTTAGAGAAAACATTTTCAAGTGCTTTACCAGGTAATTCATTTATCGTATCTCGAATCATTGAATTCCAAAGCTCTGACATATCTCGTAAATCAGATTCATCAAAACGGTGCTCTTGAATGAAATAAGAATCGTTTCTCATCATCACGGTATCAATCGGATATCCGACATCATTTGCAGAAATTTGGGTGGCGTCGAAAGAAAGAAAAGCACTTTTTAATGCATATTCTAAAGTCTCATCAAAAGTGATAGAACGTTTTAGAATAGGATGACCAGAACCTTTATTTCCAATAATCACGAAAGGTGTTCCTTGTCCAATTTCAATCCAATTTCCTTCAGGGTAAAGAAGAAATAACTTAGGAGAATCGTCATTCTCTAGCTGTCCACCAATAATGGCATGAAGGTTAAACCTGAAGCCATTTTCTTCAAGTGATGCTTTATCTTCCTTGGCTACTTGTTTTACTAAATCACCAAATTTACCAACTGTTTTATATAACTTGTTATAATTATCGCCCTCAGATTCCATCATTTCGCTGAAGTAAGTGATGGTTTTATCTCGAACTGAGCGAAGTCCAGATGTCATTATAAAAAAGCAGTTTTTATTTTTGTTTACAGTAAACACCTTTTTTGAAGAAGTTGTTTCAGTACCTGAAGTAATTCTGGTATCAGATAAGCCGACAAGGCCGTATTTGGTTTTAATGCCGAGACAGTAGGTCATTTATTGTACTTGTTCTTGGTTAGATAATGAGGAGCCAATTTTAAAAAAATTGTTATGAATGGCGTTTGAAATGTGGATTAATTTAAGTTGTATATCATCAAGAAATTCATGTAATCCTAAATTAATTACATCATTTACATCAGAATATTCTAAGTGTGCACAAAGAGCTCCTAGGTGCTTTTCAGCATTATTCCGATATCCTCTGGTAGGTGATTCTGAAATCTTAAGTAAACAATCTTCAGCTTCAATGAGACAGAAATAGATCGAGCGTGGGAAGAACTTATTAAGGACTAAAAACTCAACAATTTTAGAAGACTCAATATTTCCATAAATCTGGCGGTAAATATTAAATCCAGAAACAGACTTTAAAAGTGCCATCCATTGTAAAATATCAAGAGTTGTTCCGACTTCTTTTGGAGAAGGGAGCAAAATATGATACTTAACGTCCAGTATTCGAGAAGTCTTATCAGCACGCTCCAAAAATTGGCCAAGCCGCATAAAGTACCACCCTTCGGTTCGTGCTACACTGTTATCTGCAATACCATATAAAAGCTGAACTTTATACTTTACGTTAGTGATAAACTCACGGGGATCTTCTTGTTCCCAAACTTTTCTACTTACCCCTTCTTGTACAAAAAGGTAAACTTCATTTAACTTTTCCCAACTTTCTTTAGTGATTTTTTCCCTAACAGTTCGTGCATTTTCTCTTGCCTTCGTAATACTTGAGAACATTGAATTTGGATTTTCTAGGTCAAAAGCCAAAAAGAAAATCGTTTGTTTACGATCAAAGGTTTCAAATCGGTTTTTGTAAGCATCAAGATCTCCGGTGGCTGCAATTAAAGGCTGCCATTGCTCTTTTAATCCAGGAGGTAAATCCAACATTAGATTAAAATTCACATCAATAAAGCGAGCATAATTTTCTGCACGTTCTATGTAGCGACCTAACCAATAAATGGAATCAGCAACTCTACTTAGCATAAATCTGGACCATTTTAAGTTCATTAATCATTTAGTACCCAAGTATCTTTACTACCGCCTCCTTGAGACGAATTTACTACCAGTGATCCTTTTTTAAGAGCTACTCGAGTTAACGCTCCAGGTAGTACCTCAATATCTTCGCCATATAATATGAACGGTCGTAAATCGACATGTCGAGGTTCTATTTCGTTACCTACTAAGGTAGGTACGGTAGAAAGTGAGAGTGTAGGTTGGGCGATATATGTTCGCGGGTTCTTTTTTACAAGCTCACGAAACTTCGCATGTTCTTCTTTAGTAGATTTTGGACCGATCATCATGCCATAGCCACCAGCAGCGTTCGTTTCTTTAACCACTAAATCTTCAATATTTTCGAGTACATAATCTCGATCACTTTTCTCGGCGCAGATATAAGTTTTCACATTCGAAATTATGGGTTCTTCATCTAAATAATATTTTATAATTCGAGGTACATAGGCATAGATGGCTTTGTCATCAGCAACCCCAGTACCGGGTGCATTAGCAAGGGCTAGATTACCCTTTTTGTAGGCGTCAAATAATCCTTTTGCTCCAAGCATCGACTTTGGATTAAAAGCTAAAGGATCAAGAAAAGTATCATCAACACGGCGATAAATTACATCTACTTGATGAAGCCCTTTAGTGGTTTTCATGTACACCTTATCATTGTTAACCACTAAATCTTGCCCTACAATAAGTTCAATTCCCATTAAAAGAGCGAGATATGAATGCTCAAAATAGGCAGAATTATAAATTCCTGGACTTAGTAAACCTACAACGGGATTCTCTTTTCCCGAAAGGTGTTGAAGCATTCTAAGCAATTTGTTTGGGTAATCAGAAACTGGTCGAACATGAAGATTGTTAAAGGTATTAGGGAAAACGCGTTTCAATATTTCCCGATTTTCTAGGAGATAAGAAACGCCAGATGGAACGCGTAAGTTATCTTCGAGTACATAAAAATCTCCTTTCTCATCTCTTATTAAATCAGAGCCTGAAATATGGCACCAAATACTTTTTGGAGGTGTTAGCCCAACCAAAGGCTTTAAAAAATTACCACTAGAATAAAGCAAATCTTCTGGGACAACTTTGTCTTTTAAGATTTTTTGTTTGTTGTAAATATCATGGATAAAGAGGTTTAGGGCATGAATTCTTTGTTTAAGACCCTCCTCAACAATACTCCATTCCTTACCAGAAATAATTCTTGGAATAATATCGAGAGGCAGAATTTTTTCGATTCCTTTGTTCTCATGATATACGTTAAAAGTCATCCCCATGGAAACCTGAGCACGGTCAGTTGCTTGCTGGTATTCGAGAAGTTTTTCGGAGGAAATACTTTCCAACATTTTGTTGAAGGTTGAATAATGAGATCGACATTCCTTTTTTTCAGAAAGCATCTCATCATATAAGCCGTTAGCAGAGTAAGAGTTAGTGAGATTTATCACGATTAAAATTAAGAAAATTATCTTTTATGCCTAATAAATTAAAACAATATAAACGATCAGCCAATAATATTTTTGGTAAATATCAAATAAATAGTAAAAATGCTTAAATAATTAGAGTATGACTAATAATCTAATTATTTAAGGTTCGCGCGAATTTTTTCTAATAATTTCTTTGTAAGTAGAATTCCTTCAGCTGGTGATATGTGTTCTCCTTCATACTCAATTCCTACATAACCTCCATTAAATCCAGAATCTTTAATGATTTGAAAAAGGCGCATATAGTCTAGATTTTTTTCGTTTCCGTCGTCATCAAAATCAAAAGTTTTGGCACTTACACCCTTAGCGTAAGGCATCATTTCCTCTGTTCCTTTGTACACATCATATTGCTCTATACATGGTGCGTTCCACATTGCTCCATTTTCACGGGCGACGCAAAAATTTCCGAAATCAGGGAGAGTTCCAGTCCATTTACTATTTACTTGTTTCATTACTTCGGCAAGTCGGGCACCATGGGAGGAATGACTTCCATGATTTTCGACTATTACTGCAATTTCATTTTGGGCTCCAAATTCTGCGAGCTTTCCAAGTCCATCTACTGAAGCTGCAATCCATTCGTCGGGATCTTGTGCGCCGAATAAATTAATACGAATAGAATCACATTCGAGATATTTTGCGGCTTCAACCCATTTGTAATGATTTTCAACAGCCTTTAACCTCAACTTATCATCCTCTGAGGAAACTGGTCCCTCGTTATCAATCATAATTAACACAGAGCGAACACCATGTTCATCTGCTCTTTTTTTCAATTCTTTAAGATACTTTTGATCATTGGCTTTATCTGCGAAGAACTGGTTCACATATTCAACAGCGTCAATACCATAATTTTTTTTTGCAATTATCGGGAAGTCGAGATGATCCATCTCACCAGAAAAAATTTCTCGGTTATGGCACCACTCAGCGAGCGAGATTTTAAAACCAAAATCTTTATCCGGTTTTAAGAGAAAAGGTGATAGGGATGAGCTCATAATTGTACTACCTGCCAAAAAAGATGTTTTTTTAAGAAAATCACGCCTGGTACCCATAGGATTTATTTTTTGATTTAGATATTAAATAGAATCTAAACATTAGAGCCCTTTATGCAAATACAACCTAGAATGATTTATCTGAATTGGAAGAGTAAAACTAAAATGACAAAAGATTTTCTAAGTCTTTTGGATTTTCTATCTTATTGTGCAAAATTTGCTCAAAATCAATCAAAAACTAAAATTGTAAATGAAGGTTACTCTTAAAGACATCTCAGATGCTACGGGTTTTTCTATTTCCACAATTTCTAGAGCGTTAAGAGGTGAGGGACGGATTTCTGAAGAAAATAGGAAGAAGATACTAGCCTGCGCTCATGAGATCGGTTACCCTTTACCAACTAATGGAAGGGCAGTTCTTGAAAATCAACCCCCTTATATTGCTTTAATTACACAATTTAGAGACGGTGAATTCTATTCTTCTTTTGCATTGGGTTTTATGAAGGCTGCATATCAAAAAAAGGTAATAATGAGCTTGTTTAGTGTGGATCAAGACTTAAAATCCGTTTCAACCTTGATCGAGCAACTCCGCGTAATTGGATATACAGGAGCTATATTATTTACTCCTGAACTAAAAGAAGAGGAATACAAGCATATCCTTCATTCAACGCCGAGCGATTTCCCCATTATCTCTTGCTCAAATATCGATAATTCAGTTATCGATACCGTTACTTTTGATGCATATCAGGGTGCAACACTAGTTGCAAGGCATTTTCATTCCAAAGGGTATAAAAGCATTGGAATTATCGAAGGTCCAGCTGAAATGCCTGAATCAAGGTTTCGTTCAAATGGGTTTAACGATTACATAGTACACACAGCTAATGAAGAGATAGTTTGGAGCTATCGAGGAGATTATACTCTTGAATCTGGAACAGAAGCATTTAAAGCTTTTCATAAACTAGAAGAAAAACCAGAGGCTATTTTCGCTACTAATGATGCAATGGCCTTAGGTTTTATGGAGGCAGCAAGTGAGTTTGGCTATCAATTTCCAGATGATATAGCAATAGCGGGCTACGATAATTTACCAATTTGTGAAAACCACTATCCCAAAATTACTTCGGTGAATACGGATTATTCACGACTTGCAGTAAACACAATCGAAAATTTATTGTCTCGTTTGGGCAAATCAGACGAACATCAAGGGATAGTAAGTATGGTGCCGGTAACTCTAAAAGTAAGAAACTCTAGTTGAATAGAGCTTGCGCAAATTTTTATCAAAATTAAGAAAAATTTGCCCATTACTGTTTCTTTTTTACCCCTATTTAAATATACTTAATACCCTATCCTATAAACGGGGTTTGGTTGTATGATTTCTGTTTTCGTTTGAAGAGATATCATGTAAATGTTAGTTAATACTGCTGTTGGATAAGAATATTAAATTTTTTTGTATGTTTTTAGGTGTAGATTTAGGAAGCTCCTCTATAAAATTGTCTCTGTTTGACGCACAGAAAGGCAAAGTTGTTCATTCAATTTCTCATCCCAAGGAGGAACTTGCCATAAATGCTCCTGAACCAGGATGGGCTGAACAAGATCCAGAAATGTGGTGGAATAATTTTTTAGAAGGATATTCCATTCTGATAAAGGAAAGCGGGTTTGATCCAAAAAAGATTCAAGCAATTGGAATTTCCTACCAAATGCATGGTTTAGTGCTTGTTGATAAAAACTTAGAAGTTCTACGTGCCTCAATTATATGGTGTGATAGTAGAGCCGTTGGAGTTGGAAATAAAGCTTTTGATTCACTTGGTGAAGATTATTGTTTACCTCATTTACTTAACTCACCCGGAAATTTTACAGCCTCAAAACTTGCTTGGGTAAAACAGAATGAACCTGAAGTTTATAAAAAGGCATATAAGTTTATGCTTCCAGGTGATTATATAGCAATGCGTTTAACTGGGCAAGCAACAACAACTGAAACGGGACTTTCAGAAGGCATATTTTGGGATTTTCAAAACCGAGAAGTAAGTAAAGGGCTCCTAGATGAATACGGAATATCAGAGGAGTTAATCCCCGAAATTGTACCTGCAATCGGTGCGAATGTTAAGGTTCAAAAAAGTGTATCCGAAAAACTAGGCCTCTCAGATGGAGTAGCAATTACCTATCGGGGTGGCGATCAACCCAATAATGCGTTTTCATTAAATGTATTGAACCCAGGTGAAACAGCGTCAACAGCAGGCACATCCGGTGTGATTTATGCTGTAACTGATAAAAATGCTTATGATCAAAAATCGCGGATCAATACTTTTCTTCATGTAAATGATACTAAAGACGCACCAAGAAATGGTATTCTTATATGTATAAATGGAACTGGGATTTTATATAATTGGCTCCGAAGGATTTTAAATACAGGCAATGGGAATATCGATTATATTCACATGAATGAAATGGTCGATTCTGTTACTCCGGGCTCAGATGGACTTGTTTGTCTTCCATTTGGTAATGGGGCTGAACGGATATTTGAAAATAAAATAGTTGGCTCTCATCTTTTGAATATGGATTTCAATCGTCACCAGACAAGCCATATTTTAAGAGCCTCTGTTGAAGGGATTGTGTATGCTCTAAACCTTGGCTTTGAAATGCTGACTGATTTAGGAGTTTCACAAAAACGAATCCGAGCTGGTCATGCAAATTTATTCTTAAGTCAATCTTTTAGAGAAATTTTTGTCAATGTTACTGGTATTCCTTTGGAACTCTATAACACTGATGGTGCAGCTGGTGCAGCTAGAGGAGCGGCTCTAGGATCTGGTTTTTTTGCAAACGCAGAGGAGGCATTTTCAAGTCTTGAAAGAATTGCTGTTATCGATCCTGATCCAGAAAGAGTAAAAATCTATAAAGGTCTTTTTCAAGACTGGAAGCAGCAAATTGAAAAACATTCATTTTAACAATAAAGATAAACAGAATTAATTCTGACTAATTAAATACGCATATGAAACCACTGATTGGAGATAAGGAATACTTTAAAGGAATTGGAAAGGTCGAGTTTGAGGGAAAAGATTCAGACAACCCACTAGCATTTAAATACTACGATGAGAATAAAGTAGTAGCTGGTAAAACGATGAAAGAACATTTTAAGTTTGCAGTAGCTTACTGGCATACCTTAACAGGTACAGGTGGCGATCCATTTGGGCCAGGTACAAAAGAATTTCCTTGGGCTGTAAGTTCTGATCCATATCAAAATGCGAAAGATAAAATGGACGCAGCTTTTGAGTTCATTACAAAGCTAGGAGTTGACTATTACTGCTTTCATGATTTCGATTTAATTGGTGAAGGTAATACAATTGAAGAGTCTGAGAAACGGTTAGACTTTATTACAGACTACGCCAAAGAAAAGCAATCTGCTTCTGGAGTTAAGCTACTTTGGGGAACTGCTAACTGCTTTAGCAATCCGAGATATATGAATGGCGCGGCAACTAATCCAGAGTTTGATGTATTAGCTTTTGCTGGAGCTCAGGTTAAAAATGCACTTGATGCTACAATAAAGCTAGGTGGTGAAAATTATGTGTTCTGGGGAGGACGTGAAGGATATATGTCTCTTCTTAATACAGATATGGGTCGTGAAGTTGACCATTTTGCGAAATTCCTGCATATGGCTAAAGATTACGCTAGAGCTCAAGGCTTTAAAGGCACATTCTTTATCGAGCCAAAACCAATGGAGCCATCAAAACATCAATATGATTTTGATTCGGCTACAGTGCTTGGGTTCTTAACTAAATATGATCTATTGGATGACTTCAAATTAAATATTGAAGTTAATCACGCCACATTAGCTCAACATACTTTTGAGCACGAATTACAAGTTGCAGCCGACAATGATCTACTTGGTAGTATTGATGCAAATCGCGGTGATTATCAAAATGGTTGGGATACAGATCAGTTTCCTGTGGATGTATTTGAAATAACACAGGCAATGTTGGTAATTCTTCAATCAGGAGGACTTAAAGGTGGTGGTGTCAATTTTGATGCCAAAACTCGTCGCAATTCAACTGATTTAATGGATCTCTTCCATGCACATATAGGTGGAATGGATGTATTTGCGCGTTCATTGATGGCTGCTGATGGAATCCTAACAAAATCTGCCTATAAATCACTTCGTAAAGAGCGTTACAGTTCTTTTGATTCAGGAAAAGGTGCTGAGTTTGAATCAGGAAAACTTTCATTTGAAGATTTATACAATCACGCTAAAGCTAATCAAGAGATCGAGCAAAAAAGTGGTAAACAAGAACTCTACGAAAACATAATCAACCAATTCGCTTAAGAAAAATGAGTGTTTCTTCTTTTAGTCTTTCAGGTAAACTAGCAGTAATAACGGGTGGAGGAACTGGATTAGGTTTTGGTATTTCGAAGGCATTTCTTGCCGCTGGAGCCAAAATTATAATAACTGGAAGACGAGAGGAAGTCTTACAAGAAGCTGTTCAGAAATTAGGAAGTGGTGCAAACTTTATATCGAACGATGTATCGGATACCTCTTCACTTCCTTCCTTCGTTCAAGAAGTAGAAGATACCTTTGGCCCTATTGATATACTCGTTAATAACGCTGGAATAAACATGAAGAAATTTATTACTGAAGTTTCGGATGACGAGTTTCAGCGAATTATTCAGACCAATGTTAATGGGTTATTTTCACTAACTCGTGAAGTTGCAAAAAAGATGATTCCAAGGAAATCTGGCTCTATCATAAATATAACATCAATGACAGCAATTTATGGTATTTCCGATGTTACAGCATATACATCATCAAAAACTGCAGTTCTTGGGATGACTAGATCACTTGCTGTTGACCTTTCTCCAAAAGGAATTCGGGTAAATGCTATTGCGCCGGGCTTCATTGATTCTCCAATGCTTCGAAAGGCATTTAATTCTGATCCCGAGCGGAAACGTAAAGTACTTTCAAGAACTCCGATGGGTTCACTTGGGGAAGCTGATGATATTGGATCAGCAGCTGTTTATTTGGCATCTGATGCTGCAAAGTATGTAACTGGAATAAATTTACCCGTTGATGGTGGTAACTCAATAGGCTTTTAATGGTAAAAATTAAATTCAGCTACATCCTCTTTATAAGTCTATTTACAATAATTAGTTGTAAAGCATCAGCAATTCAAAACTTCCAAAATGGAATAGAGAATGAGGATGGATACGAGGCTTGGTTAAGATATGAACTTGTAGGGGATGATGATCTTCTGGCGCAATATCGATCTATGATCAATTCTGCGATTATAGCTGGAGACTCCCAGACTATACATGTAATCTTTGAAGAGCTTTCGGAAGCGCTACCGAGTCTTTTGGGTAAAAAAGTGCTTTTCAATAATACGTATTCAGACGAAGGCAACCTTATTATCGGAAAGCCAAATTCTTCTTTCAGAATTAAGAGCTTAGGTCTTGAAACGGAGTTAGGCCAAATAGGTGATGAAGGTTATATAATCAAATCTGTAGATATTGAAGGTATTAAGAATGTTGTAATTGTAGCCAATTCTGACTTGGGATTACTTTACGGAACATTTGAGTTTCTTCGCCAGCTACAAACCCACTCTGATATTTCGAATATCGACATTCAATCTTCTCCAAAAGTTCAATATCGAATGTTAAATCATTGGGATAATCTCAGCCGATTAGTTGAAAGAGGTTATGCTGGACTTTCACTATGGGAATGGGGTTCTTTGCCAGAATATAATAATCCAAGATATACTGATTATGCCCGTTTGAATGCTTCCATTGGAGTTAATGCGATGGCTGTGAACAACGTAAATGCAGATCCAGATATGCTTACGAATCAGTTTTTAGAAAAACTGGTTACAATCGCTGGGGCATTGAGACCATATGGTATAAAAGTTTTTATTTCAATCAATTATCAGGCACCCATTCATGTTGGAGGTTTAGAAACCGCTGACCCCCTTGATCCTGATGTTCGACAATGGTGGAAAGAAAAAGCAGATCAGATTTATGAAATGATTCCGGATTTCGGAGGATTTTTAGTAAAAGCTGATTCTGAAGGTGAACCGGGACCTTTTGCATACAATCGAAATCATGCTGAAGGAGCAAATGTATTAGCAGAAGCTGTTGAACCACATGATGGGGTAGTGATTTGGAGGGCATTCGTATATAGTCCTGAGCAAACAGATCGCTTTCGGGAAGCATATGATGAATTTTTTCCTCTTGATGGAAAATTTAATGACAATGTGATTCTTCAAGTGAAAAATGGTCCAATTGATTTTCAACCACGCGAGCCATTCTCACCATTATTCGGAGCCTTACCAAATACAAGCACCATGTTAGAACTCCAAATCACCCAAGAGTATTTCGGATTTGATAAACATCTGGCGTATCAAGGAGCACTTTTTGAAGAAGCACTGGATAATGATACGTATGCAAAGGGAGAAGGCTCTACTGTTGGAGAAGTGATTTCTGGTAATGTATTTGATTACGAATATACCGGAATGGCAGGTGTTGTTAATTTGGGGACAGATAGAAATTGGACAGGGCATCCATTTGTTCAATCAAGTTGGTACGCTTTTGGTCGACTGGCTTGGGATTATACACTTAGTGCTGAAGATATTGCTGATGAATGGATGCGAATGACATACACCAACAACAAAGAATTTCTAGATCCCATTGGAAAAATAATGATGGAATCTCGAGAGGCGGGGGTTAATTATCGTATGCCCTTAGGATTAACACATCTCTATGCTCAAGGTCATCACTACGGTCCTGCTCCATGGACAGCAAACCTTCCACGACCAGATTGGACGGCTGTATACTACCATAAAGCAGATAAAGAAGGTATTGGTTTCGATAGAACTGAAACGGGATCGAATGCAGTAGAACAATATCACGATGAAGTAGAAGAAATGTTTAGGGATGTTAAGTCTACTCCAGAAGAATACTTGCTATGGTTTCACCATGTATCTTGGAATTATAAAATGAAATCAGGTAATACCCTTTGGGAAGAACTTGTATATAAATATTACGAAGGTGTTGACCAAGTTCGTAGCATGCAAAAAAAGTGGGAATCCATCAAGCCACTAATTGATGAGCAGAGATTTGAGCATGTAAAAGCTTTATTAAAAATCCAAGAACGTGATGCAGTACGGTGGAGAAATTCGTGCGTTTTATATTTTCAAACATTTTCAGAACAACCAATTCCAGAAGGGTTGGAAATACCAGAACATGATTTGGAATATTATAAAGCGTTAGAAAAAAGTACGTACGTACCAGCGCCAAGGTATAACTAACATTCAAAAAGGAATTAAAAAATGAAAAAGGGACTATTAACACTCTTAGTATTCGCAGTAACTATAAGCTGCAGCTCTGGTCAAAATGAAAAACCGACCACATTAAAAGAGGCCTATAAAGATTATTTCTATATCGGAGCTGCGGTAAATACAAGTCAGTATATGGAGCAGGATGAACGTGCTAAGCCAATTCTGGAAACACAATTCAACTCAATTACTCCCGAAAATGACCTGAAGTGGGAACGAATTCATCCTGAACTAGATGTATACGACTTCGAAGGTCCGGATAAATACGTTGAATTTGGTGTTAAGAACAACATGTTTATTATTGGCCACACTTTAGTGTGGCACAGCCAAACACCAAATTGGGTTTTTGAAGATGAAAATGGAAATCCTCTTACTCGTGATGCTCTTTTAGCCAGAATGAAAGACCATATAACTACTATTGTAACGCGATATAAAGGTAAAATTAATGGTTGGGATGTAGTAAATGAAGCGTTGAATGAAGACGGGAGCATGAGAGAATCAAAATGGTACAATATCATCGGACCCGATTTCATAGAAAAAGCCTTCGAATATGCACATGCTGCAGATCCTGATGCAGAATTATACTACAACGACTATAATCTGTACAACGCCGCCAAAGCTGATGGTGCAGTAAGATTGGTAAAATCCATCCAGGAAAAAGGGATTCATGTTACAGGAATTGGGATGCAAGGTCATTATTCAATAAATGGTAATCCAAAACCAGAAGAAGTTGAAGCAAGTATCATAAAGTTTGGTGAACTAGGAGTTGTGGCTGTTACAGAGTTAGATGTTGATGTTCTACCCCCTGCTTTTGAATACATGGGAGCTGAGATTAGCATGAGAGCCGAATTACGAGATGAATTAAACCCGTACACTGAGAGAATGCCAGACTCTATCAAACAAGCTCAAATCAATTCTTTCGTAGACTACTTCAACATTTATTTAAAGCATTTTGATAAAATAAACAGAGTTACAACTTGGGGTGTAACCGATGGTGATTCTTGGAAAAATGGATGGCCAGTGT
Source organism: uncultured Balneolaceae bacterium (assembly GCA_963974345.1). Classification (GTDB taxonomy): domain Bacteria; phylum Bacteroidota; class Rhodothermia; order Balneolales; family Balneolaceae; genus RHLJ01. The sequence goes on along the minus strand of CAXBBW010000006.1, from coordinate 36,886 downwards.
CAGGCAGAACTAACTATGCTCTTCTGTTCGATAGAGAAGGTAATGAGAAGGAAGTGGTAAATGTGTTAATGGAATTACCTTCCAAAAAGTAACAGCTCAAAAAAAAATAGAATAAAGTAGGAATTAGTATTGGAAAACATGATTTATAAAGATTCATCAAAATCTCCAAAAGACAGGGTAAAGGATTTACTATCCAGAATGACTTTGGACGAAAAAGTTGCTCAGATGATGGGTGTTTGGAATGATAAGAAGGAAACTCTTATCGATGAAAAAGGAAATTTTGATTTCAAAAAAGCATCTAAAGCGTATGCTCACGGGAATGGAATTGGTCAGATAGGTCGCCCAAGTGATGCAGGAAAAGATGAACAAGCAAGTCATGAAGCTGGTTTTAACGCCAAGCAAACGGTTGTGCTAACAAACGCAATACAAAAGTTCTTTATAGAAAATACTCGCTTGGGAATACCAGTCGTTTTCCATGAGGAATGTCTACATGGTTTAGCATCAAAAGGTGCTACAAGTTTTCCTCAACCTATAGGTTTAGGTGGAACATTCAATCCTGAATTAGTTGAAAAGTTATATGCAATGACTGCCGAAGAAGCACGGGTTCGAGGAGGTCATCAGGCTTTGACCCCAGTGGTTGATGTTGCCCGTGATCCGCGATGGGGACGTGTGGAAGAAACCTTCGGCGAAGACCCATTTCTGGTTTCACAAATGGGAGTTGCGGCGGTAAAAGGCTTTCAGGGAGATGCCGAATTCAATAACAAAAAGCATGTAATGGCTACGCTTAAGCATTTTGCTGCACATGGCGAACCCGAATCAGGAATGAATTGCGGACCGGTTAATATCTCAGAACGGGTACTCAGAGAAACATTTCTCATGCCATTCAAAGAAGCAATTGATGAGGCAAATGCAATAAGTGTGATGGCATCCTATAATGAAATAGACGGTGTTCCTGCTCACGCTAACGAGTGGTTACTTCGGGATGTTCTTAGAGAAGAATGGGGGTTTAAAGGCTTCGTAGTTTCTGATTATTATGCTATTTGGGAGCTTTTCGATCGCCCGGATACTCATGGCCATTTTGTAGCCAAGGATCGAAAGCAAGCGGCAGAACTGGCAATTAAGGCCGGTGTAAACATTGAGCTTCCAGAACCAGACTGTTATCCTCATGCTATTGATTTAGTAAATGATGGCAAGCTTACCGAAAAAATGATAGATGATCTCGTAAGGCCACTACTTTACTGGAAATTTAAAATGGGCTTATTTGATGATCCGTATCTCGATCCTTTACATGCAGAAAAGATATCCGGGTCTGAAAAGAATAAAAAACTCGCCCTTCAAGCCGCGCAGGAAACCATCACCCTGCTGAAAAATGAAGGAAATGTACTTCCACTGAATGCATCAAAAACCAAAACAATTGCAGTTGTCGGCCCTAATGCAACCCGAAGTTTATTAGGTGGTTATAGCGGATCACCAAGAACAAATATTACCATACTTGATGGAATAAAAGCCAAGGCAGAAAAGCACAATATTGAAGTAATTTATAGCGAAGGTTGTAAAATTACCATAGGCGGTCGTTGGGAAGAGGATGCAGTTATTATTCCAACACCAGAAGAGAATAGAAAATATATAGCCCTAGCAGTTGAAGATGTTCAGGATGCAGATGTGATTGTAGTGGCTATCGGCGGAAATGATCAGACTTCCCGTGAATCTTGGGCACGTAATCATATGGGAGACCGTACAGAATTACATCTTTTTGGTGAGCAGGATGAATTGGTCGATGCCATGGTAGCCACCGGGAAACCTGTTATCGCTTTAGTGGTAAATGGTCGTCCGCTCAGTATCAATAATGTGGCAAAGAAAGTCCCGGGAATTTTTGAGTGCTGGTACTTAGGTCAGGAAGGAGGAAACGCAGTAGCAGATGTGCTCTTCGGGGATGTAAACCCGGGAGGAAAGCTTCCTATTTCTATTCCACGTTCTGTAGGTCAGTTACCTATTTATTATAATCATCGTCCATCTGCCCGTCGTGGCTATTTATTTGATGATGCAAAGCCTCTTTTCACTTTTGGATATGGATTGAGTTACACTACTTTCGAGTTTACGAATGTACAATTAGCGGAGAAAACGATTTCGGTTGATGGCGCTACATTCGTTTCAGTTGATGTAACTAATACCGGTAATCGTGAAGGATCAGAAGTGGTTCAAATGTATATAAGAGATTGCTTTAGCTCAGTTACGCGTCCAGTAAAAGAGCTAAAAGGTTTTAAGAAAGTATGGCTGAAACCTGGCGAATCCCAAACAGTTACAATCCCAATCCATAAAAAATCTCTAGCATTCTTTAATGTAAGAATGGATTACTGCGTAGAGCCTGGAGATTTTGAAATTATGATCGGAAATTCATCTTGTGATGAAGATCTAAGTAAAGTAACCTTAACCGTCGAAGAATAATCCTTAACTAACCAAAAGGCAGTAAATATGAGTACAAAAACAAATCAAGTCTCTTTTATTGAAAAAGTAGGCTACAGTGCAGGTGATGCTGCATCAAATTTGTTCTTTCAAACCTTTATCGTTTATCTGCTTTTCTTCTATACAGATATTTTTGGGTTACCTGCTGCAGTTGCAGGAACGATGTTTTTAGTTACTAGAATTTTTGATGCGGTTAATGACCCACTAATGGGGATGATTGCTGATAGAACTAAAACTAAGTATGGTAAATTTAGACCTTACTTACTTTGGTTAGCAATCCCTTTTGGAGTGCTTGGCTTTTTTATGTTCGTAACGCCAGATTTCACTGATACAGGCAAAATTGTATATGCTTACATCACGTATACATTAATGATGATTATGTACACCATGATCAATGTTCCATATGCAGCATTAATGGGTGTTATTACTCCAAATGCAGAAGAACGTACTGTAGTTTCATCATATAGATTTGTTGCCGCATACTGTGGATTGTTAATTGTTACTGGATTTACTGAACCTTTGGTTGAGTTTTTTGGTGGTGGCGAAGATATCGCTAGCAAGCAGATTGGTTGGATGTGGACAATGGGTCTTTATGGTGTAGTGGCAGCGATTTTATTTCTTGTTGCATTTTTTACCACTAAAGAACGAGTATTACCACCAAAGAATCAGGAGATTGATTTCAAAAAGGATGGAAAGGATTTATTTGCAAACGGCCCTTGGGTTTTAGTTGGTTTAGCTACAGTTTTTCAACTTACCTTTCTTGTTATCAGAGGTGGTTCTTTTGCATTCTATATCAATTATTACATTGGAGACCATTCCATTGTGCTTTTTGGCTCTACCATAGAACTAGGTTTAAATTACTTTCTTACTTCTGGTGCTTTAGCAACATTAGTTGGGGCAATACTCACGAACTCCATTAGTAAGCTTTTTGACAAGAAGAAAACATACGGTTGGTTTTTAGGACTAGCGGCAATTATTAGTATTGCTTTCTTCTTTCTTGATAAAGACCAAGTAGGATTAATCTATTTAGTGAATATCATAGCAGGGTTCTTACTTGGACCAGTAGCCGTACTTCAATGGGCTATGTATACAGATACTGCTGATTATGGTGAGTGGAAATTTGGACGTCGCGCAACTGGATTAATAATGGCAGCTTCATTATTTGCATTAAAACTCGGCGTTGCACTTGGTGGGGCAATTACAGGCTGGGTACTCTCTGCTTATGGGTTTGAATCAGGACAATTACAATCGGATGATTCACTAGGAGGGATATTAATGTTAGTTAGCATTATACCAGCTTTATTTGGGATTGCCTGTTATGTAATTATGCTTTTCTATCCTTTAACTAACGAGAAGATGAAAGAGATAGAAGCAGACTTAATTATGCGAAGAGGAGAAACGGGACCAGAGTTAACTACTGCATAAAGAGTATTCTAAACATAAAAATTAAAAAAGGCTTAATGAGATTTGAGCCTTTTTTAATTCATTCCCATATGATTGGTAGCAACCATCCAATGATGTAGTTGATGATGTGCCCCAGCTGCTAATAAACCGATATATCCAAGCCCGCGAACTTTATCAACCTCATCTACTTTTTCAGTTGTACAAGTAATAACCCAATATTCATCTTTCTGGATAGCATTCATATCCCATCCCTGCTCACTTTTAAGCATAGATGGGTGCATGCTAAGAACATTAGTAAGTGCTTTAATTGCTTGATCAGATTGAGGTTTTACATGAATTTCAATTCCTTTATCAATTGGTGTTTCTGATAAGACATCAACCTCTTCAGTAAATGCTTTCATATCAAGTAGGTGTTGGCGTAAAGCTTCTAAATCAACTTGTGACCAATCTGTATTAGGGTTTTCCTCTAATTGCTTTATGACTTGTTGAATAGCTCCAAAAATATCATTGCCAGACTCAGTAAGTGGGGTTGATTGGCTGTGCATTTGATGTTGGGCAAATGTTGTCCCTGAGATAAAGAAAAGTGTTAAGACAGATAAAACTAAAATACGTGAAATAGTCATGACAAAAATGTGTTAGGTTATTATTCCTATAAATCGCTGAATTATTAACTAAGATATATTAAAATTAAAAGTTTACTTAATCTTCACCGTATAAGTCATTAGTACGTAGTTTATATAATTCACTTAGGTTCATTGTCCGAGAATTCTTTGAAAAAACTATTGCTATCAATTAGATAGTCAAAGCCAAAAATCCAGCATATTTCAGAGACATCAGAAAAATCGAGTCCACCCATAGCAATCGCGGTATTATTGTATCTACCATCCTTTCCGTTATACTCATTTGCAATATCCATTGCTTGATCCCAAATATTTATTTTTGTTGAATCTAAAATATACTTTCTCCAATCTACTTGGTCTTCAGATCGCAATCCTGGCGTCCCATTTCCTATGCCATTACCATCGGGAATTTTTTTATAATCAATTTGTTCTTTTACAAATGCTAAATCCTCAGGCGAGGTCACACTTTCATTCCAGTCAGAATGCTGTACAATGTGAATTCGATTTTTGAAGTTAGTGTCAGGCGAGGTTTTTATAATTTCACGAATAAGATCAGCTGAAAAGTCAGACTGTCCTGCTTCTGCAATCCAGATTGAACCTCCAGATCCAAGAATTTTATTAGCTTTTTCACTGACTTCATTAAGAGCTTGAATATAGTTAGTATGTGCATCAGACCATAATTTGCCGAAAGCAATTTCAAACAATTCATTTGCTGGTACATATAGTCCATCTTGGATACCATAAGCGCCAGCTACGGCATGATAATTAATATCTTCGAATCGCGTATCATTTAAGATGGTGTAAGTCCCCGCAATAGAGTGAATATCATCTACATCTGTTTTTGAATCAAAATGAAGGAGCAATAAATCAGTATCTGTATTGAACTTACCAATTATGTTAGAATTAGTTGTTCTAGAAGAGCAAGCAATTAGTATAACTGAAAAAAGGACGAATGAAGTTTTCATAAAATATCTAGTGACTCTGAGTTAGTTAGTTTTCAATTTAACAAAATAAGTTTTTCAATTCATTTTGAAACTTTCAGGAGGTCCTAAATAAGTACTACCAATTTCTTCAGTTTCAATTACCATTTTTTGAAGTACAACTCCGCCATCAACCGGCCATATTTTTAATGTATGTGCTCCTGAATGTTCAATCATATGATCAGTTTCGATAATATGGATGGCATCTCCAACAATTCGGTTCCAGTTATAACTTTCATGTATGTTGATGATTTGAGGTTCTTGGTTATCGAATGATACAGCGACTTTCAATCCTTTCGATTGGTTAAATTGTAATGTAGGTGAGAGCATTAATTTGACTGTTATTTGACCTGGATTAAATAAGTAAGTATCGTATTCAAGACGTAGGTTGGAGTCTTCACCGGGTATTAAATCTCGGAAGGTACTTGGAGAAGTGGTAACAGCAGATTGAGTTTTGCCAAGCCTTGGAATGGTCATCCAAGTTACTTCTTCAGTAGAAATAGCATTAGAATAGTTTTCTGCTTCTATTGAAATAAAACCATTTGCTTCAATAAAACCATTAAAACTATCAAGAGTGTTTTCTGGGTTAAAAATTTCAAGATCAACCGAGTACTCTCCTACTTCACTTTTTATAGTAAATGTAGTTTCTGTATTTCCTGTAGGAACATTTTCCCAATCAATATTAACATATATGCGCTGCTGATCGGTAATAGTCGAACTCAGTTCGGAGAACTCAACCCAAGGTACAGACGCTTCAATACTATATTTAAATGATGTAGTACCTTTATTGAAAATCTCAACGTAATAAGATTGCTTATTAAAGCGATCAAAAGTTGGGAGCGTTGCATTACCTGCTTCTACAGACCCTTCAACTGAAATACCCATACTAGCTGTTTCAGGAAGTTCAATTCGTACAGTTTCCGGAATATTATTTTGTTCAGGTTGTTGCCAATAGGTATATCCAATATGAGTTTGTGACATCATATGGTTCCACTTACCGTCTGCTATTTCTGTGTGATAATAGTTTGTGATTTCAGCATCTTTATCAAAAAACTCTTGAACACGATCTGCCATTATATTAGTAAGAGCCCTGCCTTGAGTTGCATACCATTTGTTTTTAGCAACGGCGAAGTAAAGTCTATATAAATTAGCACTGGCTTCAATCGGGTGCATAACTAATTGGTAATAGGCATCTCTATATCCTTCTGAAATTACATTATATACTTCCCGAGCTTCTTCTTCTAGTTTAGTATAATCATCAACAACAGATTCAAATTCATTAAAATGGACAAGACTAAAAGGAGTATTTGGAGGAACATTTAAAAGCTCAGGTTTTCGTCGAGCATTAAAACGGGTATACTCATTCAAAAAACGCCCAATTTTTTCTGCATAAGTTGCACCAAATTGTGACCGTGCCCACTTTACGGGATAGTTCTCCATTTCTTTCACCCCCATTTTTTCGGGAGACCAAGCATGATCTAAGAAAAAAGAAATAGGAAATTCCATTGGCTTTAAATCACCTACATTTACTAACCACATTCGATCTACCCCATGCTCAAAGGAGACATTCATTTGTTCCCAAACACGCGAAATCTGACTTGTATTAATCCATTTATAATTTCGTGGACCACCTACATAATCAAAATGGTAGTATACTCCCCATCCGCCGAGATGTTCATTTGCTTTTCCTGGCTCTGGAAGTAATCGAACGTTACCCCAATTGTCGTCAGCCAATAAAAGCATAACATCGTCTGGTATTTGCATTCCTTGTTCATAATAGTCCTGAACTTCTTTATAAAGTGCCCAAAGTTGGACTTCTTTATCTGGGGCTTGTTCAGAATACTCTTCAATTATTTTTCTTTGATCTGCAACAATACGTTCCATTAATTCAATATTGGTTTCTTCACTCATCGCCATATCACCATCACCTCTCATACCAAGAGAAATGGTTGCTTCATAATCCTTTAAGCGCTTAATACCATCAGACCAGAATTTTTTAAGAAACTCTTCATTAGTTTGATAATTCCATTCGTTTTTACCGTATCGATCCCATTCAACATGAGCTCGACCCATAGGTTCGTGATGAGTTGTACCAATTACAACTCCGTACATGTCGGCAATAGGGGCATTTTCAGGATCATCATCGTAAAAAGCTTTCCCCCACATAGCTGTCCATAAATAGTTTCCTTTCAGTCTAAGAATTAGTTCAAAGACATCTTCATAAAACTCATGATTGAATCCGCCATAGGTTTCGTTTACCCAGCCATAGAGAGCTGGATTTTCATCATTCAAAAAAATACCTCGATATTGTACGCTTGGTTTGTCAACTACTCGACAGCCAGGAACAACAGAAACGGTTTCTTTTTTTGGTGTAGGTACGTCAGCCCAAAAATGCCAAGGAGAAACACCCATTTGTTCGGAAATATCATAAATACCAAAAATAGTTCCTCGTTTATCACTGCCAGCAATTACTAGCGCCTCATCTATTCCTTCGAAAGGGTTTTGTACTACTTGATGAACGTATGCCTCCCACTCACCATCAACCCCATTAACGTTAAGTTTGCCGCTTTCAATTAATTGGTCGATTTTAGGGCTATAACCAATAGTTCCTACAATAATAACTTTTCCCGATTTAGGGAGTTTGGTACGTAAAAGTTCAGGCTCGACATTAGTAACACGCTGTACATCTGTTTGAAGATCTTTCATAGTTCGAATTATTCCTTCATCTGCATTAGCATCAATAAATAAAGGAATAGTTTTGCCAAAGCTTGCAATCTCAAAGCAGGCAATATTTTTGTCAATACTTGGAATGGGTTCGACCATACTTTTTGAACTACAACCGATTATCCCAAGCTCAAAAATCGAAAAAAAAATAAGTGTTTGTAAAAAACCGAAAGCGCTTCTATTTATTTGCATTACATGTAGTTAATAGGATTAGAATGAGCTAATAAAACCAGAAGAGTAAATTACTCAAACAGAAAAATTGAGCAAAAATTGTTCATTATTAAATGAGCTTTGCGTTATTTAATATGCAATAAGATGATAATAAAAGCTCTTTTTTACTATTTTTTTTCCAATTATTTGAAATAAAGAGTACATTATTGTTCATGACTGAGCAATTATTGCCTAACAAAGTTAATATTCCAATAAGACGCTCGAAAAGTTTTACCCGATTAGATTATATATAAGCTAATTCACAAATAAATAAATATTTATAAAATGAAGTCAACAACAATAAAGTACCCCAAAAATAAATCCTTACTGGGCTTAATTATTCTAGTATTTTTAATGATACTTGGAACAAATGAGTCGGCGGCACAAACAGGAACCGATTTAGCCACTAATGGAAGTTTTGCTGAGTTCGAATTAGGCGAATTACTTGAAGGCGATCTGGGCTGGACATTTAACATAAATGGTGGCGACCCTATGGCATTAGCATATTTTGATATTGTAGATGATGCACAAGATGGGGATGGAAAAGCATTAAAGATTGATATCGGTCCATTTAACGATGGAAGTGATTGGAATGTTGAAGCTGTAAATGAGAATCTGGCTGTAAAAGCTGGAGTAACTTATAAAGCAAGTGTTTGGATAAAGGCAGATTCCACGATTCGAACAGCCAGATTATATTTTGGTCTTCCTGAAAGCGGAAATTATGCTAGATATATGCAAACGGATTTTGAAGTAACTAAAGAGTGGGAAGAATATACATTAGAGTATACTGCTACTGCGATTGACGAACAGAATCAGATGCGATTTGCCACATCTGTTAATTTACCAGAGAATGAAGATGGTATTTTTTATATCGACAATTTTACATTTATCGGAATAGATTCAGTTGATACTCAAAATGCAGATTCCTCAATTGTAAATGTTAATGGCGGTTTTGAAAGTTCTAATCCATCTGAATCCACCTCAGGAACAGTTAATTGGAGCTTTAGTGTAGCAAGTACTAGTACAGCTAATTTTGCTTTAGTAGAAGACAATGTAAAAGACGGAAGTCTTGCATTAAAAGTGAATGTAGAGACGCTATCAGAAAATTCATACGATATCCAGGCTACAAACACAGGGTTTGAAGTAGAACCAGATGTAGATTACACATATTCTATTTGGGCTAAATCTAGTGGTGAAGCTACTGCAAGTTTTACAATTGGTAATGCTGAGTTTACAGAGTTTGGTAGGTTAGACCAACAAGTGCTAACAACCGAATGGCAAGAATATACAATGCAATTTAGTGTTGGTCCTGAAAATGTTCAGTTAAGAGCTCCAATACATTTAGGGTATGCAGGAAATGATAGCGTTGATATCTGGATCGATGAACTTGTAATTAGAAGAACAGATTCTATCAAAAGGCCAATTGCCTATGGAAGAACTAAGTTTTTAGGAAATATTTATAGCAGCGCACAAATACCAAGGTTTAATGAATATTGGAATCAAGTAACCCCTGAAAATGCTGGGAAATGGGGATCTGTTGAGGGAACCCGCGATGTAATGAATTGGGGAGGACTTGATGCTGCTTATGCACTAGCAAAAGATAATGGGTTCCCTTTCAGGTTTCATATTCTTATTTGGGGAGGTCAACAACCAGGATGGATTAATGATTTAGAACCTGCTGAGCAGTTGGAAGAAATTGAAGAATGGATGGACGCTGTTGCCGCGCGTTACCCTGATATGGAATATGTTGAAGTGGTAAATGAGGGGTCTAATGGTCATCAGTTGCCAGATGGGAGCGCAGAAGGTAGGGCAGACTATATTGATGCATTAGGTGGAACCGGAGAAACAGGTTTTGACTGGATTATAACGTCTTTCGAAATGGCTAGGGAGCGATTTCCAAACAGTAAACTAATGATCAATGACTATAATATTGTTAGTAGTAATACTTGGAACACTCAAAATGCTCTAAATTATAAGGAAATTATAGACGAACTTAATGAACGTGGTTTAATTGATGTAATAGGTGTTCAAGCCCATGCATTTTCAACAGTGGGAACAGCTGCACAAATCAAATCGGTACTTGATTTATTGGCTGAAACGGGACTGCCCATTCAGGCTACAGAGATGGATATTGATGGAAATCCCAATGGAGATTCTGATGCAGAGCAACTGAGTAATATTCAACGCATATTTCCGGCTTTTTGGGAGCACCCTGCAGTAGAAGGCGTTACCTTATGGGGATGGAGACCGGGTCTTTGGAGGAATGATCAAGAAGCATTTATTATGAGAAATGGAGATGTAGAACGTCCTGCATTAACTTGGCTAAGAGAGTATGTTACTACTTCTGAAGTTGGAGTTTCAAATGAAGATGAGGGTGACGATAACTCAGCACCAAGTGAGTTTAAACTCTCGCAGAATTACCCTAATCCTTTTAATCCATCTACACAAATTGAGTATCAAGTTTCTTCAAACTCAAATGTTTCAATTAATGTATATGATATTACTGGAAGGTTAGTTCAAACGTTAGTTAATAAAACTCACAGTGCAGGTAGCTATACGGTTAATTTTAACGCATCAGCACTTTCTACAGGTATGTATTTTTATGAGTTACGTTCAGATACTTACAGAGAAATAAAGAAAATGATGCTTATTAAATAATAGAATTTACAATCAGATAAGTGGCTCGCCTAGGAAAGGCGGGCCATTTTTTTTGTCAATTGGTGAAAAGCGAAAGGTCAAACGATTCTGCTATAATTTCATGGCCTCTTTCATTAGGGTGAAGTCCATCCCCATCATCTCCATCTGAGGTTAATTTTAGTGGGTTTTCTGGATCTGCAAGTGAGGTATCAAAGTCTATAACAGCATCGAATTTTCCGCTGTTACGGATCCAATTATTTATCATTTGACGGGCACTTTCACTGGCTGGGCGGTCATAAAAAGATCCACCAAAAGGCATAATGGTTCCTCCATAGACTAAAATATTATTTGCTTGTGCTTTCTGTATCATTTCTTCATACACAGAAATTATACTATTTGATATTTCCTCGGCTTGTTCTTCAGTGTGAACTCCTCCAATATCATTTACACCTTCAAGAATGATCAGCCACTTTACACCAGGTTGATTAATTACATCACGTTCGAATCGAGATTGTGCAGATGGACCAAGACAAGACCGAGTAACACAATTCCCTCCAATACCATGATTAAGAACCGATACATTTTTTGTTGCATCATTCGCTTGTAACCTTGAAGCCAATACATCTGGCCAACGATTTTGCTTGTTGGTACCTGAACCGCGCCCATCCGTAATAGAATCCCCAATAATAGCTATTGCTGCGGCTTCATCAGGAGCTTTAACATGAATAGCGTCAATGATATACCAATGATCGGTAGTTACTGGGTTCTTGAACTCCAAATCTGATATATGATTTCCTTCTAAAATGAACGAAGTAGTTCTGGAGCCAGGATGTCCTGTTAGTTGTTCGTCAACTTTTTCAACATACATAGTAATTGCCACCTTTGATAAGGGTTTTAAATCGAACAAAAAAGGATCAGAAAGAACTGAATCTCCAGGCTGTATGGTAACTGTAGATTGGCCATTAAAAGTAAGCGCAGAATTTTTTTCAGGAATGATGGCACTTCCACCGATAGCTGGTGCTAAGTGTGTCGCATTAATAATTATTGGCGATAATCCAAAAGCATTAGAAAGACTCACTCTTATCTCTGAACCACCTAATGAAACTTGAACAATCTGACGAATGGTAGTCCCATTTAAGCCAGGTTCAGGAGGCATATTATGAGGCTCAACAATTTGTTGCGCTGTACTCCAAGTTCCAACCCATTTTTGGTCTTTATTGGGTGTACATGAAATGATTAATAGAGTGCAGAGAAGAGTTGTTAATATCGAAACTCTTTCACATACAATTGATTTCATATAAACTAAGACCATAAGGACAAATTTTTAAAATTAAATATAGTTAGAATAATGTTACTAATAATTTATTGGCACGTTAAGCATTGCATCGACAGCGGGTTTTGGAGTTTTATCACGATTATATGGTAAAACATAGTTAGTTCTGCCAGAAATTGGGTAGTCATTTTTCCAGCTCATGTCATCATGGACTCCCCAAAAAGTGACTCGGTCGATTTTATCTTTTTTCCTATAAAATATTTCGAATATTTCTGAATATCGATTGGCGAGCTGCTTTTCAATATCATCAGGTAATCCATTTTGATATGGATTTAAAAACGCTTCAAATTCTTCTAATTGATATTGTGAATGCAACATTCCTGTACCTATTATTTGCCCTTCTTTTGTTAGTGGTAAAACGTCCACATCCAATTCAGTAATCATTACTTTTACTCCTAAAGTCGCAAAGGAATCTATAGCAGCTTCAATATATTCATTCTTTGGGTAGTTCAATCCCCAGTGGCCTTGAATCCCAATCCCATCAATTTTTATTCCTTCGTTTTGAATCATTCGAACCATACGCACAATACCGTCTCTTTTAGCAGGTCTCCACGCATTAAAATCGTTGTAATATAGTTCTGCATCAGGGGCATATTCACTAGCAAATTTAAAAGCGTTTTTAACCAGTTCATCGCCATCACCGACACCGTTTACCCAAGTAGTAGGTCGATAAGAGCCATCGTTATCTATAACTTCATTTACCACGTCCCAAGCGTGTATTCTTCCAGCATACCTTTCTGCAATTATTTGGATATGTTCTCGCATTCTTTCGATTTGTTGTTCAGGTGTATTAGGAGCTCCATTTTCCGCCTGAAAAAACCAGCGAGGAGTTTGATTATGCCATACCAAGGTGTGACCAATAATAAACATATTGTTTACTTCACCAAATTGAACAAAAGCGTCAGCAGGTTCAAAATTATACACACCTGGCTGTGGATTGATAGGCCCTGCTTTAAGTACATTTTCTGCAGTAATGGTATTAAATTGATTAAGCACAATTACACGTGTAGATGAATCAGTCCCATTAACAATCTGTTCATTTAATGCGGTACCAACTAAAAAAGCGTCTTTATATGCTTGTTTAAAAGTGTCTGCTTTTGGTTTGTTATCTGGTTGAGAACAATTTAAAATAACCAGAAACAATAGGGGAGGAATAAGCAGGTTTTTCATTTTCATAGGTTTATTTTATAAGCATCATGTAAGTGGTAATAATATAATCTGGCGTTACTAATCTACAGAAATACATTCCACTAATCTGGTCAACATAGAATATTGGTGTTCATCATCATTTTTTAAAACGGTAGTGTAACCACGATTATCATCAAGTTTATAAGCCACTCAGGTCGAGATGTGATCGAAATTTTATTGTCAGGCATAGACCCCATTATTGACTATTCAGGATTAAGAGTAGACCCATTAAACCTTCCATAATTGTCCAATCATTTTCAATATCTGATAGTGTATCACTTCGCATTACATAGGTTTTGAAGGAAGGAGATTGTTCAGCTGAGAAAATTGGCAAAATGATTAAAACAACAATAAACATAGTAAAAGTAATTTCCCTATTCATGAGTCAAAAAGTTTGTTAATCGAATGAGGAAAAGAAAATATGTTTTATGTAAGGGCTTTTCTATTAGCCTATAAGATAAAAATATATTATAATTGTCAAAGCAACACTTATAAAATAAAAAGAACTGATGCGAAAGCTATATCCAACAAAAAGCGAATAGATTTTATGGGAGAAAAAATAAATACAATTTGTTTAGTGGTATTCATTTTTTGGGTCAATAACGTAGTTGGTCAAACGAGTAATTCTTCATTTACTAATCCTTTAATCTGGGCAGATGTACCCGATGCCTCCATGATTCGAGTTGGTGATACCTATTATATGAGCAGCACTACGATGCATATGAGTCCGGGAGTTCCCATTATGAAATCGGATGATCTGGCAAACTGGGAGCTGATTAATTACGCATATGATACTTTGGTGGATAACGACGCAATGAATATGGAAAATGGAGAGCAGACCTATGGACGAGGCTCATGGGCCAGTTCACTGCGGTTTCATGAAGGAACCTATTTTGTATCTACATTTTCTGCTACTAGCGGAATGACACATATTTATACCACAAAAGATATCGAAAACGGACCTTGGAAGGAACATGCTTTTTCTCCTTCCCTTCATGATAACACCCTCATTTTTGAAGACGAAAAAATATATCTGGTCTGGGGAGCTGGGGAACTCCGCATTGTAGAATTAAAACAAGATTTATCTGGTGTGGTTGAAGGTACAGAACAAATGCTGATCGAAAATGCCACAGAACCTGCAGGACCAAATGTAATGCTTCCAGCCGAGGGCTCTCAAATGTACAAGGCAAATGGAAAATACTATTTGTTCAATATTAGCTGGCCTAGAGGCGGAATGCGTACGGTAATTATTCACCGTTCAGATTCGCTGTTTGGCCCTTATGAAGGAAGAGTTTCACTGCAAGACAGAGGTATTGCACAAGGCGGATTGATTGAAACTCTGGAAGGTGACTGGTATGCATTTTTATTCCGCGATTATGGTTCAGTAGGCCGAATTCCATATTTATCTCCTGTAACCTGGGAAGATGGTTGGCCAGTAATTGGAACAGATGGAGTAGTACCTGATACCCTTTGGTCTTTACCGGCTAGTAAAAGCCTGATACCCAGAGTTGTAAATTCAGATGACTTTACCAGAGAACCGAGTGACCCGGAATTACCGTTGGTCTGGCAGTGGAATCATAATCCAGTAGATGAATACTGGTCGGTTTCTGAACGTCTTGGATATTTAAGAATTACAAACCATAGGATTGGAGACAGTTTTATATACACGCAAAATACGATTACACAGCGGGCAATCGGTCCAAAATCCACTGGTGAAATCTCTATTGATGTGAGTAATATGAAAAACGGAGATGTGGCAGGGCTCGGAGCTCTACAAGCGAATTATGGGTTTATAGGAATAAGAATGGAAAACGGGGAAAAATTATTGATTATGGCTAAAGGGAATCCGAATAATGGAGAAAATATTGTAGAGGAAGTTTCATTGAATCAGGATGTAGTTTATCTGAGAGCAGCACTGGACTTTGAAGATAGGAGAGATATTGGCAGGTTTCTATATAGCTTGGATAGTGAAGAATGGAAGACCTTAGGCTCAGAGATTAATATGTCTTACACCCTGCCTCATTTCATGGGCTATAGGTTTGCATTGTTCAATTATGCTACAAAATTAACTGGTGGTTTTGTGGATTTTGATTATTTCCGAATCACAAATTAAAAAATTAATTATCACAAAAAATGAAATCATATAGAATGTCATCATCAAAAAACTTAATGACAGTTTCTTTGTTTGTCGGATTATTGTTCCAAGCATGTACTTCTAGTGCAAATAAAGAATATCGAGATCGTATTTCAATTAATGACAACTGGAAATACATGAAGTATGAATCCATTGGTGAGGCTGATGATCTTATCTATGATGTTCGCCCTGAAGGAATTGAATACAATGATGCTCAACAAGCAGATACCAGGCCCGAAGAGTCAGCAATTATAAAGGCTGCTGACCGAGAAGTGCTAAAGCCTTGGATTATGCCGACAGGAAATGATTTTATAAAAGATACTTCAAAACATTATAAGCGCCCCGATGGAAATCCCGGCTCTGATTTTCCATTTGTACAGAATAATTTTGATGACAATGAGTGGGAAAATGTTACACTTCCACACGATTGGGCAATTAAAGGGCCGTTTTTTGAAGGTGATGATGTGTTGGTTACAGGAGGAATGGGACGACTTCCAAGTCCGGGTGTGGCTTGGTATCGGAGGAATTTAGATATTTCAGAATCTGACGAAGGGAAATCTGTTTTTTTGGATATCGATGGGGCAATGTCTTATTCCATGGTTTGGTTAAATGGTAATCTGGTAGGCGGTTGGCCTTTCGGCTATGCTTCCTGGCGACTGGATTTAACTCCTTATTTAAAATTTGGAGGAGAGAATCAATTAGCTATTCGTCTGGATAACCCACTGGAGTCATCACGCTGGTATCCTGGCGGAGGTCTGTACCGAAATGTGTGGCTTGTAAAAGCCAGCCCGGTACATATAGGACAGTGGGGAACATTTATAACTACACCTCAAGTATCTGAATCTTCGGCAACTGTACATTTGGATGTAACCATTGATAACGACTCTGAGACCGATGCAAATGTTTGGGTGACCACAGTATTTTTTGAATTGGATTCAAAAGGAAAGAAGGTAGGTGGTGAAGTCGGTGATATTGAAACTGAAAATATTTCTGTTCTTGCTGGGAAAAGTACAACCATATCCCAATCAGTTATTATTACCAATCCAAGGCTATGGGGAGCTCCTCCGACTCAAGCTCCGAACAGATACATTGCTAAAACCATGGTTTTCCAAAACGGCGAATTGATAGATAATTATGATACAAAATTCGGAATCCGAACTATTGAATTAGATCCTGAAAGAGGTGTGATTGTAAACGGAGAACACATTACCATTAAGGGAGCAAATCAACATCATGATTTGGGAGCTCTTGGAGGTGCTTTTAATACCCGAGCGGCTGAGCGCCAATTGGAAATTCTGGCAGAAGCAGGAACCAACTCCATTAGAATGGCTCATAACCCCCCCGCTCCTGAGCTACTAAATCTTACTGATAAAATGGGCTTTCTTGTGATCGATGAATCTTTTGATGTGTGGGAGCGCAGAAAAGCTCCACTCGACTTTCATCTGATATTCCCTGAATGGCATGAACAGGACTTACGCGCGCTGGTGCGTCGAGACCGAAACCATCCGTCCGTGATTTTATGGAGTACCGGAAATGAAGTCGGGGAGCAATATACTGGACAGGCCGGAGCGGATTTATCTTCAGCTCTTACACAAATTGTTAAAGAAGAAGATCCAACAAGATTGACAACAGTGTCAATGAACTTTGCAAAACCACCCATGGAATTCCCAGAACCCATCGAAGTGATCAGTCTGAATTATCAGGGAGAAGGGATTCGTAATGATGGCGCATATGCACATCTGAGAACCAGAGGAATTACCACTCCACCATTGTATCCATCATTTAAAGAAACGTATCCAAACAAAGTAATTGTAAGCAGTGAAAACGCCGCTGCAGTTAGTAGCCGTGGAACGTATTTATTCCCGATTGTTGAAGGAATAAGCTCGCCTATTAGTCCTGGTGTGGGAGGTGATCCCGAAACCGGTTATGTGAGTGCTTATGAAATGTATACAACCGATTTTGGCTCGTCAGCCGATAAAGTATTTCGATCTTTAGATGAGCACCCTTATGTAGCCGGTGGTTTTGTCTGGAGTGGCTGGGATTATCTTGGAGAACCAACTCCTTATTACTCTTCAAGAAGTTCTTATTTTGGGTTTATTGATCTGGCTGGATTTAAAAAAGACCGCTTCTATTTATACCAAGCTTATTGGAGACCCGATTACCCAATGGCACATATTTTCCCACATTGGAACTGGCCGGATCGTATTGGGGAAGTTACACCGGTTCATGTAGCAACCTCTGGTGATGAAGCTGAGTTATTTCTGAATGGAGAGTCATTAGGCCGGAAAAGAAAGGGCGAGTTTGAGTACCGCCTGCGCTGGGATGATGTTGTGTACGAACCCGGTGAATTGAAGGTAATAGCCTATAAAAACGGAGAGCAATGGGCTGAAGATGTAGTTGTAACTACCGGTGAACCTGCACGATTACAATTGGAAGCCGATCGGTCAGAAATAACAGCAGATGGTAAAGATCTTTCTTTTATCACATTAAAAGTAGTAGATGAAAATGGAAATACAGTACCTACTGCAATGAACAGTATTCAGTTTTCGATTGAAGGTCCTGGTGAAATTGTAGCCACCGATAACGGCGCACAAATGGATTTTACTCCTTTTCCGTCTCACGAACGAAACGTTTTTAATGGACTGGCGTTGGCTATTGTGAAAGGAATAAAGGGTGAACCTGGTGAAATTAAAGTAACTGCAAAATCTGATGGGTTAAAAAGGGCTTTGGTTGTAGTAAAAACCATCGAATAGAGTTGGAAAAGAGCGGTTAATTTAAACTTAGTCTAACTTTTTTATATTCTTTTGGAGTACAACCAATAATCTTCTTGAATGTGGTATTAAACCAGCTCAGAGAATTGAACCCGCATTCATATGCAATCTGTGAAATGTTTAATTCAGTCGTAATAAGTTTGCGCTGTGCGTTAGCTATTCGCTCTTCTATAATATATTCGCTCAATGTGCTACCAAAAGTTTTCTTGAAAATAGAGTTTGCATAATCTGGGTGTAATCCGACTTCTTGTCCTATATCTGATACTGAGATTTGATTTTGATAATTTTTTGAAATAAAAACCGCCATTTTTTCAACATGGTTTACCTGACTGGTTTCCAATGAAATAGTGTCACTTTTTTTGCCTGAAAAATAACTTAGTGCCAGTCTTCCTAGTCGTGCCCGAATCTCTAAAACTACGATCTCAAAAGCCTCTTGATCATCAAGATCTCTGATCCAGTTATCGAACATATATTTATCGTAGGTTGAATAGCTTTCATCCGCCTCGAGTAGTAACTCACCTTTTAGTATTCGATCCACAAACTGTCCGGGCAGATTCCATTCTAGAAAAACTGAAAAGGGAATTGTACATACATAATATGGTTCAATTCCCTCATAACCCACAATCTGATGTGGAATCAAACCCCAAAAAACAGCCAGTTTTCCGGACGGAACCGTAATCTTTTCACCTCTGAGTAAATAAGTGATTGTACTGCCAGAAAAAAAATTAACTTCAATCTCATTATGACGGTCTGGTTTACTCATAATAGTTGGTGCCCATAATTCACAAGTCAAACCATAAGGTTTAAATAGATCACGGGTCTCATCAAATTTTTTAAGAATCTCGGAATTATGCAATTTATTGTGTTTTATCTGATAGTTTTATCTTCAAATCGAGATTATAATAATATTATACCATATTAAAAGCGCTTCCGTATGAAAAAAATCAATTCTATAGTTCTTCTATTTTCAATCTTATTTATATCATCTACAACGCTGTTCGCCCAAGAGCAAAAAAATTCTAGGGTTATTATTTTAACAGACATCGAAGCCGATCCCGATGACACACAGTCGTTGGTGCGCTTGTTTCTATATTCGAATCAAATTGACATAAAAGGATTGGTTGCTACTACTTCATGTTGGCTCACTTCCGAAGTAAACCCTGAATCGATTGAAAGAGTAATTGATGCTTATGGAAAAATTCAGTCAAATTTGATTAAACATGAGCACGGTTATCCGGATGCGGCTTCTTTATTAGCTCTGGTAAAACAAGGTCTGCCTAAATATGGAATGACAGGAGTAGGCAAAGGAATGGATTCGGAAGGTTCTGATTGGATTATAAAAGAACTGGAGAAAGATGATGATCGTCCTCTTTGGATATCTACCTGGGGAGGTGTAAATACTCTGGCGCAGGCACTGTATACGATTCGGGAAACAAAGTCTGCAAAAGACGCAAAAAATCTTATCTCGAAACTAAGGGTTTATACAATTTCTGATCAGGATGATAGTGGTATTTGGATTAGAAATAATTTCCCTGATTTGTTTTATATCGTTAGCCCTGGTGATAATTATGGAAGCGCCACATGGACTGGAATCAACAGTTTTGTACGTGGTTTGGACAACACCACCATAAGTAATGATTGGATAACTCAAAACATTCAACAAAACCATGGTCCGTTGGGTGCAATTTATCCTGATGTTGCCTGGGGAGTTGAAGGCGATACACCGGCATTTCTGTCATTAATACCCAATGGATTAAATAACTCAGAGCGACCTGAATGGGGTGGATGGGGCGGCCGTTATGAGCTGTACATACCTGATTTTTCAAAAACAAAAGGTGGTAGCTCAATCGTTGATATAGCTCCTGAAACTCGTCCAATCTGGACAAATGCCATAGATAACTACAAACATTATGTTCATAAAGAATATGGTCGAAATGTTAAAAGTGATACAACGTTCACTGGGTATAAAGAAACATTATGGCGTTGGAGAGATGATCTCCAAAATGACTTTGCTGCACGCCTGGATTGGAGCATCATGCCTTATGAAGAAGCAAATCATCCTCCTGTTCCGGTATTAAGCCATCCCGAACAAATCACAGTGCAATCAGGTGAAGGTTTTACCCTCGACGCATTTAATACAACCGACCCCGACGGTGATGGTTTTAGTTTTCTATGGTTTAATTACCCAGAAGCTGGTAGTTATAAAAAATTAATCAACGTGAATGGGGCAGAGAATGTATATAAAGCAAATTTTACAGCGCCCAAAGTTGACAAAAAAGAAACAGCTCATTTTATATTGAAAGTTACAGATAAAGGAACGCCTGCCTTAACAAGATATAAACGAGTTATAGTAACAGTATTACCGAATAACTAACCAAAAAAAACATGAATTTAATACGAAAAACAACGCTAATTGTAATGATTAGCGCAGGAATATTTACATCTTCTGCCTGTGCTCAAACACAACCCATCATGGAGATCCCAAGCGAAGCCGGTAGTGGTCTTGATGGTCGCTTCTGGAAAAAGGAAAATCTTCAATTGACGGGTCTTTCAAAAGAAATCCTTCATGAAATTAACAGTAAACCAGCTGACGCTACCTTTACAGCAACAACCTTATCCTATGGCGGAAATGATCGACTAACGGTAAAAGAATGGCTGGGAAAAGATGCTAAGAGCCTGGCATTTTCAAGAGATTCTGAAGACTTCATTATGGATGGAAGTATATTCAGTTTTACCGGTTTAATCGCTATCCCGGAAGCGGGAGAAGTACATTTCAGAAGTTCGTCTGATGATGGCTCAATCGTCTGGATAAATGGAGAAAAAGTAATTAGTAACGATTTCTATGGAGCCATTCCAGGGAACTCTCCTGATGGTAAAGTCATGTTTTTATCTCCAGGATTATATCCCATTGAAATTATGTTCTATAATGCCGGATGGAGAGATTATAGCGGTACCCGGGGAGAAGGAATTATTAATTTTACTGTTAATGGGGAGCCTGTAAATCCTAATACTCTCTACTCTGCAAATACAATCAATAGTACAATAGTATTCCCTTCAGCAGCAGAAAGATTGCGTCCTGAAAAAGGAACAGGTCTTGTAGGTCGGTTTTGGAAAAGACAAGGTGAGCCCTTATCCGGACTTGCGGGAGAAGGATTACATACGATCGCCAACACTCCTTCACATGGTATGTTCACTGCAACAAGGCTAAAATACTCAGGGAACGAACTCTTGTTGATGACCGACTGGCTGAAAGAAGACTCGTTAAACTTGCTAACATTCAATAATCCCGAAATTGCTAACATAGACGAAACTCTTTTCAGTTTTAAAGGACTAATCTCTATTCCAAAAACAGGTAATACTACATTCAGAATCTCTTCTGATGATGGAACCATTGTTTGGATTGGAGGGCAAAAGGTTATCGATAATGATGGTTACCGTGCCGCTCCCGGAGCAACTCCAGATGGAACCGGATTGTTTCTAGTTTCTGGTCTCTATCCTATAGAAATTTTCTACTACAATGGTGCCTATGTTGATGAAGAAGCTGGAACCCGAGGCGAAGGTATTTTGGAGTTTACTGTAAATGGGAAAGACGTAGATACAGCTACCTTATATACTGTTCGAGTTTTTAACTAATGAATATTTAACCTACGCTTAAAACTAGGCGTAAAACATTATAAAAAGGATTTGAAGGTAATGAATGTAACTTTTATCAGGCACTAGTTTAAATTTTTGATTTATGAAATCTGATTATCTGCCGCTACTTCTAATCTTGATCTCTTTTCATTAGTTCGGGCAACTAAACGAAATAAAGCTTCTCATTCGCTCGGGCGCTATAAAAGTGTGATTGTTACGATATGACCATAATAAATTAAAGTGAAGCTCAGGCTATCTCCAGATTCTATTTTCTACTTAGTCTTCTCTTAATTTAAGTATACCCTAAAGATGGTATTACTATAAATAATACAACACGTAGCAAATTAAAAAACCGCTTTTTTAATAGCGTTTGACATTATGAAATTATTTACTAGATTAATAGTGTAATATAAACACTTATTATTTATTCTATTTCATTTCTATCATATGAAAAAAGAAGTGTGTTAAAATAGAATGGATTTAATTATTGAAAAAGTTTAGCTGATAAATCAATAAAAAATGTAACGGGTTATACTCATGAAACATCCCCTATTCTTAATTATAATACTTTTTGGATTTTTTCAAATTGGAGTCTCTCAGGATTCAATCAAATCCGCGCCTGAAGGATTCGATCAACCTAAAGAAGGAATACCAAGTGGAAAAATCGAAACTATCACTTACCCTTCTAATACAGTGGGTAATGATAGACTTGCGACCATTTATACACCTCCAGGTTACTCAAAAACTAAAAAGTATCCGGTACTGTATCTACTGCATGGTATTGGTGGAGATCATGAAGAGTGGTTGAATGGAGGAAATCCTCAGGTCATTCTTGATAATCTGTATTCTGAAGGCAAATTAGAACCAATGATTGTTGTAATGCCCAATGGTCGTGCCATGAAAGATGATCGAGCTGAAGGCAATATTTTCGATCCTGAAAAAGTAGAGGCATTCGCAGCTTTTGAAAAGGATTTATTGGATGATCTTATTCCTTTCATAGAGAAAAATTTTCCAGTTCGGAAAGATTCGGAACACAGAGCGTTGGCAGGATTATCTATGGGAGGCGGACAGTCATTAAATTTTGGTTTGGGAAATCTTGATGTATTCAACTGGGTAGGTGGATTTTCTTCTGCCCCAAATACTAAGGCTCCTGAAGAATTAGTCCCTAATCCCGAAGAAGCCAAAGAAAAACTTAAGCTGATTTGGATTTCATGTGGTGATGAGGATGGGCTAATGAATTTTAGTAAAAGAACCAGTGATTATTTGGAGGCCAATAACGTACCTCACATTTTTTATGTAGAACCAGGTGGGCATGATTTTGAGGTGTGGAAAAATGATCTGTACCAGTTCACTCAACTGATTTTCAAGTAAAAGTTTTACTTAACTAAGTCTAAAGCTAATGAAAACTTTTTATCAGGTAGGCAGTCTGTTTATAATAGTATTTATACTAACTATAGTAGGTTGTACTGATAATCACTTTGAAAGGATTGATTCTTCAAAAAACCCCATGAAACTTTGGTATGATAAGCCAGCTATCATATGGGAAGAAGCACTTCCGGTCGGTAATGGGCGATTGGGAGCAATGATTTTTGGTGGTGCAACCCGTGAGGTTCTACAGCTAAATGAAGAAACTGTATGGGCAGGCGAACCCGGGAATAATATTCAGCCTGCAATCAAGAGCCACCTACCTGAAATCAGGCAGTTAATTTATGATGGGAAATATCAAGAAGCTCATGAGCTAGCATATAGGTATCTACCATGGGATACTGAAGGGAAAAGCAATTACGGAATGAGTTATCAAACCGTAGGAAACCTTGAGATTTTGTTTGAAGATACATCCTCACCAGTATTGGATTATTATAGAGCATTAGATATTTCAAATGCAGTATCTACGGTTTCATACTCCCAAAATGGAGTTAGATTTAAAAGAGAAGTTATTTCGTCCTTCAAAGATGATGTAATTGCAATAGAAATGACTTCAGATCAGCCGGGAGCACTTTCGTTCACATTAGAGATGAATAGCCCACATCAAAAACAAAATACCATTATTCAAGATGGAGAACTGCATTTTAATGGCACCTCAGGAGATCAGGAGAATAAAACAGGGAAGGTGAATTTTACAACCATTGTAAAGCCAAAGTTTCTTGGAGGAACCCTTAGTAACACTGATAGTTCTCTAGTTATAAAAAATGCAGACAAGGTTACAATTTTTGTCTCAATAGGCACGAATTTTAAAGCATATAATGATATTAGTGGAGATGCAAAAACCAAAGCTTCAAATTTATTAACTACTGCTTTTGATAAGAATTATACTGCTATGAAAGAAGCTCATAGTGATATATATGAATCCTATTTCGATAGAGTTGAACTTTATTTGGGGAGTACCGACTCTGTAAATAACTCTACTGAAATTAGATTAAATCAATACAGAAGTGCAAATGATCCACAGTTAGCAGCATTGTACTTTCAATACGGTAGGTATCTTTTAATCTCGAGCTCAATGCCCGGAACTCAACCTGCTAATTTACAAGGTATATGGAATCAGAGTTTAAATGCTCCATGGGATAGTAAATATACAGTAAACATTAATACGGAAATGAATTATTGGCCCGCAGAGGTTACCAATCTTACCGAAATGCACGAGCCTTTATTCGACTTGATAAAGGATTTATCTGAAACTGGGAAGGAAGCGGCGGCACAAATTTATGGAGCTGGAGGTTGGGCAGCACATCATAATACCGATATATGGAGAATTTCAGGAGTTGTGGATGGGGCAGAATATGGTTTGTGGCCAAATAGTGGAGCTTGGTTAAGTCAGCATCTTTGGTATCATTATTTATTTACTGGAGACGTAGAGTTTTTAGGAGAGATTTATCCAATCCTAAAAGGATCATCCCTTTTTTATAAAGATATATTACAGAAAGACCCGGAACACGGATGGCTGGTAGTATGCCCGTCTATGTCTCCGGAAAATACACATCCAAAAGGTGTAATGATTTCCTGTGGCACTACCATGGATAATCAGTTGGTGTTTGATGTGTTTTCTAATGTGATTGAAGCTACTTCAGTGCTGGGAATTGATAAAAGGTATGCAGATAGTTTAATTACCATGAGGGAACAACTTCCACCCATGCAAATTGGTAATTGGGGGCAGCTTCAGGAGTGGATGCAAGACTGGGATCGGCAAGATGATGCACATCGGCATGTTTCTCATCTTTATGGAATTTTCCCATCAAACCAGATTTCACCGTATCGAACCCCTGAATTATTCGAAGCTGCTAAAACATCGTTAATCGCTCGTGGAGATGAATCTACAGGGTGGTCTATGGGATGGAAAATAAATCTTTGGGCCCGTTTCTTGGATGGAAATCATGCGTTAAAACTTATTTCTGATCAACTAACCCCTGCTATTCAGTCATCAGGACGTCCGAGAGGCGGAACATACCCGAATTTATTTGACGCCCATCCGCCGTTCCAGATTGATGGTAATTTTGGTTATACCTCAGGTGTTGCTGAGATGCTTTTACAAAGCCATGATGGAGCTGTACATCTTCTCCCTGCACTACCGGATGCCTGGAGTAATGGTAGTGTTACAGGGCTAAAAGCTCGAGGTGGATTTGAAGTAGATATTAAATGGAGTGAAGGCGAGGTAGATCGTGCTATCATTAAATCTGAACTGGCTGGTAATCTTAGAATACGTTCATATGTTCCATTAATAGGAAATGGACTAAAGGCGGCATCAAAAGAAAATCCCAACCCACTATTTAAACTACCATTAGTAAAAGGGCCTGTACTAATCAATTCTGATGCAAACATAAGATCACGACTCCAAAAAGTGTATGAATATGATATTTCAATGGAGAAAGGGAAAACTATTGAGTTGAAGAGAAAGAATTAATAATTAAAAACTAAAAAGCATGAAACGTATCCAATTTTCAACCTTGTTAATGTATATCTGTGTCTATTTTTTTGCACAGAATGCTCAAGTTGTAAAAGCTCAAACTGCAAGAGTTCCAGTATATTTAAACTCCTCATATACTTTTGAAGAGAGGGCTGCAGATTTAATTTCTAGACTAACATTAGAGGAAAAACAGAGCTTGATTGGTAACAACATGCCTGCCATTCCTCGTTTAGGTATACGTTCATATAATGTTTGGAGCGAAGCATTACACGGAGTTTTATCGGGAGCAGATCCAAGTTCAGGACTTCAGGGACCAACTTCCTTCCCAAATAGTGTAGCACTAGGTTCAACATGGGACCCTAAACTAGTACAGAGGGTAGCAGAAGCTATTTCTGATGAAGCTCGTGCTATTTTTTCAACGGGTACTAAAGGCCTTACTTATTGGTCACCCGTGGTAGAACCAATTCGCGATCCGCGTTGGGGAAGAACAGGAGAATCTTATGGTGAAGATCCTTTTTTAGTTTCTGAAATAGCATCGGGTTTTGTGAAAGGGATGACGGGAGAAGATTCTGAATATCTAAAAACTGTACCCAGTGCTAAACACTACTTAGCAAATAATAGTGAGTTTGATCGACACGTAAGTAGCTCAAATATGGATAGTAGAGATATGCGAGAGTTTTATCTTTCACCTTACAAAAAGCTTATTGAAGAAGATAATTTACCCTCCATCATGTCTTCTTACAATGCAGTAAATGGAGTGCCAACTTCGGCAAGCCCTTACTTTTTAGATACTATCGCCCGCAGAACCTATGGACTGGATGGATATATCACCGGCGATTGCGCATCCATTTTAGATATTTATACTGGGCATTACTATGTGGAGACAGCCGAAGAAGCTACCGCACAAGGTTTAAAAGCCGGAGTGGATAGCGATTGTGGTAGCGTTTACCAGCAGAGTACTATAAGTGCTTTAAATCAAGGTTTAATTTCAGAAGCGGATATCAATCGGGCACTATTAAATATTTTCACTATCCGAATGAGAACGGGTGAATTTGATGGATCATCATCACCATATGCACAGGTTTTACCAAATATTGTTAACTCACCATTTAATCAATCTTTGGCACAAGAAGTAGCTACAAAAACACCTGTTCTTTTAAAGAATAATACGCCTTCGGGAGGTAGCACGCAGGCGCTTCCGCTTTTTCCAGGAAAATTTAAAAAAATAGCTCTTCTTGGGCCTCAATCTGAAGAAGTAGAACTAGGACCGTATTCAGGCAGACCTGAAGCAACAAATATGATTACACCTCTGGCGGGTATTGAAAAATATCTTAAAGGAAATGGATATGAAACCGAAATTGTACATAGCTCCGGAGCAAACACAACAAGTAAAAGTAATTTACTATATGTAGCCCGTTTTGAGCTTCAGAAGGCTGATGGAAGTATCAAAGAATATGATGCAACCAAATATAGCTTAGCTTCAGAGGGAATTACGGTTGGTTCAGGAATGGGTACAATTGAACAGATTCGAACTATTGATGATAATACCTGGACTGCTTACGAAAATATCGATTTGACTGACGTTGATAGTATGTCAATTATGGTAAATATTCCTACGGAAGGCGGGATTATTGAAATTCGTGTAGGTTCTACGGATGGAAATTTAATTGGCACTTTAAATGCTACCGCAGCTGCTGGAAGACCAGTTGGAGGTGTTTACGGCGGTGGAAGTATGATGAAAATCAAAGTAAATAAACTTGGAGTTACTGAGCCACAAACTTTGTATTTCTCATATCATGCACCAACAGATACTCCTATCGATGATGCTACTATAGAAATGGCAAAAAATGCAGATGTGGTTGTTTTGTTTGTTGGAACCGATGAAAATACAGCAACAGAAGAAGCTGACAGACTCACTTTATTGCTCCCAGGAAATCAGGTTGAGCTCATTAAAGCTGTGGCAGAAGTAAATCCTTATACTATCGTGGTAATGCAAACGCTGGGAAATGTGGAGGTTGAAGAGTTTAAAAACTTAGAAAATATTCCGGGAATTATTTGGGTAGGATATAATGGTCAGGCTCAGGGTAATGCAATCGCACGTATTCTTTTTGGAGATGCAAACCCTGGTGGGAAGTTGAATGGCACTTGGTATAAAACAGTAAATGATTTACCACCAATTACTGACTATACACTTCGAGGAGGCCCTAATAAAAACGGAAGAACATTCTGGTATTTTGATAAAGAAGTGAGTTATGAGTTCGGGTATGGACTTTCCTATACCACATTTAAGTACAGTAATTTCAAAATTAGTAAAAGCTCAATTACACCTCATGATACCTTTACCATTAGTGCCGATATTACAAATATAGGGAAGTATGATGGCGATGAAGTGGTACAAGTTTATATGACTACACCCGATAGTCCGGTTGACTGGGAGCGCCCAATTAAAAAGCTAAAAGGGTTTAAACGTGAATCTATCCCAGCGGGGCAAACTAAAACTGTAAATATAGAAATTTCTGCTTCTGATCTATGGTTCTGGGATATTGATAGCGACAAAATTACCTACGATAAAGGAACCTATATTTTCGAAATCGGGACTTCATCCGAAGACATAAAAGGAACTGTGAGTGTTGAAATGAAGGGTGAATTTGTACCAGAAATTAAAACAGTTGTTGCTCGACCTGAAAAAGTAGTTATGGAGAAAGGAAGTAGCACTCAGGCTGGTGTTACCGCAGCTTTAACAGATGACAGTTTTTATGATATTAAAAAAGCAACTGTCATGTATTCCAGCAATAACCCTTCAGTAGCAACTGTGGATATTAACGGAATAGTAACTTCAAAAGGAACAGGTATTGCTACCATTACAGCTTCAGTAACCATTGATGGAAAAACAAGATCGGATAGCTTTCCGATTAAAGTTATGCCGAATTTGAATGTTGCTTCAATCATAGTAGACAAAAAAGCTGTTCCTGAGTTTAGTGGAGCGGTTACTCAGTATAGCTATCTGATGAAAAAAGACTCAGATAAAGCACCGAAAGTAGAAGTTAAACCGGTTGATTCATCTGTTTCGGTTGAAATCACCCAGGCCAAATCTGTGCCCGGTTCAGCAACTATTTCAGTGGTTGATTATATCACCTTAGACAAAAAAGAATACATCATAAATTTCGGTGTGGTATCAAAAAGTGATGAGTTCCAGTCTGGAAAAATTGGAAATCAGTGGGAAATCATACGAGAAAACGCAGATAACTGGAGTCTTTCAAAAGAACGAGGGTCACTCCAAATTACTGCGGAAAAAGGAGACATTTCAGAAGCAAATGATAGTGCCAAGAACATCATCCTTCAAAGTGCCAATACTGACTGGACCATAGAAACTAAGCTTGGATTCTCAAGAAAACCTTCAGGTATTACTGAAAACGCTGGAATTATTGCCTACCAAGACGATGATAATTATGTGAAACTAGTATATGGTGGCACTTTTGGAAGGCGCGGTAGTTCAGGTGAACAACCAGGTAGTATAGAATTAAAAGTAGAAAGTGGCGGATACCAAGTTGCTTTAGTAAATCTGAACTTAGAGGATCTTGGACTAGACTTAAATGCACTTACCTTGAAATTGGTGAAAAATGGAGATTCATATACCGGTTCCTTTTCAGTTGATGGTAAAGATTTTAAAGAAGTTGGTAAAGTAAATGTGCTACTTAAAGATATTCGTGCAGGGCTAATGGCATTAGACGGGGAGTTTCCTGCTCAGTTTGCACGATTCAGAAGATTCTTTCAGTCAAATAATGATGCCTCTACACCTTTTGAGGTAACTTTTGATTATTTCAACATTGAGAACAAGGGAATAAAATGATCACTAAGGAGTAATTTATTTTATATCGGTTTCGGACTAAATAAGAGTGACAAAACTAAGCAAATTAAAAAGGTAAACATAAAATCAAAGTAAAAGCCATGAAAAAACAATCAATTATAGTGTTGCTAATGTTGCTGGGTTTAAGCTCAATGAGTATCGCCCAAACAAGTAAAGCAGAAGTTAAACAGAATTTCAAACCCTCACCTACTAACCAAAATGGGAAAGAATATCCCATGGTAAACTCAGAAGGTCGTGTACGGGCAAAAGTTTTTGCTCCTGATGCAAAATATGTGCAACTGGATATTGGCGCGGTGAAGTACGACCTCGTTAAAGATGAAGAAGGCTTTTGGATCGGGGAATCTGAACCACAAGACGAAGGCTTTCACTACTACCAGTTAAATATCGATGGTGCTTCTGTACCTGATCCAGGCAGCAAGTACTTTTATGGTGCTGGTCGCTGGGGAAGTGGAGTGGAAGTTCCCGCTTATGATAACGAAAAGTATGCGTTCAAAAATGTGCCTCATGGAACCGTAAGCGAGCATATTTTTTACTCAGAAATAAACGAAAGCATGAAGCGCACGTTCGTATACACTCCTCCCGGATATGAAGAAAACACAAACAAAAGATACCCGGTTCTTTACTTGCAACATGGTGGTGGAGAAAATGAATTCGGATGGCCCAGCCAGGGTAAAACAAATCTCATTATGGATAACCTTATTGCCGAAGGAAAAGCTGTTCCTTTCATTATTGTAATGAGTGATGGAAATTGGTTCCGCCCGAGACCTCCTGTAAATGAAGAAGAAGATGGGGAAGAAAATGAAGAAGAGGAAGAGCGCCCACGTCAATGGCCACCACAAGGCTGGGCCGACGGTTTCAAGAATACCCTCATCAACGAAATCATACCAATGATTGATAAAAAATACCGAACCATTGCTGACCAGGATCACCGTGGAATGGCAGGACTTTCTATGGGTGGAATGCAAACCCGTGCCATCACTCTACCAAATTCAGATGTTTTCTCTCAGGTAGGAATGTTTAGTGGCGGAAGCATCAGCCCTGAAGATGTGGAAGCAAATCCTGAGTTCAAGGAGAATATTGACCTCCTTTTTATAAGTTACGGAAGTAGTGAGCTTGGTGGAGGAAGAGGCTTTGGCGGAGACCCAAAAGAAAATACTGACAAGCTTGGAGAAATGGGGTTAAATACACATTTCTACGTTTCTCCAGAAACCGCGCACGAGTGGCAAAGCTGGAGAAGAAGTCTGTATGAATTCGCCCAACTTGCATTTCAGGACTAGGTACTATCATGAAAAAATCTCTTACACTCATCGCCGTATTATTTTTTGCTACTTCTCTGTGCTTTGCACAGGGAAGTGAGCAGG
Organism: uncultured Balneolaceae bacterium; assembly: GCA_963974345.1. GTDB lineage: Bacteria > Bacteroidota > Rhodothermia > Balneolales > Balneolaceae > RHLJ01. Next base: position 5,659 of record CAXBBW010000006.1, on the reverse strand, counting down.
AAATAAAAGAAGACTTCGTTCCTTCTGTATTAAATCAGCCTGGAAAAGAATACCCAATGGTTAATTCCCAGCGATATGCTCGTTTCAAGGTAGAAGCACCGGATGCTGAAAGCGTTGTTGTTAGTCTTGGGCTTGGTGGACAAGGTGGAACGAAACTTACAAAAGGTGAAGATGGATTCTGGACAGGAACAACTGCAGGACCTATGGATGAAGGCTTTCACTATTATCATTTAACAGTAGATGGTGGAACGTTTAATGATCCCGGCGCTCAGAATTATTATGGTTCAATCCGATGGGAAAGCGGTATCGAAATTCCTGCACACGATCAGGAATTCTATGCTCTGAAAAACATACCGCACGGAAACGTTCAACAAATTCTTTTCCCTTCACCCAGCACAAATATATCAAGAAGAGCATTTGTTTATACTCCTCCGAGATACTATAAAAATCCATCAAAAAGATATCCTGTCCTATATTTACAACATGGATGGGGTGAAGATGAAACTGCCTGGTCTAATCAAGGGCGTGCAAATCTGATTATGGATAATCTTATAGCAGAAGGTAAAAGTGAACCTTTTATTATTGTTATGACTTACGGAATGACTAACGAGATTAAGTTTGGTGGTTTAAGGAACTTCGATATCAACCCTTTCCAAACTGTGCTCGTTGATGAACTTATTCCCTATGTAGATGCAAATTTCAGGACCATCGCAAATCAGGATAATCGTGCTATGGGAGGTCTCTCGATGGGCGGTATGGAAACAAAAACCGTTACACTTAATAAACCTGAAGTGTTCTCACATTATGCACTTTTAAGTGGAGGCACCTATGCTCCGGAAGACATAAAAGATAAGTCTCAAGTAAAGCTCATTTTTCTTAGTTGTGGTAGCAAAGAAAGGCCTGAAGCAGTTAATAATGCTGCAAATGCATTAAAAGACGCAGGCTTTAATGCAGTTTCTTATGTTTCTGAAGGTACTGCTCATGAGTTCCAGACATGGAGACGAAGTCTATACCAATTAGCTCCTCTTTTATTCCAGGACTAATATGAAACAGGTTTTATTCTTAACACTGGCTTTCCTATTTGGAACCAGCTCGTTTTCTTTAGGGCAAACGAGTTCGGTTGTAGAGGATTTTAAACCGTCTTCGGTAAATCAGTCCGGCAAAAAATATCCAATGGTTAACTCCGAGGGACGTGTGCGGGCTCAAATCTCAGCTTCTAACGCCAACTTGGTTCAACTCGATATTGGGGGGGTAAAATACGATATGGTGAAAGATGAAGCCGGTCTTTGGACCGGAACATCGGATCCTCAGGATGAGGGCTTTCATTACTACCAGCTGAACGTGGACGGAGCTTCCGTTCCGGATCCAGGAACCAAGTATTTTTATGGTGCTGGAAGGTGGGGAAGTGGGATCGAAATTCCGGCATACGACAAACAATTCTACTCGTATAAAAATGTGCCCCACGGCACGGTAAATGAGCATATCTATTACTCAGAGCTAACAGGGTCGTTCAGGAGGGCATTTGTTTATACTCCCGCAGAATACCGGACTAATCCTGAAAAAGAATTTCCGGTTCTCTATTTACAGCATGGTAGTTTCGAGGATGAAACGGGATGGTCTTCTCAGGGTCATGCCAATCTTATTCTTGATAATTTGATTGCGGAGGGTAACGCTGAGCCTATGATTATTGTGATGGAAAACGGGTATGCATATAAGCCAAACCCATCGGGTCAGGGGCGTCCAATGTCTGTATTTGAAGGCGTACTAATCACTGAGGTCATTCCAATGATTGATTCGGAATACCGTACGATCTCTGACCGTGAAAACCGCGCTATTGCAGGACTTTCGATGGGTGCTAATCAAACCATGCGAATTGCCATGAATCATCTCGACAAATTCTCGCATTACGGCGGCTTTAGTGGTACCTCAAATTATCCAAGCAGTGATCCGATTGATACGAAAACTTTTCTTAATGGTGCCTTTGATGATGGAGATGACGTTAATGAAAAACTGAAGGTACTATGGCTTGGAATGGGTACAAAAGAAGGGGAGCCTTTTCCAGGTTCTATTGGAGCGTTCAAAGAGATGTTGGATAAGCAGGGAATTGAATACCACTACTATGAATCTCCCGAAACCGGGCATGAATGGCAGTCATGGAGACGTTCTCTTTATCAATATGCACCTTTGCTATTCAAAAAATAGATTTTTGGTTTTGATCCATCGGCAGGCTAAATACAACTCTATACATCTGAATATTTCATGAAATGTAACATTTTAATTTCCATTATACTCGTGGCATTACTTTCATTAAATACTGCCTACTCACAAAGCTCTGATCCGAATTTCCATATTTATATAGCTTTTGGTCAGTCAAATATGGAGGGTTTCCCGGGGCTTGAAGAAAAGGATAAAAACTATGAGAACGAACGATTTCAGGTATATGCTTCAGTTGATTTTTCGGAGCTTGAACGCCAAAAGGGGACCTGGTATACGGCCAGTGCTCCGCTATGCCGACCAAATAGCGGGCTGAGTCCTGCAGATTATTTTGGAAGAACTTTGGTGGAAAACCTTCCCGAAAACATTAAAGTCGGTATTGTTAGTGTCGCCGTAGCAGGGAGTAAAATTGAGTTGTTTCAGAAAGACAATTTTCAGGAATATGCATCTACTGCACCTGATTGGATGGAAGGCATCATCAAAACTTATGATGGAAATCCGTATCAATATCTGATTGATAGAGCTAAAGAGGCTCAAAATAAAGGCGTTATAAAAGGAATATTACTTCATCAGGGTGAATCTAACACCGGAGATGAAGAATGGCCGGAAAAGGTGAAGGGGATTTACAACAATCTGCTTGAAGATCTTAATCTTAACAGTGATGAAGTTCCATTGCTGGCGGGAGAGGTTGTGCATGAAGACCAACAGGGAGCATGTGCCAGTATGAATGAAATTATCGGAGCGTTGCCTCAAACCATTCCAAATTCTTATGTGATATCTTCATCTGGAGCTCCGGCACGGCGCGATCGCCTGCATTTTACTCCAGAAGGATATCGAATACTTGGAACAAGATATGCCGTTCAAATACTGAAATTAATGGGCTATGATCGGGAAAATATTAAACTACCCGAGAATGTTTCTGAAATTAAATAAAAACAAACTCTGAAAAGTATGAAGAAGTTTATCCTCTTATTTTTAGCTTTCCTACCAATTACTGTTGTTGGTCAGCAGGTTATCCCTTTATACCCAGCAGAAGTACCAAATAACCTAACCACAGGCTCAGACACTGATCCCCGGCCCGGCTTCATTAGGAAAGTGATTACTCCAACACTTGAAATATACAGGCCGGATGAAAGTAATGCGACAAACGCCGCAGTAATAATTTGTCCAGGTGGCGGGTATAGCGTACTTGTATTTGAAGGCGAAGGAGTAGGTGCCGCTAAAGAATTTGCCCGAAACGGAGTTACTGCTTTTGTTCTGAAATACCGGTTACCGGAAGATACCCTACAAGTAAATAAAACAATTGCCCCTCTGCAGGATGCACAGCAGGCGATTAAACTGGTTCGTGAACGGGCAGGTGAATGGGGCTTAGATGGAGACAAAATTGGAATTATGGGCTTTTCGGCAGGCGGACACCTTGCCTCCACAGCTGCTACTCATTTCGATGAAGTACACATTAATAATCCAGAAGAAACCAGTGTGCGTCCTGATTTTCAGATTTTGATTTACCCTGTTATAAGTATGCAGGATGAACTAACTCACCAAGGCTCAAAAAATGAACTGCTCGGAGAAAATCCATCACAGGAAATAGTGGACTTATATTCAAATGACTTACAGGTCACCGAAAACACTCCACCGGCATACATTACCCACAGCGGAGACGATGGACTCGTTGTAGTTGAAAACAGCATCCGATACTATGAAGAACTTCTCAAAAATAAAGTAGCTACTGAACTGCATCTTTATCCTACAGGAGACCACGGATTTGTTCTGCGGGAACCTATCGAAGAATGGACTCTTCCTATTTTCAGATGGATGATAAGCATGGAAGTAATTCCAGAATCTAAAACGAATTAAGAAAACAAAATTCTATTAGCCATGAAAAAAACAGCTCTCTTTTTAACAATCTTGATTCTTAGCAGCGGAATAAGTTACGCCCAATGGGGTGGCCCGGTGTTTGAATCACCAGTAGTACACGATGACAATACCGTAACATTTAGCTATCTGGCCGCTGATGCTAAAGAAGTGAAACTAAGCGGGCAGTTTATGCAAGGACTGGCTGATCTAACTAAAAATGATGAAGGTCTCTGGTCGGTCACCGTTGGTCCGATTGATCCGGATATGTATCCTTACAATTTTATTGTGGATGGTGTTAGCGTAGCAGATCCCAAAAACAGTATGAAGTTTCCAAATGAAGGGTTTCAAGCCAGTATAGTAGAAGTTACCGGTGATGAGCCACTCGTGCATACTATTCAGAATGTTCCTCACGGTACGGTTTCCTATCACTTATACACATCACCAGAATTGGGTGAACGCCCTTTGGTTGTGTACACTCCGCCCGGATATAATGACAATCCAGATAAGGAATATCCTATTTTATATTTATTGCACGGAACTACCGATACCGAAGAAACCTGGACCAAAGTTGGCAGGGCGAATATCATCCTAGATAACCTGATAGCAGAAGGGAAAGCAGAACCGATGATTATTGCGATGCCGTATGGTCGTGCGTATCCAGTAATTAGTAAGTCATCTGGTAGCCTCAGGGAATGGGAAAACCTTCAGGAGTTCAAAAAAGATTTTATGAATAACCTGATGCCTTACGTGGAAGGAAATTACCGGGTGAAAAAAGAAGCAGAAAGCCGTGCTATTGCAGGGTTCTCGGGTGGTGGTGGAACCAGTTTGTACTTCGGGTTAAATAATACCGATTTGTTTTCTTGGGTAATTGGGTTTGCGCCGGGGATGCGTGTAGATGAGATTGAACTAAATAATGCTGACGCCTTTGAAAATCCGCAAGTAACCAATGAAAACCTGAACATGTTTTGGATGGGTGTTGGTAGTGATGACTTTACCAAACGCGGTATCGATCCATATACGGAAGTACTGGACGAAAAAGGTATTGAGTATGAATACTTTATTTCGGATGGTGGCCACACCTGGATGAACTGTAAACTCTACCTTTCTATGGTAGCTGAACGTCTTTTTCAGAATTAAGGAAATTTGGTATTGATTTAATTCCTGAATGTGGGGCAGATTCTTCAGTCTTCATTAATAAATACAGAAACAGACTGAGGTCTTAAGGTTACCGTTCCCGAGCTGTCTATAGTCAGTATTTCAGGAGAAACGGCATCAGGATTTTCAAAGGTATTAATGGCATCAATTCTAGGGGCATATAGAGATTCTGCTTTAATATTAGCAATTGATTGTCCAATCAAAGATAGGTTGATCGTAACCAGCTGATTCGGATCTACATTGGTATCCGCAATAATAACTCTTCCCTGATCATCTGGGCTATATTTGCTCCCTTAACGCGTGGCGAGTCGAGTTAAAATTATTAATTTCCGAACTCTAATCGAAGCCTGTGCTGAACTCGATTCAGTATCCGTTTGAAACGATTGATCTTTACAAAAAGGATGCCCTCACCTAGATTGTAAACTCTGACATC
>CAXBBW010000005.1:0-225111 GCA_963974345.1 uncultured Balneolaceae bacterium | reverse complement strand
ATCCGCGAGGATTTTCAGAAGTAAGCGAGAACAAGCAATTACTTATAGCCATTGTTGTGCTTTCGTTTATTTATTTTGGTTTTGAATATTCGATTAACTCCTCCACGTAATGAAAATCACCTTGATTTTGAGTGAGCTTAATGAAGTTTTTTACAGCAGGTGCATATAACCAAACCTCGGTTTCATTTGCGCTATATCCTCTAGAATTAGTCGTTTTTCCCGTGTATTTAATTGTGTAGACCATGAATGTTCCCGCTTCTACTGTTTCTTCTTGGAATGACAGTACTTCGGCATTCTGAATTTGGTTTCCAGTAGTTCCATCTTGACTCGTCCAACTATTTTCATATTTCCATTTTTTACCTACTTCTAAAGGCCAGTCGTACTTAGGTGTTTCGCTTACCTCTGGTTTGACGATATCGGCAACAGGTATAGTATCTTTGCCTATAGTCATACCTAGGGATCCGTCAAAACTTACTATTTGCCTTGTATCTGTTCCATCTGAGCGTACTTCTCCTTCAGTAGTCACACCTTTATATTTCCAGACCCATTTCTCGCCAAGCTGATAATCGGTTAGCGTAGGCTGGTTGGTAGTGCTGGGTCTAGATGAGTCGTTACACGCACTTAGTAATACTAAGGCCAGTAATAGTAGAATTTGATTATTCATTTTATTTCTTTAGACCTATATGGCGTGTTAGATTGAAGTTTGTTACAAATATTATAGACCTTGGTTATTCTAATGATTGGAATTCAATATCTATGAGCTCGATTAATTCTGTTATGCTCTTTTTTAATAAAACGGATTGCCTTGTATAATAATTAAGTTGTCTCGATGAAATATAAATGTCAGCTAATATTCGTTTATCTGTAATTGTAATAGGTGAGCCAAAATCACCATATTTTATTTCATAAGCATATTTATTTCGTAATTCATTAGAACGATCCAATACATCCTCTCCGATATTGATGATATTTTGGGCTTCTAATTCATAGATGTTTTGAATAGTATTAAATAGCTCCCGATTGCTTATAATGTTTGATTTTCCTTCAGATATCATTGAATTATAAGTTCCAATTTTTGGTCGAAATTTTCTGTCTGTAAAGAAAATATATTCTAATTCAGATACTCCTTCCACTTTAGGAAGCTCACCAATAATTTCTTCAAAAACGAAGTCAATAGTAGAGTCTTGAGACATTAATTGAGCAATTCGCCATTTGTGATCCTGAATGACTTGAGACAACAATAAGGTATCTTGAATTAGATCACTCTTTATTTCTTTTAGATAGACTTTCTCTGCCTCATGTGTTTTTCTTAATTCATTTGAATTATTGATACTTAGCGCAATTAAAATTCCAATTACCACTAATACAATTTCTCCAATAGCATAAAGAAGGTAATTAATGACCTTTTTATCCTTAATCATATTCTGTCTTATTTTTCTAAAGATTTTTGCCATTAACTAATGTTTTATTTAAATGAAGCACAACGGTCTAGTGTATGATTTCGTTGCGTGTTTAAGCACTAAAGTTAGCAAATAAATCACAGATAGAAAGTCCGCGAGGACTTTCGTAAGTAGGCTCTAACTAGCAATGAATTATACACATTGTTCTATGCAGTTTTTTCTTTTATTATTTTCGCAAATGTCTCTTTAAACTTAATCGAATTTTCGGCAAGCCAGTTTATCGCTTCTTTCCAATTCTCTTTATTTTCCAATTCAAAATGTTTAGTCAAAGTTATTACCTTGTCTTTATTGTTCGGATTTGGATTCCAAGTCAATTCAGAACCAATTTTAGATTCGATAATGTCTTTTTTAGACTCGAAATATGGTAGCCATTCATCAACTTTTTTGTTGTGAATATAAACTCTTGCGCCAATTTCATTTCGGTCAGTATTAAATGTGTTCGATAAATGTATTCCAGATTTTCCTAATGCAATATCAAACCAATATTGTGGTCTTGGTGTTTGCAAAGAGCGGATTTTTCCAGAATTCTCTAATTTTTCTCTAAACGCTGTCCAAAATTCAAATTGCGTTTTTCTCGTTTCGGAAAGTTCCCCTTGTTCTTTTCTTTTAGTTGCTTGTCTAACCGCAATATTCGGTTCACTCACAACATTAAATCGAACAGCAGGTTGAGAATTGTCAATTTGCCATAATTCCACTTTTATTCCATAAAATCCAATTTCGTCAGAAGTATGGTCATTCAGCCAATCCAATGCTTTTTTGTGTTGGTCAGTAAATTTTGAAGCAATCCAAATAACTGCTGAAGCGTCAAGAACTGAAGCATAAGTTATGCACTTTCCTAAATGGTCGTGATTTGTTTTCTCAAGTTGGTTTTCAATTACTACAAATTTGTCAGTTCCTGTGTCTTTCGCAAGAATGTCGGCAGAAAAAGGTCCAACAGAAACTTCTTTAGAATCAAATTCCAATTCAAGTCCGATTGCTTCTCCAATTTGTTCTAAATTTTCGGCAAGCCAAGGCGTAAAATCATAAGCCTCGTTTTTCCATATTTTTCGTAATTGAACTTTCTTTATTTCTCCTAACATTGTTGGTTTGGGTTAAATTGCATAGAACATAAGAGTATCACGCATACTATTGTTGATATCCGAGTTTCATTTTTAAGTTTTATTTTTGCTATTCCTATAAATAATAAGAATATCATGAATAAAGCTGATTTATTAACAAAGTACAATCATCATCTTACGCTTAGAAATTTTAGTGGAAATACCATAAGGGCGTACAAAAGTGGGTTAGGATTATTTCTTGGGTATTTAAAAGAAAATCAAATTGATTCGGTTACCCCAAAGGTTCTAGAAGATTATTTCTACTACTCTAAAAAAGAGATTGGATATGGCTACTCGATGATGAAGCAACTATTGGCTTCGGTCAAATTTTTATAAGAAGTACTTAAGGAGGAAATCGATTTTGATTTTAATATCAATCAGACTTGAAAAACGGTTTTAAAAATTAAAAGTTACGTGGTTTTCATTGTATAAGAGCCCCCCAAAAGAGGGGAGTTTTTTCTTATCTTTAAGTTATGAGTGAAGAGGATCAAAGAATCGAACTTTCAGAAAAAGTAGCAAATTTACCGTTATCGCCTGGGGTGTATATTTATCGGGATAAAAGTGGAAGTGTTTTGTATGTAGGGAAGGCTAAGAAACTCCGAAATAGGGTTCGTTCGTACTTTCAGGATTCCCGTTCAACGGATGGTCGTATTAAAACCATGGTTTCCAAAATTGATGATTTAGAAGTAGTGGTTACCGATTCTGAGGCTGAAGCGCTAATACTCGAAAATAATTTCATAAAGCAGTTTCAACCACGGTATAACATTATGTATCGTGATGATAAATCCTATCCTTATATATGTGTCACTCAAGATCAAAAGCCAAGAGTTTATCCTACACGAACTATTATCAAAGATGGAAGCAAATATTACGGTCCTTATGATAGCGTAATAAATATGAAACGGATGTTGGAAACCATTCGTAAAGCCTTCGATTTATGTACCTGTGCAGTAAGTATTAAAAACATAGATAAAACTCGGGGAGTACCTAAATGGCATTCCTGTTTTGATGATTATCTTCAAAATTGTTCTGGAGATGGTGATGATGAACGGTATCAAGAAACCATTAAGAAAGTAGAGCGATTATTAAATGGTCATTCTGAAGCATTAATTAGAGATATAAAAGAAGAGATGCATATTGCTTCAGATGCACTTGCTTTTGAAGAAGCCGCAAAATTGAGGGATAGTTTGGTAGCCGTAGAGCGTTATTCCCAAAAAATGAAAATGGTAGACGATAAGAAAGTAGATCGGGATGTTTTTGGAATGAGCGTAGCTGAAGATATTGGGGAAGCCTGTGGAGTCTTATTTAAGGTTAGAGAAGGGAAGTTAATTGGGAAATTCCATCGCTTTCTTAAAAATATCGATGGATTAGAAATTGGAGATTTGCTCCAGTCATTCGTAGAGGATTATTATACTGGTCAATATACTGCGGCCATTCCTGATGAGGTTTATTTGAGTCATGCAATAACTGACGACGAACCGTTAGTAGATTATCTCTATCAAGAAAAGGGAAAGAAAGTACCTGTTAATGTTCCTCAAATTGGAGAGAAAGCTCAGCTTATTAAAATGGCAAACTCAAATGCTCGTCTACATTTAAACGAACGTAGATTAGAAAAAGAAAAAGCCGAACGAGATCGAATTCCACATGCGATTAAGGAACTAAAGGAACATCTTAAACTGAAACGCCTACCGCGAAGAATTGAATGTTTTGATAATTCCAACTTTCAAGGTACAGATCCAGTGGCTTCTATGGTTTCCTTTGTTGATGCGAAACCTAGAAAAAGTGAATACAAACGATTTCATATAAAAACAGTGGAAGGCCCAGATGACTTCGCTTCAATGAAAGAAATCTTGACCCGAAGATATTCTGCGGTAATGAAAAATGGACTTCAAATTCCGGATTTAATAGTAGTAGATGGTGGAAAAGGGCAATTGAGTTCTGCTGTGGAAGCCTTAAAGGAAATTGGATTTTACGGAGAATGTGAAATCATAGGATTAGCAAAAAGACTGGAAGAAGTATTTGTACCCAATCGGTCAGAACCATATATGATTCCAAAGAAATCAACTGCCCTAAAGTTATTACAGCAAGCCAGAGATGAAGCCCATAGATTTGCAATCACATTCCATCGCCAGAAAAGAGCTAAGAGAACTTTTGTTACTGAATTAACTGAGATAGAAGGGGTAGGTGCAAAGACATCAAAAAAACTACTAACAGAATTAGGTTCAGTTAAAGAAATTAAGAAAGTCAGCAAGGAGAGATTAGTAGAGTTAGTAGGAAACAAATTGGGCGAAAAAATATTCAACTACTTTAGGGGTTAACTCGTCGTTAAGTGTAATACTAATGTGAAGCCTCACATCATCATGTGATATGGAGCTTGAGCATCACATTGTAACATAGACCCAAGCCAAAAGGACTTGTTTTTCGTATTAACTACTAAAGCAAAGAATTTTGATAAAACTGCTCTTTGTTAAAGATTGTTTAGTCGGATTTATTGATTTCCTGATTCTGTTATCTTAAACAAAGAGCCTAACCCAAATAGGGGTGAATATTATGGAACTATTGAAAAGACATACTGGGAAAAAAAATTATTCTTCATTAAAGGATAGAGAACTTGTAAAATTATTCAGACGTAAAGCTGATGAATCTGCTTTTAATGAGCTTATGAATCGTCACCAGTCTAAAATCTATTCGTATATATATAGTATGATTCAAAATCCTGAAACTGCTAACGATATTTTTCAGGAAACATTTACAAAGGTTGTTACCAAAATGGACGACACCTACAATGAACAAGGTAAATGGATAGCTTGGGTAATGCGAATTGCTCATAATGCAACAATTGATCATATTAGAAAACAAAAACGATTTAGCGACGTTAACTCGTGGTACACCGATGAAGATTCCAAAATGGATTATTTTGATCGACTCGAAGACGAAAGCATTGTTGATGCTGATGACCAAATGGTTGACAAAGAAATGAAGTCTAGTCTAATGAGTCATATTTCGAAATTACCTGAGGAACAAAGATCAGTTGTACTTTTGAGGCATTATTACGAAATGCCCTTTAAAGAAATCGCAGAATTGACTAACGTATCTATCAACACGGCACTAGGCCGTATGAGATATGCGTTAATTAACCTTCGAAAGTATTTTGAAGAAGAAAGACAATTAGAGTTAAAGCATGCAAAAAAATGATGATTTTTCTATTCGATATCTGATGAGGGAAATGGACCCCTCTGAGGAGATCGAATTTGAACGAGAAATGATGAACGATGAAAATCTTTTGATTGAAGTCGAAAGTTTAAGGAAAACGTATCAGAAACTTGGGAAGTTACCAATTTGGGAACCACCACCTGATCTTGCAACAAAGATTGCAAGCGATGCCATAAAGGCGCGGCGAGAACAATTAAAACGTTCAAACCGATGGACTTCTTTTATGTCTAGGTCGGTAGCTGCAGCAGCAATAGCAATTTTAATAATTTCAACAACAATTTATTTTTCAAACGGACAAGCTTATACACAAACAGATACGATAGAAACTACTGGAATAACAAAAACGATAAAACCTTGGGTTGATAGAAGCAATAATCTTCACTTCGCAGGAACATCGATTCAGTCTGATAATTCCCAGACACTCCAGTTAGAAGTTGATCAAAGTTATTCGAAACTCAAGCTCATAAATTCTGAAACAGGATTTGCTCCTTCAACTCGTAAGATTGTGTTAACAAGTTCATCTCGATAAATTCAAGGCAACCAATAGGTTGCCTTTTTTATGTGGATAACTTCTGGTAAATGTGTTAATAAGTTTTTTTGTAACGGAGAAAGGCTCGCTTTATATTAAAATTTAGATAAGAATCGTTCATTCCATAAAGCAGGAAATATTTGATGGGTAAAGTTATAGCAATTGCCAACCAGAAAGGTGGTGTAGGAAAAACAACCACGGCAATTAATCTTGCGGCTAGTCTTGCAGCCATTGAGCACCCAACCATTGTTATTGATATCGATCCCCAAAGTAATACTACAAGTGGATTAGGGATTGATTCGAAAACGGTAACAAATTCCATTTACGAAGTAATGATTGGTAGTGCAGATGTAAATGAATCTATTCGACAGACTGAGCTCGATTTTTTGGATTTAGTACCCGCTCATATCAATCTTGTTGGTGCTGAAATTGAAATGATTGATAGAGAAGAACGAGAACGAATTCTTAAAAAAGCTATATCTGATCTCCGTGAACGTTATGATTTTGTGATTATTGATTGCCCTCCATCTCTAGGTTTGCTTACAATAAATGCACTTACGGCTTCAGATTCTATCGTAATTCCTGTTCAGTGTGAATATTTTGCTCTTGAAGGTCTTGGGCAGCTTTTAAATACCATAAAAATTGTTCGGCAGCATCTTAACCCAGAGTTAGATATTGAAGGGGTACTACTTACAATGTATGACACCCGTACACGTCTTTCTAATCAAGTTGCAGAGGAAGTTAAGCGGTATTTTGATGACAGGGTTTTTAAATCGGTTATTTCTCGAAATGTAAGATTAGCTGAAGCCCCAAGTTTTGGTAAACCTGCTTTACTTTATGATTCAACAAGTGTTGGATCTAAGAACTATCTGTCATTAGCTCGAGAGATAATCAAGAAAAACAGAAAAATGTTCAAGAATAGTCCAATACTTTCTAACTGAGGAGATTATGGCTAGTAAAAAAGTACTTGGTAGAGGATTAGGAGCATTTTTTCCTGAATATGAATCTGATGAAGAAAAAGCAAAAAAAGGTGAATCTTCATCCTCTAAGCCGGTAGGAGTAGAAAAGAATATTGTTGTACCGGAAGAGCGTGTTAATATTATTCTAAATGTTCCAGTTGATCATATTCGAGCAAATCCGAATCAACCCAGAAAAGAATTTGATGAAGAACGACTAGAAGAACTAGCTGATTCTTTAAAAAAGCACGGTCTTATTCAACCTATTACCGTTCGATATATTGGCGAAAAGAGATTCGAGCTTATTAGTGGTGAGAGAAGGCTTAGAGCTTCAAAATTAGCTGGTATGGACGAAATACCAGCTTATATCCGCGAAGCTGATGATGAGCAAAGTATGGCTTTTGCTTTAATCGAAAATATCCAGCGTGAAGAACTGAATCCATTGGAAGTAGCAATGGGGTATAAAAGGCTTTTAGAAGAGTTTGATTATACCCAAGCTGAAGTTGCAAATCGTGTTGGAAAAAATCGTACAACGGTTACCAATATGTTGCGCTTATTAAATCTCCCAGATTTCATTCAAGCATCATTGATATCTAATTTAATTTCAACCGGTCATGCACGGGCTTTAATTACGATAGAGGATCACGAAGTTCAAAAAAAACTACTAAATAAGATCATTAAATTAGGTTGGTCGGTTCGTCAAGTCGAAGATGCTGTAAGAAACCTCGATATAGATTCTTCAAAGAAGAAATCTTCAAAACCAGAGCCAAAGAATCCTTTTTACGATGAAATTTCTACTCGCTTAAGACGTACTTTTAGCACAAAAGTAAATATCAAACCAAAAGCGAAAGGTGGAGAAATTAAGATCGAATATTACTCAGAAGAAGACCTTGAACGAATACTTTCCATTTTTGACTCTATTTAAGTCATTATTTCTTTTAATAGTATTCTTAATTTTGTGCCAAGTTCAAGCACAAGAATTTTCTCTACAACCTACTTTTCTTCCTTCTTCAATTTCGATAAAAGCTGAGGCAGAACAACAAGAGTTTCCGAATCCTAAAGCAGTACTTAGGCGGTCTTTAATTCTTCCTGGGTGGGGACAAGTAACAAATAAACAAGCATGGAAAGTACCATTGGTTTATGGATTGTTAGGAGGTTTGACTTATTATAGTGTGTATTTAACAAAGCAATATCATGATTATAGAGCAGCATATTATAACTCATTCGATGTGAATACTGATTTAAAGTTTGGTACAACTCCAAGTTATTTAATAGGAGCAAACACAAGTAGTTTGAAGTCTAACAGAAACTTCTTAAGGAATCGAAGAGATTTTATTTATGTAACGGTTGGATTAGCGTATGCGCTAAATGTAATTGATGCGTATGTATTTGCTCATTTAAGATCATTTGATGTTTCGGATGATCTATCAATGAATACCTATGTTAAGCCAGATTTGATAGCTATCCCCGCTTTTGGGGCAATTCCATCAGTATCGGTATCATTTTCTTTCATTAGTAAAAAATAAATATAGATATGGATAAAGATCTAAATAATAGTAATCGTGCGATTCCAGAAAATTATAGAGAAGGCTCTTCCAGTGACCTTTGGAGTGTATTTAAGATTATGGGAGAGTTTGTAGAGGGTTATGATAAATTGTTTAAAATTGGCCCCTGCGTTACCATTTTTGGTTCTGCAAGAACTAAGCCGGATCATAAATATTATAAACTAGCGGATGAATTCGCATCACAATTAACCAAAAAAGGTTTTGGGGTGATATCAGGTGGCGGTCCAGGAATTATGGAAGCAGCCAATAAAGGAGCTAAAGAAAGTAATGGGAAATCAGTAGGTGTTGGTATTGAATTACCTCACGAACAAGGAATTAATGCGTATGTAGATCCTAAATACAAAATCAATTTTAATTATTTCTTTGTGCGAAAGGTAATGTTCGTAAAATACTCTCAAGCTTTGGTAGTTTTTCCAGGTGGCTTTGGTACATTAGATGAATTATTTGAAAGTTTAACTCTAATTCAAACTAAAAAGATTTCAAAAATACCCATTGTCTTATTTGGATCGGAATACTGGAAAGGTCTCACTGATTGGATTAATGGAACAATGAAAGAATGGGGAACTATATCAGAGAAGGATACTGATCTTTTTATAGTTACCGATAGTTGTGAGGAAGGAGTAAAACATATTTGTGAATTTTATAAGGTGCATGAGCCTAAGCCTAATTTTCATTTTTGATAGAAATAAACACTAGATCGCATAAACTGACTAGAAAACAATAATTTTAAAATTTAATGAGTTAAAGGTTTTAATTAAAAGACCATTTTTTATTAAATTGGTCACTTGCTCTAATCGAACTAAAAAAATAATGACTATGAAGGATTTAAAGAGAATATTTTTACTATTTGTAATTGCGATGACTTCTGTTGCTGTAAACGCACAACAATCAATAACAGATGCAATCAATGCATATAATGAAGCTCAAGGACTTGCACAGTCAGACGAGTATGTAACGGCTATTTCTAAATATCAAGAAGCAATTTCAATTGCTACTAGTTTAGGAACAGAAGGACAGGATATTAAAGACCGTTCTGAAAAAGCTATACCAAAATTATATTTCGCTAAAGCTGCTGCTGCTTATAAGTCTTTTCAAGGTAGCCCAACAGTTGTAAACCTTGACGCCGCTATTGCTGAATTTGACGAATCTAGAGAAGTGGGAGCAACCTCAGGTGATACAGAAGTCCAATCACGTTCCAGAGGGGTGCTCGCTCAATTGTATTATCAGAAAGCAACTATGTTGTTCAAAAGAGAAGATTTTGCAGGGGCTGATGCAGCTTTGAATAATGCAATTCAAACGAATTCAAATTATGCAAAAGCCTACTACCAGAAAGGGTTAGTACATAAGAAAACAGATCCAGAAGATTTAGATGGCATAATAAATTGGTTTAATCAAGCTATTACCGTTGGTGAAACTGTAAATGATGCTGCAGTAGTAAGACAAGCAACGGGTTCAGCTCATGCAGAGCTTTTATTTAGAGGATCTAAATCAATTGAGCAAGGTCAAAATACAACTGCTCTCGAAACTTTGAAGCTGTCATTAGAATATAATTCAGAATCATCAGATTCATATTACCGATTAGCGGAAGCATCAAACAAGCTAGGTAATAGAGATAATGCAATTAGATATGCAAACCAAGCTCTAAGTTTTGAGAAAGGTGGTAACACTGATAAAGCTAAAATCTATTTTGAACTAGGAATTGCGTATCAGGCTAAAGATGATAAAGGAAATGCTTGTTCAGCTTTAAAGAGTGCTTCTTATGGCTCATTTAGAGCGCCTTCAGAACACAAAATGGAGTTTGAATTGAAGTGTGAAAGCGCAAATCCTTAAAATTGAGTTTTTAAGATCTATTCTATAAAAACCTTTCTTATTGTTAGGAAGGTTTTTTTATGCGCAATATTCTCCTAATAAAAAGGAGATATTTTGCTCAAAATAATTTTCTATATTTAAGTCACTAAAAAAATAACTTCAATAAGTATTTGATGATGCCTAACCAAACGCTCGATCAACTTTGTGCTAATACAATTAGAACCTTGTCAATGGATGGTGTTCAAAAAGCTAATTCAGGTCACCCAGGAATGCCTATGGGAATGGCTGATGTAGCTTATGTTCTATGGACTAAATATTTAAAACATAATCCTAAAAATCCAAATTGGGTTGATCGAGATCGTTTTATTCTTTCTGCAGGTCACGGTTCAATGTTGATTTACAGCCTCTTGCATCTTACAGGTTATGATGTTTCGATGGATGATTTAAAAAACTTTCGTCAAATCAAAAGTAAAACTCCTGGACATCCAGAATATGGTATGACACCAGGCGTAGAAACTACTACTGGTCCTTTGGGTCAAGGTTTTGCTACAGGAGTTGGAATGGCAATGGCGGAAAGTCATCTTGCAGGTACATTTAATAAAGAAGGGCATGAAATTGTTGATCACTATACATATGCTATTGTAAGTGATGGAGATTTGATGGAAGGTGTATCTCATGAAGCCGCTTCAATGGCAGGACATATGAAATTAGGGAAATTGATATATCTCTACGATTCGAATATGATTTCTATCGAAGGATCAACAGAACTCGCATTTACTGAAAATGTAAATAAAAGATTTGAGGCTTATGGATGGCATGTAATTGAGATTGATGGTCATAATCATAGTCAAATAGCTACGGCTATTGAAGAAGCTCAATCTATTAAGGATAAACCCTCTTTAGTTGTTTGTAAAACAAAAATTGGGTTTGGGTCTCCAAATAAAGAAGGTAAAGAATCATCACATGGTTCACCTCTTGGTGATGATGAGATTAAACGTACTAAAGAAGTATATGGAATGGATCCAGAGAAAAGTTTCTATATTGCTGACGAAGCTTTAGAAGTGTTTAGAAATGAAGTGAAAAAAGGAGCATTAGAAGAGTTGGAGTGGAATAATAATTTTGAAGAATACTCCAATGCTTTTAGTGAGGAATCTAAATCATTCACAAAATGGATAAGTAGAGATATTTCTACAGAAGAATTAGAAGCGGCTCTTCCAGAGTTTGAAATAACTGAAAATGGACCAGCAACTCGTGCATCTTCTGGAAAAGTAATTAATGCAATAAAAGGTGCAGTCCCGAGCTTATTTGGAGGTTCAGCTGACCTCGCTCCAAGTACAAAAACAGATATAGATGGTGAAGGCGAATATAGTGCAATTACACCTGCAGGAAGAACGATTCATTATGGCGTGCGTGAATTTGGAATGGCAGCAGCTGTAAATGGGATGGCATTACATGGTGGCGTAGTTCCTTTTGGGGCTACTTTTTTTGTTTTTACGGATTATCTGCGACCAGCTTTACGATTAGCAGCATTAATGAAAATCCCATCAATTTTTGTAATGACACACGATAGTATTGGATTAGGTGAAGATGGACCAACTCACCAACCTGTTGAGCATTTAGCAAGTATTCGTGCAATTCCTAATGTTTCAGTTCTTCGACCGGGAGATGCGAATGAAGTTGCTTACGCCTGGAAAACAGCTATAGAGAATACGAGTAGTCCTACGGTATTAGTACTTACTAGACAAGGAATGCCGACTTATAAAAGATCAGAAAAAAATGCGGCTTCTTTAGTTTCGAAAGGTGCATACATTTTTTCAGATTCTGAAAAGGAAACTCCAGATACAATTCTTATTGGAACAGGATCAGAGCTCCATCTTGCTGTTAACGCTAAAGTGGAACTAAAAGAAAAAGGTGTTGATGCTAGAGTAGTAAGTATGCCTAGCTGGGATTTATTTGAAAAGCAATCTGCAGAATACAAAGAAAGTGTACTTCCAAAATCAGTAACTAATCGTGTTTCAATTGAAGCGGGCTCTACTTTTGGGTGGGAACGTTATATTGGAACGGAAGGGAAAGCAATAGGTCTGGATACTTTTGGAGAATCTGGTCCTGCTGAAGAACTTTATGAACACTTTGGTATTACTACAACTCATATGGTTGACGCAGCTAGTTAATTAATATGAGTACAAATTTTAAAAGCCATGCCGTTAGGTATGGCTTTTTTTTTGAAAAAATTTATAGTTACTGTAATTCTATGAATTTTTCTTCAACATACCTTCTAGAAGGTTAACTAACTTAGTATATCTGGTTTGAATAGTAGCTCTCTTGAAAAAGAGTTTTTAGAAAGGCTTGAAAAGTCACAGGGCATAGTGCATAAAGTGTGTAATATGTACTGTGATAATAGTGAGGACCGTAAAGATTTATTTCAGGAAATTTTAATTCACTTGTGGAAGTCATATCCCTCTTTTAAGGGCGATGCTAAATTTTCTACATGGATGTATCGGGTAGCTTTTAACATTTCGATTCAGCATTTGAGAAAGGCAAAGAAAAAGAAAGAGGATTCTGTATTACCTGAGCATCTGGATAAGTTTTCTCTTGAAAATGAAGAGGAAGAATTTGGTGAAGAAAAAAGAATGCTAAGAATTGCAATTAATCAACTAAATGAAGTTGAAAAAGCAATAATAATACTATACTTAGAAGATCGTGATAACGAAGAAATTGCTGATATAATAGGCATTACTCAGAATAATGTACGTGTTAAAATGACTAGAATACGTAATAAGCTAAAAGATATAGTGGAGGCCTAGCATGGAATTAGAACAACTAAAAAATGTATGGCAGAAAACATCTAATGAGCTTGGAGAAGGTTATTTCATAAGTGAAGAGGGAATACGTGAACTTATTAAGCAAAAATCTAATACGGCCATTTCTAAAGTAAAAAGGCAAATGAAGCAGAAGGTTTTATATGCAGGAACTATTTCAGTTTTTATGCTTGGCTTTTCAATTCTTGCGTTCAATCGAGAGGAATTATTATTTGATAAAATAACAAATATAGAAACGGGGATTTTCTATTTAATATTTGGATTAGTTATCGCCTTCATTTCTATCTTTAATTTCTATAGTTATAGGAAGGTTATTAAAATTGAGGAATATGAATCTGATTTAAAAACGTCAATTAATAGTGTTATAAAAATACTTAGCGGTGCTATAAAAGCTAAAATATTTTCGGATACCTTTGTACTTCCTTTTACCATCCTAATACTTACAATAGTATCTTATGTACGAGGAATTGGTGCATTTACAAATCCTAAATTTATTGTTTATTCACTGATTGCTTCCCTTTTATTAGGGCTTCTTTCCTATTTCTTATCCAAAAGAGGGCAGTGTAGTAGATATGAGAAACAGATGAATGCTCTCGAAGAATCACTTAAAGAATTGGAAGAGGAAAAGTGATGAGTCCCTTTATTACTACAGAGGATTCTTTTAACAATCGTTTTAGAACGGAATATCGATATAGCAAGCCTATTCTGTATACTTACTTAGTTGTTTTTTTAACTTTTCCAATAATAAAAGGGATACTCAGACCTTGGGCTATTTCAACTATTCCAGATAGTTTTTTTACTACGGCACTTTTTTCCTATCCCAACTTTGCAGAGGCTGTATTAGGGTTATCTTCAGTAAGTACTATTTTATTTGTTTTTAGGAATTGGTGTAGAGAGCGATTTGATAGAAACTTATTTCAGGATGAGTTTTTGTATTTGATAAGTGGATTTCTTTCGGCGGTATTTGTAATCACTCAAGAACTAAAAATTCATGATTTGGGAGGAGAAAACATCTATGATATAAATGATATATACGCTTCTTGCATAGGATTGATATTTACCCTCTCTTTACTATTTAAATATGGGGTTTTTACACAAAAGAATAGTTACAAAAACCTCAGTTATCAGTAACTAACTTTGTTTCTATAATTGGCTTTATTATCCTTCTTTTTTAAATTGGGGAAAATTGAAGAAAAAAGTGTAACTAACTTCGAGAGTCAACTACTTTGGCTTCGCTAATCAATTTTGAAGTCCCAGCTTTTTCAGGTCTGTGAACACATGTAAAGGTTACATCATCAGCAGGTTCTACAGTACCAATAAAAGCTTCTAAAGAGGTTTGAATTTTCTGAACTACCGTTTTAGCATGAAGAGAGCCATAAATTTCCATCAAAGATTCGATACGCTCTTCACCGTATTCTTCCCCTCGTTCGTTACGAGCTTCGCTTAAGCCATCGGTATATAAGAGTACAGAATCACCAGGTTTGAAATGAAATCTTTTAACTTCAAGATGTTGACTAAGCATAGCTGTAGTTGTCATTCCTAAAGCAAAACCATTTGCTTTTAAGTTGAACGTAGTGTCTCTTTCTCGGCTGTAATAAATTGGGATATTATGACCTGCACGAACGTATTCAAATTCTTCTTTATCATTAGGGAAGAAAGCCACACACCCAGTAACAAAGGTTTTATCTTTACGATTACTTTTCACAAAATCGTTTAGCTGGAGGAAAAGGTCTTTAGGAGACGGTTGTTCTTTATGAATCAACAAATTTACCAACGCTTGCATACGTACCATGTACAAAGCTGCACTTAATCCTTTCCCCGAAACATCGGCAATTACAACGTAAGTACCTTTATCGGTATCAATCACATCCAAATAATCACCACCAACTTCTTTAGCGGTATGGGCAAAGGAATACACTTCAAGTTTATCTTTATTAAGAGAAGTACCTGGAAGGAGACTTAATTGAATATCACGGGCAAGATCGATTTCTTTTTGTACATCTGATTTCTCCAAAAGTTCAACTAGCAACAATAAAAACATAGAAGAGAAAGCTAGAGGGATCATCAATCCTGAAAAGAAAATGAATTCTGAGAGCCCAAAAAAGTTGAGTAAATAGTGTCCAACAAAGCTTAAAGATCCAACTCCAAATGCAAGCCGTCGAGTTGGATTAAGACGTTGAGTTAAATCCTCAAACAAGCGCATGAACTTAACATGTCCTGGAAGTTGCTGTCCTTGTTGACGTTCTATATCAGCTACAGCTTCTTTATACAATAATTTAAGTCGATCGGTATCTGCTGTAAGTTCTTTCGAAATACGAGCGCGACTCATTCCAGAAACATATTCCTGATAGAATTTTTTGGTTCCGTAACCCGATTGTGCTTCGTTCTTTAAACTCAAGAGTGTATTTACTCAGTTAGTTGATTGGGGACTGTGTTCGTAATAATAGGCAAAAAGTTTTGTTTTTGGGAAAGAGAATCAATTTATATAAAACTATCTGTCATTTAGAAGGAGTTTGGTGACTGAGAAATCTAAAAAATAATTTATTAAATCTCTTTAGATATCTCGCTTTGCTCGATATGATAAAATAAAGTAATCAATATCAGTACTCAAACTTCACAACTATCCTTCAAAACCATTAGCTTCCTAGACTAACGTTAGTTCGAAAAATACAATCAATGTCGAAGAAACTTCTTTTTCTCTTAGATGGAATGGCACTAGCCTATCGTGCCCATTTTGCTTTCATAAACGCGAACCTTAAAAATAGTAGTGGGATTTCTACCGGACCAATTTTAGGTTTTGCAAATACTTTAGAGAAGATGTTGGAAGAAGAAAAACCAACTCATATTGCAGTAGCGTGGGATACTCATGCTCCAACATTTAGACATGAAAAAGACGAGACTTATAAAGCTCAACGTCCTCCTCAGCCTGATGAACTTCGTCAAGGAATCCCAATCATAAAAGAAATGCTAACCGCTTGGGGAATCCAGAATATTGAGCAGGATGGATACGAGGCAGATGATATTATTGGTACCATAGCATCTGGTGCTAATGCAGATGATGTTGATGTACTACTTGTAACACCCGACAAAGATTTTATGCAATTGGTGCATGACCACATCAAAATGATGAAGCCAAATAACAAAGACGGTGGATTTGATATTATCGATAGAGAAGGAGTAATGGATTATTTTGGAGTGTATCCAGAGAAAGTAATAGATGTGTTAGCCATTTTGGGTGACACGGCGGATAACATTCCTGGAGTTCCTGGAATTGGGAAAAAAGGAGCTCCAAAACTAATTGATCAATTTGGAACCTTAGAAGAATGTATCGCTCAAGCAAATACCATAACTGCAAAACGCCAAAGGGAAAGCTTGCAGGAATTTGCAGATCAAGCGATGCATGCAAAGTTTATGGTTACCATAAAAACGGATGTACCCAATACAAAAGAATGGGAAGAACTCGAATGGAGTGGTTTTGATAGGAAGGATCTTGGACTCTTTTTCAAAAAGATGGAATTTAGAACTCTCACAAAAAAATACTTAGCACAAGACGGACCAGTAGCTGATAAATCAGGCGATCAAGTTGATTTATTTGGTTCAATTGGGGAACAAGAAGAACTTCAGAAATTAGATGAAGAAAACAATGAGTACGAATTAGTTAACTCTCTTGATCGAGTTAAGGAGCTTGCTTCAGAACTTTCGAAGGCTGAAGTAGTCTGTTTTGATACCGAAACCGATTCCCCAAATCCAATCTCAGCAAACCTGGTTGGACTCTCTTTTTGTATAAAACCCGGAACAGGATATTATATTCCTGTAAATGTTGAAGGTGGTTTGAATGAGAAAGAAGCTCTGAATGCTTTAGAACCAATTTTTGGTAATAAAAACTCCATCAAAGTAGCGCATAACTACAAATTCGATTACACCATGTTATTCCGACATGGAGTTAAAATAGAAGGTAAACCCTTCGATACGATGGTGGCTGCTTATTTGGTTGATGCGAGTCAGAAGATTAAAATGGATGAGCTAGCAAAAAAGTATTTGGGATATGAACCTGTACCAATTCAGGCATTGATTGGTAAAGGTAAGAATCAAAAAACGATGGCAGATCTAACTCCTGAAGAAGTGTATTTATATGCCTGTGAAGATGCCGATGTAACTCTTCAACTGTATGAAATTCTGAGCAAACAACTCAAAGAAGACGAACTTGAGGAAATTGCTAATACCTGTGATTTTCCACTTATGGAAGTTCTTGGTGATATAGAATATTATGGTGTTCGATTAGATATTGATATGCTCGAGGGGTTTTCGAAAGATTTGGAAACCGATATCACAGAATTAGAAAAAGAAATTTATGATAAAGCAGGAGAGGAGTTTAATATCAATTCTCCCCAGCAACTTGGTAAGATATTGTTTGATAAGTTGGAACTGCCATCTGGTAAGAAAACCAAAACAGGTCAATATTCGACCAATGAATCTGTATTAACCAAGCTTGCTGTTAAGTACGAACTTCCAAGTACGATTTTAGAATATCGATCACTCGCGAAACTGAAATCTACCTATGTAGATGCGCTACCTTCTATGATTAACCCAGATACGAATCGGGTTCATACTGACTTCAACCAAACTGTAGCAGCAACAGGTCGATTGGCTTCTTCGAATCCAAATATCCAAAATATCCCAATTCGAACAGCTCGGGGACGTGAAATCCGCAAAGCGTTTATTGCTGAAGATGGATTCAAAATAATGTCGGCAGATTATTCTCAAGTTGAGCTTCGTGTAATTGCGCATATTGCCAAAGATGAAGCGATGATTCAAGCCTTTAAGAATGGGGAAGATATACATGCTAGAACAGCTAAAGAGATTTTTCATTTAGATTCATTGGAAGAAGTCACCCAAGATCACCGGCGCAAAGCCAAAGAAGTAAATTTTGGAATTCCTTATGGATTGAGTGCTTATGGGTTAGCAACAAATCTGGGAATCGAAAATAGCGAAGGGAAGGAAATGATTGAAGAATACTTCAACCGCTTTCCAAATATTCAAAAATATATTGATGAAACGAAAGTGTTTGCTAAAGAACATGAATATGTAAAAACGCTGTTAGGCAGACGTAGGTACATTCCTGATATAAACTCCAGTAATTGGAATGCTAGAGGCTTTGCGGAACGTGTAGCTATAAATATGCCCATACAAGGGACAGCTGCTGATATCATTAAGCTTGCAATGATTAACATTCATGATTATCTGGAAAACAATGACCTAAAAAGCCGAATGCTACTTCAGGTACATGATGAATTGATTTTCGAAATACACGAAAGTGAGCTAGAAACCGTTCCTGCAAAAATCACCGCGTTAATGGAAAGTGCCATGAAAATGGATGTCCCGCTAAAAGTAGAAGCTGGAATTGGGGAGAATTGGCTAGAGGCGCATTAAATCAATAGTTTAATTTAATATTCCCTCAATTAATCCAAACTCTAGATAAGTTTGATTTATTAAATTTTTAATTTTTTCTAATGATTCAAGGGTAAATTGAGTGTATTCCTGATCAATACTATCTTTGGAAAATTTGATTGTAGAATAAACATATTTATCAGAAGAAATATTTTCCCATTCTGAATGAACAACTGCGTTCCTAAGAATGGCACATTCTCTTAATTGATTTAAGAATTTATCAATATCTACACTCATCTCGTTTGATAAATCCATTATCATTATCAAACGCTTAAATAAATCAACTTTAGAAGAAAAATTCATTTTGTGAATAATTGCTACTCCAACAATATCACTTCTACCATTTATAATAGTACAAATATTAGAGTTTAACTCACTTTCTAAAGAGTTAAATTTTAAAACTATTAAGCCGATTAAAGAGGCGTAGTTAGCCAAAAAATCTTCTTCTGAAAACTCATATTCATGATTACCATCAATATATTGTCCTAATTTTTTTCTCTTTTTTCTCATTCTAAAATCTACCACCCTTCCAGAGACAAATCAAAGAGATAGCGAAAAAAGTAATTTTTGCATGGACGTCATCCTGATCCGTCAGCTGACGGATCAGGATGACGTCGGATTTGTGTATGAACTGGTAGCCACACCGTCCTCCCTCTGAAATCAAACAAGTTTGATTTCTGTCTCTCCCCAAGGAGAGACAGCCGAAGCGTTGATCTAGAATTGGGCTAGTTAAGAAATCGAAGTCTGTAAAATGATTTTCACTAAGGGAGACAGTTCTAGGCTTCGAAAAAACGTAAGAGCAATATTGTGTCCCTCCTCCGGGAGGGACAGCTTCATTAGCTTGCGAATGAAGCAGGGAGAGGACGGTCTGGGAAAATTTTGTAAGGAATCCCCCTCACCCCGGTCTAACTTCCAAAAGACCAAATCATGAAAGCTCACAAATCAAATAATTTCGGATACAATAAAAACCTTAAAAAACTAGCATCTAAGAACAGGAAGAAAGCGACTAAAGCGGAGGCCTGTTTGTGGAAATATGCCTTATCAAAGAAACAAACGGGATACACTTTCAAAAGACAGCGTCCGGTTTTGAATTACATTACCGATTTTATGTGTCAGGAGTTAAAACTAGTAATCGAAGTAGATGGTAGTTCTCATAATCAACTGGAAGTCCGGCTCAACGATTTAAAGCGACAAAAGGAATTGGAGAATTTCGGGTTTACTGTTTTAAGATTTACCGATGAGGAAGTTCTCGAAAATATGGATAATATAAAGTGGCTAATTTCGGATGCCATAACCGAACTGGGAGTTCGTGAGTCCTCTCTCTGAAATCAAACAGGTTTGATTTCTGTCTCTCCCAAAGGAGAGACAGTTGGTGGATTCTAGTCAAAAAAGGGGCAATACCTCACCCAGACTTGCGAACTTTGAGCAAGTCTGGGTGAGGATGGGAGCCTGAAACCTAATTCTCATTAAAATCTGTCAGTTTGAATTGGTAAAGAAATAAAAGTTGTAGCCTCGGATCATCTTCCGTACTTCCTAAGCGAGATACATAGGCACTTTCATAGGTTAAGAATCCAAGATTGTTGGAAACGGAGAAATTTAAATCAAAAGGATTGATTGAGTATGTTTTGGTCCCAACGGATTGCTGATAATAATTCCATACGTAATCTTGCGATATGACATTAAAATTTTCATTTATACTTTCACCCTTATAAGTTACCGAAGCGATTGTATATTCATTCTTGATTAATCGATCAGGTACTTCGTTATCTGGATTATGCAAAAATGGAGATACTTTTACTTCATGGTTTGTAGCAAGTTCAGTATCAAAGAGAGCGTTTCCAATAGTAAAAACTTCACTAGATTTTTTTTCTTGTACTGTGCTTTCAAAAGATCGAATAAAATAAATCCCATCCTGCTGATTACTATAATATCCTGCTAGACAAAAATTAAATTTCTGGATGTCACTTTCGATATAGAACCACTGAATTCCATCAACTACGGTATCACTTAATACAGTGAATATAACATCAGTTTCTTGAGTTTTAGTAATTGGGTTATTTCGATAGTTAGATACTTCAACATTATAAGTCCATGAATTTCCGATTTTAAGAGGAAGACTTATTTTTTCAGTTTCGTCAGAAGAAGTACTATTGGAACACGATAAAATTACTGTTCCTAAAAAGAGGAGAACAATTATTGAATTTTTCATAGCTATACTTTTATGAAGATTTGGATTTTAAAAAAGTAGTAGCTGTATTCTGGTTGTTGAAAAATTGAGTTAATTGTTAAATGAAACTTGTTACTTTTTTTTTACATATGCAAGGTCAGCACAAAAGCTTAATATTGGATTATTCTTCTTTATCCTTTGTTAACTCATCAGTAAAATGTGCTCGACGTTTTTCTTTGCTAAATTTATCAGCATTGAAGGCTTCAGAACCTCCTTTTGGAATGGAAAGACTTTTCCATTCAGAGCCTTTTATCATGCGTCCGATATACACGATTTGTCCAATATGATAAGAATAATGGGCAAGTTGGCGATTTATAGCTTCTGTAACAGTATGCCCCATATTTCTGATATAGATAACGGTTTCGAAGTTTTCTTCATTAATAGAATCAAGAGCTTCAAATAAACACGCCCAGCCTTTGTTCCATGTAGAAATCAATTCTTCTCTTGTTTTAATAGTGTCTTCGAATTCATCTTCCCGATTTCGCCATTCTTTTTCACCATCGCTAGATAAGAAGTCCGTCCACCGAGAAAGCATATTTCCAGAGATATGTTTTACAATGATTGCAATAGAATTACTCTCAGAATTGTATTGCCAAAAAAGATCTACATCATTTAGTTGGGCAAAAATTTTTTCGCCAAGCATTTTATAATATTCGAACTGTTTTCGGATACTTTCTAAATAGTTTTCTTTCATAGTACTAATAAAAAAATCATGGTAAGTAAAAACAAGTATCAAACCTAAACTCTTGCTTTAAATCGCTTGGTACTTCCTGTATATTCCAATCAAAATTTAAAGCTTTAGAAATAGAATATGAGCGAATCCAAAAAGTTGACAGGAGCTGAGAAAATCAATTGGGATCTTAGCGATTTATATTCATCTAGTAACGATCCACAACTAGCCAAAGATAAAAAATCGTTACTCGAAGAAGCAGATGCTTTTGCTTCGAAATACAAAGGAAACATAGCAAGACTTTCAGTTTCTGAGTTTAAAGAAATGCTTCGGGAATACGAAGCACTTCAAGATAAAGGTGGAAAGATTGGGTCTTTTGCATATCTACAATGGAGTACCAACACGGCTAATACTGACTACGGGAAATTGGTACAAGAGTCGAATGAATTAGGTTCTGAACTAAGCCAGAAGCTGGTATTTCTGGATGTAGAATGGCTGAAAGTTTCGGAAGAAGATGCACGGAAAATGATTGATGCTCCTGAGTTGGAATTCTATAAGCATTATCTAGAATCCTCTCGACGATACAAAGAACATGTGTTAAAGGAAGAACAAGAGCAAATTCTTTCTGCTAAATCGGTAACAGGTCGAAGCGCTTGGGTTCGCTTTTTTGATGAGACCTTAGGTCAAGCTAAGTTTGAATTAGATGGAGAAGAATATTCTGAACAGGAAGTACTCAGTAAGCTTCATGATTCAGATCGTGATCTTAGAGTCCGAGCTCATGCATCACTAACAAAGAAATTTAAAGAACTTGGCCATCCACTCACTTTTGTATTTAATACGTTATTAGCTGATAAATCTACTAACGATAAGCTTCGTAAATACCCAAGCTGGATTAGTTCTCGAAACCTTTCAAACGAAACCGATGATCAAACGGTAGACGCTTTAGTGAATGCAGTTACCTCAAACTTCGAACTGGTTCAACGCTATTATAAGCTCAAGGCTAATTTATTGGGATTAGATGAGATGATGGATTATGATCGGTATGCTCCGATTATCAAAAATGAAGCGACCATCACTTGGAAAGATGCTGAAGAAATGGTGATGGATTCCTACACAAATTTCCATCCTGAAATGGGAAAAATCACTAGCTATTTCTTTGATAAAAACTGGATTGATGCAGCCATAAAACCAGGAAAAAGAGGTGGAGCATATTCAGCTAGTACAGTCCCTTCAGCTCACCCGTATGTATTTATGAACTTTGATGGGAAAATTCGTGATGTACAAACATTAGCTCATGAGTTAGGGCATGGAGTTCATCAGTATTTATCACGACAGCAAGGACCACTTCAAGCAGGCACTCCGCTTACAACTGCTGAAACAGCTTCTGTTTTTGGTGAAATGTTAGTGTTCCAGAAATTGCTAAAAGAACTGGATGATCCAAAAGAGAAATTAGCGCTTATTGTTGGAAAAATCGACGATACTATTGCAACTGTATTTCGGCAGATTTCAATGAATCGTTTTGAAAATGCTATGCATACTGCTCGTCGAGAAGAAGGGGAGTTGACTACCGAACGGTTCTCAGAACTTTGGATGGAACAACAAAAAGCATTATATGGCGATTCAGTAACATTAACTGAGGAGTATGGAATCTGGTGGAGTTATATTCCTCATTTCCTTCACACTCCAGGTTATGTGTATGCCTATGCTTTTGGTGAGTTATTAGTTTTAGCTCTTTATGAAGAATATACTCAGCGTCCCGATGGGTTTGCTGATCGTTATTTGGAATTGCTAAGTGCTGGTGGTTCAGAATGGCCTCATGATTTAGTTGCGAAGATGGGATTAGATATTCGAGACCCAGAATTTTGGAATAAAGGGTTGGCATCTTTCGAGAAAATGATTGAGGAAGCTGAAGAGCTAACAGCTCAAGTTCAAGCTTAAGTCATTACGAGCTTGTATATTAATAGCTGTTTGAAATTTATGAATTGGAATTTAAAATTTTCATTTTGAAAAAATGAGTCTGGATAGACAAGAAAAAGCATTACGAGAATTCAAACAGATCATGGCAGATTTGGTTCATTTGCTCCGAACTTCTGCCCGGGTTGAATTGACATACATGTGTTGGGTAAATCACCAACGTCAACAATTTGTTTGGGAAAGTAATAGCACAAACCTTCCAAACGTAATGTTTCAGGATAGAGTGGCTTTTGAGCAGCACTTTTTGAATGACTACAAAGAAATCAAGGAAATAACACAGCTTACAATTGGAGAGGATATAGCCAAAGGGAAGCTTGCCCATTATTTCGACTTTGTAAATGCCAAAAACATGGTTCTCATTCCATTCATAAATAAAGGCGAGACGGTAGCTATTACAGTATTGGAGACCGAAAACGAAGTAAATCTTCGAGCTATCAACGATCAAATTCACGCCTACAATAATGCGCTAGTTAATGTTCTTGATACCTATTTAGAAATTGTTGACCTCCATGAACAGCAAAAAGAGTGGGAAGAGTATGAAGAATCCTTGAATGCATTAGATTATCGGTTACATCGGGTTGAATTGCTTTCTAAGATGTTAGACGAAATGCAGTTGTTCTTACCTAACGGTGGCGCTTGTCTAGTGTGCCCAGGAATGGAAAATTGGAGTATGGTGATGTCATCAAAATTTGCTAAAAACCCACCTTTAATAGGTCTCCAATTGGAGGATAAAAGCATTGCATACGATGCGATTGAGAAAGGGACTTCTATTTTTAGTATGCATTTTAATAACAGTCCAAGACTGATTTCGAGCAAAGAGCGCCGCACTGAAGGAGCAAGCTACGCGATTCCAATTATGGTACATGATCGCCGACAGGCAGTAGTTATTACTTATGATTCCGATCCATTAACCTACAAGGAATCGACCAAGCACAAACTTTCGAATTTAGCACGAATAGCTTCTCTTTCAATCCAGTCGGTAGTTAAGAAGACCGGGATGGCTGAAGAACTTCTTACCCAGAATTTTGGAGCATTTATGACTGAACTCTGGGAAACAACATTGAATAATGAGCTTCATAAAGTGCGATCTGGAAAAGCATCAGATACTTGGTTTGGCTTAATTTCTCCACATGATTTGTCAGCATTAAGAACGAAATTTCGACTTGAAGAATTACAGCGAATCCAAAAAGATTTTGTGACTTTCTTAAATCCTTCAGCTCATGGAATTCCGGGCTTTATAGGTTATAATTCTGATTATGTTTACGGATTTATTATTCAGAGTGATTCTGAAACGGCAGTTAATGATTGGATGGAAAGCATTAAAACAAAACTCGCACATGGTTTAAAACTTTCTGCTGGGGATACGTTGGATATTTCCTTCAAAGCTGGTTTTACCAAGTTATCAAATCAAGATTCGAACTCATATCAAGTGCTAACAAAAGCAAAACAAGCTCTTAGCGAAGTAATTCGAAATGAAGAGCTGGAACTGTTCGAAGCCTGATATTTTATCTAGTTTTGTTATAAATTAGGTTGTCTTTATGTCATCCCCCTTCAAAGGCAGGGATTTTGAGCTTGAACAATAAATTAAACTGAATAAAATTCTGGATTCTCACCTTCGTGGGAATGACTTAACAGTTAATATTAGATAGTAGCTAATTCATGGGCAATTGTTACCTGATTATTATAGATGGACTCGGAGTTGGAGCCCAAGAAGATGCAGATTTGTATGGTGATGTTGGAATGAATACCCTCGGGCATGTTTCTGAGGAAACTAATGTAAAACTTCCAAATCTTGCCAAAATGGGAATTGGGAATATTATCCCACTAGCTTCTGTTCCTAAAGAAGAGAACCCTATCGCTGCCTTTGGTAAAATGCGGGAAGTTTCTGGAGGTAAAGATTCAACAACAGGTCATTGGGAAATAGCGGGTATCCAACTAGAAAAACCATTCCCTACCTATCCTAAAGGCTTTCCAAAGGAAGTAATAGATTCATTTTGTGAAGGGATTGGTGTAGAAGGAGTATTGTGTAACCTGCCATATTCAGGAACAGATGTAATTCGTGATTTTGGAGAAGAACATCTCAAAACTGGAAAACCGATTGTATATACGTCAGCTGATTCTGTGTTCCAAGTAGCAACTCATGATAAGGTTACTTCTGTTGAGAAATTGTATGAATGGTGTGATTTTGCACGAAATGAAATCTGTGTAAACGATCATGAAGTTGGAAGGGTAATAGCTCGACCATTTACTGGTTTACATCCTTTTGAAAGACTATCCGATCATCGGCATGATTTCTCAGCAATTCCTCCAATCAATAATATAGTTCAGTTGCTTTTTGATGAGGGGGTCCAAACTTATTCTATTGGCAAAATCGTAGATTTATTTGCTGGAATTGGGTTTTCGAAGTACGAAAAGACTAAGAACAATTCAGAAGGTATACAGACATTGCTTCGAGTTATGGATGAGGTTAAAGAAACCTTCGTTTTTGTAAATTTAATTGATACCGATCAATTATTTGGGCATAGATTAGATCCTAAAGGCTATGCAGGAAGTTTAGAAGAGTTTGACAAAGTATTGCCTCAAATTCTTTCAAAAGTTAAAAAAGATGATCTATTGATTATTACAGGAGATCATGGAAATGATCCCTGCTCTACCTCCACCGATCATTCAAGAGAGTTTGTTCCATTGTTGGTTTACCCGAAAGAAGCCACCTTTTGCGAGGATTCCGACGATATGCGGAAGCCGAAGCAATCTCATGGAAATGATTCTGGTAATACGGGATCACTTCACACTGCTAGTGAATGGGACTTAGGAACCAGAGGAACTTTTGCGGATGTGGCTGTTTCTATCGCAAAATTTTTCGGCAGAAATGGTGAGTTTAAAGGGAAATCATTTATTAATTAGCTAACCTTCTGATAAAGAATAAATTATCTAATTTTTAGTTTATATTTAGTCTCGATAATAAACGTGATCACATTTAAAGTATGAGAATCGCTTTCTTACT
This sequence comes from uncultured Balneolaceae bacterium, assembly GCA_963974345.1. Lineage (GTDB taxonomy): Bacteria > Bacteroidota > Rhodothermia > Balneolales > Balneolaceae > RHLJ01. Next base: position 198,340 of record CAXBBW010000005.1, on the reverse strand, counting down.
ACTGTTCCTGCTTGGAATTTCGTGTAGTATTTTTGGCCAACAGCCAGCTATTTATATCAATGAGATTTTGACATCCAATGTCGGTACCAATGCTGACATGGTTGATTTTGGAGACTTCTCCGATTGGGTTGAACTCTACAACAACGAAAATGTGCCTGTCGATATAAGTGGGTTCTATATTACCGACGACTTAGCTAACCCCATAAAATGGCAGATTCCTTCAGGTACAATTATTCCTTCAAAAGGGTTTTATTTACTCTGGGCAGACGATTTCGATGACATTCCTGGACAAGAATATATCCGTAGTTGGTGGCCTAGAAATATCCCGTATACAACACAATGGTCCCACACTAATTTTAAATTGGCAAAAGAAGGAGAAGAAGTAGGATTATTTAGTGCCTCTGGTTTGCTCATAGATTCGATAGTCTATGGTTCACAAATCGAAGATGTTTCGTATGGAAGAAAACCGAATGGATCTCAAAATTGGTATTTCTTTGGAGAACCAACTCCTCAAGCTACCAACTCAACTATAGGCTTAACAACTACAGAATTTGCAAAAGGTGTTCTTTTCTCACAAGAAGGAGGTTTTTATAGTGGACCAATTTCAGTAGAATTAAGCTCTTCAAATGGAAATGGTACAGTTCGATACACATTGGATGGTTCCGAGCCTAAGAGTAATTCTCCTGCTTATTCAAACCCTATTTCGGTTACGTCAAATACAATGCTATCAGCTAGAGTTTTTGAAGACGGCAAACTTCCAGGCGAGATTTTTTCAGGCACATATTTTATTGGGGAAAATCGAACACTGCCTGCTTTTTCTATTATAACAGAATACAATTATCTAATGGGAAGAGAGCAAGGCATATACAGAAATACGTTGAAAGAGCGTGAGATTCCAATCAATCTGGAGTTTTTTCCATTAGAAAGCGAAAGAGGTTTTTCACAACGGGTAGGGATGAGAATAGGTGGAGAGAATATTTTCCGTTTTGCTCAAAAGCCACTTAATATTTATGCAAATGGGGATTACGGTGAGTCTCAAATTGAATATCAAGTATTCGATCATCTTCCATATCAGGCTTATAAAAGATTATATCTAAGAAATAGTGGAGATGATTGGCCATACACTATGATTCGAGATGGATTGATATCCAGCATTCTAAGAGGTGAGATTTCTAACTCAACTCAAGCATATCGACCAACAGTTCTATATTTAAATGGAGATTATTGGGGTATTTATAATCTTAGGGAGAAATTGGATAAGCAGTACTTTTCACTTCACTACAGTACAGCTGAAGTTGATTTAGATCACCTGGAATCAAACAATACGGTTATTGAAGGAGATAATTCCGATTACATAGCTTTATTGGATTTTGCCTCTAATAATGATTTGAGTAACTCTGAGAATTATGCAACTGTTGCTTCACAAATTGATGTCCATAACTTAATGGATTTCGTAATTACTCAAACTTATCTAGCAAACAGTAGTTGGAGTCATAATCGTGAAGTATGGAGAGATCGAGGTAACGATAATAAATGGAAATGGGTATTAGTTGATATGGATCGCGGCTTTAATGATAGTCGGATTTCGAGTAATCAAATTGATGATATGTATACCGATTTTGAGCTATTTAGATATTTAACGGATAACACAGTCTTTTTAAATGAGTTTGTTCAACGCTATTCAGAACGATTAAATACTACGTTTTCATCCGATAGAATTATTTCAATAATTGATAGTCTTCAGGTACAAATTGAACCAGAAATGCCACGCCATATTGAGCAATGGGGCAAAGTAGTTGATTCATTAACTATTTCTGGATTAGGAACATCTTCTGGGATTACATCCATAGATTTTTGGAAGAGCGAAATTGAAACATTCAGAACATTTGCCAAACAACGTCAAACTAATGCTATTCAACACCTTGCGAATCAATTCGATTTGGGAGAACGTGTTCAGCTTAACATTTCTTCAAATCTGTCTAACAAAGGGAAAGTAAAACTAAATAGTTTTATTAAGAATATTGAAGCTTCTGGAAGCTATTTTGAAGGAGTTCCGATTACATTAAAAGCTTTTGCACCTCCCGGTTATGCGTTTAAATCTTGGAGTATGATAAATAGCAACTCGAATAATTTCAATATTATATCAACTGGAAGTAATTGGCGTTATTTTGATGGAAGTGGAGAGCCTTTAGCAAGTTGGAAATCGATAGATTACAACGATTCTGGATGGTCAAATGGACAAGGTGTTTTCGGCTATGGTGATTCCCAGACTACTGAAATCGAATATGGTGGAAATACTGAAGATAAATATATCACCTCATACTACAGGAAATCCTTTCAAATAGATGATCTATCAAAAATAAATGATCTATCTATTAAACTACTTAGGGATGATGGAGCTGTTGTATATTTAAATGGAGTTGAAGTAGTTCGCTCTAATATGCCAGACGGTACAGTTTCAAATTCCACAGAGGCAAGTTCTTCAGTTGGTGGCTCTGATGAAGACACTTATTTCGATTTTAGCATTGCATTAGAAAATATCGTTCGAGGTGAAAATATAGTAGCGGTCGAAGTCCATCAATCAGATCCATCTAGTAGTGATGTAAGCTTTGATTTAGGTTTATCCGCAACTTTGAATGAGACCAATCAAAATCCAACCATCTATTCTCTAGACGAAGAAATTAGTATCACGCTTTCAGGAGATACTGAACTTAGCATCCAATTTGAAGAGGTAAGTAATAGTTTTATTCCATCTTCAATAACTCAATCAACAACTCTAGGTAAAATCAACTCGCCTTATTTCGTAAATGAAACCGTTGCAATTGGAGCTACTGCTGTTTTGACTGTTGAAGAAGGTGTAGAGATTCTATTCAATGATAATAAATCTATTCTAGTTAATGGAGGGCTAAACCTCGAAGGATCTGAGGAACAGCCTATTGTACTGAAATCTTATTATCCAGAACAAGAATGGGCAGGGTTGTTTTTTGAAAATGCTTCAGAGATTTCAACTTTGAATCATGTTTCAATTAGGCAAGCAAAAGGGAGGGAAAATGACGAAAATTTTTTCGCTTCAGTTTCAGCATTAAATTCTACTGTTAACTTATTTGATGTAGATATTGAACATGTTTGGCTACCTATTTCTTCTCAATTTAGTAGTATGAGAATTGAAAATAGTACCATTTCAAATGTTACAATGATTGGGGATTATCTGAATGTAAATGGCGGAAATCTGTGGGTTTTAAATTCAATTTTTGAAGGTAATAATATTGAAGATATGGACGCCATCGACATTGGTTTTATGGAAGGAACAACCGTGATTGATGGTAATATATTTAGAAATTTTGTTGGCGATAATACCGATGGGATTGATGTGGGTGATGAATCAATAGGAGTTGTAATCACCAATAATCGAGTTATAAATTGTGGTGATAAATCCGTTTCAATCGGTCAGGGATCTGAGGCTTATATTGCTTTTAATGTATTCTCTAGATGTAATTTAGGAGTTGGAATAAAAGACGAAGGTTCATTTGCGGAAATTGTAAACAACACTTTTTATAATAATAATGTGGGAGTTGCAATCTATGAAAAAGTGTTGAACAGAGGAGGAGGATCCGCCAATATCAAGAATTCTATTTTTGGTAACTCACAAATCGCTTCAATTACTGCCGATGAATTTTCATCGTTTACTGTAGATTACTCCATTAGTGATACAGATGTATTGCCTGGTACTGGAAATCTTTATGGTGATGCAGAATTGATCAATCCAGATGAGGGCAATTTTTATCCACAAATTAATGCTCGGGTACTAGGAGCTGGAGATCCTTCTACACCAATAGACGGTGGAGGAATGCCAATAAACATTGGAGCTTTTGGTATAAAAGGTGTTTCAGATTCTGAATTGGTAATTAATGAGATCAATTATAACTCAAGTGATAGTTTTGATAGCGAAGATTGGGTAGAGTTTTTTAATGCTTCAAAAAGAGCGCTTGATATTTCAGGTTGGACTTTTATTGATGGGTCTCGAAAACAAACCTTCGTTTTCAATTCAGGTACTGTACTCTCTGCCAATAGTTTTATCGTAGTTGCTAGAAATGTAGATAAATTTAAAGCATTATATCCAAATGTAAGTGTAGAGACAGACACCATGAATACAGGATTGAGTGGAAATGGAGAATCTCTTTATTTATACAGAAACGATGGTTATTTGGTCGATTCGCTCATTTTTACGGATTCTAATCCTTGGCCAGGGGCAGCAGATGGAAACGGGTCTACTTTAGAATTAATGAATCCATGGTTAGATAATAGTCGACCCGAAAATTGGAGAGCTTCTCTAACTACGGGTACCCCTAGTGAAACCAATACCGTGTTTATTGTATCCAATGAAAATAATTACTTAGATGATCCAACAGAATTTAAGCTAGAACAAAACTATCCTAATCCATTTAATCCGAGTACGGTTATAAATTATCAAATTCCTAAAGCAGGTAGGGTATCTCTTCAAGTATTTGATTTGTTGGGAAGAAGAGTTGCTACTCTGGTTGATGGAAGAAAAGAAGCCGGATTTTATCAAATAAAGTTTGATGCACAGAATCTTGCTTCGGGTGTTTATTTGTACCGTTTGCAATCAGGAAGCCAAATTTTCACTAAGAAATTAACGCTCATCAAGTAATTGCGTTTTCGGCAATTCAAAATGAAAAATTAAAGATTAAAAATTGTGGGCTAAATAAATATAGCGAGCCCCATTTTTAATTTTGAATCTTTATTTTTTAAAACACCCTCATGAAATATCTACTTCGTATCTTTCTCACAATACCCATCCTAATATCAGTAACCTCTGTTACCTTAGCCCAACCCGGTCTTCCAACTGCTCCCTCTCAAGCCCCAATAGATGGTGGACTTGGAATCCTTGCAGCAGCAGGTGGAGTTTATGCTTGGAAAAAATTAAAGAGGCGAAAAGAGGACTAATAAAATAATCGTTACTCATAAAAAGTTTTTAATATTACATCTCAGGAAATTCAAAATATTGAATCTATTATTTCGTATATTAAAAGCTTGTTGATTCAATAGAGTGTAGACGTGAAAGAAGCTTCGAATATAGGTTGCAACCGTTCAGCTTACCAATTAATACCTACACTCCAGAATACTGCACATAATTTTCACTAAATAAGCTTATTGTGGCAAAAAGTTCAGGAATATCGACTCGTGAGTCGGAATCGTTAGATCGTTATTTACACGAGATTGGTAAAGAGAAATTAATTACTCCAGATGATGAAGTTCGTCTGGCAAAAGAGATTCAAAAAGGAAGTCAGCGCGCACTTGAAGATCTTACCAAAGCAAACCTTCGTTTTGTGGTATCGGTTGCAAAGCAGTACCAAAACCAAGGACTTTCGCTAGGTGATTTGATAAACGAGGGAAACCTTGGTTTGATTAAAGCAGCTAAGCGTTTTGATGAAACTCGTGGTTTCAAATTTATATCATACGCTGTATGGTGGATTCGCCAATCTATTCTTCAGGCGTTAGCGGAACAAAGTAGAATTGTTCGTCTTCCGTTAAACAGAGTAGGAGCACTTAACAAAATTGGTAAAGAGCTTTCTAAACTAGAACAGGAATATGAACGACTACCATCTGCCCATGAACTTGCAGAAAGTTTAGAAATGACGGTAGGTGAAGTTGCTGATACGTTAAAGATTTCAGGTCGACACCTTTCAATGGATGCACCATTTGCTCAAGGTGAAGATAATAGACTTCTTGATGTCCTCGAAAATGAAGAGATTCCAAATCCGGATTTCGAATTAATGGGCGAATCTCTAAAGGTAGAGATTGAAAGAGCTTTATCTAAATTAACTAAAAGAGAAGCGGAAGTTATCCGTCTCTATTTCGGTATTGGACGTGAACATTCACTTACTTTAGAAGAAATAGGTGAACGCTTCGATCTTACACGCGAACGTGTACGTCAGATAAAAGAAAAGGCACTAAGAAAACTTCGTCATCATAATCGAAGTGCAGCCTTAAGAGTTTATCTCGGATAAATTGAGATTTTCTCCATGAAATTTAAAAGCTCAGTTCAGGAATGATCAGAGCTTTTTTTTTATATCTGTATCCTCAACCCATCTTTATCGGCAGATTCGAATATTGCTTCACAAACTCGAACGTCAAGTAAACCTTCTTCACCTGGTACTAAAGGCGGTTTATTTTCTTTAATGGCTAGGGCATCATTGTCCATTTGCTGAGCTTGTTGGTTATTAATGGGTTTGTTCAACTTTACTCCATCACTTGTAACTCCATTAACCCCATTATAACTCTGAAAAGGTCTCAGGTTATACCATCCATTTTCACAATTAACCTGTAACGAATTTAAGCCTTTAGAAAAACTAGTACTACATTTTGCAGTAACTCCATTTCGAAATTCTAGTTCGAACATCATTGTTTCGTCAACTTCGGAATAGATATTTGGTCTTGTTGTAATTTTAGTTGCCGAAACTGCAATAGGTTCTTCTCCTGTGGAGTATCGAGCAGCGTTAATACAGTATACTCCCATATCAAATAGAGCACCGCCACCCATTTTTTTAATAGTTCGCCAGTTACCTTGTCTGTGATTGGCTCTAAACCCTGCTTCTGATTGTAACTCAGTAATATTTCCATATGGCTTTTCTTTTGCAAATCCCATAACCGTTTGGGTATTGGGTTCATGTTGCATGCGATATCCAATAGTTAGTTGAACTTTATTTCGTTCTGCTGCTTGTATGATTTCTTGACAACGCTGAACATTAGTTTCCATTGGTTTTTCACACCAAACATTTTTTCCAGTATTTGCAGCTTTAATTGCATGTACACCATGCAATCCACTCGGGGTTACGATATAAATAATATCGATTTCATCATTATTGGCAATTTCACTCATCGTTTCATAGTTGTAAACATTGCTATCCTTTATCCCATATCGGTTTTGCCAAATAGGAATTTTATCAGGCGATCCCGTTACAATTCCTTTTAGTTCACAATGTTCAGTAAGTTGAAGTGCAGGAGCTAACAAGCTACCACTGTAATAGCCTAAGCCAACTAGTGCGACACCGAGTTTCTCTTTTTTAGTTGGAAGAATGATATTTGGAAAACCCGCATAAGAAAGGAGTGGAGCACCGGCTAAAGTTATTCCGGCTTTTTTGATAAAGTCTTTTCTAGAAAATTGTCTCTTCATAATCAAAGTGGATAATATTCAATGTGTAGATTCTAAATATGACAAATTTGAACTAATCTATTTGAAAAATTATTAAGATTTCAGGTATTGTCTAAAGCTGAAACGAATACAGGCTTACTAATTAGTTCAGCTTGTTCATGTTCATTCATATTAATGAACCTCAACATTACGTCAGCAGTTATGTCACCATTCAATGTGTTGATAAACCCCAATTTCTTAGATTCCTTTAACTCTGAAATTAGTTTTGACTCTTTATCTCCCCAATACATTCCAAAGTGTATTTCAAATTGAGCACAAGCATGACTCATTAATTCTAGAATATATTCTATATTATTATTTGAAGTCCAAGCATAATCGAATGCCAAAAAAGTAAGATTTTCAGGGTTAAAGAGCTTTTTTGTGACGGGTAAGTATGGGAGTACGTTTTGCATAAAAAAACCACTCATTCCTGGAAGTTCAACAATTTCCCAGTGTACGGGTTTACATCTAATTCCTGCTACAATTTTGTTGTCTTTCCTTAAAACGAAAGTGATTCCGGATTCGAAGAGTTGATCTTCAAAATAAAAGGAATGATTTTTATAGAATGAAGCTAATTGAGCCTTTACTTCTTCTTTTTCTACGTCACAAATTCTAGAAATAGATGAAAGTTCTTGAGGATAAAATCTGCTAAACAGTATTGTAGAAATTTTACGAGTTGGATAAAATCCTAAGTTTATGCATAGCTCCTTTGAGTTAAAATTCTCGGACTCTACAAAAGCATAAAAAGAAGCTTTTTCATCAGCTGTGATAATAGGAATCTCAAAATGATCTGTAATTTGGTTTCCTATCATTTTTTTTAGTTGATTAGAAACTCTTTTCTTTTTCGAATGAGCTTGGTTTAAACTTATTTTTTTTTGTTTGCGAAAAGGATTACTTATTGAGAGATATCTAACATAAAGACTTTTAAAATTATCTTTAAGACCCGTTGTGGATCGTGTTACAATACCTGTAGTTCCTAAAATCTGATCTCTTTTTTTAATTTGAATGAACTCTAAGTTGGACTTAGAAGACATTCCTTTTGCTATATTTTTTTGGCGGTATCGAACTTTGCCTTTCGTACCGAATACAGTTCTCTCTAACAATGAAACTATTTCAGGCGACGTACCAGGATGAGTTGTTACTGTAAGCGGAGAAGAATTATTCTCATTTTTTTTAACCGACATCCAATTTCGTTTTGTTAAATTATCTTGTGGTAGCTAATAAAAAATATACAAATAAAAAGATTTTCAAGAATTCCTTAAAACCTTAATTTGATTTCTACTATTCTCTCCCATTTTGCGTTACATTTGTTGTATGAAGAAATCATTGTTCATAGTAATAATTTTTATATTTGGGGTATTTCCTTTAGTGTTCTCCCAAACTTACCCATTTAGAACTTATTCTATTCAAGATGGATTAAGTGAGTCGGTAGTTAATGCTATTCTACAGGATAATGATGGATATTTATGGTTCGCAACTGGATATGGACTAAATCGATTCGATGGGGAGAATTTCGAGAGTTTTTTCGAAGAAAGTGGACTTTCCCATAGCAAAGTTTTATCACTTTATCAGGCTAGGGATGGTAAAATTTGGATTGGAACTGCACAAGGTGTAAATGTATTGGTCGATGATAGTATCTATACTCCCAAATCACTTATTGGATTAAATAGTAGTGAAATAATAAGTATTCATGAAGATATTGAAGGTCATATGTGGTTTGGTACAGATGGAGATGGTGTTTGGCATAATGTTTCTCAAGATCAGGTTGTTCTTTACTCCACTTCTCAAGGTTTGCTAAGTAATCAAGTTCGTTCCATTGCAGAAACAAAAGATGGAGATATTTGGTTTGCAACTAGAGGTGGGTTAACAAGATTGTCTAATGGAAACTTAAGAAATTATACAACTTCAGACGGACTACCCGAAAATAGAACGAGAGACGTAAAAGTTGATGAAAATGGTTTTTTATGGATAGCAACACGGGATGGTATTTCTAAATTTGATGGAAATTCGTTTACTAATTTTGGCTCAGAATTAGGAATAATAGATCCTAAGGTTCAAACTTTGGCACTCGCAAATGATGGCTCGATCTGGGTGGGTACTGAAGGTGGAGTGAGCCAATTCAAAGATGGGAATTTTAAAAATTATACAACTAATGAAGGGCTTGCAAATAATATTATTTATTCTACAATTGTAGATCGTGAAGGGAATATTTGGATTGGCACCTTTGGCGGAGGAGTAAGCCTTTTTCTGGGGGATTACTTCGAGAATTTTAATACAGAATCTGGGTTAAGTAACGATTTAGTTACCTCAATGGTAGAAGACGAAAATGGGAAGCTTTGGATTAGTACCTATGGGGGAGGAATGATGGCTCGAAGAGATTCTGGCTTTGAGTACTTAACAGTTGAAGATGGACTTCCAGACAATCGTATTTATCACTTAAGCCGAGATTCGAAAAACCGAATATGGATTGGGATGAGAGATGGTTTATCATTTATGAAAGATGGTAAAATTACAACGCTAACAGACGAAGAATTTCCTTTTAGAAAAATTCGGCATGTTATGGAAGCATCAAATGGAGATTTATGGGTAAGTACTGAAGATGAAGGGCTAATTAGATTTTATGGATCGGGATACGAAGAAATAACTCAAGAAAAGGGACTCGCAAATAACAGTACAAGAAGAAGTGTAGAAGATGTGGATGGAAATATTTGGGTCGCTACTTATGGGGGTGTTTCCAAAATAGCTGGAGAAACGATAGAGAATTTTTCAATTCAACAAGGGGTGCCTAATAATGGAGTAATGTCAATAATGGTAGATAATAATGGGACAATATGGATTTCTACTTTTGGAGGAATTGCTTGGTTTGATGGAGTTAGGTTCGTAGATATTACAGATGAAGATGGACTTCCTGGAAGAGTGGGTTATTTTATAACACAAGATGTTAATGAAAATTTTTGGGTTGGAACCAATGCTGGAGTTGCTCGCTTGGATATAAAATTATTTTATAGCGATAATCCATCTGAAAAAGAAAGAGCTATTCAAACCTTAACAAGAGAGCAGGGTTTAGTTTCAAATGAGATGAATCTTGGAGCAGTTTATGAAGATTCAGAAGGCCATTTTTGGTTCGGAAGTGTGGAGGGGGTTAGTCATTTCGATCCCATTGCATACAGTGGAAATCAAACACCTCCTAGAATCCATATTTCAAAGTTCATTGCTTCAGGTAAAGAGTATGAGACTTCTGGGATACAGCTCCCTAATAACAATAATTTTGTTGAAATTGATTTTGTTGGTTTAAACTTTACAGCCCCAAACCAAGTTACTTATGAATATTTGCTAAGTGGGATTGATCCTGATTGGCAACAAACAACTTCAAGAACTGCTAGATATCCATCACTTCCACCAGGGGAGTACTTTTTTAGGGTACATGCTAAAAATTCAAATGGAATATGGAGCGAAGAAATAGCTTTGGTTCGGTTTATAGTTACCCCACCTTTTTGGTTGAGCTGGTGGTTTTTCATGATTATTATAGGAACCATAGTTGGGATCATTTATTTATTCTATCGGAACTACCAATACATGAAAATGGTAGATATTGAACGTATGCGTGTTCGTATTGCAAGTGACCTTCATGACGATGTAGGCGCAAGTTTAACAGAAATTGCTTTGCAGTCCGATTTCTTACAAGCAAGTCATGTTGAGCCTGAATTCAAGAAATCCTTAAATCAAATAGGTAAACAATGTAGGCATGTAGTTACTAGTTTAGATGATATAGTCTGGTCTATTGATGCTCGAAATGATACGCTTGGAGATTTAACAGATAGAATGCAGGATTACATAATAAATGTTCTTGAGCCAAAGAATTTTAAGGTAGTCTACAAATTTGACGAGCTGAAAATGGAGAATAAGCTTCCTGTTTCGGTAAAAGAGAATCTTTACTTAATTTTTAAAGAAGCAGTAAATAATATTGCAAAGTACTCTAATGGAGAGGAAGTGATTGTTGAGATGCATTCAAAAAATGGAGAGTATCTGTTCAAAATTTACGATAATGGAACTACAGGAAAAGGAACAAAGAAAACTGGGCACGGATTGCGTAACATGGAAATGCGAGCGCAACGAATTGGCGGATTGTTCAATTTCGATGATAATGAAGGATTTACAGTAACCTTAAAGGGAAAACTGAATTAAAAAGGAGAAACAATGGCGATAGTTGGGATTGTAGAAGACAACAAAAAAATTAGAGATTTAATACAACGTTACTTAGATATGCAGGAAGGCTTAGAATGCCCTGTTGCAACTGATACTGTTGAAGAAATGCTTGAGTTTCTTGAAGATCATCAACACCCTGATGTGTTGCTTATGGATATCCAACTTCCAGGGATGTCTGGGATTAAAGGGATGGAGATTATAAAATCGAAATACCCTGAAATCGATATTATTATGCTCACAATCTATCATGATTCGCACAAGATTTTTGATTCACTTAAAGCTGGTGCATCTGGTTATTTATTAAAACATACTTCACTTCCTGAAATTAAAGAAGCTGTAGAAGATTTACTGAAAGGTGGTGCTCCAATGTCTCCTCAAATTGCACGAAAGGTAATCACTCACTTTAATGATCAAGCACCAAAGAAAAACGAAAACAGTATGCTTACTTCAAGAGAACAAGACATTGTAAATGGCCTTGTTGATGGCTTGAGCTATAAAATGATAGCAGATCGATTCGATATTTCTATCGATACTGTAAGGGCGCATATACGCAATATTTATAAGAAGCTTCATGTTAACTCAAAAGCTGAGGTAATTGCAAAGTCATTAAGAGGAGAAATATGACATGTGTAACATTATCATGTTATATAAATGAAAGAATCTATTTGTGATATTAAAATTGTAATAAGAAATACACTAAAGGAGCCAGCATGAAAGCCTCTAAGAATATTCTCAGTCTCACAATAGCATCATTGTCACTATTTTTCACTGGTTGCTATACTCAATTGCAAAGCACCGAAGGGTTTACAAGAACTAGTCAAGAAGATTCTGAAACTTATTATTCTTGGGGAGATGATAATGAACAAGCTGAGGCTGGTTATAATTGGAGTAATGAACAACAAACAGACAAACCTTATTCGACAGTTTCTGCTAATCAAGCATATGAAGAAGAGTATATTGACGAAAGCCCTGTTTATGAAGAAGATTTAGAAGAGGCCAATCTATACTATAAAGATTATGAAACAGAACGATGGTACGAAGATAACTATGCAGATAATTTATACTGGGAAGGTTATGATGATGGTTATAGAGATGCTGAAGATGATATTTACTATTCAGGAAGAAGTAGTTGGAATAGAAGACATATAAATTCTAGGTTTTATTTTGGCTACATGAGTGGATGGGACTATTTTTATTACTACCACGGCACCCCTTATTATACAGGGCATTATGGTTATCCAAGATATAGTAGATATTGGGGCTATAACAGAGGGTGGGGTTATTATGACTATAATTATTATGGATATGGTTGGGGATATTACAATCCAACTTTAATCGTGTACAATGATTACAATAGGACAAATAATAGAAGTAATACACGACCAAGAAGTACGGGGTTATATTCCAAAGGAAATGGAATCAATTCAACCAGTGGTGATAGAACACGTAATGGAAATAATGGGAATTCCTCTATAACTCGAACAGGGGGAAATAGCACAGCAATTACAAAGAGATTAGGGGTAGATTCTTCTACAGGAGTAACCAGAACTGGATCCAATTCTACAGGATCTAGATATACTGGTAGAACTAGTGGTACAAATACTACTCGATCTACTGGTACCTCAACAGTTCGAAGAACAAGAACGAATGATTCTGGTTCTAGTGTAAGAAGAACACGGACTTCAAATGGTAGCTCTTCAACTATAAGAAATACTGATCGAATAAGATCAAGTAGTCCAACTGGAGTAGTTAGAAGTACAAGAACCAGAAGTAGTGGGACATCTACTATTAGATCAATTGGCAATTCAATTCGATCTAACAATTCAGGTAGTAGCTCAATTAGAAGAACTGTAACTCCACCTCGTTCAAATTCTCTACCTATTATTCGGACAAGATCAACTAATTCAGGCTCAAGAAGTTCAGCGGTAAGAAGTAGTTCGCCTCCTCGCAGTAGTTCTTCGTCTACTAGATCCGTTCGTAGTAATAGTACTTCTCGCTCTAGTTCAGGAACTAGATCATCTAGCTCTAGCGACAGATCAAAGAGAAAAAACTAATCACTAATCTACATAATTGGATACAATGAAGAGGATAATAATAGCTCTCTTAATGGGTGGAATATTTGCTCCTGCGATGGTTTTAGCTCAGGACGGACAAAACTCTATGCTATATTCAAGCCTTGCTCAACAGTTTATTGGTTTTAATGTAAATGGTGATGCTAACGCCAATATATTGCCTTCCGTAGCTACACAAAATGGATTTGGTAGTTATTTAGATAACCCAGCAAGTATGGGACTTATAAATATGAGTTATTTTAATACTGGGTTACTTACCAATCTTACAGAACAAAATAATAGTTATTTAGGAAGTAGTTCATCTTACGATAATTTGAATACCAAATTCGGAAATATTGGGTTGATTTATGCAGTACCAACTAACCAAGGAAGTTTAGTTGTTGGTGGTGGGTATACCTTGAATAATCAAATTAATAGAACGAATACATTAGGTGTATTTAATACGAGGAGTTCTATCACTGACGCTTTTAAAAATGAAAATAGCGACTATTACAATATTGCTTTTGAAACATATGCGATAGATTATGAAGATGTAGAGGAAACTTCACTTGAATCTATTTTTAGAATAGGATTTGCTCCTGGAGAATATTTAGGCATTCAGCAAAATGCTGAGATCAAACAGAGAGGTTCCTTAGGAGAATATTCCATTTTTGCAGCGATGGAAATTCAACGAAATTTATTTGTAGGAGCATCTCTTGGGTTAGTATATGGAACATATAGTTATGAACGTAATTTCTTAGAATGGGATAGTGAGGAAAGCTATAATGGAGAGTTTATACCTACAGTGGATGGAGATACAGATATTTATGATATACTCGTAGAGGATAGATACAACTCAGAAATTGTTGGGGCTAATATTAATGCTGGTATTCTTTATAAAATCCATTCTAATTTTAACCTAGGAGCTAGTATCAAAATCCCATCAAAAATGATGATTACTGAAGAGTACAATTCTTCTATTAGTACCTCACTTGATAATGAAGCTCCTTCATTTTTTGATGAATTTGATGGTGATTATAGCTATTCAGTTCAGAATCCAGGTCAGTTAAATCTTGGAGCCGCTATAGAAAATATTGGAGGTTTTACAGTTTCAGTTTCTTCCGAAATTATAGATTACAGAAATACCAGTATAGATTTAACCAGAGATTCTGAATTAAGTTTTAGAGATGTTGCATTCTTAAGAGAGCAAGAAGCAGTATTTGATAGCTTGATATCTTCAGATTATAAGCTTGTTAACAACCTAAAAGCAGGTTTAAAATTCAAATCAAAAACAGGGTTCGAACTCCGTGGTGGTTTAGGCTTCTTACCTGGAAAGAGTACTAAATATAGTGCGGATAAGATTGTCCTTTCTGGAGGTTTTGGGATTCCTTTGTCTAGAGAACTGTATATGGATATTACAACGCAATATACAGGTTGGAATGATCGTTCTATCTTATATGGATACATCGACTCTCAAACTGGTCAAGAGAGATTTGAGAGTATCGATGAAACAATTACTCACATTAATGTGACAGTTGGTATTAAATATAGGTTTTAGAATTATTGATTATACCCCAAAACCTCCGTAGTTAGTTTTAAGAGAAGGCCTTTTGATCGAGTCCTTCTCTTTTTTTATAACCATTTTTTCTTTCGGAAATAGAAAATCATGCCTATAGTTGCAATAATCATAACAGACCAAACTATTGGATAACTCCATTCCCAATGTAGTTCTGGCATATAATCGAAGTTCATTCCATAAATACCAGCAATAAAAGTAAGTGGAATAAAAATGGTAGCGATTATGGTAAGAACCTTCATCACTTCATTCATTTTATTACTGATGTTAGTCATATACATGTCATGAAGACCGGATACTAATTCTCGGTTGTTATCAAGATTGTCTATAATTTGAACAGTATGGTCGTACACATCCCTTAAAAAAAGTTTGGTTTCGTGAGTAATAAAAGGAGATTCGTCTCTAAGCATTGAATTCATATTATCTCGCAAAGGCCAAGCATTTTTACGGAAATGAATTAGTTGACGTCGAATATCATGAATATCCGAAAGAGTGTCTTCGTCACTATTCGACCAAAGTAGATCTTCAGTATCTTCAATTCTAGTATTTATTGTTTCTAGAACTTCAAAATAATAATCAATAATAATATCCATTAACGCATAGGCCATGTAGTCTGGTCCAGATTTCCTCATTCGAGTATTTTCTACCTCTAATCGCTCTTTAATAGGGAAGAAGATTTTTCTTTCAGACTCTTGAAATGAAAAAATAAATTTATCGTTGAATACAAAACTAACTTGTTCTTGCTGCAACTGATTATCTTCGAAGTACATCATCTTTAGAACAACAAATATTTGTTGACCATAATCTTCAATTTTAGGCCGTTGATGAGTATTTAAAATATCTTCTTGAATAAGTGGGTGAAACTCAAATCTATCCCAAAGTTCTTTAAGCTTTTCAATGTCGTGAAGTCCCCGCACTTGAACCCAAGTTGGGTTTGGTGTATCAACAAAAGGTTCACATTCTTTTATGGTTTCTATTCTTTTGTGTAAAAGGTGATCAATTCCATAATCATGGACATCAATAGTGACTTCTTCAATTTTCTTAGCACCAATATGGGCGAGTGTGCCAGGAGCACTCCCAACTTTCTTTTTTTCGAAAACAGATTTTATTCTTTTTGGGATAAGTTTTTTTCTGATACTCATGAACTTAGTTTTAGAATTATTAGAAAGTAAGCAAAAAAAAGCCCCGTACATAAAACATGTGCAGGCTTAAAAATGAAAATTATAATTGGCTTATTTTTCAGAGATTTCTTTGGTCTTATAATCCTTCAGCTCTAAGTATTTCAAGAGGAGGTTTAGTATGAACACCTCTAGTATTTAACAGTCCGATAGTTACAACAAGTATAACTAGAATAACTACCTCAGTTCCTAGAATGGCAAAATTTGGAATAAATTTGATATCAAAGTAGAAATATCCTAACAGAGCGCTTGCACCAAGTGATAAAATTAATCCAATTAAGGCAGCCATTATTCCGAGAATGACATATTCAATCACTTGAATTTTTATAACTTGATTTTGCTTTGCACCAAGAGTTCGTAATAAAACAGCTTCTCTAATACGTTGAAATCGACTGGTAGCAGCTGAGCCAGCAAGAACAATTAGTCCTGTTACAATGCTAAACAAGCCAATAAACTGAATAACAAAAGTCACTTTATCTAAAAACTCACGAATAGTACTTATTACCTGCCCCACATCAATAGCTGAGACATTAGGATAGGTTTGTACAATTTGTTGTTGAACTGCTAAGGAAGCTTCAGGGCTTGAAGTTCTAACCGTAGTAGCGAAAAATTGTGGAGCTGGTTCAAGAACACCTGCAGGGAAAACCACAAAGAAATTAGGTTGAGGTGTTTGCCAATTTATGGTACGTGTACTTGCAACATAGCTTTCAATTGGAATTCCTTGAACATCCCAAACTATAGAATCTCCCAATGCAATATCTAAATCTTCCATCAAATCTGAAGAAACCGAAATAGGCACAGGAGAACTCATATCAGTAACAGACGCTATAAACTCACCTGATTCTAATGTCTCGGTATCAACAAGAGAATCACGATAAGTAGATCGATACTCTCTTGTTAGCGCCCATCGTCTTGCATTCCTGCTAGTATCAGCAAGAACTTCTTCAAGAGGAATGTTTTTAACCGATTGTAGACGCATAGTTACAATTGGGACATTCTGCATTACCTGAAGACCATTTTCTTCAATTATATCATTTACACCTGAGTTTTGATCGTATTGAATATCAAATAAAGCCAAGTTAGGGAGTTGATCTTCTCCTTCAAAGTTAATGGTGCCCAATAACATATCTTGTGTAAGATAAAGTGAACTAATCAGTGTAACTCCTAATCCAAAAGTTAACAGAAGTGTACTTGTTTGGTTATTTGGGCGATACAAATTTGCTAACCCTTGTCGCCATTCGTAGCTCCATCCAGTGGGCATAAATTTTCTTGATGCTTTCATCACTAAAACAGCAAATCCAGCTAAAAGAAGAAGACAAACAGCAAATCCTAAAGTGAAAAATAAAGCAGCTACCAAGTCATTTAACATAAACCAAGCATAGCCGGTAATTGAAATACCAATTACTCCATATAAAATCACTCTTGTTGGAATACTTAATAATTTGGATAGATTTACTTCTGCTGATCGAAGAGTAAATAGAGGAGAAATTTTTCGAACAGCTATAAGTGGAAAAAGTGCAAATATGATAGATATGGCAACTCCTGTTAACACCCCAGTAAAAACTGAGCCCCAAGAAATAAAAAGTTCGATATCTACGGGAATGAAATCTTGAACTAGTATTGGAAGATATAATTGAATTAAAGTTCCCAGTAGTGCACCTATAAATGCCCCTACAAAACCCATTGAAGAAGCTTGAATCAGGTAAATAGCCATTGTTTGGTTAGAAGAAGCTCCTACACATCTTAACACAGCCACAGTGCTAATTTTCTGTCTAACATATACAAATATAGAACTCGCTACTCCAATTCCACCTAATAGTAAAGCGATGAATCCTATCAGATTTAAGAAATTAGATAGTTGGGAGATAGCTTCACCTACTTCTTCTTGGCGTTCGGCAACATCATCGAAACGGAAGTCTAAGATGTCATTCATTTTATCAAGGCGCTCTTCAACTACTTTAGGATCAGTTCCCGCTGGATACTTTAAATAGGTTTTATGTTCTAATCTGCTACCACGTTCAAGTAAGCCTGTATTCTCAACTCCATCTAAAGGAATAATAACTCTTGGCCCAAAAAAAGTACTTGCCATAGATTGTCCGGGTACTTCAATGATAGCTCCTGAAATTTTGTAAGTTATGAGTCCAACTTTTATGGAATCACCGGGTACAAGTTCTAGTTGATTAAGAATAGTTTTATCAACTAGAGCACCATATTCCTCAAGATAAGTGTCAACTGCTGTAGTAGGTTCAGTTTCTATAGAACCATAATATGGAAACCCCCCATCCATTGCAGAAATCTGAGATAGTCGTGTTGTTCCTGTTTCTGGGAACAATGCCATAGAAGTAAAAGAAAGCATTTTAGAGTGCTCAGCACTTACTGAATCTAAGTATGCTTGTAGCTCAGGCTGAAATTCCGCATTACGTTCTACTTCAAGATCTGCACCAAGTAATTCTTTAGCTTGATCATTAATGCTAGAGTTTAAATTTACTCGAAATGATGTTATTGCAACCTGTGCAGCCACACCCACAATAATTGCTGCCATATAAAGAAAAAGTTTTCTTCGGTTTGAACGTGAATCCCGCCAAGCCATTTTTAAAACCCAAGACCAACTCATTAAGAAATTACCTCTGGTTGGTTTTTGAGAATATCTGCGTCTACTTTTCCATTTTTGATTTTTATAATCCGATCACATTTATCAGCTAGTTCTAAATCATGAGTAACTAAAACTAAAGTGGTTTGTTGTTTTTTGTTTAGATTAAAAATCAGGTTCTCAATATATTCTCCGGTTTCGGTATCTAAGTTTCCAGTTGGTTCGTCAGCAAATAAAATCTTAGGATCATTTATAAATGCCCTCGCAATTGCCACACGTTGTTGTTCTCCTCCAGAAAGCTGAGTTGGATAATGATGTGTTCGGTCTGCTAACCCAACTTCACTTAATAATTCTTTAGCTCTTTCTCGAACTTGTTTAGTAGCTTCGCCTCGTAATTCCAGAGGAACCATTACATTTTCGATGGCTGTAAGTGTTGGTACCAATTGAAAAGTTTGGAATACAAAACCAACATGTTTATTCCGAACCGAAGCTCGTTCATCTTCAGAAAGAGGATTTAAATTAACTTCTCGAAGAATTACTTCTCCAGATGTAGGGCGATCAAGTCCAGCACATAACCCCAAGAGTGTGGTTTTTCCACTTCCAGAAGGTCCTACAATAGCACATGTTGTACCATCTTCAATACCAAAGTTGATGTTATTTACCACTGTTAAAAGTTTGGTCCCGCTTTTAAACTCGCGGGTTAAATTATTGACTTGGAGAATATTCGACACGTTGTATAGTAATTTGTTAAACTTGGTACGTTAACCACTAGTTTAGTGTAATTAATTCCAAGAAATGAAGTTAACTACGTCTTTTTAATCTTATTTGTTGGGATGATAATGGAATCCTTAAACAACATACATGGTTACAATCAAAAAATTGAAAATGAAACTAATACTTTTACTTTTTTTACTAACTACAACTTCGATCTTCGCTCAGGAAAAGAAAACGATTCTTATTTTTGGAGATAGTATTACAGCCGGATATGGAGTTGAACCTAGTCAAGCTTTTCCTGCATTAATTCAAAATAGAATCGATTCTTTAGGATTGGATTATGAGGTGATAAATGGAGGTTTAAGTGGAGAGACCTCAGCGGGCGGTTTAAGAAGAATTAACTGGGTGTTACAGCGAAAAGTTGACATAATGATTTTAGAGCTTGGAGGTAATGATGGGCTTCGTGGAATAGATCTTTCATCGACTAAAGAGAACTTACAAGAAATAGTTGATAAAGCGCTAGCTAAGTATTCAGATATGGAGATTATAGTAGCCGGGATGCAAGTACCCCCAAATTTAGGAGTAGAATATTCAAAAGAATTTCGAGAATTGTATCCAACATTGGCAAAAGAAAACGATTTAGCTTTGATTCCATTTATTTTAGAAAAAGTAGGGGGAATCAGAGAGCTCAATCAACCTGATCAAATTCACCCTAATGTGGCTGGACATAAACTTGTCGCTGAAACAGTTTGGGAAGCATTAAAACCAATGTTGAAATAACACTTAATTTCAAGTTTAGGAAGAATGTCACCTTAGGTTTGAACTTGCCTAATTTTGTACTATTTGGGTTAAAAGGATCAATGAATTTGAATGGAACTAACGGATTAGATAAAACCCGTCAATTTTTTAAAGTTTTTATGCCGCTCAGCCCGACTAGTTCGAAATTGCGAATTCGATAGAAATGTTTGCTGTCACAGACACTGTTTGAGCAAAATCCATCATTGATGAAGAAGCATCCATTGTCATCATTTCGGTTCTTGCATAACTCTTAGGTCTAGATACCACATAGTCTGAATAGGATATATTTATAACATCACCAAGCGTAACTCCCGAAGCTTTTGCAATAAGTTGCGCTTTTTGTTTAGCGGCTTCAATTGCTGAAAGCAACGCCTTTTCTTTACCATTTTCCATTTTAGTGCTAGAAAAATTTCCACTAAAACTATCAAAGTTGTTTTCAATCAGTGTTAATTGAATGTCTTCATAAATTTCGAAATCAGTAAATGTAACGGAGACTTGCTGACTAGTAGCTGAAAGTTGAGATTTACCATTATTGGTGTATCGTTTATTAATACGAATAGGCTGGAAATTGATATCTTCTTCGTTGATATCAAACTTCTTGAATAAATCTGCCAACACAGATTCTCTTTCTTTATGAAGACTGAAGGCATTTCTAGGTGTATCACCCTCAGCATTTATATTGATATTAAAAATGATTACATCTGCTTCAATGGACTCAGAGGCAGTCATATTTATAGAAATTTTTTCTTGATTGGTTACTATTTGTTGAGCTTGAGTAGCACAACCCATTCCAAATATAAGTAGTGATAAAGTGAACAGTCGTTTCATGAATCCTTTCTAATATTAAAAGTGAACAGTAGTTAAAACTACTATTTAATAAATCTATTGTTCAAGTAATGATAGTACGGTAGGTAATATTTCATGAACCCATTCAGAGTACATTTTTCCAGATGGATGTAATTCATCAGAAGCAATTAGCGATGTAACTTGTTTAGCTTTCTCCGAAATAGGAGTGATATTAACAAATGGAATTCCATACTCTAATGCTATATGGGATGCAATTGCATCATATTCAAGTAATTCTTGTCGGATTTTATCTTCACCTTTGGTTTGTCCAAAAGGAGTAACCCCATAGTTTGGAATTGAAACTACAAACACTTTTGTTGAATCATTACCAGTAAATTCTATCGCTAGTTCAAGCAATTCTCTAAACTCAGTACGGTATATTTCAATATCGTAACCTCGGTACTGATTATTAACCCCAATTAGAAGTGAAACTAAATCATAAGGTGAGTTTGGGCTATCACTTATTATTCCACTTTGTAATTCAGAAGTAGTCCAACCTGTACGAGCAATAATTTTTAATTCAGAGGTCTCAACCCCATTTTCTTTCAATGAATCTACCAATTGAACAGGCCATCTTAGCTGCTCTTTTACAGACTCACCAATAGTATAAGAATCTCCCAAAGCAAGGTACTTTATTGGGGATGAATAGGATACTTCGTCTTCCTGTTTATTACTTATTTGAGGCGAAGAGGAACATTGGCTTAATAAAACAAAGAAAAGCAGGTTGAAAAGTATAATTCTTAGTGAAGTCACGGTAAGTTAATTTAAAATTTAAGTAGAGTTTATCTGCAATTTTAATGGAAAATATAATTCATTCAGAACTATGAAATTTTTTAAGTTTGGCGTTATGAAAAAAACCTATGGAAGCGCTTGCATAATCCCTAAAACAAACTTTTCTTAGGTAATACTAAAGTTATAGTTTAAAATGAGTCTATAACGGTTATCACAATAAAGCATGTTTAAAATAATATCAATCTCAAACAGGATCAGAATATGAGTAAACAGATACGGCTCGCACTAATAGTGTGTTGTACAATTTTATTTACAAGTATTTCGCCAATTCAGGCGTTTACAATAGATACTCCTTCAAATGCTACCTTATCAGGGCAAATAATTGACTCGGAGGGAGAACCTTTACCAGGAGTAAATGTAGTTGTTAAAGGTACAATAGTAGGTACACCTACTGATACAGATGGTAGATTTGTACTTACAGTTCGACAAGACCTTCCACTTACACTTCAATTTTCCGCTGTAGGTTTTCAAACCCAAGAACTTTTCGTTAATGAGAGCAATTCTACAAATATTTCAATCACTATGATTGAGCAAACTATTTATGGAACTGACGTTGTAGTTTCTGCTTCTAGGGTGGAAGAGAGTATTATTGATGCCCCTGTTACAATTGAAAAGATGGATATTATTTCTATCAAAAATACTGCTTCTGATGATTATTATTCATCAATAAGTAATTTAAAAGGGGTAGATATTACCTCAAGTAGTATCAATTTCCAGATAATAAATTCCAGAGGTTTTAACTCTACTGGAAATACTCGGATGGTACAACTTACAGATGGTATGGATACTCAAGCACCTGCGTTAAACTTTCCTATTGGCAATTTAAATGGTCCTTCTGAACTTGATGTAGAAAGTGTAGAATTTATCCCTGGAGCATCTTCAGCATTGTACGGACCAAATGCTTTTAATGGTATTCTTTTAGTAAATAGTAAAAGCCCATTCAGATATCAAGGACTTAGCGTAAAAGTAAAATCTGGTGTTAACCATTTAGATGGAGATGCATCCGTGGGAGAGCCTGAAAGTGCTCAACCTATGTACAATTTTGCAGTGAGATATGCGAAAGCTTTTGATAATAAGTTTGCCTTCAAAGTTAACTTAGATTACATGAGTGCAGAAGACTGGAGAGGTGGAAACTACACAGATAAAAATGCCGCTCAACAAGGTAATTTGGCTGCCAATCCATCTTATGATGGTATTCACAAATATGGAGATGATGGATCTTTTAATATAGCTTTACTAGCTGCTAACCCGGCTGTTAGAGGTCAATTAGCTGCCGCTCTCTCAGCACAAACTGGTGTTCCACAATCTCAAACTGAGCAATATGTTGCTTCATTACCTGCACAACCAGTAAATAGAACCGGTTACGATGAGCATTTTTTAGTTGATTACGGCGCTGAAAATATGAAAGTAAATACATCGCTTCATTACCGGTTAACTGATAATGCAGAAATTAGTTATTCATTCAACTATGGTTTTGGAACTTCAATTTATACAGGAGCGCAAAGATACAGCCTTGTAGATTTCAGTATTGCGCAGCATAAAGTGCAACTTGAAGGCGACAATTTTATGATTAAAGCATATGGTACCTTTGAAAATTCAGGGGATTCATACATCGCTGATTTTGTAGGCTACTCAATAAATGAGGCGTATTCTCCAAGTCCAACTTGGTTTGGAACTTATGGAACCGTATTTGCAGGAGGGATATTGCAAGCCGCAGCCACAGCACAAGGTGGAAATCCAGCATATAATTCAGCAACTGTACAGGCAATTTTATCAGATCCTTCCTTAGTTTCTCAGTTCCATGCAGCTGCTCGTGCAACTGCTGACGGAGGAAGATTACAACCAGGTACTGCAGAATTTGAAGCTGCAAAAACAGCATCATTAGGAGCAACTATTCCGGCAGGGGCTCTATTTAATGATGAATCGAAATTTTACCACACTGAAGGGCAATACAACTTCAAAAATGAAATCGATTTTATGGATTTAATTGCGGGTGTTAGTTTCCGTCAGTTCCAACTTCGATCTAATGGTACAATCTTTGACGATGCAGGTGGAGTTGATATCAATGAATTTGGTGGATACTTGCAAGCTTCAAAATCATTGTTAGAAGACAAACTTAAACTAAGTGGGTCTGTCAGATTTGATAAAAATGAAAATTTTGACGGTCAAATTAGTCCACGTGTTTCTGCTGTAATTGGAGTAGCTGACAACCAAAATGTTAGAGTATCATTTCAAACTGGTTTCAGAAACCCAACAACTCAAGGTCAATATATTGACTTGAATGTTATCACTGCACGTTTGTTAGGAGGTTTACCTCGTTTTGCTGAAAAGTATGGTGTAACTGAAAATACATATACCATTGCATCTGTAAATGAATTGATTAATTCTGTTCTTTCCGGTGCACCTAATCCAACTGTATTAGTTCCATATACAACTCACGCTCCTGTAAAGCCAGAACAAATCAAAGCTTTTGAAGTTGGATATAAAGGGCTACTTGGAGATAATCTATTCTTAGATGCTGCTTATTACTATAACATCTACGATGATTTCATTTCACAAGTGAGAGTTAGAAAAGCTTCTGGTCCTTTTACAGGCACAGCGAACGACCAGCTTGTTGTTGCATCTCTACTATCAGGTGATTTCAATAATACGTTCCAAATTTATACCAATAACGATGAAAGTGTAACAGCACATGGTGCAGTACTTGGACTTGAGTATAGTTTACCAGAAGGTTACAAACTTGGTATGAACTATAACTTCAATAAATTAATAGAGGGTTTAAGTAGTGAATTCCAAAACGACTTCAATACACCAGAACATAAAGTAAATCTAAGTTTAGGAAACCGAAAAGTTGTAGACAATCTAGGCTTCAATGTAACTTATAGATGGCAAGATGCTTTCCGTTGGGAAAGTTCGTTTGCTGAAGTTGATTTAGAGGCTGTTTCAACAATAGATGCTCAAATCAGCTACTTACTACCTGATTATAATGCAACTGTTAAGGTTGGTGGTTCTAATATCACGAATCAAACCTATACCCTAAATGGTGGTGGTCCAAATATCGGTGGTATTTACTACATCTCAATTGTATTTGATCAGTTATTCAGATAATTGATCAAATAAATTCCTTAAAAGCCCTGTATTTATACAGGGCTTTTTTTATGTCCGCAAGTTATTCCAATACAAAAGGAGTAACTTTGTCAGCCATAAAATTTATTGATCGACTGGCATTATATTTGCTTAGTAAGAACAAAAATCAAATCAATTTATTCAAAAAGATGAGCGCTGATAATATTAAAGAAGCTGAAAACGACGAGCAGGAAGAAATTCTTGATGAAGAATTAACTGAGAAAATTGACGAATCTGAAGTAGAGGAAGTTCCTGCCGAAGAAAAAAGAGATGAAAAAGAAGTGTTAATTGAAAAATTAGAAAAAGAGCTTTCGGAAGCAAAAGATTCAGTATTACGGAAAGCAGCTGAACTCGAAAATGTAAGGAAACGAGTACAAAGAGAAAGAGTAGCACTTTTTGAAGACGCTAAAATAGCAGCTTTAGAAGATTTTCTTCCAATTACAGAAGATATGAAACGAGCATTGGTAGCTTCTGAAGGTAATAATATTGAAAAAAGTTTTTTAGAAGGTGTGAAACTTGTTGCAAATAAGTTCGAAGAGGTTTTAACAAAATATGGCGTTGAAGCTATTAATGAGACAGGTGTACCCTTTGATGTAAACCTTCACGATGCTATGCTAAGGCAACCTGCTCCAGATAAGAAAACTAAAAGTGATACTGTACTTCAAGTTCTGGAAGGCGGGTACAAAATTGGAAATAAAGTAATTAAGCACGCAAAAGTAATTGTAAGCGAATAAGGCTATTCATGAGTAAAAGAGATTATTACGAAATACTAGGCGTAAGTAAAGGCGTTAGCGAAGCAGAGCTAAAAAAAGCATATCGAAAGCAGGCAATGAAGTACCATCCCGATAGAAATAAAGGAGATGCTAGTGCAGAAACAAAATTCAAAGAAGCTGCGGAGGCGTATGAAATACTACGTGATCCTCAAAAAAGAGCTCGATACGATCAATATGGACATGCTGGCGTAAACAACCAAGGCGGATTCGGCGGCGGTGCAGGTGTTGAGTTTGATATGGAAGATATCTTTAGCAGATTCGGAGATATCTTCGGCGGTGGATTTTTCGGAGATGATATGTTTGGAGGAGGAAGAGGTAGATCCCGAGGAGGACGACGTCAGCCAGGAACGCCAGGCTCAGATATGAAAATCAGAATGCCACTTACCTTAGAAGAAATAGCCTTCGGTGTTGATAAAACTCTAAAGGTAAAAAAGCAGATTGTATGTGACACTTGTACAGGAACTGGTGCGGCTACAGAATCAGATTTTGAAACGTGTGGTACCTGTAATGGAATGGGAGCAGTAAGACAGGTAACTAGAACTATGCTTGGCCAAATGGTAAGTGAACAACCATGTCCTACTTGCCAAGGTGATGGCAGAATCATCAAGAATAAGTGTAAAACTTGTGCAGGAGAAGGTAGAAATAAAGGGGAAGAAACCATTAAAGTAAATATTCCTTCTGGAGTTTCTAATGGGAATTATATAACTCTTCGTGGTCAAGGAAATGCAGGAAGACGTGGCGGTCAAGCTGGTGATTTGATTGTTTTGATCGAAGAAAAAGAGCATGAGCATTTTATCAGAGAAGGAAATAATATCTATTACGACTTAGCTCTCAGTATACCTGATGCAGTATTAGGTACAGAAGTTCAGGTTCCAACACTAAAAGGAAAAGCAAAATTAAGAATTGAGCAAGGTACTCAGCCAGGTAAATTGTTAAGAATGAGAGGCAAAGGTATTGTTGGACTTAATAATTCTGGAGAAGGGGATCAATTTGTTAGAGTGAATGTTTATATCCCCCGTGAGCTTAATGATAAAGAAAAGAAAGCCGTAGAAAGTTTGAAAGGTGCTGAAAATTTTGACGCTTCCAATCAAACAAAAGAAGAAAAAGGATTCTTTTCGAAGATGAAAGATGTTTTTGGTTGAAAGACCTAAACCCAGTAGTGGTGTGCAAGCTAAATGCCCACTGGTTTTTAGGTTACATCACTGAATTCTTCTTTATTCCTTCTGAAAACAACCCTAGCATAAGGACAGAGGGGTAAAATTTTCAAGCTCTTTTCACGTGCATATTCAACCGAATGAAAAACTAAAGCCTTTCCAAGACCTTCACCTTTATGTGCCTCAGAAACTTCAGTATGATCAATTATTATTCTATAGTCACCATTTTTGGTGTATGTCATTTCAGCAATTCTGACATCATCTTTTTCAAAAAAGAAAGCGCCTTTAGTATTTGATTCTTCGTGTTGAATGTTCATTTTGATCCATAAATTTAATAATTACAAAAAGTACAGAATTTTGAAAAAGATCATTTGGTTGATTCTGATTTTTTTTACTACAAATGGTATTTCTTTAGCTCAAGCTACAAAGGTAAAAGCCATCAAACTTGAAGCATATAAAAGGATTGATGAGCCTGCAAGAGATGAAGTTTCAGGGATAGTAAAAAGTCGAAAGTATGAGGACACCTATTGGGTACATGGCGATTCTGGTACAAAGGATCACATCTATGCGATAAATGTAGATGGAGAGATTAAATCAAAAGAGAAAAATTATAAAGGGGCAGAAATAAAAGGAGCTAGGAACGAAGATTGGGAAGACATAGCCAACGGGGATGAAGGAACGCTAATTCTAGCCGATTTTGGTAATAATTGTCATTGTAGAGAGAATTTAAAGATTTTAATTATTGAAGAGCCAGAACCTGATGCAGATGAAGCAAAAGTATTAGAGGAATATCTGATCAGGTATCCTAAAAGAGATGGTGTACTTAGTCTTTTAATAGAAGATAACTACAATGCAGAAGCCATTTTTATGAAAAATGGAAAAATCTATATCATCACTAAAAATGAAAGTGGTGGAGAGGCAAAACTTTTCTTACTTGCTGACCCATCATCTGAAAAAGTGAATATTTTACAAGAAACCTCTTCCTTCAAATTTCGAGGGCAAGTAACCGCCGCTGATATTTCTTATGACGAATCTCAACTAGTTGTACTTACTTACAATGCAATATGGTTATTTGATCTAAATGAAGGAGAAGTCTTTTTTAAAGGGAATATTTACCGTCAACCAATCCGTGGAGTTGAACAAGTTGAATCTATTACTTTCTTTGATGATGATTTGATAATAACGGAAGAAAACGGAGATTTATACAGACTTAAAATTTCTGATATTCCTGTATACTCAAAAAATTAATTACACTTATTGCTTACCGATATGTCTTAAGGAATAGTAATTTCATGGGAATTATTATCTAGTTTCATCTGGTCAGTTACAGATAATTTGAAGACATTTTTCACTTCTTTTTTTGAGGGTATTATAAATATTAATAACCCAATATATAAAGCAGATATAATTAGGAGAAATTGTTGGTGGGTTAGTGCAAAAGTTACAGCAGTTAATAATGCCATTCCTTCAATAATGGCAGATCTTAAAAGATAACTTTGATGGTAGATAGTAAGCTTCTTTGTTAATTCAGAATGTTCATCAGCTTTTGAAGTAAAGAACTTGAAGATGAGGAAACTTAACCCGACTGTTGAAATACCAATGAATGCTACTCCGTATGCAATTAGGGTTGAAATTGATCGACCGAAATCAAGTAGAATTAAATCATTATAAAAAAGTGAAATAAAAAAAATCGGAATTAAGCTACTAATGAAGACGAAATAAAGTATTCGTAGTTTTGAAAAAAATTGTCCAATAGTCATAGTTCTGTTAGTTAAGATGGTGATCTCCCAAATTTACTCCAATCTGGCTTTCTTTTTTCAAGAAAGGCCTTTTTACCTTCTTCAGCTTCATCAGTCATATAAGCAAGTCGAGTAGCCTCTCCTGCAAAAATTTGTTGTCCAACAA
Source organism: uncultured Balneolaceae bacterium (assembly GCA_963974345.1). Lineage (GTDB taxonomy): Bacteria > Bacteroidota > Rhodothermia > Balneolales > Balneolaceae > RHLJ01. The sequence continues at coordinate 169,418 of CAXBBW010000005.1, read as the reverse complement.
GACCATCATCAATAAGGTTGAATGCAAACTTTATCATTTTGATAGCCGTAGGACTTTTCCCCAAGATTTCTTGTGCCCATTCGAACGCAGTATCTTCGAGTTCATTATGAGGAACTACTGCGTTTACCATTCCCATTTCGAAAGCCTCTTGGGCTGAATAATTTCTTCCCAAAAAGAAAATCTCGCGTGCCCGTTTTTGTCCTGTTTGTCGAGCAAGAAGCGCAGAACCAAAACCACCATCGAAACTTGCGACATCAGCATCTGTTTGTTTAAAAATAGCATGTTCCTTGCTCGCTAAAGTAAGATCACAAGTTACATGAAGACTATGTCCACCTCCTACAGCCCAGCCTGGTACAACCGCAATTACTACTTTAGGCATGAACCGGATTAACCGTTGAACTTCAAGAACATTTAGTCTAGGAATCCCATCATCAGCTTTATAGCCAGTTTTACTACGAACATTTTGATCCCCGCCAGAACAAAAAGCCCACTTTCCATCTTTTGAAGACGGCCCTTCACCAGAAATCAATACTACACCAATCTCATTGTCTTCTTTTGCATCAGAAAGAGCTTCATACATTTCAAAAACTGTTTTAGGTCGAAAAGCATTTCTAACTTCAGGTCGATTAAATGCGATTCGGGCGACTCCGGTACATTTTTTATAAGTAATGTCTTCGTATTCTTTTACAGTTATCCAGTTCATAATAGTTGATGTTTAGTAATGAAATTTTGTGTGATTTCAACACATTTTTGAGGTTGTTCAAGATGAACTCTATGATTTGAGCCCTTAACAATTATAAGATTCGAATCTGAAATTTCCTTATTCATGGTTTGGTTAATACGAATAAATTTCGAATCCTTTTCACCTGCAATTAGTTGGGTTGGACAAATTATTTCAGCTAGCCGCTCACGAACACAAGGCATAGTTCCTGTGCCAAAACCAAGCAGACAATTAGCCATCCAAGTAGAGTTTTGATTTTGTTGAATCTTAACAACAGATGCTAAATCTTCATCTGAAAGCGTAGAGCTAAATAAAGGTTTCATTTTCCATTCCTTTAAAAATCCGTGAAAATTCCCCATTATTTGATCTGATCTGGAGGCGTCTAGTGCTTGTCTTGCTTGTCGTTCTGTTTCGCCTTCAATTCCGAACGTTCCGCTTTCTAAGATTAAACCAGATAATAAATCAGAACGATGAATTGCCAACTGAAGGGCTAATCTTGCCCCCATACTGTATCCGTACAAGAAAACAGGATTCTGAATTTGTTCATTAATAAGTTTACTTAAATCTGCTACTTGTTCTTTGGTCGAGAAGCGATAGTGCAATTCAGCACCTTCAGTATTTCCATGCCCTAATAAATCGATGGTAATGGGGTTACAGTACTTTTTAAGATCGTTAATTATTGTATCAAAAATGGAACTTGAACCTAAAAAGCCATGAAGTAAAATGAGATAAGGTAAAGCTTGTTTTTCCTGATGTATGTGAAAATAATACGATATGCCACGAACCTTGAGATTCATACCGAATCCGATTCCGGGTAATCCCAAAGTAAATGCCTAAGCTCCATTGAAGAATCGGGATCAGTTATACATTCTAAAACATGGAGCCCCGGTTTTTCAAGTCGTTCTTCAAAATTTGAGATTAATTGTTCGGGGCGAGAAATAAGCGCATGATCAATTTTGTTAGCTCTGCAAAGTGCAGCAATAGAAATATTTTGGGGAGTTTCGAAATACTCAGAATACTTCTTTTTGTAAGAATTAATTGGAAGCATACGGAAAATAGTGCCACCACCATTATTCAAAATCACAATAAACAAAGTATCCACAATAGTACGAGCGTTTAATAAGGCATTGGTATCATGTAAAAAAGCGATATCGCCAATAAATAAAACCCCTGCTTTTTTAAGCGATTTGTTTAATCCAAAAAAAGTTGAAGTAATACCATCTATACCCGCTGCTCCACGATTTACATAGATTTCTCGCCCGTCATAATCACTAAAGAGTGAAATATCACGAACTGGAAATGAATTAGAAACCATTAGAAATGACTTTTTTGGGATCAAATTATTCAGCTCTAGAAATACGTATCCATCTGTTAAAGGAGTGGATGGGTGAAGTTGATTCTCTCGAAAAGCTTTAAACTCTTTTTGATGTTTTCTCCATTCACTAAGCCAACTCTTATCAGCAGATCCTGATATTTCAGGTATAGATAACTCACCAATTAAGGGTAGATATTTAGTAGCTGTAAGCGATTCATCTTCCAGACTAGAATAAGCAGTAAAGCGAATGTGAGAACAGTCATTATTTTTGAGTATGTAATTAATTAGTGCCTTGCTAACGGGTTCTTCACCAAATCGTAGAATAAGGTCAGGTTTTAATGATTCAGCAATTCCGATATTTCTTAAAAAACCATCAAAACCAGTAATCGTGTATTTTGATGAAGGAATATTTGATCCAGGTTCTGCTAAAATTGGAGCATTTAAAACTTTGGCTAATTCAGTAATAGTGTCTAAATATTCATTTGGATGTGTTGGGCCAACAATGAAAACCGGACATTCTGAAGAAACTATATCCGACCAAAACTGCTCATCAATTTCAGTTAAAGAAATCTTTGCTTTATAGCTATTAAAAGATTGTTTAGCATGTTTTTCATTTTCCTTTTCAACCTTTTCTAAGAATTCTGAAGAAGGTTCAAATGGTTTAGAAAAAGGGAAATTAAGATGTGAGACACCAGCCTTTGATGTTGAATTATGAAAAGCTTGAATGGCCGCTCGTTCTAGTCTAAGAATGCTTTTATCACTTTCTTTAGGCTCACCAACTTCATGAAAGAAAACAGGGTAATCTCCAAAAATCTTAATTTGATCAATAGTTTGAGAAGCACCGATTCCTCGTTGATGAGGAGGACGATCTGCGCTAGCTACAATTAATGGAATACCAGATTGAGAAGCTTCAGCTACAGCCGGTAAGTAATTAGCAACTGCAGTCCCCGATGTACAAACTAAACATGCAGGAATTCCATATCCTTTTCCAATTCCGAGTGCAGTAAATGCCGCAGAACGTTCATCAATAATAATATGCTTTTCGAATCCAGGATGAGCAGCAAAAGCTAAAGTTAATGGAGTAGATCGCGATCCAGGGGAAATAACTACATGACGAACTCCTTGTTCGAATAAGGATCTAACAAATGTTGTAGCCCAATAAAAATTCAGATTTTGTGGATCACGTTCCGGCATATTCTAGGGCTGAGAGCATGGGTATAAATTTCAGGTTTGTTTCTTCCCATTCTTTTTGGGGATCAGAGTCCTTCACAATACCACATCCTGCAAAAAAACGCACTTCATCATTTTTAATTAATCCACTTCGGATTGCAACAATAAATTCCCCATTTCCATGAGCGTTAATCCAACCGATGGGTGATGCATACCAGCCGCGATTAAAATCTTCATTCTCTTGAATGAATTTAACAGCCTTATTTCTTGGAAACCCTCCAACAGCAGGGGTAGGGTGTAACGTTTTCAATACTTCAGTTCTTGAGACTCCATCTCTAATTACTGCTGTAATCGGGGTATATAAATGCTGAACATTAGAAAGTTTTTTAACACTAGGAGCTTTTGGGTGTTTAACCTCATCGGAATAATGCTCCAGATTTTCTTCAATCGCTTCTAAAACAATACCATGCTCTCTTAAATCTTTATTGCTGTGAAGGAGATTATACTCTAGTATAGCATCTTCAGAAGCAGTTTTCCCGCGGGAAATACTTCCTGCCAATCCCTCTGTAAGCACAAATTTAGAATTGAAAGAGGCTAATCGTTCTGGAGAACATCCGATAAAACTAGAGTCAGAATCTTGACGAATTAAAAAAGAATAGCAATCAGGGTATTGAAACCGAAGTCTGTTGAGAATATAGGTATCCTTAATTTTTTTATTAATCTTAATTTTTAACTGTCGCGCCAAAACAACTTTTTCAAATTCGCCATCATTAATCGCATTTTTTGCTTTGGTGACAGTATCCATCCACATTAAATGCTCTTTAGAATCATCTTCTGGAACATTCAATTCAAACTTAGTATCAATTTTAGGATTTAAAGAGTATTGATCAGCAGCAGTGATATGCTCAAGTTCTGAAAGTTGATTTTTTATACTAGAAAGAATGTCATCTAAAGAATCTTTCCTGTTAAGCTTGACGAGAAAAGTTAAAATAGTACAGTTTCCTTCTTTAATAATCATCCATTCAGGAAGAGTAAAGGAAGAAGATTGAAAAGAATTCCAAGTAGTTGAGTTATTTTCATCAAAGAAGGAGAAGCCGCCAAAAAGGTGAACAATAGCATTTTGATGGTTTATACCACTTAAATGATGAACACGTCCAAGTACTTCTTTTCCTTTAGAAGAAGAATCCTTAAAACGTGATTCTCCTTTTGATATAATTCTTTCAAACTCACCTGAAGCTGCGATCGAGAAATCATCAATTGGTTTTTCCCAATAATATTGGAATCCATTCTTATGTTTGTCTTGCTCTATAACTGCCAGTAAATCAACAGAAGGAATAGAAATAGACAATGCTAGATATTCTTGAAGATGAGCATTGGATGTGTTGATGCCAGATATAAATTCTTCAAGTCCTTTCAAGCCTATCTGCTTTTGAAAAGATGTATGAAGAACCGAGTCTTTTACGGTGTTTTTGGGCATCAAAATTACTTATTGAATTTAACTTTCAATATAAATTGAAAATTCAAAATAATAAAGTTTTTTAGCCAGATTTTAAAGGAAGTGAGAGATTATTTAGCGTCGTCTTGTTCGCCAGTTTTGAATGGGTTATAAATACCGTGTGCTTCTAAATCGAAGTCAGCGATTTCATATAAGAAATCCCAAGCAGCTTCACTTGTACCATCTTCATTTACCCAGTTTGGATGGCTTTGTTTAATGAGACCTACTACACGCTTTGCATAAGCTAATCGCTCTTCGCCTTCGGGTAGACGGGGAATAGCGGCAATCATTAAATCTAAATTGTAACCGCAGTCAAAGTCTTTTGGTTTTTGTTGTTCTATGAACATGGAAATCTATTTGTTAAATTCGAATAAAGATACAGGGATTGCTTATAAGCTGAAAGTTTATGTTGAAGTCGGAAACCTTGATTTTTTTTAATCAAGGTTTGTTACTGCGGAGGTCATCGGAACAGTACGGGCGGATAGCTAGCCGCCCTTACTGTAATTGGCAAATAGTTAATATTTAACAATCCAAACCTCTGTAAACTCTTAATGCCCCTCGTTGAATTATTTCTTAGTTTATGAGCCCAGAAAATAACACATTCAAAAAGAGTTCATGTACCTTAATTCAATTATAGAAGCGACAGGAAATACTCCTCTAGTTAAACTTCAAAAAGTTAATGGAGATTCTAAAGGCACTATTTTAGCCAAAGTAGAATACTTTAATCCAGGAAATAGTATTAAAGATCGTATTGGAATCAAGATGATTGAAGATGCCGAGAAGGTGGGCTTAATCACTCCTGGAGGAACTATTATTGAAGGAACTTCAGGGAATACAGGAATGGGTTTGGCTTTGGCAGCAATTGCAAAAGGCTACAAATGTATTTTTACTACTACAGATAAACAAAGCCAATCAAAGGTAGATATTTTGAAAGCTGTGGGAGCAGAAGTAATTGTATGTCCTACTAATGTAGAGCCAAAAGATCCTCAGAGTTATTACTCTGTTGCAAAGCGATTGAGCACTGAAATCCCAAATTCATATTACCCAAATCAGTATGACAATAAGAGTAATCTTCAAGCACATTACGAAACAACAGGACCAGAAATCTGGGAACAGACTGAAGGTAAAATAACCCACTTTATAGCTGGAATGGGAACAGGTGGTACTATTTCAGGAATCGGAAAATATCTGAAAGAGCAAAATCCAGATATTAAGGTGATAGGAATTGATTCTGTTGGATCGGTATACAAGAAATACTTCGAAACCGGTGAGTTTGATAAAAAAGAAATTAAGCCCTATTTAACAGAAGGTATTGGTGAGGATATCATTCCTGGAACTATTGATTTTGACTTTATTGATGATGTTCTTCAAGTAAATGATAAAGAGTCTGCATTAACAACTCGACGACTTGCAAAAGAAGAGGGCTTGTTTGTTGGTTGGTCGTGCGGCGCCGCTGTTGAAGGTGCTATAAAATACATGAAAGATAACCCACTTGGAAAAGATGATGTTCTGGTTATAATTCTTCCAGATAGCGGAACCCGTTATATTGGGAAAGTATATAATGACGAATGGATGAAGGAAAAAGGATTTTTAGAATAGAATTGTCATTACGAAGAAGCTTGTCGACTGAGAAATCTAAAGAGTGTTTTAAGAGGGGTTACGATTTCTCACATTCACTTGAATTGAAAAAAACAGAATGTTAAAAAAAAAAGAAATTATGCAAAAGAATAATCAAACAGGAAATCCGGGTAAGATGGAAATCGAACTACCTGAAACTGAAGCAAACGGAACGTATTCAAATTTGGTAATGATCACCCATTCGCCATCAGAGTTTATACTTGATTTTATCGCAGTTATGCCAGGAGTACCAAAGGCTAAAGTTGCAAAGCGTATGATTCTAACACCAGATCATGCAAAAAGATTAGCAACAGCTTTGAATGATAATGTGAAACGATTCGAAGATGAGCATGGAACAATAAATACTCGTGAAAAAGTAGACATTCCAATGTATAGAGGTCCTCAACCAGAAGCTTGAGAATTACTTTCGAGCCTGTACCAAAAGAAAAACACCCATCACAAAAAAGAAAGCATGAGGGAGCGTTGCGGCTAATTCTGGGCTAATAGTTCCATGAGCTCCAAATGGTTCAGCAATTTTCATAAAAGCAAGGTATAGAAAACTGATGGTTAATCCAGCAGCAATATAAATTCCTTTACCACCTTGTCTTCGTACAGCGGCTACCGAAAAGCCTACAATAATAACAACAATAATAGAAAGTGGGTAAGCCAGTCTACCAAAAAAATGGACTTTCGGTATATTTATTCCCCCAGCTCCGCTTCGTTCGATAGAAGCAATATACTGTCGAGCTTCGGGATAGGTAAGTTGATAAATATCGGAAGTACTTCTTGCCAAATCTTGCGGTAATATTGATAATACGGTATCAACTCCAGAATACGATCGTTCAACAAAGCCTGAGTCGGAGTAAACTCGTTCTCGAACAGAAATAAATCTCCATTTTCCTGTTTCCTCTCTCCAAGACATATTTGTTGCTATTATGGTTTTTCTTAGAGATAAACTATCAAAGTTGGTTAACCGAATACGATAGGCGGTGTTCTGTTTGTCATCAAAGTAATTGACTTGAAGAATGGAGTTGCCTGACAATTCTCGATAAATATCATTACGGTCAATTCGCTCGTTCTTCTGTTTGATGTATTTATTCTCAAACTCAATTCTAGTTTTATTAGAAGTTGGAATTACATAGGCATCAAGGAGACTAATTGTAATAGCACAGAACAAAGCGAAAACTAGATAAGGAATAATAAGTCGATAAAGGCTTACTCCTGCTGCTTTTAAGGCTGTAATTTCTAATCTTTCAGATAATTGACCTGTTAAGAATAAACATGCAGAAAAAACAGCAACTGGGATAACCAAACGTATCATTTCGGGAATATAGTTGAGATAATAATCTCCCCAGATTTCTAAAAAAGTAGCACCTCTATCACTGAAATCATCACTATTCTCAGAAAAGTCAATCATTATAAAAATGAAAATCAGTATTAGCAGAACAAATACTGTGATGGTTAAAAGTCGGAGAAATACATATTTGTTGAAATGTTTAATCATTTCTACTCAACAATTTTGAAATTCTAAAACCTGAAGTTAAGCGAATAATCAATAGTGCTCCAACAATCGAAAATATAATATTGAAGCTCCACATCCCCCAAAAGGGAGTTATAAAAAGTCGATCGGCTAACTTTTCACCTTGTATAATTGAAATCCAATACACTGTAAGAATTACTGCGCTTATTATAGCAGCATAGCCAAAATTACCGCGCCTAGTCATAATACCAATAGGTGCACCTAACAATACAAAAACAATACAAGCAAAAGGAATTGAGAGTTTTTTATATATCTCAACAAGGAATTTATTTACACGTTTTAAACGCCAGGTTATATTGGAAGAAACATTTTCGAACTTCGATTTCTGGTCGTCCAGTCTAGTTTGGCTAACTCCTAAAAGTCTAATTCGGTAAGAATAATTCTCAGTATTATTTAATACAAAAAATTTTGATTTGGGTATTACCATAGAAGAATCATTTTCTATAAAATCCTCGAAAATAGTTTTGTTTTCACGAATAGGTTTTTCATCAATTAATCCTAACGATTGATAACTATTTTGAGTAGAAGAGCTTACAAAATAGTCAACGATTTCCATTTCAAGCGTATCAACTACAACCGCCATTGCTTGGGCACTCATTGTTCGGTCGCTTCTACTTCTTCTATTTGGATCTGATCGTGAAAACTCTAAATCAGAGAGGTCAAAACTAAGGCGATGCTTTGAAAAGACAGTTCTCTCTAAGTTTTCTTTTAAAGAGTTGGTATTTCGATCTAGATATCTAAGTATTTCTCCATCTTCCAACATCAAAGTAAGACCTTGATCACCTTCGCTACTTAAAAACCCTTTTTTAGCTTTTATATATGCACGGTTTCTTGCGTTTGTAGGATCTTGGAAAAGCGTAATATTATGAAGGCTATCGGTTATATTATCAATGTTCTTTACTAGAAAAGTATATCCTTCTATTCCGTTATAGAATACATTTGGTTGTAGCTCAAACCCTGGTTTTTTTAGCCTTATGTCAATAAATAGTGAACGTGCTTTATTATTTGCTTCAGGTAATACACTATTGGAAAACCATGCTAAAAATAAGAATAAGAAAAAAGATGATAATAGTACGGGGCGAATAATAGCGAAAGGATTAATACCAGAAGATCGAAGAGCAGTTAATTCATTTAACTCTGAGAATTTCCCAAAGGCCATGAGAGTAGCTACTAATACTGCCATTGGAGCCGCTAGTACTACCATATAAGCAAGATTAGTAAGCACAAGTTCAATGATAATCTGGAACGGAATATCTTTTCCAATGAGCTTATCTACATGAAGGATGAGAAACTGCATAAGCAGCAAGAACATCAACGTAAAAAAACAGAATAGGAAGGGACCTACATGCCGTTTTAATAGATCTAATTGTATTTTATTATTCCAAAAGTTCAATATAAAAAAGTAACAAAGATTGAGGTACACTAATTCGAAGTTTCAAACGTAAATTGAATGTGAATATGTATACAATAATTGATGTTGATTATGGTTCATTTCACTTTCAACATACTCAAATATATGGTATTATCGGTGCTGATTTGCACTAAAAACTATCATCTAATAAAATTCGCCTATCGGTAAAAGCTACTAATACATTTTAAACCGAAATTTAACCACATTCGGTGCGCATTTTTTTAAAGCTTTTTTATACTGTCACGTTAGCGTTGCTTTGTAATGTTCTGGTTAAAGTGCATCCAATATTAGCACAAGTAGGTAGTGATTCTCTCAAAATTGAGCAGGTTCCGGACAGTTTACTTACTGGTATAAAATTTTATTCTATAAATAGCCCTTCAATAACAAGTTCCATCCCTTTAGGTACAAATAGGCGGAAGAGGTTATATGGATTTCAACTTGGGTTCGATAATACATCTATTACTTGGGATACACTTTCTACATATAAAATTAGTAGAACTATGTATAATAGAACAGTTTATAAGCCTACTGTTGTAGATTTCAACGAGTTTGCTAATCTGATTAAACAACAACAAAAGAGGGATATTCAATCTTTATTAGTTGAAGAATCAAAGAGTCAAGAAGAAACGGGGAGAGGATTACTGGATTTTAAAATAAATGTACCTGGAGGGGAGAACTCTGCCTTCACTACTATTTTTGGTACAAATGAAGTGAATCTGAGAGTTAATGGTTCTGCAAATATGAATGTGGGTGCGTCAATTCAGAAATTAGACGATGGTACGCTACCCCCTGATTTAAGAACTCGTATTGACCCAACCTTTAATCAAAACCTTCAGTTAAATATACAAGGTACTATTGGTGACAAACTTACAATAGCTACCGATTGGGATACTGAACGGCAGTTTGACTTTGAAAACCGTTTGAGTATTGTTTACAGAGGGTATGAGGATGAGATAATAAAAAGTATAGAAATGGGTAATGTTTCTATGGAAACTGGAAACTCATTAGTAAGTGGAGGTAAGTCTCTTTTTGGGATTAAAGCAGTTTCCGAATTAGGTCCTTTAAAAGTGACATCAGTTGTTTCTCAACAGAGGGGAAAGAACGACTCAAAAACAATTAGTGGTGGTTCACAAGAAACTGAAATAGATCTAAATCCTGCCGACTATGAAGATGGGCGTCACTTCTTTTTAGATTTCTTTAATAGGAGTGTTTTTGAGCAAGCATTAGCAGACCCCCAGAATATTCTTCAACCCTACCAGGTGACTGAACTTTATGTATATGTTCGTAAAGCTACTGATATAGTACAAGATGAAAACGCAATTCCAGCGATCGCATTACTTGATCTTGGGGTGAATGAATTTCCTGGAGGTTTACCGGGAAATGAATTTGATAGATTCGATCAAGAAAATCTAGATGCTTTGAGATCAACCGAGAGCACTGCAACAAACGACGACTTTGATGCTACATCTCAAGAATATGTAGATGCATCTTTTGAACTTCTTGAAGAAGGGATAGATTTTACTTTTAATAGGGCGCTAGGTTTTATAAGTATGCGCACATACATAAACTCTGGGGACGCTATTGCAGTAGCTTATGTTTATACTGATCCAAACACAGGCGCACCTGTAGAGGTAGGTGAATTTCCGTCTAAAGTGAGTGAAGGTGATCGACTTTATCTAAAGTTATTACGTCCAGGAGGGATGACAACCACTGATAAAGCATGGCCTTTAACAATGAGAAATATCTATTCTCTGGGTGTTTCTGGCATTACTCCGGATGGTTTTGAACTCGAAATCGCTGATACGAGAGCTAATATACCAGTTATTAGTCTTCCAGAAAGAAATCAAACTCTTCTTGAGGATCTTGGTTTAGATCGAGTGAATTCTGAAGGTGCAATAGGTTCAGATAATATTGTTGATTTTACCGGTATTACAATAGATGCTTCAACAGGAAGATTAATGTTCCCATATTTAGAACCTTTTGGGGATCGAATAATATCACTACTGGATGGTGTTGTTGCAGATACAGTGCGTAATACTTATGCCTTTACCGAACTTTATGATATCAAACAAACAGATGCGCGTGTTAACTCAAAAAATGGAAATTATACGATTTCAGGTTTATCAAGTGGAGGTGTTTCTGGTTCTTTTACTTTAGGGTTTGGACTGGTAGAAGGTTCTGTAAAAGTGCTAGCAAATAATGTAGAGCTAACAGAAGGGAGTGATTATGAAGTTGATTATTCCTTTGGAAGCCTAAATATTTTAAATGATAAATATTTAGCACCTGGTCAAGAAATAGAAGTGGAATTTGAAAACAACCAATTTAGCATCATTGGGCAAAAAAACTTTACGGGTGTCCGAGCTGAATATACTGTTAACGAGGATATTAAAATTGGGAGTACATTTTTTAAACTGAGTGAGCAACCACTTTCTGATAAAATTCGAATTGGAAATGAACCAATAAACAATACCGTTCTTGGAATGGATGCAAAAGCGCAATTCGATACGCCTTGGATAACTCGATTTATTGATCGTATTCCGTTACTTCAAACAAAAACGCCTTCCAACTTTACGTTTACAGGTGAATTTGCACAGATTAGGCCCGGAGTAGCACAAACGAATGCTGTTCAAGAAGCTATTGATAACGGGGACCTCTTTAGAGATGAGGAGAACGGATTAGTATTTATAGATGACTTCGAAGGAGCCGAATACAGCATTAGTTTCTTGAACCCAACAAGATGGAATTTGGCCTCTGCACCAGCAGCTATTCCTGGATATGATGATTCATACTTTATGGATGCAAATAATTCAGCCCCACAAACAATTACTGATAAGAAGGCACGGGCAGATCTTAGGTCTCAGTTTTCATGGTATTCGATCCCGAGAAATATTGAATCTGTTAGTAGTAGTGATGTAACTGAAGAATCAAGGGCTATTCGTATTGATGAGGTTTTTCAAGGTCGAGAAATTATTAATGCAAGCGATGCAATTCTAACCCCACTTGACATCTATTATAATCCTAATCAACGAGGTCCATACAATTATAACCGAGATTTAAAGACTTTTCTAGAAAATGAACCCGATAGAATGTGGGGTGGAATGACCGCTGTAATTCCTCCAGGTCAAGAGGATTTGGTTCAGAATAACATTGAGTTTTTAGAATTTTGGGTACAGCCTGTTTTACCAGGTGGGCAGGATGGTATGGGTGAGGAACAATTTTATGAGGGTAAAATTTATTTAGATTTGGGAATTATTTCTGAAGATGTTGTGCCAAATGTTCGACTAAATACCGAAGATGGATTAGCAACAGTATTAAAAAATTTAACCGAGGATGACCCTGAGGGAGATCCCAGATCCTATATACCTCCTTCACCACCAGTTCCACTTGGTCAGTTTTCAAATTCAAATCGGCAACTTGAAGATGTTGGGCTTGATGGCGCTCCAAATCCAGGTACTGCAGGTGCAGAGGGTAGAGATGAATCTAGTTTGTTTAGTGAGTTCATTCAGTCTATAAGAGATAGTTATGGGGATGGGAGTGAAATGGCTACTAAAGTAGAAGCAGATCCTTCTAATGATGATTACGTGTATTATGGTGAACGACAAGTAAGGGAGCTTAAATTGAATGAGCGTTTCCATAGAATGCTTGGCTACCATGATGGTAATACGCCTGAAAGTAGTGCAAATAGTGATAAAACGGCGATTACATTAAGACCGGATACGGAGGGATTGGTTAGTTCCTCATCTATTCAGCAGTCAAATTCGTACTTTCAATATGAGATCGATTTCAATCCAGCAGATCGTACTCAGCTTCAAATTGGTTCTGAAGGCACCTACATTGTAGATAAAGTTACGCCGGCCTCATCAGAATTGAGGTCTTGGTATCTTGTTCGAATTCCACTTACTGATTTTAAACGGAAATTTGGAGAAGTCGAAAGCTTTCAAAATATTTCCTATATGCGTTTATGGATGTCTGGGTACGAAAAACCATTTACGCTTCGCTTTGCTACTTTTGAGTTTATCGGTAGTCAGTGGAAGAAGGTTACTGAGTTAACCGAAACACCCGCCAATCAAGATAATTTTAAAATTTCAACGATTAATATTGAAGAAAACGCGAGTAGAGAGCCTTTTCCTTATCGACAACCAGATGGCTCAATTCGGGCGCTCAATCGTGGAGCTCAAGTTCAAGCACTACAAAATGAACAATCATTAGTGTTATCGGTAGATGATCTTGGTCCTGAAGAAATACAAATGGTAAAAAGGGTGTATCCCGGAAAACTAAATTTACTTAACTATTCGAATGTTAGAATGTTTGTTCATGGTGAAGGATTTCAAAACACTGGAGATGCGGAGCTTGTTGTGAGATTTGGAACGGATTTGGAGAATAATTTTTATGAATATCGTCAACCAGTAACTCCATCTGAATCTCGTAGTTTTGTTTATGACATAAATAATCAAAGTCAACTTTCAGAAGAGGCACAAGAAATTTGGAGATATGATGAAAATAGCATGAATATCATTATCTCAGCATTTAATGTATTAAAACAATTAAGAGATGAAGAAAATGCTGATCCAGCAGACCTTTTTGAAAGAGCCGGACTTTTAGGAGAAGATGCCGTACCTGGTTCAGTTCTAGCAATACGAGGAAATCCCTCCTTAGATAGAGTTTCTGAAATCGGACTAGGTATACGTAATCCGTATGATCCTATGGATACTGAAACTTCAGGAACACCTAGTTTAGATGCAGAGTTATGGTTAAACGAACTTCGAGTATCAGGTTTTGATAATGAATTTGGATGGGCAGCAAATGCCAAATCTTCCGTCAAGTTAGCTGATTTTGCCACTGTAAATGCAAACGTAACTCGAAGAACAAATGGTTTTGGAGGGTTAGATTCTAGGTTGGGTGAGCGTTCTGTATCAGACCAATTGGGATATGGATTAAGTACCACAGTAAACTTACATAAGTTAATTCCAGATCGATTTGGTTGGAATTTTCCTATAAGCATATCCAATAGAAGGAGCACCCAAACGCCTAAATACCTTCCGGACCAAGGTGATATCAGACTTACTGATTTTGAAGACGCTGTAAATTCTAATGATGAATTAACAAGCAGTGAAAGAACAAGCATTATCAATAATAAGATAAGCGATATTCAAACAGTTAGTGAGAACTTCTCTTTTAACATGTCTAATATTTCGAAAAAAGGTTCTAACAGTAAACTTGCTCAGTTTACTATAGATAACCTGAGGTTGAGTTATGTTTTCAATAAAGGATATTCAAAAAATCCGCAATTAATTTTTCAGAATAAATGGGATTATAAGGCATCGGTTCAATATAACTTAAGATTTCAGCGGGTTAAGCTATTTAGGCCATTTGCATTTACCGAGGATGTTCCAGTAGCTAAAGTACTTTCAGGACTTCGATTAGGTTATTTACCATCTTCAATTTCAACATCTACAACATTTTCGAGAAGGTATGATGAGTCGAGGCGCAGAAATTTATCAGATCCTAGATCACTACAATCTTTAAATCAACAGCACGCTTTTACACAACAGAATAATTTTACGTTGAATTATACTCTTACACCATCAATACCAATAACTTTTAGTAATAGCACTAGTTTTGATCTTTCTAGTGCTGGTATAAAGAATAGAGATGTGAGCGGTGTCGATAGTACATCATTCGATCTAGTACCTACTTTCGAAGTATTAAAAGGGGTTGCCACCGACTCATTAAGTGCTCGGAGGTCTACCTACTCAGAACGATTCAGTGCTTCATGGAGACCAGATATATCAAAAATTGAAGCTTTAAATTGGTTGACATACAGTACGTCTTATGGTGGCGGATATCAATGGAATAATAGCCCAAGAGGTTCAAGTCTTGGGGCAAGTGTTTCTAATAATTTTCAATTAGACAATTCCATAAGAGTTAATACAGAACGTATCTTCAATAAGCTTGGGATATTCACTAGAATAAAAGAGGCAAACACAAAAGAGACAAATACTCGAAAGGCTCAAAAAGAGAAAAGAAAGAAAGAAATTGAAAATGAAGTAGCAGATAGCTTAAGATCACCTACACCTAGTCCAGATCTTTTTAAGGATTTAAATTATATAGGTAGAAAGGTATTTCTTTCAATATTTAGCATGAAAGATTTATCAGCAAGCTACAAAAGAACAAAAAGTGGTAGTCAACCTGGCTATAGTGGAGCATCACAGATTTACTACGCATTTAACAATGCAGGATCAGAAAATTTCTCACCACCATTTGGATACCGTATTGGATTACAAGAGCGGATTCCAAGAGAACAACTGGTTGGGAATATAAATGGTGAAAATGAAATCCGTTTTCCCGCAAATAACCGTTACGGAGATATAATTTCTGCAGGTACTAGAATAACACCACTTAAAAATATCACGGTAGATTTAGATTGGAGCGCCTCAATTTCGAATACAGTAACAGAAAATATAACTGTTGGTGTTGATGGGCTTATTAATTCAACAACTACAGAATCAGGTAGCTATACCACTTCTGTGTGGGCTTTTGGAGCAGGATACGAAGACTTTTTTGAGCGGCAACTTGAAGCTGCTTATGGAGATATTGTTGAAGGTAGCAATGTGCTTAGAGATTCGTTAGGTAATGATGACGGACGATCAGTTTTAAATAGAAATACACTTCAAGACGATTTTAGGAAAGCTTATTTGGGTGGAGGAAGCACCGGAAGAGGAGATAAAGGCTTCTTAGCTTTTCCGCTCCCTCAATGGAGGATTAACTGGACTCAGTTTGAGAAATATATTCCATTTTTAGGCAAGTATATGAGTACAGCTACGCTTGCTCATGCTTATCGTGGTACCTATAAGGTAGATTGGAGCTTGAATGCGGTTACAGGTTTACAATCTGGAAAAACATTAGGATCATTTTCAGTTTTGGATGAACGTGGACTTTATGAACCAAGCTCAATAAGGGTTGAGCAACGATTTTCTCCACTAGCTAAGCTTAATGTAACATGGAAATCAAATTTAAGAACTGAGTTAGGATACGATAGGGGCAATATTTCGTCTTTTGCGATTAATAGTAACAGAGTTACAGAGACCTTGACGAGAGGAATCGATTTTGGAGTAAATTACACGTTCAGAAATGTGAAGATTTCATTCTTACCAAAGATAAAGAACAACATAGAAATGGGAATAAGAGGGAGTTATAAAAACGATACTGAAAATAGTTTTAAGCTAGATACTGATCTTAGCAATGCTTTAGCCAACCAAAATCAGTTGCCTGATCCTGGTGAAGCACTCATCGATAGTAAGAGAACTACTGAGCAGAAAAGACTAAATGGATCATTTACACTTGGGTATCAAATCTCGAAAACTATTTCTTCAAACTTTGAATATACTTTCAGTAGAATTGAGTCAAACCAAATTCCTACACGTACCAATCATGACATACGTTTCAATGTTCGAATTGCTATTCGTTCACGATAAATGCAGAGGTGAAAAACCTTCCCATCATCCATCCCCCAAAACAAAGAATTAGTGAAAGATAAGAAAGCCAATCGCCAAACTTTGCATATATGGTTTTGGTGTTTCTTTTTGGGATGTTAGAATTAAAGCCTGTTCTAATCCAATAATCTGTTTTTTGTTCTATGGTTCCATCAGGTCTAATAATACCAGATGTTCCATTATTTGCACTTCTTACAATCCAGCGATCAAATTCAATAGCTCGTAATCTGGCGAATGAAAAATGTTGTAGATGTCCGCTTGAGTTTCCCCACCAACCATCGTTAGTAATTATTGTAATAAAATCTGCCCCATTATTTACAAACTCTCGAGTCCATGTAGGATAAACGGAATCGTAACAGATTAGACCTGGTGATACAAAATTCGATGTTTCAAGCATATCAGGAGTACTTCCTTTGCCATATCCAGCTAAATAATTCCAATCAACCCAACCAAACACATCAATAGAATTAAAGAAATTCACATAAGGGAAACGCTCCACAATAGGTACAAGATTTGCTTTATCGTACCTATTTTTACTTCCGTCATTCTTTATAAATAGTGTTGAATTGAAAATATTATATGCTGTACCTGAGCTTAGATTTCGATAAAGTGCCGGTTCCTTATTCTCCTGATAAGTAGTAACAAGTCCCGTTCCTATTATGAAATTCGTTTTCCATGATTGGGCTGAATCTGCAATTCTACCAGCTGTTCGCGACTCCATATATATAGGTCGATCTATCGCATTTTCGGGCCAAACCACTAAGTCTGTATCATTTTTTTTGATCTTCTTTGTAAGCATGAAAAGGCTATCCAAAACTTCAGATGGCCCGCTCATACCCCCATAGTTAGCATAGGAATCATGATTTGGTTGAATAACAGTTACACTTACAGTATCTAATTCACCATCAATAGGATTATTTGTTGCAAAATAGATCAAAGATGCAGCGGGTAAAAGTAAGAGTGAAGTAATAGTTGAGATAGCAAGAATTCGAGTTCTATATTTAAGCGCTTGAACTGCTATTGCCGCAGTAAATACCACCCAAAAAGAAATCCCAATATGCCCCGTGACTGAAATAAACTGAATTAAACTAATTTGGTTTGACCAAGCATTTCCAACTGCTAACCAAGGCCATGCTAAATCCCAATTATGGTGAAGGAATTCATATCCGACCCAAGCAGATGCTTGAAGTAATGCAATTAAATAAGGGGAGGAAAATTTTCTATTAAAGAATTGAGCCAAACAAAGGGGAATAGTCATCAATACACTGTTTGCGAGAATTGCTGCTATCCCTGCACCAACGCTTGCCATCATTAGCCAATAAGTAGTAGAAAGGTTCCAAATCAAGAACCCAGCATAACTGAAATATGCAGTTTGTTTATAGCTCTCACATTTCTCAGACACAATTAGTAACAACATAAATGCAGGAAAGCTCAAAAAAGAAAGATTAACAGGAGGGAAGCTCAATCCTAGTAACACCCCTGCAACAATTGAAACTGCCCACTTATTTTCTAAAAATCGATTCATTCCGAGTACCCTTTTCCGGCTACAATTACAACAATTTCACCTTTAATGGATTCACGTGAGTTAAACTCTTCTTTTAGTTCAAGTATAGTTCCACGTTTTACTTCTTCAAACTTTTTTGTGAGTTCTCTTGCTACAGCCATTAATCGATCTTCACCAAAATACTTCTCTAACTCACCAATTAGCTTTAACAACCGGTTTGGGCTTTCATAAATAATGAGAGTTCGTTCCTCCTCAGCAAGTTGCCCCAATCGTTTTTGGCGACCTTTCTTGTGGGGGAGAAATCCCTCGAAAGAATACCTGTCGCAAGGAAGTCCGCTAGCAACAAGTGCAGTAGTTGCAGCATCAGGACCTGGAATCACACAAATAGTATGCCCTTCCTGTTGAGCAGCACGAACGGCTAAAAAACCAGGGTCAGAAATTCCAGGCATTCCCGCATCACTAATTAATGCAACGTTTTGGTTGGCATTTAGGATGTTAATTAAATGTCCAACTTTCTTATGCTCGTTATGGAGATGGAATGAGAAAGTCTGTTTATCAATTCCATAATGTTTTAGCAACTTTCCTGAAGTGCGAGTGTCTTCACAAGCGATATAATCAACAGCTTGTAAGGTTTCCACTGCTCTAGGCGAAAAATCACTTAGGTTACCAATAGGAGTCGCAACAATATAAAACGTAGACAAATCTTGAAATATTTATTTGGTGTTAACTTCTCACTTTCTTTGTTAAAAAGTAAATGAATTAAGAATTTGAAATTATATTACTTTTAAAAAGATTGTAACTGAAACAGACTTAAAAAAAGTTAAATAAACAATGAATTTTAAACCATCCGGATTAAACCACATTACTATTCGTGTTAATAGAATTGATGCTTCAAAAGAATTTTATGGAGATATTTTAGGGCTTGAACTCATTAAAACAATGGGGCAAAGTATGGCAGTTTATGATGTCGGCAATGGCGATACACTAGTTATCGTAGAAGCAGAAACAAGCTATGATCCAACATCCAGAGATTTCAGGGTTGATCACTTCGGTTTTTTTGTTGATACACCAAAAGAAGTAGATGAGATAGCTACTTTTTTAAGAGATAAAGAAGTAACCATCATGAGTGGACCTTCAAACCGTAAAAAAGGGAGATTTGTATTTGTTGCCGATCCTGATGGAAATATGATTGAGTTTTTCTTTGAGGAAAAAGCTTAGAACTTGAAAAGTTCAGTTCCTCTTATTTCAAAGTAGTCTTCTACATCCCAATCTGTATTAATTACAATACCGCCAATCAAAAAGAGTTTATGTCCTTTTAAAGACTCTTTTGTTAGTTCTATAATTTCCATTAACTGTCTATGCGCTTCACTTAAAGCTATTTCAGTTACTTCTTTAATAGGAAGTTCAGATTGTTCAACTTTATTTTTAGCTGAATAAATTAATTCCTGAACTTTCAATTGTTGATAGTCGGTGCTTTGATAATCGCCTGGTTCAAACCCTAATCTAATCGCTGATAAACCCGCAATTAAAGATCCACAGCATGTCGTATTAATTTTTTGCCCTTCACGTCTTATTTCACCAATTGATCCATCTTTTGAAATTCCAATATGTGGACCATAAAGTATAAATGCATCTCCATCATCTGGGATATGACTTTCAAAAGCGAGCATTCCTGTTTTACCTGTAAAAGGTAATCCTGAAATTCCACCAAACCGAAAAGGTCCCGCACCTGCAAAACATCTATTTAAAACATTAAAAGTATTATTAACCTCATCAGAACAAATAGATGTTCCCCAGATTGTTTTTTCAGGTACAAAGCCATGCTTTTCTAACTCTGAAATGAGTTTACTTTCTAATTGGCTTAATGAAACTGAATTAGGATAATGTTTAAGTATTGTTTTCATAAATAATATTAGCGTTCAAGAAAAGACGAATAGTTTATAGAGGATACGAATCGAATTATTTTTTTAAAAATAAATACTTATAAAATTATCGACTTCATTAAACAAAATTGAAACACCAAAAAATTCTATTTACATCAAACTTAATTACAAAAGAAGAAACTATTGATGTAGAGGCGAATTTTGATAAAGAGTATTGGAGTTCAACATGCAATCCGCTCTCAATAACACCCTATAAGTACATTTTTAGATAATGATGGAACCGCTTTGAGAATCGCTTTCATAGAGAAGTTTGGTATTAACAGAGTGTTAAATAGTAAATTTATTTAGTCTCTGATACCGCTTTTTTAAGGGTGTAGTCGGATTATAGAGGTTTTAATTGCGCTTAATAGACGTTAACTATACCAATTACTAGTAAAAAACTCCCGAAATTTGAGTGGTGAAAAACCAAGCCGAGAATAGTAAAATACTATTTTCCAAAATAACATCACTCACTAGGAATGAGGTAAAGAGAATGAATATCATCAAAAAGACTTATAAAACAACTTTAGCGTTATTGGCATTAACAAGTTCAATAGCTTTTGCACAAGAAACCGATATACTAAAATCATATGAACTTCCTCAGTTTACTGAGCTTCAGGTTCAAATGAATACTGAAGTAATCATCTTAAACAGCAGTAGAAATTACTTAGTTGTTCAAGGGGATTCATTGAGCCAAAATTCTATCAAGATCGAAACCATTGATGGAAAGGTACTAATTAGCTCTAATAAAGAAGCAAACAGTTCACAGCCTACCCGTGTACTCGTTGAAACTACTTCAATGGCTTCATTAACAACTGGTGGTTTAGGTAAATACTTTATAATTGGTCAGAAAGACAAAGCGTTGGGGATATATAATCCAACAGTTACTGCTTTTGCAGAAGTTAAAGAAGACTAAAACTATATTTTAAATAAAAATGCCTCTTCGCTTTGCGAAGGGGCTTACTATTTTAATTCAACTTAAGAAAGAATTAACTAAGACCATGCAATGTTGATAAATTAATTACGTATCTTAAATGCTTATAAAATCGTGAGCACACGATAAGACTGAATAATTGATATATATGCCCTATTAAATTAGGGAGTATTGTAAAGAACCTTTCAGGTTTAGAAAATTTGCTGGCCTTCAATAGGCAGTCTAAATCAAGCAGTCGCGCTTGTATCTTGTCCCTAGCTCACCTCAACCATTCCGGGCAAGAATACATACAGCGAAAAATTTTCTGTACGGGATAAAAACGATAATAATTACATGTCAACGTTCAAAGAACTAGGTCTTAAGCAAGAGCTGCTTGAAGCCGTGGAGCTTTTAGGCTTCGAAACACCTACAGAAGTACAAAAGGAAGCAATTCCTATTATTTTAGAATCTCAAAGAGATTTAGTAGCACTTGCACAAACTGGAACAGGAAAAACCGGCGCTTTTGGTCTTCCAAGTATTCAAAAAGTAGATGCAAATTCAAATACTGTACAAGTATTGATCTTGTCTCCAACTAGAGAACTTGCTATTCAGATTGCTAAGGATATGAAGTCTTTCGCTAAAAAAGTGAAAGGACTCACCACTGTAGCAGTGTATGGTGGAGCAAATATTACAACACAAATTCGGGCATTGAATAATGGGTGCCAAGTTGTTGTTGGAACTCCAGGTAGAATGTTGGATCTCATCCGACGAAGAAAACTGGACGTAACTAACGTTCGTACACTTGTACTTGATGAAGCCGATGAAATGCTGAATATGGGCTTTCAAGATGATTTAGATGCGATTCTGCAAGACACACCTAAAGAAAAGCAGACACTTCTTTTCTCAGCTACTATGCCTAAGGGGATTGCAAAAATTGCTCAGAAATATATGAACAACCCACAAGAAGTTTCTGTAGGGGAAAGAAATTCAGGCGCAAAAAATGTAGAGCATCACTTTTATATGGTGCATGCAAAAGACCGTTTCGAAGCATTAAAAAGAACGGTTGATATGAACCCTGATATTTATGGGATTGTGTTTTGTCGTACTCGTCGTGAGACCCAAGAAATTTCAACGAAACTTAGTAAAGATGGCTATGATGTTGATTTATTGAATGGTGATTTATCACAAGGTCAGCGTGATGAAGTAATGGATAGATTCCGCACTAAAGATTTACAGCTACTTATTGCTACCGATGTTGCAGCTCGTGGACTTGATGTAAACGACCTAACCCATGTTATCAACTTCAATCTTCCTGATGATTTGGAAGTATATGTTCACCGTAGTGGTAGAACAGGTCGTGCAGGTAAGAGTGGTATTTCAATAGCGATTGTTCACACCAGAGAAATGCGTAGAATTCGCGATCTGGAAAGAATGACTGGTAAAGAGTTCATCAAGAAAGAAATGCCAACAGGGGAAGAAATCTGTGGTATTAGAATGCTTGATTTGATTGATACTGTTAAAGAAACCAAAGTGAACGAAGAACAAATTCAAAAGTTCTTACCTGAAGCTCTTGAGAAACTTTCTGACCTAGATCGTGAAGAATTGATCAAACATTTTCTATCTGTTGAATTCAACCAATTCTTAGAATACTACAAAGACTCTAGAGACTTAAATGCTTCTGCAAAAGGTGGAAGAGATCGTGGTGGTAGAAACAATGACCGAGGTGGTAGAGACAGCGGTGGAAGAGATAGAGAGCGAAGTTCAGGCGGAAACGATAGAAAATATGACGACGCCGATTCTTATGATCGCTATTTCATTAATATTGGACGGCGCGATAGTTTAAACCCTGTTCGCTTAATGGGACTTTTAAATGAGTCGCTAAACGGGCAAAAACCAGATTTTGGTAAAATTGATGTTCAAAATAACTTCTCGTTTTTTGAAGTTGAAAAAGGATATCAAAACAGTTTGATTGAAAGCGTAAAAGGTGTGAAATTTGAAGGTAGAGATGTAAATGTTGAGCCTTCAGAAAAAGATCCAGGCAAAAAAGTAGGCGGAGATCGTTCTAAAAAAAGTTTCCGAAAAGGTGGTAAAGGTAAGCCCGAAGGCTTTAGAAAGAGCAGCGGTAAAACCCGAAAAAGAAGAAAATGAGCCAATTTGATGTAGTCATTTTAACCGAATCGAGGTATATAAACCCGAAAACGATTAATGGCTACATTCAAAATGTTCTTACAGAAGACGGGCTGCTTCAAACTTCTCTAGAAGAGTTGGGCTTAAAAGTCATCCGAAAGGATTGGGCAGATCCCGATTTTGATTGGTCGACCACAAAATGCGCTGTGTTCAGAACTACATGGGATTACTTCAATAGATCGGAGGAATTTAAAAATTGGTTGAAAAAGGTTGAACCACAAACTCATTTTATAAATCCCATTTCCCAAATTCGTTGGAATATGGACAAATGGTACTTGAAGGATTTGGTAGATCGGGGAATTCGAGTGGTAGAGACAAGGTATATTAAAAGAGGTGAGTCTATATCTTTATCTGAACTTATTACTGCATCTGGTTGGCAAGAAGTGATTCTTAAGCCTACGATAGCTGGTACCGCTCGGCATACCTATAAATTGAATTCGGATAATATCAATCAGCATGAATCTATTTTCCAAGAATTGATCGCTAATGAAGATATGATGCTTCAGCCTTTTCAGTTCCAGATTATAGAAAAAGGGGAAATCTCTTTCGTCGTAATTGGAGGTGAGTACACACATTCGGTACTTAAGAAGAGTAAGAAAGGAGATTTTAGGGTTCAGGATGATTTTGGTGGTACGCTTCATGAATATGAGCCGACTCCCAATGAAATTTCTTTCGCCGAACAAGTTGTGAAAGCCTGCAAGCCATTACCAGGCTATGCCAGAGTTGATGTGATGTGGGATAATGAGGGTGAATTAGCTGTGTCAGAAGTAGAACTTATCGAACCAGAACTTTGGTTCCGAAGAAATAGTAAAGCGGCTGATAGGTTAGCTAAAGTTATAAATGTACAGCTGTCATCTTTATAGAATTAGATAACTGATTGATAGCGATCTAGAACTTTTTACCACCAATGAACATTATTCTAGCTAGTTTAAAGACTGGGAGCTTTGATACTTTTGATCGGCCAAGAAAAAGCTATCAACAAGTAATCTCTGTGGAGGCAGAAATCTAGATTTCATCGCATTCCTTAGCAGAACCTTCTGAAAGAGCTAAATTTTAGACTCAGTAATTCTATTTCAAAATTCATTAATAGCCATTACGACTAACAACAGTGCCAAGCTAATTATCAAATATAGAATATATGTAAGTACTGAACGAAGGATATTTATCATTCGATTCCCTTCCGAGAATAATTTCCAATAAACCCAAATTGTATATGAGATTGCTACTAAAACTGGAAAGAGTTCTAATAAATCGCTTTCAATAATATATCCTGCAAGTGCAAATAATGCATAAAAAATAGATTGGTGCCCAGTTATATATGAGTTTATCACTATATGTTCGAGATAATTTTTATCGAACTTTAAAAAAGATAAATACGATGCCAATGAAAATATAGGTAATAGAAGTAATGTTGAATATGCATAATTTTTTGATAACCAAGTTAGTAATTTAGGGACATGGGTATCTGGATTTTCACCATTTACTCCATTCATCCACCCCGAAATTAAGTCATCAATCCATGTGTTTTGATCCGTGATCTGAGTTATTAGAAAATACAATGTAGATAAGGTGAGGGCATAAGCAATGGGTTTAAAGTGATTTTTTCTCTTTCCATCTAGAAATTCCTTTAGACTTTTCCCTGGTCGAACAAAAAATTCTCGGAGGGTATAAAAAAATCCTTTGTTGATTTGAAAAACACTTTCCGAAAGTTCATTTACAAAATTTGAGAAGTTTATTCTGTCAACCTTCGAATTTTGACCACAATGACTGCAGAATTGCCCATTAACGCTATGCCCACAATTTCTACAATTCATATCCCTTTTTATGCTTTAGTTTTACTCCCGATATTTAAGAGTGAAATGAATAAACTGGTTTTTATCTTGAACAACAAGATATTTCTAACACAGTAAAATGAAGAGGGAATAAAAGGTTGATGCGATTGAAATACTAACTTGAGTAAACTAAGATTTCAAGTTTCTTTCTTTTAATACCTTTTCCAGTGCATTATTATTCTTGCTAACTAGCTTAAACACAAAATACAGAGGGATTAGCGTGAAGAATCCAATACTGTTTTTTACAACGCTAAAAATGATAATCCCAATTAAAAAACCAATAAATCCCGCGTATAATATTGAATCTGATTTCTTCTTTTTGGCTTTGTCTAACAGTTCTTGGTCTGTTAATTCTGAAAGTTCTTTTTCCGTCATTTTGATTATTATGTTTTGAAAATTGTAATGAAGGCAACAATACAATTACGGATATAAATGTCATAATCCCAAGGTTATCATAAAATTTTTATCAAGATATAATAAGGTTTAGATAGGAATTTAGAGCTTCTAGACTGCATTCCGAAGGTTGACCTTCGGAAGAAGTGAAGGTTGAAAGGAGATATGTACGAATTACTAATCTGTGTAAACTAAGATTTCAAATTTCATTTTTTCAATATTTTTTTCCAGGGCTTTATTATTGTTACTAACTAGCTTTACCGAAATATTTTTTTCGCAACCAAAATGAAACTTTAACCAATAGAATTAATGCCGGCACTTCAACTAATGGCCCTATTACACCAGCAAATGCTTGTCCAGAATTCAATCCAAAAACTGCAATGGCTACTGCAATGGCCAATTCAAAATTGTTACCTGCGGCTGTAAAAGCTACTGAAGCTGTTTTATCGTACTCTGCTCCCATAGCTTTGGTAAAGAAAAATCCAATGATAAACATTAAGGTAAAATAGATTAGTAAAGGAACTGCAATAATCAGTACATCTACTGGAATTTCTACAATCAATTCTCCTTTAAGCGAGAACATAACCACTATTGTAAATAACAGAGCAACTAAGGTTATTGGCGAAATGGTTGGAATAAATTTCATTGTATACCATTCTTCGCCTTTTAGCTTTACTAAAATGATTCTACTCAAAATTCCCATTATAAACGGGATACCCAAATAAATTGCAACGCTTTCCGCAATTGTTCCAATCGAAATATCAACAATCGCTCCTTCAAACCCAAAATAAGGAGGAAGTATGGTTATAAAAATCCAAGCGTAAAAGCTGTAAGCAAACACTTGGAAAATGCTATTTAAAGCAACCAAACCCGCTCCGTATTCACTACTACCTTCTGCAAGATCGTTCCACACTAAAACCATTGCAATACAGCGCGCCAAACCAATTAAAATCAAACCGACCATATATTCTGGATAATCACGCAAAAATGTAATGGCCAAAACAAACATCAAAACGGGTCCAATTATCCAATTTAGAATAAGTGAAATAGAAAGGATTTTTGTATTTCTAAAGACTTTTGGCAAAAGCGAATAGTTGACCTTTGCCAAAGGTGGATACATCATTAAAATCAAACCGATTGCAATCGGGATGTTTGTTGTTCCGCTACTAAATGAGTTAATGATATCCGGAAATGTTGGAATATAATATCCGAGTCCTACACCAAAAACCATTGCTACGAATATCCAAAGCGTTAGATTTCTGTCAAGAAAACTTAATTTTTTTGAAGCCATTTTCATGAATTTATTTGAGAGAAAACGTAAAACATTTCAGTTGCGATTTGCAGACTTCTCTCGTTGTACTTTTCTGCTTGTTGTGGTGTATTATCAAATACTTTTGGGTCTTCAAAAGTTATTGGAATACGTTTTTTTGCACCCAGAACAAAAGGACAAGCTTCATTTGCAGAATCACAGGTCATAATCGCTACAAATTCTGATTTTGGATTAAAATCGTCATCTAATTTTTTTGAGAACCCTATTATTGGATGCTCATTGTCAGAGTACTTAATGCTGTAAATTGGGTTCTCGTTTGTTGAAATCGTTTTTATCTGAAAACCTGAATTTTGCAAAGTTTCAACAACCATAGGAAAAAGAGCTGTTGCTTCTGTTCCGCCCGAATAACAAAACACGTTTTCAATATTGAAATAATTCGCCATAGTTTGTGCCCAAACCTGTGACAAATGACTTCTTCGTGAGTTGTGAGTACAAATGAAATTGATACGAATTTTTTGATTTTTTGAACTATTTGACTGAATAAAATCAGTTAGCGGTTGTAGAACTGATTTACGCTCCTCCGAAATAGTTTTAGGATTCAAACCTTTAATTACGTCTTCTATTTCTGGAAATAAAATGGATTTTGTTGTTGTTGTCTTCATAATGTTTTACTTGTTAGCAACAATTTCCATCTGGTGAGCACCAAGGTTCATCAGTTAAGGCGGCTGATTTTACTTTTAGTGCTTCTACTGGAATTCCACATTTATCTTTTGCCAAACAGTCAGTTTGTTTGTTGGTTAACAGGAAATGTTGACCGTCAAAATCGAGTCCGAATTTCCCAATTGTATCTCCTTGATATTCCACTTCAATTTCCTGATCGGTTATTTCTAAAACCTTTTCAGAAAGTTCAATGATATTTAAAAGCTTTTCGGGATGTAATCTGTGGTCGTAGTCATTGGCGTTCCAAAGTTGAAAGTTTATGACTTCCTCATTTCTTATGGTTCCACCACAATCGATAAAATGTTTTGAGATTTTCCCAACTTCTGTAACGTGAAAGTGCTTTGGTACTAGTTCTCCAGTAGGTAATCGAAAGCCTATAGTTTCCAATTCTTTTAAGACCGATTTTACTTGTGATAATTTCATGACTCTATTATTTGTTTATTGCGATAATACGATTAATTTATTCAAATTTTTTTAACAGCAATCCTCGTTTTTGGTTAAGTCTTGGTTTAGAAATTCGTTCATTATAGTTTTCATTGCTGTCCAGTTTTCTGTATCAATACAGTAACAAACGCTTGTTCCTTCTACATTACCTTTAATTAAGCCTAAATGTTTAAGTTCTTTCAAGTGTTGCGAGATTGTAGGTTGGGCTAATCCAATTTCGTTAACCAAATCTCCGCAAACACAAGAGTTTATTTTAAACAAATGCTGCAAAATTGCTACTCTTGCAGGATGTCCGAATACTTTCGCAAAAAGAGAAATTTCATTTTGCTGGTCGTTAAATATTTCGGTTTTTGCTAATCCCATTTTCGGCCTGTATTAATTCATTGCAATATTACGATTAATATAATTATGCTCAAACTATTTTTTAATAAAAGTCTGAGAAAAACTTAATAATCAGATATCAGCTTCTAAAGCTTCCTGGGATTCGGCGCATCCACATCCACATCTATAGGATCTAAGATTTTTAAGATTCTTCGAGTTTCTATTTGCAATCTTTTCCAGCCATTTATATGTATTAATTTTGCATGAAATCATTTCTTGAAATTTTCTGCAACTCTAAATTTTATAATTTCGCCAATCAGTTCAATTGGCAAAGGCTGGTTAACTGGGAATTGTACAGAACCTTTTCCTTGTTTGTATGTCGAGAGTTCTTTTTCAAATTTTTTATGTCCCGTTGGGGTAGCGTAAAAGCCAATATGATTTTTAAACCCGCCATAATATACAAGTGGCCTTTTATTCAATTTATAAGCTGGCATTCCATATGAAATGCCTTCCTCTGCATCTGGAGCATGCTGTTTAATTTGATTTCTAATACACAGTAGTTTTTCTTGGACTTCGATTGGAAATTCAGAAATATATTCTTCAACGGTAGTTATTTGATTGTTCATTTTACCA
Organism: uncultured Balneolaceae bacterium; assembly: GCA_963974345.1. Taxonomy (GTDB): domain Bacteria; phylum Bacteroidota; class Rhodothermia; order Balneolales; family Balneolaceae; genus RHLJ01. Next base: position 140,517 of record CAXBBW010000005.1, on the reverse strand, counting down.
ATGTACAGTTATAAGTTCGTTGTTATTCTTCATCCACTATGTAACTCAATTCAGTTACTCCGCTATTAAATGTTCGAGTAGTCAATAGCTTGAGTTTTATCTTGTCATTGATATCTTGAAACAAAGGAATACCTTTCCCAAGAATAATAGGATTAACAAAAAGCCAGTAGCCCTCAATTAAATTCTGATGTATTAATGAATGTGTAGCAGTTGGGCTACCAAAAAGTAAGATGTCTTCACCCTTCTGTTGTTTTACTTCATTAATTCTGTCAGAAATGTTGTCGCTAATAACAGTTGTATTAGTCAAATCTGTACCATTCATTGTTTTTGATAAAACTACTTTGTGAGCTTTGCTGTACCATTTAGAATGCTCAATGTCGTGCTTAGTAGCGGTCGGCTTGTCTGCTGCGGTTGGCCAGTAACCTTCCATCATTTGATATGTTACTCTTCCATATAAAGCAGTATCGCATTGGCTTATCCGTTTACCAACATGATCAAAAATCTCTTCATTAATAGTAATCCAATCCATTTCTCCATTCGGCCCTGTTATAAAACCGTCAAGCGATATATGCATAAATGAAATTATTTTTCTCATAGAATTCTATTTTTAGTTTCAGGGATATTACTGAAATTTGGCAATGACAGCTAGCTTTACAATAAAGACGAGCCTAACTCAGGTTATTTATCATGTTAGTTTCTCCTCTGGTTTTTATGCGATCTATTCACCATGCCCAGATTATAAAACCAACAAATTTTACATAAAGTATGGAATTTTATTTTTGCTTTTTTGTTTTTGCCTAACAGTTTCTGATCTATTAATTCTGAAAGTTCTTTTTCTGTTATAAACCCAAGGGTATCATAAAATTTATATCAAGATTTAAAAAGGTTTAGATTGGAAGCTAGAGCTTCCAGCATACAATCTGAATCGAGTTCAGCACAAGTTTTCGAAGGTAGATCTTTGGAACGAACGGAAGGGTAAACTATAAATCAGTACACAACGTTTGGGCATGCGAAGTACTTTGATAATCAGTATCTGATCTATTCACATGCAAAAGTACCATGCGATCAATTCCATGTCCATTAGAACGACCAGATACTAAAATGGTATAGGTTCCTTCAGTTCCGAAAATAGCATAGATTTGATGGGCGTCATTATCGGAAGTATTAGCATCCCATTTCCAACTTCCAATCGTATTCATATATACTTTAAACCATCCATCGCTTCCAGCTCCTTCAGGATTTGGGGATTTCCCTGAGTTATGAGGGTAAAGTTTTGAACTACTACCGCCTTGTATTGCAAAGAAATCATCTGCATCGGGAATTTTCATCCAATTATCGTTGTGCTCAGTGAAATTATCTCCAATAGTGATCCTAGATCGCCAGTTAAAACGATATGTACCGGGAGTTTTAATATGAACTTTATAGCTAATCAAGCCATTACCAGGGTTCCCAAAAGAGTCTTCACCTCGCCAAACGATGTAACCATCTCCGGTATAGTCTTCAATATCTGTTTCCAGACTCCACCCAGCAGGCAAACTATCTTTCTCAGCTTCTATCACAACTATACCGTCTACTTCTAAATAATCACCTGCATTACAGGCTCCGGCTGCATCCTTGATAGGAGAATCTGATTTACAAGAGATTAAGAATAGAGGAAGAAGAAAGAGGAGACTATTTTTATTCATTATATAAAATGAATTATAAGTTATTAAAGCTTTGTAGGATTCGGAGCATCGCCATAAACTTCTTTGGGATCAAAGACTTTTTCGGATTCTTCGAAGGCGAGTTCGCCGTCTTTTTCAAAGAATTCATTGCCCGTTGGTACGCTTCGGTAAAAACAAGAGCGATAGCCAACATGACAACTAGCGCCATTTCCTTGAACTTCAACTCGTAACCACACACAATCCTGATCGTCATCAATGCGCATTTCTTTCACGATTTGGGTAAGACCTGAAGTAGCACCTTTATGCCAAAGGGTTTCACGACTGCGACTGTAGTACACCGCTTCGCCTAATTCTATCGTTTTCTTGAAGGCTTCTTCGTTCATATAGCCATGCATGAGAAGTTCACCGGAAGTGTAATCGGTGGTGACAACGGGTATAAGTCCGTCGTCCTGGAATTTAGGAGCCAAGTCGTTGGCTTCTTCTACTTGTTCTACAGTAAGGCGCTTTTTGAATGTGATTTCAGACATTTCTTCTTAATTGTCATCCTGAGGCTACTGCCGAAGGATATGCAAGGTTTAATAATTGTGAAGAATAACTTCTTATTCTTTCAATTTCTTTTTGTCAGGATTATCCGGAACAGGATCGTAGCCATCGCTTCCCCAAGGGTGACAACGACCAATACGTTTAATCCCTAACCAAAATCCTTTTAGTGGTCCCCATTCGTTCACGGCTTCAATCATGTAATGCGAACAAGTAGGGGAGTATCTACAACTGCTTCCCAACCATGGCGAAATTGCCAATTGGTAGAAGCGAACTATTCCAATAATCAATTTGCTGAATATGAATTTCAGCGCTTTCATCAATCTATACTAAACGCGGTGCCGTCTTTTCCGTCCATTAATTGCACACCAAGTTCTTTCAAATCATCACGGACTTTATCAGAAAGAGCAAAATCTTTATTAGCACGTGCTTCTTTTCTGATTTCAATCAATAGCTCAACCAATCCAGAAGTTAATCCTTCATTTCCACCGGTAGATTCGTTTGGCCATAATCCAAGCACTTCTTCAATAGCTGTATGAAGGAAAATTCTTAGAGCTCCTAAATTAGAAGGAGTTTGATTCGCCGTAATTTGTTTTCTGATTTCTTTCAGATTTTCAAACAACACAGCTATTGCTTGTGCTGAGTTGAAATCGTCGTTCATAACTTCTTCAAAAGATGCTTTAAAGGCTTCAATATCATACGCCTTTCCATTTTGAGGAGTAGCTTTCTCAATGGCTGAAATCATAGAATGAAGGTTCTTTAATCCAGTTTCAGCGGCTTCAAGCGCATCTTCTGAAAAATCGGTTGTACTTCTGTAATGACTTTGAAGTAGGAAGAACCGAATCACTTGAGGATTCCAAGAACGAGTCAACATTGCATGACTTCCTTCAAAAAACTCATTCAGGTTGATCGCATTACCCAGTGATTTACCCATTTTTTGTCCTTCGAGGGTAACCATATTATTATGCATCCAGTATTTCACAAACTCAGTTCCGTGAGCACATTCTGCTTGCGCTATTTCACACTCATGATGTGGAAATTGATTTTCTAATCCACCTCCGTGGATATCAAAACTAGTGCCTAAATATTTTGTACTCATTGCAGAACACTCAATATGCCAGCCAGGATAACCTACTCCCCAAGGTGAATCCCATTTCATCAAATGCTCGTTATCCGCTTTTTTCCAAAGTGCAAAGTCAGCAGGATTCTTTTTGTCGGATGCAGTTTCAACTCGAGTTCCAGATTCTGCTTCATCAAGATTTCTACCACTAAGCTTTCCATAATTTGGATCAGATTTCACATCGAAATACACATTTCCATTTACATCGTAAGCATTTCCTTTTTCGATCAACGTTTTGATCATAGCAATTTGCTCAGGAATATGTCCAGTAGCACGAGGCGCAATATCAGGGCGCAGTACATTCAAAGAATCCATGTCTCTGAAATAGGTGTAGGTGTACTTTTCAGCAACCTGCATTGGATCTACTTTCTCTAAACGGGCTTTCTTAGCTAGTTTATCCTCACCTTCTTCGCCGTCGCCAACCAAATGTCCTACATCAGTAATATTCTGTACATAGCGAACATTATAGCCAAGATAGCGCAGGTATCGAAGTACTACATCAAAAGAAACGTAACTCTTAGCGTGTCCTAAATGGGCATCGCCATAAACTGTTGGCCCACAAACATACATCCCAACAAAAGGAGGGTTAAGTGGCTCAAAAAGTTCTTTTTTTCGAGAAAGCGTATTATAAACGTGGAGTTTCTGTTCAGCCAAAACGTACTTAAAGCTCGGTGTTAGTTCTGATGAAATCAATGAATTTTTGTTGAGTGTCTTTCTCTTTGAAAGCACCACGAAATTCAGAGGTAATGGTACTACTGGTCGTATCTTTAATACCGCGAGTAGATACACAAAGATGCTTACTATCGATAAATACCGCAACATCGTCGGTTTGCATAGCTTCAGAGAGGGCATCTGCAATTTGAAGAGTCAATCGTTCTTGTACTTGTGGTCTGCGCGAAAAGTAATCTACCAATCTGTTGATTTTAGATAGGCCAATTACCTTTCCTTTTGAGATATAAGCAACATGAGCTTTCCCAATAAAAGGGAGGAAATGATGTTCACAAAAAGAAGTTACTTGAATATTCTTTTCGATAACCATATCACTGTAATCGTAGCCATTACCAAAGGTACGTGCTTCGGGTCGATTTTTTGGGTCTAATCCATGAAAAATCTCTTTCACGTACATTTTTGCGACTCTATATGGAGTTCCTTTGAGGCTGTCATCGGTTAAGTCCAACCCTAACGTTTCCATAATTTTTTCAAAATGCTCTTGTATGATTTCGATTTTATCTGTGTCTGAGAGATCGAAAGCATCTTCACGAATAGGTGTTAATTCAGAGGAACCGAAGTGAGCATCACCTAATTCTTCTGCTGAAATTTGATCTAAGTCTAAGTTTTTCAATATGGGATTGTTTTCTTTCATAGTGAATCAGGATTGCCTGAACCTGTAATTGAAACCGAACCCTAAAAATAAGAGTTCCTGACATCAATTAACAGCGAATCAATGAAGAATAGCCAACAAGGAATAAACAAGTGGGAAGTGTTGGTTAGTGGGAAAATTCAATCATTTGAAGCTATTTCTAATTCCTAATTGAAATATTCCTAATTTGGGGACTTGATAACACAGAATAAAAGACTAAGAAAATGATAAAGCATATAGTAATGTGGAAGCTTCATGATGAAGCGAATGGTAGATCAAAAAAGGAAAACGCAGTGGAGTTTAAAGCCCAATTAGAATCACTTATTCCAAAAATTGATGCAATCAAAAGTATGGAAGTTGGTATTGGATATGTAGAATCGGAAGGTGCTGTTTTTGATATGGTATTGACAACCTCTCATGCCACGAAAGAAAAACTACAAGAATATGCCGTTCATCCCGATCATCAGAAAGTGTTGGTTTTTGGAAGAAGTATTGTGGCGGAGAGAAGAGCGGTGGACTACGAGGTGAATTGAGTCCTCCCTTGAGGGAGGTGGCTGAAAGAGTGAAGCGAATGAAGACGGAAGGTGTTATCAAAGCTAACATTCGATATAACACCCCTCAGAAAAGTTGAAGAACAAGTTCAACTTTTCATCTCCCCTCAAGGGGAGACTTTTCTTATCATGATACAGTAAAAAATGAACTAGGAATATGGCAGAGAAGATTTTAAATAGAAAATTGACTCATCAAGAAGAGGAGCTTGTAAATTGGTTAATTAAAAATGGTCAAAATAGTAATGAATCTTATTTAGATCAGGTTAATAAGTTGCGAGTCGCAGGTTATTGTAATTGTGGATGTGCAAGTATTGATTTTCTGAAAGAATGTTCTAGTATGAATATTATTTCCGATTACTTATTCAAAGACGAAAATAATAAAGAGACTGGTATATTTTTATTTGCCGAGGATGATAAGTTAGCTGGATTAGAATTGTATTCTTTAGAGGCAGAATATGTGCCTCAAAAGCTTCCAAAAACTGATTGGTTATATCCTGTAGTTTTCGAAAAGACAAAAACCGATTAACGAATTGAACGAACCCGAACACATAGAGTTACCCATTGATGGAATACTGGATTTACATCTATTCAGTCCTAAAGAAGTGAAAGAATTAATTCCTGATTATATAGAAGCTTGTTTGGATAAAGAGATTTACTCCATCCGAATTATTCACGGAAAAGGGAAGGGAGTTCTCAGAAGAATGGTACACAGCATTTTAGATAAATTGGATGATGTACTTTCTTATCGTTTAGCGGATGATAGAAGTAGTTGGGGTGCAACATTAGTAGAATTGAATAAACCAAATAATGACGAAAGAAGAACTAAGATTATTCCTTGAGAGACACATTGACCGCATAGAAGCCTTGATTGAAAAGCGGAAGAAACTCAACAACCTGTACTCAAAAATCCGCTTTGGATATTTTGTTATAGCTCTTCTGGCAATATATAATACGTATGAGTTGTTTCCTGATTGGGCATACTTGTTTAGTTTTATAGCCTGGGTAGCAGGTTTTCTCGTATTAATTGATCGTCATCGAAAAGTCTATCATTCGCAGGAGAGATTTGAGCATCTCAGAAACATCAAAAAAGATCATATCGCTCGCATAGATCTTAATTGGGAAAACATAAAGTACAATCCTACAGAAGTTAATATCAAGAATCATCCATTTGCAGGTGATTTAGATATTGTAGGAAAACATTCGCTTCATCATCTCATTGATACTTCGATTTATCCAGCGAGTTCAAATCTACTATTGGATTGGTTTTTGTCACCATCACCAAAAGAGGAGGAGGTATTAAAACGCCAACAACAAGTAAAAGAGTTGATTCCTTTAACGCTTTTTAGAGACAAACTTCGAGTGATAGGATTGGTAACCACCATTCGAAGTTCTGTAAAAAATTGGAGTATTGACGATATGTTTATTTGGCTCCGGTTACCAAAGAAATATAATTACAAGCTACCACTTATTATTCTCTCTATTCTGTCGGCTCTGAATATTCCCTTTTTTGTTTTACTCATGATTGGGAAGTTAAATGCACTTCCACTTACGGTGAGTTTGGTTGCCTATCTTTTGATTTACAAATTCAATGATCAGAAATTTAAAGGCTTGCTAGATGCCACTTTTCAGATTGAAAGAATTCTATCACAGTTAGAATCCATCCTTTTTCATGTTGAGAGATTTAAACCAAAAAAGGGGAGTGAGCTCGAAAAATTATTAGCCAATTTTCAGGACGAAAAAACCAAACCTTCTCTGTTTATAAAGAAAACTCAGAAATTAATGAGTCGTGCAGCGTTACAAGCTAATAAGATGTTATCAGGAATTATTAACGTATTGGTGCCGTGGGACTTATACTACGCTATGCGAGTCGAAGACTTAAAGAGAGAATTGGAAAATAAACTCACACGTTGGCTTGATACCTTTTATGAAGTGGAAGCACTTAACTCATTGGCTAACTTTGCGATGCTTAACCCTGAATATGCTTGGCCAAATTTTGAAGTAAATTCAAACCTATTATTCAATTCTACAGAATTAGGGCACCCGTTAATCTCATCAAAACAAAGAATATCAAATGATTTTCAAGTCCAAAAAGAGAAGGATTTGTTTTTAATTACTGGCTCTAACATGGCGGGCAAGAGTACCTTTCTTAGAACGGTTGGAGTGAACTTAGTAATCGCTTATTCGGGCGCTCCTGTTTGCGCAAAGTCGTTCCAAACAGGTTTCTTTAGAGTCTTCTCAAGCATCAATATTACGGATTCTCTTGATGATGGATTGTCTCACTTTTATACAGAAGTAAAACGTCTCCGCTACTTATTAGACGAGCTTGGAAAAGAAGATGAAATTCCATTGTTCTTTTTTGTTGATGAAATTTATAGAGGAACAAATAACCGAGAGCGGTTTGCTGGTAGTGCTGCATTTTTAAAAGAAGTAGCAGGTAAAAATGGGATTGGATTAGTTTCATCTCATGATCTAGAACTCGCATATCTCGACAAAGAAATACCACAATTAAGTAATTGGCATTTTGTGGAGTCTATCAAAGATGGAGTAATGAGCTTTGAATATAAATTAAAGACAGGACCGTGCCCAAGTACAAATGCTCTCCAAATTATGAAGATGGAAGGTTTACCAACTTAGATTAGAATTGTAGGTAATAAGTTTATTATTGCAAATATTATTCCGTATTATTTTTTTGTTCTTTAAAAAATTAAGGTCAAAAAAAGTATATAACTAATTTGTCTAGGTTTACAAGGAAAGATTTTATTAAAAAAAGTGGGGCTCTGTTTGGAGGTGCCTACACATCATTGTTTGCTCTGGATTTAATTAAAGCTGCCCCTGCACATTCCTTTGATTTAAATAGAACTAAAGAAGGTGAAAAAGTTATAATACTTGGCGCGGGACTTGCAGGAATGACATCGGCCTTTGAACTAACAAAACTAGGATATAATTGTACTGTTCTAGAAGCTCGTGATAGAGTTGGTGGTAGATGTTGGAGTGTAAGAGAAGATAGTTCAAATACAGAAACTGAGTTTGGAACTCATACATCGGCCTTTGATAAAGGCCTTTATTTTAATGCTGGACCAAGTCGAATACCTCATCACCATGAACTTACGCTTCATTATTGTAAAGAGCTTGGTGTGCCTTTAGAAATTTACAACAATGTAAATGAAGCCAGCTATTATTTTAGCGAGGGAGCTGGACCACTTTCGAATAAAAAAATTCGAGCAAGAGAAATTCAGTACGACATTCGTGGATATATGTCGGAATTACTAGCCAAAGCTATAGATCAAGGGAGTCTAGAAATGGCTATGACTCAGGAAGATGTAGATAAAGTGCTAAATTTTTTGAGAGCAGAAGGTGGTCTTGATCCTGATGATTTGTATAAGACGTCGACTCGAAGGGGATATGCGAAAGAACCAGGTGTTGGTGCAGGAGAGTATTCAAAAGCTCATTCATTAAGCGATATTTTGTCTTCTGGTTTGATGGAGCCAGATTTCTATAATGTTGCAGAATACACGTATGAGCTTCAAATGACTATGTTTCAAGCGGTAGGTGGAATGGACAACATTGCTAAGAAGCTCGCTGAAAAAATTAAGCCGTTGATTCAACTTGAAGCTGAAGTTTCATCAATCAAAAATACAGAAGAAGGGGTTTCTGTTGTGTATTCGACGAAAGATGGAGAACAGAAAATTGAAGCAGATTTATGTATTTGTACAATCCCTTTACCCGTTTTAAGCTATATCGATCATAATTTTTCTGGGAATACATCCCGTGCTATTGATTATGCGTCCTACAATAAAACTGGGAAAATTGGACTTCAGTTTAAGCGTCGTTTTTGGGAAGAAGATGAACATATTTATGGTGGAATAACCCACACCAATAACGAATTAACACAGATTTTTTATCCATCAAATGACTATCAATCGAAAAATGGTGTTTTAATAGGCTATTATAATTTTGGGGATAAAGCCGAAGAAACTGGAAAATTAAGTTATCTAGATCGTGAAAAATTAGCTCTTCAAAAAGGGAGTTTAATTCATCCTCAATATCATGAAGAATTCGATAATTCATTTTCCGTAAGCTGGCATAAAACGAAATACAGTATGGGAGGATGGGCAGAATATAATTCACGAAGTAGAGAGTCTGTCTATAAAGTTTTATTAGAACCAGATAAAAATGTGTATTTCGCAGGAGAACACATGACGTATTTGAACGCATGGATGGCAGGAGCATTTGAATCAGCTCGAAGCGTAGTCGCTGATATTCATAACCGAGTTAGTGGTCAACATTTTAACTATCCTAATACAAAGGGATAATATTAAAGGGTAATAATATGGGATCTATCATGAATAGAAAAGAGTGGATAAAATCAGGAGGAGCTTTACTGGCAGGTGGTATTTCCATGGCTACTTTAGGCTTTGCTCCAAAAGAGCGAAATATTGAAGAGATAAAGAGAAACCTAAAGTCATCACGGAAATTTGTTTCTGATCAGGACTTTTTAAAAACTCTTCCAATAGACGAGCCTAAAATAATAAGGCTTATGGCTAACGAAAACCCATTTGGACCATCTCCAAAAGCAAAAGAAGCTTTTATAAAGGCATTAGAAAAAGGTTATCAGTATTCATTTAGAGAAGGTGAGGCTTTTGTCGATCGAATTGCGTACCAAGAGAATGTAAAAGTAGAAAATGTTTTGATGACTGCAGGATCATCAGATGTACTGACAGCCTGTGGAATTTATTATACCAAAATGGGTGGAAATATTATTTCGGGTGATCCAAGTTATTCCGATATGCCGTCTTTTGCAGAAGAATTAGGCGCAGAAGTGCGCTGGGTACCTCTAACATCCGAATATAAGCTTGACTTAAAAGCGATGGAAGCCAAGATCGATGAAAACACAAAATTAGTGTATTTGGTAAATCCGAATAATCCTACAGCAACAATCTTAGAAACTGAAGAGCTAAAATCGTTTTGTAAAAGAGTGTCTAAAAAAGCTACAGTATTTATCGATGAGGCATACATTGAGTATTTAGATGACCCTGACACAGCAAGTATGATAAGTTTAGTAGGGGAAGGATATGATGTAATCGTTGCACGTACTTTTTCAAAATTATATGGATTTGCTGGGTTACGAATGGGCTATGCCATAGCAAGCAAAGAGAACATCGAGATTTTGTACAATAATTGCCGTGGTTTTATGGGGATTACTGGACCAACAATTGCAGCTGCAGATGCGGCATACTTAGATATGGAGTTTCTTAATTCTGCTAAAACTAAAACCTTTGAAAGCAAAGAATACTTATACAAAGTACTTGAAGCAGAAGGATATTCTTATATACCATCTTCTGCTAATTTTGTAATGTTCCCTTTAAATATGAAAGGTCCAAGATTTTCTCAGGAGATGGGAAAACGTGGAGTTGCAGTTCGGAATTGGCAGTTTAATGATAAACAATGGTGCCGAGTAAGTATTGGAACTATGCCTCAAATGGAAGCTTTTGCAAAAGCATTTCAACAAATATCTTAATTACTTATGCGCGTATTAAAAACCTTACTTCTATTTTCACTAATAAGTCTAGTAACATCTTATTCAGTATTTGGACAAGAAGATTCACGTCCCATCACAATTGAGGAGTATAATTTAGCTAAAACCTTCGTCATTGAAGACTTGGATAATGAAACTTATGTAAAGTTCGAGAATAAATATATTCTAGATCGATATGAGCTTAGAAAGCCAATTTATATAACTGGAGATGATGGCTTAAAAAAAAGAGTAGATTTGTACAAACTCATTGTCCGAGAAGGCTTAATGGACTTAGGAGTAATGGTATTTTATACCAATGAAATTGGGACTTTATACAATGCTCTAGTTCCAAATTTCACAGCCTCAGGAGAGGTTTGGGAAATGTACTTCGAAGATATTCACGCGATTGATAAAGAAGAAGCTAACTTTGTATTGAAGCTTTCTTATGTCTTATCAAGAGAGTTTTCTTTTCAGATGTTTAAAAATAATAGTGAAGGTGAAATATCAGATGAACATGCGACTTATGGTTCAGATATCTGCTTTCCAGGTGATCAGCTAGTATCGCTCGCGGATGGAAGTTCAAAATTACTAAGAGAAGTGAAAATGGGAGATAAAGTAATTACTATTGACCCCGAAACTAGAGAAAGTAAAATCGTTGAGGTGAATAAGTTAGTTTCCCATGCTCCAGAAAACTATGCTATAACTGTACTTACTTTGCTTAAAGAAGATCGGTTTGAATCAGAGTCTTTTGTAGAGATTAATCTATCTGTAAAAGAACTAAAAGCGACTCCAAATCACCCGATGCTAACACAATCAGGGAATATAGAAATTGGTGAAGTGAACGTGGGGGAAGTGATTTTAAGCTGGAATCAAATGGCTAAGAAATACGATACTTACACAGTATACTCTACGAAAGAAATTGTTGAAGGAGTTCAACCAGTTTATAGTATTGAAGCTAGTGAGGGAACTACCTTAATAATGAATGGAGTAATGGTAAAGCAGAAGAACTAATCTTCTGCTTTAAAATTAGTGAATTACTCCTCAAGCTCGAAAATTCGAACGTAATCGATTTCGAATACAGCAGGAAAGTTGTCATCATCTAATCCATTGGCACCGCCCCAGTCGCCACCTACTGCCATATTCAGTAAGAAGAAGTGTGGATTATCAAAAGGCCATTCATCGTTCGTAGCATCTGAAAGTTTATTAAATCTAAATACGATGTTGTCTTTATCGTCGGCATAAAATTTGATGTAATTTTCAGTCCATATAATCCCAAATATATTGAATTCCTCCTCAATGTCGGGCATCGATATTGGACCGGAACCTTTTTGAGTTCCTATTCTATGATTAAATGCTCCTGTATGAACCGTAGCATAAAATTGATTTGGTGCATAACTCACATACTCCATAATATCTATTTCACCAGCTTCTGGCCAACTCACACCATTTCTAATACCGTCGCCTAACATCCAAATAGCAGGCCATAACCCATTGCCTTTTAATTCTGGAATTTTAGCACGTATTTCCATTCTTCCATAGCTCCAAGCTTCTTTTGAAAGTAACCGTGCAGAAGTATAATCGCCTGCCCTTTTATTATCTCCGACTTTTCTAGCTATAATTTGAAGAGTACTGTCGGTGATTACAATATTATTGCTACTTGCTGTATAATTCTGGAGTTCATTATTTCCCCAACCATTATCTCCAAGTTCTGGGTACCAATTATCACGCCAGTCAGTTCCATTAAATTCGTCGCTCCAAATTAATCCGGTTAGATCAGGTTCAGGATCATCGCTTCCAGCAGGATCTTTACAGCTAAGTATTAAAAAGGGGAGAAATAGTAATAGTAATTTATTCATGGTTAATTTTCTTTCAGTTGCCATACACGTACGTAATCTACTAGCATAGTGGATGGGAAGATGGAATCATCAACTCCTTTCATCCCTCCAAAGTCGCCACCAACTGCCATGTTTAATAAAAAATAAAATGGTTTATCAAATGGCCAGTTTTCTTGATTGTATTCATCTGGTCTTTCAAACGTAAGTAAGATGTTATCTATTTCATCAAGATAAAAGTGTAGAACTTCTTCTTCTAAAAGAATTCCATAATTATGAAATTCTTCTTCCACTGTAGGCAGGTAAACAAATTCTGAGCTTACTTGAGTTCCATCTCTATGATTATTAGCAGTTGTATGAATGGTCACTACAATAGAATCAGGTTTTGAACTTATATATTCTAGAATATCAATTTCACCAGACCTAGGCCATCCACCTCCATTTCTCAAAGTATCGCCTAGCATCCAAAGTGCAGGCCATAATCCTGGACCTTTATATTCAGGCATTTTAGCTCGTACTTCCATTCTTCCATAAAGGAAGGATTTCTTGCTATTCATACGAGCTGAAGTATAATCACCAACGCTTTGACCTTCCCCAACTAATTTAGCTGTAATACTAAGAATTCCATCTTCAACCGTAGCATTTCCAGCTTCATATGGTTTATAATCTTGCCATTCGTTGTTCCCCCAACCACGAGCTCCAGTTTCAAAGTACCATTTAGAGGTATCGATTTCTGAACCATCGAATTCATCACTCCAGATTAATGGAGCATCAGCCCATTTATTTGAAGGATCTTCTTTTTGAGGTTGATCACAGAATGAAATTAATATGGGTAAAAAAATTATCGAAAAGAATAGGGTTTTATTTTTCATGCCCAAAGATGAAAACAACTCAGCAAACTATCAATTGAGAAGTTTTCTCATAAAAAGTTTAGGTGACACTTTCGTTACAGATATTGAGATTCTTTTTTCCTTTATTGATGAGATATTATTTTAAAACAAATTGGCATAGATGAAAGAATTAAAACTGTGTGACTTTGATGGTCTTGAAGAAAAAGATCCTTTGCATAAATTGGTAAACGGATTAGATCTTGTTGTAATTAAATATGGGAAAGAAGGGCGAAATCAATAAAGAAGTGCTACCTTATGTAGCAGAAACAATTACTGTTTTAGGGATGTCTTCCTATCAAAACGGATGGAAGGTTTTGAATATAAATTTAGACAGTATTAAAAGGAAAATGAATTAATGGTTTATACACAAACAGACAAGCGCATTCATTATTTGTCTCAAATATTGGCAAAAGCTGGGCGGACTTTCATACCAAAAAAAGAAGATGATAGTCATACTAATTTATCGTTCAACCCTAAGAAGAAATGGATTGAAACTCACTGGATTGAATCCCCAAAAGGAAAAGTGAAATTAGTTCTTAGAATCACCGATTTCTGTATGCTTTGGGTAGATGCTAAAGAAGAATCATTTCAAACAGTTTCATGTGTTAAGAAACTTCAGAGTGAGGTAGAAAAACAACTTGAAAAAGGAATACTTGAAGCTGGATTGAATCCAAAAGGATTTTCAGAACCGATGCATTATGAGATTCCCGAATACAGTTTTATCGGACAACCCTTCCAGATGATAAACAGGCATATGTTAGACGAATGGATGCAATGGCGCTCATTAGGGATTGAGGCTTGTGAAAAAGTATGTAGCATTTTAGATGTAGAAAGTGCTATTAGAATATGGCCACATCATTTCGATACTGGGGTTTATATTTCTGCTTCAGGCGATCTGGGAATTGGTTTTGGATTAGCAATGGAAGATGAACTTATGGAGACGCCTTATTTTTATATGTCGGGCTATCCGAAAGAAGGAAGTTTTGATTATTCAAAAGTTCCTGAGCTTACTTCGGGAAAATGGGAGATTACCGAAGGATTCAAAGGGGCAATTCTTCCAATTACAGAATTCGAAGAAACCGTAAAAGCGCTAGATACATACATCGAAAAAAGTATCGAATGGTTTCTGGCGCAGTGATTTTTTCTTGACGTCATCCTTGTAGATGTTAGGTAATTCGGTGACAGTTTTCTTTTTAGGTCATTCTGAGTGAAAGCGAAGAACCTTGTCGGATGAGTGCATCGTTTTTCCTCTTAATTCATTTTTTTGTAAGGATCCTCTCTTACACAGGTCTAACTCTACCATGAAAGAATTTTATGTCAACCCAATGACAAATCCAGTCAAAACACCTTATACACAGGGGTAACCATTTAGAGAGATGGTTGATAGAGCACTATTATAACTAAAGGAATCCTTTGTTCTGGAAACTAGATAATTTCATGGCGATGACGCGTCATCTCGCCAAGGTCCCTCGGAGGTATCCTAAGGATGACCCTAATTAGGATTTGGGAAAAGCTAAAACTAATCAGTTCCCAAATTTTGTAAACGAATTACGTAAAATCTACAATCTTGAACTCGTTTAAGGATTTAGAAAAGAATTTTAACTTGAAAAAACAAAGCCATTGCATAAGATCCCAAAATAAATTCGGATGATTTGATTCAGCATCTGAATTGGAACCAACTATGATCTAGTTCTTATCTAAATCAACTAGTCATTCCTCTCAGATGGAGTAAGCTTTCCTTTTTAAATGAAATCATGTACGTTCGTTGAATCAACAATCACTGTTTAAACAATGAGCGAAAATTCAATCGATCATATAAAATTTAGAAGAATCAGACCAAGAGTTAGGTTTGAATCTGAATTAAACTCTGAACAATTCCTAGAAGTAATAAAGGAACGACTTTCTATTACTAGTGATAAGTTTGAAGGGCAGATTCTACCCGGTTATGCTACTTTCTATCCTTTACAAAAAGATCAACATTTCTGGTCTCCACAATTAACACTTAGCATAGAGGAAACAGAGTCAGGTAGTTTAATTCGAGGTTTGTATGGTCCAAAACCTTCCGTTTGGACGATGTTTATGTTTTTCTATTCCTTTATTGGATTTATAACAATGATCGCAATAATGATAAGTTTGTCATACTGGTCATTAGGGCACGAAAGCTTGATTTTTTGGTCGGTTCCAGCTCTCATTCTACTTTTCCTTTCTTTATATCTGGTAGCATATATAGGTCAAAAGTTCGGTCATAAACAGATGGTATATCTGCATAAATTTTTAGAAGAATGTTTTGGGGAAAGAATTGAGACTATTTGAAAATTTATTGAATACTTTCGAAAAATATGTCTTAAAAACTAACTTCAAAGAAATTCAGAAAGCGCTGGATGATAATATTAAAGAAAGTATTCATTGGTTATTGAGATAATAGTAAACAATGTGACTTTAATCCCGTAGCTGTTCACCTATGACAAAGTATTTTCGTGAATATAAACTAGCTGAACCCCTACAAAACTACATAGAATGTGTATGGTTCGAAGATTTTACTCAACTTGAAGAGAACAGTGGTAGAACACATTTAGTAGTACCAGATAATACTGTTGAGTTGGTTTTGACTAACAATTCATTTGAAAGAAGTTCAAATGAAAAAAAAATTAAAATCAGGAGCCACCTTACAGGATTAAAAACTAAACCTCAGCAGGTAAAAGTAGTTGGGAAACCTCTATTATCTATTCGGTTTAAACCTCATGGTATCTATCCTTTTATTAATGAAAATGTCATTGATACTGTCAACGAATCTATTAACGCAGAACTTTTATTTGGGAAGAGGATTATTCAAATTCAGGAACAAATTACTAGCAAGAATTCCGAATTTGAGAAAGTACAATTACTAGAAGAGTTTTTTTCAGTCAGACTTTTAGAATTGAATAAGAAATCAGATCCTTTTTTCAACTATTTGCTCCAAAAAATAAATCACTCAAAAGGACAAACCCATCTAAGAAAAATTTCTAAAGAATTACAGGTTTCACAAAAAACAATCCAAAGAAAGTTTTTGAAATACATGGGAATTACTCCAAAAAAATATTCCCGGTTAGTTCGCCTTATTGAAGTACTTAAGTATCACGAAAAACAATCATCTCTGAATTTTTCAAACCAGCTTTATAATTTCGGGTATTTTGATCAAATGCATTTTTTGAAAGAAGTAAAAGATTTTACAGGAAAAACCCCTACCGAATATTTCAGTCAGGACAGAGGGCTGCAAAAAGCTGTGTTCAATTGCTAAAAGTCGCTTTTTTACTATTCTGGTAATTTTCAGAGGAATATGTTGAATGAAAAAAAATGGAAAAAGTATTCTTTTTTGTACTTCTGATACTAAATGTAACAAGCTGTAATTCAAATGAGCAAGAGCTTCGGAATAAGGTAATTAAACTAACAGATCAAGGAGAGTTTAATGGAATTATTCATATAGATTCCTTTGGTGAGGAAGCATTTAATTATTCTTATCGCCCTAATCACAGTGGACTCATGACAATTGATGGGAATACCCCTATTCAATTAGCTTCATTAACAAAACTTTTTACTGAGATTGTAATACTACGAATGTCAGATGAAAATCTAATTGATCTTGATAAAACAATATTTGACTATAGAGAGAATTTTAAACCAGATTTTGGACAGGTTATTACCATCAGGCAGCTTTTGGAGATGAAATCAGGATTACCCAGAGAGCTGGATTCTGAGAAACTAACCGGAGTTGTTTATGATACAGACCTGAAATCAGGTCCGTTTTTAGATGAAATTGAAAATTTTGAATTAGTTTTTGAGCCAGGCAGTAACATGGTGTACAGTAACCTTAATTATTGGTTAATTGGCGCCGTTATCGAAGAAGTGTCTGGAATGAACGTTGATGAAGCATTTAAAAAATACTTGTTCAATCCTTTAGAGATGAATTCATCGGGTTTACATAAACAAAAAGTAAAAACAGTTTCTGGTTATTATAAAGAAGCAGAAAATTGGCTCGAGGATAAAACAAATTATCAGAACCGTTATACTTCGGGAGGGTTCTATTCTACAGTAAGTGATTTAAATAAAGTTATAAAAGCTCTTAAATCTGGAAACTTCCTGACTACTAATTCCAGAAATTATTTGATAGGTGAAGATCAAAGAGTTGAAGTATTTGGATCTTTGAAAGGGTTTTCAAACATGTTGGTTTTAGATTTAAGAAATCAATTCTCAGTTATAGCATTAAATAATGTAGGACTCCCTGATTTAGATTCAATGATTCAGCTTCTGAATCAAATAGACTCCATTTTTGAAGTTGAGAATAGTTCTAAACCAGCATCAGGAAATAAAATTCAGGTTAAGCCAATAGACTCACTTTCAACAGATCTAAGACTGGAATATGTTCTGGCTATGTGGACGAATGCTTTACTTGAAGAAGATCAGGAAGCACTATTCAAAATTCTTGAGTCCTCTAGCATTCCGGGTAGTTTCGAACGTGATGATAAAACCTGGAATGAAATCATACAGGTTAAGCAATCCATGGAAAATTTAAGGGTTGCGGGATTTAGATGGGTTCAAAATGAATTCCCAAAAGGTTTAGAAGTTTGGTTTGTTAGTGATACAGAAGCAAAAATCGGATTCTTATTAATTCCTTCAGAAGAAAATCCTGAACTTCTCTCAAATATGATGGTAAAACCAGTAGATATTAAATGGATGGGGGATCAGTTCTAATGAAAGTAATTAAATCAAGTATTTTTATAGTTCTACTAAGTACACTTTTTTCGCCAGTCGAATCTCATCCTGGTGGAAATATGATCTCTGTAAATGGGTTATTAATTTGGCAATATGTATATCCTCCCAGTTCATTGGAACACTATTCGACAGTTTATATTTGGGATGAAGTTCATGGTACAAGAACACTAATTCAATCAGAATTCAATAGCAGTGATTTTCACTTTTATGCGAAAGGTGATACCGTATTTTACGCTGAATTTCAGGACATAAATAATGGAAGTAGATTCCGTTTGCTTAAAGGATTGGCAGGTGATGTGCCTGATGAAATCTGGCCTTGGCAAAATGCACATGAATTTGGTGATACGGGTGGTTTTTACATATCTGATAGCAAAGAAATCATATTTGCTAAATACCCATCCATTTATAGTATAGATAAGAATGGTTTGACCAGATTAGTGCATGAGTTTGAAGAGCCAATCGGAGGACTAACTAAAGTAGAAGATGGGTTACTTCTAAATTCCCCCACAAAAGTGTGGCTTGTCGATGAAAATTATACAGTACTTAAGGTTTGGGACGATTTAATTAATCCAGATCAAGAGAATATACCTTTCATGGGAAATCGAATTTTTAGTGCAGATTATAAAAATGGGGAACTATTAGTCGCTTATTGGGGAGGCCGATCATTTTTTAAAGTCGCTTTAGATGGAGCCAAAGAATCATTGCTTCAATTACCAGATAAATATACAGCCCATTGGATTGCATTTGGTGAAGAAGGATACTTTTTATTTGGATCTCAAATCAACCCACCTGATCCTATTATTCCAGTACTTTATCTTCACCGGAAAGGAGAGAACATAATGCTTTGGGGTGAAGACTAACCTGCTCAATTTCTGGATGAGGTAATTTCTAAGTAATGGAAGATCGCCACGTCATATTCGCTCCTTGCGAAGGGGATAGAAAAATTAAAACAATGGAAACCTGTCACTCCTCCGTGAGGGACAGATCAACGCAGTTGTGAGATGAACAGGAGAGGGCGAACTGGCTAGGAGTTTTGTCCCACCACTGTCCTTCCTCTTAGTTCAAACAAGCTTAAACTCTGTCTCCCTCCGACGGGAGACAGATTCTTACCCGGAAAAAAACTCCTCATCAAAACTCAAAACTATTTTGTAACCTTTCCCAATCTCATCAGTGTACATCATCGACAATGCTAACCGGGGCTTAAGCAACCATATTGGATTCTACGACAGACAAAGCTTTAATGATGAAAGTAAAAGATGGAGACTTAGATAAACTAGGTCTGCTATTCGAAAGATATAACCGACCGTTATACAGCTTTTTCTATCGTAAAACGTTTGAGCCTCAGCTTAGTGAAGATCTTGTTCAATCGGTGTTCGAGCGCATGCTCAAATATCGAACCACGTATTCCGGCACGGGAGCATTCACCACCTGGATGTTCAGCATAGCGCGAAATGCCCACATCGACCACTATCGTAAAGAAAAGCGGCGAAAGGAAGACGAAATTCTTGACGAGGAACGAATCGCGAGTGACGCCCCGACCGGATACATGGAAATGGATGAGAGACATCAAAAGAAATTATTGCTGGAAAAGGCACTAGAGCAACTGGATGAAGACAAGAAAGAAGTTGTGATTTTAAGCCGCTTTGAAGGGCTTAAATATCATGAAATAGCCGAAATCCAGGGAGTTACTGAAAGCGCAATTAAAGTAAGAATGTTTAGGGCAATGAAAGATTTAAAACAGATTGTTACCACACTAAGTGAGGAATACAGCCATGAGTGAAAAAAATGAAAAACTGATCGCCGATTACCTTAAAGGTATGTTAGACGATCAAGGAAAAAGGGAAATAGAAGAGTTGATTGCCGAAGGTGACATCGACTTTATTGACTTCCGAGCGATCGAACAATTGCATGACGAACTGGATATGATTCCGATTCCTGAGCAATCCTCAAATTTGAGCAAGAACTTTTATACCATGCTCGAAGAAGAGAAAGGGAAATCTAGAATTTCTATTCGGAATACAGTTCGTGAAAAAATTATGGAGGTTCTGAATCAAGTTACAATGCCTCGTCTCGCATATGCTTGTATCCTATTAATAGCAGGAGCATTTATTGGAAATCAAATGAATAGTAATGATGCCGAAATCAAGGAACTTACTTCCGAAATGCAAACCATGCGAGAAATGATGATGGTAAGTATGCTAGAAGGGCCTTCAACCACCGATAGGCTCCGAGCAGTAAATATTAGTGCACAACTTCCTAGTGTTGATCAGAAAGCCATTCGGGCACTATTTTTTACCCTTAATAATGATGAAAGCATAAATGTAAGAGTTCAATCTATTGAAGCTTTGAGCAGATGGGGAGATAATCCTATAGTTAGAGAAGGATTTGTTAAAGCCATTGCAAATCAAGAGTCAGACATTGTAATCATTACTTTGGCTGATGCCATGGTAGAACTTGGATTGAAAAATTCAGCAAACGAATTCCAGCGCCTTATTAATGAAAAAGACTTAAACAGCGCAACCAAACTGAAAGTAGAAAACACTATAGCGGTATTATCATGAAACGAATCTTAATTACGTTAACAGCACTTTGTTTAATCTCAATCCCCGGATTTACTCAAAATATTAGCATTGATATCCAAGATGAAATCAATCATGAATTAGCAATAGAAATACCTTTAGATATAAATCTTGATTTCGATTTTCCCATGGAAATAGACATAAATATGGATATGCTTTCGAATTTTGATTTTGGGATGGGCTCCTTTGAAGGTTACTCAGAAGGAGATTGGTATGGAAATTGGAATTCAAATGACTTTAAAGGAGATCCAAGAATAGAAGATATTCTGATTATTCTTGGGAATGATGAATATAATGCAGATACCGAGATCATCATTAAGAATATTAATGGTGATGTTAAAGTAACCGGGTATGATGGCGATGAGATCGTAATTAAAGGCATTAAGGAACTCAGAAAAAAGCGGGGTGATATCTCAGATGAAGAAGCTGCCGAACACGAATTGAAGACAAAGCTATACGAAGGAAAACTCTATGTGTATGTAGATTCACCAAATGCACATGTAGAATTTAGAAATGGAAAATTAGATTATCACTGGCATTGGGATGATAATGATCGAAGTAGAGTAAATGCTCATTTCGATCTAGAGATTCAGATTCCAAAAAACCTAGCTTTAAGAGCATCAACGGTAAACAGTGGAGATGTATTCGTTGAAAAAATGGAAAACGGAGTAAGAGCAAGTAATGTAAATGGTTCGGTTAGCGTAAAAGATGTACGCGGCTATACTACTGCAAATACGGTAAATGGAGACATTGAAGTTTGGTTTCTAGAAAGCCCTACTCAAAACACCGATTTTCAAACAGTAAATGGAAAAATTGAGATTTATTCTCCAAAAGATTTATCTGCGGTTGTAACCTTTGAAAGTTTACACGGTGAACTATATACAGATTTTGAGCAAATAAAACGCCTACCTAACCGATTGAACAAGGAAGAAGATGGAGACGGCTATCGTTACAAAATAAACAGCACTTCACCTATCCAAATTGGAGATGGGGCTATTGAAATGGGGTTTGAATTAGTGAATGGTGATGTTTACATCCGTACAAGAAAATCATAATAAAAAGGAAGAACAGAAGATGAAAAATCTAAAATCAATGATCTACATACTAGGCATTCTGGCAATGACCTCAGGAGTAGCTTTAGGGCAAGACGATCTAAAAGTGCCACTCTCAAATCCCGGGAATCCTGGAATTTTACAACTCAGTGCTGTATTTGCTGACGACATCATTATCAAAGCGCACGATGGAAAAGATGTAATCGTAAAGTTTGATGGCAACGATGAAGACAACGACGGCGATTACAGACGAAACGGACTTCGTAGAATTTCTACTAATGGGGTGGGTTTAGAAGTAACCGAAGACAATAATATAGTCCGAATTAAAACGGCTCCGAACTCCCACGATCTTGATTTGGAAGTATGGGTGCCCAAAAACTTCTCACTAGATGTGCAGGTTACTCATGGCGATATTACGATTGAAGGAGTTATCGGAGAACATGAAGTCAAGGCAACAAATGGAGATGTTGAAATGCTTCAGGTTGGTGGATCTGTAGTAGTAAGTAGTGTAAATGGAGATATCGAAGTAACAATGGTTTCGGTAACACCAAATACGCCAATGTCTTTTACAGGATTGAATGGAGATATTGAAGTTTCATTTCCGGCGGGGACTAAGTTTACTGGTAAAATGAAAACAGATTATGGTGAAGTGTTTACCAATTTCGATATCAAACTAGACCGCTCATCCAGTGCTTCTGAGATATCTAGTGGAGACGGCAAATATACAGTAACCATAAATAAATGGATTACTGGTACCGTAAATGGAGGTGGGCCCGAATTCTTATTCAAAACACTTCACGGTGATATAGAAATAAGTAAAAACTAGTAAACAAAAGAAACGCTAAATGGTTCTCACCGTAGCGCTTACCGAATCGTAAATTGCAAACTTGAATCTCTGATTGCCTTTGAAATTTCAGAGATTCAAAACATACCTAGCCAAATTTTTATCATGAAATATCTACTCAACCTGCTAGTGGTATATCTTTTTTTGAGTGTTCAAGTAACTGCTCAAAACTATAATCCTGCTGAACAAAGCTTATTCCAGAATAGCTCAATAAGTACAAAAGATTACCGCCAAGGCAGTATTGATGCTCCAATGATGGACGCCGTTAGAATTGCTCCCGATCATATTACCTTAGATGGATTGTTAAACGAACAACAATGGCAAAATGCCCCTATAGCTACTGGTTTCACTCAACGTTCTCCAATTGATGAAGGAACTCCTTCACAAAAAACAGAAGCCCAAATTCTGTATACAGATACCTATATTTATGTTGGTATCATGGCTTATGATACTGCACCTGATTCCGCAATTAGCTCATTATTCAGAAGAGATGGAAGTGAAACAAGTGATTGGGTTTATGTTAGTTTTGATAGCTATAATGATAAACGAACAGCGTTTACATTTGCAGTTAATCCTCGCGGTGTTCAAAAAGATATTTTGTACTACGATGATAGGGGGGAAGATGTACTTTGGGATGCTGTTTGGGAAGCTGAAGCTCAACTTTTACCAAATGGATGGTCGGTAGAGATGAAAATACCTCTATCTCAACTTCGGTTTAGTTCAAAGAACGCTGTACAAAGTTGGGGAGTTAATTTTCAAAGAAGGATACCTAGACATAATGAAGTGGATTATTGGGCTCCAACTTCACAGAAAGAAGCAGGTATTGTATCTAATTTTGGCAGATTAAACGGAATAACCGATTTGGAAGAGCCGAATAGGCTTGAAATCGCTCCTTATTTCTCAACAAAATTAACCCGCGAACCTGAAAGTGATCCTGCCAATCCATATTACGAAAGCAATGCTTTTCAACTTGGATTAGGAGGCGATGTAAAATATGGTCTTACATCCGATCTAACCCTTACAGCCACAATTAACCCTGATTTTGGACAGGTAGAGGCCGATCCGGCAACAATTAATCTTTCTGCTTTTGAAACCTATTTTGCCGAACGTAGACCATTCTTTTTAGAGGGAAACGATATCTTCCAATTTGGAGGAACCCAAACTTATAACACTGCTGGGAATCCTGTTACGTTTTATTCCAGAAGAATAGGCCGATCTCCTCAAGGTTCATTAAGTAAGCACAATGACTATAATAATGGATCTTTTTTCAATAAAGATAGTCTGCAAAGTACGTATCAGGATATTCCTGATCAGACCAGTATAGCAGGTGCCGCAAAAATAAGTGGTAAAACAAAAACAGGTTGGTCAATTGGAATTCTAAATGCATATACATTGGAAGAGACTGCCGCATTTACTTTGAATGAAGGGAATGTGTTAGGTCAATCAACAGGTAAATATGCAGTGGAACCCTCATCAAACTATTTAGTAACCAGAGTAAAAAAAGATATCAATGATGGAAATACAGTTGCAGGTGGATTTTTAAGCGCTGTAAACAGAAATATTGACGGGACATACTTTGAAGATTATATAAGAAGATCAGCGTATGTAATGGGAGCTGATTTTGAGCATAACTGGAACGAAAGAGAGTATGTAGTAAGCGGCACTTTTTCGTTAAGTCAGATAAATGGTAGCACTGAAACTATAACGGCAGCTCAGAATGCTCCTCAACGATACAAGCAAAGAGTAGACTCCGATGAGCTCAGTGTCGATCCTACCAAATCGAGTTTAGAAGGTTTTGCAACAGAACTAAGTTTGAGGAAATCTTCAGGTGATCATTTTACTGGTTCAGCAACCTATGCTGAGGTAAGTCCAAGCTATGAAACGAATGACTTAGGATTTCAAAATAGAGCAGATTATCGTTCAGTTGCATTGGCATTTCAATGGCAGGAAACAGCCCCAAAGAAACTTCAATATTGGGAAATGTGGAGTTATCACCTTCATGGCTGGAATTATGATGGAGACCGAATTTGGCAAAACTATAATATTGGAGGATTCTGGAGATTCAAGAATCAGTGGTACTACAATATGAATGTTAATACCTCTTTTGGAAGAAAGTCGGACAGGCTAACTAGAGGTGGACCCATCATGAACTACAACAGCGATTATAATGTAAATTTCAATTTTGGGAGTAATCAGTCAAAAATGTTTTCATTTTCTCATGGTCAATCACATAGAAGAGATATTGAAAATGAGTACGATGATTATTACTGGTTTGACATTTCGTACCGACCAACTACTTTTATTCAGATAAGTATGTCTCCTCAAATTGGTTTTGAGTTAGATGAGGATCAATATGTTGCCACTATCGAAAGAAATCCAGGTGACCCTGATGCAAACCAAACCTTTGGAAATCGATATATATTTGCGGATTCAAGAAGTATGAATTTGTCAACTAGTATTCGTTTAAACTGGACATTTACTCCAAAAATTAGTTTGCAAACTTATATCCGTCCATATATTGCTTCCTCAAGGTTCAGTAATTTTGGTGAGTTTAATAATCCAGGAGGGTTTAGCTTTGATAGGTATGGAGCAAACAAAGACGAAGGGATATTAACTGAAACAGGGGATGGCTACTTTGCAGTTGATATAGATGAAGATGGAAGCAACGACTTTGACTTTGAACGACCAGATTTTACCTTCCGTTCAATTCAAGGAAATGCAGTTTTCAGATGGGAATATAAGCCTGGATCTACTTTCTTTTTAGTTTGGCAACAGCAACGCTCCGGGTCTTTAGTAGATGGGAGATATAATCTTGGCAGAGATTTTATTGATATTTTCGACCCAAAACCAACCAATGTTTTTCTTATCAAATTTAGTTACTGGTTTGGCACCTAAATATATATAAGATTAAATATATAGGGTGCTTAAAGCCTTAGTTTTATTTGTAACAATTGCTAGTTATACTTCTCTTAAATCGGAATACGGGCATATTTCCCTCCAATTAGGGGCTCACAGAGTTAACATTAGCGATAGGTATAGGAATGAAAAACACATTTTGTGTTTATTTTAGCGTAGCTTTTATTCTCTTTTCTTTGAAATCAAGTTTATTACAGGCACAATCGATATCACCAAAACAAAAGATAAAAGCCGAGAGATTGTCTTCAGATTCGGATATTCAAATTGATGGGATTTTAAATGAACAGGCCTGGAATTCTGCCCAAATAGCAACTGGATTTATTCAAAACTTCCCAAAAGACGGTGGAACTCCAAGCGAACGAACAGAAGTAAAAGTACTTTATTCCGATAAGTATTTATATGTTGGAGCATTTGCTTTCGATTCCTCTCCTGATTCTATTGCAGCTACTCTGTTTAGGCGTGATGGGGACGAATATAGCGACTGGTTTTTTGTTAGTATTGATAGCTACAACGACAACAGAACAGCTTTTACATTTGGTTTGAACCCGAGAGGGGTTCAGAAAGATATCTTATATTTTAATGATGTTGAAGAAGATATTTTATGGGACGCAGTTTGGGATTCTGAAACATCAATTAATGAAAAAGGCTGGATAGCGGAGTTTAGAATTCCACTTTCTCAACTTCGATTTACATCCTCAAATACTGAACAAACATGGGGCATAAATTTTGAACGCCAAATTGCTCGCCATGACGAGATCAATTACTGGTCTAGAGTTCCTCGAGAGGAATACGGAGAAGTATCTTGGTTTGGAGATTTATTGAATGTTAGGGATTTAACAAAGCCACTGCGGCTCGAAATAGTACCTTATGTTTCAAGTGAACTTACTCGTGAACCAGATTTATATGACGGTAATCCTTTTTACGAAAAGAATGACTTAGCGTTTAAAGCTGGAGGCGATTTTAAATATGGAATTACTTCCGATTTTACACTTACAGGTACTATTAACCCTGATTTTGGGCAAGTAGAAGCGGATCCTGCAACCATCAACCTTACAGCATTTGAAATCTTTTTTGATGAACAAAGACCCTTCTTTTTAGAAGGTGCAGATATTTTTGCATTCGGTAAAACTACTTCTCAAAATACATTCAGTACTCATTCCAATTTTTATAGTAGAAGAATAGGAAAAAGCCCATTTGGAGATGCGTCTTATTCCGGTATTAGTTCCGATTTTGTTGATGCTCCTTTAGAAACAACTATTGCAGGAGCTGCAAAAGTAAGTGGTAAAACAGAGAAGGGTTTTTCTTTGGGAATTCTAAACGCTTACACCCTTGAGGAGCAATCATCATATTCATTTTTTGATGGTACAAATACTAACAAAGGGGAATTTATAATTGAACCAGCTACAAACTATCTAGTAACTCGTGTTCGCAAAGATTTAAAAGATGGTGATGCTCAGCTTGGTGGATTTTTGAGTACTGTAAATAGAAATAGCAGTGGCTCATACTTAGAGAGATACTTGAATGATTCAGCATACCAACTTGGTGTTGATGGCCATTATTATTGGGCAAATAGAAATTGGGGAGCAAGTGGAGTTTTTGCTGTAAGTCAGGTAAATGGTACCGAAAATTCGATTTTACAAACACAGACTTCCTCAGCTAGATTTTATAATCGAACAGACTCAGATTATTTATCGCTCGATTCAACGAAAACCTCTTTAGAAGGATATTTCGGAGAGTTTAGTCTAGGTAAGTATAGTGGATCGGGATTAAGGTATTCATTCACTTATTCTGAAATGAGTCCAGGTTATGAAATAAATGATATTGGTTTCCAAGAAAGAGCAGATTATCGCTCACCCCATTTATATGCAGAATATTTGAATGTAAGCTCTAACTTATTTCGAGTTTATTTATTATGGGTTTATAGTGGATATGCTTGGAATTTTGATGGAGACATGATCATGAATTTTTATTCTTCCGGTTCCTATTTTCAATTCAATAACTTATGGACAGTAATTGCTACAGCCGGTTTTACAGGTAAATTTTACAATGACAGAATTACACGAGGAGGGCCATTAATGAGACGGCCTCGAGATTGGAATTCAAGTTTAGAATTAACTTCAAACGCTACTAAAAGCTTTTACGCAAAAGTAGGTTCTCGGTACCGACGTGATACTTCAGGTGAGTATACAACAACGTTATACACTTCTTTAAACTATAGACCAACAAGTTATATTCAACTAGAATTTTCACCTACTTATATAAAAGAAAAAAACACGGATCAATTTCAGGATTATGACAATTATGATGCAGATCCTGATCTTGACTACCTTTTCTCAGATTCATATTTAGATATCTTTTATACCGATGTTAGAGTCGATTGGACATTTACATCAAAATTAAGTCTACAGACCTATATTAGACCATTACTGTATACTGGTGATTTCACTAATTTTAAGATTTTTGAAGATCCCAAATCTTACAATTTCAATTATTTGGGTGAAACAGATTCACAAGACTTTAATTATAAAACAGTGCAGGGGAATGCTGTTTTAAGATGGGAATATAGACCTGGTTCAACTTTTTATTTCGTCTGGCAACAGGAAAAAGAGAGAACTATTTATAATGATACATTTGATCTCTTTGGAGGTACAAGAGATATTTTTAAAGAAGATCCAATCAATATTTTCCTAATCAAATTTAGTTATTGGTTTGGTAGCTAATCTGGCATAAGATTTGCAATATTTCTCATGTCAGATCATTATATTTCTGGCAGAAAAACTTTAATAATTTAATCTCATGTATAAACAACTTACAGCAGATCAAGTACACGACGTACAAGTAACATTCATCAATAAAGTATATTCATGGATGTGTCTCGCCCTTACTGTTACAGGTTTTATTGCACTAAGAACAGTTTCATCACCTGAATTCTTATATACCGTTCAGAGTAATTTCTTTATTCTGATAATCGTAGAACTAGGGGTGGTTTTTTGGATGATTTCAGCTATTAAAAGAATATCATCAAATCTTGCAATAGGCTTATTTCTTTTATACTCAGCATTAAATGGATTAACCCTTTCTGTAATATTGAATTTGTATACAGGTGCTTCAGTTGCATCAACATTCTTTATTACAGCTGGTACTTTTGGTGCTATGAGTGCCTATGGCTTCTTCACAAAAAAAGACTTAACAAGCTGGGGAAACCTACTATTTATGGGTTTGATTGGGATAATTATCGCTAGTGTGGTAAATATTTTTATGGCTAGCTCGGCTCTCTATTGGTTAATTACCTATGCCGGTGTTTTAATCTTTGTAGGTCTTACTGCATACGATACTCAGAAGATTAAACAAATGAGTTTACAACTTGATGCTGAAAGCGAAGAGGGGAAAAAGGGAGCTATTATGGGTGCTTTAGCTCTCTATCTTGATTTCATTAATTTATTCATCATGTTGCTCAGAATTTTCGGACAACGAAAATAATAAAACTGAATACTGAATTTAAAAATCCCATTCTTCTGAATGGGATTCTTTTTTGAATAGTTTTTTTTGAAAGGGTAGCGTTAAGTGGTTATCCTAGAATAACTTCAACTTGATAATCACCTGATTTAGAAACGGGTATAATATTATTAGATAACTCTTTTCCATCCATAATAACCTTTTTAACTCCTTTACTGATACGATCGGGATTCTTAACCTCAATATGGAAACTAGCTCCTCGGAATTTTCTGGTAATCTTAAATCCATCCCAATCTTTAGGAATACAAGGATTGATTTCCAGTCCATCGTATTGCGGGTTTACACCAAGAATATATTGCACGATAGCATAAAAATTCCAGGCAGCAGTACCTGATAACCAAGAGTTTTTACCTTCGCCAGGCAAATAAGCATCTTTTCCTGCTATCATTTGACAATAAACATACGGTTCAACTCTGTGTAAGTCTTGAATATCTTCAAGGTAAGAAGGGCAAATTTGCTTGTAATACTGCCATGCTTCGTCACCTCTGCCAATTTTGGTTTCAGCAATCATAATCCATGGATTATTATGGCAGAAAATTCCAGCATTCTCTTTATATCCTTTAGGGTAAGTTGAGATCTCACCATATTCAATTATGTACTTTGTAAATGCAGGATTATTCAAGACAATACCATAAGGTGTATCAAGTCGCTCTTTTACAGAATTAAGTGATTTTTCTACCATACCTTCTTCAATACCAATCTCTGCCATTGAGCACCATCCCTGAGATTCAATGAAGATTTTACCTTCTTCATTTTCATTAGAACCTACTTTTTTACCATAAAAATCATAAGCACGTAAAAACCATTCTCCATCCCAACCGTTTACTTTTACTGCCTCTTTCATAGCTTCAACGTAAGATTGAGCTCGTGCGGCTTCTTCCGTTTTTCCCAGCTTTTTACAAAGCTCGATATAGTCATTTCCATATACGACAAACAAACCGGCAATCATTAAAGACTCAGCTTTTGAGCCCTTTGTATTATTTTCGGTAGTTTGAAATGATTCGTTTGGATCAGTTGAAAAGCAATTAAGGTTTAAGCAGTCATTCCAATCTGCACGACCGATTAAAGGGAGACCGTTTGGGCCAAGATGATTGATTACGTGGTCGAAGGAAATAGTTAAATGATCGAACAGAGTTTTTGCTAAACTCTCATCATTATCAAAAGGAACCATTTCATCAAGAATTGAAAAATCTCCACTTTCTTTGATATAAGAAACCGTTCCTAAAATTAGCCACATAGGGTCGTCATTAAATCCACCACCAATGGCATTATTACCACGTTTAGTTAGCGGTTGATACTGGTGATAACATCCACCATCGGGAAATTGAGTAGAAGCAATATCGATAATACGTTCTCTAGCTCTTTCAGGTACTAAGTGTACAAACCCAATCAAATCCTGATTAGAATCCCTGAATCCCATTCCTCTTCCTATTCCGACCTCAAAAAAGGAGGCTGAACGCGACATATTAAAGGTAACCATACATTGGTATTGATTCCAGATATTAACCATTCTATTCAGTTTATCATCCTTATGATCTAGGGTAATAACACTTAATAGGTTTTCCCAGTAAGCAGCTAATTCAGCCAATGCGGCATCAACTTTTTCAACGGAATCAAATTTAGCAATTAATGCTTTAGCGGGCCTTTTATTAATTACTCCATAGCTTTCCCATTTATCCTCTTCAGGATTTTCGATGTATCCCATTATGAAGATGAGATCCTTACTTTCGCCGGGCTTTAGAGTGATTTCTTTGTAATGAGATGCAATTGGAGACCAACCATGAGCTTCGGAATTCGTAGCTTTACCTTCATAAACTACTTTCGGGTCTGCATATTCATTATACAAACCAATAAAAGACTCTCTATCTGTATCAAAGCCATCAATAGCATCATTTAGATGATAAAAAGCATAGTGATTTCTACGTTCTTTATATTCAGTTTTGTGATAAAGTGTTGATCCATCTATTTCAACTTCACCAATCGAAAGGTTTCTTTGTAAATTATTTTGATCGTCTTCTGCATTCCAAAGGCACCACTCTGTGTAAGAAAATAACTTAAAAGTTTTTGGCTCATTTCCTTTGTTGGTCAATTTCATTTTTTGGATTTCTGCCCAATTACCTAAAGGAATAAAGAAAGTAACTTCAGCTTCTAATCCGTTTTTCTCACCTTTGATTTTGGTGTAGCTTAATCCATGTCGACATTCATAATTGTCGAGTTCGGTTTTTGTTGGCTTCCAACCTGGGTTCCAAACTGTTCCATTATCATTTATATAAAAATAGCGCCCACCATTATCCATTGGAACATTATTGTATCGATATCTATTCAAGCGACGGAATTTGGCATCCTTATAAAAATCATAGCCTCCAGCGGTATTGGATACAAGCCCAAAAAAGTCTTCATTTCCCAAATAGTTGATCCAAGGGAAGGGAGTAGCGGGATTATCGATTACATATTCTCTATTTGCGTCATCAAAATGTCCGTATTTTTTCATTTTACTTAAATTTATTTGAACTTTTAAGTATGATATTCGCTAGTTCAAAATGGTTAGGCTAACTAAGGTATTTTTGAAATAGATAGATATTTCAAAAAGAGATAAATTCTCATTCTCAAGAAATTAATTCCCAAAAAAATCTATTTTTTTCTCATTAAAAAGTATAAAATTTTTTGAGATAAGATGTCGTGAGAAGTTATTTCACAGAAATCCGATTAGACATATTTTCTATCTCAATTTTGATGAGTTCAGGTCGATTCCATGGTACAAAATGATTCATTTCAGGAACTTCAATCATTGTTATTGGAGCGTTTTCCAGCATTTTCTTTGCAAAATTGGCATTACCTGAAGGTACTAGAATATCTTTTCCGCCTTGAATGATTGAAACTGGTTGGGTGATAGTTTCCCAGAGAGGCACCATTAGGAAAAGTTCTTCTTTGAGTGCTAATATCTCTTCATTTGTTGAATAAAGTAATTTTGGTAGTATCCATGAAAATATTTTATAGTGTACAGGAATTTGATACCATTTAGTTTGTTCAAGCTCTGGATCTACAGATCCAGCAACAAGAATCAAACCATCTACATTTTTCGGATAGTCAATTGCCATTCTTGTAATTACAGGTCCTCCATAAGAGTGACCTACCAGAATAGCAGATTTATTTTCAAGAATTAAACCTTACTAATAGAAGCTGCTTGTTGCTCTAACGATTTTTCAGGGATTCCATTTCCACTTTTACCGAAACCAGGTCGGTCTACTGCTATCATATGAAAGTTTTTTAAAAGGGACGTGTCACTTAAAAATCCAAGGAAATTATCCCAACTTCCGGGAGAACCATGCACAAAAAGAACGGTTTGGTTTGATGTATCACCTATCGATACATAATGAATGTTTCGACCTTTAAATTGGAGATTTTTATAAACAGGCTTATACATTAGATCTGTAAATGTAGCATCAATTGTTTCTTGATTAATTGAGAAGTCTACAGTTTGAATGAAAATGATAATTCCTATGACACCTAAAAGGATTAATCCGAATAGCAATTTTAAAATTCGAGGTAAATACTTCAAATAGATTGTAATTTGTTTAAGGATTATAAAGTTGAAAGATCAAAAAATTATTGTAGAAAGATTAAGAAAAAGAACTTATATAAAAGCATATGAATCCTTTTATATAAGTTCTTATAGTATGCCATGTTCAGAAGAAAAGAAGAGATTTATGAGATAAACATTTCAGGGATTCCTTTTGAAATTTCCAGAAAGAGGATTAAGAATTTATATGTACGAGTACATCGTACAACAGGTAAAGTACGGGTTTCTTGTCCAATAAGGATTTCAGATTTTCATTTGGAGCAATTTATTCACTCTAAAATCGATTGGGTTCGAAAGCAAAGAGTTAAGTCTGTAAAAAAAAAGCCAATTCAGGAATTACAGTATATAAATGGAGAACTTATTTTATTTGGTGGAGAAGAGTATAAGCTTGAGGTAAATGAGGGAGTAAATAAATCTAATGCTAGGCTTATTGGTGATTCACTAATTATAAATATTAGAGGAGAATCAACCCTAATGAAACGAAAGAAATTATTAGAGAATTGGTATAGAGATCAATTAGAAATTTTAATTCCTAACTTGATTAAAAAGTATGATTCCAAGATGGGGGTTAAGGTAAACGAGTTCAGAATTAAGAGAATGAAAACTCGGTGGGGGACTTGTAATATTAGAGTTGGCCGAATTTGGTTGAGTCTTGAGCTTGCAAAAAAACCATGGGGTTGTTTAGAAATGGTGGTAGTGCATGAAATGGTTCACCTTTTAGAACGTCTACACAATAAGCGTTTTTACAATTTGATGGATGATTTTATGCCAAACTGGAGAGAGTTTAATAAGGAGTTAAATTCCTCAATCGATTAGTAAGAGTTCGCAAATTAATATCTTTTATATTGATCTCAATCTACAATACGCCTATCATTAAATTCTATGGCTGAAACTAAATTAAGTAACCAAAATACAGAAAAACCGGGCTTTTGGGATCGAGTTGGAATAGGATTATCTGGGATTTGTGCTATTCATTGTTTACTTGTACCAGTTATTGTTTCTCTAATTCCTCTATGGCCTGCTTTCGAAGAACTACATGGTTACACTCATTTATTCTTTTTTCTTGCCATTGCACCCACAGTAATTCTTTCACTTAGAAAGAGACATGAATCTCTTAGGATAACTTTATTTCTAATTGGGGGAGTGTTAGTGATTTTCTTGGCTTGGTTTTTTAATGAGACCTTAGGCGAATATGGGGAAGCAGGGGTTACATTAGTAGGTAGTTTATTACTAATTAGAGGGCATTGGTTAAATTATAAATTCAAAAGACCTTCTGCTTCCTAGGTTTTATATACAATTTAAAACCTCTTCTATATCTAATTCCTTACCATTTAGATTTTTAATTATATTAGAAGCTACTTCAATAGCGCATCCCCAACTTAATGTTACTCCTGCTCCTCCATGACCATAGTTATGAACTAAAAGTTTACCATACTTTTCTTCAGATTCTAACCTTAGTCCAGATTTTTTATTTCCCATATAACGATATCCTGCTTTAGCTGTTCTATTTTTATAGGAATCGAGATCGAGACCAAAAGAATTCTTTAATATTGCTTTTTGAAGCGACAGAATTTGTTCAGGAAATACAATTCCGTTGAGTACTTCAGAAGGTTCAATCACTTCTTCACCAATCCATTCACCTTTAGGTGATAAAGTTCCAATTTGTCGGCTACCTCCTAGAATCCAACCATCACTCCTAGGATAACAATATAAATCCTGTGGGTTACCATTTTCTGATTTATAGAAACTTTTAAAGGGGGTAAAATTGTAGGAAACTACATGTCCATTTTCATCAAAAAATAAAGGTGCATCTTTAACATGGATCGTATGACCTCTATACAAAATTGGATTTGGCTTTAAACCTGCAATTAAAGGTCCCCCAATTTCTGCACAGTTTATAATTATATCAGATTCAAGGGCTTCTAAATCTGTTGAATTAATTTCCTTTAGAACTATTGTAATATCTTCTTTTTCTATTACTTTGATAAGAGCAGGGAAGTAGATACTCCAATCTGCAAAGTAACACTCGAACCCCCAACCTTTTGAAATAGTAATTTCAGGGTGGTTAGGAGCTTTACTTAATTCTGAATCATTAAGCTTGCAAAAACCTTTCATATGATCTATGTATGAAGGTGGTTCCATTGATTCAGCAAATAATTCAAAATGCTTGTGGATTACTAAACCTGGGAACTGGGCGAAATAGAGTTTATCAAAACAAGAAATACTGTGTTGAAAAATAGAATTTATATTTTGATGAGAAACCGTATGAGGTATAATAGAAGCTGCAGGAAATAGACTTAAATGGGTTGGAGAAATGACTTCGTTTAATGGGTTATCCTTTGAATAGATGGTTACCTCAAACCCCAGTTTCTTTAAAATGTACGCACAGGAAAGTCCTGATATCCCTGCGCCAATAACTGAAATTTTTTTAGTTGAACTTTTCAATATCCGTTTTTGTCTAGTGCTAACTTAAATGGAAAATGAACTTGCATTTTCTAATAACAATATGAAAATATATTAATGAATATGAGTGGTAATTAACAAAGCAAATCTATTATAATCCGTATCTTTTACAGACTAGAAATTAAGATATCCAAAATTTGAGGCTATTCTTCTTTGCTATTATACTAACTCTATGTATTGCAATGTCTTGCGATGTGCTAGAGGTGGCAGATTTTCCTGAATACCCAACTAAAATAGAATCTCTTCCGCTAGAAGAGTTAGTCCTATTAAATCAAAAGTACATAGAAGAAAATGAAGGATATATTTGCTCACCATTAAATGAATTTGGGTTTACAGGGTTTAGCCGAGTTTTATTCCCTAATGATGAAAACCCTTGCTTAACGCGTGATGTTGTTCGTTCAGAATTAGTATATTCAGATTCATTATTGGATATTGTTAAACGGTCTCTTTTAAGAAATGCAGAGTATACAAATGTAACAGATACAACTGCTCTTGAAGTAACTGAGATTATACCACTATATGGTTGTACGATTTGTGAAGGGCAGGATGAGAATAGTGTTCCTTTAGAATATAAATTCACTTTTGATGTACAAAAGTTTGAAGCTACTGAAGTAAGAAACTCCGAAATTACGGTTGTAGTAGACTCAATTGGAGTTAATAGAATTTTAGGAAATTGGTACCCAAAGTTTGAAAGCCCAGGATTGATAAATATTGGATATATCGATGCTCAGAAAATAATGATTGGATGGGAAATTAATATGGAACCTCTAATTGGAGAAAAGTTAGTTTTTATAGTTGAAGAAGAACATTTAAATGAAATTCCTGAATTTGAATATATGCCATTTATAAATGAGCAAGTTCTTGAATTAAGAAAAACTTGGAAGGTTCCTATCTCATATAAAGATGAAACTTTTGAGGGTTGGTATGCAAATGTTGACGTGATTGATGGGTTATTACTTTCTGTGGAACCAATTAATTCATCTCAATAGTGTTAAATAAAGAAAGAATTCAAGAGAATCGTAACGATTTAAAGGGTGAGTTCTCCTTACTTAAAAAGAACGAAACACCATAATTAGTAAAATCAGAAGGAAAAATTGACTGAATTGTTAGGAAAGAGGAAAAGGGTATTAATAGTTGAAGATGACTTAATAATCTCGTTAGTAATTGAAACTATGGTTAATGAATTAGGCCATACGGTAATTGGAAAAGCAACCTCTGGAGAAGAAGCTATTAAATTAGCAACTGAACATAATCCGACATTAATATTAATGGATATTAGGCTTAAAGGAGAGATGGATGGAATTGAAGCTGTTTCAGCTATAAAAGAAAAAATTTCTACATCTGTAATCTATTTAACCGGTAACTCAGATAAAGCAAACTATGAAAGAGCAAAAGCTACTAAGTTTACAGATTTGATCACAAAGCCATTCACAATCGCAGATCTCAATAAATCATTTGAATTAGTTTAAAAAAAGCTTCTTTTTATGCATCTTTAGAACAAGAAATGCGTACCGAAACCGCAAAATTAAATGCATACTATGAGCTCCAAATTCAGAAATCTTAAAAATGATTTAAAAGACCTCGAAAATGATACTACAGACTCTGATGTAGGAATCTCTTCAAACACTAATTCTAGTGGACCAAAAACAGCAAATTATATCCTTGTAATAGCCTTTATTGTTACTCTTTTATTTTATGCTGGGAATAGAGTAAGTAGTTTTTTTGCTGATTTTGATAATCCCATTTCAGAAGTTGTTCAATCTTTTAATAATTATAGTCCTCAGCTTTTAGCGGATATGGGGGCAATGATGGAGGAAATGGGGTATGGAGTACTGACGAATGAGGAGTTATCTGATTTAAGAAATGAAGGAGTTACAGCAACTGAAACTCAAAGAATTCGTGATGCTGGATATACGAGTGTTACCCTAGATCAACTAGTGGAATTACAAGATGCCGATGTTAGCGCAACCTATGCAAGCATGATGAAAGAACTTGGTTATGAGCTTAGTATCGAAGAATTAATA
This sequence comes from uncultured Balneolaceae bacterium, assembly GCA_963974345.1. Lineage (GTDB taxonomy): Bacteria > Bacteroidota > Rhodothermia > Balneolales > Balneolaceae > RHLJ01. The sequence continues at coordinate 103,322 of CAXBBW010000005.1, read as the reverse complement.
GAAACACGTAGAAATGGCGTTACAGCCAATTTCACAAGTAGAATGATGGATCTTGGATACACAATAGATGAGTTGACCAAAGAAAATCTAATGAGAATGAGAAGTATTGATGTTTCTGACAGACTCGCTGAAAGATTGATCGAAGAAAGAGGAGAGAGACCTACTGTAGATGAATTGGTTAGATATCGAATTAGTAATCAATAATATTACTTATTGGAACAAACTAGATTTTATTCTGTTTAATTGGTTGAAAACTAATAAAACTCAATAGAATGAAAAGACTAATTAAAATTTTTACGTTTATAATACTATCTGTATTTGCAACAAATGTTGCAGCACAAGATTTTTTACTGAAGGATAAATCTGGAATTGGTCCTCGTATTGGATACTATAAAGCTCCAGATGCGACAGATGGAACAATGTTTATCGGAGCTCAAACAAGGTTTAGAGGTGACATTATTGGATTAGAATTGGCAGCCGAATATCGGGGAGAACAATCTTATAATGTTACGGGTGGTGAAATTAAAGTGAAGCAAATTCCTTTAACTTCTTCGTTACTTTTATTCGTGCCAATTGCCCCTAATTTTCAGCCCTATGGTATTGCAGGTTTAGGAGCCTATTATAGTTTCTACGATTATGATGGTGCATTTACAAGCGGTGAAGACGCTGAAGTAAATTTAGGTTATCACTTAGGTTTTGGCTTAGATCTTCCTTTAAATGAAAGTGCAGCACTTAATATAGATTATAGATATCTCTTTTTAGATGGTAACAATGATGATTTTGGTGAAAAAGAGTATAGTGGGAACGCTATTACAGGTGGTCTAACATTTTATTTCTAAACCAACTCTAGACTACTTATTTTAGGTATCCCAATCATTAGTATGATTGGGATTTTTTATTGAACTCTCGTAACACTCAATTACCTAAATAAATGCCTGAAATAATTTTACCAGAAGTTGAACTTAATATTTATTCACCAAAAGCTCCTGCTGAAGCAACCATTGTAGAGAATTATGTGTGTACAGCTGAAGGCAGTCCAAATATTGTTCGCCATATTACCTTTGATATTTCAGGAACAGATTTAGTTGGTAAATTTAGAGTTGGTCAATCAATAGGAGTACTGCCTCCTGGAGAAAACGAGAAAGGACGTCCACATAAGCTAAGATTATACTCGGTTTCATCTCCTTCAAAAGGAGAAAATGGTGAAAAACACCTTGTTTCTACAACGGTAAAAAGAGCAATGGACGAGGTAGATGGTACTTTTTATATGGGAGTCTGCTCGAACTATATTTGTAATTTAAAACCAGGCGATATAGTAAATGTTACTGGTCCAAGTGGTCGTCGTTATCTATTACCTGAAAATGCAGATGATTTTAACTATGTATTTTTTGCAACGGGAACTGGAATAGCTCCGTTCAGAGGTATGATTATTGAATTGTTTGAATCAGGCTTTAAAGGAGATGTAGCTCTCGTTTTTGGTTGCCCTTATAGAACGGATGTACTTTACCCTAAATTTTTTAATGAGATGGCTGAAAACAACAACAACTTTCATTATATAAAAATGATTTCTCGAGAAGATCGTCGGGAAGATGGAAGTAAATTTTATGTTCAAACTGCTATTGAAGATCAATCCAAAATTCTTGATCCTATTTTATCTAAAGAGAATACACTCATTTATTTATGCGGAATGAAAGGAATGGAAACAGGGATATATCATAATCTTGCCAAAAATGGTCATATGGATTACTTGTTACTAAGAGGGGGACTTGAAGACAAAGACCCTAAAGAATGGACTTGGGAAGAATCGAAAACTTTGATTAAACCATCTGGCAGAACTTTCGAAGAAGTTTACTAGGCTTTTTTCCCAAAACCTGTAACTCCACCCGAAACTATGAACCGCATAAAATCAGCTGGATCGATTTTTATTAGGGTTACACTTTCTTTTGGAACTATGTAGAGGTTGCCGGAAAAGTTATAAGAATGTGGACAATACACAGCAACTTGATCTTCAATCCCTAAATTTAATAGTGATTTTTGAGTGATAAAACCAAAGCGGGTCATTCCCATTTCTCCGAATTGGATTTTAACTGGTTCTGTGAATTTCTTTTTATCTCCAACAAAAGCCTCTGTTAAATCTTTTAAGGAGGTATAAATAATACTAACAAGGGGTGTTCTTGAAAAAAGATTTTCAAAAAGGCTGACAATAGGTTTAGTAAATGCTCTCGTAAAAAAGTACCCAATTACCGAAATAATTACAAAACCTGAAAGAATACCTAATCCTGGGATATTCCAATCAAACCAACCAAAAAATAAATTGTTGAAAATTGAATTCACCCAATTGATAGTTATACTAACCAAATAGATGGTTGTACCCAATGGGAATACAATTAACATCCCACGTAAAAAATAATTTAGTATCGTTTTCATTGCTCTTTGTTTGTTATTACTTGGTACCTTTAGCTAATACAATTAGTTCCATGAGTAAGAGTAAGAAATTTTCTATCTTCCCAACCCTAAAATTCAAAATTTCTACAGCACAAATTAATGTCCAATAAGACTTCTTCCCAAATCAGAAATGAATTTCTGGAATTCTTTGCAGAGAAAGAACATGCGATCGTAGATAGTGCACCTGTTGTACCAAAAGACGATCCCACACTTTTATTCACTAATGCAGGGATGAATCAATTTAAGCCAATTTTTTTAGGAGAAGAAAAAGCTCTTAATCATGATGGTAAATTATGGATTCGTGCGGCCGATACCCAAAAATGTATTCGTGTAAGTGGAAAGCACAACGACTTAGAAGAAGTAGGGCACGATACCTATCACCACACATTATTTGAGATGCTCGGAAACTGGTCTTTTGGTGATTATTTTAAAAAAGATGCGATTTCATGGGCTTGGGAGTTATTGGTAGAACGATGGGGCATGAATCCTGATCGTTTGTATGCGACGGTTTTTGGTGGTGATGAAGAAGATGGACTACCAGTTGATGAAGAGGCAATAGAACTTTGGAAAAGCGAGACATCCATTGCACACGATCATATTCTCAAGTTTGGGAAGAAAGATAATTTTTGGGAAATGGGAGATACAGGTCCATGTGGTCCATGCTCTGAAGTACATATTGACCTTCGACCTGATGAAGAACGTAAGAAAGGAGACGGTGCCACGCTCGTAAATATGGACGATCCCCGAGTTATGGAGATTTGGAATCTCGTTTTTATTCAGTTTAATCGACAAGTAGACGGTGCTTTGAAAACACTTCCCGCCCAACATGTTGATACAGGAATGGGGTTTGAACGTGTTTGCGCAGTTCTACAAGGCAAAACTTCAAATTACGACTCAGACGTATTTACTCCATTATTAGATGAGATTTCTAAATTAGCAGGAAGAGTTTATGGTAAAGACAATGAAAAAGATATCGCTACCAGAGTAATAGCCGATCATATTCGTGCGGTTGTTTTTTCGATTGCAGATGGAGCTTCACCTGGGAATGACGGTCGTGGCTATGTAATTCGACGTATTCAACGTCGTGCAATCCGATACGGTTGGGATAGATTAGGCTTTAAAGAGCCGTTCATGTTCAAACTAGTAGAAGTATTAGCCAACCAGTTTAAAGACGTATTTCCTGAAGTTGTGGCTCAACAAGAATACATCACTAATGTAGTCCGTGCAGAAGAAAAGAGCTTTCTCAAAACATTAGGACAAGGAATTGATATTTTTAATGAAATGCTGAAAGGCACCAAAAAACTGTCCGGTGAAGATGCTTTTAAACTACATGACACCTATGGCTTCCCGATCGATTTAACCCAGCTTATGGCTCGTGAGAAAGGGGTTGAAGTGGATGTTGAAGGCTTCATTAAAAACATGAAAGAACAAAAAGATCGAGCTAGAGCTGCTGGGAAATTTGGTGTGGATCATAATGCTAATGAAGCTTGGGCTACTGTTCAAGATGGCTCGAGGGCAGATTATAAGTCAGAATTTGTAGGATATGATGACTTTGAAACGGATACTTTGATTCTTGGATATAGGAAAGAAGGAGATCGATTTGCGATTCAACTTTCGAAAACACCCTTTTATGCAGAAAGTGGAGGTCAGGTAGCAGATACTGGGTTACTCACAAATGGAGAAGAGTTTATTAATATTGTGGACGTTAAAAAAGTGCAAGGCAACTTTATCCACTATGCTGAAAAACTTCCTTCTAATCTTGAAGGGACCTGGACCGCAACTATTGATATCAACCGAAGATTAGAAATTCAAAAACATCATTCAGCCACTCATATAGCTCATGCAGCTTTAAGAGATGTATTAGGTGATCATGTTGCTCAGAAAGGTTCATTGGTAAATGAACATCACTTACGGTTCGATTTTTCTCATTATGAGGCAATGACGCCCGAGCAACTAGATAAAGTAGAAGCTCAGGTTAATGCCAAAATTCAAGAGAATATTCCATTAACCGAAGAACGCGATGTTCCAATAGAAGAAGCTCGTGAAAAAGGAGCAATGATGCTTTTTGGAGAGAAATATGGAGATTTTGTTCGAGTAATTACTTTTGATGAGGACTATTCTGTAGAATTATGTGGAGGAACTCATGTTGGTGCTACAGGTGAAATTGGGTATTTCCGTTTTATTCATGAAAGCTCTGCTGCAGCTGGTATTCGTAGAATTGAGGCTGTGGTAGGAAAAGCAGCTGATAAACTTATTCGAGAAGAGAAACATACTATTCAAAGTATAAAATCATCTTTTGGTCAAACTGATGATCTTGTGGCTAGTATTTACAAACTTCAAGAAGAAAAGAAGACGCTCGAAAAAGAGCTTGAGAAACTCAATCTCCAGAATACGGGAGCAAAATTAGACGATCTTCTAACGTCTAGTGAAACCCTTAGCAACGAAATCTCACTTGTAAAGGGAGAAATACCCGGCGCTGATATGAATGTGCTTAAACAACTTGGATATGATGCACTTCAAAAGAGATCAGAAAAAACGGTTATTGTACTCGGTTCAAAGGATGAAGAAGAAGGAAAAGTATACCTAATGGTTGCTGTATCAGAAGATTTGATTAAGGAAAAAGGATTAAAAGCAGGAGCTTTAGTTGGTCAATTAGGTCGATTAGTTGGTGGAGGTGGAGGCGGTCAGCCTAACTTAGCAACCGCTGGTGGGAAAAACCCTGCGAAACTTACAGAAGCACTAGAAAAGGTGAATGATATTGTACTTGAAAGCATTAATTAAGACAAATAAATCAGTTCACGAAAACTTTAAAAAAAATAGATATATTTTGACCCCTTTACAGGGTTACTGATAAGAACAAAATTACTATGGCGAAAAAAATAAAAGACGATATCGTTTTTGCACCACGAGGCATTGGCGAAGCAAATGATGGAGTTGTACAGAAAGGGGTTGATTTACCCGCAGCTACAAAAAAGAAACATAAAGCATTAGGACTTTCAGAAGATAATTTGAAAGCGATGTACGAGCAGATGTATCTGCAACGTCGTTTTGAAGAAAGAGCAATGCAACAATATCAGAAAGGTAAATTTGGTGGCTTTTTGCACCTTTATATAGGTCAAGAAGCTATTTCAACAGGTACTGTTTTCGCTTTTGATGACAATGATGATATAATTACCGGTTACCGTGATCACGGCTGGGGATTATGTCGTGGAGTAACTCCAAATGAAGGAATGGCAGAGCTTTTTGGTAAAGCTACTGGTTGCTCAAAAGGTAAAGGTGGATCAATGCACTTTGCTAAAGCTGAGAACCATTTCTGGGGTGGATATGGAATCGTAGGAGGACATATTCCTATTGGTGCTGGACTCGCTTTTGGTAACAAATACAAAGGCACAGGTAATATATCTGCTACTTTCTTTGGTGATGGAGCCGTTGATCAAGGTTCTTTACACGAAACTATGAACATGGCTCAGCTTTGGAAGCTTCCAGTTATTTTTGTAGTTGAAAATAATGGATACTCAATGGGTACTGCTGCAAAAAGACATACAGTTGCTGAAATCGTTGATCGTGCAAAAGGATATGGAATGAAGAGCGCAGTTATCAACGGAATGGACTTATTTTCTGTATATGAGAAAATGAAAGAAATAGCTGATGACGTTCGCGAAAACTCTGAACCTTATTTTGTTGAGATCAGAACCTACCGATATCGAGGTCACTCAATGTCTGATCCTCAAAAGTATCGTACTAAAGAAGAGTTGGAGCAGTTTCAGAAAATTGACCCAATAGCTCGATTAAAAGATTATATACTTTCGAACAAAATAGCTGACGAAGATTTTTTAAAAGAAATTGAAGATCGAGTAGAACAGGAAGTCCTTGACTCGGTAACTTTTGCTGATGAATCTCCTTTCCCAGAATTGGAAGAGATGTATGACGACATGTTTACCGAAGAAAACCCTTACTTCCACGTTTAAAATTTAAGAGATTACCTAAAATGGCTGAATTACAATTTAGAGAAGCAATAAAACACGCAATTGATGAAGAAATGGGTCGCGATGATCGAGTATTCATTATGGGTGAAGAAGTAGCTGAATATAACGGTGCTTACAAAGTAACAGAAGGTTTGCTAGATAAATATGGATTTAAAAGAGTGATTGACACTCCAATTTCCGAACTTGGATTTTCAGGAATTGGTGTTGGAGCAGCTATGCAAGGTCTCCGACCAATAGTTGAGTTCATGACTTTTAATTTTGCAGTTCTAGCAGCAGATCAAATCATAAATCATGCTACAAAAGTAAAATATATGACGGGTGGACAAGCTGATTGCCCAATTGTGTTTAGAGGTCCAAATGCATCCGCTGGTCAATTGGGTGCAACTCACTCTGTTGCTTATGATTCCATGTATGCTCAATTCCCTGGCTTGAAAGTTATTTATGTATCTGAGCCTGATGACGCAAAAGGGTTGATGAAATCTGCTATTCGTGATAACAGTCCTGTGCTTTTTATGGAATCAGAGCAAATGTATGGGCTAAAAGGTGAAGTTTCTGATGAAGAAGATTATATCATTCCAATTGGAAAAGGGAAGATTAAACGTGAAGGAAGTGATGTAACTATAGTTGCTCATGGTAAAATGTATCATGTTGCAGTTCAAGCAGCTGCTCAACTAGCTAAAGATGGTATTGAAGCAGAAATAATTGATCCAAGAACAGTTAAACCACTTGATCTTCCGTTGATTATAGAGTCTGTTAAGAAAACTAATCGTTGTGTTGTAGTTGATGAAGCACATCCATTTGCGGGATTTGCATCCGAAATAGGATTCTTAATTCAAAGAGATGCGTTCGATTATTTGGACGCTCCCGTACAGAGGGTTACACTACCAGATGTGAACGCTCCATTTTCAAAAAAGCTTTTTGATGCTTGGTTTCCAAGTCCAAAACAGGTTATTGATGCAGTTAACCAAGTAACTTACAGAAATTAAAACCACTCAAAAGAAGTAATTATGGCAATAAAAATTGAAATGCCCAAGCTTAGCGATACCATGGAAGAAGGGGTAATCGCAAAATGGAATGTTAAAGAAGGGGATACTGTAGAAGCGGGAGATATAATCGCTGAAGTAGATACTGATAAAGCTACGATGGATGTCGAGGTTTTTGATGGTGGTACTATTCTTAAAATTGTTCCTGGTGAAGGTGATGCTGTTCCTTTGGGTGGTTTAATTGCCATCGTTGGTGAAAAAGGAGAAGATATTTCTGCTCTTTTAGAAGGAGGAGAAAGTACTTCTTCAGCTACCGAAGAAAAAGCAGAAGTAAAAGAAGAAAAAGATTCTGAACCATCAAAAGACGAAACATCAACACCTGCTAGTTCTTCTGAGAATGGACGAGTAAAAGCGTCTCCATTAGCTAAGAAAATTGCCGAGGACAAAGGAATTGATCTTTCTGGAGTGAGTGGTTCAGGACCAGAAGGAAGAATCGTTAAAAAAGATGTAGAAGACTTTAAAGGCTCAGGAGGATTGACTAAACCAACAGCTTCTTCAGCACCAGATCCTTCTTTTGAAAGTTTAGAAAGTAAAGAAGTGAAAGTATCTCAAATGCGAAAAGCTATTGCTCGTAGACTTTCTGAGAGTAAATTCACAAACCCTCATTTTTACGAAACCATAGATATTGATATGAAGGCTGCTTTTGAAGCCAGAAAGTCAATGAACGAAGCTAATGATGTGAAAATAAGTTTCAACGATATTGTTGTTAAAGCTTGTGCAGTGGCTCTAACGCGTCATCAGGCAATTAACACCTCATGGCATGGAGATACCATGATACAGCACGGAGACGTGAATATTGCCGTTGCTGTTGCCATTGATGAAGGATTAATGACACCTGTTATTAAGCACACCGATAAAAAAGGGTTATCACAGATATCAGCAGAAACCCGAGAACTCGCTGGACTTGCTCGTGATAGAAAACTTCAACCAGATCAAATGGAAGGAAGTACATTCACTATAAGTAATTTGGGGATGTTTGGAATCGAGGAATTTACGGCAATCATCAATCCTCCAAATGCGTGTATTCTTGCAGTTGGAGCTATTCGTGATGTACCTGTTGTAGAGAACGGGGCCGTTGTACCAGGAAAAAGAATGAAGGTTACTTTATCAAGTGATCATAGAGTTGTAGATGGAGCTAAAGCAGCTCAGTTTTTAAACACAGTTCGAAACTTGATAGAAAATCCACTTTCTATGCTTCTTTAAAAGAAGCATAATATAATTTTATAAAGGACTTTTTGAGCAATCAAAAAGTCTTTTTTTTGTTTATAAATACTCTAAGTAAAAAATAACAGGGTTAGAGCTAGGCACTCTAGTTTTAAATCGCTCATATTGGCTGATAATCTCATTCCAATCATTACTTCGATCAGTCAAAATAAGGTAGCTGCCATCTTTTGCAGTGGATACGGTTGATGAAATTCCCAAAGTATCAGAAATCCTTTTTGAAACCGTTTGTGCTTCTGTAATTGAACTAAAAGAATCTAATTGGAGCTGATACGCATATTTATAATCGAAAGTAGATTCATTTATCGGCTTTATAAAAATATTCTCTTTCACTCCTTTGTCTTTAAAAGATTTAAGCTGGCTTAATACGGTTTCTCTGTCATTATAAGGTCCAGCAACTACATTATATGTTGATGACCTTCTATTCATATATGACAGAATTTGAAATTCTTCGTCCAACTTAATTGTGTAAGAAAGTGCATTTTCTTGGTTTTGAAATGCTCCAAATTGGATTTGATATTCAAGTGATTTAGGCACTTCCTCACCAGGTTTATAGCATTGATGAACAACTCCAATGGTCGAATCGCCTAGTTTAGAAGCTATTTCTTTTTGAGAGTTCAAAGCTTCAGAAAAAGATGGGATAGATTTTGATCGAACAGAATAAAGTCTTGAATTTGAAGCAACTTCAAATTCAAGACCTGTTTTCTTTTGTGCATTATCAGCTACTTGAAATCCTGATGATAATGATTGGAAACTGCCTATTTGAATTGAAAACCCACAAGAGATATTCGTATCTAAGAAGGTAGGAATATCTGCCAACTTGGTCGATTTTATAGACTCAGGAACAGTTTCAGGAACTGCTGGAGCTGGTGTTTCTTCTTTAGGTTCTGGCTCAACTTGTTCTGGTGCTTTATTTGCAGCACTTATGTCACGGATTTCTTGAGCCAATCGATCAGTTATTGATTCAGGTTCAGGTGTATTTAATGTAACTTCTGGAAGTTCTTCTACATCAGAATTTGAAGCAAGATCTTCTTCATTTGCTCTTTTCTGTAAACCTTCAGAAGTATAATAAAGTCGCAAAACGATTCTTCTATTCTGTTCTTTGGTTGCAGCAAATGGGTTACCATAAGAATCCATTTGAACAAGGGGACGTGAATCAGCAAATCCAGAGGCTTTTAAGCGACCGACTTCTAAACCCATTCTATCAAAATATTTGACAACATTAGACGCTCTGGCAGTAGATAATTCCCAGTTTGAAGAATAATTAGCAGTAGAGATCGGGACATTATCGGTATGACCTTCAACTTCAATATTAAAATCTGAGTACGAGACCTGCTGAAATGCTCGAATTACATGGTTTAGTAGATCTAAACCTTCACCTTGAAGAGTTGCATTACCCGAGGAGTAGAAATCGTCGCCTTTAAAGCGAATTCGGATATCATTTAGATCACGATAAATTATCAAACGTTCTTGATCTATTTGAGGTTTTAATAGGGCTTCAAGTTCTGCTTGAATATCCTCAATGGGCGTTGTTATAAATTCAGTTTTATCCGATGAATTTCCAAAAACTGTTGAAAGTGAAGAGACTTCGGGCTTGGATAATGTGGAAAAGGAAAGTAAAATTATAAGAAATCCAAGTATTATAGTAATAATATCAAGATAGCTTACTTGCCAACTTTCATCATCTAGATCCTCAAGAGGTTCTTCTGGATATAGTGACTTTGGGTTATTATGTAGCTGACCTTCGTTCAAATCTTTTTATGCTACATTGTGTATTTATTTCTTCTCATATGAGCTTGAAGCCGATCATAAATTTGAAGAGAAGATTTTTGTTCCTGAATTAAAATTATTCCTTCTAAAATCAATTTTTCCCTAAAATATTGGAGGGAAGATGTGCTATGCATTTTCTTTGCCATAGGAGTAAAAATAAAATTCCCAATCAGAATTCCATATAGAGTAGTCATTAAAGCAGCACCTAAACCGGTTAAAAGAGATTCTACTTCATTAAAACCGGACAGAATCACAATCAAACCAAAAAGAGTACCAAGCATACCAAAAACTGGGGAGGTTTTACCCATACTGGAAATTATTTGTGTGATTTGTTGTTGACGGGAATAGTTCTCAGTGATATTTATTTCTCCCAATTCACGTAATTCTTCAGTACTGTAATTCGTATCAAGAACAGAAAAAAGATAGCCTTCAAATTTATCCTCATATTGTTGGCTTAAGTCATTTATTGCTTGAATTTTGTTGTTATTGATTCGTTTTTGCCATTCTAAAATGAGATCAATATCGTTGTCTAACATCTTTTCAGTAATCTCGCTGTGTGAAAAGAGACGCATACTTGCTCTTAGTGCAGTTACCACATGTTTAAAAGGGTAACTGATAAATACACTTGCTGAGATACCACCAAATACGATAACAAGGCTGGGAATGTTAAGGAACTCGTATTCAGAAGGAATTAGATCATATTCTGCAAAACCCATTACTAAAACTGAACCCCAAGTCAGAGCTATAATAGATATAAGAAAGCTTAAAATATTTAGTACAGATGTTCTCATATATAAATTGAGATTAAAAGCTTTTTTTTAAATTGCTGTCAATTAGACCATTCTGTTGTAGCTGTTGAACTATATATGGTATTGGAGGAATTGGAACATCTGCATCAATTTCTAATGCTTGTCTCCAATTAGCTACAAAATTTTCTGTTGAACCTAACCCCAAATAGATACTCCCTTTTAAAGCAAGTATATCAGCATTTTCTCTAATATTTGCAGCTGTGTTTATATATTTAAGAGCGTTTTGATAATCGCCGTTATAGAACCGTTGTTGTGCTAAAATGTAATAAGAAATAATGCCGTTCGCGTCTGTTCTATAAGAATCATTCAACTCTTCCTTATATACTTCAAGTAAAGCTGCTCTTCGACTTACTTGAGCACTATCTTCTCTTGCTTCAGTTAAATCTTCAGTAGTGGATACTTCTTCTTCTGAAGATTGAGTATCCTCTTGTAGATCTATTTGAGAAATTTGCTTTGAACTATTACAGTTCGCAAAAATGAATAGAAATAGAAGAAAGAGCGGTATGTAAATTTTTTTTTCGATATTAAGACAAGCTCTTATTTTTTTGAACTGTTTTTCTAATCCTTTTCATTACTTCAGATTTTGCCTCATTGGTATCTTTTACTGGTCTATCTTTTAAACCATCGAGTTCTAAACGAATCAAACGTTGCTCTCTTTTAGGACGCACTGATAAAAATTTATCGACCAACTTTTGATCAAGCCCGATTACAGCATCCAGAAGGGTGGAGGTATTTACATCAACAATAGCTTCTTTAATAATATCATCAGTAAGAGTTAAAACCTGATTAATGGTAATAAATTGCCTTTCAACCACTTCACCTACAACAGAATTAGTAGCTTTTAATTGATCGATATAAGCTTGCTGTTCATTCAATGGCAGTTTATCAAGAACAGGGAGTATATTTTCGGCTCCTAAACGTTGTTCCTTTTCTTGATCTTTTAAGTCCATTGCCTTATCAAAAAGCTTAGAAGAAATTTCACTTTGTAGTTGGTATGGAATGCTACTAATGGTTGTCATTTTAAGCATAATATTAGCACTACGTACTTTATCTATTCTATCAAGTACCTTAGCTGCTTTATCGTCTGGTAAATAATCTATAATAAGAGCTCCGGTTTGATAGCCTTCATCATTTAGCAAATCAACTATTTGAGCATCAGAAATATGATCAAGGAATTTGAATAAGTTAATATGCCCATTCTTCTTCGAACTAAGGTTCGTTTTATTTCCAGTTTTTAATACTGAATTGAAACTTCTTATAACGGAACTTTTCCTTTCAGACATCATTGGAGCTAGAGTTTCTAAAGCGGCGTTAATACTCTCTAAATTTTCTGGCTGCAAATCATTTTTTATAGCTCTGAGGAGTTGTTTATCTACACTTGCAATTACTTCTGCTGCTTTTAATGAGCCCTCTTCTTTATTTTCATCTAACCAATATTCAAACAAAAGTGCTATTTCTTGTGATTTATTAAAGAAGTTATTGATCAATTCATCTATCTCAATTGATATATCTCTACCCTCAGAATTATTAACTATAACTTGCTCGCTTGGTCTACCGAAATCGCTTATCGAAATATCATGTTTAATACTCTCTCTTTGTTGAAGCTGTGAACTACGTTCTTCAGGTTTATTAAAAAACCTAGATAGAAACATAATTGCGCCAAAGAGAATTAATAGAACAAATCCCGGTATATAAGATCTGAAAGAAGCTAAAATACTCTCTTGTTCAGGAGGGGATTGAATGACTTGAATTGGATCAACAGTACCAATGGTTGGAATTGGTATTTGGGCTATGGTAACTTCATCGCCACGTGCATCGTTAGTTTTTGCTGCTATCTCAGTCAAAAGACTCATAAATTGTATTTCTTGAGGAGAAAAAGAGGTATCAGCATAAATACTGATATTGATGTTTATGAGTCGAAGAGTTCTAATTGAACTTTGATTTACAACCGTTTCAGGAGTTTGGGTCGAGGTATTAGCTCTAAGATTTTCTTGAGGAAGAAAAGGAAGACCAGGCATCGTGACGTTATCAGGTCTATTCTGAATAACTCTATTTTGAGTAGTTTCTACAGTTTCATCAATAAACTCTGCATTAATATTTACATCTACGAAAAACTTTTTACGGTCAAAATAATTAGATAGAAGGAGGTAAACCTGTGAATCATAGCTTTGCTCTAACGATGAAACCTTAAGTTCTAGAGACTGAGAATTAGACGCATTACTAGCAGTCTGCGAAAAAGTATTCGAAGTTAGGAAGAATAGAAATAAGAAAATGTAGTTTAGATTCTTCATAAAATTGTTGAGTATTCCTATCTAGGCTTTGTAGGCATTAAATTCGTTTATTACTTAATGTTATTTTTATTCTGAATTACTAACTGTTACCTTCGAATCAAGTTCTTCCAAGGTTGGAATGTTTATATCGGGGTCATATCGCAAAGCCATTCGCCAGCTTTTTACAGCCTCAACTTTATCACCCTTAAAATACAGTATACTTCCCTTTAAAGCATATCCTTGAGCAGTTTTAAAGAATTCTAATGATTGATCTATATTAGCCAATGCTCCATTAATATCTTTATTATAGAATGCATTTTGGGCAAGGATAAGCATCCTGAGAGCTAAAGTTACATTCTCTGTTAATTGTTCTTCAAGCATGTAAATTTCAGCATCATTTTTTATATCATCTGTGACTTGTGAAAGAGTAATTTCAGTGTCTTCGGTCGGAATAATTTCATCGGGAGCATCTTTAGGTACTAAAAGAAAATTTAACCCATCAATGAAATCACCTTCTTTGATTGCTTGTACTGTAAAATCAATTTTCTCAGGTTTTGATTTACTGTTGAGAAGTGTTAACTGATCGTTGTCAATATAGGCTGTATAATTACCTGGACGAACTGGGTAGTCATAATAGCCACCGTTAGAATATGTTCTAATTTCTTTTAGTTCATTCGTTGAAGTGTTAATTATATTAACCTTAAGGCCACCAATTCCAGTTTTATTTCCGTTAATTAATTCCCGTTCTACTACACCATCAATCACACCTGACATATAAAAAGGAAGTTCAATTTTTTTGAATGAATTAGGATCGGTGATGACAGAAAATTTTTCAACTTCTGGAGCAAGCATCGGATTACTTATAGATCCTGTGTTAAGCTCCATATTATACTGGTTATACGATTGCATTTGAGTGTAATAGAGAACGCCATTTTTTACAATTGATGAAGAACCACTTTTTCCGATTCTAAGTGTCCCTTTTTCAATTTTCTCGTCTCCTTCATCAAGCTTATTATTATTATTATTGTCGATAAATAAGCTAATTGCGGCACCTGATTTTCCAACCTGATCTCTACTGGTGAATAAAAAGTTATTATAATTAGTATCATATCCTATTGAACCCCTTACATTTTGCGTCGTAGTGTAGGAGTTTCGTATTGAAGTCATAGTTGTATTTGTTCTGACTTTATTTAGATCAAAAACAAAATTAAATCTAATGGTATTGTATTCCGCTGCAAAATTTCGACCAAAGGATATTTGGAAACGTCCTTTTTTAGTAATACTTCGTGCGACAAGAAATTCAGCAGACAGTAAAGCATTTTGGCTTGGTTGGTACTTAAATTGCGACCTTAAAAATGCTCCTCTTAAAAGCTTAGGTATGTTTTGACCACGATCTACATTATAAGTTAACGAGCTCTCTAAAAAAGAAGAAGGAGTTGAGTTTAAAGGGTTAAAGGTATCAATAATCCGATCACTATACCCAACCCGAAAATTTAGTTTCTTTATCCTAGTACCAAGATCCACTCTAAATGTGGTAAAGCTTGATTCGTCTCTGAACCTAGTAAAGGCAGAACTTCTAATATTTATAGGAATTTTCTTTAGTATTAATAATGGGTAAAAAATACTAGTAACAATTTGTTTATCGTTTCCTGAAGTATTAAAAATTCCTCTATCGTTAGCATAATCTGTATAACTAAAATTTATGCTTGTAGAGTTAGGGTAAATTGCATTTAATGTAGAACGAAAGTAACTATCGAGTACATTTTCTAGGGTTACAATATAACTTGTTAGAAGTCTAGCAGAAAGAGAAGTTGTTAGTGTAGAACTTTGAGATTCATAATATTCAAATCCTACTTTTGTAGAAAGCCAATTTGAAAGCCCATAAGAAGCATTTCCTTGAATTGTGCTTAGATTTTCTACATTTCCAATTATTGGTTGGTCAAGTACACCTGCGTTAAATTTATAAATGAGGGTGCCTTTTGGGGTAAAACTGAATGGTACTTGTAACCTAGATGTTCTTTCTATCACTTGTCCAGTAGGACCGTATATTTTTAAATCTATATTAGAAGAACCGTAATAGAGAGGGGCAATAAATCGATAGTTACCTACTTCATCTGCTTTCGCAAAGTCAATAAGTGTATTATTTAGAAAAACTTCTATTTCAGATTCAGGTATTGTATTTCCTTTTATTTCATACTCATCAAACAATTTCTGAGTTACCACAGGTTCATTTGTTAATTTGATACCTGTATATGCGCTATTTAAAACACCATCAGTAGTAGATTGCCCTACAAAAATTTTACTAATTAGCGCATTATTTTTTAATACATATCTCCAACGAAGATTATTTGAAGAGAAATTGGTGTAATTCTCAGATTTGGTCCCAAAAAATGTACCTCCAAGATCACCTCCGGCAAGTTGTAAACCAATTGCGTTACTAAAAGAATAAGAGAATTGATCATTACTCAAAAAAGTAGAAAGGGAATAATCAACAAAGCCACCATTAATAAAACGAGGCTCTCTTCCTGTTCGAAGTGGGTAGTAACTTATCTCGCCTCTATTTTCGGTAGAAATACGCCTTTTTTGATTACGTATCATACTTTGAACAATAGGAATTTCCTGAAATGTTACTAGTTCAAGAGTTAGATTATTAAAGTCTACACTAAATTGAAGATCAAAGATTTTATCAAATACTTCTGGTAATAAATAATTGTCAAGTTCTTTGATTAAATAATCATTTTGTGATAATGGAGTTTTCTCATCACCAAATGAGATCATTTTTTTCTCCAAATCTATTTTATACTCAATTTGATCTGTAGAAAATTTACCGGAAACTGTTATACCAGTTGTATTTACATCGAGCTGTAATACAGAGAAAATCTCATCAATCGGAAGGTAAAAGGTATCATTTTTATAATAGGCTACAACAGTAGTATTAATTATACCTCTATGCCGAAAGGATAGATAAACTTCTATCCCTTCGTCGTTATTTTGTGCAATAGAATTTGCAGGAAAAAAGACTATAAAAAGAATAGTAGTTAAATGGATAAATACATTTAAACACTTACATTTCACCTTATAATATATGAAGTTGATTCAGTTACTTTTGGCATTTGAATTAAATCTGCAGCTGAAACATCTGTTCTACTTGTTTCAAAAGACACATTAACCGTATAATTTCCACTAGGGATGTCTTCCAAAGAGAGCTCTTGCTTATGAACTCCATCAAAATACACGGAAGTTGAAACACTTCCTTCTCTTACAACAGATCCTGATGCATTAACTAATGTAGTTGTAATAGTTCCAAGGAAGGGTGAATTACCGGTTTTTAAATACTCAGAACGTACTACAAGTATATTTGTGTCTTCCTGCAGATCTGTTCGAATTTGTTGAATTTCTATTCCTGTACTTAATTGTCCTTTCTTGTAAAAGATACCTGTAACTTGTTCTATGGTAATACCTAAACGAGCTGAAACTACATCTGTGGCTTGGAGTTCAAGTGGGGGAGTCTCAGGTGAAGAAGCAGTTCGTATTCTTGCCCAATAAGTTCCATCAGGAATATTATTTTCTGCATTTACTCTTAATCTAACAATTTGACGTTGATTAGGAGCAAGCGTGAAATTTTGGGGAAATGCTCTAATCTTATCTGCAATGGAGTACCTAGCTGCATTTACGGAATCATCATCAACAAGTACCCGATTCCCATTTTCGTCTGAATCACTATATCCAAAGAAGAATTCTATTGAAACCTCTTGGGCTTTATTTGATCCATTGATAACCATATAGGTTCCAAATCTGGTATTGCTGTCAATAAATAGATTGGTTGGGGCAATACTTAATTGAGCTAAGGCTTTGCCATTATATATAAAGCCTAGGACAAGAATTAAAAATATATACTTTTTCATTGTAGATGATTTATTTCGAAGTTTTTGAACTTAATTAAAAAGCATGAAAGTTGTTCAATAATTAAAATTTTGAGCCTATTCAAAATAAGTATCATTTTACAAAAAAAAAGTCTCACGAAAACTTCCGTGAGACTTTAAGAATTTCAGTTGTTCTTATTGATAATCAACAGTAACTACAAGAGCTGTACCGAATGATGCATCTGATACATAAGTTCCCGCTGGTTGACCTGCTGAACCAAGATTTCCACCAATATCGATAGAACCAGTAGTTCCAGTAAGAGTGATATTTGATCCACCAAAAGTAGTAAGCTCAAGAGCATCAAACCAAACACTAGGAGTAAAATCTAATAAATTGTTATTAGTAGTTTCTTCAAGTTGAGGAGTTTCAGTCCAGCTAACAACTAAAGCAGCGTTGTTAGCCGCGCCACTAATGTCTACTTGACCAGCAGAAGGAGCAGTTGCATTTGAAGAAGCAGCATCGTTCGCATTTGCCTGAACAAAAGCGTCGGTATTGTTATCAACGTTACCGAAAGCAATATCAGCAGATGTTGTAACAGTAAGTGCGCTTAATATAGTAGCAGAAATTTCTACGTCATCATTATCTTGAGCAAAAGCTCCAGAAGTTAAAACAGCTGAAACTACGAAAAGGGCTAAAAGGGTTTTTAAATTTTTCATGGTATTGAAATTAATTTTTGAGGTTGTTTCTAAAACAAAATTATTCAAACATTGAGTGTGTTCCAAGTTAGATACTCTTAATTAAGATTCTCTAAGAAAAGGTTAATGGAGAATTCATTAGTCGTATTCAATATATAAAGTAACTTCTCCAGCATATTCCCCAGTCGGGATATTTCCTACATCAATAGTTCCGAATACATAAATATAGAGTTCACTCCATATTTCCTTGGGGACACCAGAAATCTCTAATCGATCAATTACAGAGACATTACCTTTGTTTTGTGGCAATAATATGGCTCCTCTTGGTGATTTATTTAAGGAGTTATTATATGCAATACTTAAAGACACAGGTATTTCTTCATTTATAGCAGGATTAATATGCCTAAGTGACTCTGGATAGGTGAGACTTAGAAATAAATTTTGGGTGTAATAAGATCTGATAACAAAAATACCAGTATTTAAGTCTCCAAGATTAATATTCTTCTCTCCAGAATTAGATACAAGAGTACCAAATGATAGTTCTTGCTCAACAGTCGTAGATAGCTCTGGTTCAATTTTGAGTTGAAGACTCAGGAATTGAGCATTAGCAGTAGAGGAAAGAGAAATAATAGCTAAGCATAAGATCAAAAAGTATTGATTACTGATTTTAATCATAATTTACACTTACCGTTATGGTAGCTTTATAGTCGCCCGCCCGTGCAAACCCAACATCTATTGAACCATATATATATATATAGGCAGTTTCATTAAATATTGCAGGGTTATATCCTTCATATACAGGGGTAGGAGGTGGCCCTGGCGGTGCATTTCCTCTATACTTAATTGGTATTACTACAGATGCAGTATTTGCACTTACATCTATATTTACAGCTTGATTGATATTATTAGTACCTCTATTAACATAAGCTGCTTGTAAAGTATAGGGAATGTCGCATACTATGTATGCAGTTGGTGTACATGCCTCTTGAACTACTAAACCTTGATCTGCCATAATTGTAACAATAACATCCAGATATTTTACTCCAACTATTTCTACAATTCCAGCACTTTCAATGGGGATGTTTATATTTCCTTGCCCTTGAATAACATCTCCTAGAACAATTGAACTGGTAGTAGAAGTTGCAGACACAGTATATTTACTACTATAATTGCCAAAATTAATTTGAGCTATTACATTCCCATTCATCCATAATGGAAGAATCAAAAAAAAAAGATATTTTTTGATCTGATTGATCATTTTAAATATAGTCTATCTCAATTGTGAAGTCACCCTCATAATTTCCGGGTTGAGCATTAGTAAGATTAACTCTCCCACCTACCCAGAAATAATAGCGCCCCTCTGTATTGAATCTAACACTTCTATTTTCTAAATCCATTACTTCAGAACTAGATTGATCTTCAATATCATTAGCAGAAATCTCATATTGGAAAGATAGTGACCCTGGTCCATCTATTCGTGATAATGTTTTTACCGGCTCATAGTCTAATCTGAATTCAACATCTGGAGTACCAACCGCAATCATGTAGCCAGCATTTATATCGCTTAATGGATTAATATAGATTGTAGATTGACCAGGCTGCGCATTACCAAAAGAAATTGAATTAACTGTGATTAACTCAATAGATTGAATTACGTTTGCAGTAATGATAATATTAGCATCTATATTCTCATTAATCTGTGCATTTGCGATGAATGAGTGTGTAAATAAAAAAAGTAAAATAGCTGCAAATCTTTTCATAAACATATAGAGGATTAAAGAAATGTATAGTGATAAGATTATATATCTAACACTTTTTAGCCAGTTAATGTTTCTTAATTAACAAATTGTAATGGGCTAAAAAGTAAGTAGTATTTACCAAGCAAAGGCATTAAAATAGAGGGGGTCTAATTCAACGTCACCTTGTTGAATTAGGAGCTGACGTTGGAGATTCTCTGTTAATTTTCGATAGTTAACCGTCATCTCAAAATTATACGTAATGGTTTGATTTCTAAATCTGGGTGAGAAGTTAATCGAAACGCTGTATACACTATCGATCGGTTCTTGATCTGTTAAAAAGTAAGGAGTTGCAGTATTTATTGGAGTAACACTACCTACAAGCGTTAATTGATCTCTACCAGGGATGAATGTACTATCTTCAAGTTGTGGCTTTAAGTTCACATTAAAAGTAACCTTTTGAGCAAATATTGAACTTGTTATTAGAAGAAAAGCACCTAAAAAAAGATAAAATTTATACAATTGCATTTGAAAATACGTAGTTAGTTTCCAGATATATTTACGACTTCATCTTTCCAATAAACGATAGAAAAAACACTTTCACGAGGGAAAGAAGGAGGGATCGTTCCTTTTAATCTTCCATCATATTGGTAGTTTTTAGCATAACCAGATACGATACCGCTAGAATTAAATGTACCAACAGCACCTCTATTTTTTTGAACTATACCTCCAAGTAAATTTAAAGTACCTTTTGGACCTCCACTAGAGTAGTTTTCAACTTCAAAAGAAGTATCTAATGCCATTATTGAAGCTTGAATAGTTAAATCGGTACTTCCAGATGATTGATGAGCATTTTGGTCTACAATTACATCTCCTTCACTTACAAGGCCTAACATATCAGTAGAAGAACTATCTGCCGAAGGATCTGTCGCGTAGGTTATATCTCCCATAATTTGAATTCTATCTTCAGAATGAAGGGTTATCGCGCCTTTTACAACACCTTTCACTTTAATTTCACCTTCTGCAGAAAGTATTCCATTAATATCAGCAAGGTTCAAAGTTTCAGTTACCCATGAAGTTGCGGTACACATTCTACTAGGGTTCCACCAAGTTCCACAAGAATATGTCGTTGTAATTTCTTTGGTTATATCTGCAAAGCCTTCATCAGCAGCTTCATAAAAATCTACCTCAATATCTCCATCGAAAGTAATACCACCTGTTGCAGCAGCAGTTTTCAATTTGTTCAATTCATAGGAGTTTGGAGAATCTTTTATAGGTGCATTAAAGTTTTCACCCCCGTAAAAATTAGGGTTAGCTCCGTTAGTAGTATGTGCTTCCCACGCATTTGGACTTGTAATCAGCCCATAAAAAGAAGGATCACCAGACATTTTAAAAGTACCATTTGTATGAATAGGACCGTAAATATTATCAGCACCCATAAACCAAATGTCATTACCTGAAGAGCTTAATTCAGAATCAGTCATATAAGAATATTTAGAAAATGAATCTCTTTGCATCAGAACTTCAGTAGTTACTTCAATATTATCATAGGTACTAGTACTCACAAGAAGCACTTTATATTCATCCCAAGTTCCTACACTATTGTTCGCGGGTTTATTTGGAGTAGAACTTATAAAACTTTTAAGGGTACCTGATAGCCCATTTGCAAGTAAGCCAGCTTCAATTTCATCTTCATCTAATACTTCTTGTTGGGTACCTGCAGGTTTTTGCCCACCCCCAAGTAAAGTTTTCACAATACTTTTAACTGTATTAGTCTCTTTAGTGAGCATTCCTCCTACGTTCATAACTTCTGTAATATCGAGGTCACCATTCCAGTCATTATCAACTTTCATATTCTCGATTGCATTATCGACTAGACTTTTAGCAATATTACGTGCTTGCTGCTCTTCATAATAAGCACTTGTAACTTCAGGAAGTGTTTTCATTCTTTCCTGATTTTGGACTTGCATATAACCTGTAATTACGGTTAATCCTGCGACTAAAAATAAAAGACTTTTACCCATAACAGCTCCTAATATGGTAAGTTTATATTATTTGGAACAAATATTCTTTTCCATACACTTCTAGGATAAAAATCTTCACTATTTCTTCCCACGGTGTAAGGTGATCCTGATTCGGCCATTATTTGAACTTCAATTTTCTTTACTGAATTTTTATCATTGGTAACAGATCCATTTGATGCATAATACTTTAACTTAAAAAGTGTTACTGGAAATTTTATAGTACCATAAGAGCTGGCACTTACTGGTCCAACTCTTTTTAGGTAATAATCATTTGGATTGTCAGTACTGGTTACAGGATCGGTTGTATCCAGATACCAGCGGATATTTGTTGCCCCATACGTATCATTATCATATGCATCAGCTTGGAATAAAATGTTGTCATCCTCAAGGGTTGTAAAGGGGATAGCAACGCCAGTATTATATCCAATTCTGTTAAAATCATTTGAAAGCACAGTTACAACGTCGTCTAAGTAATCTTGATTGATTGTACTTAGCAAAAATTCTTGTGATCCAGATGCAAGTTGTTGGTTAAACATCATCATTGAGATCATGAAGATACCGCCAATTACAAAAGTTGTTATTAATCCAATGTTCATAGTGACCTCCTAGTACGAATAAGATTTAACGTAATCCATAGTAACAAATACTTCTGGTTGTACATCTTGGTTGAGTACACTTACACTAACTTGGTATCTTTTTTGGCTTCCAGTGTCTTCAATCAGTTCTGATTCTGCGTAAATAACAAAATCATCAGAATATTGATCACTTGATCCATAGGTGTGAGTTTCAGTTAATGGATAGCTACTATAAACATATGATCCATCATCAGGATCTAACTCAGTATCATCATATATCCATTGCACTTTATCTAACTCATCTTGAGCAACTGCTATTGCTCTATATTCAACTTCAACTCTATATAATGCAGTTCTGGAAGAATTGAAGTTTCTTGCCGTATTCATTGCAAGGGTAGAGAATATTACCATTGCAGCGGTTAGATAAATAATTTCGGCGTAACTACTCATTTTGTAAAAATTTGTTTAAAACATAATAAAGAAACGTAAAGAGTTTACGAATTAGATTGCCTTAATTAATCATTGCATAACAAAGAGTTATATTAAGAAAGAGTGAAGAAACTAAAAAAAGTTACACCTTATATAAATCAGGTCTTTAACCCAAAATTATATGGCAATCAATATTAAGATAGGTTGATGAAAACTACTCGAACGTACTAACTCGACTATAACGATTCTGTTTTAAATGACTTGCAGAAGCTGTTTTGGCATATTCAATGGCTTCACAATCGTATTGAATTTTGAGGTTTCCACCTAGGTCTACATCCAGAGTTGTATTATTGCCAGGTGTATTTCCGATTAGAACAGAGCCATTTAAATCTGGTGTACCCTTACCAGTAAAATCAAAAGCATTTTCAAAAATAATTAAACCATTAAAAGTAAAATTTCCAGCTACGGATAGCGCGCCTTCATATTCCAGTTCTCCGCCAGATCTAATAACTAAAATACCATATCCATCTGGAACTCCGCCAGTAAGTTTAGCATAAGAGTTGACAAAGAATATTCCAGGATCGTCTTGCGTCCCAAATTCCCCTTTATAATTTCCACTTACTTCAACAACTCCAGGTTCGTTGGCTAGCCGTGCAATAAGTTCGTCAACGGGTTGATAAGACATGTCATTATCGTATGCTACTTTATCTACACTGCTTTCAAGATTGCCATATTTACTTCCAGCACCAAGCGTAACTTTAAGCTCATCGGCTATGGTGGGTACAGTAATAGCAGGCAAATCGGAACAAGTTCCGCTAGCATCATTTCCACTAATACTAGCACTTCCGCTCATGTTAAAAGTGAAATTACTTGTTCCAAAACCTAACCCACCCTTGGGTTCAGGTACAAAGTGTAATCCAGATTTAAGATATGTACTAACAATGGTATGGGAAGAGGAAGCTTCTTTATAATCAGCACTTCCTTTTGTTCCTGTGCCTCCATACCAAGCCGTACTATAAATTCGTATAGAGTCGGGATCAGTTATTGAAGCACCAGTAGAAAGTTGGTCATAGTATAATTCTATATACGCACCGTCTACGTCTGTACTCCAAGGAGATCCTTGCGTTGGCGACCAACCGGGAGTTTTATTAATTTTCTCCATTGCTAGCTGAATTGCAGAATGGCTAGCATTTTTAGATTGAATTTCTTTTGCGTAGTCAGATGTCAATGTTTGGAGATTTGTTCTTTGCTGATTCATCCCAATTTGGATAATGCCCAAAACTATTATAGCTCCCATTGCCATTATTACCATTCCTCTACCCATAATACTGCTCCTTAGTTATTTCTTAGGTTAACGGGTGAAAATCTTTTAGTCCATGATGATTGTAAATATCGATACGAATCTGAACTACTTCCATATTTAATAGGTACTGCGCTTTCGCTATTCATAGTAATTTCCAATTGAATAATGTCATCAATAGCTGATTTATTGCCAGCTGCAGTTATTGGCATCGATAAAGGAGTATTGCTACCAAGTTCGTCGTAGTAATTAATGCTAAAACTTGTAATACCAGCAGAAATAGAAGTGACTACTCCATTTACAGTGCGATATAAAATAAAGTCGTTTGGGTTTTGTGTATTGGCCTCTGCATCGGAAGAAAACTCCCATCTAACAAGTTCAAGCGAACCATTTGCACTGTTATCAATGTTCGAATAGAACTCAATATGTGAAGCAGAAACTGTTCTTAAAAGTGTATCGGGTAATACGTTTAAATTATAACCAATTTTCGGGATGTCGTAAGTAATAACTTCAATGACATCAGTAATTTTTCTCTTTTGAGTTTCTTGTAAAGTTAATTCACTACTACTATTACTATTATTTAAACTTACTACGCCAATAAGGATTATTAAAAATCCAGCGATGATATAACTAAAAATTAATCCAGCATCCATAGTTTTAATATTTAATCAGCGTAAAAGCTTCTAATGAAATTAAAAGAGTAATTTCTATTATTACCATAGCTAGTTAATAAATCAGAGGTAATTGTTATCGTCATCTGTTTTAAAGTTGTTTTGGATGCAGTTACAGTGGTGCCATTGTAATAAGAGACAGCTATAGATACATCATATTCAACATCATTTGAAGCTACTATTGTTTCAGTCCAGCCATCATAATCATCAAAATCATTAAATTTGGCTCTAGTATTCTCTCCACCTCCTGGTCCAATTGAAGAAAATCCTGAAGGAATATTAACAGGTACATTTCCTCCAGCAGTAGTTGCATCAAAAGTTATCGATCTAGATTCGTCAATAAAATCTTGAGCAATTGCAATAATCTGATCTTCTAACTCGCTATCTACTTGTGCTCTATTATTAAGCGCAATGGCTCTATTTGAATTAATGATTAGCAAAGAGACAAGAATCATTGCAAACATGGTTTGTAAAACTTCGGTATATCCAGCCATAAATAGTTTTCTTTATATATAGTACTGATCAAAAAAGGGATTGGATTGAAATTAAATATTATAAAATATTAACATTAAAACTAGTTAATTATTATTTTGATAAACTTTCTTCTAACAATACTAAATTTTGATACAGATGAAAGAGGTTGGCAAATAGAATATGTTACTTGGATTGTCTAGTTACATTATTTATAAACAAAAAAAAATGTTATTTAATTAATGTCATTTTTTTTGAGAATAATTTATTAAAAGTAACTAAACGATAGAAATACACACCTGATGAAAGAGAGGAAGCATCCCAGTTATAGGAATAAAAACCTGCATTTAATTCTCCTTCTACAATCTTGGCAACTTCTCTTCCAAGAATATCATAAACTGCTAAATTTACCTGACTTTGTATAGGTAACCCAAACTCAATAGTAGTTTCAGGATTAAAAGGATTTGGGTAGTTTTGGGAAAGTGAAAACTCTTTTGGTAAATCATCTGCATCATTACCAGGTATAATTCTTAGGAAGAACTCTGAGGCTTCCAATTTGGCTGTACTTGTCTCTGTTAATGAAACATCAGTGCTTGATATTTGAGAATGATGAGCAGAAAGTTTTTCTTTTATTGGAGATGGAAATAATTTTAATGTATTTGTTTTTTTTAGATTTAAGATTACTTTTTTATTTCTATCGAGTAGTTCAAAAGTCCAACCTTCAGGTACATCCTCAATCCCTTTCCACGATAGTTCATAACCGCTCTCAATTTGTAAACCGTCTTTGTACCCGTTAATATAAATGGGTATTTCAATAGGTATTCCAAAATCTCGAGGTAAATTATTTATAGCTAGTTGTGTTCCATTATCAAGTATAGTGAATAATTCTAAATAGCTGTTCGACTTAAATGGAAGCAATCTAATAGCGTCAAACCTATCTTTAATAAATCTTCCTTCTTCATTAAAAGAAAGATGAGTAGTTTTTGATAAGTCACCATTTGATAATTTGAGTTCTAATTTAGGCTCTCCTCTATTTGATGTTTTATAAAATGTTCCATTCGTGGTTTTAGAGGACTTGTTCACTTTTAAAGTTGGCGCTCCATTTCCATTGGCTTTAACCCAAAACCCTTGGAAGGGAGCTATTTTCCCGTCACCTAATGAACCCGTTAATCCGTTCCAAGTTAGATAATCATTTGAAGCTGGGTCAAAAATATAGATGGCATTATCCATATTGGTTTTAGTCCAATTACCATCATCCCAATCAATAGTAGCAGTAAATGGATTTCCTACTAAATTCCAACCTGTATCAGCTGAAGCGGTGTATGTAACAGGAAAAGTGAAATTAGTCCCATCACCATCGTTTTCTGCTCCTTGTATTTGGAGAGTATCGGGAAGAGGTTCATTGTATCTTGCATCTGGTATAGTTGCTGTACTTTGATCATCAAAAAAGAATACAAAAAGACCTCGCCCAGCTGTAAGTGAAGTAGCCGCACTTGTAGGAGCCCTAAATCGTTGATTATCAGTTCCTGAGAATGTTTCATCGTAATAAAGAACATTTGGTTGAACTGAATCACCTGATATTGTTACTCCTTCTGAAGAACCTACATATCCTTGGGTAATGGTTCCATCTAAGAAATCGCTATAGGTTGATGAAAGAGGTGAGGACAATAATCTCCAGCCAACAATACCGCTTATTTCTCTTTTGGCAATAATATTGGAAGTATTTCCAATTTTAACATTACTTACAAAACTGTAGCCTGACTCAATAGTAACAGTTCCATTAGTAATAAAAAGAGTATCGGTAACCTCAATATCATTATTTATAACAATTCCAGCTGAGTTATTAATAGTAAAACTTCGGATATTATTGATGCCATTCACCTGTTGTTCTGTATTTCCATTTAGCTCAAGAGATGTATTAGAAAGAGTGATTGTTCCACTACCACCAATTGAAATATCTCCTCCAAATTGGAAATCTGAACTCGAACCTAATAATGCTCCATTTACAATCAAATCTCCAAAAATGATTAATTGAGACCCAGACTGCATAATGAGCATTTTACTAGCATCTACCGTTAAGGATGTGAAAGCTTCTAAATATTCTGTTACAGTCACATTATTTTGAATATTTAAGATGTTCGCTGTGAAATCATTTTCGATAGTTTGAGTACTTGAACCATTCAGATTAACTGTTGAAGACCCTGCGATGAAATTCGCAATTGAAGAATTACCAGCTAAATTTATACTTCCACCACTTCCAAAGAAACTACCATCTCCAGTAATGTCGTTATTAATGGTAATAGTTTGGCCAGAAAGTGTAACTAATGCCCCTGAAGCAATGGAAAGAAAATCGATAGTAGGGGTAGCAGTATCAATGGTGGGGTAATTAGAAAGACCTGATGGAATAACCACTACTTGACCTGTAGTAGGTAGTGAACCTAGACTCCAATTTGAAGTATTTTCCCAGTCTACTCTATTTACTGCGCTACCTCCAGCATCTGCTTCCCAAATATTAAATTGGGTTACTGTTATTATTGCATTGTCAGAGAATTGGGACCCTCCATTTAAATTTGCATTAATGGTAATGGTTTCTGTTGTACTTGATGCCGTTAAGGTAGCGGTATATTGCCCATTTGAGACATAAGTGGCAGTTGTAGCGATAGAAGCTGATGCCCCATTCTTATTGATATTAACTGTACCAGGGTTGGTATTTAGATTATTCCCAAAAGCATCTTTTAGTTGGATCGTAATTATTGTGTTATCACTTCCATCATTTTGAAGAAAACTTATGCCTGGGGTAACTGTACTTGTAGTAGGATCGGCAACTCCAGGATCTACAATAAAGCTATCACTTGTACCCGTTTCTGAAGAAGCTGTTTTTCGTGCTGTGATGGTAGTAGATCCTACAGAGGTTAACGTAACAGAATGACTAGTAAAAACTCCATTTGTAAATGTAGCCGTTGTTCCACTCCCTGAAGAAAGCGACCCAGAAGAAGTAATTTCTACCGTATTACCCACCCCATCAAAGGAAGTAACGATATTTCCGAAAGCGTCTTCAGCAGTTAATCGTATATTAAAAGCGATACCAGCAGTTTGAGTTGAGATAGCTCCACCACCAGTTTTTTCAATAACAAAAGTAGATAACTCATCAAAAGTATAATTAATGGGTTGATTCCCTGAATCTATAGCTCCACCATCGATAGTTGCCGTTACATTTTCTGTTCCGATGGAAGTTGATGCTGTAATAATTGCAAAGTAAGTGCCATCACCATTACCAGATGTTGATCCAATACTGCCTAAGCTAGTTCCATCTAAAGAGATTAAGATTGTTTCGGTAACATCTCCTTCTAGTAGATTCCCAAACTCATCCTTTAGTTGAACGGTTGCAATAGAGGTTTGTCCACTATTAGTTATTAAAGAAGATTCAGATATTGAAATTAAAGAATTGTTAACATCGGCTGAGGAAGGGCTAATTGTGAATGAATTACTTGAACCTGCTTCACTTCCTGCGCTATTCGTCGCTGTTATGGTTTGATTTATTCCAGAATTTATAAGTTCGACCGAGTGTGAAGAAAGAACTCCACCCACAAAAGGACCAATAGTGGTTGTAGTTGTAGCACCTGAAAAAACACTTGTAGTTGTGATATCTACGTTTCCAGTAAATTCATCTCTTGGACCACCGCCATCTAACAAAGCACCAACACCATCTACGGCTCTAATTTTAATATTAAAAGCTACACCTGCTTCTTGAGGGCCAATGGTTGCGTCACTAGTAGTAAGAATCTCAAAACCTGCTAATTCACCAGCGGATGCAATAGTAAAATTATTGCTAGCAGGAGAATTACTTAATCCAGTTGATGAAGCAATTAGTGATTTTAACCCAACTTGATTAAACTGGACTGTTGTATAACTTGCAATACCGCTTGAATTAGTACTTATTGAACCATTAGATATGTTTCCAGTTCCTGAGTTGATAGTCAAATCAACGGTTAATCCAACTGTGTCTACCGGATTCGAAAATGCATCTATAACTTGAACTTCTATAGTAGGAACAGCTGCATTTCTATTTCCATTACTTGGTTGCGTTGTAAATTCTAACCCTTCTGCAGGAGCATGATTTATGGTTAGCGTATTCGAAATTATATCAGAGAAACCACTAGCGGAGAATGAAATGTCGATATCGTTTGCTACGTTATGGGATAGATTAGTAAACGTAGCAACTCCATTAACTACTGTTACCGTTTTAGTTCCTTGTAAAGCACCCGTTCCTGAAGTTCTATTCGCAGTGATTTGTGTAAAATTATCCGTTGTAACTATATTTCCATACGTATCAAGAATTTGAACAATGGGTTGGGTTCCAAGTATAGTTCCAGCAACTGAACTAGAAGATGGCTGAGTAGAAATAGATAAATTTGTAGCGATGGATGGGGTAACTGTAATTAAATCAGTGGGGACAATAGCAAGTGCACCAGAGGTTGCTTGGATTTTTGCAGTACCTGTTAAATTAGAAGTAAAAGTGGTAGAAGTTCCAGATAAAGGTAAGAGGTCTCCATCAGTTACTCCTCCTGTTTCATTTTCCGTAGACCAACTAACTGATTGATTTCTTTTAAAATTTCCATGCTGATCTCTAACATTTGCATAAAGCGTTAATGATTGCCCAGCTTCAATACTCTGAGATGGTATAAGGGAACCAGAAGAATTTGCAGCACTTTCCACTCTAATTTGGTTATCTGCACCAACAACCATAGCCAAATCGCCATAGCTAGTAGTTCCTCCAGGGGCAGCAGAACCTACATTTTTAATGATTCCCGACGCTAAAGGAGTACCTTGATTAGGTCGCACTTGAATTCCACTAAATACAATTTGATGTGGATTGTTCTTAGGATTACCACCACTATTACCGGTAATACTGAATTGGATTTCGGAGGTTGTAATACTTACAAAAACAACAGTGATTTTCGTTGATTTTGGTGAGGTTACTACTGCAGTTGGGGTAACAGCTGTATTCCAAATAAAACCACTAGGTGCTTGTAATCTGAATGTACCAGATGATAGCTGACCTGGACTAGTTTCTTGGATGGTTGGTCCAGTAAGTGTACTCCATGTACCTCCAAAATTATCAGCAGATATAGCTCCGCCACCTGTTGCTTTAGTTATTGTTTGAGCAAATGCTGAATTTGTATAAATCAAAAATAAGATTAGTACAAATAAGAGAGGTAATATTTTGTGAGTACTAAACATTTAGAAAATATATTACTGATAAATTCGCTCTCTTTTTTAGTATAGTTATTTTAACTTTGACTTACTTAAGTTTGATTATGTATCAAAACACCAAGATCTTTCTAAAACTATTTAATCAACGTTAGCTTCTTGACGAGTACTTTAGAATTGGTGACTAATCGATAAAAGTAAACCCCGCTTGCTAATTCTCTTGAGTTAAATCGGATTTCATATCTACCAGCAGTTCTTGATCCAGTTACTAAGGTTCGTACTTTTCTACCAAGAATGTCATATACCACAAGTTCAACATTAGAATCCTCATTCAACCCAAATGGAATAAGGGTAGAAGGGTTAAATGGATTCGGGTAATTTTGATCCAAAAAGATTTCAGTTGGAACATCTCTTTCAATCTGTTCTGTGCTAATTTTTAAAGTAAATCGTGTCGCTTGAGTTTTCGCTTTTTGTCGAATAGAATAGTTTGGAGCAAGCGGGTTTGCTGAAAAATTCGTTGCTATTTTAGCTCTTGTAGAATGATTAAATGTATATGATAATTCATCCATCATATTTACTTCTTCGCCAGTTTCATTATCAATTAATGTAAGAATCCAGTCTTCGGGAATTGTTCTAAGATCATCCCATAGAATTGTAAACTCACCAGAAAGCGGCATTCCATCTTCATATGCATTTATATGTAGTGGTATAAAAAGTCTAGAGTTAAAATCATTTGGTAAATTATTAATTGCTAACTCAGTCCCATCATCTAAAAGACTATGTAACTCAATATGAGAAGTTGAAAGAGGGAGCAAGCGGAATGCATCCAGGTTATCTTTGTTTATTTCCCCATTTTCAGAAAACATGATATTTGTTCTTTTTGATAGACCTTCACTTGAAGTTACAGCGAGTCCAATTCTCTTAATATCAAAATCGTTGTTTTTAGCTTTAGATGAATCTGCAACTATTTTACCAGCTTCTTTCCTTAAAAAGCCACCACCTGTTGTTTTAGCATCTAGGTTAACCTTAAGCTCCGGATCCTCTGCATTTGCTTTTACCCAAAACCCTTGGAAAGGAGCGATTAAACCACCAGTTGGTAACGTTCCTGTTACTCCATTCCAAGTTAAATATTCTCCGTTACCACTGTTTGAGGCAGGATCCCAAATATAAATAGTACTTTCAATATTGTCTTTTGTCCAATTGGCGTTATCGTCCCAATCTATAGTAGCTAAGAATGGATTACCGATTAAATTCCATCCTAAATCTCCATCTGCTCGTTCGGTATAGGTTACTCCAAATTCGACTTCGGTACCATCGCCTTCAAATTCTCTTCCTATAACATCTAAAGTATCAGGTAATGGATCATTGTACCTCGAATCTGCAGCTATACTACCAAATACAAATACAAACATTCCTTGTCCTTCTAACACTTTATCAACACTGGCATCACTTGGAGTTCTATAGCGTTGATTATCGGTAGTAGAATCGCCAGAAGCATTATAGTTTTCCAAATATGTAAGAACATTAGGTTGAAGACTGTCTAAAAGAGCTGCTCCAAGTGTAGAACCTGTAAATCCTTGTGTTAGAGTACCATCCAAAAACTCACCATAAGTTGTATCAATTGGAGAGGAGATAAGTCTCCAACCTTTGGTGCCAGAAATGCGACGTTGCATTCTAATTAAACCAGTAGGACCATATTCTTTGGCATTTGCAACTAGGTTGGTACCTGATGGCATAAAGAGTGTGCCGTTAATTAGTTTTAAAGAATCTGAAACCGAAAGATTTGAAAAGAAATCTGCTCCATTCGAATTATCGAGCTCTAGGAATACATAAGCGTTAGGGCTTGAAACATCTTGGTTAATAGATCCATTTAATTTTACATACCCAACCGATGCTTCTGAAATGTCTAAATTTCCACCTACGGTAACTGAATCAGTATTACTACCTAATACTTCACCGCCACCTGAAAGTTCTCCTGTAATAATGAGTTCTTTTCCTCCTGAAACGGTTACTGATGCACCAGTTTCAATAGAAAGTTGGGCAACCGTAGTGTTAGTAGTATTTATTACTGGTTGTTCATTCCCTACTGCAGGATCAGCAGGAATTAATACTTTATCGCTAGGAACTGGAACAATACCAGAGCTCCAATTTGTTGCCAAATCCCAATTTCTAGCATTAGCAATCGATCCTACCGAAGATCTCCAAAGATTATTAAAGGCAGCAAATTCGACTTGAGCATTATCGGTGATTGCGATAGCATTTAATGTGCCAGTAATTGTTGCTGTACCTGCGATTACCGAAGAAGTAAGTATTGCCGTATACGTTCCATTTCCGTTATCTGTGACTGAACCTAAAGAACCATCGGTTGTATTTAATATGATGCTTGCACCACCTGTTGTTCTATTATTTCCTTCTGAATCTTTTAACTGAACCGTAATAGTAGAAGTTGAAAATCCATCGTTTAAAATAACTGAAGGACTTGCAGTTATAGTTGTTGTGGCTACAGATGCGGCACCTGGAGTTACATCAAAAGTATTACTAGTTCCAATTTGGGCACCAGCCGAATTAGTTGCTGTTATAGAGCAATTTCCAGTATTTGAAACCGAAATGGTTCTTGATGCAAGTACACCGGCTATAAAACTTCCTGAAGTTCCACTACCTGTACCAAGGGTACAGTTAGAAGATATATTAACGGTACCAGTAAAAGTGTCAACAGTATCAGGTACGCCATCTTTTGCAACTATGGTGATATTAAATGATTGACCAGCAAGCTTATTGGATATATTTCCAGAAGGTACGCGTTCGACAGTAAATTGAGTTAATTGACCTGCAATAACTACGTCAAAATCGGTACTTGTTGTATCGTCAATACCTGAACTAGATGCAGTAAGCGAATAAGTTCCTGTAGCATCTAAAGTGAGGTCAACAAATTCTGCAATACCGAATAAATTTGTTTGTTGAGATAAAGTACCGCCAAGCGTTGCAGGGTCGGATTCTGGACTTAATTCTATATCAATATTTACTCTACTTGTTTCAACTGGGTTTCCAAATCGGTCGATAAGTTGAACTCTTACTGTTGGTGTAATAGCTGAATTTATATTTGATGTAGATGGTTGTTGGGCAAATTCCATTTCAATTTGAGTACCCGCAACCATAGTAAGCGTACCATAGCTTGTAGAACCACCAAGCCCTGTAGTTCCGGTATTCCTTATATTTCCTGTATTTGGAAGAGTACCTGTTGTAGGACGTACTCTTAAATTCGAAAATACGATTTCACCAGGATTCGTTGTTGATGCTGCACTAATAGTAAATGTGAGTTGTGTTGTAGAGCTACTGGTTGGAGTAGAAGAAATATTAAGCAAGGTTGTTCCTCCAAACGCGGCATTGGTTGTTGCTGAACCGCTAGTAGCATCCCATTCGAAACCAGTAGGAGCATTAAAAATAAACGTTCCTCCATTGGCGAATTCTCCAGCAAAACTTTCTTGTACTCTAGGACCAGTGAGCGTAGTATATGCAGGGGAGGGAGCGATACTTGCATCATCAGCAGAAATGGCTTCTCCACCTGTTGCAGCTGTTAGTGAGCGTATGGCAATGCCATATTTTGTTGAAAGATAATCTTCAATTGTTTCTTGATCATTAATTGAAATCTCAGAACCATAAAGGATTACCTCCGCTATTAAGCCATCCCAACTACTACTAGCATCTTGTTCACCTTGTCCAATTATAGCCGTAGTAACTGCTGTTAAAACTCCTGTAGGTATATTCTGAAAGAACGTAGGATTACTAAGAACACCATCTACATAAAGTTCATAATTTTCCTCTGATTTCCATTTTAGCATTACAATTTGGCCAGAAGTAGTTTGGGCATTTTCAAAACTTTCTTGTGCGAATGCTACTGGTAAATCTCGCATTCCAGTTTTAATTACATTTGTTCCACCTCCATTATCACCAACGGCATCATATCTAATAGTAAATACATTATCAGTACCACTAGGCGTAGTGGTAGTCCAGAAACCATGATTAGTGCCAATAACATCCGATTCTATTACAAAGAAGATGGTAAGTTCGTCTAGACCATTCAAATAATTTTCGGCGTCTGAATCTTCTAAACGAACCCCACTTGCTCCACTAAATTCAATTGCATTTTGGAAGTTTATAGTAGCTTCATTTGTTTGGAATATTGGGGCAGTAGCTGAAGTAGTAAAATGTCTGTTATTTCCACTCTGATCTTCCCATCTACGAACAATTCCACCATCAGTACTAGCGCTTCCTCCTGTAGTAGCATTAAATGTTCCTGCATCACCTTTTAACCAAAACAATAAATCATTTACAGATTTTGGAATACTAAATGAAATATTACGAGTTAGAATATTACTTAGATTATTAGAAGCTTCGTTATCGTCAGCTTGAATTTCAACAGTTCGAGGAATATCTGTTGGGTTGGTTACTCTACTGGCATATTTTACTGTTCTAATTGCCGATTGAAAATCTGCTTTAGCTGAAGGTCCTGTTAGCGTTAAGGTTCCGTTTCCAATATTCCAACCAGCGGTAATCCCAAATAGCGGCTCAAATATCAACGTGTCTTCAGCACTGTCATAATTTGTAGTAATTTGAAAAGTAACCGATTCGATTTCAGTATTATCAGGATCGGTAAGTGTGATAGTTTCGGTAACATTTATCGTATCTCCTGAAGGATAGAAAAGATTTGAGCTTTCTATTGATGCAAGAGTAGGGGCAGTATTTAAACTTGATACTGAAATATCTCGTCTAGTGCCAACAATACTACTATCTATTCCATCAAATACCCTAAATTCAATAGTACGATCAAGACCTGTTACTGGGTCGGAACTGATATTCTCAAAAGTAACAGCTCTAAGTGCTGTTTGATAGTTAGCAAGTGTGGTGGTTCCTGATAAGGAAAGAACGCCCGTTGTGCTATTAAATGATGCTGAAATACCGTTAGCGTCAACATAATCGAGTATATCTTCTCCTAGAAAATAATTATTGATAAATGAAACTGTTGCACCCTGTAGGTTTACATTATCATTATCATCTACAGTAATTGTAGCCGTTGTTGAAGTTGGTCCATCGTCTTCAGAAAATGAAATGGTTGATCCTTCAAGAGAGGCTAGAGTAGGAATGTCATTAGAAGGCACAATATTAATTTCTCTGGTTACAGCTCCACTTTCTCCATCCCAATCATATACTACAAAACTAATTTCTCGAGGTGTTGTAGATGGACTTGTTCCTTCTGTATTCTGATAAGTAACATTTCTTAACGCTGTTTGGTAATTTGCTACGGTAGTGGTACCAGTCAGTGTTAATATTCCGGTACCTGAATCGTAGTTACCTGTTATACCCAGTGCTGTTGCATAGGCTAGAACATCTTCGGAGCTTTCAAAACCAGAAGTGATAGATACTTTAGCGCTGTCTAGATTGGTGTCATCTTCATCAGTAACTACAATATTGTCGGTGATATCAGTTGCCGCATCCCCTTCATTATAACTTAAATCAGAAATCTCAATCCCTGATAAGACAGAAGGAATATTAAACCACTTATCACTTAAAAAGCCGTAGATGTTTGTGAAGTCGGTTGTGCTTAGAGCATTATTCCATGAAACAAGTTCGGCAACAAATCCATCAAAGTTATTTGTGTTTCCCGGATTACTCGCTAAAGTAACAGGATCCCTAGTACCATCTTCTTCTCCAATTCTGGAAGTTCCACCATGACTATTTACAATTCCTGCTTCACCAGAACTAGGAGTAATTGCACCGCCATTAATACTAGCTTCAAGTATTCCTGTAGTCGCATTGGTTGCATCATGGCTCATAATTAATATGTAGGAAGTATTCGTCTCAACTGTTCCTAAATTGATGGGTTGATAATTTCCATCGAGCCAACCTCCATCACTCCATGCAAATGCAAAAGCCTCTCCATTTTTAATAGAAATTTGATACCCTCTTGTACCACCTCCTTGTTCATAAACAACTTGTAAACCAGAAACACTATTTCCAGTCCTAAAAACCGCAGCAAAAGATTTCTCACTAAAATTGCTAGTATTAAGAATTGCATTATTGGTTAGAAGATAATTATCACCATTATTTCCAGAATTATAATTGAAGAAAATACCACCTCTTCCTCCAAAATAAGTAGAGCTTAATAAAGGGATATCACCACCACTAGAAGTAGCGACAATATTGACGGTACTTGCAGTTGGAATCACATTATCGGATCGATCTCCCCAAGGGGTTAATGTTCCATTAGCTGGTTGATTAGTTCCACTATCACCATCTCCATCAGCATCCTGAGCATCAAAATGAAAAACACCAATACTTTTATATGAGGCAAGTTCTGTAATATCTGTCGGGTACTCAACATTTCGAGTTGCAGCAGTGCTGTTTTCAGTGCCATCATTAACGGAAATACTGATGGTTCTGGTAGTCATATCAGGAGAGCCAGCCGTATTTTCGTAAGTAACCGTTCTTAAGGCTGATTGATAAGTAGCTTTGGTAGCAGTTCCTGTTAAAGTTAAAATTCCTGTTCCGCTTGCATAAGACCCTGTAATTCCATTTGCATTAGTAAATGCAAGCACGTCTTCAGATGAATTAAATCCAGCTGTTATTGAAACAGTAGCACTTTCAATATTTGTATCATCGATATCAGAAACTAAAATGGAAGAAGTAACCATTTTTTGACCCGCACCAGCAAAGTAGACGATTGAGTTAGATTCAATTCCGCTTAAAATTGGAGCATTATTAACTTTAACTACATTAATATTTCTTGTCTTAGTATTACTATCATCGTCTCCATCATTTACGGTAAATGTAATGGTTCGTACGGTTTCAGTAGGAGCAGGATCTGAATTACTGTAAGTAACACTTCGTAATGCGGTTTGGTATTCTGATACGGTTGCAGTACCTGTTAGAGTAAGAATGCCCGTTCCACTTGCATAAGAACCAGATATCCCATTTTGATTTGAAAACCCAA
Source organism: uncultured Balneolaceae bacterium (assembly GCA_963974345.1). Lineage (GTDB taxonomy): Bacteria > Bacteroidota > Rhodothermia > Balneolales > Balneolaceae > RHLJ01. The sequence continues at coordinate 65,814 of CAXBBW010000005.1, read as the reverse complement.
GAATATCTTCAGTAGAATCGAAGTTTGAAGTAATAGCTACCGTGGCACTTTCAATATTGGTATCATCTCCATCAAAAAGGGTAAGAGCCGATGTTATTGCGGTGGGTGAATCTCCAGAGTTATAAGTAATAGTTCCAGTTTCTATACTAGCTAAGACAGGCTCTGAATTTAATTGAGTGAAGAAACCCACGGGATTAGATTGGTTTCTATATTCTGTGTTAACCCAGTCTGCAGAGCGGGTATTATTTGAAATGCGGACTTCATCTACATCCCCTAAATAATCATAAGTAGTTGTAGAAATTGTTAAATTATCATCGCTTACGCTAAATGATTCAAGAGAATTATCTGATGCAACCTGAGTTCCATTTGTGTATATAACCCGATCTCCGTTGGATGCTCGGGTAAAAGTAATGTAAGACCATACGTTATTTGTAAGCTGACCAGTAGGGCTTGTTAGTGCGTCATTGTTAATTTGAAATTGGAGTCTTCCATTTCCGTCAACCCAAACGGAATAACCGTTCAGGTAACCTCCTTTTGTTAATATATCCGGACCATTATTTAAATTTGCGATTCTTGCCCATAAAGAGATCGTAATATTACCACTAATGTCCAATGGAGATACTCCATTATCTACAACGGTGATGAGATCATTATTACTGTTAAAGTCTCTTGCTAGTCCCATTTGTCCTGCGGTAGAAACCGTTCCAGTATTGGTTCCATTGGTTCCATTTCCAGAGGCGTCAAGAAAATCACCATTAAGATGAAGAACCATTTTATAATTGGCATCCCACACATTTGGGCTAGACTGATCAGTAGTGATACTTGGATTTCCAAAATACACATAGAACTCGGTATCCACAGTAGCAGATAGAGTAGGGAAGCGAACCCAAAATTCTAAAGCTCCAGTGGAAGCATTATAAGATTCTCGTTGATGACTAAGAATAGTTGTTCCGTTTACAGCCGTAAAAGTGATGTCATCACCTTGTGCATCTTGAACAAACCCGCCATTACCAGTTGTTCGCAAATCGTTTAATGCAAAACTTACAAGAACAGGGAAGTTGGTTAGATTTGTTGCAGATACTTCAGAAACCTGATTTGCATTAACCTGTCCTTTTAAGCGATTGGTATAACCCGTAAGCTGAGCCGTAGCGATATCCGATCCAATAAAAAAAATAAGGAGTACGGTAAATACTGTTACTAATGGGTTTCTTTTAAACTTGCCTGTAGTCATCTGAATTAATTTATCAGAACTTCGAGGTAGCAATATATAGAATAGAAGTATAATGAAGCTTTAAATTAGCCAATTCTAACAGCCTATATAAAGCTCTAACAAAAGAAGTAGGAGAGTGAATTTTATTTAATGAGCGTTAGTTTTTTAGTCTGTATTCCTTGACTTGTAACTAATTGATAAATATATATTCCGCTTGCAAGTTGACTAGCATCAAAATTTACCGAGTAATTTCCCTCGAACTGGTTAGTATTTACTAAGGTTTGAACTTTTCTACCAAGTATATCATACACGGTCAATTTCGTAGGTCCAGATTCAATTAGCCCGTATTGAATTACAGTTGAAGGGTTAAAAGGATTTGGGAAATTTTGATTTAGGTAATAGTTATCTGGTATTCTAGATTCAATTTCTTCGGTTGTAATTCTAAAGATAAACCTAGGCTCCGAATCTGCTGATTTTGATTTCATAGTGAAATCAGGAGCATAGGGCGAAGAATTGTTTACTAATTTAGCTTTAGTAGAGTGATTAATAGTATATCTATTTTCTGCAAGTAAATCTATTTCGGTGCCATTTTGAAGGTCGATTAAAAGCAGTTTCCAATCTTTAGGTACGTTTCGGTTGATATACCAATCTATATTGAATTCTCCTGAAATAGATTTACCATTTTCAAAACCATTTAAAATCATTGGGATATTAATTCTGTTTTCTAGCTCTAGTGATTGGCTATTTATCTCAAGTTGTGTTCCGTTGTCTAATAAGGAATAAAACTCGATATGAGTGTCAGAGAAGGGGACTAACCGCAAACCATCGAGTTGATCTTTTTCGCTATTCCCATTTTCACTAAACATAACAATGGTTCGTTTACTTAGCTCGCCTGAACTCGCCTTGAATTCAACGACTCCATTTACTGTAGAATTTTCTTTTCTAAGGAAATCACCACTTGTAGTTTTTGCAGTTAGTTTAACTTTTAAAGTAGGAGAGATGTTGTTCGCTTTTACCCAAAAGCCCTGAAATGGTGCAATAAGCCCATCACCAAGAGTTCCTGCAGAGCCATTCCATGTTAGAAACTCGCCATTACCACCATTGGAGGCTGGATCCCAGATATAGATAGTTTGATCTACGTTAGTTTTGGTCCATTTAGTAGCGTCACTCCAATCAATAGCTGCCCCAAAAGGATTACCGACTAAGTTCCAACCATCTCCGCCACCACCGCCATTTTCGAGATCTTCGGCTAGGTAAGTAATACCAAAATTAACTTCGGTACCGCTGCCACTAAATTCTTGACCGTTTACATCTAAGGTATCCGGAATTGGGTCATTATATCTGCTATCTGCAGCAATACTACCAAATATGTAAGCCCAAATTCCTTGTCCAGCAGTTAAACTTTGAGCATCGCTTGTTGGTGCTCTATATCGTTGATTATAGGTAGCTCCATTTCCCGAATCATCATAATTTTCTACATAGGTAAGAATATTAGGTTGTAAAGTATCTCCAGGGCTAGAACTAATGTCATAAAATGCACCAGAATATCCTTGAGTAAGTATTCCATCTAGGAAATCACCAATGGTTGAAGAAACAGGAGATGAAATCATTCGCCAACCTCTACTGCCTGTGATTTCTCGCTGAAACCTTATAGTACCTGTGTCATATGATTGTGTATTTGCAAACAAATATATACCACTTGGAATAAGTAGCTCGCCATCGGTAATAGTTAATGTTCCAGATACGGATAAGTTGGAAGTTACATGTACAGTTGTTGAATTGTCTATTTCTACATTAACGAAGCTACTTGGACTTGTTATAGTTTGTTCTGTAGATCCATCAAAAATCACTGTACCTAGTGAAATGTCTGAGACATCAAGATTTCCACCTACCGTTAGTATATCATTATTACTACCTAGAATGTCACCTTCACCAGAAATATCTCCTGTTACGATAAAGGTTATTGACCCACTAACAGTGACTTGAGCATTAGTTTCTAAGGTAAGTTCTTGGATGGTTGTATTATCGACATCAATTACTGGGAATTCGTTACCATCCTCAGGGTCAACAGGAATTAAAATTGTTGAAGAAGAATTTGGTATCGAACCAACATTCCAGTTGCCAGTATTATCCCAATCTGAAGCAGTAGCAGTAGAACCAAGTTGACTGGTCCATATATGTGTAAAAGCTGCAAATTCAACTTGTGCATTATCCGTAATGGCTGCTGCATTAAGAGTTCCCGTAATGGTAGATACCCCTACAGTTGTAGAAGCATTTAAAATTGCAGTATAAGTACCATTTGCATTATCAGTAACAGAACCTAGTGTTCCACTTGTTGCAAATAGCGCAACGGTCCCACCAGATGAAGTGCGATTATTCCCATAAGCATCTTTTAGTCGAACGGTAATAGTTGAAGTACTACTTGTATTATTTAAAATAGTTGTTGGAGAAGCAGTTATGGTAGAATTAGCTAAGCTTGTTGCACCTGGACTTACCGTAAAAGTATTACTTACTCCTGTTTCTGATCCAGAAGAATTAGTAACTGTAATAGTACAATTTCCTACGCTAGTAATACTCACAGTATGGCTTGATAAAACCCCAGAAGAAAAACTTGCCGTAGTTCCATTTCCTGTGCCAATAGTGCAAGAGGAAGTAACAGCTACGGTACTTGAAAAAGTAGTTACTGTGGTTCCCGTACCATCAATAGCAGTAATAAGAATGTTGAAGCTTTGACCAGCCGTTTTAGCACTTATATTCCCTGAAGGAACTCGCTCTATTCGAAATCCTGTTAAAACCCCAGCATTTACGATATCAAAAGAACTACTTATGGCTGGGTCTAATCCACTGCTGTTAGCTATTAATGTTTTTGATCCTGTATCATCAACTTCTAAATCTGAAAAAGAAGCAATTCCTAGCGAATTAGTAGCTACAGGAGAAGTCCCCGTAAGTGAGCCCGATCCTGAATTTAATGCTACAGAAACATTTATTCCGCTTGTTTTAACGGTATTCCCAAATTGATCAACCAACTGTACTCTAACTGCAGGAGTGATCGCAGTACTTATATTTGTTATGGATGGTTGTTGAGTAAACACTAGGCTATCTACTGCACCGGCAACCATAGTTAAAGTACCATAGTTTGTTCCACCACCTTGCCCCGTAGTTCCCGTATTGGTTATAAAACCAGTATTTGGAAGAGTACCTGTATTAGGACGTATTTGTAATCCAGAAAAAGTGAGTTGCCCAGGATTTGAGCTAGTAGATGCCGTGGTGATTGAAAAAGTAGCAGTTGAAGAATCTGCAGAAAAAGAATCAAAAGAAGTCACCAAGTTTGTAGAACCTCCATAAACAGGAGCTTCTGAAACATTAGGAGTTGCACCTGTATTCCATTTATAGCCAGAAGGAGCAGTTAATACGATAGTTCCTGAGCTTGTTAATTCCCCAGGGAATCCTTCCTGTATTACCGGACCAGTTAATGAAGTAAAGGATGAATTAGCATCATCGGCTGAGATAGACTCGCCTCCAGTAGCCGCAGTAATTTTTCGAATAGCGGAACTATACTTTACCGCTAGATAATCTTCTACACTTTGTCTTTCGGCTTCAGATAAGTTTTTACAATAAAGAATAAACTCAGCGATCAATCCATTCCAGCTATTATTATTTTCATCTTTTCCGCCTTTTCCAAGTATAGCATTTGTTGCTGTTATACTACCTATAGGAGGTGGTCCAGCATAGCTAGGGTTATTTAAGATTCCGTCTACATATAGGTCGTAAGCAACTCCACTTTCCCAATGCAAACTTGTTATTTGAGCTGAGGTATTCGACTGAATATCAGAGAAACTTTCTAATTGGTTGTCAGGATCATTACCTAAAATTCCGGTTTTAACTACATTTGTAAAATTGTTACCCCCATTTGCCCCAATTTCATCGTATCTAATGGTAAAAGTCTTATCCTCACCATTTGGGTTTTCTGCGATCCAAAGCCCTTGATCACTGCTTGTTTCATCAGATTTGTAAACTACAAATAAGGTGAATTCATCCATTCCGTTTAGATAATTGGCAGGACCGTCTGTATCGGTAAAAGAATCACCATTACCGATAAAACTAATAGCTGATTCCCCTCCAAGTTCAGTATTTGTTGCTGAGAAAGTAGGTCTAGTACCAGATCCAGAAACACCAGTAAAGTCATTTCCATTTCCACTTTGATCTTGCCAAGTTACAACTTCACTTCCTGATGTAATAATGCCAGTATCTGATCGAAGCCAGACTTTAAGATCCGATATTGATTCTACAGCGCTAACCTCAAGAATTCGTTTAAGTGTATCACTTTCAGCTTCATCATCATCGTAAGCTAGGAAACTAATAACTCTCTCTGGGCCAGTAGGAATGGTTGAGTAGTTATAATATTCTACCGATCTAAGTGCGGTTTGATAATCACTAAAAGAAGCATTTCCCGAAAGAGCCAAAATACCAGTTGTTTCATCATAAACTCCAGTAATTCCAAAAAGGGTAGAGTAGAATAACGAATCTTCATTAGACTTAAAGTTACCTGTTATTATAACTCTGGCACTATCAATAGTGGTATCATCAGGATCATTCACCTCAATAGTATTCGTAATGTTAATTGCTTCTTGAGGATAGGTTAAATCTGTGACCTCTAAATTTGTAAGGATAGGTGCTGAGTTAACTGCAATAACACTAATAGTTCTTGCTTCTGTATTACTAACTAAAGATCCAATGTTTGTAGTAAAAGATACCGTTCTATTAAGTTCAACAGGATCAGAACTTGTATTTTCGTAAGTAATAGCTCGTAAAGCGGTTTGGTACTGTGCAATAGTTGCGGTACCAGATAATGTAAGTGTGCCAGTTATATCATCCCAACTTCCTGTTATTCCACCAGCATCAACAAAGCTTAGAACATCTTCACCATTAATATAATTACCAGTAATCTGGATAGAAGCACCATCAAAATCGGATGAACCTGGATCGCCTGTAGTAATCGTAGAAGTAATTGTTACCGCTCCATCGCCTTCAGTGTATGCCAATGTTGAGCCTTCGATATCGGCAAGTGCTGGTATGTTTATTACATTTATATTTCTTGAAAGTGTATTACTTTCATCATCCCAATCGTACACGAGAATATCAATTTGACGTATAGAATAGGTAGGTGTAGAAACACTGGTATTCTCATAAGTAATAGATCTAATTGCACTTTCATATTCTGAAACTAATGCGTTCCCTGTTAAAAGAAGTTCTCCTGTGGTTGAATTCCAATTCCCTGTAATATTTCCAGTGTCTACAAAATCGAGTTCATCTTCACTAGATTCAAAATTGCTTGAAATAGTAACTAAGGCACTGTCAAGAACGGTATTATCACTATCCGAAATCGAAAGGGTAGAAGTAATAATAGTTGGTGAATCTCCTTCTAAATAGTCGATATTAGCCCCTTCTATTGAAGAAATAACTGGGGCAGTATTACACCATTTATCACATAGAAAATTATAGATACTTGTAATTTGTCCCGATGTTAAAGCAGTATTCCAAGAAATGACTTCTCCGATATACCCGTCATAATTACTTGTAGAGGTGTTAGGATTAGCAAAAGTAACAGGGTCTCGTATACCATCCTCTTCACCGATATTAGGATCTCCACCATGGCCACCCATATCATTAGCTCCTGTCAACACCTGAATTATTCCTCCATTAATTGAAGCTCTCCAATAACTTGTGGCATCACTTCCTGAAGATTCATGACTAGCAACAATTATGTACGTTGTATTAGGCTGTACCGAGCCCAGATTTATGGATTTATTTTGAACCGTCCATACATTACTGAACGCATAGGCGTAAGCTGTTCCATCTTTAATTGCAATGAGATAGCCTTTGCTACCACCACCTTGTTCGTAGACAACCTGTAAACCAGATAAATTATTGGTAGTTCTGAATACAGCAGCGAATGACTTTTCTGTAAATGTTCCACTATTAATGGTTGGTGGAACGGTAGGTTCGCTCAATGGATAGTGATCTCCATTATCACCCGAGTTATAATCAAATAAGATTCCACCTCTTTCTCCAAAAAAATCATTATCCAGGGTAGGGATATCTGGTGAAGGGGCCGTTGTTGTAATATTACCGGTTACATCAATCCAGTTTGCCAGAGCTCCATCTGCAGGTTGTCCGGTTCCGGGATCACCATTACCATCTGCATCTTGTGCATCGAAGTTAAATACTACATTTGCAAAGTCTGAAGTTAGATCAGATACGACGGTGGTTATGTTTACCTTTCTTGTAACGGTATTACTTGTGTAAGAGAACAAACCTTCAACCGTAAAAGAAATAGTTCTTGTAGTTTGATCTGGAGATGAGCCGTCTGTATTCTGATAAGTAACAGCCCTTAGTGCAGCTTCATAATCAGCTACACTTGCTCTACCTGTCAATGCCATTGTTCCTGTTCCAGAAGTATATGACCCAGAAATTAAGGAGGTGTTTGAAAAAGCAAGTACATCTTCAGTGCTATCAAGATTACCTGTGATTTGAATAGTTGCACTTTCTACAGAATCAACAAAAGGTGTTGATAGATTAATGGTATCTGAAATGAGTTTAGGTGCACCACCTGCAGTTGCAGAAGCTTCTGAGATTTCAATATTTGCAAGAACGGGAGGCTCCTCAGTTTCTGAGAAAAAAGCAGCTGGATCTGATTGGTTATTGTATTCGGTAGTTATCCAGTCTGCTGAACGAGAAGTATTAGCTACTCTAAATTCATCGATATAACCGTTCAACCAATCTGTGGTCCATCCACCTAGCCCACCAATCGTAAAAGATCCACCTGCATAATTAATTGCTGTTGAATAATTATCAGTTCCGATAGGTGCTCCACCATTAACATATATTTTCACTTCATCGGTACCACCAGCAAATCTATCATACGTACCAACAACGTAGTTCCAAACATCAGGATCAATAGTTCCTGTCGCTACGTTGGCAGTATAATTTCCTACATAGAATTGTATGGTTGTATTGCTATTAAAAAATAAGCCGTAACCATTTGCCCAAGAAGTGTTGGAAGAAATACCACCAACTGCTGACCATTGATCTTCATTGGTATCCTTACTCCGTACCCAAGCAGATACTGTAACAGCATTTGTTGGCTGTAAAGATGCATTTGTCCCGCAATTTATATTATCTGTGTTTGCGTTAAAATCTGATGAACTTGCAATTTGTGCAGTAGTACTAAACGTAGTTCCATTATTTGTACAATTATTACTGTTCGATGTCGCATCGGTATAATCTGAATCAAGATGATAGACTCCAGTAAAATTACTTGACCAAGTGCCATTTGAAGATTGATCAGTAGTTATTGAACTATTACCGAAATAGATAAAAAAATCAGTATCGGAAATAGCAGATAAAGACGGGAAGCGAACCCAAGCTAAAAGTTCTCCGGTTGTTGCTGTGTAATCAATTAGCTCATGATCGAGTTGAGTCGTTCCATCTGAGGAAGTAAAGGCAATATCAAATCCGTTGCTCGAAGAGACAAACCCAGAATTTGCTTCTGTAGCTAAATCTGAATCGTTGATACTTAAAAGAATAGGGAAATTAGTTAACGTAGTGGTTCCACCAACTTCGGTATTATCAACCGTTAATTTTTTACGGTATTCAAACCCAGACAATTGAGCCATAGTAATTTCAGGAACTATACAAAGTAAGATGAATAGTACTAGAAAAACTGGCTTTATATTATTTTTTTGCCCGATAATCACTGAAAATAGGTTTCAGAACAACAACGGGATAATATAGCTAAATGAACTAACCTTAAGCTTTAAATTAGCCAATTCTAACACCCATAAAAAAGCTCTAACAGATTGAGTCTAAGAGACGTAGTTATTTAATGAGCGTCATCTTTTTGGTAACCACTTTTTGATCACTCACTAGTCGATAGATATATATTCCACTAGCTAGATTACTGGCATCCCAACGATAAGTATGAATGCCAGCTTCCAACTCACCATTTTCTAGCAGAGCTACTTGTCTTCCAAGTAAATCATAAACAATTAGACTTACCTGACTTTGAATAGGAAGAGAAAACTCAATATTGGTAGAAGGATTAAAAGGATTAGGGTAGTTCTGAGATAATTCAAAAGAATCAGGGAGACCGTTTGCATCTTCACCTGGTTCAATAATAATCGAGAATCGTGCTGATTGTGGTGATGCCTTACTAGTTATCTGGGGTTTACTCATCACTTTATGATTTGGGGCTACTTTACCATAAGCACCTACAAATTCGAATGGATAAATAGAGCTTTCATTCAGCTCAATCATGGTTCCAGTTTGTGAATCTCTTAAGAAAATTCTCCAACCTAAGGGGATATTTTCCATAGAAGAAATTTCAAAGTTCAATGCTTTTGAAATGGAGTAACCATCTTTAAAAGCATCGATAGATAATGGAATTTCAATAGGAATACCGAAATTTCTTGGAAGGTTGTTGATTGAAAATTTATCTCCTTTACTCGAAATTGTACTAAGCTCGATATAGTCTCCAATACCTGATATCGGTAGGAGTTTATAGGCGTCTTCTCTGTCTTTACCTAGTTTTGCATCATCTGAAAACATGAGATGAGCCGAAGATTTTATCTTATCATCAGCTAATGTTATTGAAAACATAGGATGATGGGAACTATTCTTCGAATTAGCTTTACCTACAAAAGCACCACCCGTAGTTTTTGCATTCTCTTCAACAATTAGAGAAGGAGAAGCATCATTAGCTTTTATCCAAAAACCTTGAAAAGGAGAAATTAGACCATTAGATGGAAGATCGCCCGTAGTTCCATTCCATGTTTTATATTCGCTGGTTGCATAATCCCACATATAAATAGTAGCGTCAATATTAGTTTTCGTCCAATTTGCATCGTCCCAGTCAATAGTTGCGGCATATGGATTACCCACTAAATTCCAACCTGAATCAGCTTCCGAAGTGTAAGTGACATTAAGATCAACCGGACCTTCATTTTCTTGTCCTTGTGCAGATAAAGTTCTTGGAAATGTATTGTTATATCTAGAATCAGCGGCAATATTTCCAAAAATAAATGTATACAGACCTCTACCGGGAGCTAACGAAGTTGCTGCACTTGCAGGCGCTCTCCAGCGTTGATTATCAGTTCCTTCATACGTTTCATCATAGTACAAAACATTTGGTTGTAAACTATCTAAAGCAGCATTACCAAGAGACGAACCTGAATACCCTTGAGTAGTAATTCCATCTAAAAAATCATCATAATCGGTTTCGATTGGAGAGGAGAGTAGCCTCCAACCTAAAGAACCAGTCATGGTATGTTTCATGATCAAATCACCAGAACTAATGGATTTAGTATTTGCAATCAGGTTATTTCCAGATTTTATGGTAAATGATCCACTTGTTAGATAAAGAGTGCCTGAAACTTCAAGATCAGCATCAATGGTAACACCAGAGGCGTTATTAATTCTTAAACTATTTACAGTGGAAGGAAGTCCCGTACCGGTTATTTGCGCTGAACTACCGTTATAGGTATAGCTGCCTGAAGTTCCAAAAGTACGAGTTGTTGTACGAATATTCCCGGTTGCACCAGAAGCACTAATTCCACCAGTTGAACCAATCTGAAGAGTCCCTGTAGTAACTTCAAATGTTCCTAAGCCTGTAATAGTTTTAGGTCCTGTAGTAAGCGTTCCACCAGAACCGACAACCAGTTTTGAAGATGCTTTTACTTCTACAGAAGTTTGCCCAATTATCGAAGTGCTACTAGAAATAGTAACTATGTCACTGTCTCCGATGATAACAGTGGCACCATTCGTATTTCCAGGATTGGAGGTTGCAGCCACACCATCATGTGCTGTTCTGGACCATGTGTTATTTGAAGCCCAGTTTCCAGAAGTAATACTATAAAATGTAATAGGACCAACTTTTGTAAATCGTTTTTTATGATTGGTCGAAATATTTCCACCATCAGTGCTTTGAAGGCTGTTCATCGTTATTTCATATTGAACATCTTCTAGAATTGTAGAAATTACTAAAGTTACTTGTTTACTATTACTTTCTGTATTTAAGGTTGCGCTAGAAACAGTGATAGTTGCTGCATTACTTACTCTTTTGATAGAATAATTCCCAATAGTTTCCGCAAGACTTTCAGTCATGGCTTTGTTAAAAGTAATAACCACAGAAGTAAAAGTGGGCGCTGTAGCTGATATGGCATATGGGGCTGGGCTTTGAACGTTGCCAGAACCTCCACCACTAACTTCACCTTGAACTTCCAGTTGATCATCTTCTTCAACCGCAACACCACCACCATCATCAACGGTTAAGTTGCCTTGAATAATAATAGTATTACCACTACCTCCATCGGTATTTAACACAGAGCCAGAGTCTACCTGTACGTTGTAAAAAGTGACATCACTACCTGCATTTACAGTCTGTGTTGAATCACCACTAAATACAACCGTACTTGAATCTGAGTTGAAGTTAGAATTATTATTTATTGTGAAATCACCTTCGAGAGTTACCGTTGCATTTCCTGCATTTACGGTTCCACCTGCTGTAAAAGAAGCATTTCCTCCAACATTTAAGCTTCCAGAATTTAAATCAATTTGACCTCCGCTACTAAGTGACGCATTACCCCCAATGTTAATACTACCGTTATCCACGCTCATATTACCATTACTAGAAAAGTTGGCGTTTCCAGTTACAGTTACGCTTGCATCTTGGACATTAAAATAACCGCCACTACTCACGCTAACATCGTCATTTATAAAAACGGTACCTGTTCCAAAATAGGTATATCCACTATTACCAACATAAGTAGGACCGTTAAAGTTAATCGTACCCGAATCAAGATTAAGTATCCCACCACTTCGTATATCTACATCACCATTAAAAGTAGAAGATCCATCATTGCCATTGTACGTGCCATTTATGGTTGTATTGCCATTTATTACTACTGTTCCATTTTCAGCATTAAAAGTATCGCTATTAGATATATCGAAATCTCCATTTACTGTAACGGTTCCGTTTCCAGCATTAAAAGTCCCAATGATCTCTACATCAACATCTTCTGAACCAGTTCCAGCCGTAAAACTTCCGTTTGTGATGTTGATTTCAGATTCGGCTGAATTAACATCAAAATTATTTTGACCAGAAGAGGTAGCTGTCATTTCAACATGACCATTGATAATTTGAAGCTTACCTGCACCATTTATAATTAAATCATCCGTAATGGTAAGAGTTGCATTATTACGAATTCGAAGTTGATCTCCAGGATTAGAATACCAAGCATTAATCGTTACTGACCTAATAGTTACATTAGAAGTAATTACTGGTCGAGGATTAGTATTTCCTCTCATTCCAACGGTTTGCCCTGAAGTTGGAACTCCAGAAGGGCTCCAGTTTCCAGTTGTGTGCCAAGATGAATCAACAGCTCCAGTCCATATTTTGTCCTGAGCAACTGAACTATTTGTCCCTGCAAATAAAAGAAGTAAAACTGTAATATGTTTTATCATATTCATACAATCAATAAAATACGCAAAAAGATTGCCTATTGATGCTTAAAGAACGATTATGAGGTATTTATAATGATGATTAATAATTCCTAACATCTAATAATATTAAGTAGTTTTTGTATCATGAAAATTCATGCTAATAAATAGAAGTTTCATCGGATCAGGAGCATCTTTTATCGAAAAATTATGAAGTTTAAATCATTCAGTTATACCTTACGTAAAAACAGATAAACCAGATTTTTATTATGAAAGGAATAATTCTTGCCGGCGGTACTGGCTCACGTTTATACCCACTTACAAAAGTAACTAACAAACATTTATTACCAGTCGGTAGTAAACCAATGATTTATCACCCGATAGAAAAATTTTTAGAAGTTGGAATAGAAGAAATTCTAATCGTAACGGGCACTGATCATATGGGTGCAGTAGTGAATTTATTGGGTTCAGGAAAAGATTTTGGATGTAAGTTTACGTATAAGGTTCAGGATGAAGCAGGAGGGATTGCCCAAGCTTTAGGATTAGCAGAAAATTTTGCAGGAACAGAGCCTGTAGTTGTAATACTTGGGGATAATATTTTTGAAGCTTCCTTAGAAAAAGCTGTTGATAATTTTAGAGGGAAAGGGGCACAAATTTTGATTCAAGAAGTTCATGATCCCCAGCGATATGGTGTAGCAGAACTAGATGGTGAAAATGTGATTTCGATTGAAGAAAAACCAGAAAAGCCAAAATCAAATTTTGCAGTAACAGGAATCTATTTTTACGATTCTACTGTTTTTAAGTGTATCAAAACCTTAAAACCATCAGGAAGAGGAGAACTCGAAATTACTGATGTAAACAATTACTATATCCGACAAGGAGAAATGAAGAGCTCAGTATTAGAGGGTTGGTGGACCGACGCTGGAACTCCAGAATCATATAAGCATGCAAATAAATTAGTGCAGGGTGATTAATGAAACTCTTAATTACCGGGGCAGGAGGACAACTAGGGAAAGAATGGGTTCAATTTTGTAAGAAAAATAGGATCGATTATTCTGCTTATTCTTCAGAAGAGTTAAATATTTTAGAAGTTGAAAGCATTAGGAATATTGTGAAAACAGATAGTCCTGATGTTTTAATCAATTGTGCGGCATATACAAAAGTTGATCAGGCAGAAGATGAATTGGAGCTTGCCGAGCAAGTTAATTCAAAAGCATTATCTCATATTTGTACAGTTTGTAAAGAAGTAGGAGTAAAACTTGTTCACTATTCCACTGATTATGTTTTTTCTGGGTCAAAAGAAGATCAGGAAAAAGTTCCAGAAGGCTATCCTGAAGATTTTATTACAAACCCTATAAATGTATATGGCGCTACAAAAAGAAGGGGTGAAATAACAATTCTTGAATCGGGTTGCGAGTTCTTAATTTTAAGGGTTTCTTGGCTTTGTGGTCAATTTGGGAATAACTTTGTTAAGACAATGATTCGACTTAGTACTGAAAGAGATCAATTAAGTGTTGTAAACGATCAATATGGAAGCCCGACATTTGCAGATCAAGTAGTGGAGCAAAGCTATTTGCTTCTAAAAGAAAATGAAACGGGGATTTTTCATTTAAGTTCTGAAGGAATTACGACATGGTATTATTTTGCGAAAGAGATTTTTAGATTGAAAGGAATCAAAGTAAATGTGAAGGCAGTCGATTCGGATGAATTTAAAACGAAAGCGAAAAGACCATCTTTTTCTAAGCTAAGCACAAAAAAAATTAGTACCATCTCCAATATAGAAATCAAAAGTTGGCAGGAAGGATTACAGAAATTAATTAATACTATTTAGCAAATGAAAATTAAAGATGCGAGAATTCCCGCAGTCAAAATTATTGAGCCACTAGTGTTTGAAGATGATAGAGGATTTTTTTTAGAATCCTTTAGAACAGATATTTTGAATAAACACGATATCAATGATAATTTTGTTCAAGATAATATTTCAAAATCATTTGAAGGGACTATACGAGGCTTACATTATCAATTGGAGAATCCTCAGGCAAAGTTGGTACAGTGTATAAAGGGTACAATTTTGGATGTAGCAGTTGACGTACGAAAGTCTTCACCTACTTTTGGAAACTATGTTGCAGTTAAACTAAGTGGTGAGAATCATCGTCAGATGTATATTCCTGAAGGATTTGCACATGGCTTTTCAGTACTTTCAAACGAAGCAATTGTTCACTATAAGTGTACCAACTATTATCACAAAGATTCAGAAAGGGGAATTCGATGGGATGACCCTCTAATCAGAATAAATTGGGATGTTTCTAGACCTATTTTATCTGAAAAGGATCGTAAACAACCACTATTTTCATCATTAAAAGACGAAGACATTTTTCCATGAAGATAATTATTACAGGCGGAGCAGGATTTATAGGTTCCAACCTTATACTTTATTTATTTAATAAACATCCAGAATGGCAAATTTTCAATCTTGATAAACTTAGTTACGCATCAGATCGTAGCTTTCTTGATCCTTTGAAAAATTCAGATCGGTATCATTTCAAAAAGATTGATTTGGTTGATAGAAATGCGGTACAAGATGTGGTAAAAAGTTTTAAACCAGATGGAGTTTTTCATTTAGCGGCAGAATCTCATGTAGATAATTCAATAACTGGGCCAGAACCTTTCATTCAATCTAACATTGTTGGGACGTTTAATATTTTGGAAGAATGTCGTCAACTTTGGAAGTCTGATGAAGAAAAGTGGAAGAATAATCGTTTTCTACATGTCTCTACTGATGAAGTATATGGCGAGCTTGAAGATGATGGACTATTCACTGAAACAACTCCATATGCTCCAAATTCACCATATTCTGCTTCTAAAGCTGCTAGTGATATGATTGTAAGAGCGTACTTTCAAACGTATGGAATGAACTTGGTTACTACAAATTGTTCAAACAATTATGGACCTCATCAACATGATGAGAAATTGATTCCAACCGTAATTAGAAATGCTGTTCAACATAAACCTATTCCAGTTTATGGAAAGGGACAAAATGTTCGGGATTGGTTATTTGTACGAGATCATTGTAGCGCACTTGAAACTGCGTTCCTAACAGGGAAAGCAGGAGAGACCTACAATATTGGAGGGAATAACGAATGGAAAAACCTTGATTTAGTTCATAAGATTTGTGAAATATTAAATAATAAAGTAGGTAAAGCCCCTGATGGTGATTATAAAAATCTGATCACTTTCGTTACTGATAGATTAGGTCATGATTTCCGCTATGCAATCGATGCATCTAAAATTAAAAGAGATTTGAATTGGGAACCTTCTCCAGATTTTGATGGAATGTTAGAAGAGACCATTTTGTGGTACGTAAAGAAGTATAACAATTAAGAATTTCGAATTAGTACGATTAGATTTTGTTTCTAATTCGTAATTAAAATATTACTAATCATGAAGAAATACTGGCTTTGTAAATCTGAACCAGAAAAATATAGCATAGATGATCTTAAAAAAGATGGAGAAACACCTTGGGATGGTGTAAGAAATTATGCAGCAAGAAATTCGATGCGTGATGAAATGAAGGTTGGGGATGGAGTGTTGTACTATCACTCTAATCAAAAACCACCATCTATTGTTGGAATAGCAGAAGTTAGCAGTGAACCTTACCCTGATGCGCTTCAGTTTGATCCAAAATCAAATTATTTTGATCCAAAAAGTTCGGAAGAAGAACCTCGATGGATTAATGTAGATTTAAAATTCATAGAAAAATTTGAAAGCCCAGTCACAAGAGATGCTCTAAAGGCAGAAAAATCTCTCGAGGACATGGAGTTATTCAGGCTCGGTAGATTGTCTATAACTCCAGTTCGAAAAGAAGAGTGGGAAACTATTCTTGGGATGGCGAAGAGTTAAAATTTTTTTTAATGAAAGGTTTTAAAAAAGGCGAGATATTATCTCGCCTTTTTGCTGTAATAAATACCAAATGGTTCTAACTTGGAGAATGGAAATTCAGCTCCCAAATAAACCCTATTATTTCAGTGAAAGATGGTTTATTCTAAATATCAGTTATTGCCAATAATAGGATTCTTTTGAAGCCCTGGAGTACGATTTAGAAACTCTTCATATAGTTCAATTTGACGGCTAGTCATAGGAATTTGATAGCCATCGATATATACATCTATAATCTGAGTCTTAGTTTCAAAAGGATCTCCTGTAGCGACAAATAAATTAGCTTTTTTCCCTACTTCAATAGAACCAATTTGGTCGCCTAATCCCATAATTTCTGCTGCATTAATTGTAATTGCTTTTAGCGCTTCCTCTCGTCCCATTCCATACGCGGCAGCAAAGGCTGCATTATAGGGTAAATTACGAGAGTTCTCAGTGTCTCCGCTACTAAGCGCTACCTTAACACCGGCTTGTTGCATGATACCTGGATTCATATATGCTGCATCATAAGCATCTGATTGTCTAGTAGGAGTGGAAAGAACGGACCCAGCTATAACTGGAATTCCAGCATCAGCAATTTCACTCGCAACCCTCCAACCTTCCGCAACACCAGTAAATACTATTTTTTTGTATTCTCGCTCTTGAACCCACTCAATAGCACTTAGAATATCTTTCGCTGCATTTACTTCGATATACATCATCATATTTCCATTTACAACTTCAGCTAAGGCTTTCATTTCTGGATAATACCGGGCTTCAGTAGAGTTTTCAATACTTGCAAAAAGCTCTGCTTTATCAAAAGCATTATTTAAATCTTCCAAGGCTTTTTCACGAGCTTTATCTGCTTGATCTTGAGTTTGACGTCTGCGACGTTGACTGTTAGGAAAATTAAGTACAATTCCTTTTGAGCCAGTAAACATTTGATCGGGTGTGTATCCGAATAAATTAATAGTTGCTGCAGTACCGGGAAGAAGACCACCACTTGGCATGGTAAGAGCCGTTGTAACTCCACTAACTCGAGTTACGGGAATAGATACGGAATTTGGATTTACAGCAGTAAGAGCGTCCATTTGTGGAGTGATTGCCCCAAACTCATCGGTGTCTTGTGCCTCATCAATACTATTGATTTCTACTAGACCTAGTTGGGTGCCAGAATCGATCATTCCAGGATAAATTTCACCACCTTTATAATCGACAATAGAAACACCTGAAGGTATAGTTATATTTGCTCCTACAGCTTCAATTATTCCATTGTTTATTATAATGGTTCCGTTTTCAATAACACCATTTGTTACGGTGTATATCTTAGCATTGGTGAGAGCAAATCGGGAAACTCTTTCCTGTTGAATTACATCACTAGATTGTTGACCAATAGCCACTACAGGGAGAGTGGCAATGAAAAAAATCAGGGTTAAAAACTTTTTCATAGTTATACCTATTTATTATTTAGAAACTCGTAAAGATTAAGTACTTCAGCATCTTGCATGCATTTGTGCTGTTCGTCGGCGTCAAAAATTTGGATATCTTCGATGGTTGATTCTGGATCAACATATAATCTTTGATCTTTTGCATCAGTAGCTCTATCAAAATATTTCACTCCGTCGACAAAAGTCATTATTGGAATGGCGTAAGATGATAGGGGATGACCTTCAAAAATTGCGATATCGCCATCCTTTCCAGTTTCAATAGATCCAACTCTATCATCAACACCAAGTTGTTTTGCAGGGTTAATTGTGATGAGTGATAGTGCTTCTTCATCACTTAAACCACCATATTTTTGTGTTTTTGCAGCTTCATGAAAAAGATGCCTAATAAGTTCACCAGAATCTGAGTTTATTGAAGTTGTAACTCCATTTCTAGTAAGAATTGTAGCGTTATATGCGGTTGAGTAATATACTTCAAGTTTATATGCCCACCAGTCAGAGAATACCGAAGCACTGGCTCCAAATTCAGCGAGTTCAGGCGCTACTTTAAATGCTTCATTGGCGTGTTGGAAGGTGAGTTTTTCAATCCCAAAATCTGTAAACACTTTTAGAAGCATGTAGATTTCATCCGCTCTATAAGAATGGCAGTGAACTAAAACTTCACCATTTAGAATGTCAACCAAAGTTTCCATTCTTCGGTCGTATTCAGGTGCTACTTTCCGCTTGCTTTTATCGGCATTGTAAGCTTCCCATTTAGCTTTATAAATTTGAGCATCACTGAATGAATTTCGAAGCATTGCTTCAACACCCATGCGACTTTGAGGTTGAATTCCTCTTGCACGACCACCTCTTGTTGGGTTTTCACCAAGAGCAAATTTGATAGTACGCGGTGCATCTTCAAACATCATATCCTGAGGATCAGTTACTCCATATCGAAGTTTTAGTGTTTCACTTTCTCCACCAATTACATTTGCGGAGCCATGAAGTAAATGAATAGAAGTTACACCACCAGCTAGAGCTCTGTAAATCGAAAGGTCAAGGGGATCTACGACATCACCCATTTGAACTTCGGAAGTTACTTGGCTGGTTCCTTCGTTAATAGAAGTACCTGCAATATGAGAATGTGCATCGATAATGCCAGGCATTACAAATTTCCCAGTTGCGTCAATTTCAATAACACCTCTTGGTGTGGTTATATTTGAACCAATTTTGGTAATTTCACCATTTTGCACAAGAACGTCAGTATTTTCAAGTGTACCATTGGTAATTGTAAGCACCGTTCCATTCTTGATAATAACATCGCCTTTATTAACTTGAGCATGCACTACATTAACTGCCATAAGAATAATGGCAGTCAGCAAACTAATTTTTTTCATCGTAATTCCTTTCATTTTAATTAGGCTCCTTAGTAGCATTCATTGGTATTACAGCATTGAAAGCAGCAATTGATGCTTCTCCTAGAAACTCATTCTCAGTTACATCTCCATTTACTAAAACTTCTAAAGATTGCCCTCCAGCCCCAAAAGCAAAGTCAAAGCTCAATTTCCCATCTTCAAATGAAATATTATTTATATCAGTATCAGGATTTCCAGAACTGCTTGTTAAAACACCTGTTAATGATCCAGATTCGATTTTAAAAATCATCTGTCCAGTTCGATCTCCCTGCGGAGAAATAATCTCATAATTCCAAGTACCAATTAAAGGTTCCATTCCTTCAATTGATGTTGCTACAGCTTTTTTGTCGGTGTCGAACTCGTATTTGTCTCCATCAATAAATACATATTTTACTTTAGATTCTTTTCCGAAATACGAACCTGTAGAAACAACCGCATTCGCTAATTTTCCAGTTTCTAGTGAACCCGCAATTTTGTCGATACCAAGAATTTTAGCAGGGTTAGTTGTTAACGCAGCAAGTGCAACATCTTCTGTCATCCCAGAGTCGACTAAGGTTACAAGATTAGACTTAATTTTACTTTGTGAAGTGCCCATTGTTGAAAACCCGAATGGGATTCCAGCTTCAGCCAATTCAGAAAACTGTGATAACGATTGATTGTAGGCTACCATTCTGCGTTCTTCTAAATGATCGGTCTCATCTAACTTATCTTTACTTTTGGTTTCTTTAGGAGCATCAGGAAGATTAAGTGACATCATAACACTGACTCCAGATCCCTTTAAATCATTAGTTAAAAACCAAGCTTCTTCTAAATCACTGAGTACGAGATTGAAATTTAATTCTTCTTTTAACTTCATAGCTCTTCGAGCTTCTAGCATTGAGTTAGTGTGATAGAAAATGGGTTTCTTTTGATCAATCACAGGATAAAAAGCTTGTAAAACCTGATCTTGAGTTGGTCTTTGTATTCCAGTTGGGTTATCAGCGTACAGCACTTCATGTTGCTTTGTTAACTCAGCGTTTTTATAAAGATTTCTGAACTTTGCCATAATCCCAAGTGTATTTCCAGGATACGCACCTGGAGCTCCAGAAAATTGAGTAAACATGGACACGTTTTGTTTTAGGACTAGCTCATCCTTAGTGTCTCTTTTTGAAAGAAGTATTAATGAACCTGAACCTGGTAGCATTCGTCCATAAGGCACGGTATGAGATATTGTAAATCCAAGTTTCCTTAAACCCTCAATACTGTTTTCAGATACATCAATTTGATCGATTACACTATATTCAGGAGTAATTCCCGCGTAATCATTTGGAGGATTTGGTGTAAAGATGTTATCAGGTCGTTCAATTTGAGTGGGTCGAGCAGCACCTGTATTCGACATCCCATCTATAAATCCGGGATAAACGAATAAATCGGTTCCGTCAATTACTTCAGCATTATCAGGGATTGATACATTAGTGCCTATAGCAGTTATCAATCCGTTTGATAATATGACGGTTCCATTTTCAATAACCTTTCCAGGAGACTGAATAATATGTGCATTAGTGATAGCAAATGTCCGAGTAGGATAAGACTCACCAGATGGATCACTTTGTGCATATAAATGCCCCGTTTGAAGAAGAAAGGAGAGAAGCAGAACCATTTTAAAAATGGTTTTAAGGTATAACTTCATTCTAAAGTTGATTTCGTTGTTAGTAATATTTGCTTAGAAATATCTCAATCAAGAGACAATAATTTTTTTGTGCGTTGTAATGTAAAGGAAAAAAACCAGTTTTTTGACTTAATTGAGTTTCTGGCTCCACGAATTACAAAAATTTGCAAGAATAAAGGGATTAATGGAAAAATCTTAAAAAAATAAGTCAGTTCGGATTCTTTAAATTAATTATTCTCAGAAAATAGAAGAAGGCGAAATCATTGAAATGATAACAAAGAGTAACCTAGTTAGCATCTGAAAGAATATAGGTATCACTAGATGTTGAGTTATAGACTTTTGAAATTCTTAGCTCCGACCCATTTAACTGGTAATCAAAAGTGCCATCTAAAATGTAGGTCCAATCAAAATCAGCAGTGAAAGCACAATCATTTGAAAATATAATTTCATCTTTCACAATTTCGAAAGTGCCATTACAAATTGCGGGGTAATCATTAATATTACTAACTCCTTCAAACGTTCCGTTACTAAAAGTTATCGAAACCTCAGCAGTTGCATACCTAGCATTACCTTGAACCCTAGAGAAAGTTCCAGAAAAATCTCCTTCAATAATACTCTCAGATGAGTCATTGGAAGAACAGCTCGTAATAAAGAGAGTAAATATTATTACAAATAGAATCTTTTTCATTTCAAATATTTTTAATGGATGGGTAACTAACTCAATTCATAGTAGAATATTTTAGTTAGATAAAATATTAATTAGTTCGCTGAATATTATTGAAATCAGTTTTATCCTTTTCAGTAATAGATCTAAGTACTTTACAAGGATTTCCTACGGCGATAACATTTTCTGGGATATTTTTGGTAACTACACTTCCTGAACCAATGATCGAATTTCTGCCAATTTCTATACCTGGATTTATTACCACAGAGCCGCCTATCCAAACATTATTTTCGATGGTAATAGGTTTAGCAATTTCGAAAAATTGATTTCGAGGTTCAGAATGAATAGGGTGAGAAACGGTATAAATTCCCACATTAGGACCAATAAAGACATTTTCACCAATCACGACTTTTGCTGAATCCAATATAGTAAGGTGAACATTAGCGTAGAACTTATTCCCAATTTCGATATTGTATCCGTAATCACAATGAAAAGGTTGTTCAACCAAAAAAGATTTAGGGGTTTTACCCAATAACCTTTTTAGAAGCTCACTTCTTTTTGCATACTCGTTTGGTCGAAGGGAATTGAAGTCGAAGAGTAGCTCTTTTGCCAAAGCTCGTTCCTTAGTTAATTCCTTATCAAAGGCTTTGAAAGGTTCTGAACTAAGCATGAGGTTTTTTTGGGAAGGCATGATTATTTAAAACTCTGGTTTATGGCTGAAAACTCTTTTCCATTCGGTCCATCATTTTCGATTAAAACCGGAGCTAAAGCGCCCGGTAAAACAGCTTCGACTTCATGATCTGCATATTCCCCACCCAAATCTGTTTTCAACCAACCGGGATCAAGAGTGTTAATTCTAACGCCCGTATCATTGAGTTTCACAGCTAAATCATCCGTTAATTTATTTATAGCCCATTTTGAAGCACTATAAGGAGCAAGTTCAGGTTCTCCATTAATTCCAGAAGTCAGGTTAATAACCCTTCCAAATCCATTTTCAATCATAGGTGGAATAAACGCTTTACAGAGAGAGTACACCGAAAATACATTGGTCTTCATGGTAAGCATCCAATCTTCCCAACTGTGTGACCAATACTCGGTGTAGTAGGGGGTCATTAGCGCGGCATTGTTGTACAGAATATCAATTTGAATATTTAAATTTCGAACTTGTTCTATAACACTATTTACAGATTTTTCTTCTGATAATTCCCCAAAAATTTGGTATATATTTACATCATAATTCCGTAAAAGTTCAATAGTTTTTAAACTGCTTTCCTGAGTCCTACCGTGTACAATCACATTGCATCCCAGATTTGCTAAACCCAGAGCTATTTGTTGACCAATACCTCGGCTTGAGCCCGTTATAAATGCATTTTTACCCTTAATATCTATCATAAAATTTGAGTCTATTTTTTATTGAATTAGCTTCACTACAATAAACTTATCAGAATAAAAGTATTGATTTTATTTTACTTTGTTTTGTTAAACTCTGATTCCATTCTTTGTCACATCCTGTAGATGTCTGGTAGTTATTTGACGGTTTTTTCTTTTTATCAAACTCTAGATTTCTGCCTTTGCAGGAATGACTTATATGTAGTTAAGAAAGATAGGGTAAGGTTTGAAAATCAATTTACCACAAAGTTTAGTCATTCTAACGAAGATGGGAATCTAGAATGTGAACAACGCCCGTTGCCTTTATAATGCTTTAGATATCTGTCAACGAATTACCTAATCTACAGGGATGACCCGTTTTTCGTTTTTTCCAATATGACAATGAATTACGTTATATATATGAATGATCGAAGTATTGTTCAGAAGCAATTGTTTCTTCATTCCTTCTAACGATGGATGAGTTTCCGGATATTATTGTCTCTACGACTCTCTAAATCCTACTTTGATAGGTATAAAGCTCAAAATATCTACCTTCTTTTAGAATCAATTCATCATGAGTACCACGCTCTACAATTCGTCCATCTTCAATCACCAAAATTTGATCAGCTTTTCGGATTGTGCTTAGTCTGTGGGCAATCACAAAAGTAGTTCTATCTTTCATCAAGCCATCCAAACTTTTCTGAATATAAGTCTCGCTTTCGGTATCTAAATTGGAAGTAGCTTCATCTAAGATGATTACTTTGGGATTCGCTAGTAAGGCTCTCGCGATGGAAATCCTCTGTTTTTGTCCACCAGATAATTTTACTCCACGTTCTCCAATCACAGTTTCTAGTCCATCTTCAAAGCGGTCGGTAAATTCATTTACATAAGCACCTGTTACCGCATCTTGTAATTCCGAGTTGGTTGCATTAGGTCGGGGGAAAAGAATGTTTTCTCTGATGGTGCCTTCAAATAAGAAGTCATCTTGAAGTACTACACCTAAATGCTTTCGATAGCTTGAAAGGTTCACTTTAGAAATATCATGACCATCTATGGTGATCAACCCTTTTTTAGTATTCAGAAAAGAAGCAGCCAAACTAGCTGTCGTTGTTTTCCCAGAACCCGAGCTTCCAACTAACGCAGTTACGGATCCCGGAGGTGCTTTAAAGGAAATCTCTTTTAAGACTTCTTTGTCTTCTTCGTATGCAAAGGAGACATTATTAAACTCAATGTTTCCATCTACTTTTTCTAGCATATTGGGGCGTTCATCTAGCAGATCTTCAGGATCCATTTTCATGATTTCTTCAGTCCGATCAAGTCCTGCAAAAGCTTCGGTTAATTGGCTCCCAATATTGCTCATCTGAACAATAGGAGCAATCATAAAGGCAAGTAATGAGATGAAAGAAATCAATTCACCAGAAGTTAGATTATCTTGAATCATATAATAACCACCCATTCCCAAAATACCAGCACTGGCTAAGCCAATAAGGAAAGTCCCTGAACTGGTAACTAGGGCAGTGGCTGTTAAACTGGACTTCACATTCTCAAATAATCTTTTAGCACCTGCCTCAAATGTGGTGTTCTCTGACTCTTCTGCATTAAAGCCTTTGATAACTCGCACTCCATTAAGTGTTTCTGTCAAGCGACCCGTTACTTCCGCATTCAATTTTCCGCGCTCCCTGAAGATGGGTCTAATTCTACCAAAGGCTTTTAAAGCAATAAATGCAAACAATCCAACCGGAATTAAGGTGAAGATGGTCATAGTTGGACTAATTTGTAGCAACAGAATCAAAGCAAGAATAGAAGTTAGACTTCCTCCGATCAATTGAACGAGTCCAGTACCTACAAGATTTCGAACGCCTTCCACATCTGTCATAATTCTGGATACTAATGCTCCTGATTTATTATTGTCGAAGAAGTTGATGGGCAGGGATAAGATTTTCTTTTGAACTTTCACCCTTAATTCTGAAATGAGAAACTGAGCTTCTACACTCAAGATTCGGGTCAGTAAAAAAGAGGAGACAGCTTGTACAATCAGAGAAATCACAATGACAATAACTATGAGTTTAAGCATCTCAAAGTCTTTGTTTGGAACAGCATCATCTAACAAGTATTTGGTAGCTGCCGGGAGTACTAAGCCTGCGGGTCTACTAATAATAATAAGTAGGAGGCCGA
The DNA here is from genome assembly GCA_963974345.1 of uncultured Balneolaceae bacterium. Taxonomy (GTDB): domain Bacteria; phylum Bacteroidota; class Rhodothermia; order Balneolales; family Balneolaceae; genus RHLJ01. Next base: position 40,502 of record CAXBBW010000005.1, on the reverse strand, counting down.
TAAAGAGGGTTTTTCTTCTTGGCCAGATGATGTTTTTAACAGCCCAACCAAAGGTAACATTTTTATTTTTGCTCATGGACGGATTATATCGAAAATTGTACCCAAAACAATTCTCTGGTCAAATAGTCAGTTTTTATTTTTGGTAGGAGGGAGGTGTTAAGCCACTTAAGGCTTATGATATTCTGACTTTCTCGTTTATTTCATCTATCTCGTTCCCATGCTCATGCTACGGAAACCTGTACTGAACTAGATTCAGTATGAACTCTGGAAGCTCCAGCTTTCATTATGTACTTTTTCCACCAATAATACCAAACGTCGATTTGGTTAGGAGGCATTTATACAAATTGCATTCGTCATCTAGTTACCTATATCAATAACTTCAAACCTAGTCATTCCTGCGAAGGAAGGAATCTAGAACTAGATCAACGTCCGATACTTCTACCGAAATCTAGCTCCTTGTCTCCGCAGGGATAACACTGAAAAAGGTGGGGAAATGTAGGTACTCAATTTGATGGTTTATTTTGGGTAAATAACCGTTCATTGTCGTTAATATCTTTATCTATCAAGAGAAGGTGTGGGTCAACCACTACTTTAACAGGCTTTTGAGAAACAATCAGTTCTATCACCTTCTGCTGTTCCTTGATCTTGTACTTTTCTAAGTTGATAAGACTATCTTCCCCGTTACCAACCTCTGTGTAGATTCCCAACTCAATCCAGTCGTTTAGGTCAGTGGGTTTGTCGGTACCTAGACTGTCTGTTTTCGATTTATTGAAATCAATTGTAACAACTACTTTGTATTGATTTTCTGAAAGCTGCTCATAGTCTGCTTGTGTGATTTTATTATCATAGATTGTGATCGTTTCAAATAAATCTTCAATGAGATATTGTAAACTATCAGGAGTAACATCTCTGAAATAAGGCATTAAGTTTTTGGTAGTTGGATAGTTTTCGGTGTTCATCTTTTTAAGTCCATCTAAGCTATTCCAATCTGTTATAAATCGTTGTAGTGCTTTGTTTACACTATCCTCAGAGACATAATGTTGAAAAGCATTCATAGCAATTAGTCCCTTTCTGTAATACACATACTCTTGTCCAGATTCGACCAAAGCCAGTGGCATTTCTTGAATATCTTCACGAGAACGGTGTTTTAAATATTGCCTCAAATTCCATTTTAAAAGCTGTGTCTCTTTAGTTTGAGAATACTCTTTTCCGAAAACCATCAAAGCTGAATACTGCGCTAATGTTTCTGAAATCATAGTTTGTCCTTGTACATGAGCAGGATTAATCTGATCTCCCCACCATTGGTGAGCCATTTCATGCGCGGTGATATAAAAAGGCATGTCTACAGCATTATCTTCAGTAATATCCATGATAAACCCAATTCCCTCTGAAAAGGGGACCATGCTAGGAAATGATTGTGCTCGTTCACTATAAACGGGCGACTCTACAATTTTCATCACTTGGTACTGATAAGGGCTAAAGTGTTCGCTGTAATAAGCCAGTGAACGTTTCATACCATTCATCATGCGATCCAGATTGAACTCGTGTCCGGGGTGATAATAGATTTCGAGATCAACAGGTTGCTCCAGATTAGTGCTAGTTGGAATCCATTCTTCTTGCATAACTTTATAACGAGCGGAAACTACTGGATAGAAATTCGACATCTGTTTATCCATTTTATAATGAAAGTATGTTCGATTTCCAACTAACCAAGTTTTTTGTAGATAACCGGGTGCAACAGCAGTTTGGCTAGAGTCGGTACTCACTACTATCTCAAAATTAATTTCTTCTCCATCACCGTTAGATTTCCCATCAGTAAGCCAATTAGGATCCTCAATATCCGCAGTTCTTACTTTTGGAGTCAGACCATATTTGGCACGAATATCTTCTTCTTGCAGTTCAATGTCTTCATTATATCCTATGGTTGGGAAGTGATAATTGTCAATTACCGTACCGTTGTAAACAACATAAGTATTCGGCTGCTCAGCGAATCCGTTGCTGGTATAGGTTTGATGAAAATCCAAGGTTACAGAATCTCTTGGTTGAATTGGATGATCTAATATTAGAGTTGAAAACCCAAACTTGTTATAAGTACTGTCAATTATTGAACCTTCTTTAATGGAAAGTGATGTTAATGTGATTTCATCGGTAGGGAATTTCTGAATATAAATTTCATTAATTGGCCCATCACTTTTGTTTGCTAACACATAATGTCCCTTCAATGAATAATTACGTTCATAAGGATACATATCCAGTGAGAGGGTTACATTAACGATTTTGGGTTGGGGGAGATGTTGAAGGGGTTTCAATAGCTGCTCATACTCAGCCCGATACGTTTCCTGCGTTTTTTTGGAAGTATATGAGTTGAGGATATTGGTATTGTAGAAAATATAGCTTCCTGATAAGGTGAAAATAAGCAGTGCTATTGCCCCGAATCGTTTTAATGGCTTGGTGAAATGGACTTGCTTCCATCTAGTTTTGAGCCCTGTTTCAGTACCTCTCACTGAAAAAAGAACAGAGACTAAAAACAAGAGAAGAGAAATAGCACCCCAATAGACTTTGAACCAAAGATGAGGTTTAAGAAAATGACCATATCCATTCATATCAGAATAGCTAGTTATGGGTGAACCTCCCAACGTTAATAAGTCGTGGTCTATACCCATGAGTTGAAGCCCAATGGTAAAGAGTGCAAGAGTTATGATGATTACCAGTTGTGCTATAAACTTGTGGTTAACAAGAACCTGAAATAGGAAACAAATCATACTCAAAAGGAAGAGGAATGGAAATATCTCAACAAAAAAGCCTGCTAAATACACGGTTAGTTCAAATTCATAATAGTCTTTCGTCACTTGGAATAGTATACCGGCACCAATCATTGTAAAGAAGAGAAGTACAATAACTAGCATGAGCCCCATAAACTTACCCGCTAAGTTTATCCAATCAGACATAGGTAAGGCATCGTAAAGTGAGTTAATTTTTATATCACGCTCTTTCCAAATCAATTCTCCTGAATAAAACAGGATGATGGCTAGAAAGAAAATGAAAGTAAGCTCAACTAATTCCCCAACAATGATATAGGTAGTCGGGTAATTATCAACTCCATACGTAGTGGCTAGATTGAATGAGTTGAGGAACAGAATTCCTGTCCCACAAAGTACAATAGCCCAAAAAGAAACTTCCTTTACAATAGATTTTACACTAAAAATAGCATGCTGAAAAAACTGAATTATAAAAGAGGAAATGCCTCGATCGGGTGTGGAAAAGGGAATAGCACCAAGTTCAAGACTTGGATTGGAGGTATCCTCAAACTCTGAAGAAGCGTTGATCTTTTTTTTAGAAAGAGTTCCTTTTACCACCTTAAAGCTGAAACCAAAATACCCAATTACCAGGGCTAAGACTCCAATGCCAAGCCATAGTAGTCGATTATACAGCAAGACACCTTCCATTGGAATCATTAGTGAATTGCGTTCAAGGACTGTCCAAATACCGGTAGAAATTCTCACCGTTTGAAACGTAAAAGGTTCAAAAAGAGCAGTGAGGAAAAGGTCATCTGTTCCTTTGGCAAGATTCATTGCTAGTAAATACATCATCAAAAAGAAAAATCCTTGAGTATATACTACTAGCAATTTTCGGCTGAGTGCTCCAGTAACAAAGAAGATGGCACCACCATAAAATAAAGTAGGCAATACAAGGAATAGAAAAGGCTGTACATAATGCCAGAAGTTGAACGGAAGCATGACATCTGAATCATGCCAAGGCATGAAGTTGCCTACAATCATACCCCAAAGTAACCCGCTAAAAACAAATACCAGTATAACGAAGGAACCCAAAAATCGGCCAAGTAAGTAGTCTCTTTTTTTGATTGGATTTACAAATATCAGAGATTCCATTTGATGATCGAAATCTCTCAAAATGGCTACACCCATAATCATAGAGGGAACCATCATGAACAAAGCGGAGGCAATTCCCATGGTTCTGGCAATAACAAAGGGAGCATTTTTCATTAGCGGACCAAGTTCACCTTCAAAAATGAAGTCAACAGCGAAGATGGAAGAGAAGAAAAGAATGATAAAGTATAGGTAGGTATCGGGGCGACGGAGCCGATAATTGATTTCAAATTTGAATATTTCGTAGAGCATAAGAAATGAGTTTAAATTCTGGAATAAGGAGTTCAGTGATGATTAGGAGCGGTTCAGAGCCCACCGAAAATATGTGAGAAATAGACATCACTGAGTTCAGCTTCTACTGGCTCAAAGCCGTTACCGGGTTCACTATCACTTAAGATGTGAATGATGGGCTTTCCTTGAAATAATCGTTCGGAAATTACCGTATAGTTCTCTTTGTAAGCTGCGAGTTTATCTTTGTTAAGAGTCTTGCTATAGATTTTCCCACTAATATTTTCAATGCATTTACTCGGATTCCCTTGTAAAAGCACTCTCCCTTTATTGATAATCGCCATGTTGGTACAAAGCTCCTTTACATCCTCAACAATGTGAGTAGACAGAATTACAATGGTCTTTTCACCCAGTTCACTCAATAGATTGTGAAACCGATTTCGCTCCGTAGGATCAAGCCCTGCCGTAGGTTCGTCAACAATGATTAGCTTGGGGTTAGAAAGTAAAGCCTGAGCTATTCCAAAGCGTTGTTTCATACCTCCTGAATATCCTCCGAGATTCTTTTTGCGGACTTCATACAGGTTTGTCTTATGAAGTAAAACTTCGACTATCTCTTTTCGTTGCTTTCGATTAGTGATGCCTTTAAGAATGGCCAAATGGTCGAGTAGTATTTCGGCCGAAATCCTAGGATAAACGCCGAATTCCTGGGGCAGATACCCCAGTAATCGTCGAACTTCCATCTTATCCTTCAAAACATTTAAGCCCCTCAAAGTTATAGATCCCTCATCTGGGTCTTGCAACGTAGCGATGGTTCGCATCAATGTCGACTTCCCGGCGCCATTGGGTCCCAGAAGTCCAAACATTCCAGTTGGAACTTCAAGTGAAACGTTACTCAGAGCTTGTACTCCGTTTGAATAAGTTTTGGAAAGGTTAGTAATAGTAAGATTGTTCATAGACTTGAATTCGTTTTTTGAACTAATCTAACCCATGAGCTTTGCCTTAGAAAAGAATTGGGATAAACAACATCTACCGAAGTTTATAAACCCGATTTACATTGATGAAGTAACTTCATCACACTAATTAAGACGTTTAAACTTCGAAATCGCCAGTACATCAACATCTTTGGTTGAAGGGGAATACATGACTATTTTTAGGTATGATTACATTTATAAAAAAGCGCGGACTACTTTTTATAATTCTGGGGTACTTCATACTGTTTTTTATGATGGTGATTTCAGAAGGAATAGAAGATGGGTATGACCTGGAGGTGATTTCGGTTATTGGTATGCTCATTTTTACCTTAGTAGTTACTATTCCATGGGTGATTTGGAAAATCAGATCAGTCATGCAGCTAAAACATGAAAAGGCTAAAACTGAGCTTCTGCACTTGAAAAGTCAGGTTAATCCTCATTTCTTTTTTAACACATTAAATAATCTGTATGCTCTAGTAGGTAAAGACTCTGATAAAGCAAGAGAGATGATTTTAAAGCTTTCGGATATGATGCGCTACAGTATTTATGAAGGCCAAAAGGATTGGGTAATTCTAGAGCAGGAGGTAGAGTATCTGCAGAATTATATCGAGCTACATAAGATGCGGTATCATAAAGAAATAGATATTTCATTTATCTTGGATATCCAAGAAGAAGGATATCAGATTATGCCTTTATTATTTATCATACTTCTCGAAAATGCTTTTAAACATGGTGTTGAAAAATTAAAAGAAGGGGCTTACATCAAACTCAATATGATTGCTAATCAGCAGATTCTCAATTTTTCAATCGAAAATAATTACGATACTGAGGCATCAGAAGAGCAGGGTATCGGGTTGAAAAACCTAAAACGTAGGTTGGAGTTAATGTATCCTAAGAAGCATTTTCTTTCTACCTCTAATGCAGATGGTATATATAAAGTTCATTTATCAATTAAGTTCCTATGATAAACTATTTAATTATAGACGACGAATATTTGGCACACGAAGTGATAAAAGATTATTGCGACATGCTCCCTAATATGGAGTTGAAAAAGAACTGTTATGATGCGCTTGAAGCATTCGAATACCTAAGTGAACATAACGTTGACTTAATCTTTCTGGATTTAAATATGCCGAAACTGAAAGGGTTTGAATTTCTGAGAACACTTCCGAATCCTCCCAAAGTGATTGTTAGTACGGCCTATGCAGAATATGCTTTAGAAGGCTATGAACTCAATATTTCAGATTATCTACTTAAACCATTTAGTTTTGAACGATTTCTGAAAGCCGTTAATAAAGCAGTTGGTTCTTCAAAAAGAGTAACTGCGATTCCTTCTGAAAAACTAACGGAAATACCGAAGACCATTTTTCTAAGAGAGAATAAGAAGTATACCCAAGTTGAGATTGACTCGATTCTATTTTTAGAAGCTTCTGGGAATTACACCAAAGTTATTACTAAGAATGACACGCTTACTATTCGGGAGAAAATCTCTGAACTTATAAATTCTTTCCAAGCTGAAGATTTTATTCAGATTCATAAATCCTTTGCGGTGGCAGTAAAACATATCAAAAGTATAGAAGGGAACAGAATTTTTATCGAAGATCATGAAATCCCAATAGGGAAGAAGTACAAAGCTAATCTAGCTGCAATTTTAGGGTGATTGGTAGAGTCCTACATAATAATCCGTTACTACTCTAAATAATCTCATCGAAGGGGAATGGTATCATAAGCAAGGAAATGGAATCTTGCATAAGGATATATATTGTGTTCGACCTCTTCATTTAGCGATTGCATAATCTTTTTAGCTGTATACGATTTCAGTCTTTTTAGAACCTCTTGACTACATACTGAATCTAGTTCAGCACAATTTCCCGAAGGAGGACGTTCGGAACGAGGGGACCTTTTAACGCCAATTCGTTTATTTCAGATTTAATTACTGCTTTTATATAGGAAAATAAATGGTATTCCACTTGATGAAAACTCACCATTAATTTCTGAACTAAACCTAATTCCTAAAGTCACTTCATTAGTAGGTAAGTCACTAAAAATGTTGTCTGTTTTGATCTGAACTTTATCAGCGAATAAACTATTTGTCCTGATCAGACTATTTGCAATTACTACATTATTCGTAATATTATAGAGTTCCAAAAGTGCAAAATTTGAGGTGTTTGAAACATAAGGGTCAGAAACAAATACAACAGAGTCTACATTGGCAAAATTTGATATTTTAAAAGATGTAGAACCAGAGACAACAACTGGGGTTGAACTTGATGTGTTTGCTGCTGATCCTATCCCATCTACTACTTTTATTTGAATTTCTTCGTTGATGATGCCATTTATTCCATTACAGACATACCTAGTAATTTGAATCTCTTCTGTGTCTAAAGTAAGATCTCCATCATTATCTAAACCAGACTCAATTTTGATACCACCATTTTCGCAACTAGAACCATTAACTACATCTGTAATGTTGACTAAACTAACATTTCCATTTACACCATTACAGGTATAAGCAGTAGCTGTGATTTCCGAATCATCTAAAGTTCCATTAGAATTACTATCAACTCCTGTGTCAATTTTAAGTCCACCGTTCTCGCAGTTTGTTCCTGCTGGTTCATTAGTGGTTCTGATTAGGCCATCATTTCCGCTAATTCCGTTACATACATAAGCAGTAGCTGTGATTTCTGAATCATCTAGAGTTCCGTCAGAATTACTATCAATTCCCGTGTAAATTTTAAGCCCTCCATTCTCGCAATTAGTTCCTGCGGCTTCACTAGTGATCTTTGTAATACTGTTATTTCCGTCAATTCCGTTGCAAACATAGGCTGTTGCAGTTATTTCTGTATCATCAAGCGTTCCATTTCTGTTGATGTCTACCCCTGAATCAATCTTTATTCCACCATTAGTACAGTTTTTTCCTGTTGGTTCAGTTGTTACAGATGTTAAGCTAGTGTTGCCATCATCACCATTACAAACATAGCTTATGCTTAAAACTTCATCACTTTGTAATGATCCATTTGAGTTGTTGTCTATTCCAACTTGAACTTCAACGCCACCGTTCTCGCAGTTCGTTCCTGCAACTTCATTACTAATGTTCACTAAACTATTTAAGCCAGTTGGTCCAATAGGACCCTCTTCACATCCAATGAAAAGTACTAATACCAGTCCAACAAATAAGTTCTTGAGTTTTGATTGATCCATGTTCCTAATCATATTAAAAGTATTCACCCACTACTCGCATTGCCGATTGGTTTTGCTGGTAATTGGTTTTATTATAGTTTAATCCAATTTATATTCTGCGTAATTCAATCCGAATTCAGAAGCAATTTCCTTGATTTCTGAATTGTTAGATTTCTCTTTTACAACTAACAAGTTAAATTGGTAGATATATTTTTAGCTTATTGATAACTATCCCGTCCTAAGTTCAGTCGTTTTTCCCATTAAATTTAGTTAGGTTTTTTCTTGTTTCCATGCTCTTGCTCGGGAATGCAGTCTGGAAGCCTGTCTGCCGACAAAGGCAGGCTCCAGCTTCCATAACTACATTACATTTTAAATTCATATTATCTATGGGAACGACAAGAAGTAAAGCCAATTGCTGATAAAGTACAAACATCAGCAATTACTAATTACTTATCTATCACTAAGTTACTATAAAAGATGCCTTGGTGATGCATAAACGTACTATCAGGTCTGTTCAAATCCAGTTTTCCACCATCAAAATTTGTAGCGAACAATCCCAATTCTTGGAAGATACAGGCGGTTGAGGCAAAGTCCCAGATACTTCCGCCTCCGGTTTCTTTTTTGGGGAATTTGATCATACAAGCGGGACCATTTTCTAAAACTCGTATGGCATTCATAACCGATGCACCACCTGATAGTTCTTCGAATCCTTGCAAACCTAATTCTTCGACGTGCTTTTGAATGAGCTCTTTCATTTCTGGTAAACGTGGAGTGTCTTTCAGTTTTTTGTCGGTTACATAAGTGAGATAATTATTTTCATTATGGAGATCCCAGGGGCTTCCATTTTTAAACACGCCATTTCCTTTAGCAGCATGATATAAATTATCTGTGGTGGGATCGTAAACTACACCAATCTGAGGTGTACCATCTTTCGCAATCATCGCGATCGAAACAGAAAAACCTGGTTCCTTATTGATGAAATTCAATGTCCCGTCAATGGGATCAATACACCAAAAAAAGTCTTTTTCGAATCTACTTTTATCATCTTCGGTTTCTTCTGTTAACAATGCCAGATCATATTTTTCGCAGGAGGGAAGCAGGTTAGAGAGGATGATATCCTCGCATTCTTTATCAACTTTTGTAACCACCTGAGATGCATAGTTAGTTCCGCCTTCTTTTTTTTCAAAAGCGACATCCTCGTCCATATACTTTTTTATATGTTGACCAGCGTCCTTTGCTGCTTTAATTGCTATTTCTGTGAGTTTTAACAAATCCATTTCTATAAACTTTTAATTACTTCTGCGGTGACACGTTCACTATAACTATTAATCTTCCAATGAAATGGGCTCCAACCTTTTAAAAAACGATGAAAATCTGCCCAAGCAACTCTGTATAAAGATCTCCATTCAGCTTCTAAGGCTTCATTCGGTTTATCAAATTCATTTTGTAAACATTCAAAATAGGTGTCTAAGATTTGTGTTTCCAACCGTTCACAATCTTTTTCGTTTAAACAACTTCCTATGAAATATGCCACATCTTTCATTCCACAACCACCGCCTACATACTGAAAATCTACTCCAGCAACTTGACCATCTTTGGCAAAACAAAAATTAGCAAGTTTAGCATCTCCGTGAACAAAGGTTTTGAATGTACAGTTATTCAGCGTTGAATCGATAAAAGAAGCTACTTCCTTTAACTTTTGATCGTTCAATGCTTCTAATTCCTGTGGACGAGTTTCCAAATGCCAATAACTTCCGACTTCCCAAAGTCCTTCAGGAATCTTACCCAGATAACTTGCATGAAATTTTGCTAACCATCTCAAGCAGGAAACTATTTCATCCCATTTTATACTTCTTTTTCGCAACGGAAAACCCGCTTCATCCAAATCTTCCAGTACAATTAGAACCTCATCATCTTGTTTCTCAATGGCCAAGCAGTGGGGAAGGCGAGCAGTACTTTTTTTACTGTATCGATCATACCAAGTAGTTTCTACTTTATACGATTTTAGCTTTCTTCGATGACCGATATCGGTATTCCATCCACGAGGGTGATTTTTGTTTTCGGATAATTGAATGTGTTTCACAACTACACTTTCTACGGAAGCATTCTCCAATTCAACTCGGATGATTTTTCCGTATCCGCTCCACAATTCTTGGATGATCTTTTTTTCATTTAAAGAAGAAGCACCCGTACTTTCTAAAATAACCGACTTAAAATATTCATTCATAAGTCACAAAGATAAGAAAGTATAGATAGGGTTTTAAATCATAGCTGCGAAACGAGAAAGAGATATTAAAATCATGTTTTTCATCGTATAAAAGAGCGGTATATTTACACGATGCGAACCAAACTACTTTTAGTTACTCCACCTTTCACTCAGCTTAATACAGCATATCCGGCAACTTCCTATCTCAAAGGATTTCTGGAAGAACACGAGGTTTCAGTTTCACATTGTGATTTAAGTATCGAGCTATTCACTTCCATTTTCACGAGTGATTTTTTACGTACTATTTTTCAAGAAGCAGAGGAATTGGGGAATGATCATTTCCCGGACCTTAAAGAAATAAAAGAACGATATATTTCAAGAGTAGACTTGGTAATTGGATTTCTTCAAAAAAATGATCTTGAAACGGCGTATCAAATTTTAGAACCTGATTTCTTACCAATGGGTCATCGTTTGGTGAATGTGAATACGGAGATTAAATGGGAAGAAGGTGAGATCGGCGTAATTGACAAAGCAAAGCATTATTCAACCCTTTTTGTAGAAGAAATAGGAGATTTCATTCAAGCAAATGTGGATGAGTTTTTTGCATTCACAAAGTATGCCGAGCAAATTGGAACTTCAGCAAGTAGCTTTGATCAAATTGATGAATTCCTGACCTATCAGCCGACTCTTATCGAAGATGAGATGTTGAATATTCTGGAAGATCAAATTGAAACCCATGCTCCAAACTTAATCGGCTTTACGATCCCATTTCCAGGGAATTTATTCGCCGCTTTACGATGTGCTCAATTTATCAAACAGTTTTACCCTGATATCCACGTCGCTTTTGGAGGAGGATATTGCAATACCGAGCTTCGAAGTCTGGAAGATCCAAGAATTTTTGAAATCGTAGATTTTATTTCGTTGGATGATGGGGAAGGTCCTTTGCTTAAAATGATTCAGTATTTAGACGGTGATGTTGATATCAATGAGCTCGAACGAACTTTTGTGCTAGAGAATCATCAGGTAGTGTTTAAGAATAATATCCCAAATACTATTTATCATCATGAACACTTACCAGCGCCTAATTATGTAGGACTACCGTTCAATAAATATGTGTCTTTTTTGGATGTCGTAAATCCAATGCATCGTATGTGGACAGATAAAAGATGGAATAAATTGACGATTTCGCACGGATGTTATTGGCGGCAATGTTCGTTTTGTGATGTTAGCTTAGATTACATTGGTAATTACCAACTTACCACTGCAGAGAAGTTGGCCGATAAAATTGAAAAGATCATCAAAGACACAGGAATTTCAGGTTTTCATTTTGTTGATGAAGCTGCACCACCAAAAATGTTGAAGGCTTTATCAAAGGAATTAATAAAAAGAAAGCTAGATATCACTTGGTGGACAAACATACGATTCGAAAAGACCTTTACTTTTGAGCTATGTGAATTAATGGCAAAATCAGGATGTATAGCCGTTACAGGTGGATTAGAAGTAGCTTCAGATCGTTTATTGGCTAAGATGAAAAAGGGCGTTGATATTGCTCAGGTGACCAGAGTAACGCATAATTTTTCTCAACATGGAATTTTAGTTCATGCATACCTTATGTACGGCTTCCCAACCGAAACTCAGCAAGAAACTATTGATTCCTTGGAAGTAGTTAGACAGTTATTCCAGAAAAATTGTATTCAATCTGCTTTCTGGCATCAATTCACAACTACGGTTCATAGTCCAATTGGTAAAAATCCAGAAGCGTTTGGAATAAAGATAACTGGACCTGTTTTTGAAGGATTTGCACAGAATGATTTAAGGCATGAAGATCCTGAAGGGACGGATCATCCGAAATATACGAAGGGCTTAAACCTCGCTTTAAATGACTATCTAAATAAAACAGGGTTCAAAGAAGAACTGGATACTTGGTTTGATTTCCCTGTTGTTCCTACCAGTCACCCAGAAGATTTAATCGAGGGATTTCTGAAAGAGGCGTAAGAGAAGAGGAGCGAGATGAATTCCTCTCCTAAGACTACCTAAAATGAGTATGAGCCGCAGTTGCAAGAAGCATTGAATCCTGCCTCATATTTTCTTTTCAAAAGGCTTATTTCAAGTATTCAGTGTAATTTTTTGGGAGTGGAATTCAATATTCATGAAATTCTTTAAGAATGAAACCCAACTCATCCTGTTTAGGTTCTATTAAGGATTTCAAATAATATCTATGAAAATATCCGTTTAAAACAACAATTCTACTTCCCTTATATTGATTTACGAAATACAATATATTCTTTGCCATTGTTTGGTTTCTTAAATCCCAGAATTCAGACGCTCTTTTATAACCATCAGCATAACTAATACTATCACCATCATTTTTTAAAAAATAAGTGGTAGAAAAAATAGGGTACTCGGTTATTATCTGTAAGACTTCCTGGTATTGATACTGTTGTCTGAGTCGAGCAATTTCATCCGTTTTGGAATTATTAAAAGCCTTTGCACCTAAGTAGGCAAACGAATTAAGAGAATCAGTTACTTTAAGAAAGGTTTGGTAGATTTTTCTGTTCGAAGAGTCTAATAGGTTATTTCTGTAAAGGCTGTCTAGCAATTCTATTGCTTTGGCATCTGTTGGTCGAGCTCCAATTTCTCTCCGATATTCATTTCTTCCAGTGAATTCATATGGTCTAACGTCCACGTCAAAGTTCGCCATATAGTTAACAGTGGCAATATTTTCATTGCTTTCCCAAGTTAGGTTAAACTCAAAATCGCTTGTGAAAAAGGAAGAGTCCACTTCGAAAAGAATCAAATCAGGTTTAATCCTTACCAAGATATTATAAAGACTATCAGGCGTGAAATTTTGAATTGGTTGGTGTACAGTACCGAGAAGTACTAGTTCCGTTTTATTACTTGTACAACTGTTAAGAAGTAATCCGATGAATATTAGAGGTAATATTTTTTTCATATAAATATTTCTTAATTACTACTAATGAGCTGGGTTAAGTACAGTTGGTTTTACCCATTGAATTTAGTGAGGGTAGGGATGAGTTGCTTCGCAACTTTTGAACTTAGCCCGGCACGTTGGAGAAGAAGAGCGAAGCGAATTCTTCTCCAACGTTTCGCCTAAGAAACGTAGCAACGGTAAGGTAGGTTTGGGCTATGTTTTTTAGGCTTTGTTGTAGCACGTATTTTATTTTTTTAAACTATCAGGAACAGTTTTCATTAATTCATCAAATTGTTTTTTTAGTTCAATCATTTTCAGAGAATCTTCTTTTGACATTGGTGGTGGGTCAGGTAATTTTATTTCATCTTCATTTACTTGCCCGGATTCAGAGTTAGCTATCATCATTAGTTTATCCATAGATTCGGCTAAATTCCACCACCATTTACTGCACTTTTCATTTTCGACTGTGAATTCATCTTGATTTGAGTCAATCCAAAGCATCAAGTTTGTCTTGTCAAAGTAGAACTTATCAGGTGACTTTTGATTTGAATGTTCTATTTCAACGTATAATGGCCAACGTCCCATGAAATAGTAGCTTTCGGAAAAAGTTGTGTCAGACAGAGTGTAAGTTTTGTCAAGTTTTCTAATTGATTGATTATGACTATAAATTTTCAATTTACCATTAGAGTAACTTGTACTTATGAGTACTTTTTCAATTGGTTTTAGATCTTTTATTTCGGAATCAATTCTCTCTTTTTCACTGTCTCCGATTCTCACAGTTTCCGAATTCCACATTTTCAATAACTCATCCATACTTTGTCCAAAAGTCAGTTGAGTTAGAAATACTGTCAATAATATTATAAGTGCCTTTTTCATTATATGTGCTACAAAAATCAATTTGATATAGTTTAGAAAATCATATAAGTCATCGGAGCAGGTATGAAAATAAAAGATAGTATTATCAATATTATCAGTATGATGTAATTAAATCGAAGTGATTTTTTATCCATGTAACTATTTTGCCATTTTGTTAATCTATACGATATATAGATGGATACTATTAACTCAGCTAATAAAATTATCAATGCAGGTATACCTGAAATTTCTATGTCTAAAATTTTAATCTGAATTATCCATACGACAATTAGAAATATTGCCATAGTAATCAAGAACATAGTCCATGTAGTAAAGACTCCAATCAAAATCTTTAGCCAATTTGGTCTGATTATTTTTTCTGTCATTTATCTGTTTGATTTTGTAACGCAATGTTTCTCAAAATGTGCCCCCAACAATGGCATATGAAGAACTCTGTTCCTCATATCCCAATTACATGTTTAACTTTTATTCCTCATATTCCTACAAATTAATTGGCTATGATGAATAGAAGCGATTTAATAACAAAGTACAAACATACTCTTACTCTTAAAAATTATAGCAAAAATACGCTGCATTCTTATTAAATGGTCTGCACATATTTTTGGAGTATTTAAAGTCTCATCATGCAAAAAAAGATCGTCTTTTGCGAGCTTAGCAATCTTATGGGGATTGCTTCGGTCGTGCTTTGCCGACTCCCTCGCAAAGCTTGCAAGAAGTTAAAAGTCCAATCGAAAACCTAAACATCTAACTCGAACTTTGCTCAAAGCTTCTACCTTAGTATCTTCCAAGCAAATTGAAGACAAGCGATTAATGACTACCACTGCAAAAGAAGTTCACTTACGTACCAAAGGAGTTATTCCAGTTCAAAAACTCAGAGTTCTTAGAGAACTTGGAATTTTAGATGCTCACCCTGATTATCCTATTCTGGACGATCAATTTCAGCCTAATTCATTGGATCTCCGTTTAGGAGAAATTGCCTATCGAGTACGGTGTAGTTTTCTTCCCGAAAATGAAACGGTTGAGGAAAAAATTGAACAGTTAAAGCAGTATTCATTTTCGTTAAAAGAGGGAGCTGTTCTCGAAGAAAATTGTGTATACATTATTCCTTTGTTGGAGAAACTGAATCTCCCAAAATCTCATTATTCCATAAATCAAGGCTACAAAAACGGTCAAGCAAATCATGGTGAAGTTCAACTTCACTCGTTAGAAAATCTCTCGGCGAAAGCAAATCCTAAAAGTTCTACCGGTCGTCTGGATGTTTTCACACGGGTAATTACAGATTATTCACATAGGTTTGAGGAAGTAACGCCAGGTTATCAAGGAAATTTATATTTAGAAGTAGTACCTAAATCATTTTCTATAAAAGTGAAAACGGGTCAGCGATTGAATCAACTTCGTGTTCGGCATGGATTTGAAGTAGTTCCTGATCAGGATTTATTACGAATTCACGCTACAGACCCTTTGTTATTTGATGAGAATGTGAATCCTGTTTCGATGGATCAAATTAAAGTGAATAAAGGTCTTTTCATGAGTGTTCAGCTTAAGGGCAAGAAAGGAGAGATTATTGGATATAAAGGCAAAAAGCATGTGAACTTTATCGATCTGGAAAATATCAATCACTATGAAGTAGATGAATTCTGGGAACCTATCTATGCCAGACCTGATGCTAAATTTATCCTTGAACCAGAAGCCTTTTATATTTTCGCTTCCAAAGAACGAATTCGAGTTCCTGCTCATTTAGCTTGTGAAATGATGGCATATGATACCGGATCAGGAGAGCTTAGAACGCATTACGCGGGGTTCTTTGATAGTGGTTTTGGTGGAAGTATTGACGATAAAGGAGCTAGAGCTGTGTTGGAAGTCCGTTCTCATGATGTTCCGTTTATGATAGAAGATGGTCAGACTTTGTTTAGTATGCAGTTTGAGCCGAATACTGAACTACCTGAGTTCATTTATGGAACCGAGATTGATAGCAATTATCAGGGCCAAGGACTTAAACTTGGTAAGCACTTCAAACAACCATGAGTAACCTGTTAGTCAATCGATGTATATGTCATAACAAGACATTTACTGAAATTAAAGAATATGCAGAGCAGGAAGAGATAACAGAAGTTTCTGAACTTCAAGCAATGGACTTTTGCAGTAATAATTGCAGGATGTGTGAGCCTTATCTCGAATTAATGTTTGAAACTGGAGAAACTGCATTTGAACCCGGTGCCTATTTAAAGGCTGTATCTAAGTAAATACTCGATAGTAATTTTTTTAAAGTCAACCAGAGCGAAAGCGAAGGAACTAATTGGGTATTGATTTCTTGTGTACTCAAGTGTATATCTCTCGTATTTTATCCAACAAGGTCCTTCGGAAGTATCCTCAAAAGGATCAGTTTGTAGTTTATTTAACTTTTCCTTTCATCTAAAAACTTACCTTCAGAAGTTCACTAATTTTTATCACCTTATTATTTAACTTTATCGATATTGAAACAAGGCTCAGTATGGCTTTATTTGTTTTAATATGTTATTAATTCAAAAATATTTAAATGAATAACATTTTCTACGCTCCTAAATCAGATTTCAATGTAGAGCAGTCGGTGGAAATTAAAGATCAAGAAGCGTTGCATATCAGTAAAGTGCTTCGTCATAAGGTGGGTGATCATATTCTTGTCGCAGATGGTGAGGGAAGTAGGTTTAAAGCAGAGATTACGGAAATAAATAAACGAACTGTAATCAGTAAAGTAATCGAAAAGTCGGTAGAAGATATTCCATCCAAAAGAAAAGTCTTAGCGTTAGGAGTTATCAAAAAAAGGGATCGATTAGAATTTGCTATCGAAAAAACAGTAGAACTTGATGCATGGGAAATCTGTTTGTTTAATGCTGATCACTCGGAGCGTTCGAAATTAAATGAAGAGCGTTTATTTACACAAATTGTAAGCGCGTTTAAACAATGTGGTAGATTCTGGCTTCCTAAATTAGTTGTTCTGAACTCATTGGATGAGGTATTTAATCATTACCATGACTCTGAATATATAATGGCACACGAAGAAATTGAAGTGTCAAATCAACCCAAACCGTTGGTAAAAGAACAAACCGTTTTACTAGTTGGTCCTGAAGGAGGTTTTTCTTCAAGAGAAGTAGCATTAAATCAGAAAAAAGGAGGGGAGTTCGTTTCGTTAGGTAAAAATAGACTTAGAGCAGAAACCGCGGTTATGGCTTTTTTATCTCAATATTTATACATCAAGTAGCACAATTACATCGCTGGCAATTCTGTTCACCAACAAGCAATCCTTTTTCATTGAGTGAAAATTGACAGCAGTCTATAAATTGCTGTTTAAGCATTTCTTTAGCTCGGTGTACTCTAGACTTTATATTTGGTAGACTTAGATGAAGCTGTTTTGCAGCCTCCTTTTGTTTTTTCCCTTCTACATTTATCAAAGTGAGAACTTCGCTATACTTCTCGGGAAGTTCATCAATAAGGTTTTCAAAACAACAGAAGTCAATTTCTGAGTGTTCAAAATCATCAGATAGATTTTTCTCGTTGAATTCGCTTAGCGAAACCTGCCGATCTGACTTTCTAAAATATTCAGCTACTTGATTTCTAGTAATCTGAAAAACCCAAGATTGTACTTTCGAAAGGTCTCTTAAGTTTTCCAGATTTAGATGAACTTTGATAAAGACTTCTTGCAAGATATCCTTTGAGGTATCTTCGTCTTTAACTCTTTTCAGAATAAAGAAGAAAAGGGACTCTTTCATTGAGTCCCAAATATCTTGAGTGTCTTTTTTCATTATTTGCAGCAGTCACATTTAGTGCAATCACAATTTACACAGGTACAATTATTGGTTTTACAATTTCCACAATCACATTGTGTGCAATCACAATTGGTACATTGGCAAGAAGTTGTTGTGCTCATAATTTAATTAATTTAGTTGATGTTCAACAAGTAGATGGTAATTGGGGCAAAAGGATTCATAAAAATTATTTCTATTTTCTTTTTTTGCTGGATTTGGCTTTTGGATTGAAATTAAGGCAGCGTTGAACCCAAAGTTCAAGATCATGATCTTTATCAAGAGCCATTTGATTTACATACAAATAGCCTTTCATTCTTTTCGTTGTAAAATCCATTGGTCGAACACCCTCATCATTTTGATAGGTTATTTCAGCTTCTTCACCAACTCTTGCCATTAAATCATCTTTAATAACGCCAAAACACATTTTATCATTAACCATAAAACATATACCTCCAAACATTTTTTTCGAGATGTAATCGACAGATTTTTGATCTAAAACATTGAGTATACGTTCTGCAAGTAACTCGTTGTAAGCCATAAATAATATGTATTAAGGGTTATTTAAATAACAAATTATTATTTAAATAGGGGACAAAATAAAAAAGCTCAGCAATTTTTAATAACTGGGCTTCAAAACGAAAAAGTAATTTACTTACCAGCTTTTATTTCTTCCCATTGATCTGATGTGAGCATAAATACAAATATATCGCCATTCTCAAGATTAGCATTTGCATCAATAATACCAGCTTGTTGCATACTTCCTAAGTTTGCTTCAACATCAGCAGGAGTTAAAGAATATGCAGCTCCGGTACCAATATCGACAATAAGCCCAATTAGACCCCACGAGAAAATATTACCAACAACAGCAGTTCCAATATCAAATTTCTTTGCTACTTCGAAATTAACATCTTCATAACCCTCTTTCTTAAAAGTGAGTACATAGTCTTGGTTTCTCTTTAATGATAAGGTTTGAGGAGTTACACCTCTATCTATTCCATTAATAAATATATCTGCACCTGCAGGATTTGAATTTACCCTAACATCTGCACTTGATCCCTTAAAAATTGAAGCACAAGATGGTGTTAAGAAGCTTGCCACTAATAAAGCTAATAAGGAATAATTAGTTATTTTTTTTCTCATGGTTACCCGAATTTTGTTTTACGAGGACTGTTGAACCCGATTTTGAAAGGTAATAAAACTATTCCAATTTTAAATAAAAACTATGCCTTATAAGTAAAAAAGTAATTTACCCGGTTATTTGAATAGCAAAATGATTGATCGCTTGTGAGTTTATTCGAGAAACAGATTCTTTATGTTTGCTTACTTTTTTAGCAACAGCTTTTTCAATAAAATTCATTTTTTCAAACAGTAATTCGCCTCCAAAAAAACCACTTGCCTTAGCATGATCAATAAGTTCTCCAGGGAAAGAGTTTAGAAATTCTTCATACCTATTTTTATCATCCATATAGCATAAAAATAGTCCTATTTTTTTGGTGACTAATTCCTCTAGTTTAGATGAACAAAAGAGTCGTAATTTCTTTTGGATTTTCCCGGCATGAACCGATCCACCAATAATAATAGTATCAAAATCTTCTAAGTTAGGAACTTCTTGATTTCGAAGGTTTATGATAGTAGAAGTATTATATCCAAGTAAAGAACTTAATCTATCTACAATTTTTTCCGTTGTTCCATGATTACTCATGTATATAATTAAAGCCTTCATACTCCCTCCGAAACTGTTTCCTATAATAGTTAACATAGAGTAATAGCTTTCTATGAATTTTTGATAAAGAAAGGAACGTTGATTATAAATTCTTTGAAATAGCTTTTAAGAATGGGGTATAAGGTACGCTACTCATTATCTTTAAATCTTCCGAAAAACTAGTATCCTCAGAAAGAAAGTCGAAAATATTATCAAGAGAATTATTTTTAAAAAGCTCTCTAAAAACTCGAAGACTTTCTTTAGAAGAAGTATGCATTATGTGTAAAAGCAAAAGGTCATAATATCGATATCGGGATTCAGATTGTGTTGGTAAAAGTACTTCTTCACCTTTAATTATTGACTCAGCTAGTTTTTTGGAATAATCTTGAATTCGTGTGAAAGTATATCCTGTACTGGGTTTAGTAAGTCCACCAACAGTGCCAATATTAACTATTTTTGGTGCATAAGTCGGATTGTATTCACGGTCTTCCATGGGGATTTCCCCATATTCTTTTCTCCTAATTTCATAATCTTCTCTCGATAAATTGTACCTATCCATTAAGTAAGCTTTAATCTTTTTTCGATACTCTTTCTTCTTTTTGAAAGGAGTTGTAGAAAAGACAGTGTATTCAACCAAAGCTCTATTTTGCCGAAAGGGAAGTACGTAAATAAAAGCTATACCATCAGTGAAATCTTCATCAAAATCCATAATTGTGAAGGTCTCGGGATCAAAAACAGGAATATTTGTTTTGATTTCGAGTCCTTGAAAATGTTGGATCAGTGGATATTTAGGTTGTTTTTGATTTTCTGAAATAGGGTTGAAAATACTTTGGAAAATATAGTCAGCTAGATAAGTATCGCTAGATTTAGTTACTAGTACTGCTTTCATTTGGTTGGATGAAAAGTCCAGAATACTTTCTTCTAGCAAATGAAAGTTCTTTCTCTCTTTAAGTTCAGTAAGTACATATTCTTTAAAGTCACTTTCTCGAACACAAAAATAACTATGATTTTGCATGTATAAGAAAGCGTCAAAATCTAATGCAGAGAAGAATGTCTTCCGCCATTTTTTATAGACGATTTCATGAAAGGGAGGTTTTTCCTTGCTCCAAAAGCACCAAGTCTTACTATTTCTTGGGGCAAAAGTAGAATCAACAACTAACACCTCGCCTTTGTAATCACCTTTAGCTAAATACCAAGCAAGGCTTAAACCAGATAGTCCACCACCGGCTATTATGATATCGTATTTATTGCTACTCAAAAGTATTAATGTTTATTGCAGCAGAGTTCATTCTTTTATTAAGATTGAAGAAAATTTGCGGATAATGGATGATTGCCAATTGATAATCTTGATTCGAAAACGATTTTTTAATTACTACTCTTTAGTCTTTGAGTATATTCCATCCCAATGAAAAAGAAAAGCACAAAGATGATAGATTTAAGAAGTGATACCGTTACCAAGCCAACTCCCGAAATGTTAAATGCAATGATAGGAGCTATTGTTGGAGATGATGTATTTGAAGAGGACCCTACAGTAAATGCCTTTCAGAAAAAAGTAGCTGCTATGTTTGGAATGGAATCAGGTTTATTTGTACCAAGTGGAGTAATGAGTAACCAATTGGGAATCAAGGTGTTGACAGAATCTGGAGATGAAATTCTAATTGATGAAAAAGGGCATATTTATAATTATGAAACTGGCGGAGCAGCCTTTTTATCAGGCGTTCAGATTAAACCATTAATAGGAAAGAATGGGAAATTGAGTGTTACTGAATTAGAGAATCAGATTAAAGGAGCGTTCGATTGGGAAGCTAAAACGAAAGTAGTTTGTCTAGAAAATACAACAAACAAAGGTGGCGGGAGCTGTTACTCGGAGGAAGAACTGAGCGCGATAAGAGCTTTTGCATATGAAAATGCGTTGCTAGTTCATTTAGATGGGGCAAGAATTTGGAATGCAATGACAGCCACAGGAATTGCTCCAAAGTTTTTTGGGCAAATTGCAGACACCATTTCAGTTTGTTTCAGTAAAGGATTAGGAGCCCCAGTCGGGTCAATGTTACTATCATCAAAAGAACGAATTGCCAAAGCTCGTCGATACCGAAAAATGTGGGGAGGAGGGATGCGCCAGATTGGATTGCTTGCGGCGGCGGCGGAGTACGCTTTAGATAATAATTGGGAGTTGATGAAAGAAGATCATCATAGAGCTAAAGAGTTTGCTAAAACAGTTTCCGAATGCTCGAAACTCTCCATCGACTTAGATTCGGTTGAAACCAATATTGTAATTTTTGATTTACTGGAAGAAGATGCTGTTTCAGCTCAAAAAAAACTAGCCAAAAAAGATATTCATGTAGTTCCGTTTGGACCAAAAACGCTTAGAGCTACTTTCCATTTCCAGATTGGAGATAGTGAGTTGGAAAGGGTTAAAACTGCTTTTAGACAAATATTCTAACCAGAAGTTTATTATTCACGCTTCTCAATATTTCCGATAATCTCCTCTGCTTGAGTCTTGAATGCAACAAGTTCAGGAAGAAAAACATCGTAGGTTAAGAAGTATGCATTGGCGACTCGATTCTTATAGTCGACATCAGTTAAGGCATATTCCACAAAACCATCAATATTAGTTCTAGAGATAAACGAGTGCCACCATGGGTAGGTATTTTTCCAATGGAAGTAATTGTCCTCAAAATCCTTTGCCCTGAAATCATCGTCTACTTTAATTTCGAGTAGACGCTCTGTGTAGAAGTCTACAATTTTTGAAGCTAAACTATCCTGAACATGGTCTGTATTACTTCTAAATTCACTAAGTAAATTCAGTCCTCTTTTATCAAATGATACTTCTGGATACCCAAGAATTAGAAATGGAGCTCTTTCGTACGTAAAATAATCTTCTCTAGTAAGAGAGTCGGTTAAAACTTTTCGGTATAGATGACTGGTATTTTCATGAAAACCCATTACTCTTTGGATGTCCTGTAAATCATTTTGCAGATCGGCTTTAACAATGAGTAAATATTGTTCAACTCTTCCGTACTCTTTTTTTCTTCGTTCCAATTATTGAGTGAAACTGCTATCAAAATTCCAATCACAACTAATACAATTTCTCCAATACCATAAGCTAAATAGCGTAAAGATCCACTTTTACCCATTTTCCCTCTACGTAGTTTTCTTAAGAAATTCATTCTTGAAGCGAATAGTTTTTATGAAATGAAGAAACTATAAAAAGAATGATGAAACAAGTGTTATTTAAATAAAAACTGTGTACAAACTTAAAAGAGCAGAGCTAAGAAAGTTTGATAATGGATTAATCAGATAAGATAAGAAGGGAAATCGGTCGTTTATACGATTTCCCTTTTGAATAAGCTCTTACTTAAAAAGCTTGCCGCTTTTCTTTTCTGCTTTTGCAGCTCTTTTTTCTTTAAGATTTTTAGCTGGAGCTTTTTTCTCGGATTTTTTTACTGATTTTTCTTTTGACATGAGGGTTACTCCCATTGGTTTAAAAGGAATATCATTATTGGAGTTTCCAGTTTTTGGATATCCCTAATCCAATATTACCGCTATTTTTGATCTATAAATATAGTCTATGAAAAATATATTTTTCAATCTTTATGGTATCAATAAGGCGTGTAGTAAAAATAAAATCAGCTTTCTATAAAGCTTTTCTTACCATTCTTTTTCTCAGCCTTGGCAGCTCGTTTTTCTTTTAAGGTCTTTAAAGGCGCGGTTTTACCGGAGTTCTTTTTTATCGATTTTCCTTTTGACATATTGGTATCCTATTAGTTGAGATATGACTAAACCGCAGAGGAATCTCCAAAACGATTTAAGTCAGCAACACATAGTACCATAATTCCTGCCATAAACTACTATAAAACAATATTGTAACATTTGTTTATTAAAGGGTGAATAGGTTCGTAGTAGCAAAAAATTGATTGGTTAGTATTTGAGTACACTTTTAAGTAAAAAGGGAATTTTCAAATATTTTTGTTTAATTGAGTTAAAAAAATAAATCATGAAGAAAATTTTACTTCAACTGATGCTTTCTCTTTTGCTAAGCATGGTTAGTGTTACTGCGTATTCACAAGCTAAAAAAATTCTGATGTTTGTATCATATGAGGATACCTACTACTCCGAATATATTGTTATGAAAGAAGCGTTTGAAGCATCAGGCTATGAAGTAGATGTAAGAAGTGCAGGTAATGACTCAGTTTCTATGTATATGATTCCTGAAGAGACTAACATTGAAGAAACGGCTAATACACTTCCCGGTGGGAGTTATACCCAGTTCACGTCTCAGTTTTTGGATTTGTTTACAAGAGAATGGAATCCCGATTTAAATACGACTCCAGAATATGTACCTGTTAATGGGAGCATTCTGGAAATAGAGAATATTTCTCAATATGCAGCCATGGTTATAGTTGGTGGAACCGGAGCTTTGCAGTATCGTTTGGATGGAATCTATTCCAGTCAGGGAGAAGGAAACAGATTAATAAGCCAAACAGATATTAAAGCGGTAGCAGAAAAACTAAATCAACTTGCACTAGAATTTCTTTTAAATGGAAGACCGGTAATGGCTCAATGTCATGGAGCAAGTCTTCCGGTATTCTGGAGAATTCCCGATACTGAAGGTGAAGGAGCTGAAGCTCTTGGGATTAGTTTATTAAAAGGACAAAATGCGACCGGATTTCCAGAAGATGATACAGAACCTACTTTAACGGAACTAGGGGTTATTTTCCAACCTAATGACAGAGTTACCATTTCAAGTCCAAATGAGGCTTTTGATTATGAAGAAGAAGGAGCTTACAATATTATTACCACAAGGGATTGGTATCCTCAAACGGTTGCATATGCAGCTCAAACTTTAATTAATCTTATTGAAACCAGACCTCTTTTGAATAGATATGTTGTGGTTCCTCCCAGAGTTTTGATTTTACATGGAGGAGCGATCGATCCTGAAAATTGCTTAGCAAGTAACCGTACAAATGATGTGCCCTGTAATTATGGAACAGGTGAAAACCTTCCTGCAGATTTTACACATCTTGTTACACTGCTGGAAACTGATTCAAACCATGATGAATTTGAATTCTCTGTAGATGAATTGGAGATTCTTTTGGATCAAACTGGTACAAAAGAAGAATACCTTGAAAATTTCGAAGAGTTCTACGATATAATAATATTCTTCAAACATTGGTCCACGGGACTAAATGATGGTTTACAAGAAGCATTGGTAGAGTTTGCCTACAATGGCGGTGGAGTACTAGCTTTGCACCACGGATTATATAATGATATTGATGGTCCCAGAAGCAAAGATATACTTGTGAATCAGTTATTTGGAGCTCAATCTGCTCAAGCTACCTGGTCAGCTAGTCTTACCAATTATAATATGTATGCTACGAATTATGGACATTTTATAAGTACTTATGGAGTAGAGCATGAAAATTCACATCAAGCTCCGTCTCAATGGAATGAGTCACACTCACTACCATCATCTAATTTAAGCTATTCTTATTATCAGGAATTTCCGATCTATGATGAAATTTATAACA
The DNA here is from genome assembly GCA_963974345.1 of uncultured Balneolaceae bacterium. Classification (GTDB taxonomy): domain Bacteria; phylum Bacteroidota; class Rhodothermia; order Balneolales; family Balneolaceae; genus RHLJ01. The sequence continues at coordinate 15,207 of CAXBBW010000005.1, read as the reverse complement.
ATATGGAATTTGTAGAGGGAGCAGTTTTCGGGAAAAAAATAAACGAGATTACTCCACTCTTTTCTAATAATCTGGATCCATCTTCGCAAGTTCATACTTCAGGATTTGTTAAGCTCTTTGATCCATCTGAAGATGAAACTATAGGTCGAGTAGCTTACTTCGAGCCTGGAGAAAGAAGGGAAAGTATAAATATTAATCATCCATACGGACAGGTAATTCGAAATGCGGTGTATTGGCTTTCAACCCCAAAATCGGGGTTGATAGATTCAAATGAAGATGAAATTGATGAATCTTTTTCGTTCAAATTAAACGGGTTTTATCCAAATCCTTTTAACCCGACCGGGAATGTGGAATTCGAACTTCCAGAATCAGGTGAGGTGAATGTCAACTTATATAATATGCTTGGGCAGGAGGTAGCTCAGGTGTATTCGGGAAGACTAAATTCTGGAATTCAGACTATAAATGTAGACGCACCAAACTTAACAAGCGGGATATATTTTATCCGTGTTTCATTTAGAAATCAGGTTCAAACCACAAAAATAAGCCTGATAAAATAGTTTAAAGCTTTCCTGCCCTGATTTGTTTATCTGCAAAATCAACTGCACGAGCAGTTAGTGCCATATATGTAATACTTGGATTTTGTGTTCCTGCGCTAGTCATACATGATCCGTCTGTTACGAAAACATTAGGCACACTGTGAATTTGATTCCATTTGTTTAGCACACTGTTTTCTTTCTTATGGCCCATTCTTGCAGTTCCCATTTCATGAATACAAGCTCCAGGAGCAGTTTCAGAATTGTAAGAACTAATGTTTATACACCCAGCAGCTTCTAGCATTTCAATTGCACAATTAACACCATCTTCACGCATCTTCTTTTCATTTTCACCAAGTTCTGCATCAAATACGATGGTTGGCATTCCATGTTTATCAAGTTTATCAAAATTCAATTCCATTTTATTATCATGATTTGGAAGAATTTCACCAAAACAAGTGATACTAACATTAAATGGACCAGGTTTTAATATTTCATCTTTTAATTCGGCTCCAATAACTCCATTAGGAACACTATTACCTCTATATGCGCCTCCTTGATATCCAAACCCTCTTAAGTATTCTTTTGTTTGAGATTCTTCGTCAATATTTCGAAATCGTGGAATATAAAACCCACCAGGTTTACGACCATAATAATAAGAATCCTCAAGGCCAGGCAGTTCTCCACTTGCACCCATTCCATAGTGATGGTCCATCATATTATGCCCTAATTCACCACTTTCATTTCCAAGTCCATTCGGGAATGTTTTAGATCTACTATTTAATAAAATGGCAGTAGTTCCAACGGTACTAGCATTACAGAAAATTATACGAGCATAAAATTCGATGATTTCTCCAGTATTCGAATCAATAACTCGAACTCCACTTGCTTTACCAGTAGATTCATCATACATAATTTCACTAACTATGCTATCAGGGCGAATGGTTAAATTTCCAGTCTCTTCAGCAACAGCTAACGTAGAAGAGAGGCTACAGAAAGGGGCTCCATAAGGGCAGCCCCGCCAGCATCTATCTCTATTTTGACATTGTCCACGGGTTCCTTTATGAACTTCAGGATCGTATTCACTTAAGTTTGCTACACGTCCGGGAGTTATAACTCGGTCTGGAAATTTTTCAAGAACTTTTTCACGCATATGTTGTTCAGCACAGTTCAAAGGGAAAGCTTTTAAAAACTTTCCATCAGGAACTTGTTTCAAACCTTCAGCTTGCCCAGCAACACCTACAAAAGTTTCAACATAATCATACCAAGGTTCAATATCTTTATATCTAATAGGCCAATCGGTTCCAATACCTTCCTTCAAGTTTGCTTCAAAATCGATATCACTCCAGCGGTAGCAGTGTCGTCCCCACATTATTGAACGACCACCAACGTGATGACCTCGAATCCAATCAAAACGTTTTACTTCGTCATAAGAATATTCGTCATCTTTGTTAATCCAATGCTTGTTATCCTGATTTACCCACCAATTCAATCGGTCTTGCTTGAAATAGTGCAAAGCTTTTTCTTCAGCACTCACCATTCCTCTATTTGGAAGATCCCAAGAATCTAGATTTGCAGTAGGATATTCTCCATGTTTAACCATTCGTCCACGCTCTAAAACTAAAGTTTTGTAGCCTTTGGTAGTGAGTTCCATGGCAGCATAACCACCGCTAATACCTGAGCCAACAACTATAGCATCGTAGGTATTTTCTTCTTTTGCTTTCATATTCAAATTCATATTGACCACGCTTTTCCGTTAACAGACTCTAGAGTAATACAAGGATCATAATATCCCGGGACTGGCAGATAGTTTAAATAATTTTCACCGATCTCTTCACTACTCAAATAATAAGAGATCGTTTGTTGTTTGATGTCAATATATGCCCATCGAGTTAGACCTAGTTTTTCATCTTTAGAATCATTTAAAGCAGAAAGGATAGCCACTTTCTTTTTTTGATCAGATTCAGAGAAATTTTGTCGTTTCAAATAAACCTCAAGATTGGAGAATCTTTTTTTAAACTCCTGTTGATCCTTCTTCGAATAGGCATTTCCAATAATTGCATCTATAGTAGCTGGTACACCAACTTCAGAAGCAGAAGGGCTATCCGTTTTTGGCAGTATTGCATCTGCAATATCCCGAAGAAGCATAAACTGCTGTTCGTTTAAGAAAAGTGGTTTATAGTTTTCCGTACGATTTAAAAAATTGGAAACAGTTCCTGAAAGAATGGAATTAAAAAGGGGAGAGCTTACCGCCGCACCTGATGCATATGCTGCATACTTCAAAACGTCTCTGCGTCTCATAATATGTATAGTATTAGTCTAAAATTAGTAGTCAAATAACGGAGAAAAAAAGGAGTGATGCCATTTTAATTTTTCAGAAAAGCGGTTTCCTTAAACTATATGATAAGTATTAGGTAAAAGTGTTTAATTTTGATCATTTAAGGCTCAATACAACTAAAAATTAGCGATATTAAAAGGAATCACTATTTCATCATTAAAGAATAAGGCGATTATCCCCTAGTTACAAGTGATAACTAGGATTATCAAAATAGCTCTTTGACTTACTGTATAGCAACAATTTGCTAAATTAATTTGACAACTTACATTTGTAATGTTTACATTAGCAAATATAATTCACTAATGAGAATCCGTTCTAGGAAGTGAATAATAAAAGAAAAGGGAAGCCGTTAAGCCTCCCCGAATGTTCCGCAAGTACTGCAAATACTTGCTCAGCATTTTTTGAGCTTACGCTCTACGACGACGAATGATTATTCTAATAGTAACCAATGCTATCACCTCCTTGTGTGTTGATTGTTGCGGTTAAAGAAAAGTGGAGCATAAGGGAATCGAACCCTTCCGCTGTGGATAGGAAGCCCAGGACGGTCGAACCTGAATGCCCCGCAAATCTCTAAGCCCGGTACTGGAATACCGGGCTATTTTATTTCAAAGAACTGTTTTAGTTTAAAGGAATACCCAATCAAATAATAGTTTACTTGCAACAAAAGGTGCGAAAGGTAAAAAGTACAAGCGCTGTTTTCCAACGTGCCTTTTAAAATTCTACTCTGTCCCTCAATATTGTAAATAGCCGATTATTATAAATATGGTATAACTTGCCCATTCAAGAGCTTTAAAAAATAGTTAGTCAAGAATTTCTATTAGGGTCTTACATCTAAAAGTAATACGTATGACGAACTAGCTTTAAAATAACTTTTACAACTATAAAAGTCAAAGGAAATGACGTATGTATGAAGAATGTGTAACGCTCTTTTTGAGGGTAATAAAAAAGCCCTTATCAACTTAATAATAAGGGCTTCCGAAATTCTTGTACATGAAGATGTGCAAGGATGTAAGACTTTTTAAATATACGGAAGATTTTCAATAAGTTCCACTTTTTAGGATGTTATAATTCCGTATATTAGGAACCTTTTCTAAGATTTAGATGTATTAAAAATGAAACTAAATCGTTTAATAAGCATATATTATAAATGTTGTTTATTACTAGATAGTATCATATAATATATTGAATCTGTAAAAATGGCGTAAAATGAGCAGTATTACATTTCAACATAACATAACGGAAAGGAATAGGGTATTCAGTAGAAAGTTAACTGCTGGCTATTTTCTTACCGCCCCAATTTATCTTTTAGAGAAAGTTACAGATATACTTGATTCTACTCTAAATAAATTAATCAATAAGGTAATCAAGGGAATTGATAATACAGCGCGTATCATAATACCAGTATACGAGGTGGCAAACGATTTAAGCTCTAAAGACGCAAAAGATATTTACCCCTTAATTGTTAATTTAAGAAGAACTGTATTAAAACAGGATAAAAAATACTCTGATATAAGCTATGCTGATAGTGAAGAGTTGAGGGTTAAATTTAAGAAACTAATACGCTTGATAAATAGAACTGAGGCAAGAATATACGCTAGAACTTTTGAGGGGGAGCAAGAAAGGAAAACGCCCAATTATATAAAGGACAGCCTTATAATAAACAGTCAAAAAATAATTGGTGATGCCCTACTCAAAGAGGCAAATAGTTGAAGTACCATTTGTTCTAAATGGAAAAATTGAATTACATCCAGCAATAATTTTATCAGTACAAGACGTATTTGAATTGGATGAATTTTATATTTGCGTTATGATAAGTGATACAGATAATTACAATGATAAGTTTAGTTATAAATTAGAAGAAGACGCTACAACTAAGGGGCTTACAAAAGGGTCTTGTGTGAGAACTCACTTAATTACTCCAGTTAGAGAATCTGAAATAGTATCAGGCACAAAAAGAAATTTTATAAAAGAAGAAAACTTCGGATACTTAGTTGATCATATTGCTGAAGTAGTATTTGGGGCTCCTTTTACATATTGATAAATGAAAAATGAAGAACTACATATCGAAATAGAGATTACAGAAGATCAAAAAACTTCGGATATAGACTTTAAGAAAGCCTTAGATAAGGTGATTCTTACCGACAAGTCGAAGCTAGAAGATTCTGAAAAAGACTAAACTGGTCTTTTCTGTAATTCCACTTAAAAGCATACTCATTAACGTAAAGTTGTAAGTATTTCTTTGAAGTATGTTTGTACGCTCCACGAATACCATTCTTTAAGAAGCTCCAAAAACCCTCGATAGTGTTTGTGTGAACCTCACCTCTTGCAAATTCTTCTGAACCATGATTCACAGTATCGTGAATGTACCCTAAAGAGCTTACTGTATTGTATAAGTGGTATTCATCCGTATAGATAGTTGAGCCTTTAGCAACGTTTTTTGTGATAAAAGGATAAACAACGTCTCTCTTTACATTAGCGGTTACGATAGCTCTTACTCGACCGTCTCTTTCTACCATTCCAACAACAGGCATTTTATCGGTTCCACGACCACGCTTAGAAGTTTTCTTCTTTTTTGGTGCTGTTGGGTTTCTCTTTGCTTTTCTTGGCTTACCACCAACATACGTTTCGTCAATCTCTACGGTTCCTGTAAACAATGACTCATCGTGAGTCAGACTTGTACGGATTAAGTGGCACATTCTCCATGCTGTTTTATAAGTAACACCTATTTCACGTTGAATTTGCTTAGCAGAAACACCACACTTTGACTGAGACATACGGAATACTACATAGAACCATTTAACAAGCTCTGTAGCTGATTTATGAAAGATCGTGTTAGCTGTTGGGTACACCTGAATTTTACCGTCTGCAGAAGTGAAACACTTTCTTGACTCAGTATAATATAAGTCGCTATTGATTTCGTATATTTCCCCTGTTTCTGGATGAACATATCCTTCTGGGTAACGCCTGTTAAAGATATACTCTAAGCAAGCTCTTTCAGTAGGAAACTCTTTTTGGAAATCGAAAAATGTGTAAGTCTTCATATCAGTAGTTGTTTAATCTGTTATGAAGATACAGAATTACTTACTTGTAGTCAAGGGATAATCGCCAAGAATAATTATGTGGCTAAGTACTAGTTGCACCTTAGAATTTAATATTTTTGAGCCCACTCCATTTATCCTAATGTTGCGACCTCGAAGTGGTGCTCAACAATGGGTTTCTAAAGATGAGTACAAAATTACCCCAAATACTTCAGTACATGAATTCACTGACACCTTCGGGAACCTTTGCCAAAGATTGATTGCTCCAGTAAGTAATTTCAAAATTGAAACATTTGCGCAGGTTAAAACGATTGAACACTTTGATGAAGCCCCAGGAGCTGAATTCGTTGAAATTCAAAATCTACCAGACTCTATTGTTACCTATTTATTGCCAAGCAGATATTGCGAATCGGATCGATTTGGTATGATGGGATCAGAACTTACACAACACTTAACTCCAGGTTATGATCAAGTACATGGAATTGAAGAATGGTTGAAGCAGAATATTAAATATCTGCCTTTTAGTAGTGAATACCCCATTTCAGCGGTTGAAGTAAATGCACAGCAATCAGGAGTGTGTAGAGACTTAGCCCATTTAGGGATAGCATTATGCAGAAGCATTAGCATTCCTGCTCGAATGGTTGTAGGGTATTTAGTTGATTTAAAACCCATGGATATGCACGCTTGGTTCGAAGCATATATAGGTGGGCGTTGGTATACTTTTGATGCTACTCAAACAGGTTCCAAAGGTGGTTATGTTGCTGTTGGTTATGGTAGAGACGCCGCTGATGTGGCCATGTATAATCAATTCGGATTATCGGTTTATGACACCAAACAAGTTATAAAGGTTGAAAGGATATAAGGGTAGATGGGCTTAACTAGTCGATATCATCTTATGCTAATGAATGAACGAGAATCTCAACGGCCTTTTCAATTTCTTGTTGAGTAATAACAAGAGGGGGAACAATTCGAAGCACATTTCCGCCTGCAGCATTTGAAAGTATTTTATGTTCAAACATTTTCTCAACAATTGGACGACCTGGAACTGAAAGCTCTACTCCAATCATTAATCCCATTCCTCTTACATCAACTACTTTTTTGTTTCCGGCTGTTTTCTCTTTGATGAGTTTCATCATATACTCACCTTTTTCTGCTGCAAGCCCAATCAAGTTTTCCTTTTCGATAGTTTTAAGGCAAGCATTACCGACAGCACATGCAAATGGGTTGCCACCGAAGGTTGTTCCATGATTTCCAAAACCAAGAGCTGAAGCAACTTCTTCTTTCGCCATAATAGCACCAATAGGAATTCCTCCAGCTAAAGCTTTTGCAGCAGCTACAATGTCTGGTTTAATTCCATAATGCTCATAGCTCCAAAATTTACCAGTACGAGCAACACCAGTTTGAACTTCATCAATAATGAGAAGAAAGTTCTTATCATCACAAAGCTGACGAACATTCTGCACGAATTCTTTTTCTGCAATATTCACTCCACTGTTACCTTGTATGGTTTCGAAAGCAATGGCAATAGTTTGATCATCTACTACTTTGAGTAAAGCTTCAAAATCATTAAATGGTGATTGAATAAATCCAGACGGAAGCGGAGCGAATCCTTCTTGATAAGTTGGTTTACTTAGGGTAATACTTGCCATTGAACGACCATGAAATCCATTTTCTAACGAAATGATATTTCCCGATTTGCCGTGATCTTGCCCCCATTTTCTAGCAAGCTTAATGGATCCTTCCATCGCTTCGAGCCCACTATTACATAAGAAAACACGGTCTAAGCCAGATAAATAAGCAAGTCGAGATATAAACTCACTTTGAGGCTCGGTGTAATAAAAATTAGAAACGTGAAGAATCTTGTCTGCTTGTTCTTTGATTGCTTCCACAATTGCGGGATGTGAATGACCTAAATTATTTACAGCAATACCTGCTAATAGATCAAGGTATTCGACACCGTTTATATCCCAAACCTTGGCTCCAAATCCTCGGTCAATGGTAACTGGAAATCGGTTATAAACTTGGAAATGATGTTGTTTTTCGAGCTCTTGTGCTGATTTCATAAATACTTTTTAATTTGAAAATGAAGATAAGGAGTATTAATAATTTTCTTTAATAAATCTCAACCTTCAACATAATAATGTGTTTCCAAGAATACTTTAGTGGAGGCGTTTTCATCTTCTTTTTCGTTTAACTCTTTTAAAACACCTCCAAAAGTATATCTATTTTTGGGAAGTTTAGTTTTACTCTTTGAATGGGCAATTAAGAAAGGTTCGGAGACATTATGATCTCGTACTTCATAGACATCATATTGGTCAATAATGGGTATCATAGTAAATGTTGTAACTTTGCCTGTCATGATTGGAATCATAATAAATCCTTTGAAATCAGATTTAGATTCAAGGTACGTAGGAATTCCAGTAACAATAGCATTTTGGGAAAGTGTCCCTTTTTCTTCTGCTTCTGAAGGAGATAGGAACTGTGTTGGATACTTATTGATTGCAGATTTTAGATCTTTCGAAAGTACTTTTAATATTTCTTTTCTAGAATCAGTTGAAAGTTCTAAAAGAGACATCTCGAGGAATAACACCATTTTCTGTTTTCCGGAAACTATTCCAGCAACTTTACTTAGCTCAGCCGTAGTGATATTTCCATCGTTTGCTTTTGTGATGAGATTATAAAATCTACCACCATTGTCTAATGATTTTATTGCATTGTTAACAGATTTATATGGAGTAATTTCTTTCATATTGGTGAACTTTTTGTATTAAAATAAAACCCAACAATAATAACTTAAAAATCACCAATCAATTGGGCGATAATCTTTTAAGAACTTTCCACACCAATGTTTTCCAGTATTAATCCCATCAAATAATGGATCCATTACACGAGCAGCACCATCCACAATATCGAGTGGAGGTTGGAAGTCATGCAGGTCTTCTTTTCTTTTGGCTAACTCAGAAGGATCTTCATCCGTTACCCAACCTGTATCAACCGCATTCATGTAAATTCCGTATTTAGCAAAATCGGAAGCCGCTGTATGTGTCATCATATTTAAAGCTGCTTTCGCCATATTGGTATGAGGATGACGATCTTCTTTATGCCAGCGATGAAATTTTCCTTCCATTGCAGAAACATTAATGATATGCTTCATTCCAGTATCCTCTTTCTTCATCAAGTCTGCTAAACGATTACATAGAACAAAAGGAGCTACAGCGTTTACGAGCTGGACTTCCAACATTTCATTTGTATGAATTTCACCCAATTTTAATCGCCAACTATTTGTTTTACGGAGATCAACTTGTTGAAGATCGGCGTCCAGTTTCCCTTGAGGAAAGACTTCTTCAGCCGTTAAGGAGTTATCAATACTATATGGAATTTGGGATAGCTTTGCAGAGGCACTCAAACCGATTCCTAATTGTTTTCCATGCCAAGTTACAGGTAGATTTTTATTCTCACCTTCCGCAAATCCTTCGCTAAGACTTCGGAGTTCTTGCAAACATGAATCATGATCTTTAAGCAATTCTTGAGCAAAGGGAGGGAGTTCTGAAATAGATCGTTCTTCATTAGGTATTAAATGCTGATAAAATCCTGCAGGTCTACGAACAGTCTGAGCAGCATTGTTAATCAACACATCCAACCGATCATATCGTTGCTCAATGAAATTACAGAAAATTTCAACACTGGGAATATGCCGAAGGTCTAATCCATGAATTTTAAGTCGATGTCCCCATTTCTCGAAATCGTCTTCTTTTGCGAAGCGAAGAGCGGAATCCACAGGAAAACGGGTAGTAGCTATAACCGTGGCTCCGGCGCGTAACATCATTAAGGTGATGTGGTAGCCAATTTTTAATCTTGAACCTGTTACAAGTGCAACTTGATTAGTTAAATCTGCGGTTTGAAAACGTTTCGCATAGTTAAAATCACCGCAACCTTTACACATGGTATCATAAAAGTGATGGAGATTGTGAAAGACTTCTTTACAGACATAACAATTTCTTGGCGACTCTAGCGGGACTTCTTTTTCAGATTCTTTTCCAGTTAGTGCAATCATTTTTGGAGCTTCGAAAACAACGGCTTCTCGAGCACTTCGAATTCCAGTATTATTTCGAGCGTGACGATCTTTCTCTTTAATCTTTCTTTTATTTGCTCGTTTGGCATCTTTCTTTCTCTTCCTGAATTCCTCTCTACTTGGTCGGGATAATTTCCCTGCTGCCATAATAAGTGCTAAACGTTCTTCTTCTGGAATCTCAAAAATTTGATTTGAGTCAGCAGTCAATGTTTCCAGCACGGTAATGCTTTCTTTTATTTGCTGTAACGTAAGTTTAGGAAGTTTTTCTTCAAGAGATTTTTGAGACATGTACGATTCAGAAAACAGAAAAATGAATGATTATTGAATAGGAAAGCTAGAGTTGATAAAAAACTATCATTCTGATTCAGTGTAATAAGATAAGTAATTGAAAGAAGTGTTTAATGTAGATTCTGCTAATAAAATTTGTAGAAGCTAGATCGTCCTCCCTCTGATTGCCCCGAAATTAATTTAAGCTAGAACCTGTCCCTCCTCGGGGAGGGACAGAGTCAAAACTTGTTTTGGCTCAGGGAGAGGACTATTGGAGCTTTGAATGGGAGATCGTTTCGCTCGGCTCGCAGATGGTGACACTCTGCTACTCTAATACTCTGTCACTTTGCATCTTTGTTACCTTGTTACTTTCCACTAAACAAGCTTCAATCCAATTCTACCACGTTCTAAATCCAGAGAAATAATCTCAACCGAAATGATATCTCCAACACCGACTTCATCATGTGGGTTTTCAACTCGTTTTCCGGTTTTAGACATGTTTGAGATATGTAGCATGCCATCTTGTTTTACTCCCAGATCAACAAAAGCGCCAAAATCTACAACATTTCGAACGGTTCCTTCAAGCTTTTGACCTTCTTTCAAATCGTCCATACTCATTACATCAGTACGGAGAATAGGTTTCTTCATCGAATCACGGGGATCGCGACCAGGTTTTCTCAAATTCTCAATAATTAGTTCAAGAGTAGGAACACCAATCCCTATCTGATTAGCAACTTGTTTGGTATTAAGGTTTCCAAGCTTGGATTCAATAACCTGTTTTTGAGTAGAAAGATGTTCAACGTCAATCCCAAAAAGATTGCAGAGTTTCTCGGTAGCTTCATAGCTTTCAGGGTGAATGGCTGTGTTATCTAGTGGATTTTTAGCTTCAGGGATTCGCATAAATCCGGCTGCCTGTTGGAAACGGAAATCACCAACTCCATCAATGGTTTTGATTTGTTCTCTGCTTTGGAAGGCACCTGATTTCTCACGGAACTTCACAATGTTATCTGCTACTTTTTTACTTAATCCTGAAATATGAGATAGAAGTGGAGAACTAGCTGTATTCAGATTCACACCCACTTCATTCACACAACTTTCTACCACATCGTCCAGTTTAGAAGCTAGCTGTTTTTGATTTATATCATGTTGATATAAACCCACACCAATCGACTTTGGATCAATTTTTACTAATTCGGCTAATGGATCAAGCACTCTTCGAGCAATAGAGATATTCCCACGTTGAGCCGCATCTAAATCTGGGAATTCTTCTCGAGCTATTTTTGAAGCTGAATACACGGAAGCTCCGGCTTCATTTACAATCAGATAATTCAGTTCTTCTTTTGGTTTTACTTCTTTTCGTTTTTGGATGAAGTCAGCTACAAACTGTTCAGTTTCACGACTTGCAGTTCCATTTCCAATGGCAATCAAGTTCACATTATACTTATCAATCAGTTTATCAATAACAGCCTCTGATTGTGCAATTTGATTTCGAGGAGGAGTGGGAAAGATGGTCGTTCCTTCAAAGTACTTTCCAGTTTCATCAACTACTGCAACTTTACATCCTGTTCTAAAAGCAGGATCAATTCCCATAATCACTTTATGCTGAAAGGGAGGCTGCATTAACAAGTTTCCGAGATTAGTAGCAAAAGTATCAATCGCATGTTGATCAGCTTGATCGGTGAGAGCATTTCTGAGCTCGCGTTCTAAAGAAGGAGAGAGGAGTCTCTTAAAAGCATCTTCCACAGCATCTTGTAGCTTTTCGGTGAAAATACTCATGTCGTTAGTGATTACAATATCATCGATGGTTTCGAGTGTTCGTTCTTCCCAAACTTCCGTTTTCACAAAAAGAATGTTTTCCTTTTCTCCACGATTTATCGCCAAAATTTGATAGGCTTTTAATCGGTCAACTTTTGATGAAAACTCGTAATAATCTTCAAAATTAGTCCGCTCTTTTACTGCGGGATTCTTTTTAGTAGAAATCGTTGAATGATTCAAAAATATATTCCGAAGCTTTTCACGAACTTCAATAGTTTCGTTAATCCATTCTGCTACAATATCAGTAGCACCTTTCCATGCATCAGCTAAGGTTTCAACTTCTTTCTCTTTGTTAATAAATTCCTTGGCAAAATCATCTGGATTCCCATTTATAACTTCTTGATCCCATACCATTTGAGCCAGTGGTTCAAGTCCTTTTTCTTTAGCTTTATCGCCTCTTGTTTTACGCTTCTGTTTGTATGGGAGATAGAGATCTTCCAACTTAGTTAAATCAGTACAGGCTCTAATTTTTGTTTCTAATTCTGGAGTAAGCTTCTCTTGTTCTTTTATAGATTTAAGAATGGTTTCTTTACGTGCTTCTAGTGTTTTTTGAAGTTCTAGTGCATCCCGAACAGCACGAAGTTGTTCTTCATCAAGTCCACCAGTTGCCTCTTTCCGATATCTAGCTAAGAATGGAATTGTAGCGCCTTCATCCAAAAAATCAGCTACAGTATTAATTTGTTTCTCTGATATATTTAGCTGTACTGATACTCTTTTTATAATAACCGGGTCTGACATAAATAGTATTTAAAATAATCTGATTTTGATATCCAAAATAGGAAGACGTACGGATCAATAACACCAGTATTTGAAGAAAGATTCTAGAATTAAGGGTTTATTTCGATAAGCTGGTTAATTCGCACAAATAATCTTCTAAGCACCTTTTAAGACTTATCAGATACATTTGAAATGCAAGAAATTTGGTGATTTTAAAATATATGAGAATCGGAATTATGATAAAGAACTTAAAAATCCAGAGAATTCATGATTCGGGAACTTATTTAAAATATATAAGTAATTATTTTTTATTAAGAAGCAATAAGTCTATAAAAGTGTCTGGAATAAATTCAGGACACTCACTATTTATTCGATTTCAAAGAAATTAAAAAATAGAATCTTCACAGTTTCTTCATCTTACAGGGCTAACTTGATATTAACAAAAGAGGTTGCAACCTTCTAATGTAATTGTCCTACAAGGACTTAACTCAAAGTAATAGAGGTATTACACTATGAAGGCACTATATATTTTACTTGTCTCCATTCTATTAATCACACCAACAAAAGCTCAAGAAATCTATCAGGTTTTAAAGGGCGAAAGCAGCATACTTATAAAAGGAACTTCCAGTTTACACGATTGGGAAAGTAATGCTGAAGAATTTGAAGGTTCTGCTTCTTTCAAAATGGAAGAAGGAGCTTTAACAAGTATAGAAGCATTGAGTTTCTCTGTGATAACCGAATCCATTAAAAGTGGAAAGCGAATCATGGATAATAAAACAAAAGATGCCTTAGATGCTAAAAAGCACCCAAGAATCTCATTTATATTCAAATCACTTACTGAACTAACAGAAGATTCAGTAACAGTTTCTGGCAGTTTAAATCTGATCGGAATAGCTAAAGAAATTTCCTTAACTGGGGCTTATCAGGTTAAGGCAAATGGCGGCATTTCTATTTCAGGAGTCGAAACTATCGATATGGAGGATTATGGAGTTAATCCACCTACCGCAATGATGGGGACTCTAAAAACTGGGAATATAGTAGAAATAGAATTCGACATCACTTTATCAAAAAATTAACAAACACAACTAACCTTAATACAGGTAAATCATGAAATCAATCACAAAACATATCGTCACTATTGTTGCAATGGCAGTGTTATTTGTTGGAAACTCAGTAGCTCAACAAGTTAACAACATTCAATATTTTACACTTCCTGGCAAGGCAATGCTAAACCAGTTCGAAAATCCTAAAACAAATTCAGTAGAATTTGATGGGTTAAAAGTTCATGTTGGAGGCGATTTCGCACTTCAATTCCAGGGAATTTCACAAACTAATTCTGGTGACTCATTAGCTGAATTAGGAAATAATTTCAACTTACCTACTGCAAATTTGAACATTGATGTTCAGCTTGCACCAGGTATGAGAATGCACCTTCGTACTTACTTATCTTCACGTCACCACACCGAAGCATATGTAAAAGGTGGTTTCTTACAAATTGATCAATTAGACTTCATTGAAGAAGGGTTTATGTCTGATATAATGGAAGTACTTTCAATTAGAGTAGGTATGGATCAATATAATTATGGTGATACTCATTACCGTAGATCTGATAATGCCAATGCTATTTACAATCCATTTGTTGGTAATTACATCATGGATTCATTTAGTACTGAACCTTTCATGGAAGTAACCTATCAAAGTAATGGTATAATTGGTGTACTTGGAGCAACAAATGGTCGTTTGAATCAAAGTGTAACTTCAACAGATGAAGGCGTTGTACTCTTCGGTAAACTAGGGTATGACTCACAAATTAATGAAGACCTAAGAGTTCGATTAACTGGTTCTTTTTACAATAGTACAGATAAAGGTACTCGCGATTATATCTACGGTGGTGACCGTGCTGGCGCTAGATACTATGCTGTAGCTGAAGGTGGTGATTTCTCTGGTCGATTCAACCCTGGGTTTGCTTACGAAACTGCATTCCAAATTAATCCATTCGTAAAATTTCAAGGACTAGAGTTTTTTGGAGTATTTGAAGTAACAAGTAATGGTGCTGATGCAGGTGGTGGATTTACTCAATTAGGTGCTGAAGCACTTTACCGCTTTGGTTTAGAAGAAAGCTTTTACGTTGGTGGTCGATATAATTCAGTAAGTGGTGAGAAATCAGATGCATCTCAAACACTAGAAATTGACCGTATTAACTTTGGTGGAGGTTGGTTCTTAACTGACAACGTGCTCACTAAGCTTGAGTATGTAAAACAAACCTATGGTGGAAATGGCTACAACGGAAGCCTATACCAAGGTGCAGAGTTTAGTGGTGTGATGTTAGAAGCTGTGATTGCTTTCTAAAAAATACCTCTATTAACCAAAGGGCTGACTGTGAAAGGTTAGCCCTTTTTTTATTGCTCTACAGTTAGATCGAAGCTG